>NZ_LT699706.1 GCF_900155395.1 Merdibacter massiliensis
ATGAAAGCAAAAGATTTAAAAAATGAAATAATGAATAAACGTTTACATTTTTTACAAAAATAATACATTATGGGATAAAAAGGGGAATGATACTTGTTAATTAAATGAACAATATGCTATTATAATATAGGTTAAGCATTGCGCTTACAACCATAAATCATAGACGAAGGAGGAACTGAAATGGATGTAGTTTCAATTTTGTCTGGAGGGTTGGTAGGTCTTGCTTTGGGAATCATCGTGATGATTTTTGTTTCCAAAGTGGGATTAAATAAGGATCAGCAGAAGGCTGCCCAATTGTTGGATCAAGCATCGATCAAAGCTGATGCAACGATCAAACAAGCGATATTGGATGGCCGTACACAGGTACATGAACTTAAGATTGAAGCAGAAAAAGAAATCAAGGAACGCAAACAAGAAGTTACAAAAATGGAGAATAAGCTGTTGCGCAGAGAAGATAATCTGAATTTCCGCGATGAGGCTTTAACTGCTAAAGAAAAACAACTAGATCAAAAAAGTACACAGCTGTCTGAGAAATTAGCTTCTCTAGATGAAAAAGAGAAAGAATTGCAGGAAAAAATCGATGTTCAGATTGCTGAACTGGAAAGAGTGGCTGCAATGAGTTCGACAGAGGCGAAGGAAGAACTGTTTTCTGTTGTTGAAAAGAGAATGGAACAGGAGACCATCGCCTACATTAAAGACAAAGAAGAAGACGCAAAAGCAAAAGCAGATGATATTGCACGTAATATCATCGCCTTAGCTGTTCAGCGTTTATCACAGGATGAATCGGCAGAACGCACCGTTTCTGTTGTTTCATTGCCGAGTGAAGAAATGAAAGGACGTATCATTGGACGAGAAGGTCGTAATATCAAAGCGATCGAACAGGCTACGGGGGTCGATCTGATCATTGATGATACACCAGAAACGATCACTGTTTCTTGCTTTAACCCGATTCGCCGCGAAATTGCCCGTCTTTCATTAGAGTATTTGATCAAAGACGGACGTATTCAGCCGGGTCGTATTGAAGAAGTAGTGAACAAAGTACGCCGTGAGATTGATAACAATATCATGAAGGTCGGAGAAGAAACGGTATTTAAACTGGGAATCGGCAAGATCGATCGTGAGATCATCAAATTGATCGGCCGGATGAAATATCGTTATTCTTATGGTCAGAATGCATTGCAGCATAGTATTGAAGTGGCAAACTTGGCAGGTATGATGGCTGCAGAACTGGGATTGAATCAACAGCTGGCAAAGCGTGCCGGTTTATTGCATGATATTGGAAAAGCTCTGGATTATGAAGTGGAAGGAAGTCATATCGAGCTTGGCTATAAGTTCTGTAAAAAACATGGCGAGCGTGAAGTTGTTCTCAATGCCATCCAGTCGCATCATGGGGAAGTGGAGCCGAAATATCTGATCAGCAATCTGGTGATTGCTGCCGATACGATCAGCGCCGCTCGTCCGGGAGCACGATATGAAGCATTGCAAAATTATATCAACCGTTTGGAAGAGTTGGAAAAAATATCAAAGAGCTTTGATGGTGTTGATTCCTCTTATGCTATCCAGGCTGGCCGTGAGGTTCGCGTCATGGTCGTACCAGATAAATTAGATGATCTGGCATGCCATCGATTAGCACGTGATATCAAAGATAAGATCGAGGCAGAGCTGACTTATCCGGGACAAATCAAAGTAACGGTGATTCGCGAAGTCAGAGCCAGCGAAGTGGCAAAATAACATGAAGATACTTTTTATTGGCGATATTGTTGGCAGTGTCGGCAGGGAAATGGTGCAGAGCCATCTCCCTCTTTTAAAATCGCAATATGATATTGATTTCGTGATTGCAAATGCAGAAAATGCAGCACATGGCAAAGGAATCACACGAAGGATCTATCATCAATTATTGAGCTTTGGCATAGATGCGATGACGATGGGAAATCATACGTTTGCTAAAAGTGATCTGTTTAATTTTATTGACGAGGCTGACCGCTTGATCCGGCCGATGAATCTAGAACCTGTCGATGCAGGTACAGGTGTGCGGATCTTTCAAATCAAAGGTTTGCGTGCGGCAATTGTTAATCTCTGCGGAGAAGTGTTTATGCACGATATCGCGGAATCTCCTTTCCAATGCATGGAACGCATTTTGCGGACGACTCAGGCAGATTTATTTTTCGTAGATCTTCATGGAGAAGCAACTAGTGAAAAAATTGCTTTTGCATATGCGTTCAGCAATCGGGTGCAAGTTGTTGTAGGCACGCATACGCATGTACAAACGGCAGATGAACGCATCGTGAATCACACGGCGGCCATTACCGATCTAGGCATGTGCGGTGCTTATACAAGCGTATTGGGAAGAGATGTGAATGAAATCGTAACTCGTTTCACAACGGATCAAAAAACACGGTATACGATTGCCGAGGGGCCTGGTATCTTTTGCGGTGCACTCGTTGAGATTGATGAAGAAAGCCGGCGGGCAACACATATTGAACGCATTCAAATTCGGCCGCAGGGCGAAGAAATATTTGTATTAAAAAAATAGATACCGGCAGTGTATCTATTTTTTTATATGGGTGACTGTTTTATAGTACAATAAATTTAATTGATATATGGGAGGGGAAAATGAAAAATAGTAGTATATGCTGGGGTTCGATCTTGATTTCATGTTTTTTGTTATGTGGGTGTACATCATCAAAATCAGATACAACGACATGCAGCATTAATGGCCAAGGATTACAGGATGAGCAGATCATTACTTCTGTAGATGGAAATGTGACCGTGCTGGAAGAGCGGTTAGAAATTGATTTATTGGATCTTGGAGCGAGCAAAGAGAATATCGAGACAATTGATGAAGAAGATCTGCGGGCACTGTTTGAATCGCAAATACCGCAATTGGCGGATACGATCGAAGGGGTGCAAGTGGATTATCAGCTGGAAGATGAAAAAGCAATTTTTAACATGCGCATTGATTTTGATAAAGCAGATACCAAAACCTTGTCGGATATGGGGATCATTGATGCGGATACTTCGAATATACGTTTGGATGGATCGATCGAAGCCTTGGAAAAACAAGGATATACTTGTAAATAAGCTGATATTTTAATCAAATAACAAATAAAAAAAAGATATGCAGATCGTGTAGATCGCATATCTTTTTAACTGTCTTATCTGTTGTAGAATTCGACAACGAGCAATTCATTGATTTCACTGTTCAGCTCGCTGCGTTCAGGTAAACGTAAGTAAGTACCTTTTTTAGCATCTTTATCAACATCTACGAAAGCAACTGTATTCAAGCTTGCTTCTAATGCTTCATTGATAGCTGTCATATTTTTTGATTTTTCTTTTACTTCGATCACGGATCCTGGTTTTACGCTGTAGCTAGGAATATCTACTTTTTTACCATTTACCAAAATGTGTCCGTGGTTTACCAACTGACGAGCAGCGCGGCGTGTACGTGCAAAGCCCATACGGTATACTAAGTTGTCCAAGCGAGATTCTAATAAGAATAAGAAAGTCTCACCAGTAACTCCTTTAGAGTTAGCTGCTTTTTTGTACAAGTTAACGAACTGACGCTCATTTACTCCATACATGTAACGGATTCTTTGCTTTTCACGCAACTGAAGTCCGTAGTTTGTTAATTTGATTCGTTTTGTTGGTCCGTGCTGGCCTGGTGCGTACTGACGTTTTTGGAGCTCTTCGCCTGTTTCCAAAACTGAGAAACCTAAACGGCGGGATTTCTTCCAAACTGGTCCTTTGATTCTTGCCATAATTTCCTCCTTATTGTTTTATTGGCCATAAAACAATAACAGTACAAATCATCAATCAGGGTGTTGATGCTTACAATACCTTCACCACTAACAGCTGGGTTACACAGTACTCCATGAGGACATGTCATCAACGCGATCTGCATGACTTTGTATGCTGCTATCTATTTTACGCCTAATAATAATAGCAGAAACTATGATTTATTGTCAAATCATTTATTCTTTTTCGGACTTTTTTTGTTACGAAGAATACGGAAGAAAAACAGGTGAAAAAATTTATCAAACTTTCGAATAAAGTTTTTAATTGATAAGAAGTGTGATAGAATATAGATAGTTATATTCAGTCAGGAGGAGTGGCATGGACACTTTGATCAATAAGCTTATCAATGTTTTGACACCACAGTTGGTGTTATATATCGTAATTGCTTTAGTTGTTATTATCGTATTGACCATTGTTTTAAGAGGAATGCGAAAGCGAAGCTTAAAAGGCGGATTAGTAGAACTGGAAACAAAATACAATGAGGTAAAAGGTATTCCTCTTGCTTTTAAATTTAACAAAGCAGTAGCCCTTTCGCGTGTAAATGAGGCGATGCTTGCAAGGGTGAATGAATGCCAGCCTAATTTTGATTCTGTACAGGAAGCTTTGAAAGAATGCGGCGTTTTGTTAGCTGAAGCCGATGATCTTTTATATGTGCATAAAAATAAGGCAGCATATAAAAAGATGGAACAATTACAAAAGAATTTGGAAGAAAGCAGAAAAAAAGCAGAAGAAGTCAATCAAGTATTAGATGAAATTCTAGAACAAGAAAGCGAACAGCGTTCGCAGATCAATATCTTGAAAGAACGTTTTCGTTCGATCAAAAAAATGTTTGGCGATAATAGAAATGCCTATCACCAGAGCGTAGAATACATTGAAAAACGTATCGATGCGATTGAAAAGAAATTTTCGCTGTTTGAAGAATGGATGTTTGCTTCCGAATTCGATAAGGCACATGAACAGCAAGAGGAAATTGCCAAGGATATCCAGGAATTAGGCAATCAATTGCATGCCCTTCCTAATTTATACGAACAGGCTAGAGGTGTATTGCCAAAAGCAATTGATGAAATCGGATTGCGTTATGCACAGACTAGAAATAAAGGTGTTTATCTGGAACATTTGGATGTGCAGAAAAATTTGGATATCATTTCTGATCAATTAAAAGAAAATATCGCCAAATTGCGTGGCGGCATCGTTGTCGATGTAAAAGAAAATCTGAATGCCCTAGGCGAGCGGTTGTTAAATCTGCAGGATCTGATCGCTCGTGAAGATGATGCGTATGCAGAGATCCATGGTGGAATAGATGAACTGTTTCAAAAGGTACGGCATGTCAATGAAGAGTTTGAAAGCATCGTTCAATTGTATCAGCGCGTAAACGAACGTTTTGGTTTTGAAGACTGGAGCGCTCGCTTAAAAGAAGAAGAGAAACAGCTGGAACAGATGAATGTCTTAAGAAGAAAAGTGGAGAAAGCAGCGATTGAAAATGTGCTTGCAGCATCTGCCCAGTTGATGGATTATCGCGAGTTAGCCAAAGCGGTCGAACTTTTTGGCAAAGATGTCGAAAAGATGAAGGCACAGCTGGCCAGTGCTTGCAGCGATGAAGAAAGAGCAAAGAAACAGCTTGTCAAACTGCAGCTGATCTTGAACGAAGTTCGCTTGAAAACAGCCTGTCATCGTTTGCCAAGTATTTCATCACAGTACCAGTCTGATCTGGCTGAAGGGGAAAAATTGATCAATCGTGTTAAACTGGTCTTGGAACATTCTCCTTTGGATGTGCAGGAGCTGAATGCGGATTTGCAGGAAGCAATTGATTTTGTATATAAATTGTATAATAATGCCAATAATTTGGTCGGCATAGCGATCATGGTCGAAAATGCGATCGTATTTGGCAATCGTTATCGTTCCAGTTATTCTGAAATCGATTCTGAATTGACAAGAGCAGAACTTTCCTTCCAGAATGGAGAGTATACGAAAGCCTTGAAGATTGCGATTCAATGTATTGAAAAAATGCATCCGGGCATTTATGAAAAATTAATTAAGACAAATGATCCAAGCATCATGAATCAGGTGGGATAGTTATGGTATATTTGGATTATGCATCAACCACTCCGATACGAAAAGAAGTATTAGAAGCTTATGAAAAAGTTTTGCATACTTATTATGCAAACGCGGATTCTTTACACCAGGCAGGAAGAAAAGTAAATATGCTGTTAGAACAAAGCCGTGCGAATATCGCACAGCTTTTCCATGTACAGCCGGAAGAAATTTTATATACTTCATGCGCAAGTGAATCGAACAATTATGCATTAAAAGGTTTTGCTTTGGCAAATCAAAACAGAGGACGGCATATCATCGTAAGCAGTGAGGAACATTCCAGCATTCGAAGCAGTGTTGAGCAGTTAAAAGAAGTGTTCGGCTTTGATATTACATATCTGCCGTTGCATGAAGACGGCCGCGTACATGTGGAAGATGTTCTCTGTGCGCTGCGGAAAGATACCATCCTTGTTTCTGTTATGTTGGTGAACAATGAAACGGGTTGTATCAATCCTATAAAAGAAATTGCAGAGGCCGTTCATGCCCATTCCAGAGCGGTGGTGCACAGTGATATGGTGCAGGCGCTTGGAAAGATGGAACTGCCGGTTTCAAGCGTGGATATGGCAACTTTTTCTGCTCATAAGATCTATGGGCTAAAAGGAAGTGCGTTATTATATCATCGTAAGAATCTTCGCTTATTGCCGCTGATCAGTGCTGGACAGCAGGAGTGGGGCTTACGCGGTGGTACGAGCAATGCACCAACTGAGATCGTGTTGGCAAAGACGATACGTTTGGCGCTGGAAGAACAAGCGCAGCATATTGCACATGTACAAAAGATCAATGCATATACGCGCGAAAAGTTATCCGCAATTCCTGATATTGCTGTCAATTCTCCTGAAGATGCATACCCTTTTATTTTGAACTTTTCTTGTTTATGCATTGGAAGCGAGATCATGCTAAATGCATTGGACGCAAAAGGCATTTGTGTTAGTGCGCAAAGTACATGCAACTCAAAAGGCAAAGCGATATCACATGTCTTGTTAGCGATGGGAAAAGATGAATTGCATGCGACACATGCCGTTCGTTTATCGTTTTCTCATCTAACGAGCATAGAAGAAATCGATTATTTTATAAAATCATTGAAGGAGATCATAGAAGAATATGCCACAAGATAAATTTACATATGACCATATCCTGATACGATATGGTGAATTGTCCACCAAGGGAAAAAATCGAAAAGATTTTATCAAACGTTTATATACGAATGTCAAACATGCATTGATGATGTTTGACGGGATTGAAATTGAGAAAACACATGATCGGATGTATATTCATCTGAATCAGAATGATCCATTCGCAATCAAGCCATATTTAGAGAAAGTTTTTGGAATCAGTTCCTTTTCTTTTGCATTGCGAGTAAACAGTGAGATTGAAGCAATAAAAGATGCTGTTCTATCCTATGTAAAAACACAGGAACCTAAAACATTCAAGATCGCAGCCCGGCGAAGTGATAAAAAATTTTCAATGATCTCTGATGAGATCAACCGGGCAGTAGCATCTATCATATTGAAAAATACAGAATGGAAAGTCAATGTGCGGGAACCGCAAGTAAAAATACAAATTGAGGTACATGAACAGGATACTTATATCATGATGGATAAATATCCTGGTGCCGGGGGTTATCCAGTAGGTGTCGGAGGAAAGGCGATGGTCATGCTTTCAGGCGGAATCGACTCTCCGATTGCTTCTTATTTAACGATGAAAAGAGGCGTAGCTATTGAATGCGTTCATTATGCATCTCCTCCCTATACATCTTCTCAAGCACAGGAAAAAGTATTAGAATTAGCTCGTTTGCTGGCACCTTATCAAGGACATATCGTAGTGCATATCGTACCGTTTACCGATTTGCAGTTGGCCATTTATGAGCATTGTGATGAAAGCTATGCAATTACCATTATGCGCAGGATGATGTATCGCATTGCGGAAAGATTAGCGGAAAAACAAAACTGTTTGGCGATCGTAAACGGTGAAAGCATAGGACAGGTGGCCAGCCAGACTTTGGAAAGCATGCGTACGATCAATGATGTGATTGCTTTGCCAGTGATACGTCCAGTCGCAACGATGGATAAAGTAGAGATCATCGATCTTGCTCGCAAGATCGGTACATATGAAACAAGCATTCTTCCATGGGAAGATTGCTGCACGATTTTTACTCCGAAAAACCCAGTGACAAAACCAACGATAAAAAAAGCGGAATATCTGGAAAGCCGGTTTGATTTTGAAAAAATGGTAGAAGAATGCGTTGCACAGACAAAGATCGTTCATGTCTATCCAGTAAAAAAAGAAGACGAGGCAACAGAAGATCTGTTTTGATCTTTGGTTTTGAGCGCATAGAATTTCATTTTGTTCACATACTATGGATGAGGTGAAATTGTGGAGCGAAAAAAACATTACCGAAATCCTAAGATACAGGAAGATCTGTATCAGTATGAAATGGGCATCGATTTAGGTGCAGAGATCGAGATGGAGAAACGCCGTCATTTATCCGAATATCAGCGGGAACATACGGTGCTGGATCAAAAGGGTGAAAAAAATCACACACCCATGACACCAGATCATCAAAAGGAACATCATCGATAAAAACATAGGGATTTCCCTATGTTTTTTTTAGGTAAGAGAAAGAGGTGATCTTATGTTGATATGTCCGAAATACAAAGCAAAATTGTTAAAAAAAGAAAAAAGCTATCTATGCAAAAATGGACATTGTTTTGATATTGCCAAACAAGGATATACGCATTTGTTAATTCATAAGCAAAAGGCAACAGGTGATAATAAAGAGATGGTGCAGGCACGCAGCCTGTTTTTAGAGGCAGGGCATTATCATTTTCTCATACAGCAGCTGTTGGCGATACTAAATGATCTCTCAGCGTCCGTCATTGTCGATGCAGGTTGCGGAGAAGGTTATTATACACAGGAATTTCCTGCTAAATGCCAGGAAGTTTATGCTTTTGATATGAGCAAATACGCATTGATGAAATGTGCAAAAAGAAGTTCGAAGATTCATTGCTTTGTCGCCAGCATATTCGATCTTCCTTTGGAAGATGCTTGCTGTGATGTCGTGATGAGCATTTTTGCTCCATTTGCAGAGAATGAATTTGCACGTATCTTACATGATCATGGGTATGTGATCAAAGTAGAGCCCGGCAAACGTCATCTATATGAAATGAAACAAATGATATATGAGCATGTGATCGAAAATGAAGAAAATGCGGTGAACTATACACAGTTTGAATTAAAGAAAGAATGGCTGATCGAAAATCAAATCACATTGCACGGGAAAGAAGAAATCAAGGCGCTTTTTCAGATGACGCCGTATTATTATCGCTCTCCGAAAGAGGGAGTACAACGTTTGTTATGCAATGATGAATTGACGACAACAGCACAGTTTCACATCGAACTATATCAGAAACGATCGTTGCCGCAATGATAAAAACCGTTTGGAAAAAGAAAAACTTAATGATATAATAAACAAGCATGAAATGAGGTGTTTTTGCTATGGCATTTGAATCCTTAACCGAACGTATGAGCAAAGCGTTCAAAAATATAACAGGTCAAGGAAAACTTACAGAAAAAAATATGAATGACATGCTGAAAGAAGTGCGCATGTCGCTTTTGGAAGCAGATGTAAATTATACGGTAGTAAAAGATTTTATTGCCCGCGTCAAAGAAAAAGCGCTTGGTGAAGAAGTGCTGAGTGCTTTGAATCCGGGACAGATGGTCGTAAAGATCGTTCACGAGGAAATCACAAATTTATTAGGAAATGAAGAAGTAACGGTACATTATAAAAAAGACGGCATCACAACTTTGATGATGGTGGGTCTGCAAGGTACTGGTAAAACAACGGCAAGTGCCAAAATTGCAAACTTGATGAAGAAGAAACAGGCAAGAAAACCGTTGCTGGTTGCTTGTGATGTGATTCGTCCTGCTGCTATAGAACAGCTGCAGACACTGGGAGCAAACATCGGTGTGGAAGTATTTACTTTGGGAGTAGAGACCAAAGCGTTAGAAACTGCTAGACAAGCAATGGACTATGCCAAGGAACATGGTTATGATACGGTGCTTTTTGATACAGCCGGACGTTTGCATATCGATGAAGAACTGATGCAAGAATTGAGTGATATCAAAGCGTTGATACAGCCGGATGAAATCTTGTTGACGGTAGATGCCATGACTGGACAGGACATTGTCAATGTCGCTCAAAGCTTTCATGAACAGTTATCTGTTACCGGGTTGGTTTTGACAAAATTAGATGGCGATTCCCGCGGCGGAGGAATCTTATCTGTACGCTCGATCACACATGTACCGGTGATGTTTGTTGGCCTTGGAGAAAAGATCGATGATCTAGATGTATTCCATCCAAGCCGAATGGCAGATCGCATCCTGGGCATGGGCGATATGCTGACATTGATCGAAAAAGCGCAAGAAAAGATGGATATGGAAGCTTCCCAGAAAAGTGCCCAGCGTTTGATGAAAGGCAACTTTACTTTGACAGATATGCTCGTACAGTTTCAGCAGATCAAAAAGATGGGGTCATTGGGCGGCATGATGAAATTGATTCCTGGTCTTAATAAGATGGCAGGACAAATTGACGATGCCCGTGCAGAAGGAACCATGAAGAAAAGTGAAGCCATCATCCAAAGCATGACTGAATATGAACGGGAAAATCCAAGCTGTTTAAAAGCTTCCAGGAAAAATCGTATTGCGAAAGGCAGCGGGACCAGTGTGGCTGATGTCAACCGTTTGTTGTCACAGTACGAGAAGATGCAGCAAATGATGAAGATGATGGGCAGTATGGGCGGCCGCATGCCGAATATGGGCGCATTGAAAGCCATGAACGGTATGGGCGGCGTGCCTGGAGCCGGAAAGCATGCCGGCAGCAAAAAGCCAAAGAAAAAGAAGAAAAGAAAATAAAATAACAGGTGTTAAGTAAAAGTACTTGACACCTTGTTTTTCTGTGCTATACTATCAAAGTGTGAAAAATGAACAACTAGGAGGAAATAGATATGGCAGTAAAATTAAGATTAAAGAGAATGGGTAAAAAAGGAGCTCCTTTTTATCGTATCGTAGCCGCTGACAGCCGTTCACCTCGTGATGGCCGTTTTATCGAAACAATTGGTACATATGATCCAATGACAAAGCCGGCACAGATCAAAGTAGATGCTGATTTAGCAATGAAATGGTTGAAGAATGGTGCACAGCCTTCTGATACAGTACGCAGCATTCTTTCTAAAGAAGGAATCATGACTCGTTTGCACGAAGAAAAGAACGCTAAATAGCTTATGGATTACGAGAAGGTATTGCTTGATTTGATCAAGCCGATCGTGGATGACAAAGAAACAGTATCTGTGAAACAAATGGAAAGTTTGGATGAAAACGAGATATTGTTGTATGTATATGCCAACGATGATGATGTTGCCCGTTTGATTGGACGCAAAGGCATCATGGCTTCTTCTATCCGACAGATGATGTCTGTGGCTGCTCGCAATGAGCATGCACATGTGACGATTAAGTTCGAAGCGTATTAAGTAAGGGATGTAGAACATCCCTTTTTTAAAAGGAGAAGGATATCTATGGAAACTATTCGAATTGGTAAGATCGTAAATACACGCGGTTTGAATGGGGAAGTAAAGATCATCCCCAATACACATTTTATACAGGAACGTTTCGCTAAAGGTGCTGTTTTATATATTGGGGAGCAGCGTCAAAAAGTGATCGTATTGCGGTCTCATTTTGATAAAGGAATGGTATATTGTGTTTTTGAAGGATTCGAAAATATCAATCTGGTAGAATGTTTCAAAGGAATGGACCTTTTTGCGGATAAGATGGATTCACAGGCATTGGAAGAAGACGAGGTCTTGTACAGCGATCTGATGGATTGTGATGTATATACCAGCGAACAGGTCTATGTTGGCCGCGTCATCGATGTGCTTGAAACTGGCGCAAATGCAGTATTGCGTGTCAAACGGACAGAGGACACAGTGCTGATTCCTTTTGTACGGGCAATTGTTGCCTCCATCGATATCGATGATAAAAAAATCGTGATCGAAGAAATGGAAGGCTTATTATGAAAATCAGCGTTATTACGATATTTCCAGAGTTTTTTGATTCTTTTCAGACCACAAGCATCATCAAACGTGCAATTGAAAATAAAAAAGTAGAATTTGAAACGATAGATTTTCGTGATTTTACATTGGATAAACACCGGCATGTGGATGATACCCCTTATGGCGGAGGCCAGGGAATGGTCCTTGCTTGTCAGCCGATTATTGATGCCCTTCGCTCCATTCAAAGCGAAAGATCACATGTAGTCATGTTAACGCCGCAGGGAAATACATTTTCACAGAAAAAGGCTGTTTCTCTGTCTCGTTACGACCATTTGATTTTCTTATGCGGACACTATGAAGGCTTCGATGAACGTATTCGTTCTTATGTAGATGAAGAAATCAGCATTGGAGACTACGTCTTGACTGGTGGAGAACCGGCAGCTTTGGTAGTGAGTGATGCAGTGATCCGTCTATTAGACGGAGTCATTCTGGAAGATTCGCATGAGGATGATTCTTTTTCAGATGGTTTATTAGAATATCCCCAGTATACCAAACCTGCAGTTTTTGAAGGTAAAAAAGTGCCGGAAGTATTGTTAAGCGGGCATCATGCCAATATTCGCAGGTGGCGTCTAAAAGAATCTTTGCGAAAAACAATGCAAAAACGACCAGATCTTTTAGAGAATCGTACTTTTACAAAAGAAGAAGAGAAACTTTTAACAGAGATCAAAGAGGAAACAGATGTAAAAGATCAATAAAACAGATGTAAAAGATCAATAAAAAGAATTGCATCAGCAAAAAAAATGTGATAATATATTTAAGTCCTTGTGGACCGTGGTTCCGCTGATCAAAATGATGAATGAACCCAACGCAATAACAAGTAGAAAAGGAGCGCCATAAGATGAATTTGAATTTAGTAAATGAAGTAACAAAATCACAGTTGAATCCAAATGTACCTTTCTTCAAGTCAGGTAGTACAGTGCGTGTACACGTAAAGATCAAAGAGGGAGATAAGTCCCGTGTACAGGTTTTTGAAGGTGTTGTCGTTGCCAAAAAAGGCGGAGGGATCGCTGAGACTTTCACAGTTCGTAAAATTTCTAACCAGATCGGTGTAGAAAGAACATTCCCTTTGCATTCACCTATCATCGATAAGATTGAAGTAGTACGTAAAGGTAAGGTAAGAAGAAACAAATTGACTTATCTGCGCGGACGTTCAGGCAAAGCTGCACGTATCAAAGAGATTCGCTAAGAAAGCCGGATATTCCGGTTTTTCTTTTTTTTGTGTTCAAGTATAAAAAATTGCGTTATAATAAGAGCAACTTTTTTAGAATGAGAGTGATAAAATGGAAGAAAACGAAAAGAAAATACGGGGACTGCAATGGGAAGTCTTTGATTTTGTTAAGATATTGCTTATATGTTTTATCGTTGCACTGGGCATCAAGACATTTATTGCACAGCCAGTTTATGTGGATGGCAGCAGTATGTATCCTACGCTGGAAGACGGGGAGTTTGGTTTTACAAACCTGCTGGGCCTACGATTGGATGGCATTCAGCGCGGAGATATCGTCATTGTTTCCCATGAAAATGAATATTGGGTCAAACGCGTGATCGGATTGCCAAATGAAACGATCGAATGCAAAGACGGTGTTGTTTATATTGATGGCAAAGTGTTAAAAGAAACGTATTTGAATACGGATTACGTAAAAGATATCGAGAAAAGCCAAGGTGTATTTACGAGTGATTTTGGACCTGTCACGTTAGGCGATGATGAATATTTTGTGATGGGCGACAACCGTGTCGTTTCTGCAGATTCACGTATCGTCGGTCCATTCAAGCGTGATCAAATCGTCGGAAAAGGCGTATTTGTTCTGCTTCCATTTGATCAAATCGGTTACCACAATCAATGAAAGGAGAGGTTTCATGAAGAGAGGAATGCAGCTGATTCATTTTTTAGAGTTTATCCGCAGTATCATTATCTATGTGTTGGCAGCCTTTCTTTTTGTAGCGTTTTTTCTGCGCCCGATGCAGATTTCCGGAACATCCATGACTCCCACTTTGCTGGATGGGGAAAAAGTGATGATCAATGTGGTCAATAATTTGATCAGCGATCCGGATCGTTTCGATGTTGTTGTGGTCAAACACGGAGATGAAATGTGGGTCAAACGTGTCATCGGACTCCCTAATGAGACACTCTCTTATGAAGATGGGCAGCTTTTGATCAATGGAAAAAAAGTAGAAGAATCTTTTTTGCAGGAAACCTATATGAAAGAGACATTGGAACGTTTGTCCATTCAACAGTTTAACAGTGATATGAAAGAGCTGACGCTGGGTGAGGATGAATATTTCTTGGTCGGCGATAACCGTCCAGAGTCATTGGATAGCCGAAATGTACAAGTGGGTGCATTTCACCGGCAGGATATCATTGCCATTGGCGTCGTTGTTTTTTGGCCGTTTGATAAAGTGGGGTATGTAGGATGATGGAAGAAAAGAAAAATACAGTGAACATACAATGGTTTCCGGGACATATGACGAAAGCCAAACGGCAGATGCAGGAACAGTTAAAAATGGTGGATATGGTCATTGAATTACGGGATGCTCGGATTCCGAATGCCAGTAAAAATCCATTGATCGAGGAATTGACAAAACAAAAACCTCGGCTGATCTTATTGACCAAACGCGATAAAGCACAGCCGGAAGCCACCAATATGTGGATCCAATACTTGCAACAGGAAAATGTGAAGGTCATGTCATTGGATCTGCTGCATGATTCTTTGGCTAAGAAAATCGTAGCAGCATCACAGGAGCTGATGAAAGATAAGATCGAGCGGATGAAAAGAAGAGGGATCCGTCCGCGTGCAATACGAGCAATGGTGGTCGGAATCCCGAATGTGGGAAAATCTACTTTGATCAATTCATTAGCAAAGAAAAAAGCAGCTACGACAGGCGACCGGCCTGGTGTCACCAAAGCATTGCAGTGGGTAAAAATTGGCAAAGAGCTGGAATTGCTGGATACTCCCGGTGTGTTATGGCCAAAATTTGAAGATCAGAAAGTAGGTATGCTTTTAGCAGTGACCGGGGCTATTCGTGATGATATCCTGCCGCTAGAGGAAATTGCCTACTGGGCAATGGGATGGCTGCAGAAGCATTATCCGGCGCTCGTTTCACAGCGCTATGATGTTGCATTATGCGAAAATCCATATGATACGCTGTTATCTATTGCCCAAAAGCGCGGGTATAAAAACGGAGCAAATATTGATGAAAAACGATTGATCATCGCTTTTTTAAGAGAAATACGTGACTGCAAGCTGGGGGCTATCACATGGGAGATGCCAAATGAAGATTGAACATACATATGAAATTTCTTATTGGCAGCAAGGATATCAGCATATCATCGGTTTAGATGAAGCAGGCAGAGGCCCTATTGCAGGTCCTTTAGTGGTTGCCGGTGTCCGCTTTGCGCCGGGTTTTCAGCATGATGGAATCTATGATTCAAAAAAAGTAAGCGAAAAGAAAAGAGAACTGCTTTTTGATGAAATCGTACAATTGGCGGGTGAATATCATATCTTAGTCGTTGAACCAGCCATTATTGATCAAAAAAATATTTATGCAGCGACCCAAGATGCCATGCAGGAAATCGTTGATCAATTTTTGCAGAAAGATGCTGTCTTGACAGATGCAATGCCTTTGCCGCATTGTCAATTGCCGATGGAAGCGATAGTGAAAGGCGATCAAAAAAGCGTCAGCATAGCTGCAGCGAGCATTTTAGCAAAAGTAACGCGTGATCGGATCATGCGAAAATATGATGAACTATATCCGCAATACGGCTTTGCCAAGCATAAAGGATATCCGACAAAAGCGCATATTGCAGCCTTGCACCGCTATGGTGTTTTAGACATTTATCGAAAGAGCTATGGACCAGTGAAAGAGATGCTGGAACCGCATTTGGATCTGCGATTTGATGATACAGAAATATGAGGGAGAGATCCCTCTTTCTTTATGCAAATATGAAAAAATAAGAAATAATAAGAAATAAGAGAAAATTGTTGCAAAAGCAATATGAAACGTGTATATTGAAAGTGAAAGGAGTGAGGGATATGTTTACTTGGGTAACTTCTTCTACTGCAGCGCCAGTGGTAACGATCAGCGAAAATGCGATCACGCTGAATGCAGCGGCTGCTTCTTATTTTAATGATATTCGCTATGTAATGGTCGGAATCGATGAAGAAAATCACCAGTTGGCTATCCGTCCCATTCAACGAAGGGAATTGGATTTGCATCTGCATCCACAGGATGTCCTTTATAAAATCACGGTAGGTAAAGGATATGCACGTGTGACTAATAAGGCAGTTGTAAAACAAATTCAAACAGTCTTTCATGATGATCTGGATGGAAGAAAATTACCTGCACATTTTGATGAGAAAAATCATTTGTTGATTATAAATTTTATGGAGGGAGAGGGTGACATATGATTGGTATTTGGCTTACGATCCTTGTCGCGGCAATCATCATTGAGTTTATTACACCGACTGCCTTGGTCAGCATTTGGTTTGCGGCCGGTGCTCTGGTTGCCATGGTATTAGAAGTGGCGGCTGCACCATTATGGCTGCAAATCATCATTTTCTTCATTGTATCTATCTTATTATTGTTGATCGTACGGCCGTTATCTGCATATTATTTGCGCGGGAATATCGTCGCCACCAATGCAGATCGTTATATTGGTGCTGTCGGTATCGTTGAGAAAACGATTACAGCGCAAGAGTGGGGCATCGTCAAGGTGGAAGGTGCTTCTTGGAGCGCTATACCATATAATTGTGAAATGATCGAAAAGGGAGAACGCGTAAAAGTAGTGGCTATTGAAGGAGCCAAACTGCTTGTCAGCGCGCTCCAGGAGTAGAAAGGTGGGTTAGATCATGTTTTTTGACACAATTTTTCCGGTTTTAATTGCTATTGTTTTGCTGGTGATCGTTATTTTGTTCATCGCGTATCTGGTGCGCATCGTTCCACAGGCAAATGCTTATGTAATCGAACGTTTGGGTGCTTATCACTCCACTTGGGGAACAGGTATCCATATTTTGATACCATTTGTTGACCGTGTGGCGAATCGTGTTACTTTAAAAGAAGTAGTCAAAGATTTTGCTCCACAGCCAGTGATTACAAAAGATAATGTAACGATGCAGATCGATACGGTTGTCTATTTTCAGATCACAGATCCAAAGCTGTATACGTATGGCGTGGTCGGACCGGTGACGGCTATCGAAAACTTGACAGCTACGACACTGCGTAACATCATTGGTGAATTAGAACTGGATCAAACATTAACAAGCCGTGACATCATCAATTCGAAAATGCGTGCAATTTTAGATGAAGCGACAGATCCTTGGGGCATCAAAGTGAATCGTGTGGAAGTAAAAAATATCTTGCCTCCACGTGACATTCAGGATGCCATGGAAAAGCAGATGCGTGCAGAACGTGAACGACGTGAGTCCATTCTCCGTGCAGAAGGCGAAAAGAGAAGCGCCATCTTAACAGCAGAGGGAGATAAAGAGGCAATGGTTCTTCGCGCAAATGCAAAAAAAGAAGCAATGATTGCGGAAGCAGAAGGTAAAGCGCAGGCAACCGAACGTTTGTATGAAGCACAAGCAAGAGGTATCCAAATGATCAAAGAAGCGGATCCAAATAAATCATTCTTGACATTAAAGAGCTTGGAAACGTATGGCAAGATAGCAGATGGAAAAGCAACGAAGATCGTTGTACCGGCACAACTTCAGGATCTGGCATCTTTATTGACCAGTGCAAAAGAATTCTTGAGCGAGGAAAAGGAAACAAAATAATCAAAACGATAGTGAAGAAGGGATGATCCCTTCTTTTCTTTAGTCCATAAAAAAGTTTGGACGTATAGAAGATAAGAGGTGATCTGATGCGAGAACAAATCTTATCTTATGCAATACGATATGAGGGGAATTGGCAGCGAATAGCTATGGCAATCCAACGCCAAGAACCTTGGTATCCTTTCCGATCGGCCCAAAAATATATCACTGTTTTCGATGCAGAATATCCAAAACAGTTTCGACACTTGCGATATCCGCCCTGGATCTTGTTTTATCACGGTGATTTGTCTTTATTGGAAGCAAAGGGGGTAGCAGTCATCGGTTCGCGTGTTTCTAGTGAAGAAGGCAGGACCAGCTGTCAGCAGATCGTAGGAATACTAAAAGAAAAATATGTGATCATTTCAGGGCTGGCAAAGGGAATTGATGCTTTGGCACATCGAGAGGCATTAGATCAAAAGACCATTGGAGTGATTGGCTGCGGCATAGAGTGCGTATATCCGAAAGAAAATGCAGATCTATATGCACGACTAGCAGCACAGCATCTGATCATAAGTGAATATCCTGGCAAAACCAAACCATATGCTGCCCATTTTCCTTGGCGCAACCGTTTGATTGCAGCATTGGCAGACAGTATTATCGTGATCGAAGCCAAAGTGCGCAGCGGTACCATGCATACCGTGAATGAAGCAATCGAACTTTCAAGGCCGGTATATGTGGTCGTGCGATCTTATTTGGAAAGGGAATATTTAGGAAATGCATTGCTTTTGCAGCAGGGGGCAGAGCCGTTATTTCATGCAGAAGATGTGCAAGAACTATAAAAACAATTGACAAAAGCAGATTTTGCTCGAATAATATATATCGAATATTTTGGAATGGAGGCACTCACCATGAAAAATTTAGTGATTGTGGAATCACCTTCAAAATCTAAGACAATAGAAAAGTATTTAGGAAATGAGTATCATGTTGTATCCAGCAAAGGACATATACGTGATTTAGCGACCAGTGGGAAAGGCGGATTGGGAATCGACGTCGAACACGATTTTCAACCGAATTACAAAATCAGCACAGATAAAAAAGAAGTAGTCAAGGAATTGCAAAAGCTGGCAAAAGACAGTGATCATGTGTATCTGGCAAGTGACCCGGACCGTGAGGGGGAAGCAATTGCCTGGCATTTGGCAAGTGTGCTCGGGTTAGATATGAATGATGAAAATCGAATCGTTTTTCATGAAATAACAAAACAAGCGATACTGGAGGCGATGAAACATCCGCAAAAGATCGATCAGAATCTTGTGAAATCACAAGAAACAAGACGTATGCTGGATCGAATCATCGGCTTTCGGCTGTCAAAACTATTACAAAATAAGATTCAATCAAAATCAGCCGGACGTGTACAATCGGTTGCTTTGCGTTTGATCGTCGAGCGGGAAAATGAGATCCGCAATTTTAAAAAAGAAGAATATTGGACATTAGATGCATTATGCAAAAAAGAAAAGCAGAATTTTACAGCAACTTTATTAAAAGTAGACGGAAAGAAAGCAAAGTTAAAAAGCAAAGAAGATTGCGATGCGATCATCGATCGATGCAAAGACCATGCTTTTCTGGTTGCCGGCATTGACAAAAAGGTAAAAAAACGTGAACCGAAGATGCCGTTCATCACATCTACACTGCAGCAGGAAGCAAGCACAAAGTTAGGCTTTGGTGCAAAAAAGACGATGCAGATCGCACAGAAACTGTATGAAGGTATTGATCTGGGAGGAAGAAGCGAAGGTTTGATCAGTTATATGCGTAGCGATTCTACGCGATTATCTCCTGTATTTTTAAATGACGCTTTTCAATACATTGAAACCATATATGGAAAAGAATATAAAGGAAAAGTACGTCAGAAAAATGATGAAAATGCACAGGATGCGCATGAGGCGATCCGCCCGACCAATATCATGAATACACCGGAAAATGTAAAACAATATCTAACAAATGATCAATATAAGCTGTATCATTTGATCTATAGCCGTACATTGGCTTCTCTGATGGCTCCAAGCAAGAGCGATGCAGTAGCAGTCAAGATTGAAAATAATGGATGCCAGTTCTCAGCGAACGGCTCTACGATGACTTTTGACGGTTATTTGAAAGTCTATGGAAAGTATGAACAAGTAAAAGATGATATCTTGCCTTTGTTAGAGCAGAATGAGGAATTAAAAGACGTGCAGTTAGATGGGAAACAGCATTTTACAGAACCGCCGCTGCGTTACAGCGAAGCGCGTCTGATCAAGGAATTAGAAGAAAAAGGCATTGGCCGCCCGAGTACTTATGCGATGATCATTGATACGCTGCAGGCACGCGGATATGCCACTTTGGAAAAATCAAGCGAAGGCAGCCGTACGAAAGTCTTTGTACCAAGCGAACAGGGAGAGCTGACCGATCAAAAATTACAAGAGTTTTTCAGCACGATCATCAATGTCATGTATACAGCCGATATGGAGTCCCATTTAGATGAGATTGCCAGCGGAGAACGTAATAATGTAGAGGAATTGAAGAAGTTTTGGGATACTTTCGATCCATTGGTAGAAAATGCGTATGAACATATGGAAAAGAAAGAATTAGAACGTACAGGAGAACTTTGTCCGGAGTGCGGCAGTGAGCTTGTTTATCGAAATGGCCGCTATGGAAAGTTTATTTCTTGTATCAATTTTCCTAAATGCCGCTATACAAAGAGCGAAGAGGAACCACAGGAAAGCGATGAGATCTGTCCTAACTGCGGGGCAAAAATGGTCATGAAAAAGGGACGTTACGGCAGTTTCCTCGCATGCAGCAATTATCCGCAGTGCAAAACGATCAAAAGTTTGAAAGAAAAAGCAAAACCGGAACCGATTGGAGAAAAATGTCCGCAATGCGGCCATGAACTGGTTCGACGCAAGTCGCGTTATGGAACGACATTCATCGGATGCAGCAATTATCCGAAATGCCGATATATCAAAAAAGAACCCAAGGTAGAGAAAAAGACAAAAAAAGAGACGACAAAGGAGGACAATGCTTGATGGAGAAGGTAACGATCGTAGGTGCTGGATTAGCCGGCTGCGAGGCCTGCTGGCAGCTTGTTTCCAGAGGTATTCCTGTACGTTTGGTAGAAATGCGCCCCAAGCATTCATCGCCGGCACATCACAGCGATCGCTTTAGCGAACTGGTATGTTCCAATTCATTACGCAGTGATTCCCTTCATAATGCAGTCGGTATCTTAAAAGAGGAAATGCGCAGACTGGATTCGCTGATCATGAAAAGCGCCGATCTTCACCGTATCCCTGCGGGGAGTGCATTGGCTGTCGACCGCGATGGATTCTCCCAATGGATCACAGATACATTGAAACAGCATCCGCTGGTTGAATTTGTATGTGAAGAAGTAACGGAGATTCCCGAAGGAAATGTGATCATTGCAAGCGGTCCGTTAACTAGCGATGCTTTGTCAAATGCTATTCGCACGTATCTGCAAGCAGATTATTTTCATTTTTATGATGCTGCTGCGCCGATCATTGAAAAGGATTCTATTGACTTTACAAAAGCATATCGCAAATCCAGATACGATAAAGGAGATGCGGATTATATCAACTGTGCAATGAATGAGGAAGAGTTCAATCAATTTTATGATGCACTGATTCATGCGGAAACGGCTCCATTACATGACATTGATAAAGAAATCTATTTTGAAGGATGCATGCCGGTGGAAGAAATAGCTAAAAGAGGTAGAAAGACGCTGTTGTTTGGCCCTATGAAACCGGTTGGTTTACAGCGTCCGGACGGATCCAGACCGTATGCAGTCGTACAGTTGCGTCAGGATAATGCAATTGATACGCTGTATAATATCGTCGGATTTCAGACACATTTGAAATGGGGAGAACAGAAACGCGTATTCTCGATGATCCCGGGACTGGAAAACTGTCAGATCGTTCGATATGGCGTCATGCATCGCAATTCTTATCTTTGTGCGCCAAAGGTGTTGAAAGAAACCTATCAATGCAGCAAACGTGAGAATCTGTTTTTTGCAGGTCAGATGTGTGGGGTCGAAGGCTATGTAGAGAGTGCAGCAAGCGGTTTGATTGCTGGAATCAATATGGCTAGATATGTACAAGGGAAAGAATCCTATATTTTCCCGAACACTTGTATCATGGGTTCTATGGCGTATTATATTACACATGCCGATGCAAACTATTTCCAACCGATGAATGCGAATTTCGGGATCGTCACATTGAAAAATAAAGTGAAGAAACACGAAAGAAAAGATGCAATCTGTAAACAGGCCTTGGAAGAAATCGAACGGATAAAGGCAGAACTGTGATGGAAGATTATTTAGAGCGATTCTTACGTTATATCGATCAGCGCAATACAGGTTCCAAACATACGACAGATGCCTATCGGCGAGATATCGAACAGTTCATCTCCTTTTTGAAAGAAGAAGGAATCGATTCGCTTGAAGATGTGGACCGTATCGTATTGATGAATTATATTGCGAAGATCAGCGTAGATGAAAAAGGGCATGAAAGAAGTTCAACGACAATTGCCCGAAAGATCAGTTCGCTTCGCAGCTATTATCATTATCTAAATGAATATGTAGGAGTGCTCAATCATCCTCTGCAAAATTTCAAAGGACCCAAACTGCCAAAAAGAATACCTGAATTTTTATTTGTTGAGGAAGTAGCTGCTTTTTTATCTTCATTTGATGAAAACACGGATGCAGGGATCCGTGACCGCGCTATGTTTGAATTGATGTATGCCTGCGGGCTGCGTGTGAGCGAAGTGGTATCTTTGCATTTGAACAGTCTGGATTTTGATGAAAATATCCTGCGTGTAATCGGAAAAGGCGATAAAGAACGCATCGTACCGTTTTATGCATCTATCGGAGAGCGAGTGAAAAATTATATTTTAAAAGTTCGATCGAAGTGGATGGGAAAGGAAACACATGACATTTTGTTTGTGAATCAAAGAGGCAGGCCGTTAACGACTAGAGGCGTACAATATATCATGAGCAAACAATGTGATGCATGCGGCATGCATATTCGCATGCACCCCCATATTTTTCGTCACAGCTTTGCAACGCATTTGTTGGATAATGGAGCAGATATCCGTGTCGTACAGGAGCTGTTAGGGCATGCTTCACTATCCACTACCCAAATCTATGTGCATGTAACGGGAGATCGTTTGCGGCAGGCATATGAACAAGCCCATCCAATGGCCAAAGGTCATAAAAAATAAAAAGCATACTTGCAATTGCATTATGCTGTGCTATAATTATAAAAGCGTGCAGTGGCACGTGAAATGACACACATCATGAATTCATTCGCCCGTGCTTTGCCGAAACAGGCGTAAAAAGTTGCGAATGTTAGAAATGATGGAGGAATAACGGAAAGAGAGGAATTTTAAAATGTCAGTTGTTTCAATGAGAAAATTATTGGAAGCTGGAGTTCACTTCGGTCATCAGACACGTCGTTGGAATCCAAAAATGAAACCAAACATCTATGCTAGCCGCAACAATGTCTATATCATCAACTTGGAGAAGACATTGGAACAGTTAGATGTTGCTTATGCCGCTATGAAAGATATTGCTGAAAAAGGCGGTAAGGTCTTGTTTGTTGGTACAAAGAAACAAGCACAGACAATCGTTGTAGAGGAAGCTTTGCGTAGTGGTTCTTTCTTCGTTAACCAAAGATGGTTAGGAGGTTTGCTAACAAATTTCCGTACGATCCAAAAACGTGTTAAACGTTTAGTTGAAATCGAAGAAATGGAAGCAAGTGGAAAGCTTGACTTATATCCTAAGAAAGAAGTTGCACAGATCAAAAAAGAAAAAGCACGTTTGGAAAACTTCTTAGGCGGTATCAAAGAAATGAAAAAACTGCCAAATGCATTGTTCGTCATCGATCCAAAAGAAGAACACAATGCAGTAGCAGAAGCTAAGAAACTGGGTATTCCTGTATTTGCAATGGTAGATACAAACTGCGATCCAGAAATGGTAGATTATCTAATTGCTTCTAATGATGATGCTGTACGTTCTGTAAAACTGATCACTACTTTGATGGCAGATGCAATCGTTGAAGCTAAAGGTGGTTTATTGACAGTAGCTCATAGTCAGGATGAGAATGAAACAGATGTAACGATGAAAGATGTTATCATCAATGTAGAAGAACAAATCGCAGAAAACGAACGTCGTCGTCGTCAACGTAACGAAGAACGTCGTAACCGTCGTCCTTATGACCGCAACAAACGTCGTGATGGAAGAGCACCTTTCCAAAAACGCGAAGGCGCTAAACCTGCGGATGCAGAAGGAAAAAACGAAGAAGCACCAAAAGCTGCTGAAACAACAGCTGAATAATTAAGGAGGATACAGGGATGATCACTGCTAGTTTAGTAAAAGAATTACGTGAGAAAACCGGCGCAGGTATGATGGACTGCAAAAAAGCCCTGACTGAATGTGACGGAAATATCGAAAAAGCCATTGATTGGTTACGTGAAAAAGGAATTGCAAAAGCTGCAAAGAAATCTGGCCGTATTGCTGCAGAAGGTTTGAGCCGTGTAGCAGTAGAAGGAAATACTGGTGTCATCTTTGAAGTGAATTCAGAGACAGACTTCGTTGCTAAAAATGATCAGTTCCTAGCATTGTTAGATACGATCCAAGGTGCACTGCTTGCAAACAAACCGGCTGATATGGATGCTGCATTAGCTTGCAAGACTGCAGAAGGTACTTTGGCTGATATGATCACAACAGCAACTGCAACGATCGGTGAGAAAATCACATTGCGTCGTTTTGCGGTTGTAGAAAAAGCAGATGATGAATTCTTCGGCGCTTATATGCATATGGGCGGAAAGATTTCTGTATTGTCTGTATTAAGCGGTAAAGAAGATGCTGCTGTTGCCAAAAACATGGCAATGCAAATTGCCAGTATGTCTCCAACATACATCACTCGTGATGAAATTCCAGCAGATGTTGTTGAACATGAACGTGGTGTACAGTTAAACATCATGAAAGAAGATCCTAAGATGGCTGGTAAACCAGAACAAATGTTACAAAAGATCATCGAAGGTAAGCTTTCTAAACATTTCAAGGATCAGTGCTTGATGGATCAGGAATTCTTCTTGAATCCAGATCAAAAAGTATCTCAGTTCTTGAAAGAAAGCAGCGCAACTGTGAAGAGCTTCATCCGTTATGCTGTTGGTGAAGGTATTGAAAAGCGTGAAGAAAACTTTGCTGAAGAAGTAATGAATCAGATCAAAGGTTAATGAATTGAAAAGGCGGTAAGCATTTGCCGCTTTTTTTATGGAACATGTTTATTTTTATATAAGCACCCGCTATAAAAGGTAGAAATCCAGATGGATTTATTGTATAATCTCATTGGTATATTATGTATGTTTTTTAACAGAAAGGATAATGGAAAGATGTATAAACGAGTTCTTTTAAAACTGAGCGGTGAGGCTCTATCTTCACCTGAGTACGCTTTTGATCCTACGGTGCTATCAAAATTGGCAGATGAATTAAAAGAAGTACATGCACTTGGCGTTGATTTGGCAATCGTAGTAGGCGGCGGAAATTTTGTTCGCGGCAAACTGATCGAACAAATGGGTGTTGACCGTGTACAGGCAGATTATATGGGAATGCTGGGCACTGTAATTAACGCATTGGCTGTTCAAAATGCATTGGAACAAAAAAATGTGCCTACCAGAGTACAGACAGCGATAGAAATGCAGAAAATAGCTGAACCATTTATTCAACGCCGTGCGATTCGTCATTTGGAAAAGGGAAGAGTTGTCATTTTTGGAGCTGGTACAGGCAGTCCTTATTTTTCAACTGATACGACGGCGGCTCTTCGCGCCAGCGAAATTGATGCCGATGTTATCTTGATGGCCAAAAATGGCGTAGATGGTGTTTATGACAGTGATCCAAAGAAGAACCCGGATGCAAAGAAGTTTGATAAATTATCATATATGGAATTATTACAGAGGGAATTGCAGGTCATGGATTCTACTGCTACCAGTATGTGTATGGATAATAATATCGATCTTGTTGTGTTTAATATGAATGAACGTGGCAATATTGTAAAAGCAGTGAAAGGTGAAGTGAACGGTACTGTCATTTCCAGAAAAACAATGGAGGATAAATAAGCATGAAACAAATTTTAGATAGTGTACAAAACAAGATGGACAAGGCTTTAGAAAATTTGGATGCCAATTTGCGTACGATCCGTACAGGACGTGCCAATGCGAATATGTTGGAAAGAGTCAGCGTAGAGTATTATGGAAGTCCAACTCCAATCAACCAGATATCTTCTATCCAGGTTGTAGAAGGACGTCAACTGGTGGTAAAACCATATGATCGATCCATTTTAAAGGATGTTGATCATGCTATTTCCGCGGCAAATCTTGGTCTTGTACCTCAAAATGACGGTGATGTAATTCGAATCAACGTACCTGCTTTGACAGAAGATCGCCGAAAAGAATTAGCCAAAGAAGCTCATAAATATGGTGAAGAATGTAAAGTAGTGATTCGAAATATCCGCCGTGACGGCAATGATCTAGTGAAAAAAGACAAAGAGATGAGCGAGGATATGAAAAAAGATGCTCAAGATAAGATTCAAAAAATGACAGATACATTTGTGAAAAAGATCGATGCAGCTGTGAAGGAAAAATCAACAGAGATCATGTCTGTATAGTTTAAAGTGAATACCCACAGTATTGTGGGTTTTGCTTTATGCGCATTTTTCATGCGTTAGATCGGAGGACCATATGGAACGTAAGATACCAAAGCATATCGCTATCATCATGGATGGAAATGGACGCTGGGCAAAGGCGCAAGGATTACCACGTACGGCTGGACACAAAAGAGGAGCAGATACGATCCGTACCATTGCAATTGAATGTAATCGCATCGGTGTGGAAGTGTTGACATTGTATGCTTTTTCTACGGAGAATTGGAAACGTCCGCAGGATGAAGTAGATTATTTATGCAAACTTCCCAAATTGTTTTTCCAGCGTTATATTCGAGAACTGAATGAAAAGAACATTCGTGTGTGTTTCATTGGAGAACTGCAGCGGTTTCCTTTGGAAACGCAAAAAGTAATTGAAGATGCTGTTGCGATCACTTCAAAAAATACGGGACTGATCTTGAATATTGCTATTAATTATGGTTCCCAGCGAGAAATCATCTTAGCGGCACAAGCGTATGCAGCGGATGTATTAAAAGAAGGTGCATTGCTTCCGTTAAATGAAGAGATCTTTGCATCTTATTTGATGACAAGTGCATATCCCCCAGTAGATCTGATGATCCGGACAAGTGGTGAATTGCGGATTTCCAATTTCTTATTATGGCAGATTGCGTATGCAGAGTTGATCTTTACGCCAGTTGCATGGCCTGCTTTTGATGAAAAAGCGTTGCAGGAATGCATTGATGAATATAATCATCGAGATCGGCGGTTTGGGGGGCTCAGCAAATGAAAACACGTATCATTACTGCGTTGATCTTGATTTTGGTCTTGTTTCCGATCATCGCTTATGGAGGATGGCCTTTTCGCTTATTGGAACTTTTTGTCGTTATCGTTGGCGGTATTGAAATGATGAGCCTTTCAAAGGATCATGTACACTGGCCAAAGATGATCATGCCACTCAGTATCTTGGCAGTTGTCATTTCTTATCTGCTTTCCGTTTATCAGATGAATTTATTATTTGCTTTTTTTACTGCGGTCATCTTGTTTTACCTGTCATTGCCTGTATTTTCTGAGCATTTTACTTCCAATGACAGCTTCCTTTGTTTATCCTATGTTATGATCTTTTTCTTTACATTGCATGCATTGGAACAAGTTTTATCGCATGCGCTTTACATCTGGTTGATCTTGATCGCAACTTATGGCTGCGACAGCGGGGCGTACTTTGGAGGGCGTTTTTTTGGCAAACACAAGATGAATGAGCGGGTTTCTCCTAAAAAAACGTGGGAAGGCGCCATTGCCGGATGGATCACTGGTTTTGTCTTATCGGTAGTAATCGGTAAATTATTGTTGTTTGTGCTGCCTGGTGTAGATGAGCGGATTTTTTGGCTGACATGTCTGTTCATGCCTTTTAGCGGTCAGTATGGAGACCTTGCTTTTAGTTCCATGAAACGCTGTTATCAGATCAAAGATTTTGGAAATCTCTTGCCCGGACATGGCGGCATATTAGATCGATTAGATTCTTTGTTATTTAACTTTATGATGTTTGGTATATTAGCAATGGTGGTGATGGCTTTATGAAACGAATTGCTTTAGCCGGTTCGACGGGGTCGATCGGCACGCAATGCATCGATGTGATTTTGCATCACAGTGAAGATTTTGAAATTATTGCTATTGGAGCAGGACATAACTTATCCAAACTGCGCCAGCAAATAGATATGCTGCCTTCGTTACAAATGATCTGTGTGGCGGAGGAAAAAGATGCGTTGCTTTTATCAAAGGATTATCCGCATCTCCATGTAGAATGGGGCGATCAAGGCTTGCTCGCATTGGCTGCATGGCCAAAGGCGGAGCTGTTTGTCAATGCATTGGTTGGCTTTCGCGGTCTGCATCCTACTCTATATGCAATCGAACACGGAAAAGATGTTGCATTAGCCAATAAAGAAAGTTTGGTCACTGGTGGCGAATTAGTGAAAGAAGCCTTGAAAGCAAACCATCGTCATCTTTATCCGATTGATTCCGAGCACAGCGCGATCTTTCAATGTCTGCAGGGGAATGATCCCAAAGAAGTACGTCGTTTGATCATAACAGCAAGCGGCGGCAGTTTTCGAGATAAAAGCAGAGAGGAATTAGTTGATGTAACAGTAGAGGAAGCATTGGCACATCCTAATTGGAAGATGGGAGGACGTATTACGATCGATAGTGCAACAATGATGAACAAAGGATTTGAGGTCATCGAAGCACACTATTTATTTGATCTTCCATTTGATCAGATCGATGTGATCTTGCATCGTGAAAGTGTCATCCATTCGATGGTAGAGTATCAAGATCATGCGATCCTTGCACAGCTGGGCAGTGCTGATATGCGTTTACCGATTCAATATGCTCTTTCTTATCCGCGACGGCTCGTAATGCATAATGCGGAGCCATTTCATTTTTTCAAATATCCGGCCTTGCATTTTGAAGAGCTGAGCTTTGTACGTTATCCACTGTTAGAAGTTGCGTATAATGTAGGAAGAAAGAAAGGCAATCTGGGTGCGATACTGAATGGGGCAGATGAGTGTGCAGTAGAATTATTCTTACATAACAAGATCCGCTTTCTTGACATTGAACAGCTTGTGATCGATGCAGTAAGAAGTGCACCGTTTATCGAACATCCTACTCTAGAAGATTTAAAGAAAAGCGATCAATGGGCGCGTGATTTTGTCATGGAAAAACAGGAAGGAGTACATGGATGAACATCGGGTCAATAACGATAGGAATCATTGCATTTATTGTATTATTAAGTATTATCATCATTATTCATGAATTAGGACATCTGATGACGGCAAAAACATTTGGCGTATATTGTCATGAATTTTCAATTGGGATGGGACCTTGTTTGTGGTCACATAAGTTTACTGAAACGACCCTTTCCATTCGTGCGATTCCTTTTGGCGGCTATGTGATGATGGCCGGAGAGGATGATGGAAGCGAAGAAATTGAAGAGATGAGAAACGTACCGGCGAACCGCCGATTAAATGGCATTCGTGCTTGGAAACAAGTCATCATCATGGCAGCGGGAGCTGCGATGAATATCTTGCTGGCATGGATCTTGTTTATCGGAATCAGCATGGTACAGGGAACAGCTGTAAACGACAATGATCCCATCATTTATTCTGTACAAGAAGGTTCTCCGGCACAAGAAGCGGGTTTACAAGCTGGAGACGAGATCTTGACGCTGGAATGCGGTGGAGAAACATTAGAAAATGTAAGTGTGACACGCTTGAGCGAGCAAGTGCAGTATTATCATGATGAACCATCCTTCTTGACTGTTTTGCGAGATGGAAAAGAGCTGCGTGTAGAGTTGACGCCATCCTATGATGCAGATTCTAATATGTGGTTATTCGGTTTTGATCTGACATCAAAAATAGAAAAGATCACTCCGCTGCAATCGATACAAGTTGGTACACAGCAATTAGGCGAGTATTCAACGATGATCATCCGCAGTGTATCGAAACTTGTACAAGGGATTGGCTTAAATAGCGTAAGCGGACCAGTGGGCATCTATCAAGTGACTGCGCAGACAGCTTCTCTTGGCTTGTTGCCATTCTTGTCTTTATTAGCTATTTTTTCATTAAATATCGGCATCTTTAACCTTTTGCCGATTCCGGTACTGGATGGTGGCCGTATCGTAATTGTCATATTAGAAAAGATCTTCCGTAGAAAATTAAGTGAACGGGTATTGAATGCAGTGATGCTGGGCAGTTTTGCTTTGGTGATCGGCTTGATGTTGTTTGCTACATTCAATGATGTTACGCGTTTATTTTAAAAAAAAGCAGTGATAGGAACTGTCTTTGGTCCTATTACTGCTTTTTCATATACAGAACATGAGTGCGATAAAGTGAAAGATACTGGCCAGATTGATAAATAGATGCCATACGAAGTGAAAATAGCGATGTTTAGGCTGAGCGTAAAATATGACACCGATCGTATACATCAAACCGCCCAGTATGATAAAAAATAGGAACAGTGGACTTGCTTTCGATAGCAGTGTAGGAAGAAATAGGATGGCACACCACCCCATGATCATGTAAATGGTCACACTGAGGATCGGGTAACTCTTTTTAGCAATGGCTTTTAACAAGATGCCGGCAAATACCATCGTCCATTCGATCACCAAGATCAGGATTCCGATCGGACCGCGAATGATAGAAATGCAAACAGGCGTATAGCTGCCGGCGATGGCAAACAAAATAGCAATATGATCCAGTTTGCGGAATACATACTTTTGCTGTGAACGATAAGGCATGCTGTGGTAGATAGTTGATATCAAAAACATAAAGAACATGCTGATCAGATAAATAGAAGTTCCGATGGCACGGGCAAGTCCGTCAACAGCAAATGAGTAAACAGCAAAAACAGGAAGAGCAAATAAACAGCAGATGGCCATGACACCATGAGAGATGGCATTGCCTACTTCTTCACCAAAAGAAAGCCGAAATGTTTCACGCATCAATTTTTCTGTCATGATTTTTCACCAGACCTTTTTGAACATTATACGCCAGTTCTTTTTAAAACGCAAAATCTATGATATAATCTAAACTGATTGAATTGTGATTGGAGGGCAGCGGATGTTTTTAAAACGAATAGAGCTGCAGGGATTCAAATCTTTTGCGGACAAGTCGATTATTACATTCGAATCTGATGTGACCGGAATCGTAGGTCCAAACGGATGCGGAAAGAGTAATATCAACGACGCGATCCGATGGGTATTAGGAGAACAGAGCGTAAAATCACTGCGTGGCGGCAATAACATGAGCGATATCATCTTTAGCGGCAGTGCTCAAAGAAAAGCTGTCAATTTGGCAGAAGTTACTTTGGTTTTTGATAATACGAAGCGTTTTTTTGATATCGCATATGATGAAGTAGAAATTACCCGCCGTCTTCGCCGGGCAAACAATGAAGCAGAGTATCTGATCAACAAGACACCATGTCGATTAAAGGATATCACGGATTTAGTGATGGATACAGGATTAGGAAGAGATTCGCTTTCCATCATCACGCAGGGCAATATCTCTTCATTTGCGGAAGCAAAGCCAGAGGAAAGAAGAGCATTATTTGAAGAAGCAGCCGGGGTAGCCAAATATAAGAAAAGAAAGAATGTTTCTTTACATAAATTAAAAAATACCCAGGATAATCTGGCTCGCTTAGAAGATATCATCATAGAGCTTGAGCGTCAGGTCAATCCTTTAAAACGGCAAGCAAAAAAAGCACAGCAGTACATTTCATATAAAGAAGAGCTCTCTAAGATCGAGATCAATGTACTCGTTGATGAAATCGAACATTTGCAAAAAGAAATGGAAACATTGGAAAAACGCCGTTTTGATTTAGATACCCAATGTGCAATGCATGAAACGACCATACAGGTACAGGATGTAGAAAATGAAGAATTAAGAAAAGAAATGTACGCACTGGATCGTGAAATTAATCAGCTGCAGGGAGACTATTCGGCAGCAATGGAAGAAAGCAACCGGTTAGAGCGGCGCAAGGTAGAGCTGAACGAAAAACGAAAGTATGCTTTGGAACATGCAAATAGCAAGGAACGTGCAAAAGAATTAAAAACAATGCTGGAAGAAGCAAAATTTGAATATGAGGATCGTAAACGGCGCAAAGAAGAAATGGACAATGATCTTGCATTAGCAAAGCAGCAGGTCACACAGCTGGATGGAGAGATCACCCGTGCGCGTCTGGAACTGGAACAGGCACAGGAAATGTATCAACGATTATTAAATCGCCGGGATGTATTGAACAACTTGATCAAAGAGCCGTTTAACCATCAGCAGGGTGTTCGTTCCATCGTTGCAGCAAAAGCAAGTCTTCCGGGAATTGAAGGTGTTATCAGCGAGTTGCTGTTGCCGGCTGAGAACTATGAAAATGCAATTTCTAACGCATTAGGCGGTGCTATGTATCATATCGTAGCAAGCGATGAGCATGCAGCAAGAAATGCAATTTCTTTTTTGAAAAAAAATCGTGGCGGACGTGCGACTTTTTTGCCGATGACTGTTTTAAAACCGCGGAATGTAAATAAAGAACATTTGTTCATCGCGCAGCATTGTGAAGGATTTTTAGGCTGTTGTGATCAATTTATAGAATGCGATGATCGTTATCGGATCGTAGCAAGGGCACTGTTAGGCAATGTATTGGTCGCTGATCGATTAGAACATGCAAATGAAATCGCAAAACGATTGCAATATGGCTATAAAATCGTAACATTAGATGGAGATATCGTCCATCGCGGCGGAAGCATGACGGGCGGTACCATCAAAAATGCTACGACCCCAATGAATGTGCAAAGAGAATTACGACAAGTGAGTGCAAGCCTGGAGGGACAATATCAAAAAGCAAAAGAACTGCGTGTACAGTTTCAATCGCTGAATAATCGAAAAGAGAATCAAAGCTCACAAATGGTGCAATTGCGTATTGCTCTTGCGCAGCTTGATTCCGTGCTGCAGGTGAAACGCAGTAAATATGAAAGTTTGCTGGCGGATTATGAACAGCTGGCGCCTGAGGATAAAGATGATGAGATGCAGGTACAGCTGGCTGACGAACTAATCGTTTCCATCAGTGAGATTCATTCTCGAATCGATGATATGAATACAAAGATCCGCATGAAGCGAGAACGCAGAGCTGCTGCAGGAAATGAAGTAGAAAGAAGAGAACAGACGATTCGTTTGACAAGACGTGAACTCTCTGCATTGCAACAAGAAATGCAAAACATAGAAATTTCCAAGGCAAAAGCACAGACGCGTTTAGAAAATGCAATTGAGCGTTTGAATACAGACTATGAAATGACGGTAGAGTTTGCAATGACTCAGAAAACAGATATACCGATGGAAGGAGCAAGGGAACGTGTACGCGAACTACGTTCTTTGATCTCTGCTCTGGGAAATGTAAATTTAGATGCACCGGCAGAATTTGAAGAAATCAATACGCGCTATGAATTTTTAAATGGACAGCGTAAGGAATTACAAGAAGCAAGCAACAAGATCATGAAGGCCATTGACGAAATGGATGAAACGATGATCAAACAATTTAGTGAAATGTTCTATAAGATCAACAGTGAATTAGACGGGGTCTTCAAATCCTTATTTGGTGGCGGACGCGCTTCTTTGGTCATGGTCGATCCACAGGATGTACTGAATACCGGTATTGATATCGATGTACAGCCGCCGGGCAAATTGGTAAAAAACATTCGAACGTTTTCTGGCGGAGAAAAAGCATTGATCGCAATCAGCGTGCTATTTGCCATCTTAAAGGCTAGAACCATGCCGCTGTGTATCTTTGATGAAGTTGAAGCAGCGCTGGATCAGGCAAATGTGGAGCGATTTGCCAAATACTTGAGTCAGTTCAGAGGTGAAAGTCAATTTATCGTTGTGACGCATCGTCCGGGCACAATGGAACAGTGTGATGAATTATATGGAGTGACGATGCAGCAAGACGGTGTTTCTACTTTATTAAAAGTAAAATTAGCAGATGCAATGGAAATCGTCGAAAAAGATGAGGTGAAAGCGTAATGGGAATCTTTGCAAAATTAAAGGCTTCTATACAAGGGAAAGAAGATGCGGATCGTTATTTAAAAGGGTTGGATAAATCAAAAAAATCATTTGGCGACCGTTTACGTCATTTAGCAAACGGATTTCGCGGTGTCGATGAAGATTTTTTAGAACAAGTAATGATCATTTTACTAGAAGCAGATGTAGGTATTCATACAGCAGAGAAAATTACTTCTCGATTGGAAAGCGAAACAAGAAAACAGCATCTTAAAACATTTGAAGAAATCAGTGAATGCTTAATCAGCGTGATGCTGGAAATGTATAATGAACATGAAGATACTTCCATTCAGGTAAATGAAGATGGAACAACGGTCATCTTATTGGTTGGGGTAAATGGCAGCGGCAAGACGACGACAGCTGCCAAACTGACAAAATCGTTTACTGATTTGGGACATAGCGTGGTTTTGGCTGCAGCGGATACTTTCCGTGCAGGGGCTGTGGATCAGCTGGCACGTTGGGGAGAACGTTTACATGTACCTTGCATCAAGGGAAGAGAGAATGGAGATCCTAGTGCTGTTTTAGTAGATGCCTGCCGTTATGCAAGCGAACATCATTGTGATTACCTGATAGGAGATACTGCGGGTCGCTTGCAGAATAAAGTAAATTTAATGAATGAGCTTAGCAAGATGCGCCGCGTGATCGAAAGAGAGATCGACGGTGCTCCTCACGAAGTATGGTTAGTATTGGATGCTACGACCGGACAAAATGGTATCCAACAAGCAAAAGTATTCTTGGAAGCTACCAAGGTAAGCGGCATCATCTTGACAAAGATGGATGGTACTGCAAAAGGCGGTATCGTATTAGCTATACGTGATCAGCTGGGTTTGCCGGTCCGTTATATCGGATTAGGCGAGCATCCGGAAGATTTACGTCCGTTTGATATTGAAAGTTATCTATATGGAATTTGTGAAGGTATGGGAGAGCATGAGTAAGGATCCATTCGTTATTAACTTATTGCTGGATATGTATGAAAATCTTTTGACAGAAAAACAAAAGATGATCATGCAATTGCATTATCGAGAAGACCTTTCTCTTGCCGAAATCAGTGAAGAATTGGCCATTTCCCGTTCAGCAGTGTTGGATCATATCCAACGTTCAACAAAAATCTTGTCTGAATATGAGGATCGTCTGCATCTATTGCGGCAAAGCGAACAGATAAAAGAATTAGTATCTCTTTTACGAGCACATGTAGATGAAGAAGGATTCACATATCTCAATAAATTAGAAGAGTTATTATCTTAGGAGGAAAAAGAAAGTGACAAAAATTATTTCTGTAAATGCCGGAAGTTCATCTTTGAAATTTCAGCTGTTTGAGATGCCAGAAGAAAAAGTTCTGACAAGCGGTGTGTTTGAAAGAATCGGTTTAGATGAAGGAATCTTCACGATCAAAGTAAATGGGGAAAAGAAGGTAGTAAAAGAACCGATCCCAGACCATACGAAAGCCGTAGAGATGTTGTTGAATGCGTTGGTTGAATATAAGATCGTGGATCATTTAGATGAGATCAAAGGGGCAGGACATCGTGCAGTGCATGGTGGAGAGTTATTTACTGAATCAGTAAAAGTAGATGATGAAGTTGCTAAGAAATTTGAGTCGTTAAGTGATTTGGCTCCTCTGCACAATCCTGCCGGATTAGTTGGTTATCATGCTTTCAAAGAAGCATTGCCTAACTGCATCCATACATTTGTTTTCGATACTGCCTTTCATTCAACGATGAAGCCAGATACATTCTTATATCCAATTCCATACGAATACTATGAAAAGTATCAGATCCGTCGTTATGGATTCCATGGTACCAGCCATAAATATGTATCACAGCGCTGTGCAGAATTGATGAATAAGAATGTTGAAGACTTAAAGATCATTACATGCCATTTAGGCAACGGTGCAAGCATTACGGCAGTTGATGGCGGTAAATCAATCAATACTTCTATGGGATTTACACCTTTGGCTGGAGTTATGATGGGAACTCGTTGCGGCGATATCGATCCGGCAATCGTTACATATTTGCAAAAGAAAGAAGGACTCAGTGCAGCTGAAGTAGAAGATATCATGAACAAACATTCCGGTATGCTTGGTGTTAGCGGAATTTCCAGTGATGGACGCGATGTAGAAGATGCTGCCAAAGAAGGAAACGAACGTGCCATCCTGACAGAGAGCATTTTTGCTAACCGTGTAGCCAGCTTTATCGGTTCATACTATGTACAATTAGGCGGGTTGGATGCTATTGTGTTTACCGGTGGTATTGGTGAAAATGATGGCAATATGCGCAAACGGATCATTGATCGTGTAAAAGTGATCGGTGCACAGTTGGATGATGCAAAAAATGATGGTGTACGTGGTGTTGAAAAGTGTCTTTCTACTGATGATAGCAAAGTTGCTATCTGGCTCATTCCAACAAATGAAGAATTGATGATCGCTCGCGATGCTTATCGATTTGTAAAAGAATGATGAAAGAAAAAGCAAAATGGTTGATCGATGCGATCGAGTCATTTGACTCCATCGTCATCTTTCGCCATGTATTAGCGGATGCCGATGCATTAGGTTCACAGTTTGGATTGAAAACATGGATCCAGGAGCGTTATCCAGAAAAACAGGTGTTTGCGATTGGCAACAGTGTCGGTGCAAGCAGCAGATATTTTCCTTGTATCGATCAAGTTGACGATGCAATCATTGCCCGTTCTCTGGCCATTATCTTAGATACATCCAATGCGGCAAGGATCGATGATGCTCGCTGGCAAACGGCCGTAAAAAAGATACGGATCGATCATCATATTTTCGTTGAAAAGTACTGTGATGAAGAACTCGTACAACCAGAGGCTGCAGCAACTTGTGAGATCTTGGCTCTTTTATTGAAAGAACACGGGGAAATCCTCAGCAAGAGCTCTGCACAATATCTGTACAGCGGCCTGATAGCAGATACGATCAATTTTACGATTTCTTCAACCAGCACAAATACATTGCAGGCAGCTGCTTATCTGATTTCATTTGGCGTGGATGTCGTGCAATTGCAGATGCAGCATTTTGGCACTTCATTAAAAGATTTCTATTATGAGAACTGGCTGCGTTCGCAAATGAAATTTCAAGACGGCGTTGGCTATGCGTTGGCCAAGAAAAGTGATTTTGAACGATTCGGGCTGACTTTTCAGCAGGCAAAAGAAAAGGTATTTGTATTCAGCGGCGTATTCGAAATCAAAGTTTGGGCATTATTTACCCAAATGGAAAGCGTCGATCATGAGGAAATCTACACTTGTTCTTTGCGGTCACGTAATATTGCGTTAAATGATATCGCAAACAACTATGGCGGCGGCGGACATCAATGTGCTTGCGGCATAAAAAATCTAACAGCGGACAATATGAAAGACTTGTTGCGTGATCTGCAAGTTCGTGTACGAGAAATAAGTAAATAGAGGAGGGGAAATCCATTCAATTTCCCTTTCTTTTTTTGTCAGAGCATTTTGTAGTATAATAAAGAAAAGCAGGAGTGATGAGATGACAACACAATTAATGGTGCGTAGTGCCTATACCTTATTAAAATCGAGCATGCGTATAGAACGCGTGGCATCTTTGGCAAAAGCGTATGGCTATTCCAGCGTGGCTCTTTGTGATATCAATGTGCTGCATGGGGCAATGGAGTTTCGTCATGCTTGTGAGAAACAAGGAATCAAACCAATTTATGGAATGGAGATCTTCTGCACACTGGAACCTGAAAAAGAACAGGTTGGTTTTATATTGCTGGCAAAAAATGATGCAGGATTTCAACAACTGCTTCGTTTAAGCACTTGGCTCAATACGGAAGATCAAACGCTTACGATTGATTTGTTGTCTTCTTATACAAAAGATTGTTATGTCATCAGCGATACCCAGAATGATTATCTTTATGGTTTGCTGGTTCATGAAGATGAAACTGGCATTTATCGCTTTTTACAAATGATGCAGCGAAGCTTCGTGCAGTTTGTTTGCGGAATCGTAAATAATGATTCCCGTTTCTTGTGTCAACGAAATCAGCTGTTAAGAAAAATAGCGTTGGAAATGGGAATCCCTTGTGTTGCGCTGAGCAGCGTATGTTATGCCAGCGAACAAGAGGAAGAAGCTTATCGTGTCTTGTGTGCTGTCGATCAGGGCGTAACGGTGGATGATAAGACGTTACAGAGCGGCAGCGGCCGCTGGTTTCGAACAAAAGAGGAAATGCAGCATTTATACGAAGAGCAGGACCGACAGATGAGTGATCAAATTGCAGCGGATTGCAATGTGACGATGGCTTTTCCGAAAGCCCATCTGCCTGTTTTTGAAAATAAAGAGGGCGCATCCTCCGTGCAATATTTAAATGCCTTATGCAAAAAAGGATTATCGAAACGAATGGGATCGACCAGGGTGCCGAAAGCGTATGTAGAACGCTTGCAGCATGAACTTGAAGTGATCAATTCGATGGGATTTACGGATTATTTTTTGATCGTTTGGGATTTTATTCGCTACGCGAGAACACAAAAAATCTATATCGGCCCAGGCAGAGGAAGCGCGGCAGGGTCTTTAGTATCTTATTGTTTAGGCATCACGCATATCGATCCATTGAAATATGATTTGTTGTTTGAACGTTTTTTAAATCCGGAACGTGTATCCATGCCGGATATCGATACAGATTTTCCTGATGATCGCCGGCAGGAAGTGATCGATTATGTCTATCATCGTTATGGTGCTCATCATGTCGCTCATATCATTACTTTTAATACATTGGGAGCAAAACAAGTATTGCGCGATGTAGGCAAAGCATTGGGGATTGCAGCAAGAAAGATCGATAGTTTGTGCAAGATGGTACCCAATACACCAAAAATCACGCTTTCTCAGACCATGGACAATGTGCCTCGTTTTAAACAGACCATTCATTTGTCGAAAGAATTGACACATTTATATCAGCTTGCATTGCAATTAGAAGGATTGCCGCGCCATGCTTCGCTGCATGCAGCGGGTATCATTTTAAGCAGGGAGGATATCGAAAGTGTTTGTCCTTTGATTCAATTGGATGAAGAGATGTTTGCTACACAATATACGATGGAATATTTGGAAGAACTTGGTTTGATCAAGATGGATTTCTTAGGCTTGCGGAATTTGACCATCATCAACGAGATCGTTGCCCATATTCAACAAATCAGCGGGAAACAGATCGATATGATGAAAATCCCATTAAATGATGCACGAACTTTTCAATTGATTCAAAGGGTGGATACAATGGGCGTCTTCCAATTGGAATCGGAAGGAATGAAAAGCTTGATTCGCCGCATTCAGCCGAAAACTTTTGAAGATATCGCCGCAACCATTGCCCTCTTCCGACCAGGACCGATGGAAAATATACCCGAGTATCTGCGCTGCAGAGAAAATCCGGCACTGGTGCATTATCCACACCCCAGCTTAGAACCGATCCTAAAAAATACGTATGGTATCATGATCTATCAGGAACAGGTCATGCAGGTCTGTGTTGTCATGGGAGGATTTTCATTAGCTGAAGCAGACAGCATGCGCAAAGCCATTTCTAAGAAAAAAGGGGATGCGCTTGCCCGATATGAAAAGATGTTTATTGACGGTGCTGTCAAAAAGGGCTATACCAAAGAGCTGGCACAGGAAGTTTACGGTCTGATCATGAAGTTTGCCCGTTATGGTTTCAATCGTTCCCATTCAATTGCTTATGGCATGATTGCTTATCAGATGGCTTATTTGAAAGCAAATGCTCCTTTATACTTTTATACGGCATTATTGAATAGTGTCATCGGTGCAGAAAAGAAGACAAGTGAATATATCTTTGAATTAAAAAGAAGACACATTGCTATCTTGCCGCCATGCGTCAATCATTCTACGGCACAGTATCAAATTGAACAGAAAGCTTTGCGTTTTCCTCTTTCTGCTATCAAAGGGGTAGGGCCCGCTGTATATCCGCTTATTATTGAGGAACGCAAACAACATGGAGAATATAAAGATCCTTATGATTTCATCGCCCGGATGAGCATCCGAAAGATCAATCGAAAAGCTTTGGAAGCTTTGATCAATGCAGGGGCTTTGGATGTGTTTGGCTATAATCGGACCACTTTATTGGGCGCACTGGATAATTTGATTCGTTATGCAAATATCATCAAAGTAGAGAAAGAAGATGGAGCACATCTAGATTTTTCTTTAGCTTCCAAGATTCCCATCATCAAGATCCATGAAAGGAAAAGCGTACGTGCCGAGAAAGAGAAAGAGGCATTTGGATTTTATCTCAGTACACATCCTATTGCGGAAATTCGACAGGCAATCGATCCCAATATGCCATATTTATTAAAACTGCAAAATTATCGCGGTCCCGCACGATTTGTTTGCATGATCGTATTTACACGTCAACATCGTACGAAACGCGGAGATCTGATGATGTTTGTTGAAGTGGCGGATGACAGTGCGCGCTTTGATGTCGTGGTCATGCCAAACTTATATGAGCGCACCAAAGATATATTGAAAAAAGGGGCTGTTATTTTAGTAGAAGGAAAGATCGATCGAGAAGAAAGCTGTTTAGCAAAATCAATCCAGCCAGTAGAAATGCCGCAATGAGCAATTTTAAAAAAGAACATTGACAGAAAGTCGTTCTTTTGGTAATATACACATGTTGTATGTCCTTTAATGGCTTACAACCGCACAGAAAAGGTCATTAAGCATGATAACATCACCTTGGATGGCGAGTCTTGAGATGAATGAAATTAAAGGAGGTGCGAGTATGTACGCAATTATCGAAACTGGTGGAAAACAAATCCGTGTAGAAGAAGGAGCTGTTATCTTTGTAGAAAAACTAGCTGCTGCTGAAGGCGATACTGTTGTATTCGACAAAGTATTATTCGTTGGCGGTGATGCTGCAAAGGTAGGTGCACCTTATGTAGAAGGCGCTAAAGTAAACGCTAAAGTTGAAAAACAAGGAAAAGGCAAAAAGATCACGATCGTGAAATACAAGGCAAAGAAGGGAAGTACCCGTCGTAAACAGGGTCATCGTCAGCCATATACAAAGGTCGTAATCGAATCAATCGAGGCTTAATATGGTCTTGGTGAACGTTCGCAAAGATAAAGAAGAAATTCTGGAATTGGTCGTAACGGGACATGCAGGTCAAGCTCCTAAAGGAGAAGATCTGGTATGTGCAGGAGTCAGCAGCATCTTAGTTGGTGCTTTGAATGCCATCGATCAGCTTGCGAATGCAGCTTGTGAGCTTTCCATGCAGGAAGGCTATGTAAAAATCAGACAGAAAAAAGCGGATGAACGAGGTCAGCTATTGATGAAGGCCACGTTGATCGCGCTGCAGACAATGGAAGAGAGTTATTCCAGTTATATCCATATCAAAGTACAGGAGGTGTAGATATGAAATTCGTTTTAGATATCCAGCTATTCGCTTCCAAAAAGGGAGTTGGTTCTACAAAGAACGGCCGTGATTCACATTCAAAACGTTTAGGTGCTAAATTAGCCGATGGCCAGTTTGCTCATGCCGGTTCTATCATTTACCGTCAGCGTGGAACGAAGATCCATCCAGGTACAAACGTAGGCAAGGGTGGAGATGACACTTTATTTGCTATGGTAAACGGTATTGTTAAATACGAGCGTTTAGGAAAAGACAGAAAGAAAGTTTCTGTTTATCCACAGGCATAATGAAAAAATCCCCTTGACGGGGATTTTCTTTTGTAAATGGAGGTGAGCATATGTTTGTAGACCGAGTGAAAGTCCATGTAAAGGCCGGAAAAGGCGGAGACGGCATTGTTGCTTTTCGCCGCGAGAAATATGTGGCTTATGGTGGCCCGTATGGCGGAGACGGCGGTAATGGTGGAAATGTTATCTTTCGTGTAGATACTGGCCGCACAACTTTGTTAGATTTACGTTATAACCGCCGTATGGAAGCAAAACCTGGTGGAAATGGCAAAACAAAGAAGATGCATGGAGCGAATGGAGAAGATTATGTGATCAAGGTTCCGCTGGGAACCGTGGTAAAAAATTTAAAGACAGGCCGTATCATTGCGGATCTGACTCATCCCGAGCAAGAGGCGATCATTGCCAAAGGCGGAAAAGGAGGACGCGGAAATTATCATTTTAAATCAAGCCGCAATACCGCTCCTCAATACAGTGAACTGGGAGAGCCCGGTGAAGAATTTGATGTAGAGGTCGAATTAAAAGTTTTAGCGGATGTCGGATTAGTTGGATTCCCATCGGTTGGCAAATCGACTTTATTATCTGTTGTTTCTAAGGCAAAACCAGAGATTGCAGACTATCATTTTACAACGATTGCCCCTAATCTGGGGATGGTGCAAGTACCGGATGGAAGGAGCTTTATCATGGCGGATCTTCCGGGCCTGATCAAAGGGGCCAGCCAGGGGAAAGGACTGGGACATCAATTCTTACGTCATATCGAACGCTGCCGGGTGATCATCCATGTAATCGATATGGGGGCAAATGATGGACGAGATCCGCTAGAGGATTACCGGATCATCAATGATGAATTGGCTAGTTATGCATATCGATTAATGGAACGTCCGCAGATCGTATTAGCAAATAAGATGGATCTTGAACCTGCACAGGAGAACCTGAAACGTTTTAAAGAAGCTTATCCAGATGTAGAAGTCTTTGAGACGACAACGATCATTGCAGAAGGGCTAGATCCGGTTTTATACCGTGCAGCTGATTTATTAGAGACAACACCGCAATTTCCATTATTTGATGACAGTGAAGAAGAACAAAACGAAGGCGTGGTTTATAAATTTGAACCAGAGCAACCTCTTTATGAAATCCATGATCGTGGAAACGGCTTATGGGAGCTTACCGGAGAACGTTTACAGCGTGTGTTTGAAATGAGCAAGTTAAATAATGAGGAAGATTTTATGCGCTTTGCTCGAAAGATGCGTACACTGGGCATTGATGAAGCTTTACGCAATGCAGGTTGTCAAGACGGCGATACTGTGCTCATCTGCGGTTATGAATTTGAATTTATGGAATAAAAAAGCAGTTTTCTAGATAAGTGATATGATCCCACTAAAGTGGACACACGAAATAAATAAACGTGGTTCTATGGAGGTGGGATTTTTCTATGGGGAGAAAACCAAAATTATCAGTTGAACAAAAAGCGAATATTTGTGAACAGTATTTAGGTGGAAAGAAAAGTGTAAGAGAACTGTCTCAAGAATTTGATGTTGGTGTAACCGTTATACGACTATGGTCAAAGATGTATCAGGCAAATGGTGTAAGTGGTTTACAGACAAGTTTACATAATGCAACCTATACGAAAGAGTTTAAGCAACAAGTGGTGGAAGCTTATTTCAACAAAGAAGGTACCATTAATGATCTGATAATTAAATATAAAATTCCTTCATCTACTACCCTAAGAAAATGGATCAAGAAGTATAATGACCTCGAAGAGCTTAAGGATTATGATCCTCAGCCGGAGGTATATATGAAAGATCGCACTAGAAAGACAACGCTGGCAGAACGCATGGAAATCGTAAATCATTGTCTGGAACACGGGAACAACTATAAACAAACAGCCGAGGTATTCGATGTCTCTTATACGCAGGTCTATCAGTGGGTCAAGAAATATCAGTCATATGGAGAAGACGGACTTGTCGATCGTCGTGGACAGCACAAGAGGAATGAGGAGCTCAGCGATAACGAAATATTAAAGCGTAAGGTCAGGATACTTGAACGTCTGCTTAGAGAAAAGGAGATGGAGATCGATCTATTAAAAAAAGTACAAGAAATCGAAAGGAGGCGATCTTCTCTAAGACGAAAAACGAAGCAAAATACCTAGCAGTCAAGGAACTTCACAAGAAGAAGGATTACAGTATTCAATGGATGTGCAAACGTTTGAATACGAGGCGTTCCGCATACTATAAGTGGCTGAAACGTTCCATACCCAGCAATGAACAGGAAGATATGGAATTGGCAGAAATCATCATAGGCTACCATAAAAGATACGGTGGTATCTTAGGATATCGCAGAATGCGCCTATACATCAATCGCGATTATGACAGGCACTACAATACAAAACGGATCCATCGAATCATGAAAATCATGGATGTACATTCATCCATCAGGAGAACAAGAACGTGCTGCACAGTGGCAAACAAAGCAAACCAAACAGTAGAGAATGTACTTCACCGCGAATTTGAAGCGTCAAAGCCGAATGAAAAATGGACAACGGATGTAACGGAATTCAAGGTCCCGCATTCAACAGAGAAAATATATCTTAGTGCATTTTTAGATCTGTATGACCGTTCGATCATAGCTTGGTCAATCAGTAACCGAAATGATAATGCGCTTGTATTCGATACGCTTAATAAGGCAATTGAGAAATATCCTGACACACATCCTCTATTTCATTCGGACCGGGGATATCAATATACCAGTCCATTATTCCAGAACAAATTGAAAAATTATGGAATGGTACAATCGATGTCCAGGGTAGCCTGTTGTTTAGACAATGGTCCAACAGAAGGATTATGGGGTATCATTAAAACAGAGATGTACCGAATGTATGAGATCCATACAAAGGAAGATTTAATTCAAGCAATTAGCAAATACATTGATTTTTATAACAATCGACGTTATCAAGCTAGATTCGATTCCAAAGCTCCTATGGAAGTAAGAGAGGAGGCGTTCAATAATAAGGCACCTAAAAAATATCCAATTGCATATAATCCAAAAATAGCAAAATATAAAGAGACCCTAAAAAACAAAGCCCAATCAGCATGATACTAATTGGGCAAGACTTTTTACTTATTAAACATGTCCACTTGACAGGGACCAGATCAAAGTAGAAAACTACTTTTTTTTATGCGACACCTAAGTATTCTTCTAAAGTCAAATCGGAATTCATGATTTCCTGGGCATATTGTACGCCCACATAGCGGATATGCCAAGGCTCGTACATATATCCGGTGATGTTTTCTTTGCCTTGCGGATAACGTAAGATGAATCCATAATCTGCACAGTGTTCAGCAAGCCATTTACCTGCCGGGGTATTGCCATAGTTATTATCGATTGCTCCTACATCCATCGCTAAACCGCTTTGATGTTCTGAATGACCGGGACGTGCAGAGTAACGATCTGCGGCAGCTTGTCCATCACGGGCAACATAGCTGTTGTAGAGATCTGCCTGGTAATTGTAAGAACGATAGCCGGAGATGAGCGGCATGGAATAGCCGGCATTCGCAGCCCCTGCTTGCAGTTGCATAAAAGCATTGTATGCAGCAGCGTCCAAACCATTTCCATAACTGCTCGGCAATGCATATTGCTTGTTGACGAGCAATATGCCATTGATGTAGGTTGGTGTATTTCCATTTGCAGAATCGTTCTTGTTTGATGTTGTTGGAGATGATGAAGAGGATGTTACTGTTACCGTATATGACGCTTCTTTCGTATTTCCATTTTTATCGCGGGCAAAAACCGTTACAGAATAATGACCTGCTTGTTGTGCTTGCACATCTTCTTCGATCCAATAGCCTTCTTTTTCTTGTTTCTGATTGAGGAATGGCAATTCTCCGTCAACAGGATCTTTTACGGATTGGATATTCTCCTTTGCATCAAATGCTGTTCCTTCTTGGACAGATATAGAAGGTGAGACAAATTTGATTTGGGGCGCCTGCGTGTCTTTGATCGTGACCGTATGAACAAAGGACCGTGTCACATCTTCTTTTTTTAGGGTATAAGACAAACTTTGTTCTCCGATCTGTCTGCTGTCGATATTGGGCAAAGATGTGAGTTCACCGCCGTCAACAGAAATGATCAACGAAGAAGGATCTATATTCTCCCCATATTCCAATGTCGTGCTTTCTTTAAATTGAATATGCATTGCATTATACAGCTGCTTGCGATGCTGTTCTTTCAATTGCCAGAAAATGATACCGATGATGCTTGACGCAACAAAGATACAAATGATAATAATGAGAATAAACTTTTTTCTATTCATGCTGTTCACCTTCTTTATAAATGTATTATATCTATTTTTTGTTTTTAAGAATAGGCGTTTGCTTTGATTTATTGCGTTTTGTAATACTTTTGTATTAAATGTCGTTTGTTGTTATAATAGGGAACGAAAAGAGGGAATCATAATGATACAAGACATTGCACCACATCGTTTCGATAATCAATATCATCCACGGATGCCGCGGTTAGATGATATGGTTTTGCTATATCGAAAAAATCGTATTTATATGCAAGAAGACGGGAAATATCCAACGGTCAAAGAATTAGCCGAAGAAGACCGAATGCAATTGCAATATCTGTTTCAAATGGATCACGTTGCTTATTTTACATTATTGAAAGAACCACGCTATCTGCCGGCAGGTTATGCATTTTTAGTTACCAGACATTTACGCGGTCTGCACAACAACCATATTGCATTCGCAGGAATCAGTGGTTATCAGTTGTGGAGCTGGTATCAAAGCAGGATGTTTTGCGGCAGTTGTGGAAGAAGCATGCAACATGATGAAAAAGAAAGAATGATGCGCTGTACGCATTGCGGGAACGTGGAATATCCGAAGATCTGTCCAGCCGTGATCGTTGGCGTGATCAAGGGAGATTCGATCATCTTAACAAGATATGCAGGAAGAAGCTATACAAAGGACGCATTGATTGCCGGTTTTTGCGAGATTGGTGAAACATTGGAACAGACCGTACGCAGAGAAGTAATGGAAGAAGTTGGCTTAAAAGTAAAAAATATACAATATTATAAAAGTCAGCCATGGTCTTTTACCGATACGTTGCTGATGGGATTCTTTTGTGAAGTAGATGGAGATGATAAGATCGTTTTAGATGAAAATGAGCTGTCATCCGCACGTTTTGTACGACGAGAAGATATCATGGAAGACGAAGAACAGATTTCTTTGACTGGAGAGATGATGCAGATGTTCAAGCATGGGAGCATTTCAATCAAAAATATAGAGAATGTATGTTACAATGAGTGCAATAAAAAGCATGAGGAGGAAAAAGAATGCGTTTGATATCATGGAATGTAAACGGGCTTCGCGCTTGTATCAATAAAGGCTTTTATGATTTCTTTAAAGAAATAGATGCGGACATCTTCTGTTTGCAAGAGACAAAAATGCAGCCGGGGCAAGCAGAAATCTTGTCGGAAGGCTATCATCAATATATGAATTCCGCTCAGCGAAAAGGATACAGCGGAGTCATGGTCTTTACCAAGAAAGAACCTTTGCAGGTAACGTATGGTCTGGGAATAGAAGAACATGATCAGGAAGGACGTGTGATCACTTGCGAGTATGATGCGTTTTATCTTGTAACTTGTTATACGCCCAATGCAAAAGAAGGATTGGCGCGACTGGATTACCGAATGAAATGGGAAGATGATTTCTTGGCCTATCTAAAAAAATTAGATGAAAAGAAGCCGGTGATCCTGTGCGGTGATCTGAATGTTGCTAAAGAAGAGATCGATCTAAAAAATCCAAAGACCAACCGCCGCAATGCTGGTTTCAGCGATGAGGAACGTGATAAAATGCGTAGACTGCTCGCAAATGGTTTTACAGATAGTTTTCGCTATCTATATCCGGATAAAGAAGGTATCTACTCATGGTGGAGTTATCGATTCAATGCTCGTAAAAATAATGCAGGATGGCGTATTGATTATTTTATCGTATCTGACCGCATAAAAGAACAGATCGCAGACTCGAAAATTCATACGGAAATCTATGGAAGCGATCATTGTCCGGTTGAGCTGGACATTGAAATTTAAAAACAGCAGTTTGAACTAAACTGCTGTTTTCTTAAGAAGCATGATATAATAAAGCAGGTGATAAGATGATAGCTTTTATTAAAGGAATGATTTACAGTACGACAGCAGATTCGGTGATCATTGAGAATCATGGAATCGGCTATCGGGTATATGTAGCAAATCCGCAAAATTTACGTTTAAATAGCGATGTCATTCTTTATACGTATCAACAGGTACGGGAAGACGATATCTCTTTATTTGGTTTCCTGACAATGGAAGAATATGAATTATTTGTTCGGCTGATTTCAGTAAAAGGAGTAGGGGCTCGGACCGCACTTGCTATGCTGGGTGTTTGCAACGTAAAAACATTAATAGCACATATTGAAAATAATGATGTAAAGGCATTGAAAAGCTTGCCGGGAATCGGTGCAAAAACGGCTTCGCAGATCGTATTGGATCTAAAAGGAAAATTAGTGGAAGAAAGCATTGAAGTGAGTGCACAGGAAAATCAAGAACTCAAGGATGCGATGGAGGCATTGCGTGCTTTGGGTTATCGAAGCGGAGAATTGAATGCATTGCACAAAGAATTAGCAGCAATGGAAGAAATGACTTGCGATGCCTATGTTCGCAAAGCTTTGAGCATCATGGCTAAGAAAAGCGGGGTATGAGAATGGAACGAATGGTTTCAAATGAAAAAGAGCGTATGGATGAAGGGGAGATCACCCTTCGTCCGCAAACGCTGGATGAATATATCGGTCAACGTCAATTAAAAGAAAATCTGCGTGTCTTCATTGATGCGGCAAAACAGCGTAATGAAGCATTAGATCATGTATTGTTGTATGGACCTCCGGGTTTAGGAAAAACGACGCTTTCGTATATTTTGGCAAATGAAATGGGGGGTCATTTAAAGACGACCAGCGGTCCTTCTATTGAAAAAAGCGGTGATCTGGCAGCCATATTATCGACATTGGAAGCAGGAGATGTCTTGTTTATCGATGAGATCCATCGTCTGCCAAAACAGGTAGAGGAAATTTTGTATCCGGCTATGGAAGATTACTGTATCGATATCGTGGTGGGAAAAGACAGTTCTACTGTACGAAGCATTCGTCTCGATCTTCCGCCATTTACTTTGGTTGGAGCCACGACACGTGCCGGCGATCTGACTGCCCCGCTTCGTGATCGTTTCGGCATCAGTGCGCAATTAGAATTTTATGAACTGGAGGATCTGGAAAAAATCATCCGCCGCAGTGCAAAAGTATTGGATACTGCGATCGATGAAGAAGCAGTGCATGAGATAGCTTTGCGCTCACGCGGAACTCCGCGAATTGCAAATCGTCTATTTCGAAGGGTGCGCGACTTTGCACAGGTATTGAATGACGGTGTCGTATCGAAAGAAATCGCGAAAGATGCGCTTGATCGTTTGAAAGTCGATCATTTAGGATTGGATAGTGTCGATCATAAATATATCAAAGGAATCATTGAGCGATTTAAAGGCGGACCGGTAGGATTGGAGGCCATCGCCTCTTCGATCGGGGAAGAAAGCATGACGCTGGAAGATGTGTATGAACCATATTTATTACAGATTGGTTTTATCAACCGCACGCCCCGCGGCAGGGTCGTAACTGAAAAAGCCTATGCACATTTTGGTTATACACACCATGACGATTTATTCTCTCTTTCACAAGAAGATGATCAATGACGAAGAATGCAAGGAAAGAACAAAGCGGAGCATAGCCAAAGCAGATGATGAAGAAAAAAATGTATTCCATTGGTATTTTCTTGTATCAGAAAAGATAGCAGTATTAAAAAGAATGTCATGAGAAGTGCTTGGATAAGCACTTTTTTTTCAATGAAAAAGCCAAAACAGAGACCGCTGATCAAAAAGGAAACATAAGGCAATATTCTGTTGAATAAATGATACAGATCTGTTGAAATCCAATCAAAAGTGTATAGCGATGAAGAAATAACAGAGAATAAGAACATCAGGACGAATAAGCTGATCCATGCAAACAAATAAGGTTTTGCCCACGTTTTCATTCAATTCACCTCATTGCAGAATATGATAGAAAGGATGAAATTATGATAGATGAGATTGCTTCTTATTTTGAATTGATGGTCAAATGCATCATCGTTTATTTTGTGATCATCCTGGCACTTCGGTTAATGGGAAAAAGAGAAGTAGGCGAACTGAGTGTCATTGATGTCGTCATCTATCTAGTCATGTCAGAACTATTGGCAATCTCGATAACGGATACCAAAGCCAGCATTTTCCGTTCTTTGATTCCCATTACAATTTTGGCTTTGATGCAAATCGGCATTTCCTGGATCTTGTTGAAGAACAAATACATTCGCGATCTTTTCGATGGCAAAGCTGTGATCCTAATAGAAAATGGACATATTGATCAAAGTGTAATGCGCAGAGAGCGCTACAGCATTGATGATCTGATGTCGCAAATCCACAGTAAAGATCTGTCCTCACCGGCAGAAGTAGCTTTTGCGATATTGGAAAATAATGGAACATTGTCGATCTTGCCGAAAAATAGCTGCCGTGTCCGCTATCCGCAGCCATTGATCAGTGACGGCAAGATCAACAAAATGGCATTGCAGCATATTGGAAAAAACGAAGAATGGCTGCAACAGCAGGTAAAACGCCAAGGAACGATCATCAAAGATGTTTTTTTATGTTTGTATCAAAAAGATGGACTTTTCATCATCAAGAGGGAATTGAAGCAAAGGTATGGCGATGATAGATAAGCAATAAGCGAACAGCATGAAGCAGGGTCGTTATGAGCATGCCGCCGGTCAATGCAATCAATAAGGCATACTCTTGCAAGAGAGGCGTAAGCAAAAGAACACAGAGAAGACGAAAGAGAGAGCCGAGCAATGTATCACAAAATGCTTGTGCACTATAAGAACAGGCATGCAAAAGGGCGCTTAAAGGCGGCTGCAGGCTGTAAAGCAAGAAGGGGATCGATAATAAATGCAATTGATAGGAACCGTTGCTCGTATGATAGAAAAGCTGAAATATTTGTGTGTGAAAAAAGAAACAAAAAAAGCTATAGGCGATGCCGAACAGAAGGCAGCAAATCAAGATAGAGCAGCCGCTTTTTTTAGCTTGTTTCATCTGACGGTGTGCGATTGCATAAGAGAAAGACGGCAATAGATAATTGCTTAATGTAATGCTCAGAAAACTGGGCATTGTCAACAAAGGCAGTGTATATCCATTTAACAAGCCATAACCGGCTATGACTTTTTGACTTGAAGCGGGATCGAGCAGCAAGAGCATGAAGATAGGTTCTAAAAAATAGGTCAATGATCCGGTGATCCTGCTTCCCATCATTGGCATAGATATACAGAGAATTTCTTTGATTTGCGTATGGGGAAAGGAACGAAATGTCTTTGGCAGGATACAGATATGCTGTAATCGAAAACGAAGATGAATCAGCATATACAGACAACTGGCTAGTTCTCCAACAGTTACGCTGAACATCGCCAGCGCTGCTAATGTTATCGGATCGTGCATAGGAATGAATTGAAAGCAGACGACCAAGAAGAAGATACGTGCCGCCTCTTCGTAAAACTGTGTAATATTGGCTTGATAATGGTGTTGTATGCCTTGCAGATATCCTTTTAACAATCCGCTGCAGGCAACTGTCGGAAGCAAGGGAAGAATTGCTTTCAGCACTGGAATCAGCTGAACATCATGCAATAGATCTTTAGCTAAATAAGGTAATAATAGAATATACAGCAGAATTGTAAAAAAAGTGGTAATCGCCGTTATAGAGATAGAGGCTATCAATGGCATCTTAGGATATTTGCTTTGCGCAGTGAGCTTGCTAAGGGCGCCGGGAATGCCCTGCTGGACGACACTGATCAAAAAGACCATGGTAGGAACGGTCATCGAATAATATGTCATTGCCTCACTTCCCAGTTTCCTTGCTAATAAGATGCGTACAAAAAAAGATAATAATTTTGCTAAAATAGAAAGATAAATAAGATGAAATGCTGAAATAAATATTTTCTTTTTCATTTGACCACGCTCATAAATCACTATATGTATTTGATATACAAAATATGTCTGATCAGGAGCAGGCTTTTTTTTGCAGAGTGAAACGGTTTTGATTATAAAAAGCAAATGATAGAAAATTTTGCGTGCGGATATATCAAATAATTGTGACAGAAACGGGCTATTGTCCTGTGCATAATACAGGATGCAGCTATTTCATCTGCGAATAGCAGACAGCAAAGAAAGAAAGGAAAAGGAAAGGATAAAAAAATTCATACAAAACTCATAGAAATAATGATATAATGTATAAGCTGTATTTAGGGAAGGGGGCAAGTGAATGGAGCGTATATTGCAAAATCCATATATTCAACTTGCAATTCATCTGCAATTATGCAAATTGCAGCGCGAACAGCTGCCTTCTCTAACTTATCAACATATCGAAGATACACTTCGTGGGTATGTTTGGAAGCGAAAACAACCACAAGACCTCCAAGAGGCGGTCAACGATATCCTGCAATTAAAAGTAGGAGAAATCGTCGCTTTCCTAACAAAGCAAGTGATCATCATGGGTAAATCAGCAGACTTGGACGAAGTATATCGGAAAATTGGAGGAATGAGTAAATGAAAAAATCAAGACTGGGAGCATTTGGAATTGTTGTTATTACAATTTTTGCAATTATCATTTCGTTTGCTTCCGATATTCGTAATAACTTGACGCTAGGATTGGACTTACAGGGCGGTTTTGAGATCCTATATCAAGTGACTCCGCTTGATGGACAAGAGATGCCGGATATGGAGGCTGTTGTCTCTTCTGTTCGTAAACGTGTGGATGTTTTGGGTGTCAGTGAACCTGAAATCACTGTGGAAGGAAATGACCGTATCCGTGTTTCTTTGGCGGGTGTGGATAGCCCGGATCAGGCACGCAGGGTCATTTCATCAACTGCCAATCTAACCTTTCGCGATGTCAACGACAATCTGTTGATGGATGCGACTGTATTGGAAGAGGGAGGCGCTAGTGTCTCTCAGGATCAATATGGCAACTATGTGGTAAACTTACGATTGAAAGATTCAGACACCTTTTATTCTGTGACCAGCGAGATTGCAAAGAAAGCAAGCGGTCAAAACTTGATCGTAGCGTGGTTGGATTATCAGGAAGGTGATTCTTATGCAGCAGAATCACGAAAAGAAAAACCTGCCTATATTTCAGCAGCTACTGTTTCAGAAGGAATCAGTGGCAATACCGCACAAATTTCTGGCAATTTTACAAAGGAAAGTGCTACAGAGCTAAAAGACTTGATCAATTCCGGCTCTTTACCAGTAAAATTGACTGAGCAGTATTCCGATGTCGTTTCTGCTGATTATGGATTGGATGCGTTTTCTACGACCATGATGGCTGGAGCAATAGGTGTTGCGGCTGTCATGTTGTTCATGATCTTGGTTTATCGTTTGCCAGGTGTGATTTCTGCAATTACACTAGCCGTTTATATCTTCGTCGTATTCTTGCTGTATAATGCGATGGGAGCTGTTTTCACCCTTTCTGGAATCGCTGCATTAGTACTGGGTGTCGGTATGGCGGTTGATTCCAATATCTTGACATTTGAACGAATCAAAGATGCCATGTACAATGGACGTAGCGTAAAAACAGCATTTTATGAAGGTTCAAAAGAATCTTTCCGTACGATTTTAGATGCGCAGTTAACAACATTGATTTCTGCACTGATCTTATATCTGTTGGGAACAGGAAGTATCAAAGGATTTGCAACCATGTTGATCGTGTCCACTTTGACAACATTATTGTTAATCGTGTTCGTGACGCGTTTCTTATTAGGATTATTGGTCAACAGCAGTGCTTTGGAAAATCGTTATACATGGTTTGCTGTACGGAAAACGGATGTGCCAGATGTAGCAAAAGGAGAAGAACGACGCAAATTCTCTGTATTTAAGAAATTTGACTTTGTAGGGAAAGCAAAATATTTTATTTTCACATCACTTACGATCATGGTCATTGCAGCAGGCTGCATGGTGTACCATGGAGCAAACGGTGACGGTGTCATGAATTTTGGCATTGACTTCTCCAGTGGAACAAGCTTGGTCGTACAAAGCGATGAAACGATTGATTCGGATGCTTTAACGGCTCAGCTAAAGGATTTAGGAGTAAGCGTAGACAGTATTCGTTTAGGCGGCAGCGATAATACAAATGCCAATGTATATATCAAAGAGGCAATCGACAGTGACAAACTGAGTACGATCAAATCAGCATTAAAAGAAACGTATGGACATGATGTCAATGATAATGTCGTTACACCGGTCATCGGTAATGAATTGGTTCGCAGTGCTGTCCTGATTTCGTTGATTGCTTGGATTGGGATCATGATCTATATTTCTATTCGATTCAAGTGGGACTATGCTTTTTCCGGAATCGTGGCCTTGGTGCATGATGTATTGATCATCTTGGCATTCTGTGCAATTTTCCGTTTAGAGATCAATACTGAGATCGTTGCTGTGCTTTTAACGATCATCGGTTATTCCATCAACAACTCGATCGTCGTATTTGACCGTATCCGTGAACATGTGCAAAAGACGCATCAGCACTTGACGAAAGAAGATTATCGTAATTTGGTAAATGAAGCATTGGCTGCAACATGTACACGTTCTGTATTTTCAACGATTACGACCATGTTGCCTGTTATTGCATTATTGTTGATTGGTAGTGATGCAATCTCTATATTTAATCTGACATTGTTGATCGGATTATTGGCTGGTGCGGGTTCTTCTCTGTTTATCGCGGCACAGCTGTGGTATCAGCTGCGTTTGCATAAAAAACCGAAAAAAGCAAAGAAAGTAAAACATACAAATAAGAAAAAAGAATTAGACGAAGTTGTCATTCCGGGAATCAATGATTAAGAAATAAACCGCACGATTGGATTGTGCGGTTTTTCAAAAAGAAAGGGATGAATATGAAAGAACGTTCAATAGATATACTGCGGGAAAATGAATTGATGAATACATTCGATCTTTCTCGTCTTTGTGCAAGGGTATTGACATGCAAAGAAATGAATGATGAAGAAATTACGATGCTCTTATCTGCGCCGCAATGGTGCGATCCCATGAGGGCAGTTGGTATGCGGGAGGTCATTGACCGTATCTGTCTGGCAAGAGAGCAGAAAGAACAAGTGTTGGTGTGCGGTGACTATGATGCTGACGGGATTTGTGGTACCGCCATTTTGGTGGATGCTTTGCGCAGTTTCGGCATTCAAACCGGATTCTATATTCCAAATCGTTTGACAGAAGGATACGGCCTGCATAGTGAAACGATCGATATGGCTAAGGCAAAAGGGTATTCTTTATTGATCACTGTTGATAATGGAGTGCGTGCTTTTGAAGCCGTCAGACATGCGAAAAATGCAGGAATGGATGTCATCGTAACAGACCATCATGTTCTTGATGAAACACAACCATTGCTTTGCGACCTTCTTCTTCATCCGCAGCGGATGGGAGAAGATTTTAGAATGCTTAGCGGTGCTGGTATTGCTTTTGAAATAACGCGAGCTTTGCAGATCCAAAAGGATAAGTATGTGGTATATGCAGGCATTGCAGCAATCGGCGATGTCATGGAGATGCGCGGAGAGACCCGCATGATCGTAAAGCAATGCATAAAGATCCTTAATCAAAATCGGGTACGCAGCATCCAGTTGTTGGCAAATGATTCTTCAGCATGGGATGAAACAAAAATTGCATTTCAGATCGTTCCAAAAATCAATGTGACGGGTCGTCTCGCTGATCGCTGCAATGCCAATAATACGGTGCGTTATCTGTTAAGTGAAGACGGCAATGTTTTGATCAATGTCAGCAAGCAAATACATTCTTTGAATGATATGCGTAAGTCGATGAGCACCCAGATGATGGAAGTCGCTTTAAAAAAAATCACAGCCGATTCAGCGTTTATCATTGTAAGTGATGCAAGCTTCCATGAAGGTATCGTGGGTCTGGTAGCCGGCAAATTATGTGAACAGTTTCAGCGTCCGTGTATGGTCTTGGCTCCAAAAGGAGACCTTCTTCGCGGATCTATTCGTTCTGTACCAGGGGTAGATTTAAGCAGCTTTTTTAATGATCTGTCATGCCTGAAAGAATTTGGAGGGCATGCAATGGCAGCGGGCATTGCATTTGATCGTCATGATTTAGGAAAAGTTGAATTATATGCCCAACAGCATATTCAATCTTTGCTTCCTTTAGCTGCAGATGAACCCATCTATATTCCTATTGAAAAAGATCTATTAACAGCAAAAGAGGTCAAGTCCTTATCAATGTTGCGTCCTTTTGGCAACGGCTTTGAAGAACCGCGATTTTGTGTAAAGGATCTATCTATTCGATCCGCGCGCATTTTGGGTAATCAGCAGCATATGAAATGGGTGGAAGAAAGCGGCATGGAATTGCTGTATTTTAATGTAAAAGATCGTATGTATGACCTAAAAGAAGGCGGATTTAAAAAATTTGCCGGTAAATTAAGCGTTAATCATTTTCATCATCAGGAAAAAGTGAATATGATATTAGAAACAATTGAACGATAAAAATATAAAAACTGTGGAAATTATTACATAAATCGTCACTTCTTAATGAAAAAAATGGATGAATCTGCTATAATACGTTTCGTAAAACCAAGGGGGAATCCTGTATGAATCTAAAAAATTATATTGCTTCCATTGAAAACTTTCCAAAAGAGGGAATAATATTTCGTGATGTGACTCCTCTGTTGGCAGATGCAGATGCTTTTCACTATGCTTGTGATCAGTTAGCAGCTTTTGCAAAGAGCTTGCAGGCAGATGTGATCGTAGGTCCGGAATCCAGAGGTTTTATGTTCGGTGCGCCTATTGCATATGCTTTAGGTATTCGTTTTGTTCCTGTCCGTAAACCAGGAAAGCTGCCGCGTAAAACAATAGCATGTTCTTATGATTTAGAGTATGGTTCGAACACGCTGGAGATGCATGTCGATAGTATTCAACCGGGACAACGTGTCGTGATCGTAGACGATTTGTTAGCAACGGGCGGTACTGTAGAAGCAACGGTAAAAATGATCAAAGAACTAGGAGGCATTCCGGTAGGATGTGCATTTATCATTGAGCTAGAGGATTTGCATGGCCGTGATTTATTGAAGGACATGGAAATACTTTCGTTATTGACATATGAAGGTGAGTAGAGCTCACCTTCTTCTAATATGCAGGAGGTGGTAAAGGATGGTAAATAAAAAATCAGTTGTCTTTGAAGAAGTCTTAGAAGAGGCAAAAAAATATATTCACAAACCAGAAAATATTGATTTGATCACTAGAGCATATCTTTTTGCGAAAGAACATCATGAAGGACAATTTCGCAAGAGCGGAGAACCCTATATCATCCATGCAGTGCAAGTTGGTTACACTTTAGCATTGCTTCGAACTGGTCCGAAAACAATTGCGGCCGGTTTCTTGCATGACACAGTGGAAGACTGTGATGTTGAAAGAGAAGACATTGCCCGGCTTTTTGGCGATGAAGTAGCTTCTTTGGTAGAGTCTGTGACCAAGATCGGAGCCTTGAAATTTAAGGATGAGAAAGAATACCTTGCCAGCAATCATCGCAAGATCTTTATTGCCATGGCAAAAGATGTACGTGTCATACTGATCAAGCTTGCTGACCGTTTGCATAATATGCGCACATTGCAATACATGAGCGAAGCAAAACAGAAAAAAATCGCAAGCGAGACTTTGGAAGTATATGCGCCGATTGCGCATCGTTTAGGTATCAGCGAGATCAAAAATGAGCTGGAAGATCTTTGTTTCAAATATTTAAATCGTGAAAAATATTTTGAAATAGCGAAATTAGTTGAAAAAAGAGAATCCGAACGAGATGCTCAAGTACAACATATGATCAAAGAAATCAGTGTGATGTTGGACGAGCATCAAATTCCATATCGCATCTTTGGACGCAGCAAGCATTTATACAGCATCTATAAAAAGATGTTGACCAAAAATAAACGTTTTGAGGAAATTTTAGATCTTTTGGCAATCCGTATCATTACGGATACAGAAGTTAGCTGCTATGAGATCTTAGGATATATTCATGCCAAATATCGTCCGATACCAGGACGCTTTAAAGATTATATTGCCATGCCGAAAGTGAATATGTATCAATCTTTGCATACGACGATCATTGCGGGGGATGGCGATATCTTTGAAGTGCAGATCCGTACAGAAAAAATGGATGAGATTGCTGAACGAGGTGTTGCGGCTCATTGGCGTTACAAAGAAGCGCAATATGGCGGGCAGGAAATTGAACAAAAAGAAATTGAAGAACAGCTGCATTGGTTCAAAGACTTCTCAATGATGAGTGATGAGGAAAGCGATGATCCGATGGAGTACATGAATGTATTGCAGAGGGATATCTTTGAAGCGAATGTTTATGTTTTGACACCAAAGGGACGTGTGATTGCTTTGCCAAATGGTGCTACCCCAATTGATTTCGCTTACCGAATTCATACAGAGGTAGGTCACCATACAGTGGGAGCAACGATCAATGGAGCAATCGTACCTTTGAATACACCATTGAAAACAGGAGATGTTGTTAATATCCGAACAAGCAATCAGTCCAGCGGCCCGAGTGAAGATTGGTTGAAAATTGTCAAATCGCCGCATGCACGCAACAAGATCCGTTCTTTCTTCCAAAAACAGGAAAGTGAGAAACGTCATGACCTCATCCATAAAGGAGAAGTCATGTTAGAAGAGGAAGTCAAAAGAAGAAATCTGGACGACGCTTTATTGAATCACAAGCGTATCGAACAGATCATGGGTTCTCTGTCTTTCAGCAGTATTGCAGATCTAATGGTGGCAATTGCAAATAAACAGGTTTCATTGCAGGCTGTGATCGAACGTTTGACAAAACATAAGGTCAATACACCTATCGATAACGAAGATTTGTTAAAAATGTTCAATCGCACAGAAAATAATAAACCGCGCAAAAAATCTTCTTGCGGCATTCATGTGCCGGGCATTGATACAATGATGGTACAGATCGCCGCTTGCTGTTCACCAGTACCGGGCGACGATATTGTCGGCTATATCACAAAAGGACAAGGTGTAAAGGTGCATCGTGCTGACTGTCCAAACGTGGCGAATGAAAAACAACGCTTGATCACCGTGGAATGGGAAGACGGGTTGGAAGAAAAGAGCTATGATGTAGATTTGATCATTTATTCAAATGATCGAAACTATTTGCTCAGCGATATCGTGACTGTCGTATCACAATGCAAAGCACAGATGAATCATGTCGATTCAAAAGTAAATGAAGATCGTATCACTGCTACGACCAAAATGACCGTTGGTGTGAAGAATGCAGAACACTTACGTACGTTGATTGCAAATCTTCGCAAGATCAACAGTGTCAATGATGTTGAACGAGTGATACATTGATGTAAAATCTAGGGATGTTCGATACATCCCTTCTTTCATTATGTGCCTTGTTTAAAAGAATCAAATTACCTCTTTTCTTTGCCGGTGCACTGCTTTATAATTTTAATCAGAGGTGATAGAGAATGTTAAAAAAAATCAGAGAATATTATCAAGATCATTTGATTTGGATATTTGAGCGTAGTGTTTTGAAAGATCCATCTTATGAAGCGCTGGTTGTTGTGAAAAAAGAAACGTGCATTCATCCTTTTGATCATGTGATGACGTATCATTACAATGAACCGTTTGAAGAACAATTAACGCTTTCTTTGCCGGGAAAGATTCGAAATGAAGCAAAACTGATCAGCCTAGAAGAATGTTATGCCCTCATGAAACGGATCCCTTTTGGCACCTGTGCATTCAACAACGGCAGTTTTCCTTATGTTTTTCCCATTAATCATGTCATGATCGATGACCGGATTTTTTTTCATTGCGGACAAAAAGGGGAAAAATTAAAAGGAATCGATCAACCGATCATATACAATGTTGTAGAAGATCTAGGAATCACACAAAAAGTAGGCACGCATAATTATCGTTCCGTACATATTTTTGGAACTTTACGTGAAGTAAAAGATCTTAGTGTGAAAAAAGAAGTGTTATTGACCTTTGTCCATGATCTCGCTCCTGCGCACCCTTATCATGACGGCATGTTGCAAACAACAAAAATATTGGAAGTAGAAAAAGATTATATGATCGGAAAAGCACATATGTATTAAACAGGTCCGTTTTCAGGACCTGTTCTTTTTAATTTGATGTTCGATCCACAGACATTTGACCATGCAGAACCATTCTTGCGGCCAATGTCTCCATCGATCATGCTGGGAATAGCAGCTTATGCAGTAATCGTGAAAATAGCGTTTTGCAAAATAATTTGCTCGTCTTGCATGAAAGGGAGAAGTGATGATGATGGCACTATGACAGTGGTGTTTCTTCCATAATGAGCGTGACAATAAAAAATTTTCATAAGTATTGGCAGCTTTTGTTTCTATTTCGCAAGGAACAAGAATATGTGAGCGTGCATATGCTTGCATTGCTTTCGCTTCGTTAAAATTATTTTTTACAGTTCCGCCACTGATGATCAATAAATGATAAGCACCTTGTTTATATAGTTTGATCGCATGATCGATCCTGCGTTTTTGCATCCGGCTCAAAGTACCGTCATCCTGGCAAGGACATCCTAATACTAACGCCATATCATAGCACTTTTCCTCTTTTTTTGGCGGAGAAGGAAAGTAGTGCAGGAGCATGAGAAAAAACAGGCAGCATAAAATGAAAAGACTAACGATCATCAGCATCATAATAAGGTCCCTCCAGTTCTTTTTTTAATAATTGCTTTCGTAAGGCAGGATTTCCATAAGTATATAAAACAGTGGCTTTTTGTTCCATCTGTTGATAAAACGCAGGCAGTTGCTGAAAACGTGAAATGACAGGTTTTCCCTCTTTTTGCAACTGTTTTAGCAGTACCCTGGATTTTGTGTTAAAAGCCAGTATACGAAGATGCTCCGCTTTCGCATGGAGGTTTGCTTCTTGTTTGCTTGTATCTAATAGATAATGAATCAGAGTTCTTTGTATACGGGATCTGGTATAGCGGGCCGAGATGCAATAGGATAAGAAAGAATCCATGTCATCATATTGCTTTGCGGCTTCGATCAAGCGGTGTTCGATTCCTTCGTCCATCAAAAATAACTGTTTCATCCGATTTGGATCATCAAGCAGCAAGTGTGTTTGCAAGTAAGGATAATATGTATGTAAACGGGCATTTGGATCCAGTTCGTTTGCCAAGATGGTATAGGGTGTGACATCATCGCCATTAAAAAAATGATGACGGATCGCACTGGCGCTTGCTATGTGGCTGTCAATGTGTTTTGAATGATAGGCATTGGTTCTTTGAATACATCTTGTTTGGATCTGATGTTTTTTTGCAGCTTGTATGTAATTGATGCCCAGTATGTCGTTTGGCAATAAAGCACCCAGTTTATTTTCGTATTGTCGAACCGTGCTGATCGTTCGTTCATCTAGCGAGATGGATTGCAGTTTTTTTGCGTATTGCTGCAGTTTTTCTATATTACTTGATTCACTCCCGAAGATGATGGTATCTACATTTGCCAATGCTAAGATATCAATGGCTGCGGACGCAAAATAAGAGGCGCTTTGTACAGCGTGCAAAGTAGGAAGTTCAAGGACCAGATCTACACCATGGCGCAGAGCGGCTTTTGCACGTTTCCATTTATCTGTGATTGCCGGCTCTCCACGTTGAACAAAATGAGGACTCATTACCGCAACCAGCAGGTCGCAATTGGTTTGTAAACGCGCCTGCTGCAGATGATAGATATGTCCGTTATGAAAAGGGTTGTATTCGACGACGATTCCACATATTTTCATGACTGTTTCCTTTCTATTCATTGCCAATACTATAGCACAAAATAGGTGTTTATTGCGAAACAATGCTAGAGTTGTTATAATTTTTAAAGGAGTGATCGTGATGAGAAGAGAGATACTGCATCTGCCATCAGATGAAGATGCTTTGATGTTGTCTGGTATACTTCAAATACCCGATGGAGAGGCAAAGGGCATCGTGCACCTGGTGCACGGGATGTGTGAACATAAGGAACGTTATCAATTTATTTTGGATTATCTGTGTGAACATGGCTACATTGCTGTGATTTTTGATTTGCGCGGACATGGCGAAAGCATCCGACATCCGCAAGATCTCGGCTATTTTTACGATGACAGCGGAGTATGGATCATCAATGATCTCCATCAAGTTGTTCACATGATGAAAAAAAGATTTCCGCAGCTGCCTTATATCTTATTTGGACATAGCATGGGCTCTTTGGTAGTGCGCTGTTATCTGCGGCGTTTTGATTATGAAGCAGATGGTGCAATTATCTGCGGTTCTCCCAGTGCAAATCCTTTTGTTTTGATTGCAATGGCTTTATGCGGGTTCCTTCGCAAGATCAAAGGTGAATATGATCATAGTGCGATGATGCGAAAGCTTGTTTTTGGCGGATATGAAAAGGCGTTCAAACAAGAAGGATCCAATGCATGGCTGTGCGCTCGAAAAGAAGTGGTGGAAGCTTATAACAAAGATCCGTTATGCGGTTTTCCGTTTACATTAAATGGATATCAAAATCTATTTCGATTATTATATGACACATATGATGAAGAAGGGTGGCTGCTTCGTAATTCCAAACTTCCATTACTGTATATTGCTGGAGAACAAGATCCATGTATCTATAGTGAGCAGGCATGGAAACGTGCGATTACCTTTATGAAAAAAGTAGGTTATACAAATATCATGCATCAAATGTATCCAGGTGCTCGTCATGAAATTTTAAATGATAATTGCCGGCAGGATGTCTTGCAAGATGTCTTGCGATGGATCCAAACAATTCAATTTCACTCTTACTTCTCATAAAATAAATACTTTATCGATTCCTTAGATTCTTTCTTGACTTTAAGAATCAATTTCTTTATAATATTTTCGTTGACATGAGGTGGTGAGATCGGTGAAGGTTGCCAGAGCGGATTTACTACGTGCTGAAAACAATACGATTTTCATTGATGAAACGATACGTTTTGAGCCGGAAGTATTTGCCCAGATGCACAATATTCGATCAGTACCGAATGTTCATGTAAACGGAAAAATTCATTACGATGTTGTAAGCGAACGTGCGTATGCGGATCTGTCGATTACAGGAGTGATGATATTACCGTGTTCAATAACTCTCGATGACGTAGAAGTCGAATTTCACACAGATACGGAGGAAGTGTTCTCTTTCATCAAGTGTGAGGATATCGATGTCCATGAGGTTAAGGGTGATGTCGTTGAGTTGTTGCCGGTTATCTTTCAGCAAATCTTGATGGAAGTTCCTCTGAAGGTTGTGAAACCTGAAATTAAGGAATATCCTAAAGGAGAGGGCTGGAAAGTAATCAGGGAAGAGGATCTCAGAGAAGAAAAAAAGAATGAGATCGATCCCCGTTTAGCAAAGTTGCGAGAATTCAAAGCGGAAGATTAAATAGGAGGTGCGAACATGGCTGTTCAGCAAAGACGTAATTCAAAGACCAGAAAAGCAAAACGCAGAACTCATTACAAATTAGCTGCACCGACACTTGTAAAGTGTCCATCTTGCGGTGAGTATAAACTGGCTCATAAAATGTGTGCTTGTGGTGAGTATAAAGGTCAGACAATCGTTGAGAAATAAGGATATAGGAAGATCGTTTTCATAGGAGCAAGACGATCTTTTTATTTTTATCAAAAGGAATCATTAATTTTCAGTTGATAAAAGATGTCAGATATGATAAAATTCATCTGAAGAACAACAAGGAGTGGGTCATGCCCACTCCTTCATTATGATTAAAAGGAGAATGCTATGGATCAAATTGAAAAAATCAAAATGATGATTCAACCTGTGTTGCAGCAGCACAAATGTTCTCTTTATGATCTAAAGTGGGTGCAGGATGGAAAAATGCGGATTTTGCAAGTTTCAGTGATGTATCCGGATGGATCGATGGACATTGATACATGTGCTGCCGTTTCAGAAGGAATTTCATCTTTGTTAGATGAAAGCGATATTATTTCTCATGAGTATTTTTTAGAAGTATGTTCCCCGGGCGCTGAGCGAGAACTGCGCAGCTTTGAAGAAATAAAAGAAGCCATTGGTGAATACGTGTTTGTGAAGCTAAAAGATCCGAAAGCGGGTATGGACAGTGTAAAGGGAACGCTGTTAGAAGCAAATGAAGAGTCTGTCACTATTTCTTATATGGCAAAAGCAGTACGAAAGAAAATAATGATCGATTCACAAAATATCGCATTGATTCGGTTATCGGTAAAAATATAGAGAGGTTATAAGGAAATGAAACTGAAGATGTTTATTGATGCTATGCAAGCAATTGAAAATGACCGCAAATTGACAAAAGAAATTGTGGTCAGCGCGTTGGAAGAAGCTTTGATCAAAGCATACCGCAAGCATATCGAAATCCCAGATGCACTTGTACGTGTGGATATCAATGAAAATAGCGGTGCCATCAAGGTGTTTCAGGAACGTGAAGTTGTTGAAAACGTAGAAGATGACGAAATGGAAATTTCGTTAGAAGATGCACAGAGAATTTCAAAAAAATATCAATTGGGCGATTTGGTGGATGAAGAGGTCAATATCCAGGAATTTGGACGTGCTGCTGTTATCTTAGCAAAGAACGTAATGAAACAAAAAATTCGTGAAGCAGAAAAACAGATCGTATATGAAGAATATTGCGATAAAGTTGACGAAATGATCTTTGGTACGATCGAGACAGTTGAAGAGAAATTCTGCATTGTCAATATTGGAAAAACTTTGGCAATGATGCCGAAGAATCAACAGATGCCGAATGAAAAATATCATGAGGGAGAACGGATTCGTGTAGTGATCAGCGAAGTGAATAAAGAGACAAAAGGTGCGCAGGTACTTGTTTCCCGTGCTTCTCCAACATTGGTAAAACGCTTATTTGAAAAAGAAGTTCCTGAGATCTATCAGGGAATTATCGAAATCAAGGCAATTGCACGTGAAGCGGGCGAACGTACAAAGATGGCGGTGTATTCACATAATGAGAATATTGATCCGATCGGAGCTTGTATCGGTCCACGCGGACAACGTGTACAAGTGATCATCGATGAATTGCATGGAGAAAAGATCGATATCTTTGAATGGAGCGAAGATGTCAGTGAACTGATCAAAAATGCCTTATCTCCAGCAGAGGTATTGGCCGTGATCCCAAGTGAAGAGAAAAAAGGCGGTTTGCTTGTTATCGTTGCGGATCATCAGCTGTCTTTAGCTATTGGCAAACGTGGAAAGAATGCCCGTTTGGCTGTAAAATTGACAGGACGCAAGATCGATATCAAGGCACAAAGCGATGTGGATGCAGCTGGTATCGATTGGAAAGAAATTGCGCAGCAGCAACGTGCAGATTTCTTACGTCAGCAGCAAGAAGAGAAACAGCGTCTGCAGCAGGAACTATTTGCATCCATGAATGCACAGCAAGATATTGCCAGCGTAGAAGATGCTGACTTTGATTATGATGATCAAATCGAAGAAGATTTTATCGAACAAACACAAGCGGAGCCAGTGGAAGCTGCACAGCCGGTGGTTGAAGAACAGCCGGTTGAAGAAAAAGAAACAAAACCGGAAGATGATTTTGAAGAGGCAGCTCGTATCGCAAAAGCAAAACAACGTGAAAAAGGTTTAGATTTGAAGGAGAAACAAGAATTTACTTCAAAATTTGAAGCATTGGCAGGGGCTGGACCAGTACATGCAAGCAATGAAAAATCTGCAAAAAATGCACGTAAGAAAGATAAGGAAGAAGAAAAACGTCGTCCAACTTTTGATTTTGCAAACAAAGAATATGAATTTAAACCGATCTATACTGAGGAAGAGTTGGAAGAAATTGAACGTCAGGAAGAAGAGGAACGTGAAAACGACTGGATCAATGATGATATCGATTTCGATGAATATGACAAATATTACGATTAATGAGGTGATGGTATGAGAAAAATACCAATGCGTAAATGTGTTGCAACACAAGAACAACTTCCAAAGAAAGAATTGATCCGTATCGTTCGTACACCAGAAATGGAAGTAAAGATCGATGAAAGCGGAAGAATGAATGGCAGAGGAGCTTATCTTAAAAGAAGTCAGGAAGCAGTAATGATCGCGCAGAAGAAAAAAAGCTTGGCTCGCTCATTAGAATGTGAAATTCCTCAAGAGATCTATGATCAATTGCTGGAGATGTTCAAGACAAATGAATAAATGGCAAAATCTATTAGGAATGGCTATGCGGGCACGACGTGTTGCATTAGGTGATCTTGTGATCAAGAGCATCCAAAATAAAAGTGCGGCACTAGTGATGATCGCAAAAGATTGTGGAGAAAATCAACGTAAAAAGATATGTGATAAATGTACTTTCTATCAGATACCTTATGTATTTGTGGAAAGTGCATGGATGATTGATGAGGCAATTGGACAAAGCAACCGTAAAACTGTTGCAGTTTTAGATGCTGGATTTGCTCGATCGATTCAATCTTGTATGAAAGGCTAGGTGATGGGTATGGCTAAACCACAGAAAAAAGCGCCAAAGAAACCTGCAAGGGGAGGTAAATCAAAGAATTTTACACCGCGCAAAGAGCGGGTAGAAGTAAAAGAAATTACGTATCACGGACCAATGAGTGTTGGTGAATTAGCAGAAAAACTGAACCGAAATGCAAGTGATATCATCAAATTGTTGTTCATGATGGGAACAATGGTAACGATCAATTCCACATTAGATGAGGAAAATATCGAACTTGTCTGCATGGAATTTAATGTGGAATGTCATAAAGAAGTGATCATTGAGGAGAGCGATTTAGAAGAACAGATCAATGCAATGGAAGAAGATCCGGATAAATTGCAGCCGCGTCCTCCAGTAATTACGATCATGGGACATGTCGATCATGGAAAAACAACATTATTGGATACCATTCGTAAGACTCACGTGACTGCCGGCGAATTTGGAGGGATCACGCAGCATATTGGTGCATACCAGGTAAGTGTCAAAGGTCGAAAAGTAACTTTCTTGGATACGCCAGGTCATGAAGCATTTACGGCTATGCGTGCAAGAGGTGCGCAAGTAACGGATATCGTCGTCATCGTAGTTGCGGCTGATGATGGTGTCATGCCACAGACAAAAGAAGCAATCGACCATGCAAAGGCTGCAGGTGTGCCGATCGTTGTAGCGGTGAATAAGATGGATAAGCCAGGCGTCAATCCAGACCGAATCAAGAGTGAAATGGCAGATAATGGCGTTATGCCGGAAGAATGGGGCGGTGATACGATCTTTGTTCCGATTTCAGCTAAATTTGGTGATGGCGTGGATGATCTGATGGAAACATTGTTATTGGTAGCAGATATGGCTGAACTGAAAGCAAATCCGGATCATTTAGCTACAGGTACTGTTATTGAGGCAAAATTGGATAAGGGACGTGGACCAGTTTCTACTTTATTAGTACAGACAGGTACACTGCATACCGGAGATCCTTTGGTTGTCGGTACTGCTTATGGGCATGTTCGCAAGATGGTAGATGATCGCGGAAGAGAAATTAAAAAAGCACTTCCATCAACACCGGTAGAAATTATCGGCTTAAATGACGTACCGATTGCAGGCGATGTGTTCAAGGCTTTCGAGGATGATAAAAAAGCACGTCAGGTAGCAGAAGACCGTTTACAGAAACGTGTAGAGAAAGAGCGTAATTCTACTAGTGCCATGTCATTGGATGATTTAGCACGCCAGATTGAGCAGGGCGATGTAAAAGAAATCAATGTCATCATCAAAGCAGATGTACAGGGTAGCGCAGAAGCAGTAAAAGCAAGTATGGAACGAATTAACGTGGAAGGCGTCCGCGTCAATGTCATTCGTTCAACTGCCGGTCAGATTACAGAATCAGACATTATGCTGGCAAGCGCTTCTCATGCGATTATTTATGGATTTAACGTACGTCCAAATGCGATGGTGCGAAAGAAAGCGGAGGAAGAAGGCATAGAGATTCGTCTGCATAATATCATTTATAAAGCACTGGAAGAAATGGAACTGGCAATGAAAGGTATGCTTGCTCCTGTTTATGAAGAAGTCGTTATTGGCCAGGCAGAAGTACGACAGATCTATAAAGTAAGCAAAGTGGGAACAATTGCGGGCTGTATGGTTACGGACGGCTGCATCAAACGTGATTGTAAGGTTCGTTTGATTCGTGAAGGTGTCGTTGTTTACGAAGGCAAGCTTGGATCATTGCGTCGTTTTGAAAACGATGTGAAAGAAGTACAAAATGGATTTGAATGCGGTATGACAATTGCCAATTTCAACGATATCAAAGTAGATGATATCATTGAAGCATTTGAAGACCAGCAAGTGGAAGTGGCATAGATATGGCAGCAAAAAAAGACCGTATAGAAGCAATTATCCAAAAAGAAGTTTCTTCGATCATTCAAATGGAATTAAAAGATCCCAAGATCGGATTTATCACAATTACGGATGTTACTGTGACAAATGATTTATCCATTGCAAAGATCTATGTAACTTTTTTAGGACAACAGGCGCGGATTGATGCAGGTATGAAAGCATTGGAAAGAAGCAAAGGATTTATTCGATCGATGCTTGCAAAACGGATGACCATTCGTAAAGTACCCCAGCTGATATTTGTTTATGACGAATCATTAGAACGTGGAAATAAGATTGAAAGAATCATAAAAGAACTCCATGAATAGAAAAAAAACTCAATCACACATATTTCACTGTGTGAATTGAGTTTTTTTTATAATTTAATTTATGCAATGATGCACATGTCTTTCTTTACTTGCAAATAAATAGAAATGGAGTATAATGAATGCGAATTAAGGAGATGAAAGATATGGGAACATTTTCAGGTTGGTTTAAAGTCGGAGCGGGAGCAACCTTGGGAAGTTTAACTGCAATAAAAGGAATGGAGCTGGGAGAAGCAGTAGTAGATGCGACGATAAAAAATGCATACAATAACTATCGTTCTACTAATTTTGATCCAATTGTACGTGCAGATCTGAATGAACTTTTGGTATTGAATCGATTAAAGAAAATAGAATATCCATTTCCGAATAGCAAGAATGAAAAGAAAGAAAACTTCTTTAAACGACATCCTCTGTTGACAGGCATTCTGATTCTTTATGTGATTTTGGAAGCAATGATCACTATGATGGGAATGCAGGGAAATTTTAATCAAAATATTGCCGCAATATTAAGTATAGTTGTTTTTTTGCTTGTTATTGGCGCATGTATTCTAGCAGTAAAAAAAGTATTTAAGACTGGCAGCAAAAAGATTACACAATCTACTTATAAAAATGCTTTGGACAAAGATGGAGAACAGTATTGGTATGTAAGAGAGTATGTAAGACAAGCTCTAGAGAAGAAAGAGCTCTCTCCAAAAGAAGCCATATTAAAGATCAGCAATACACGTTTGGCACAGCAGTTTCCTGATTCCGCTGAAGAAATAGATGCTAATGAATTTTACTACAGACAACAATTAGGACTATAGTTTTTAATAAAAGATATGTTCAAGTGATCGATCTTCGATAGTTAGACGTAACATCTAATGATAGAAGGTCGTTTTTTTATGAGAATATCCTAGTTTTGCGTTTGTCGATAATTGCTTATGCTCTCTTGTTATGAAATTCATTTATCAATAGATGATTCGTTGTGTGTGATTGTAATTTTGCAGTTTGCTATTATTACATGCATGATCGTTCAGATTATTGCAATCACTCCGTGAAGAAGTTGTTAGAGGAATAGACGATAAAATGATCTTTCTCTTCTAATGAGTAATGCTTATTTTTTTTAGAAATCCTGGATATGCAAGTGTATCAACGATTTCAGGAAAAGTATCAAAATCGATGAAATCAGAATCTGACCCTTTTTGCATAAAAGGACCCCACTTTTTCATCCGGAGCGCTACTTCATAGAATTACCATTAAAATAGGTATAGCAAATGGCATTGATGTCACCGATGACAGTATTTTGATTACCTAGGGAAGTAAAGATGACGATAGTATATGGATGATTTCCGTACACAATGCCGGCAGCACTATTGTACATACCATAATTACCAAATTTTTGTGCAATGTCTGTTTTTACATCTGTAGCCAGATACGCATCTGGTGTCGCCATTTTTAAATTAGCAATCAGCTGTGTGTAATCATCACTGTGTTCATATAGATGAGCAAGAACATCTGATACGAATGCAGCGTTTAATACATTATCATAGGAGTAAAAATAATCATCCTGTTTCACATCACTATATTTAGAGATAGCTTCCTTAAATGCAATCCATCCGCCGAAATTTTCAAATAAGATATGTCCTGCTGTGTTGTCAGAGTAGAGAATTAAATCATGAAGCAATTCGCTTAGTGCAATTTGCTCACCAACGGCATACACATTTCCAATAGGACCACCCGCTTCATAATGATTTGCTTCATAGGTAAACAGCGTATCCAATGTATATTCACCTGCATGGATTTTTTCATAATAAATCATAGCTAACGGCAGCTTGTAAATACTAGCAGCAAAAACGTTCTCGTTTTCGTTGTGCACATAGCGTGTATGTGTTTCTAGATCTTCAATACAATATTGTATGGAGGCATCGCTAATTGAATTTTGTATTAAATAATTATTAATGAGTGTTTCCATTTGGTCTGCTTCAGGTGTGATCGAAGGTGATGGGACATCATTATTGGAAGAAAGGATCCCCTTTATCATATTGCTATAGTCTATAGCATTTATTGACAATTGATTGTTAGAATGAGGAAACAATACATATATTCCAAGTAGAGCGATCCATATGAGACAAAGGACAAGTATGATCCATAATTTATATTTTATCTTTTTGGTCATGGTAAACACTTCCTTTTTCATTAGAGATCCTAGTTCAAATGTAAATATTCTATAGAAACGAACAGGTGAAATATTTTATTTGGGAAGCGATCCGTTTACAGGCATAGTTTCAATATATTTTGAGGGAATGGCAGGAACATAACAAATCCCGTATACAGTGGCTCCTTTGCTGTTTGCTTCTTTGTTGAGCTCTACATAAAAACAGTAATAAGGAATAAAATACATATCTGTAGCGTCTAAACGATAAATAAGTTCACTTTTGGCGATAGTGATGTCATCTTTGATAAGCTGTGTTGGAAAAAAGGCAAGGTAGTTACCATTTCGCAGTAATTCTTCCGCTTTTTCAACAGATATGATCGGATAATCGCCAATTATTGTGGATTGATCTGTATGTTGGATCAAAATGCTGGATAATTGACCATCTGCGATACCAAATGTAATATTCTGAAAGTTATAGTTAAGGATACTGTCTTCGATTGTTTCACCTTTGTCATAAAAACATATTGTGTAATTCTTTTTTCCATCATTATTGCAATCACCTCCAAGAATAGCTATTTGAGGATCTTGCATGTCAATCAGATCGGCATATGCACGTTGAATATATTTTGCTACTTCCATATTTTCTTCATAAGTGTTTAATGAAAAGGATCGCAAATGCTCTGGAAGAGCATCTTCGGAGCGAAAGAATATCCGGGTATCCATATATTCATTTACTATGATGGTATGATCATCTGTTTCCGCCATCATCTGAACATCATACGGTGTGTGTTCAATTTGAACCTGAAAGGAATCTTTTGAAATGTGTAAACGATTTGTAATGTCATAAAGTTCCTGTTTCATATCATCTAAAGAATATCCGCTTACTTTATGTTGTTCATCATGAGAAATTGGATTTTGAAAGATGGGAAGAGATGTGACTGTTAATGCTTCGTTCCATGGATTTCCGCTGACAATGTCAGATGGGGAAAGATATTCTAATGCTTGATAACCAAAACCACCGGCAGTTTTATCGTTTAGAGTGATGACAGGCAGCGTTTCTGTTTGCGAGATTGTTGTATCCTCAATGGCGGACTCTTGCCAAAAAATATGAAAGAAAGCGATATGAATGCAGATAAATAAAACCATTATGCAGGTGATTCTCTTTATGATCCGTGTTGATAAGATTGTCTTTTTAGAAAAAGGCAAGGCGGTTCGATAATGATCAGCTTCAATAAGATATTTTTCATCAATTGCTCCGAAAGCATCTATTAAGTCTTCTTTTGTCATATATTCCTCCATTTCCCCGCGCCTAAGGTCGCGCGGACACAAATATTTCATCAATAAATCTCACACGTCTCATTTTTTCGTGTTACCATATAAGAGAGGTGGTACACTACAGAGCACGTGGAGGTGAGTAGGAATTCTACTCAATTGAATATCCTGTATATATATAAGTTGCCGTCATCATCTCAAGCACAAATAAGTAGGACTTTGAGCCTGGACACTTATGATTGTTCAATCAACTGTTGTCGATTCGCTTTGATGACAGTCAATGCCACCTCTCCTTTTGCATGAAAGGAGTTTTTTTATGGTAATGAAAATCGTTCGTTTCAACTGTTGTGGCATGGATGTTCACAAAAACCTGGTTGTCGCTACTATTGGGATCACCGATAGAAAGACCAACATTACAGAATACTTCCAACGATCCTTCTCCACTTTAAACTCCGACCTATACCGTTTAAAGGATTGGCTGCGATCTCATCACTGTTCTGATGTCTGTATGGAGTCTACCGGTAAATACTGGATCCCGATCTTTAACATTCTTGAAGATGAGACCAATGTCCATTTAACTCACCCCAAGTATGTCAAAGCCATCAAAGGCAAGAAGACAGATAAGAAAGATTCCAAATGGATCTGTGATCTCTTCAAACATGATCTGATCAAGTTTTCGTTTATCCCTCCCAAAGAAATTCGGGAGATGCGTGAGATCGCACGTTACAGATACAAACTGGTCTGCATGCGTTCTTCAGAACGGAATCGTTATCAAAACTGTATGACCATTTCTAATGTCGGTCTGGCTTCTGTTGTTTCAGATCCTTTTGGCAAGACGGCTTCCAACATTATGAAAGAAGTCATGAAATCCAATGTGATCGATGATGACAAGATCCTAAAGCTCGTTCACAAAAACTGTAAGAACAAAGATAAGATACTGGACTCTCTTCATGGCTATCACATTGAATCGGATCAACGATTCAAGATGGAAAAATCTTTGGATCATATGGAATATTTAGATCAGCTCATTGATTCATGCGAAGTGGAATTGATTAAGCGTGCGTATCCTTTTCGCAGATCTTTTCAGCACATCACACAAATAAAAGGAATCAGTGCTTTATCTGCTATTCTTATCATCTCTGAAATAGGAATTGATATGTCTCAGTTCGAATCCGACAAACAGCTTGTCAGTTGGGCCGGACTTTCTCCTGCCAACAACGAGAGTGCCGGCAAGAAAAAGTCAGTCCGTATCTCAAAAGCTGGACAGTATCTCAAACCTCTGCTTGTCCAATGTGCTTTATCGGCCATCAAAGATAAGACATCTTATTTTGGAAGAAAGTATTCCAATATCAAGAAACGACGAGGTCATAAGAAAGCAATCATTGCGATCGCACGCATGATGCTGGTCAGCATCTACCACATGATCCTTACAGGAGAAGAATTTAATCCATGTGACCATGAATCCTTTATGGATCCAAAACCAAACGCCAATCCTTCACTTACAGTTGAAAAAGCATTGAACTTTTTAAAACAATCTGGCATTGATATTTCTTCTATTCCAGTCAACTTATAAATTTTTTCGATATCTTTTACCTCCTGTTTTTAAGTCGGCCCTTTTTGCGCATTTTTATTCACACTTATCCCTCCTTTAAAAGATGCAGCCTTAATTGTTTCCGCATTCGATGTAAAATGCTTTTTGTTTTAGAAACAGAAAATGTATGATGCTTTGCAATATCGGCTACAGAGTCCATAAAATAATATCGTTCTAAAAAGATACTTTGTTCTTCCTTTGGTAATGTGTCTAAAAAGGATTGAATTGTTTCTTTTAATAGCTCAAGATCAATTAAATCCTTGCTTGATGTCTTCTCTCCGATACATTCTTCTAATTCAGAAATTGAACAAGTATATTGGGACGAATAGCGTTTCATACGGCATTTGTATCGGAGAAGATCAATGGAGAGCTGTCTTGTGATCTTTGCCAGATAGAGGGAAAAGTGAATCGGTGAATGCGGAGGAATCGAATTCCAGGCTTTCAAATATGTGTCATTGACACATTCTTCGCTATCCAAAGAATCATTCAAGATATTCTGAGCAATCTTAAAAAGATAGTGTTCATATTTATTTTTAGTTTCTTTAATTGCCGTTTCATCCCGTTTCCAATATAAACTGATAATTTCCTGATCTTGCATATTTTTCTCCATCCCATCCTTTTCACTATATATACCGATAAAAAGTGAAAAAGGTTGCAAAAAAAATTATTTTTTATCTTTTTTTAACATATAAGCAATATGCGGTATATCTATTCCATGATAATGCTTGATCAATCTCATCTTCGGCTGCATCCCTAAACGCAGGGCAACATTGATGGATGGTTGATTGTTCTCGCGAATGATGGCATATATCTCATCAGCGTGAAAGTGATCAAAAGCATAATGGCAACAAGCTTGTGCTGCTTCTGTGGCATAACCTTGGTGCCAATTGACCTTTGCAAATAGATAGCCTACTTCTTTGACCCAGTGATCATTGCAATTTTGCATGGTAATTCCACATTGGCCGATCAATTTATTATCTGCTTTGGAAATGACTGCCCATAGACCAAAACCATCTGATTGATAACGAAGCAATTGTTTTTCAAGCCAATCGAGCACTTCTTGATCATCAAAGGCGTGTTCATATGCGTACATGACATCTGGATCCTGCAAGATTTTTGCCAAAGAGGGAAGATCAGCATATGTGAGTTCTCTCATATATAAACGTTTTGTCTCAATAAACATAGGAATACCTCCATAGGAATACATTAAAAAAATCCCGAAGGCTTTTGCTTTCGGGAATAAATAAGCATTTTTGATTATGGACGTTTAACGATCACTGCACAACCTTGTCCGCCGCCGATACACAGGGAAGCAAGACCAACTTTTGCATCACGTTTGATCATTTCATAAATCAAAGATACAAGGATACGGTTACCAGAAGCACCAACAGGGTGTCCCAATGCGATGGCACCACCATTTACATTGACTTTCTCCATGAATTTTTTTAGATCGATGCCATGTTCTTCTTCTAATTCATGTAAAACACCTAATGACTGTGCAGCAAATGCTTCATTTAATTCTACTAAATCCATATCATCCAATTTCAAACCTGCATAATTCAAAGCATTGCGGATAGCTGGAGTAGGACCTAGACCCATTGTCAAAGGATCCACGCCGCCTTGACCGATACCCACGATTTCGCAAAGCGGTGTTAAATTATATTTTTTAACAGCATCTTCACTTGCTACTAAAACGAAAGATGCTCCATCATTGATACCAGAAGCATTACCAGCTGTTACAGTTCCATCTTTAATGAAAGCAGGACGCAGCTTAGCTAATTTTTCTGGATTTGATTTACGATTTGGATGTTCATCTGTATCAAATACGACATCTGCTTTTCTCAAATGTACAGTGATCGGAACGATCTCATCTTTGAAACGTCCGCTGTCAACAGCTGCGATAGCTTTTTGTTGAGAAGCATATGCAAATTCATCTTGCTGTTCACGAGTGATGTTATATTTTTTTGCAATATTTTCTGCAGTTACACCCATATGGATGTTTGCACGTGCATCCGTCAATGCATCATAGATCATGTGGTCAACAACAGTGAAGTTACCCATTTTGTTACCTGTACGTGTATTCGCAGGAATCAAATATGGAGCTCCTGACATTGATTCCACACCGCCGGCAACAACGATGTCATTAAATCCACATTGAATCGACATAACTGCTTCCATTACAGTACGCAAACCAGAACCGCAAACCATATTTACAGAATGAGCACATACTGTTTCTGGAATACCAGCTTCCAAAGCAATGGTACGGCCGATATTTTGTCCAAGTCCAGCACCTAATACATTACCGCAGATGACTTCATCTACATTTTCTGGTGCAACTTTTGCGTCGGCCAACAAGGCTTTTACAACTTCGCTGCCCATGTCTTTTGGTTTTACAGTTGCTAATCCGCCAAGGAAGCTGCCGATGGCTGTACGTTTTGCACTTACGATATAAGATTTTCTCATATTCTCTACCTATCTTTCCTCTCTTTACGCTTTCTGCGTTTTCACAGATAAATAGTAACGAATTGTGAATGTTTTGTCAAGTGAGTAAGAAGCGTTGAAAAAAAGTAATAAATGAAAATAAAAAACGGTATCCTGAAAAGAATACCGTTCAATGGATCATTATGGTCGTTTGACGATGACGGCACAGCCTTGTCCGCCGCCGATGCAAAGAGAAGCTAAGCCGATCTTTAGATCACGTTTTGCCATTTCATAGAGCAGGGTAACTAAGATACGGTTACCTGAAGCACCTACCGGATGACCTAATGCGATAGCTCCGCCGTTAACGTTGGTTTTTGCCATGAATGCTTCACGATCCATACCTGTTGCTTCCTCTAATTCGTGGATAACACCAAGTGATTGTGCAGCAAATGCCTCATTCAGTTCGACTAATTCCATGTCTTCGATCTTCATATCTGCATATTTTAATGCATTTAAGATTGCAGGAGTAGGGCCAAGTCCCATGACACGCGGATCGACACCGCCTTGACCAAAGCCGACGATCTCAGCCATTGGCGTCAGATTGTATTTTTTCAAAGCATCTTCACTCACAACGATCGTAAAGCTTGCACCATCATTGATACCAGAAGCATTACCAGCTGTTACTGTACCGTCCGGTGTAAAAGCAGGGCGCAATTTTGCCATTTTTTCTAAAGTCGTTGTACGGTTTGGATGTTCATCTGTATCAAAGATATTGATGGCACCTTTTCTTCCCGGTACTTCTACAGGAACGATCTCATCTTTAAAGCGACCGCTGTCGATTGCGGCAATTGCCTTTTGTTGAGAAGCATAGGCAAATGCATCCTGATCTTCACGTGAAATGTTATATTTTTTAGCAATGTTGTCTGCAGTTACTCCCATGTGGATGTTATACATTCCATCAGTCAAACCATCATGCAGCATGCTGTCGACTAATTTCATATCGCCCATCTTGACACCATTACGGATCTTGCTTGGAACCAAGAATGGAGCATTGGTCATGGATTCCACACCACCGGCTACATATACATCACCAAAACCTGCCTGTATACGCAAGGTTGCTTCCATGACTGCTTTTAATCCGCTGCCGCAAAGCATGTTGATGCTTTGTGCACAAACTTCTACAGGGATACCTGCTGCAATGCTTACCTGACGGCCAATATTTTGACCTAAACCTGCCGCAATGACATTTCCTACTAATACTTCATCGATGTCTTTTGGATCGATTCCAGACTGTTTGATCGTTTCTTTCAGTACAGTTGCTCCCAAATCAACCAGCTTGATATTTGTAAGACCACCCATGAAGCTACCGATCGCACTACGTTTTGCGGCTACAATGTACGCTTTTCTCATAATTCATTTCTCCTTTCGATATGATGCATTCATCATTCAGCTTCAGTTTATACGAAGAGAAGGGAAGAAGTCAATAACTAATTATTTTTTTCACAAGTTAATAAATATCCGACTGGTTCATCGAACAGGGGAGAAGAATGTAAGCACTTTGAATAGGTTTATTATTCCGTATTTTTAAAAGAAAAAGTGCTAAAGCGGTTACATTTTATAGGTATTTTTCACTTTTCGAAAAGTTGTGAAAAAATTGGCAAATCACACTTTTTTAATGTAATAAACAACTAAAAATCTGATTGTCCGCTAAAACACTGTATCTATCAGCATTTTCAAGGGTTGAAATACTTCAAATTACTACGATTTTACTACCATTGAATGAGCCTTGATACGTTAGAAATCCC
>NZ_LT699707.1 GCF_900155395.1 Merdibacter massiliensis
ACCCAAGTTTCCAATCTGTATCAATTTGAAAATTGACATTTTCAAAAATGTTATCATAGCTGGATGGATAGGCAAAGGTAAGGTTCTCGACTCGGATCATCGACATATCGCATTCCTCCTTTATTCCAGGGATAAAGAACATAAAATAAGAGCTGCAAGAAAGTCAATTCTTGCAGCTCGTCACAGCATAATAGTATCACCCCTATCAAGAGTGATACGCCTACGATATATCGAGTGAATAGACTTTTAACTTTCTTGCAATGGGTACAATGGTACTGTAAAACACAGTATCACTGTATCTTTTACCGGCATGCTATTCAATGGATCGTGGTACAATGGTACTGTAAAACACAGTATCACTGTATATTCCAATTTATTTGCAAGAAAAGTTAATCATCTTTCCACCTCACTCATTTTTTCTAAAGTGTATCATAAATGGGTTAAAAAATCAAGTAAAAACAGATTTATACAGAATAGCAGCGGCTGTCATTGGAATTTGTTGTTCTGTTACTTTATGGTACATGAGCATTCGCACCGGGGTTGTCGTTGCCGTAACCTTCCAGCAGGTTGATGACACCCCAGATGCCGAGACCAGCGCCCAGAGCGATAACGAGGGTCTGAAGAACGGTGATAGCCTGATTGAAAAATGCCATAAATTATAGTTAGCCGGAATCATTTGAAAAGTTTGATTTAGTCATTCATAGGCATACAAAAGCCGGAACAATCGGCACCCGGTTTCCGGGGCCTGATTCCGGCTGTCCTCCTTTTTTCATTATTTTTTGGTGATTGTCCGCTTTGTACGCCGATGGCCCCATCCGGGGCGGTTGAGGCGGGTAGATAAGATCACTCCTTTCACAGCGGAACAGATTTACACGCCCTCTGCGTCTACTTCATACACATCGTAGACCTCGTTGGGCTTGAGCTTGAGCCGGGTGGACAGGAACGCCTCGATGTCAAAGGCGTTCTTGGGGTCCGCGTCGGCGGTGTACGGGTAATTGGGGTGCTTGGTGATGTCGTACTTGTCCGAGAGGAAAGGCCGCACACCGCGCAGCTGGAGGATACACTTGCCGCCGTCCATGACGGCCAGTTCATCCTGGCTCATAAGCTCTTTGCCGAGCTTTTGGTAGTTAAGAGAATGGGATGTCTCGCGGCCCCGGCTCTCGCCGGTGTTGTAGGTGTCGATGGTCTCCTTGCCCAGCACGGCGGCCAGCTCCTTGAGGGTTGTCGGCTCTTTGCCGCCCAGGAAGATGGAGGTATCCATGTTGCCGATGATGGTATCGGCGTTGTCCTTGTAGATAGCTTTGAGCTGGGACTGTGCTTGCAGCACCAGGCAGGCGGAAATCTCACGGCTTCGGATGGTGGCAACCAGCTTTTCCAGCCGAGGGATCTGTCCAATATTGGCGGCCTCGTCAATGAGGCACCGCACATGGACCGGCAGCCGCCCGCCGTACACATCGTCCGCTTTTTCGCAGAGCAGATTGAACAGCTGGGTGTAGCACATGGAGATCAGGAAGTTAAAGCTATCGTCCGTGTCGCTCATAATCAAGAACAAGGCGGTTTTCCGGTCTCCCAGGGTATCCAGCTCCAGCTCGTCGTAGGCCGTGACCTCCCGCAGCTCCGCGATGTCGAACACGGCAAGGCGCGCACCGCAGGAAATCAGGATGGATTTTGCGGTTTTGCCAGAGACGAATTGTCAAGGACTTTTTCATCAAGTTCACGAAGAAGTTACATTCTGCTGGACTTCCTCTCGGAGCATACGCTTGATTTTGTCCTCCATCGTCTCTTTTGCGGTCTCGCTGAAATGGACACGCACGATATAGGTGGTCTTACCTATCTGCTTTCTGACAGTCGGGCAAGGGATGTTCGGGGTGTTGCTGGTCGCTGTATTGTTCATTCAAAATCCTCCTGTAAAATGAAAAATGCCCGAAGATTTCATCGGGCGGTGGTCTTATGGGGGAAGAAGGCAAGGCGGCAGCTTTAAGGTATCTATAAAAACCTTGCCGCCTTTGCCGGACTTGCCTTCTTCCTGTTGTCAGTTGCGGAGATAGCAGACCCATGCTGTACCGTCTTTTTCGCTCACAAGCCTGTCTCCAATGCGGCTCTTGGCTGTCCTCATGGTGCGTGAGGAAATGCCACGCTCATTGACCGCTTTTTCCAGTTCTGCACTCGGCATACGCTTTCCATCTTCCAGCAGTTCCAGTATCAGCATTTGTGCCTGTGCGGTCTTGCTTTCCGTCTTGCTGGTGTCCGTTCCGGCAAGCAGTTCATCGGCAGTAATGTCATAAGCCCCTATCCATTCAAAGCCTTTCTCGTCTCCCAGAGAAAAGGCAAGGGACTGTCCGGGCGGCGCAAGGGAGCTTTTCTCATGGATAAGTACCCTTGTTGTCGGACTGTCTTTCAGTTTGCCGATAAAGAGCAGACTGCGGACTGCCGCTGTAATGTCGATGGAGCCTAAGCCTCTGTAAGTGCTTTGCGCTCCGGCGGCTTTGTTCAGGTGTCCGATCAGCACGACAGCGCACCCGGTAGCCTGTGCAATATCGCCCAGACTGCGGAAGATTGGGCGCACCTCGTTTGCTCGGTTCATATCCACATCTGCGCCCAGAAACGCCTGTACCGGGTCGATGATAACAAGCCTTGCTTGGTTTTCCCGGATTGCCCTTGCCAGACGGTCATCGGATAGGGTCAGCGGCGTGTCTCGGTCGTCAATGACAAGCACACGCTCAAGGTCGGCTTCGGCTTCTACCAATCGGGGCTTTACCGTATCACCCAGCCCGTCCTCGGCGGTCTGGTAGATAATATTGAACGGTTCCAGCGGCTCCATATTGGGCAAAGGCTTTCGGTTGGTGCAAGCCGCCGCCAGACGCATGGCAAAGTAGGTCTTTCCCTCGCCGGGATTGCCCTGTATGATAGTCAGCTTCCCGAACGGGATATACGGAAACCATAGCCATTCCACGCTCGTCAGCTCCACATCTGCCATACGGAGCATGGGAACCGGCTTGGCGGTGGGCGGCTCTCGGATGGAGATAATCTCGGCAATGAATTTACGGCTTGGAATGTCCGCCTGTTGCCGGAGTACATCGTTCCAGTCCTTTCTTGCCGGAACAAGACGCAGGACAGCGGTATCTTCCGGGATAAGCGATGCAAGACGGGTACAGGCTTCGCTTCCTGCGGTATCGCTGTCCAGACAGAGAAACACTTTCTGAATGTCCTTGCGTTCAGAGAGGAAGCATTCCAAAGCCCTGCCGGAAACGCCGCCCAGGGCGATATAGCTTCTCGTCTGCCACTCCTGCGGATAAAGGCAGATAAAGGACAGCAGGTCAATTGGGGCTTCAAAGACAAAAAGCTGATTTCCGTTTCCCTCATAGCCGAAACCGTAGGATTTGTCAGACCCGGCTATGTCCTGACGGAAAGGGTCTGCGGTTCCTCGCACATGGGCGTATCTGGGCGTTCCGTTCCTGTCTCTGCCGACAAAGATAACATTTTGCCTTTTTTCGTCCTCGTAAATATCCCCGGAAACCAAAAAGGTCTCAACAAGCGGCTTGCTGAGACCTCGAACGGAACAAAGATATTGGATTGCATGGTCGGCTGTCCGGCTGTGAAGCGGCAAATGGAACTCACCGGGGAGAGCTGCGGCGCAGGTGTCCGGCTTGCCCTCGGCGGCTTCGCCAGTCAAAAGTTGGACAGCTTCGGGAAAAGACTTCCCGAAAAACTCCATCACAAAGTCGATAGGATAGCCGCCCTTGCTCTGGCTGTGGCGAAACCACTTGTTTCCTCTGACGGTCAGACTGTCATGGGCTTTCCAGCGGTATTCTCTGCCGCTTTTGATAAGCTGTTCTCCCTGCGAACGGAGAAAATCTTCCAGACTGACAGCGTTCGCCCTGTCAATCTGTTCCTGTGTGTACTGCATGAGCTTCCTCCTTTCTCACAGATTTTCACAGCCCCGACAAGCTCCATGCTCCCATTCATACAGGGTGCAGGGGCAGTCCTCGCACTCCTTACGGTAGCGCATTGCAACTGCGGGCAGATACCCTAAGTCCTGCAAAATATCAATCTGAGCGTCGGTAAGGCTGGCTTCAAAGATAAGGTGCTTTCGGGTATGCTCGTCCAGCTCAATCAGCTCGGAAAGCGGTCTGCCATCGGCAAGCGGGTCACCGCTCAAAATGCGCTTGGCAGTCCGGCGAATGGGGTTGTATTCCTTTTTCCAGTCATATTTTTTCATCGGTCAAGGTCCTCCTTTTTGTGTCGATTTTGGGGTCGATTTTGGGGCGTTTTCTCGACTGTACGCTCCTGTTTTCGGGCGGCGGTATCAATCTTCAACTTGATACTCCAAAGCCGCTGTAAGTCCTCTCTGACGGCTTTGAACTCGGCATAAGTGTCTCCATGCTCCTGTTCCAGACGGTCATACTCTGCGGACAGCTTTTTCATATCCACCTTTCCGTCTGGGAACTCCCCGGTCAGTCTGCGCCTGACAGCGTAAAACTGCTTTAGCTCGGCTTCATGCTCCGCCTTGTACTTGGCTCTGGGCTTGTCAAACTTGATTTTCTGCAAACCGTCAAAGACAGGCTTTAAGCGTTTGAATGTGTCGGAGTCATCGCAAAGACTGCGGATTGCTTTCATTCGGGCGTTCTGGCTGTCCAGCATTTCTTTCAGTCCGTCAACGGTGGTGCGGTGGGAAGTGACACGGGCTTCAAGGTCGTCAAGGGTGTAAATCTCGTTTGCCCTGAGATAGTTGAAAGTCTCGTTCATGTCCTTCAGATTGCCGATTTTCGCTCTCTGAGAAAACGCTCCGGCGTTTCGCTGGGTGTAATAATCTCTTAGCAGAGTAGCAAGGTCGGGAGCCTGCGGCTTGGCAAGCTCGGCTCTGGCTTCCTTTATCCATTCCAGCAGGAAAGAGATTTTCCCTCGGATATCCCGGATAACAGCGTTGGTGGCTTTTATCCAGCGATTGAACTCGCCTTTCTCGGTGCGGATGCCTTTCTTCTCCATCGCCCGGACTGCCGGACCTTCGTGGACAGAGGGCAACAGGTCAACGCCCTGTCTCTCGTAACTGCGGTGGTCGATACGGACATCAAGACCTTTCTCGGCAAACTTGGCGTTGCACATATCCGCCCATGTTTTGCGCCAGTGTTCCAGCGTTTCGGGACTGCCCCAGTCGGTAGTGGGAACTGCGTCAAAAAGATACTTTCCGTTCTCGTCCCGGATGCGGTTTCCGTCCTTGTCCAGACGGTAAACTCGGTGCTGCTTAAAGCCCCATGTTCCGTCCGGGTTCATCGGGCGGATAGGGCAGAGAAAATGGAAATGGGGATTTGGAGTGCCGCCCTCCTCACGCTCCGGCTCATGGAACGAAACATCAACGGTCATGCCCCGGCTGACAAACTGCTCCTGTAAAAACTGCCTTGCCAGAGCCATGTTTTCTTCAAGGGAAAACTCGTTCTGCAAGGAGATTTCAAAGCTGTAAGCAAGCTGGGCGTTCTTGCCACGCTCCACCTTTTCCACAGCGTTCCAGAGGGTTTCTCTGTCCGCATATTCGGGCGGCGCATGGGAAGGCAGGAGAATTTCGGAGTTGATAACGCCTTTCTTTCTGGAATAGTCGCTGTCCTCCCCGTAATACTCGCTGTGCAGCTTCTCGCCGGATCTGTAAGCGGCGGAAGCTATTACCGACTGTCCCTCGCTTCGTTTAATCTGTGTTGCGGTCAGATGGAATAATGCCATGTTCTCTGTCCTCCTGTCTGCTCTCAAAGCTGTGAAGTGTGTTCCGTACCTCCGGCAAAGAGAAAAGGACTTCCAGCAGTTCGTACATTTCCTGCTTGGAAAGTCCTTTGAATACCGGGGCAAGGCTCTCCACCGCTCCTCCGATGTTGCAAAGCTCATGGGTGCGTTTGGCTCGTTCGCCTTTCTCGTAATACTTCTTGCGGTTTTCAAGGCGGCTGAGCTTATGCTGCTCTTGGGCAAGCCGGATTTCCGCCTGCTCTTTCTCGGCTCGGAGCTGGTCGAGCGTTTTCTTTTTTGCCATTGTAAATGACCTCCTTTTTCAAAATGGGTATAAAAAATCCGTCTATCTTTAATGACAGACGGATAAATTTATTTATAGATAAAATGCTGATGTTGTTATGCATCAAATGCATCCTTTACGGATTGATAATCCCAATAGTAATTCCCATCGTTTCCTTTGTAAATCATGGATGCGTGTGTTCCAACATATCTTACAGCTTCGGGGCATTTAGACCTATCAACCCGAGTTGCTTTATACAAAACAATTATTTTAATGCCAGCTTCTACGGCTTTGTCACATTCAAACTTAATAAAGCTACGATAATCAACACTGTATCCTTTTGCACAACGGTATGTATAACTGTTGTAGCTTCCACACCATCTGCAACTTCCTGCCGTTACCGATGCCGTTTGGTCTCCGACAATAAGGACGAATGTTTTTGATGCGTCCATACGAGTCTTTAATGATGATTTAATGGTGCAGTTTAGACTGCTATCACGAGACGATGTTAAATCATGTGCATCAGTAAATGATAAACTCCAATATTTACTATCATTCCACTTGTGTAACTGATCTACTGCATCTTTGTCATGGTCCCAATCGCCTGCAATATAGGTTCGTGTTCTGTAAGTAACCATTTTGCCCTCCTTATTTTATGCTCATAATTGCTATTTCATTTTTGACATCTTCATGCACAACAATATGAATATCGCAGTTAATCTCGTCTTTGTTTACCCTAAAAGCATTTATCAAATACTGCAAGACATCTTGCTGGTCCCTCTTGGTTCTGGAAAGACCTGTCCCTACCAACGGCAACACAATGGAGAATCCTTCAGATTCTGTATTACACGATTCAATCAACCTTTGTACTGCCAATGCGTATTCCTGCATTGACGTATGTGCCTTTAAGTTACTGTCAAATGTGCTGAGTGCCCATAGGAAGTAATGCTCGTTTTCATTTCCGGGCAAATCTATAACTGTTCCGACTGGATAGCGTTTGCGATTTCCTTCGGGCTTTTCATTTGCCGAAAGATTCTCGTACCCTATCTTCTCCAATAGTTTTTCTATCGACAGAGCCAATGTTTCTTCCGTGTATTTGCCTGATGCGTATAATTTCTTAAACGCAATACCATGGAGTGTTTGCTCTGAAACTATATGATTATCAACGTGAGTATCGAAACATCGATTTACAGGAATAACAATGTTACGACGCTTGCCGGGTTCTATTACTTCGTTTGCGTTAAAGATGTCTCCGTATTGCAAATATAATGCGTGTCCATTGTTTGCAGAAAGAACTTTGAATCGTTTTTTATTCATCAGTATCACTGAGACAATAATAAAGCAACAACACCATATTCCTGTTAAGACGGATATGCTAATAATACTCCTTACCCATATTGACATTTTATCCGATAGTATTTCATCAAGAGGAACAAGCATCCCTATAAAGCCAAGAAAAGCATATATTCCTCCTGTGACAGTAGAAGCAATCTTTGCAATATAATTTTTGTTGATCCAAATACTTCTCATATTACACCACCATTTACAACAATTGTTTCAGACTTGCTGGCGGCGAACAGCATTTATGCTGTTTGCGGACGGCAAGTCCACAGGGGATAGCCGCACAAGCGGCGCAAGGGGGGGAGCCACCTTGACGGAACGGAGTGACGAACATTCTCGGTCAAGCAGTTTCCTTCTGCTGACAGAGAATGAAGCTCCGCAGGACGCACGAATACTTCCGGCAGGAGAGTATAGAAGTGCGCCCTTAGAGTTCTAAGGGATTTATTTCAGCAACGGCGATAGCTTATTCATCAGCACATCAGCGTTTTTCTTTTTCAATTCGCACTCCCAGATACGGATAACTGTCCAACCTCGTTTCTCAAACAATTCAGTAACTTCAAGGTCGTGCTGGATGTTACGCTCTCGTTTCTTTTGCCAATATTCTTGATTATCGGATGGGCGAGTATTTCGGCAATCGTGCCCATGCCAAAAGCAACCGTCAACGAATACAGCAATCTTACGTTTAGGAAATACAAAATCGGGATGTCCTTTTACCTGATAGTTTCGTCTCCATCCCGTTATTCCGTTTTCCGCAAAAACCTGTATCAGCTTAATTTCTGTACTCTTGTTTCCCTTTGACCGAACGCATTGCATGATACTGCTTCGCTTTTCCTTGTCAAAAACATCAGCCATTTTTGCAAAAATCAAAGTATCGATTTACCGATGAGCGCAGGTCGGTCAATCGCTGGACAACATTACAGCCCTCTTTGAAATTGAACTCTTGCGGCACTGGAAGATTAGCTTTTGCGTCTCGTGCATTATAGCTCAACTTTGCAATTACCGCTTGTCCATTATCCTTTCTGTATTCTTCGTCTAAATCCACCTTCAGAGCATATTCAACGGTCGTACATCGACTAATGCAATCACTGATGGGTTTCTTTTTAATTTTCCCATCAAGCCACTGGCGAAAATCTTCTTTTCTCATATTCAAACCTCTCCCGTAATATTATGTAGGCTTATTCAACCGCTTTCCAAAAATCATCCGTTTCCACTTTCTCGTAGTGACGATTCTTGATTATATCAGGGATTGTATCAACCGATGGGAATTCTTCTGCAATTTCTCCGCACAAACGAATAATCAGCTCATCGCCAATTTGTTCTGCATACTTTCCACGCAGAGCTTTTTCGTACCAGCAAATCAAGTTGCTTTCCGTAACAATGCTCTGAATATGATTGCGCCATCCAATTTGAGTAAGCAGAGAAACGATAACATCTCGTTCAGCGTCTTTGCACACGATAACAACTTTATCACTTGAAACACTATCTACAATGTTCTTTGCTAACTCGACATCTAGACTTAAATGCTTAATCTGAATTGCCGGTCCCCAGTTGGAGTACATATCAAGACCACGATCCGCCGCATTTGTTACGCCTACACGATAAACTTTGGCGTCTTGGATATAACTCGGATTTGAGAAATCAAGGCACATTACCATTTTTGCAAAATCCGAAAACTCTGCCAAAATATCAAAGTTGGCTTCGTCCACTGAAATTTCCACTTGCAAATTCAAAGCGTCCACAAGAGTGGAAAAAAGAGCGTATACCACGATTTCATAGATTTTATCTAAGCTGCGCTTCAAGCCCGGTTCGCTCCAAAACGAATCGATAAACTGCTTAACGCTGAAAGTCTCTTTCGTTGAGTTAAGGCAGTAGTCCAATGCACTCGCTAATTGACCGTGCTTATTCGTAAAACGGCTGTAAATATAAGCCTCAACTCCGCCGTTCGTCCTACGATTTTCTTTACCTAACTCGTTGATTAGAACTGGTGGAATTGCGGTTTCATTGAAAAGGTCGTCTTGGAATTTTGCACTGCTGGTACATACTCTTCCTAAAAGGACTTGGCAAACATCGTCTCTCCAACGCTTGCTTTTAGTTCTGTAATCCTCAAGTTCCAACAGGTCAATATCCTGAAACACTCGGTCTCTATATAAGATTTCCGCAATTTGGATAGGCTTATATAAATGGACACGAGATTTTTTAATCACAGCGTCAAGAGCTGCTTTTGCCTGAACTCTGTTTGGCATTTTCTAACCGTCCTTTCGCTTTTATAATTGCAGTGACAACTGCTCTCCAAAAATGTACTGTACTGGTTCAGCAATACATTTGGGAGCAATATTATCAACAGCCTTTTGGTGGTTCTTCAACGCTTTTATCATCTGTTCAGCAACCGCCTTTATGACGGGAACTGCGACAGAATTTCCACATTGATGTTTTACCTTGCTATAAGGCACAACGATTTTATAGCTGTCTGGGAAACCTTGAATCCTCAACATTTCCCTTTCAGTCGGTCGTCTTTCATCATTTATCAAAATATAGTTGGCGGAAGCTCCTGCACGCAAAGCAGACGAATAGGGGTGCGGCGTTATGGAACCTGCCATATTTTCGTGAGAGATATATGGTTTGGGATAATTCTTATCCTTGATTCTCTCAAGTCTCGACTGCCTGATAGCGTCTCTGACATAGTATTTTTTATCTACATCCACTTCCAAAATATCTGCCAGAGTTTTTCTTTCACACTCCGGCACTGGTTCCGGAAATGTAAATTCCACATCGTCAAGGAAACCTACGATGATAATTCGTTCACGTTTTTGCGGAACGCCATAATCAAGCGCATTTAATACTTTTGCATGAACATGATAGCCCAGAGCTTCCAAATGACTTTTAATAACTTTGAAAGTGTTTCCATGGTCATGCGCAGTTAGGTTTCGTACATTTTCAAGCATAAATGCCGGGGGAAGTTTTTCTTTTAGGATTCGTTCAATATCAAAGAAAAGCGTCCCACAAGTCTCATTTGAGAAGCCCTCTTTTTTCCCGATGATTGAAAATGCTTGGCAGGGAAAACCGCCCAACAAAATATCAAAGTCGGGAATATCTTTTGCGTCTATTTTGGTTATGTCCCCCGATGGATGTTCGCCGAAATTCGCTTCATAGGTTTTGCAAGCGTCCTCGTCAAATTCCGATGAAAATACACATTTACCGCCAACGTGTTCAAACCCTAACCTAATGCCGCCAATTCCAGCAAACAGGTCGATAAATCTAAATGTATTCCAATCCATAAATATTCATCCTCGCTTATATCAGTTCTGCCTTAGCTCTCATGGAAAAGCTGTTTTCCATACTCGCATATTGCCATTTATTCCAGCTAACAGAATCGACATATATTATAGCGCTTTTCAAGCGCTTTTTCAATAGGTGCGCCAAAGTTTCATAAAACTGCACAACGCTTAGTGCAAATAAGCTCTAAGCGTTGCGTCAGAATATTTTGTTTCATCAATGGGTATAAATTAGCTCGTGCTTCACGATTTCCTCTGCCTGAACCTTGCAAGCGTTCATCTGCCGCACCCATTCCATCTGGTTTTCGGCTTTCAGCTTTTCGGTAACGCCATATTGCTTCGCCAGCTCCGGCACGATCAGCTCAATGCGATGTCTTGCCGTTTCCTCAATCTCGGCACAATGCTCATAGAGCTTTTCAGTCAAGATAAGCTCGTTATACAAGATAGGGCGAAACTGTTGTAAGTAGGCTTTGCGAAGCCTGCCATAGTGACCGAGGGACTTCTTTGCCTTTCGAATTTTGATGTCGGGGATAAGGTAGTCCCCATTCTGCGTGTAAGTGATTTTCATGCTGTCTGCGCTCCTTTCTGCGGCTCTCGCTGCGGTAAACTGCTGACAGGGACAAACACCCCTCTGGTAATATCCTCTGCCCGGATAGCGGCTTTCTTGGCGTCAATCTCTGCCTTTTTCTTTGCTTTGACTTTATCCTCGTAGCGTTTCTGCGCTCCGCTGGCTTTTCGTTTCAGATAGTTCTGATGGAGCTTGTCCTTGCGTTCCTCACGCTTGCGGATTTCTTCCAGTTCCTCCGGGGTCAGCTCCACTTCTCCAAACGCCGGGGGAACGAATTTCCCGACAAAATTAAAGTAAATCTCAACCTCTTGGGTGGTCTGAATACTCCCTTTTCGGTCACGCTCATGGACAAGGATTTTCTCGACAAATTCATTGAGCATGGCAATGGTCAGTTTGTCGAAGTTCTGATATTTTTCTATCAGAGCGATAAAGCGGTCAGCGTCCTTTTCGTGCTTTTCATAATCGCTGACTGCCTTTTCAAGAGTAGCAATTTCAGCGGTAAGGGCAGCTTGTTCCTTTGCATATTGAGCGTCCAGCACCTCATAGCGGCTGTCCAGCAGTTTGCCCAGCACATTGTCCTCATAGATTTTACAGAGCAGGACTTCCAGCTCGGAAACCCTCTGCTTTGCGGCGGCAAGGCGTGTGCGCTGTTTACGGATTTCTGCGGTCTGCTGGCTGGACTGCGCTTCCTGCACCACACGGACAAACTCGGCTCGGTCGTGCTTGGCATACTCGGCAATCGCTTTCAGCATATCCGATACAAGGGTCAGCACCACATCTTCATTGATACGGTGCTGGCTAGGACAGAGCTTGCCGACAGGAACCTTGCTGTATTGGGAACAGGTATATTGGGAGATACGCTTTCCGTTGTTAGTGCGGTGGACATACATCTTGCCGCCGCAGTCGGCACAGTAGAGCAAGCCTGTAAGGGGAGCTGCTTCGCCCCAGCCATTCGGGTATCGCTTGACATTTCTTCGGATTTTCTGCACAAGGTCAAAGGTCTGCTGGTCGATAATCGGCTCATGGGTGTTCTCAAAAATCGTCCATTCATCCTCCGGCACATAATGGCTTTTCTTGTCCTTGAAGTGTTTTCGGGTCTTGAAATTGACCGTATGTCCGAGGTATTCTCTCTTTTTCAGAATTTCAACCACAGCAGACGAACCCCAGCCATAAATGTCCTTGAATGTCTTGTTCTTGTTTACTCCCTCGCCATACTGTGCAAGGTAAGCGGACGGAATGAGGATTTGTTCCTCTGACAGCTTACAGGCAATCTGATACGGACCGTAGCCCTCAATCGTCATGGCGAAGATACGCTTCACGACAGCGGCGGCTTCTTCGTCCACAATCCACTGGTCTCTGGCTTCGTTCCAAAGGTAGCCATAAATGACCGTTCCTGTAAGATGCTTGCCCATCATGCCTTTTGTCTTGAATGTGGACTTGATTTTCTTGCTGGTATCACGGGCGTACCACTCGTTCATAATGTTGCGGAACGGGATAAAATCATCGTCTCCCTGAGAGCTGTCCACTCCATCATTGACAGCGATAAGGCGAACGCCTTTCTGACGCAGGATTTCCAAAATCTGACCGACTTTCAGATAATCACGCCCCAGACGGCTCATATCCTTCACCACAATGCACTCCACATTTCCGGCTTCGACTTCTTCCATCATCGAGAGGAAGCCGGGGCGGTCAAAACGGGTGCCGGAAATGCCATCGTCCGTAAAGTGGGTGGGGTTCGGCAGTCCATGACCGACAGCGTATTCTTCGAGCAACTTCTTTTGGTTCGATATGGAGTTGCTCTCGCCCTGTAATTCATCGTCTCGGCTGAGACGCTCATACAATGGCGTGATTTTCTCTTTTCTTCTCATTGGCTATGCGCTCCTTTCCTAAAATTGTGGGCTTATATGTTTTAAGAGACTTCCTAACCGACTGATTAAGAAGTCTCTTAAAGCATACAACTCCCGCAGCCAGCTTGTACTTTTTGTACTGACGGACGGCGAAGTGGTTGGGCTTCTCTGCCTCCAGCGCGTCAAACATCAGGTCCACGGGGTTCTTGAACTCCTCGTCATCCTCCCGGACCTCCATCGCGTTGATGAACTCGATGAGGGTGGAGAAATTCTGTTCCTCCACCGGGGCCTCGTAGTGGATATACCCAATGAGGGCGCAGTACAAAAGCGTCTCGGCCTTAACCCAAAAATCGTCCCCGGCCTTGCCCTCGCCCTTGGTGTTGGCGATCAGCGTCGTGACCAGTTTCAAGATGTCCTTTTCGGAGTGGATGTAGGCAAAGGGATTATAGTGCATGGACTTCTTGAAGTTGATGGTATTGAGGACTTTGATCCGATAAGGCTCATAGATGTCCTTGCCGTGCTTATCCTTCATGGGCTTGCCGTCCTTGCCCAGCTTGGGTGTGCCGCGCTGAAGCATTTTGCCGCACTCCACCAGGATGGTGCCTTTCGGGAGTGTTTTGTCAAGATAAATAAAGGGAATATCTCACCGAGTTTTGCATCAAAAATTCGATGATTTCACATCGTCCTTCATCAGCCGCTTCATTTTGTCCTCCAGCGTGTCCTTTGCGGTCTGGCTGAAATGAACGCCCACCACATAGGTGGTCTTGCCCAGCTTCATGCTGAATGTTCCTGCCGGACTTGCCTGTCCTGCTTTCGTTTTGGCTGCTACCTGTTCCATGTGCGACACCTCCTGTAAAAAAGCCCGACAAAGGAAAGGCTGACAACGAAGTCCTGACAACGGACATCAGAAAACCTTAAAACTCTGTCGGGCAGATGCTCTATTTTCTTTTTCTTCTTTTTTTATAAAAGTCGGTTGTCATGGTTGTCAGGAGAGAGAAAATGCCCATCAAATCAGGGGTTTTCAGACTTTCGCCCGACAACCAGACCGACAACCGGCTCGACAACAAAACGGCAACCGGCACTGATTTTTTACTTTAGCCACTCTGGGGGAAGTTCCAGCTGCTCCACTTCCTCCGGCGTCAATTCCTGAAAATCTCCACCTCCGTTGTCGGGCTGGATGCGCTCCCAGCCTTTCTGCCGCCCATAGGGGCTGCGGAAGTACCGGGGATTGGAAAACGCCCTCCAGCCGGTCACGCTGTTGTTCATAATGTCGTTGATCTCCCGGATTTCCCATTGCTTCGGCTCGTCAAAACTGTGTCCCAGGGCTTCCCGGAACAGCTGTTTGGAGCAGACCATGTTATCCGAACACTTTTCCAGATACTCGATGATCTGTCCGGCTTTGGTGTCCTCCGGCATAAAGTCACGCTGGTGGACTTTCAGATACTCGTTCATTGCCGGGCTGAACCGGAGTTTGAAGTTTCCGCTGCGGTAAATCTCCATCGCTTCTGCCCAGACCTGTATGAGATAGGCTCTTGCTGCCGGTTCATCGTCCAGAATGTGAATTTCTGCCAGCTCTGGATGTACCATGACCGGCACAAAACGGCGGTTGCCGGTGCGGTCAAGGGGCAGAAAATCCAGCGTATTGGAAGTGCCGCAGAACACACACTGCCGTTTTCGGTCAGCCGGGTGGGTTTCGTATGGCACTTTATAGGTTTCCTTCTGGCGGCTGAGAAAGGATTTGATTTCCTCAATGCTCTTGGCATTGGCGGTGGCAATCATCTCCGACATCTCAATCAGCCAGTGTCCCTGCATCTTTCGGTACACATTTTCATCGTCCAGCTTTTTCAGGTCATCGGAAAACCAGTCATCCTGAACTGCCAGCAGACGAAAGAACGAGGACTTTCCGGCTCCCTGACCGCCCACCAGACAGAGCATGATTTCAAATTTACAGCCGGGACGGAACGCCCGTGAGATTGCTCCCAGCAGAAACAGCCGCATGGCTTCACAAGTGTAATCATCGGCATCAGCTCCCAGAAACCGGTGCAGACAATATCGGATGCGTTCTATACCGTCCCACTGCAAGGCGTTGAGAAAATCCCGGACAGGGTGATAGCGGTTTTCGTTGGCAATCACCATCACAGCATCCTGTATCTTTTTCTCGATAGTCATCCCATAGTTTTCCTCAAAATATAAGAGCAGATATTTGATGTCCACATCGGTCAGGGTCGGGCTGTCCCGATACCAGCCGAGGGGCTTCACAATATCCACTCGTTCTGTCAGCAGATTTTTTCGGATGGCTCCTTTCAGCAGAGGGTCAAGCTGAAACACCCGTTTATAGTTGGATGCGGCATTGGATACCTTACCTTTCTCGGTCTGTTCCAGGCTGCTTCTGACCTGTTCCACGGTGCAGAGTTCCGGCTGCTGTCCATTCTGCAATTCGCTGCTCAAGTTTCATCACCTCTTTTCCTTGCTGTGCTACAATCTCCCGGCGTTCTTCCGGCGATCCGTCCAGAAAACTATCCAGCAGATACTCTGTGTAGGTTTTTCTTTGCAGGGCTTCCACAAAGAGCGGATGCAGGTCATCCTCCGGCGTTTGCGGGGCATACTGCTGTTCCCATTTCTGGAGAAGGTGGAAGTATTCGCATAAGACTTTGTAGCAGTGCATTTCTTCCTGCCTGTATTTCTGCTCCGGGGTAGGTTCCCGGATATGGGGTTTGACGGTCGGCTTCTGCCTGTTGTCATAGGCAATCCCCAAATCATCAGCCAGCTTCATGGCGGCATCCTTGCTGGGCAGCTCAAACAGCCGGGAAACAAAATCCACTGCATCCCCATCAGCCTGACAGCCAAAGCAGTGAAAACGCCTGTCCAGTTTCATGCTGGGATTTTTGTCATTGTGAAAAGGGCAGACCGCCATGCCGTTTCTGCTGACAGGGATGCCGTACAGCTCCGCTGCCTGTCTGGTGGTTACATTCTGTTTGACCGCTTCAAATACATTCAAAATTGCACCTCCTGACAAAACAAAAGGCACCCGATTTCTTTTGAAAATCAGACGCCTTACAGTTCCATATTCTGTTTTTTCTCCTGCCGGTGCTGCTCGTCCTTTTTTCTGGATTCTTCCCGATAATCCTGAATCTGTTCGGTGACAGAGTGCTTCGGCTCCGGCTTCTTTTTGACCTCTGCCTGTTCCGGGGCAAGTACCTTGCTGACCCAGTAACGGATTTCTTTCAGCGGCTTCAATTCCTCCTGCACTGCCGCCAGCTGCCCGGTATATTCTGCGTGAGAAGTTTGCAGCTGTTCATACTCCGCTTGCAGGGCTTCCAGATCAACATTCAGGTCAACACCATGCTTTTTCAAAAAACGGTACGCCTTGTTGTATGTGTCCAGTTCGTCCCGGTGGCTTTCCGCATAAACGGACTGCACCGTTTTCCAGCCGATTCGCACATACTTGTCATGGACAGCTTTATGCTGCTGACAATCTGCAACGGCGTTCTGGATGCCGGTAATCACTTTCATGCGGCTCTCGGCTTTCCTCATGCCGGTGCTGATGCTGCCGGATTTCTGCTTCACTTTCTCCAGCACACTGTCCAGCTGCTCCAGTGTAAAAATCTGATGGTCTTTCAGATAATTGGTGGCGTTGACAAAGGACTGTAAATCTTTCGTTGCACCTTTTTGCTGACCGTATCTTGACCAGTCCCGGCGTTCTGCTTTTCGCAGATTGAGATAATCCCGCAGAAGATTGATAAGGTCGGGGGATGCGTTTTCCGGCTTCTTCTCTGCCAGCAGCTCTTTCCGGGCTTCCAGAATATCGCTGATCCATTCACGCAGATTCTGAATGGTGTTGCGGATCACGGTCATCATGCGGTTAGCGGATTTGATGTCCCGGTTCAGATTGCCGATATTGGTCTGGATGCCACGGCGTTCCATCTGGGTGACAGCTGCTCCCATGTGGACGGTGGGGATGATGTCCAGCCCCTGTTTTTCATAGGAACGGAGATCGACACGGACAGGGCTGTTTACCATTTCCAGATAGCGGTTCTGCACTGTTTCCCAGCCGGTGCGCCACTCCTGCCCATGATACTGTTCGCTCCAGTCAACAGTGTTCTCCTTGTGGCTTTTCCAATTCCCGGATGGGAGCCGGATACGCTCACCGTTCTCGTCAAGGTCGTAAACCTTTCTGGCTTTGGGAAGCCATTTCCCATGCTCGTCCATTGCCCGCATGGTCAGCATCACATGACAATGGGGATTGTGTCCCGGTGGCTTGGGGTCATGGATGGCAAAATCAACAATCATGCCTTTGGAAACAAAAAACTGGTTGCAGTAGTCCTGCACCATCTGGGGATACAGTTCCTCCGGCACTTCTCTGGGCAGTGCCAGCACAAACCGTCTGGCAAGCTGGGAGTTCCACTGGTTTTCAACGGCTTCCACTGCATTCCAAAGCTGTTCCCGGTCGGCGTATTCCGGCGGGGCATGGGACGGCAGCATGATTTCCGTGTAGACCACGCCTTCCTTTTTCCGGTAGTCTTTGTGCTTCTGGTCATACTCGGAAAAAAGATTCTCGCCGCTCTGGTAGGCAGCTCCGGCAACAGCTGACTGCCGTTTGCTGCGCTTCGTGATTTTGATTTCAAAATGAGGGTTTGCCACTTCATCATCTCCTTTGGCAAAACAAAAGACCGTCTGCAAAGTTGCAAGCGGTCAGGTCATCGGGTTCTATTCCTGTTGTTCGGAAATTCCTGTCCGGCAGGGATTTTCGGACAGCAGGGGGCAAAGGGGTAGCTGGCTTTAGCCAGCGCAGGGGAAGTGCAGCTTCCACTGGATGATTGAAGCAGAGGATTTATCCTGTGCGAAAATCATCAGCTCCCTGCAAGGGGCTTTCGGCAGAACGCAATGCACCACCTTTAGGCGGTGTATAATTGCGCCCTTGTTAAAACAAGGGGTTCTCGCTGCCGTCCGTTGTCAGCGTTTTTTTCCGCTTCTCAATCAGCGTGTCCAGCTTCCTTTGTACGGCTTCATCGTGAAAGAGGAAGGTCAGCAATTCCATCACATCGTCATCGGTCAGTAGAGTAGGCTCACGCAGAAACTTCTCCAGCATCCCGGCACGAGTACAAAGCCGGTGGGTTCTCTCGCTCCGTGTCAGGCGTTTCCGTTCATGCTCCAGCTGCTTCTCTCTGTGCTGTGCGGCAATCAACTTTTTCTCGGCTGCGGTTTTCTGGCGGTTCAGCTTTTCCAGTTTTTCATTCATGGAATCAGGCTCCTTTCTGAATAATGGGCAAAACAAAAGCGACCAACTTTTTACGGTTGATCGCCTTTGGCTTGGTCACTATTTTTATGTTTTTAAGATGAAAATTCATCCGCTAAATGATTGCTTAACTCGGACAATGACTTGATTAGCCCCAGATTACTATATTCAAAATTCTGCGTTAGACTATCCCACTGCATAAATCCAAGACAATGTTCATGACTCTCTCCGTCAACTATGGTCTGAATATCAGAAATATGGGTTTCAGTAGAAAGAATATGCGCTAAGCGTGGACTTGCCCCATTATCAATATTAACCAGCAAACCATATTTTGCGCCTGAAACCAAGCAGTATCCAACAAGTTGTGACCATTCTTTAAGCCCTGCACTGTTCATCAGCTTGACTTCAAGGATTAAAATCTCAAATTGCGTTCCATCAGTAATCAAAGCAAAAATATCAAGGTTTAGCGGGGGCACTCGATTCGCAAAATTTTTAACGCAGGTACATTTATCTGGATGTTCGGAAATAATTCTTTGCAAATTGGTTTTCAGTTCGCCGATACCCCAAAAAACACTGAGTTCTTTGTGGCGTTTCGCTCTGAAATTACTTTTAAGCTGAGCTTCTATAAAAGTTTGGATTTCTGGATAATACGAAACTTCATTTCGGCTGCGTTTACCGGGCATCTCGTAAGTCCTCCTCAGTAATTTGACGAACGAGCAATTTATATTCATTGTCCGGCGAATTTGTTACCAAGCGTTTGTAAACATTAGGATTCCGAGCACCAATTAAAGCACCACGACCGTTTCCTACAATAACCAATGGTGTGAGAAGATCAGGCTTTCTTATTTCAACCGATAAATCTGCGTCATCATGTGAATGGCGTTCAACAATTTGAAAATATCCTTTTGGACGCTTGCCAGAGAGTTCGTCATCGTTTGCAATGACATAGGCAACCGCTTGGAGAATTTCGGCTATTGGATAACCAGTATTAGCAGTAGTGCCATATAACAAAGCTGTTTTATCTTCCTTGTACTGGTCTATCAGGGTTCCAATATTTACATTAAGAGAAGTGTATTCCCGTCCCGACAGTAGGGGATCTGCTTGAATAATCTCCTCAATCTGAATGTAGCTATCCTTATGCAAAATCGGGAACGGGTTAATCAGTTCCCCAATATGCTCAAACTGTTCCCTGATTTTACAGTATGGAGCGTGTTCACAGCCCATTACCGTACAAAAATGTCTGAAATGAATGTAATGCCCACCCCTAATCAGTTCTGGCAAACGAGTATCATTTTCAGCTGGATGCACTGTGGACGGAGTGAAATGCATATCCCTCGTTTCACATCTTTCCGCAGCATGAGTTTCCCTTTGTAATCTACGATTTTCATTTGATGTTTCTGCTTTAGTTCTAAACGCAAATGCACCAAACTGAGCATATTGATCCAATAAAATTCGCAGCTTAAAGCCTTTGTTCCATTGAGCGTAGTATGAATCGTTTGTGCAATGGATATTTGGATGATTCCAGTTTACCTGATCGGGAATACAATTTATGCTGTACAACAGTCGACACAAATCACATACGAACTTAAAGTTGTAGCCCTTGATTTCAAAAGAAATAATTTGATGCTCATCGGTAAAACGGCGCTGTGATTTTGCCATACTTCCGATTGTATCAGCTAATCCAGCAATAAAGCGGCGTTTAAGATTATCATCAACTAATTCTAATACAACCTGGCTTATATCGGCACTTCCACGAAGCTCGCCTTCACACACAATGCCATAATGCATAAGGTCATTTTTTACCGCTGTTGTATCGCCTTCGCAAAGAATTGTCCAAGTCCCTCCGGGAGTGGTTTCATATTGAACAGAAAGGTCATAGACAGCCCGAAACATTTGCCCTACTTTGCGTAGAATATCTCCTGCAATTTCTCCAGCACGCTGTGGATTTTCAAGATATGAACCCCATTTTTTATATGGCAGGCGAATGCTGAAAACATCTTCTGCGTTTCCAAATACACCTCCACCTATGATTAACCCCAATAGATATGCTTTATCTGTATCCATTCTCTTATCCCCTTACTTTTCACTTGTGTTTTTCTTAAATACTTGCTCCATTATTGCCGAAGCGATATTGTATGCCAACATAACCGGCACAGCATTTCCTATGACTTTATACATTGCTGTAATGTTTCGTGCTGTATCTGTTAAGAAGTTAAAATCATCGGGGAAAGTCTGAATGCGGGCAACTTCTCGTACAGTAAACCTTCTGTTTTCAGTAGGATGTATAATGCCACAGTTCTCCGGCTGAGCAGATGCTGTCATAGTTCCACAAATCTCATCTCTTGAAAAACGACGGTAAAAGTTGGGCGAATGGTACTTTTTCATGTTATCTCGGATTCTTTGGAAACGAGGAGCTAAATGTTCATATGGAACATCTTTCCACGAGCCACCTTCGGGAATAAATCTAATCATGTCCAGTGCTTGCGGCGAAAGTGCCCAATCCACATTGTTGGCTACTTCCGGCGGCACATCTAAAATGTGACGCAGCGTCAGATTTTCTTTAGTTTGCTTTTTGGGAAATTCAAAGGTAATGCCCAAGTCTTTGCGGACACCCACAAACAAAACTCGTTGACGGTTTTGAGGGACACCATAATCCGATGCATTTACAAGCTGATGCACGACATTATATCCCACGCCATTCATGGTAGACAAATCTTCAACAATGACTTCTGCTAAATTGCGTCCATCAATATACTTTGTCGAAAGCAAACCTTTAACATTTTCAAAGACAATTACTTTCGGCATCTTTTTTTGAATTATACGCAGACACTCTTTGTATAGCATACCACGAGAGTCGTGGACACCTTTCCGATTACCTGCATTAGAAAAAGGCTGGCACGGAAAACCAGCGGTTAAAATATCTCCATCTGGAATTTCATCTTCACCAACCGATAATATATCCCGCTTATCTATTTCGCCTAAGTTGAGCGAGTATATTGCTTGAGCATCTGCATCAAAGTCATTTGCAAACACAATGTCAAATCCTGCTTTTTTGAACCCTAAATCCATTCCACCACAACCTGAAAACAGGGAGATCAGGCGAGGATGCTCCGGGGTTTCCAGTTCCAGTTCTGGAAGATTTGTTATGCTGTATGCGGGTTTGTTTTGACAAGAGTTAGACACATATTCATCAACATCACACGCACGAATCCGCCAAGTACGATTGCCAAGTTTTGAAGCTGGCAAACTACCATTTCCAATCATTCGTCGTATAGTTTTTTCAGAAAGCTGTAGATATTGAGCTGTTTGAGAAACAGTTAACAGTTCCGTATCCATAGGTTAATTCCTCCACTCTGTTTTTCGCTATTATATATTCTAATATACGAACCCCCGAATGTCAATAAAATGAGGGAAAACAGCGGACAACGATGGACTTATATGGACACATTTTCAATATACGCAAATCGAACAAGCGTTTTGGAACAAGAAGTTCAAATCGCTTTACTGGCATTACCCCCACATATATTGCGGTCAGAACATCGGATGCAGACCCGACATTCTGACCGCAAATCGCCCCTTATCAATGCATTACTTTGTCTTGCCGTTGAAACCATTTTGCCGGGCGTACTGACTGGCTTTCTGCCTGCGCTCCTCGCTGTATGGCGGCTGCAAGCGGATGGACAGCCGGGACTTGTCGATCAGATAGGACACGCCGCCCAGATGCTCCGGCTTTTCCAAACAGCACAGATCAGGATACTTTTTGCTGAACGCTGCCAGCCGTTTTTTCAGCCCGACATTGTAGGTGTAGATGCTGGCAGTGCTTTCTCCCTCGTTGAACAGGATGATGGTTTCTTTCTCAATCTTCGTCAATCTCGTCATTGTCAACCTCCATGCTGCCGCCCACGATGCGATTCAAAATAGCCTTGTGCCGGTAATAGGCTTCCATCTCCAGCTTCATATTGTAGAAGAAGCAGCGATACCACTTTTCTACGCCCTCGTTGTCCAGCTTGTCAGCCAGAGCTTCCACGACTTTCTTTCCGGCAGGGTCGGGAATCAGGTCTGCCACCTGATACAGACGATCCATCGTTGCTTCACGGTTGGGGCAGCCAAAGACAAACAGGATTTTCTTTTCACCAATGCTCATTTTCATAAAATAGTCCTCCTTGAAGTTGATAAAAATAAAAGCGGCAGATAGTTCCCATAGGAATACCTGTCGCTTTGTGAACGATATGAAATTGTCGGGTCAGGACTTGATAAAATCACGCAGTCCGTAGTTTATGTCTACAATTCTTTCAATCAACCATTCCGCTATCTGGGGGATGATGAAGATTGCAAAGCTGACTGCCAGCATTTTCAATGCTTCCATGCCGGTACACACTCCAAACATCAGCCCGGCAAGTGTAATCATGAAGATTATTCCTGCCAGCAGGTCAAAAAGGATAGCAGAAAAGGAAGTCAGAAAGATTGCCACCCATTGAATCAGGGTCACAGCTATTATTAGCGGCAATGCCAACAGCTTTATCAGAAACATGGCTATTTCTCCCCATTGACCTGTTCATAGGCTTCATGCTGAACAATCAGCCCAGCGGAAAAGCCGTATTTGAAGTGGCTTTCGCTTTCTTCACATTGGGCGATTGCTGTCTGCGCCCGGAGTTCTTTCACCAGCTCATAGTCCTCTTTGCTGAGCCGCTGGGACAGCTGCTCCATCAGTTTCTCACAGGCTTTGACCGCCTTGCGGTATACTTCCGATGTAGGGACAACCGTTTCACATGGATAAAACCTCCCGCTGTACATTTCTTCCAAAATCATGACACCACCTCCCTTCAGCAGTAGATTAACTCTGCCTTGATGATTTCCTCAGCCCGGCTGCGGATGGAGTTCATGGACTGCACCCACAACATCTGATTTTCAGCTTTCATGGCTTCGGTCACGCCCTCGGATTCTGCCATCTGACGGATAATCAAGTTTAGCCTGTCAGTTGCCTGTTCGTTCAGATCGGCAAGGACAGTGTGGAGCTTGCCGGACAAAAGCAGGTCACTGTAAACCATCGGGCGAAACTGTTTCAGATAGGACTGGTGCAGCCGTCCCCAGTGACCAATGGGGCGGTGTTCCTCCGGCAGCTTCAAATCCGGCACATAGTAATCGCCCACCAGCACATAGTCCATGCCGTTTTCGTGGATTCTCGGTTTTAACTCTTTCATGCTGAAATTTCCTCCTTACTTTGGTTCTTTTTATGATAATCCTCCCTGCGTTTGGCAAGGTAGGCTTCATAACGCCTGATTGCATCGGGATCACCGGCATCTGCCGCCGCTTTCATTTTCTGACGGGATTTTGTGGTTGCTTCGCTCTGGTATTTCCGCTTTTCAGCCAACTGCCGGGCAGCTTCCGGATCAGTCCTGGCAAGCTCAACCAGTGCATCGTGTTCAGCCTTGCGTTTGGCTGTCCGTGTGCGGGTATATTCAGCCTTACGCTCTGCCATCATAGCCGCATACTCCGGGTCTGACGCTATCCGGGCTTCTTCACGCTCCTTTTTGCGCCGTCTGGCTTCGGCTTCTTTGGCTTTCATTGCCGCCCATTGCTCGGCTGCTTCCGGGTCAGTTTTGGCTTTTTCTTTCAGCTCTGCTCGTGACAGTTTCTTTTTCCGGGTAGCTCGTTCTATACGCTTACGCTCGGCTTCCAGCAGCTTTTCCTGACGGATACGCTCCTTTTCACCCAACTGCCGGAGATATTCCGGGTCAGCTTCTCTGGCTTCCCGAACCTTCTGGCGGTACTTCTGGTTTCGCTCCCGCAGTTTGCTCAAATGCTGCTCATATTGGGCAATCGCTTCCGGATCACCGGCTTCTGCTGCCAGTCGCAGGGCTTCTATTTTCTGTTTCCTGCGTTCATTGGCTCGTCTGCCTTTTTCCTGCTTTTTCTGTTTTTGCTCCGCATCTATGGCGGCAATCCGTTCTTCCTCGGACACAGTTTCAACAGGCGGGTAGTAGCTGCCGATGAAATTAAAGTGGATGTCGATGTTCTGCTGGCGGTAGATGGTGCGCCCACCAGTTGCTTCGTGAACTTCCACCCGGTCGATGAAAGAGTAGAGCATGGCATCGGTCAATTCTGCGCAGTCACGGTATTTTCTGACAAGTGCCAGAAAACGCTCAGTGTCCGCTTTCTTCACAGTTTCCTGCTGAATCTGGCTTTCCAGCTCCTGTACCCGCCGTTCCAGAAGGATTTGTTCTTCATCGTACTGCTGGATCATGCGCTGCGCCTGTCGTTCCGGCAGTACACCTTTCACGGAGCTTTCGTACAGGTTTTGAATCATGGTGTCCAGCTCTGCCATGCGCTTTCTGGCTTCTTCCAGTTCCCGCTGTCCGCTGTCTGTGTTCTTGCTCTGGTTTTCATTCCAGATGCTTTTGAGCTGGGCAACAAACTCGGCTTCATTTTCAAGGGCATATTTGCTGACCGCTTGAATTGCCTGTAAAATTACCGCTTCCAGAACCGATGTTTTGACAAAATGGGATACACATTGACCGGCAGTATTCCGATAATTCCCGCACTGAAAAGCTGAATCTGAATCAAACCGTTTCCCGCTTTTCACCCTGTCCGGGCTGCAAAAATTCATCCTTGCACCGCAGTCTGCACAGTAAATCAAACCGGACAGACGGTGGGTATAGGTTCCGTTGGCTGCTTTCGGACGCTTCTGCAACCGCAGTTTATGGGCAATATCCCATGTGTCCTGTTCAATGATGGCTTCATGGGTATCGGGGAAAATCATCAGTTCATCGGCTGTGGCGGCTCTGCGCTGCTTCGTTTTGAAATTCTCGCAGATGGATTTGCCCAGCACGGTATGTCCCAGATATTCCTGCCTGTCCAGAATGTACCCTACGGTGGTTGCACTCCAGCGGTAGGGGTCTGCAACCTCGCTATGTCTGCAATTTTCAGGAAAATACCTGGCGGCATGAGCAGACGGTATCAGTATCTTTTCCGCTGACAGCATTTCGGCAATGGCAGTCACTCCAATGCCCTGACACGCCAGACGGAAGATTTTCCTGACAACCTCGGCAGCCGGTTCATCCACAAGCAGCTGCTGCTTGTCCTCTTTGGTACGCTTGTATCCATAGGGGATAGAGCCGCTGCACCTCATGCCGTTTTTCATCCGGGCTTTGAATACCGCTTTGATTTTATTGCTGGTATCTTTCGCATACCACTCGTTCATGATGTTCAAAAATGGGGTAAGGTCATTATCTGAGGGGTTTGCGCTGTCCACGCTGTTGTTGATGGCGATAAACCGGATACCCTTTTTCGGGAAAACAACCTCGGTATAGTAGCCGACTTGCAGGTAGTTTCTGCCAAAACGACTTAAATCCTTTACGATCAGGACAGCCACATGACCTGCTTCTATTTCTTCCAGAAGGGCGTTAAAGCCGGGACGATTGAAGTTCGTGCCACTGTATCCATCGTCCGAAAAATGCCGGATATTTCTCATACCATGCTGACGGGCATATTCCTCAAGGTACATTTTCTGATTCTGGATACTGTTGGATTCTCCGACCTGTTCATCATCTCTGGACAGTCGCTCATACAACGCTGTGATTTTTATTTCTTCTTTTTTTGCCACGGTTTTAACCTCCCTTCCTTATGTACTTTTATCTCGTGTGACGCACCCTTTCTCTATCCTCTCCAAGTATAGCCCTTTGGGTCTGTCACCACATAGGAGCTGTGCATCTGCATCAGGTTCGGTTTCAGCCAGAAGCGGGTCTTGCCGGAACCGGAGCCACCGATCACCAGCACATTTTTGTTTCTGGCGGTCTTGGGGTCCTTGGGGCGGCTGTTCATGGTCAGGCTCTCGGTTTTAGTCAGAATCACATTGTTCTGGAACACCGGGTCGATGTAGGGTGCGATGTCCTCATGGGTGCCCCAGCGGGCGCTGCCATACTCCATACCGTGCCGGTACTTCTTGGCGTTCTTGCTTTTGAGATACACGGCCAATCGCAGGCCAGCGCCGCAGCACAGCCCCACCAGCAGGTCCAAAGGGTGCAGGCTGGGCCACCAGCTGGCCAGCGCCACCGGCAGCGTGGAGAAGAACGAAAGCATTTTTGCCGAAGCGTCCGCACCCACGGCCATCCGCCATCCTTCACCGAAGTTGGTTGCGAACAGCCCCATCAGGATATAGGGCATATTCAGCAAAAGGAGCTTTTTGATGTCAAGTTGCTTTTTCATCTTCATCGTTCCAGCTCCTTCCGCTTGTTCCGGTCCACAACGGCGTGTTTCACCAGCTCTTTGAACTGGCTCAGCTTTGCCAGCACGGACGGACGCTCTGTTTTCTGCGCCTTTCTGACCTTCTTGCCGGTGTACTCGGTAAAGGCAGCGGTCAGGGCATCCGCATCGCGGCCTTTGAAAAAGATCAGGTACTTGGGCGGGGAGCTGCTGCGGTCCTTCTTCACCGCATAGTCAACGCCGTATTTCCGGGCGATCTTTTCAAACTCCTTGATGGAGGGGTCGGTGATCTCGATGTTGGAAACGCCCTGATTCTGGCCGATCAGCTGCTTCACCGTCTGTTTGCCGTGGGGAATCACGGGGGTATCCCGGCTTTTCTGCTTTTGCAGCTTCTTTTCCTTGCGGTGGGCAAGGTACTTGGTGATGGCGGCCTTAAACAGCCGCCCGGTAAACTTTGTTCCGCTGACTACCAGCGTCAAAGTCCTGTTTTCCACTTCCTCCTGCATAGGTCATCGCCTCCTTTCCACGGATTTTGCAGGGGTGGCGCTTGATACTAAGGCGGGACCACCAGCCGCCGCAGCAGGTATTTCATCATGGCAGGCTCCTTTCAACGCAGCTGATCGGAGCGGTCATAGTACAGATGTCCCTGGCGCACCTTGGCATGGCTGAGAATCTTGATGTGGCCCTTTTCCTGGTTCTCCAGGCTTTTCTGGTATCCGGCCTCCGTCAGAAACAGGCGGGTCCGTTCGCCTTTCCAGCCCACCGGCGAATCGTGGGTCAGCACATCGAAGATAATCATGTGCCGGGTGTCCTCGGCAAACCGCTCCAAATCCATGTACTCATGGCCGTGGTAGTTCTGCGCCCCGGCCTTGAGCCGCATTTCCTCCATCAGCTGGCCCACGGTCTTACGCTCAGGCATGGCGCGCACCTCCTTTCCCGCGTCCCTGGCCTTTCACAGTCAGGATACCGTCCAGGGTGGTAGCGGTGATCCGCAGGCGCTCAGCGGTGGCGATGTCATTCTTCACGGTCTCGTCGATGCCGTGGCCGCAGACCACCAGCACATGGGACCGGCGCAGATAGTCTCGCGCCATATCCAGCCCGTCCTTGTGTTCCTGGGGAATCTCGTCCTTGAGGAAGGTGGACAAGAACAGAACCGGGCAGATGGGCGAATACCCGGCGTCGTACACCTGGCGGCAGTAGGTGGCAGCGTTCTCGGCGTTCTCATACTGGTTGTTGCTCCAGGGAGCCGTAATGTAGGCAAGAGGTCGTTTCATGGCAAAATCCTTTCTCCCGGTATTGCCGGGCAACAGAAAAGCGGCTGTTTACCAGCCGCCTGTGTTCATATCGTGATTGACTTGTACGGTGTAGTGATTGCTGATCGTGGTGGGCGCGTTGAACAGCACTGCAAGCAAATACTGTTTCATATTGCGGACCTCCGTGGTGTTTTTCTGCATACCGTCCATGACAAATCGGATATGCTCGCTATCCAGCTTCAAGAACCGGGAGCGCACGACTTCATGGGGAAAGTCGCTGCCAGCGATCCGAGTGGTTTTACGTTTGGCACAAACGGTCTCCACCATCAGCTCCACAATCTCGTCCAGGTCCTCACGGTAGGTCGAAAACTCTCTGCACAGATAGTCATACTCGATGTTCTCCAGAATCAATTCCCGATAATTTTCTATCTCTGAGACAGACATCGCATCCCTTCCTTTCCGTTCCGGCAGCTGTGCTGCCGCTGTTTCCCGGAAGGGAATGGAATCGGTACTTGCTCCATGAGTATTTTGTTTTTGAGTATTTGGTTTCTCTATATTTAATTCTGCGGGCTTTTCCGTATCCGGTTTATCCAGATACGGGTTTTCCGTATCTGGTGAAGCCGTATCTGGTACAGCCGTATCCGGCCTTGGCGTTTCTGGCTGCCTGGGCTGGGGTTTCTCATAAATCACATACTCGGTGTCGCTGATCCGGCCTTGTTGGTCCCGCAGCTGGTTCCGCACGATGTAACCGGCGGTTTCCAACTCCCGCAGCGCACTGCCGATGGCATCAACGCCCTCCTTGCAGATTTTCGCAAGTCCACGGGTAGTATAGTTCCAGTCATCAGGCAGGGATAACATCATGGAAAGAAGCCCCTTTGCCTTGAGGGATAGTTCGTGGTTCCGCAGGTGATGATTGCTCATCACGGTATAATCTTTGGTCCGTTCAATGCGAAAAACGGCCATTGACTTCACTCCTTTCTAATTTTAGGGCATGAAAAAAGCCACAATCCTTCGTGAAAAAGACTGTGGCTTTCAGCTGTTTTTGTTGTTCTGCCAGGGCCGGTAAGGACGCTTGTACTTCGGCGGATGACTGAACATCGGCTCATGCTCCGAAAACGGGAGGGTCTGCAAAACCCGGTCAATGTCGGTGGATTCCATATCATACTGGGACTGGCAACTTTCCCGGATGGCATCTTTGATGCTCTGGACAGTACACATATTCATTCCTTTCCTTTCGTAGTGATAATGAGTTTACGGGTGGCGGCGGCGCTTGTCCGGTTTGAAGTCGAGCACATGGCCCTCGATCACACGGGCATACCGCTTGATTTTGATTTCCCGACGCTTCTGGCTTACGAGGGCGGCCTGATACCCGTCCTCCGTAAGAAACAGCCGCATATCATCGCCGGGGCAGCCGTAGGAACAAGGGCGCTGAACGGAAAACTCGATCATCCAGCGGGTGCTGTCCTGAAAACGCTCTACGGCCAAGATATTGTGTCCTTTCAGCTCACGGGCTGAAATATCCCTCATAGGCGGCTCCTTTCATCGTTCCTGGTCTCTCTGGCGCTTCTTCTGCCACGCCTCCAGCAGTTTGATAATGGTTTCCTGCATCCGCTGGGGCGTATAGCTTTTGGGGAAATACTTCCGCAGGGTGTCGGAGGTGAAAGTCACTTTGTCGAGATCACTTTTCTTTTCCTCACCCATGATGACGCGCATCATATCGAGGGTCAGATGTCCCTCCTGGCTGTATTTCTTGAGTCGCTGAGCCTGGGAGAGAGAGGGGGTAGCCTGTTCGCTGTCCATCGCGTCCAGCAAATCCCGCTGTTCTTCTTTTTTGAGAAAGGACAGCTCATAAGCCGGATTGAGGGCGATTTTCTTTTCATCGACCATATCCAGCAGTTCGGGAATCAGCTCCGTCAGGCGGATATAGCGCTGCACCTGGTTCCTACTCGAACCAGCCTGCTGCGCCAACAATTCATCTGCACGCAACTTCGTCCCAAGTTGGGACGAAGTTAAGTCCCCCCGTGCGCCTTGGTGTTTCATAGCCTCCAGCTTCATCTTGTAAGCAAAGGCCCTTTCGCTGGGGAGCAGGCTTTCACGTTGTAAGTTGCTGTCCACCATGATGATAGTGGCAGCATCATCGTCCAGGTCTCGGACAATGACAGGCATGGTTTCTTTCTCGGCCAGCTCACTGGCCCGGTGCCGCCTGTGACCGGCAACCAGCTCATAGCCGCCCTCCGGGTCCGGGCGGGCGATCGCCGGAACCAGAACACCATACTGCCGAACGCTGTCGGCGGTCTCCATCATGGCCTCGTCATCCTTGACTTTGAAGGGATGCCCCTTAAATGGGTGCAGCTCAGACAGCGGAATTTCCTGTATCTTCTCCAGCTTGGCATCCTGGCGGCTTTCCTCGGTGGAAAACAAATCATCGTATGGAGCCAGCTCTACTTTTTTCGCGCTGCTTTTCAAGTTTTATCACCTCCTTGGTCAGATTCTTATAGCCCTCGGCCACCTTGCCATTAGGGTCATGGGCAAAAATGCTTTTGCCCTCGGCGCTGATCTCCTTTGCCCGGACAGAATGGGGAATCTCGGTGCCGAACACCTTGATTTTGCTGCCATAGGTCTCCCGCAGCAGGGCGGCAATCTCCTTGGCGAAGTTGGTGCGGTTGTCCACCATCGTCAGCAATATGCCGTCGATCTGGAGCTTGGGGTTGATCTGCCGCTTCACCTTGTTTACGGTCTGGAGCAGCTGTTCCAGGCCCTTGGCGGGCAGGTACTCCGCCTGAACGGGGATTATGACCCTGTTGGCGGCGGCCAGGGCGTTGACCGTGAGCATACCCAGGGATGGCTGGCAGTCAATCAGGATATGGGAATACTGTCCCTTGAGCGTGTCCAGATACTGCCGCAGGATGGTCTCTCGGCTCATGGCGTTCACCAGGGAGACCTCCATGCCGGAGAGCTGGATGTCTGCGGGCATCAGGTCAACGCCCTCCGGGTGGTGCAGGATACCCTCGCCGGGGCGCAGCGGCTCGTCCATCAGGATACGGCCCATCGCGTCGGACAGGGTAAAGGGCAGCTTGTCCGGCTGGGGGTGGCCCAGGCTGATGGTCAGGCTGCCTTGCGGGTCCCCGTCGATCAGCAGCACTTTCTTTCCGGCCTGCGCCAGCCCAATCCCCAGGTTCGCGCAGGTGGTTGTCTTGCCAACGCCGCCTTTCTGGTTGGCGATGGCGATGATTTGCGTGTTCAATGACTTCACCTCATTTCTGAATTGTTCTATGGCTTCTGGAAATAGAAAAAGCCGCCACTTCAAAAATTGAAAGTGACGGCCTTTTCTTATCCCGGAATGAAATTCCCCGGAAACGCAAAAAGCGCCCAGTAGAAAATACTGAGCGCTTGGCGATTAGATTTATTCTCTTTTGTTCAAATTAGGTCAAATTCAGACAAACCGTTTTCACGAAAAAGGTCTCTTGGAGATGTATAAATAAACATCCCCTTGGCATCCCAAAATCGCGTCTCGGTTGTCCTATTTTTTAACCCATAAGCCCTCTTTTTGGGGTGGTTGTCCACCATTTAACCCATAGAAAACGGGTTAAAAGAGGCTTCGTTCTGTCAAATTGCGTCAAACCATTTGAAAAGGAAAAACCCCGGAAACCGCGTAGTTCCGGGGTTTTTGACCACTTTTGATAAAGTTTAGCGCTTGCTGAACTGCGGAGCGCGACGGGCAGCCTTGAGGCCATATTTCTTACGTTCTTTAGCACGAGGGTCACGTGTTACGAATCCAGCTGCTTTTAATGCAGGACGATAGTCAGCACTTGCTTCCATCAAAGCACGTGTGATACCATGGCGCATTGCACCAGCCTGACCTGTGTAACCACCACCATAGACATTGATTTTGATATCAAATTGATCTAATGTTTCTGTCAATTCTAACGGTGAACGAACGACCATACGCAATGTTTCCAATGGTAAGTATTCTTCCAGCGTTTTTCCATTTACAACGATGCTTCCTTTTCCAGGAGTCATGAAGACACGAGCAACGGATGTCTTACGACGGCCTGTGCCAAGGTAAGTTACAGTATTCTTTTTAGTTGCCATCTCTTATCCTCCTATCCTTTGATAACCAGTTCTACTGGTTTCTGAGCTGCATGTGGATGTTCAGCACCTTTATAAACAAATAAATGTTTACGCTGTACATCACCTAATTTTGTATGCGGAAGCATACCTTGGATTGCACGTTCTACCCATTCCACTGTGTATTTTTCTTTCATTACACGAGCACTACGAACACGAAGTCCTCCTGCATATCCAGAGTGGTTGTAGTATTTCTCTGTATCCAATTTGTTTCCAGTCATTTCGATCTTGTCCGCATTGATTACGATTACATAATCACCGCAGTCTACGTTTGGTGTATAAGTAGGTTTATGTTTACCTCTTAATACAGTAGCTACTTCTGTAGCCAGACGACCTAAAGTCTTACCTGCACCATCCACGATATACCATGTACGTGTTACTTCAGCAGGTTTCGTCATAGTTGTTTGACGCATTACCTATTCCTCCTTGTGTTTGAGATTGTACCGGGTCTCAATAAAAGAGAGTTACGCCATTACGGCAGATATTATTTTATCTTTCTAATTCAAAAAAGTCAATGTTTATCGTATATTTTTCATTGTTTTTATCGTATATTTTTCAATGTTTTTGCATTCTTTATCGCTTGAAAATCCACCAGCGGCAACGTATCCGTGATTTGAATCCCTAACTGATGTAAAAATTGCAGTCCTTCATTTCGGAAGCCATCATCCATCAATGCACGCGGATCATGTGTATCTACTCCAATGATGGCAGTATTTCCTACTTCTGCAGCTACCTCCCAAAATGCATGATGAGGATAAGCCTCCTGATGCATGGATTGGTTGTATGCTGCTCCTGCAAGGTTATATTCCAATGGGATATGATAAGCTTTAGCACATTCACAGATAGCGTAATATGCTTTTTTCACTTCCGTATCCACCTCTTTGAATCCGCGCATAAATAACTCCGGATGGCAAAAATATGAATACATTCCTGTCTTCATTGCTGTAATGGCATCCTCCACGTATAATTTCAAAGATGCATGATCACGAATGCCGCCAAAATAAATACAATCACCTGTTGCTTTGTTTTCATCGCTTCGATAAAAATGATGGCCAAAGATAATATAATCAATTTTTTTCTCAACCAAAAAATCAAGCAGCCATTCTAAATACTCAGGAAAAAACTCACATTCAAAACCAATTTTGATTTCAATCTGATCTTTGTATTTTTCTCTTAATGCAGCAATACTGTTTATATAACCCTGCGCTTGTGATACTTTCATACGTGTGTGAGAAGTAAACTCTTTTTTATAATTCCATGGGGTATGATCTGAAAAACCCAATACTTCATAATGATTTTGAATAGCAGCTAAAACGTATTCTTCATCATTTCCACATGCGTGCATGCATCGTTTCGTATGTGTATGATAATTTGTCTTTCTCATTGTTTTACTCCTCACTTTCTTTATACCAGACTTTTACTAAATATAAGCCGCTTGCCGGCGCTTTATAACGACAGGCATGCTTATCTTTTGCTTTCAGTATCCATTCGACATCTTTTTCATCTAGACGGCCTCTTCCTGCCTCTATTAAAGTTCCAACGATCATACGAACCATATAACGCAAGAAACTATTCCCTTCCAAACAAAAACGTACTCCGTTGTCTTCTTTCAGCACATCACACTTATACAATGTGCGAATTCGTGATTTACGCGGATCGATCCGGCTGGAAGTAAAACTGGTAAAATCATGGGTGCCGATCAATTTATCTGCACAGCGCTGCATTCGATCTATATCTAATTGACCGTGATACAGTGCATAATAACGATGGTAAAAAGGATTCAGATCATCATAACTGACACGATACTCATATCGTTTTCGAATCGCATCAAAACGTGCATGAAAGTGTTCATTTACTTCCTTGGCTGCCAGTACACGAATATCTAAGGGCAACAAGGCATTCATCGCCCGTATCCAATGTTCTTCACCCATACAAATATCACTGTCAAAATGAATCACCTGGGCCAATGCATGGACCCCGCCATCTGTTCGTCCGCTTGCGGTTATCTCCACAGGGTGATGATGCAATCGTGCCAATGCCTCCATGACAACTGTCTCGATCCCTAATGCATTGATCTGCCGCTGCCATCCTGCATAATTGCTGCCATCATAACTCAATGTCATCTTTATGCGCATCCAAGAACTCCCATTACGATCATCATGACCAACAACAGCAATCCGCCAAACAATAAAGCAAAATCGTAATTTTTCATCTTTAATACTTTATAACGCGTCCTATTCTTTCCAGGTACATATCCTCTTGCTTCCATTGCATCGGCCAGCTGTACTGCACGGTCCCATGCCGAAACTAACAATGGCACCAATAATGAAAGAATTGCAGAAATTTTTTCCTTGATCGATCCGTTTTCCAAATCTACTCCACGGGAAGCCTGTGCTTTCATGATGCGCTGCGTTTCTTCGATCAATGTAGGAATGAAACGAAGGGCTATCGATATCATCATCGCAATTTCATGTGCAGGCAGACCAATTTTTTGAAATGGTTTTAATAAATCCTCAATACCCAAAGTGAGATCCAAAGGTTTTGTAGTTGCCGTTAGGATCGTTGTGATCGTCACCATCAAGGCCAAGCGAATCACGATATATAATGTTTGCGAGATTGCTCCGCTATAAATGCGAAAACTGCCCAGCGATAATACGACATATCCGTCATGTATTACTAAAATATTGATCACCAGCAGAAATACCAGCATGAACAACATCGGCCGCATGGCTCTCCAAACAAAAGATAGACGAAGCTTTGCCAGCAATGCTACCAAACATACAATAACGCCCAGCACGATATATCCACTATAACCGGCAGGAATGAAGATAGCGATCATAACCAATAACATCGCTGCGATCTTTGCACGTGGATCCATTTTATGTACGATCGAATTTAAGGGAAGATACTGTCCTAATGCGATATTATTCATGATCTTTTACCTCCTTTGCAACTTCTTTCGCCAAGTCTTCTACTGATAAAAGATCATTAGATAATTGAAACCCCTTTTTATTCAAAGCTTCTCTTAAACGAATGATGGCTGGCGGAGTTATACGCAAATCACTTAATATCGAAGGATCTTGAAAGAATTCCTGTACTGTCTGATGAAGACAGATCGTTCCATCTTTTACAACAACGACATTATCACAATAGCGTAGCACATGCTCCATATCATGCGTGACCAATAGAACCGTTTTATGAAACTCCCGATTCATCTTGACAAAAAGTTCCATCATTTCCCTAGCACCTTGCGGATCTAATCCAGCTGTCGGCTCATCTAAGACAAGGACATTTGGATCCATCGCTAAAATACCCGCAATCGCTACACGCCTTTTCTGTCCGCCTGATAATTCAAATGGAGAACGCTGTAAATATGTTTCTGGCAGCCCAACATAAGGAAGGACCTTTCTTGCCGTTGCACATGCTTCTTCTACTGTTGCGCCAAAGTTCTTCGGTCCAAAAGCGATATCTTTTTCTACAGTTTCTTCAAATAACTGATATTCAGGAAATTGAAACACCAAACCTACATTTTTACGCAGTTCTTTTAAATTCTTTGGTTTCTCTTTTGCCTGTATTAGATTCCCGCATACTTCTAATTCACCTTTTGTAGGTAACAGAAGTGCATTCAAGTGTTGAACCAAGGTAGATTTTCCGCTGCCGGTCTCTCCAATAATTGCGGTAATTTTATTCTCCTCGATATTTAAATCGATATTCTTTAATGCGGCATAAGAAAACGGTGTCCCGCTATTATAAGTATGTGCTACTCCCCGAAACGTAATCGACATAGTTCTTCCACCACTCTTTCCATTTGAATTTCTTCATGTAATTGGACTCCCTGCTGTTCCATGGCATGTACAAATTTTAATGCAAAAGGAACATCAAGATGCAGATCCACTAATTCTTTTTCTCTTTTCAATATCATTTGCGGTGTTCCATCCATGACTACTTTGCCGCCGCTCATTACAATTACATGATCACTATGTGCCATTTCCTCAATATCATGCGTAATCGATACGATAGTCATCTTTGATTCTTCATGGATTTTTTTGATCAATGCATTAATTTCAGTTTTTCCTTTTGGATCCAGCATACTGGTAGACTCATCAAAAATTAAAATTTGCGGAGCAATTGCTAATACGCTCGCTATTGCCACACGTTGTTTTTGTCCGCCCGAAAGCTTTGTAGGTTCACTGTTCAGATACTTGCTCATATTCACACGTTCTGCATAGTTTTCAATAATTTCCTGCATTTTCTCTTGAGGAACTTGATGATTTTCTAACCCAAAAGCAATATCATCCGCAACGGTTGCACCAATAAACTGGTTATCCGGATTCTGAAATACGATCCCGATTTTATTTCGTATATCGTACACACTGTCTTCGTTTAATTCTACACCATCTACGCGAATGTTTCCTGATTTAGCTTCCATCAATCCGATCAATAGTTTTGCAATGGTCGATTTGCCCGATCCATTATGGCCAACGATCGTTGTATAACTGCCTTCTTCAATTTGAAAACTCACGTCTTTCAACACATCTTCTTCTCCGTCATAAGAAAACGATAAATGTTCTACTTCTATCTTTTGCATGATCATCACCTCAAAGATTCAACTGTTTTATTATACACCACGAAACAGTGGAAAACAAACAATAAAAAGGAGGATCCATTCGTTTAGATCCCCTATTTTATCACTTTCCTCTAATACACCGGGTTGCAGTGCCATCCCTCGTATGTACCGTTTTGTTTTTTTGTTTCTTCATATAGGTAAAACACATGCTGAAGCATGATTTCATGATCCATTGGTGCGATATGCATGACAACAGCTACTTTTGGATCTTCTCCTTTTGTAACTACATATCCGCGCTTGATAACTGTCTCTTTGAAACTAGCTAATGCTGTTTCATCTGGAAATGACATTTGATGCTCTACCGGTCTTTCTGCGCTATGTATATCCCCTACAGCAGCAAGTGCAGAAATCGCATCCGTTACATTCTTTTCGATCTTTGCCTTTGTTTCGTCATCCATCACAAAGGGGGGTTGTGCATTCGCTTCCTCTTCTTTAAACGCAGGAATATCTACATCGACATCGGCAGCAGTAGACGCGCTGACATCATCAATATGCATATCATCAAAAGAATCTCCTTCTTCATCTAATAGCAATCCTTCATCCAGTTTTATGATCTCTTTTTTGTCTTTCTGCAGTTTATAAACTGCCAACGCAACTGCGCCACCAACTGCAGCAATTGCAGGAATTAGTCTTGAAAGTTTCATAAGTGTGACCTCCTCATTATTAATCTTATTGTATCACACTTCACATAGATAATTCGTGTGATTTATCTTTTTTTGGAAACTGCGATTCCATCTCCTATTTCATAGAATTGTGTTTCATATTTCTTATTCTCTTTTAAATAATCAATGTATAATTTGATCTTTCGTACCAATGCCCTCGTTGCTCTGCTCTTGGGAATCACTTCTCCGCTCACCATACCGTGAAATCCCAAATTATCAGACAGAATATATCCTCCTGTTTGCAAATATGGCTCATAACGTTCAAAGAAACGTATATACTGCGCCTTAGCAGCATCGATAAAGATCAGGTCATATCTTCCACTTACGCTGGCCTCTAATGCATCCGCTAGTTGTATGTTGATTTGGTTTTCCAATTTTGCTTCTTGTATATTTTGTTTTGCAAGATGATACCGCTCTTCATCCCGCTCGATCGTATCAACGTGAATATCATCTGCTAGCATTGCCATTCGAATTGCTGAATAACCAATGGCACTCCCAATTTCTAGAATATTTTTGCAATTTTGTTCGTCAATGAATCGCAATAAGAATTCAATACCGTCTTTCTCCATGATCGGTACATGATGTTCTTTTGCATATGCTTCCATCTTTTGAATTAGATCCATATCCTTCACTCCATTTCCCGGGCAATATGTATAAGTATAGCATAAAAAAGGGACACTTTCATGTCCCTATGATTCGTATAATTATTTAACGAATTCAACGATTGCCATTGGAGCAGCATCACCGCGACGAATACGTGTTTTGATCACACGTGTATATCCACCTTTACGATCTGCATATTTAGGAGCAATCTCACTGAATAATTTCTGCAAAGCAGTTGTTCCTTTTTCTTCATCAACAACTACGTTGCGAATATAAGCAGCTGCCTGACGACGTGCATGTAAGTCACCACGTTTTGCCAATGTAACAAGTTCATCCATTACACTGCTCAATTCTTTTGCTTTCATTTCAGTTGTTTCTATCTGTTCTGCTTCAATCAAAGAAGTAACCATGTTACGCAACAATGCTTTACGATGATCTGCAGTACGTCCTAATTTACGATTCCACATTTGGTAGTTAACCTCCTTCAGCCTTATTCATAAGATTTAAAGCTAAGACCCAATTCATAGATCTTATCTTTGACTTCTTTCAGTGATTTCTTGCCAAGGTTACGAACCCGCATCATTTCATCCTCTGTTTTTTGTGTCAATTCTTCAACCGTTTGAATACCTGCACGTTTTAAACAGTTATATGAACGAACGGATAAGTCCAAGTCTTCAATCATCATGACAAGTCCCTTGTTTTGAACTTCACCTTGTGCTTCCTTCATAACAGAATCCATATCATTGATCTGTTCATGAACGCTTGTTAAGATTTCCAAATGATCAATCAGGATCTTTGCAGCCCAAGCAACAGATTCAGCCGGAGTGATCGATCCATCTGTCGTGATCTCCAAGGTTACTTTGTCATATTTTGCATTTTGACCAACGCGTGTTGGTTCAGATAAATAAGATACTTTTTCCACTGGTGTATAAATTGCATCAGTATAAATAGTTCCCAATGGTTGGTTTTGTGTTTGATACAATGCTTTATTTGTATCTGCACTCACATAACCACGTCCAACACGGGCCTGCAATTCCATTTCAAGAACGCCGTCTTCTTCCAATGTGCAGATGTACTGATCTTTGCTCAGAACTTCAACACCTTCTGGACAAATGATATCAGCGCCAGTTACTTCACCTGGACCGCGTTTTGAAATGCGCAGTGTATATACCTCATCATCTTGGATCTTCAAGATTAATTTCTTGATATTCAAAATGATTGCCGTCACATCTTCTACAACCCCAGGAATAGCTGTAAATTCATGATATACGCCATCCATCTTGATTGCAAAAACGGCAGCTCCCGGTAAAGAGGAGAGCAAAACACGTCTCAGTGCGTTACCGATCGTTGTACCGAATCCACGTTCCAATGGTTCAAATACAAACTTACCGTAGTGTTCAGATTCTACGTATTCTTTTACTTCAAAATTTGCACGTTCGAATTTTTGCATACGATACCTCCTCAGCTAAGGTTTATTAACCACGTGGTCGTTTTGGTGGACGACATCCGTTGTGCGGGATTGGTGTTACATCATTGATCATAGTGATCTCAAGACCTGCTACCTGCAGAGCACGAACTGCTGCTTCACGTCCAGGACCTGGACCTTTTACGTTAACAGATACCTGTTTCATACCATTGTCAATAGCAGCTTTACCAGCAGCTTCTCCAGCCATCTGTGCTGCATATGGAGTAGATTTACGAGAACCTTTAAAGCCAAGTGCTCCAGCACTAGACCATGCTACAGCGTTCCCACTCTCATCTGTAATAGTGACGATAGTATTATTGAACGTTGAATGAATATGTGCACATCCGCGCGCTATATTCTTACGAACACGACGTTTACGAGATGTGGATTTTGTATTCTTTGCCATACTTTACTTCCTCCTATGTCGTCCTACTTCTTCTTGTTCGCTACTGTGCGGCTTGGGCCTTTACGAGTACGAGCATTTGTTTTTGTACGCTGTCCACGTACTGGCAGACCTTTACGATGACGGATACCACGATAGCATCCAATTTCCATCAAACGTTTGATGTTCAATGCAACTTCACGACGCAAATCACCTTCTACTTTGATTGCATCTACTTCTTTACGGATTGCATTTACTTGTTCGTCTGTCAGATCTTTTACACGGATATCCTCGCTGATCCCAGTTTTTGCTAAGATCTGTTCTGCTGTCGGACGACCGATACCATAAATATAAGTTAATGATACTACAACACGTTTGTCACGTGGAATATCAACTCCTGCAATACGAGCCATATTGGTTTATACCTCCATTAGTTTCCTTGTCTTTGTTTATGTTTTGGATTTTCACAAATAACCATTACGCGACCTTTACGTTTAATTACACGGCATTTATCGCACATTGGTTTGACAGATGGTCTTACTTTCATTTGTCTTCCTCCTTGTATTCACGACTATTTATGTCGGAATGTTATACGCCCACGTGTTAAATCATAAGGCGAGATTTCAACAGTTACACGATCCCCTGGTAAAATGCGGATGTAATGCATACGGATTTTACCAGAAACGTGAGCCAGTATTTCGTGTCCATTTGCTAATCTCACTTTGAACATTGCATTTGGCAGTGTATCGATGACTTCGCCATCGATTTCGATCACATCTTGTTTACCCATTCTCTGGATGTTCCTCCTTTATCAGTGTAGTGAGTATTTCATACCCATTGTTTGTTATTGCGATTGTATGTTCGTAATGTGCGGCTTTTGCTCCATCTTTGGTAATTACGCCCCAGCCATCCTTCAATACTCTCGTTTGTGGTCGTCCTGCTAGAACCATTGGTTCAACAGCAATCGTCATGCCTGGCTTTAAGATCACTCCATAGCCTGCAGGACCAAAATTCGGAACCGCCGGATCCTCATGTATGTTTTTTCCGACGCCATGTCCTGTATAATCTCTTGGAATTGAGTAGCCATGCGCAAACACAAACTCGCCAATTGCATGAGATATATCAGTTAAACGATTCCCCGCTTTTGCATATTTTAAACCTTCAAACAAAGAAGCTTCACTGATCTGCATCAACCTTTGATCCGCTTCATCGATCACTCCTACAGCATATGTCCAAGCGGAATCGCCATGGTACCCTTGATAACAGGCCCCAATATCGACTGAAACAATGTCTCCCTCTTTTAATATGGTATCATCTGGAATACCGTGAACCAAAAGAGAGTTAACGGAAATACATGTAGCCGCAGGAAAGCCATACAGACCTTTAAAGGAAGGTATGGCTCCCGCTTTTACAATGACGTCCTCACATAACGCATTTAATTGTTTTGTCGTCATGCCGGGACGAATATTGCAATGGACACATTCGTGTGCTAAAGCTACGATTCGTCCTGCTTCACGCATTTTCTGTAGTTCACCGGCTGTTTTTAGATGGATCATTTCTTACTCCGCATCTAACGCAGCCTGCACATCCTGCCAAACTTGTTCGATTGGCTGATCAGCGTTAATATGCTTTACTATTCCTTTTTTGTCATAGTAATCCAATACAGGTTGTGTTTGTTTTGTATATTCATCTAAACGAACTTTCAAACTTTCTTCTGTATCATCTTTACGCTGATAAAGTTCTCCACCACAAACATCACAAACTCCTTCTTTTTTTGGAGGTTTTGTAGTTAAGTGATAGATCTCACCACAGTTTTTACATAAGCGACGTCCTGTGATACGACCTGCTAAAACAGAGAAATCCAATTCCATTGCAATTACTTTATCAATTGCAAGATCAGTTCCTTCGCTTAATTCATTAAATGCTAATGCCTGATCCAATGTTCTTGGATAACCATCCAATAAAAAGCCATTTTTGCGATCTGTTAGATTTTCTAAATAACTTTTAACCATTTTATTGGTTACTTCATCCGGCACTAACAACCCTTTATCCATATAACTTTTTGCTAACATTCCCAGCTCTGTCTGATTACCGATTTCGCTGCGGAAGATATCACCTGTAGAAATATGGTTGATATTGTACTTTTCTACGATTTTTGCGGACATTGTACCTTTTCCAGCACCAGGTCCGCCCATGATCAAGATATTCATTTGATACACCTTCTTCTAATTTTATTCAAAGAAACGCTTATAAGATTTCTGCGTCATTTGACCCTCTAACTGTTTTACAGTTTCAAGCGCTACACCGACAACGATGATGATACCAGTTCCACCAATTCCCATTGAGCTCGGCAAACTTGTGAACAATGGAATTGCGTGCGGCAATACGGAAATAAAGGCCAGACCGATCGAACCTAAAACAGTGATTCGGCATAAAACTTTATTTACATATTCTTTTGTCTCATTGCCTGGGCGAATACCTGGAATATACGTTCCGGATTTACCCAAATTCTCTGCTATTTTAGCAGGATCGATCTGCAGCTTTGTGTAGAAGAATGTAAACAGAATGATCAATACGACATAAATGCACAAACTCCAGCCATTCTTCATGCCTAAAAAGTAATTCATTCCTTGAATGAAACTGTTTGAAGGGAAGAAACTAGCTATTTGAATTGGCGCCATCATGATCGCGTTAGCAAAAATGACTGGAATGACGCTCGCTGAATTTATCTTCAACGGCAAATATGTCATATCCTTACGTCTGTTTGTAATCGTGCTTGAAGTATATTGAATTGGAATCTTTCTTTCCGCTAAATTCATAAATACAACAAATACGATGATCAACAGATAGCACAAAATATAAAGGGCAAAGCTTAAGAGTCCACTAAACGCTGCACTGCCGGCATCTGAACCAACCAAAGTTGTCCACATAGAAGATACCTGATTTGGCAAACGACCTACGATACCAGCAAAAATGATGATAGATACACCATTGCCGATACCTTTTAAAGAAATACGATCGCCCAACCATAACAAGAACATGCTGCCGGCTGTAAAGATCGTTGCGATATACAAGATCTTTGACATAGTTGCTCCGCCGTCGATCAACGTTGAATATTGATTGGAGAATCCCCATACTAAGAAACCAGCTTGTACAAAACCGAGAACAACAGCCATATAACGAGTGTATCGATCCAACTGTTTTCTTCCTTTTGCACCGCCTTTAGCTAATTCGCTCAGCGGAGGAATAACATCCATCGAAAGCAACTGAATAATGATCGATGCTGTGATGTATGGTGTAACGCCTAGTGCGAAGACAGAGAACTGTTCCAGCCCTCCGCCTCCTAATAAGCTTATCATAGTAAACAGGGTGTTGTCACCCATTCCTTGCACTAAATCTGAAGTATTTACTCCAGGAACAGTAAGTGCAGAACCCATACGGAAGATAAAGAGTACCAACAATGTATATAAGATACGTTTTCGAATATCTTTATTTTTGATCATTGCGGTAAACTTGCTAAACATATTAGATTACCTCTGCTTTTCCGCCTGCATTCTCAATCGCTGCAATTGCGCTCTTGGAAAATTTATTTGCTTTTACAGTCAGTTTCTTTTCCAATGTTCCTTCACCCAAGATCTTGATACCATTTAATTCTTTTTTTACAAGACCGGCTTCGATCAACAATTCTGGAGTAACTTCTGCACCGTCTTCAAAACGATTCAAGCTATCCAGATTAACGATTGCATATTCTTTGCGAGCAAAGTTTGTGAAGCCGCGCTTAGGCAAACGTCTTGCTAATGGTGTTTGACCACCTTCAAATCCAAGACGAACTCCTCCGCCACTTCTTGCTTTCTGACCTTTTTGTCCACGGCCAGCTGTTTTACCATTTCCGGAACCTTGTCCACGTCCAACACGATTACGTGTCTGACGAGAACCTTCCGTATATTTCAATTCATGTAGTTTCATTTTCAATCCTCCTGCTAACCGCGAATTTCTTCTGGTTTTTTACCACGAAGGCGAGCAATGTCTTCTACTGTCTTCAAATTCTGCAATGCATCTACTGTCGCACGCACCATGTTGATTGGTGTACGGCTTCCGATACATTTTGATAAGATATCACTGATTCCAGCTAATTCTAATACGGCACGCACAGCACCACCGGCGATAACTCCGGTACCTTCGCTAGCTGGACGCAGGAAGACCTCACCTGCACCATAAATACCAGTAATTTCATGAGGAATGGTCGTTCCGATGATCGGAACACGGAACAGGTTCTTCTTTGCATCTTCTTCAGCTTTACGAATTGCATCAGGAACCTCGTTTGCTTTACCAGTTCCAAAACCAACACGTCCTTTTTTATCTCCGATAACTACAAGAGCAGCGAAGCGGAAACGACGTCCACCTTTAACTACTTTGGTTACACGGTTGATCGTTACGACACGTGTCTCAAATTCTTTTTCGCGATCACGATCTCTTCTTGGTTTGCGTTCCATTCGCATGACCTCCCTTAAAATTTCAGGCCGGCTTCTCTAGCCGCCTCAGCTACTGCTTTTACACGTCCAGTGTAAATATATCCGCCACGGTCAAATACCACATTTGTAATATTCTTCTCCAAAGCACGCTCAGCAATTGCCTTACCAACAGCTTTTGCAGCTTCGATGTTACCGCCATTTGCTAATTTCAATTCAACGCTGCTAGCAGATACCAGCGTATTTCCATTTACATCGTCAATAATCTGTACATGGATATGTGCATTAGAACGGAATACGTTCAAACGTGGGCATTCAGGTGTACCACTGATTTTTCTACGTACACGTACGTGACGACGAATTCTTTCATCATTTCTAGATACTTTCTTAAGCATAGTACATAATCTCCTTTCCCACTACTATTTCTTACCAGCAGTTTTACCTTCCTTACGACGAATGTGCTCATCTTTGTAACGAACACCTTTGCCCTTGTAAGGTTCAGGTTTACGGCTAGCACGAACATTTGCAGCATATTCACCAACTAATTGCTTATCAATACCGGAAATTTCGATATCCGTTGCAGAAGTACATTTTACTTCAATACCATCGATAATATCGAATTCAACCGGATGAGAATATCCGATATTCAGCACTAATTTCTTACCACTTACCTGTGAACGGAAACCAATACCTACTAACTGCAATTCTTTTTTGAAACCTTCACTTACACCAACCACCATATTGTGGATCAATGCACGTGTTGTACCATGTAACTGTTTTGTCTGTTTTTCATCGTTTGGACGAGTAACATTACAAATGTTTCCATCAACATTAATTCCTAATATTGGTGAAAATTGACGAGTTAAAGTACCCTTTGGGCCTTTAACAGTCACCTCATTGCCAGCAGCAACAGTTACTTCAACGCATGCTGGAATGGTAATCGCTTTATTACCGATACGTGACATTTTCTATTTACCTCCGCTTATTACCACACGTAAGCGACTACTTCGCCGCCAACATGTTTTGCTTTTGCTTCTTTATCTGTCATCAGACCATGAGAAGTAGAGATGATTGCGATACCTAAACCATTTAATACACGTGGCATATTTTCTACCTGTGCATAAACACGAAGACCTGGTTTTGAGATACGCTTTAATCCATTGATGACCTTTTCTTTGTTAGGTCCATATTTCAATGTAATTGTAATTGTCTTCTTCACATCACCCTCAACAGCGTAGTCAGTGATGAATCCTTCATCTTTCAGGATCTTGGCAATTGCCTTTTTTTCCTTGCTTGCAGGCATGGATACTGTCTCGTGACGAGCCTGTAACCCGTTACGGATTCTTGTCAGCATGTCCGCGATTGGATCTGTCATAATCATGACTGTATTCCTCCTTTAACTTACCAGCTTGCCTTTTTTACTCCAGGGATCTGACCTTTGTAAGCCAGTTCTCTAAAGCAAATACGGCACAGTTTGTATTTACGCAATACTGAGTGAGGACGACCACAACGCTCGCAGCGTGTGTACTCACGCACTTTGAACTTTTGAGGACGCTGTTGTTTGTTGATCATTGCTTTTTTTGCCATATCTTATTGTCCTCCTTATTTCTTGAAAGGCATGCCCATTTCGCTTAACAATGCCTTTGCTTCTTCATTTGTTTTTGCAGTAGTAACGATTACAACGTCCATACCGCGTACTTTGTTAACTTTATCATAATCAATTTCTGGGAAAATGATCTGTTCTTTGATACCTAATGTATAGTTACCACGACCATCAAATGATGTATCAGACACGCCGCGGAAGTCACGTACACGTGGTAAAGAGATGTTCATCAGTTTATCTAAGAAATCATACATCTTTTCACGACGTAATGTAACTTTACATCCAATAGGCATTCCTTCACGCACTTTGAAGTTTGCAATTGATTTTTTTGCTTTCGTGATTACTGGAGCTTGACCAGTGATCGCAGCTAATTCAGCAACTGCTTCATCCAAAGCTTTTGAGTTGGCAATCGCATCACCAACACCAATGTTGATTACGACTTTGTCAATATATGGAACTTCCATTACTGATTTATAGTTAAACTGTTTCATCAGTGCAGGAACTACTGTTTCTTTATACTTCTGATTGAGACGGTTCATCACTTAAACCCTCCTATTTCTTTCCCTTGATGACAGCGTCGGTTTTCTTATTGACGCGCACCTTCTCTGTGTTGCCTTTTTTGTCAGTTTCAAATTTATAACCAACACGTCCAGCTTTCTTTGCTTTTTCATCATAAATCATGACGTTAGAAACGTGGATCTTCGCTTCTTTTTCAACAATGCCGCCATCTGGATTTTCCTGTGTTGGTTTCATATGTTTTTTAACAACATTTACGCCTTCCACAATGATGCGGTCTTCTTTTGGGAAGCATGCTAATACTTCACCTACAGTATCTTTATAAGTACCTGTAATGACCTGTACTTTATCACCTTTTTTGATTTTCACGTGCGACACCTCCTTACAGTACTTCCGGTGCCAAAGACACGATCTTCATGAAGTCTTTGTCACGCAGTTCACGAGCTACCGGGCCGAAAATACGAGTTCCGCGCGGTGTTTTATCATCTTTGATCAATACGACTGCATTGTCATCGAAACGGATGTATGTACCATTTTCGCGACGAATACCACGTTTTGTACGAACGATGACACCTTTTACAACATCACCTTTTTTTACAGTTCCACCTGGTGTTGCCTGCTTAACTGTACATACGACGATGTCGCCAATGTTTGAAAATTTACGAACGCTTCCGCCTAAACAACGAATTACTAGAACTTCTTTTGCTCCAGTGTTGTCAGCGACGCGTAATCTACTTTCGTTTTGAATCATGAGTTAACCTCCCAGCGTCTTACTTAACAGCTTTTTCAGCAATTTCAACCAGACGGAAACGCTTAGTAGCAGACAGTGGACGAGTTTCCATGATCACTACCTTATCTCCAATTCTAGCCTCATTGTTTTCATCATGTGCTTTGAATTTCTTCGAATATTTTACACGCTTACCATATAATGGGTGCGTTTTCTTTGTATCGATTCTAACAGTGATCGTCTTATCCATCTTATCGGATACTACGACACCGCGATATACTTTACGATTCGATCTTTCCATCGCTTATTTGACCTCCTTATTCCTGAGCACCAAGCTCGCGCTCACGCATTACTGTTTTAATGCGGGCAATCGTCTTTTTCACAGTCTTCATGCGAGCGGTGTTCTCCAACTGCCCGGTAGCCTGCTGGAAACGAAGATTAAAAAGTTCATCTTTAAGCGTTTCGATCTCTTGCAGTAATTCAGTGTTGCTTTTTTCTCTGATCTCTTTCGCTGTCATCTTACTTCACTTCTCCTTTTCTAACAAATTTACATTTTACCGGCAGTTTATGGCTGGCCAAACGGAATGCTTCACGAGCGATTTCTTCACTGACACCACCGATTTCAAACATAACTCGTCCTGGTTTTACAACTGCAACCCATCCTTCTGGAGCACCTTTACCAGAACCCATACGTACTTCCAACGGCTTCTTTGTACGAGCCAAATGAGGGAAGATACGGATCCAAACCTGACCACCACGTTTCATATAACGAGTCATGGCGATACGGGCTGCTTCGATCTGACGGTTAGAAACATAATTTCCGCTTTCTGCTACCAGACCAAACTCACCGAAGTTTACTTCACGTCCTGCTTTTGAACGTCCTTCATAACTCAGACGATGTGGACGTCTGTATTTAGTTCTCTTAGGCATTAACATGGTTCATTACCTCCTTAAGCATTTTCAGCTGGAGCTTTTGTCTGCTCTTCAGCTTTTACTTCTGCTTTTTGGTTTACGCCGCCTTTGTTGTTTGGACGAGAGCGACGGTTATTGCGGCGACGGCGATCCGGTGCATTCTTAGGAGCTTCCGGTTCTTTTACCATTTCACCAGGCAATACTTCACCACGGCAAATCCATACTTTTACACCCAGACGTCCATATGTTGTAGACGCTTCTTCCCAAGCATAATCGATGTCTGCACGCAGTGTATGCAGAGGAACAACACCTTCGCTGTATCCTTCTGTACGCGCCATATCAGCACCGCCCAAACGACCGCTGACTGCAGTTTTGATTCCTTTTGCACCAGCACGCATCGTTCTTTGGATTGCTTTCTTTTGAGCAGTACGGAAAGATGCACGTTGTTCCAATTGATCAGCGATGCTTCTTGCTACCAAACGAGCATCTAGATCTGGATTAGCAATCTCAACAACATTGAGGTATACATGCTTTCCAGTCATTTTTTCTAATTTCTTTTTCAAGTTTTCGATGTTCTCACCGTTTGTACCGATCACAACACCTGGACGAGCAGTGCGAATCATGATTGTTACACGGTTCTTGGAACGCTCGATTTCCACTCTTGATACAGAAGCATGTTTGCATTCTTTCATCAAGAATTCACGAATCTTAACATCTTCTAACAGCAGATCTGCATAATCTTTATCTGCATACCATCTTGATTCCCAGTCGCGGATGACTCCGACGCGGAATCCGATCGGGCTAACTTTCTGTCCCATGAGCTACCTCCTTAATCACGCTCGTCAACCACTACAGTAATGTGGCTGGTACGTTTGTGGATCGCACTAGCAGATCCTTTTGCACGTGGCATGAAACGTTTTAATGTAACGCCTTCATTTGCATAGCAAGCTTTTACATACAATTTTGTTTCATCCATATCATTATTGTTTACGGCATTTGCTACCGCAGACTTCAATACTTTTCCAACTGCTTCAGCTGCAACGTTTGGTGTAAATTTGCAGATGGCAGTTGCTTCCTCTACATCTTTCCCACGGATCAAGTCCAATACAAGGCGCGCTTTTCTAGGCGGGATGCGCAGAGTTTTTGCTGTTGCTTTTACTTCCATGATGTACCCTCCTATCGTTTCGCTTTCTTATCATCGGCACCATGTCCCGCATATTTACGAGTTGGTACGAACTCACCCAGTTTATGTCCAACCATATCTTCCGTAACATATACTGGAATGTGTTCTTTTCCGTTGTAAACGGCAAATGTATGCTCGACAAACTGTGGGAAAATAGTTGAACGACGTGACCAAGTCTTGATTACTTCTTTTTTATTTGCTGCATTCAATGCTTCCACCTTTTTCATTAGATGGTCATCACAGAACGGGCCTTTTTTCAAACTACGACTCATTTTCTCATATCCTCCTTTGCCTACTTGCCATTACGACGGCGAACGATCAGCTTATCGCTAGCTTTCTTTGTTTTACGAGTTTTCACACCCATAGCTTTCTTGCCCCAAGGCGTCATTGGTGATTTACGTCCGATAGGTGTACGTCCTTCACCACCACCATGAGGGTGATCGTTAGGGTTCATAACAGAACCACGAACTGTTGGGCGAATACCTTTCCAACGATTACGACCAGCTTTACCAATGTTAACCAAGCTGTGGTCTTCGTTGCCGACTTCACCAACAGTTGCACGGCAATTAGACAAGATCTTACGAACTTCGCCTGATGACAAACGAACAGTTACATATTTGTCTTCAATACCAAGGATCTGAGCAGAACATCCGGCAGAACGTGCTAGCTGGCCGCCTTTGCCCGGCTGCAATTCTACGTTATGAATAAATGTACCTTCTGGCATGTCTTTCATTTCCAAGCAGTTACCAACTTTGATATCTGCATCCTTGCCAGATACAACGCTCATTCCTACTGTCAATCCTTTAGGAGCTAAGATATAGCGTTTTTCACCATCTACATAGTGCAGCAATGCAATGTTTGCAGAACGGTTTGGATCGTATTCGATTGTCGCAACTTTTGCTGGAATTCCATCTTTGTTACGTTTGAAATCGATTAAACGATAGCTTCTCTTATGACCTCCGCCTTGATGACGAGTAGTGATACGACCATTGTTGTTTCGTCCACCTTTGCTCTTCAAAGGAACGATCAATGATTTTTCCGGTTTATTTGTTGTGATCTCTTCAAATGTAAGAGATGACATCCCACGACGTCCAGGCGTCGTCGGCTTATACTTCTTAATAGGCATGAACCTTTTCCTCCTTACGCATGTTTATTCAGGAAATAGCGCGGTCTTCCTGATGTTTAGTTTTCGCTTCCTTCACCAAACAAATCAATTTGTTGTCCGGCTTTGATCTTTACGATCGCTTTGCGAACAGCTTTTGTTTTACCAACATAACGTCCAACGCGTTTTGTTTTTGGTTTCACATTGATGATGTTTACTTTTTCAACATCTACACCGAAGATTGCTTTAACAGCCTGTGCAATCTGTACTTTATTGGTACCTTTTGCAACTTCGAATGTCACTTTGTTATCTGCATCCATGTAACGCATCGTCTTTTCAGTGATGATCGGACGGATGATAATATCTCTATAGTTATTCATTATCCTAATGCCTCCTCAACATCTCTTACAGCAGCTTCTGTGAATACGACCTGATTTGCATTCATGATATCGAAGACATTGATACGCTCAGCTGTCAGCATCATCATTGTTGGGATGTTGCGCATAGAAAGCAATGCGTTATTGTAATCTTCATTTTCAGAAACGACAAACAGCGTTTTCTTTGGTGCGTTGATTGCTGCAAGAATCTGATTGAATGTCTTTGTTTTTGGAGCTTCGATCGTAAACTTATCTAAAACGCTCATTGCATTTTCATTTACTTTTTCGCTCAATACGCTCTTCAGAGCTAAACGGCGAACCTTGCGATTCAAACGGTAGCCATAATTGCGTGGTTTTGGACCAAATACTGTTCCTCCACCTCTCCACTGAGCAGCACGAATGCTACCTTGACGAGCGCGGCCAGTTCCTTTCTGACGGTATGGTTTGCGTCCTCCGCCGCTTACCTCGCTGCGTCCTTTTGTGCAGTGAGTACCCTGACGACGGCTAGCTAACTGCATAACAACTGCGTCGTACATACACTGCTGATTTGGCTCGATACCAAAAATTTCATCTTTCAGCTCAATTGAGCTTACTACTTTACCTTCCTGGTTGATTACGTCCATCTTAGGCATCTGTTATTCCTCCTCTGCTTTTGTGTAGTCTACTAAAGTTACAGGGGCTTTGTTTCCTTTTGAACATTTAGCAGTACGTACCATCACCATTCCACGTTTTGGCCCAGGCACGTTTCCTTTGATCAGTAAGTAGTTGTTCTCAGCATCTACTTTTACAACGGTCAAGTTTTGATTTGTTGTATGGTAACCACCTTCTTGACCAGCCATGATCGTACCTTTCAAGATACGTCCCTGACGAGATGTGATACCATTTGTAGCTAAGGAACCGATGTGACGGATGTTCTTAGAACCACCATGGCTCTTTGGACCTTGATGTGCATTGTTGCGCACGATCGTACCGTTGTATCCTTTTCCTTTGCTTGTACCGATGACATCTACTGTTTCACCAGCAGCGAAGATATCCACTTTCACTTCATCACCGACGTTTACATCCAATTCGCAATCGCGAATTTCACGAACGAAACGTTTAGGTGCCGTGTTCGCCTTCTTTGCATGTCCAACGTTTGCTTTTGTTGCACGTCTTTCTTTTACATCTTCAAAGCCTAACTGAACTGCTTCATATCCATCGTTTTCTACTGTTTTCTTCTGCAGCACGATGTTTGGCACTGCCTCTACTACTGTAACAGGAATCATCACGCCATCTTCAGTGAAGACTTGCGTCATTCCTAACTTGCGTCCTAAAATACCTTTCATGCTGTGCACCTCCATTAAAGCTTAATTTCGATGTCTACACCGCTAGGCAGTTCCAAACGACTCAATGAATCAATTGTTTCTGCACTTGGTCCGACGATCTCAATCAAACGCTTGTGAGTTCTGATCTCGAATTGTTCACGAGAATCTTTGTCTTTGTGTACCGCACGCAGGATCGTTACGACCTGCTTTTCAGTTGGAAGTGGTACTGGTCCAACAATTTTCTTAGCACCGTGAGCCTGTGCTGCCTGCACGATCTTTTCTGCAGATGCATCTAAGATTCTGTGCTCGTAAGCTTTTAAACGAATTCTTACGCTGTTTTTTGCCATGAATAAATCTCCTTTCGCCTATATCCAGATAGACTCGCTCGATGCGAATTCCCCGTCCCACTCGTTCATGACAACGCTTTTCGGTGGGTCGGCAACCTCGCACGTCCTCGCGGTCGCTGTATTATTGTAGCAGATGAAAAGCATGTTTGCAAGGTTTATTTTGCTTTATTTATCAACTTTTTTCATATTTTCCATTTTTTTCTAATTTCACAAAAAGAGAGAACATTCTAACTTTTTTCGTAAGCGTTTTCAATAAATGATGCAAAAATTTTCTGTATTTTTTTATATTTTTGCTTTACCTCTATCAAATAAAAAACCGATCATTGATTTCAAATGACCGGCCTTTTCTATACCTATTTCTTCATGTCTTTACGATAACGCTGCTTGCTTACAAAGTAAGAAATAACCAACAATAAGTAAGAAACATCAAAGTTTCCTTGTGCGAACACCTTCACAACCACGCAAAGAGCCAGTGTAATGATGTCCATGCCTAAATAGAAGCTTTTCTTCTCACTCTGCTTGATGATATGCCAGCGAACTTGATAATTCCGCACAGCCAGTACAGCTGCTACCGCAGCCGCTATCAAATCAATGCTGAAATTGATCAGATAAGTTTCTGTGATCAGGTTTTTAAAAAACAACAAGAGGAGACAAACGCTGAAAACGAGCCATATACCTGAAATTGTCAATTTTTCATAATCTTGCTGTTTCAGCTTTTCCTTCATCTGCTGAAACATCGCTCCCCTGCTCATTTTTGCAATGTATGTCTGATAATGTTTTTCTTTATTTATGATCAAGGATGGTTTCTTCTTTTTTGCCATTCCCTCTTGTAATTGCTCAATGGCCAGATTGGCAATAACATTGATTTTTGCTTCATCCATTGCCTCTTTTACCAGCACTTCTTCGAAATCAAAGAATGCCTGCATATATTCAGGTTCTAATCTTTTTACTAAATGCAGATTATCGATATGTACTTTTTTTGTACGCTTCTTTCTCTTGGATCCTGTCATCGTTATTCTTGAACCTCGACCACATCACTGTCGGTGATATGAAGATTCATATTATAGAACGTCGTCAGTGCTTGTACCATATATGCTGTATCTTTGATACCGGCAGTCTCATAAGCTGAGTGCATTGCTAACTGCGGCAACCCAATATCGACAGTATGCAAGGAAACATGTTGATTTGACAAATTTCCTAAAGTGCTTCCGCCAACCATATCCGAACGGTTAGCAAAGAACTGAACAGGCACATTCGCCTTTTTACACAATTCTGTAAATACTGCCGAACTGATTCCATCTGTCGTATACTTTTGATTTGCACTGTATTTTACAACAATACCTTTGTTCATGTATGTACAGTTATTAGCATCTGTTTTCTCTGGATGATTTGGATGAACGGCATGTGCATTATCGCAAGATACCATAAAACTTTTGGCGATCGCACGACGCAATTCCTCATTGCCATAACCCAAATTATCATTAATTCTGCTTAGAACATCTGCAAGGAAAGTGGAAAGAGCTCCTTGTTTTGTTCCAGAACCAACTTCTTCATTATCAAAGCAGGCATAGACGTTGACTGCATGTGGATTCTCTGACTGAAGCATTGCTTTCAATGATGTAAAAGCACATTGCAAGTCATCTAATTTGGCACTTGAGATAAACTCTTCTTTTGCGCCCCAAATGCTTGGTTCAACACGGTTTACCAAAAATAAATCAGTTCCACAGATATCCTCTACGTCACAATGCAATTCATCAGCAAGCAACTGATAAAAATCGCCTTCTTCACATTCTCCTGCAGAGAATAACGGCAGCATATCCACCTGTTTATTAAATGCCATTCCATCGTTGACATCTCTTTGCATATGAATAGCAACATTAGGAATCAACAGCAGATCTTTATCAAAAGAAATCAGCTTAGACACCAAGGCATTTCCTTCACGTACCAAAACACGGCCGGCAATGGATAATGGACGATCCATCCATGTAGAACAAATCATGCCTCCGTATCCTTCTGTATTTAATTGAATATAACCGCCTTTGCCTTTTAATTCAGCTTTTTCTTTGATCTTGAATGTTGGCGAATCGCTATGAGATGCCGTGATCTGGAAATGATAATCATCCAGCTCTTTTCCGATGGTAAATGCAATTACACTTGAATTGTTTCGTGTCGTAAAATATTTGCCGCCTTGCTGCAAGCTCCAAGCTTCACATTCTTTTAGTTCTTGAAAACCTGCTTCTTTCAACATTCCTGCAATTGTATGTACAGCATGAAAACAGCTAGGACTATGTTTAATAAATGTTAATAATTCTTCAGACATTTGTTTATACATAACTTCTTCCTCCATCTATCTGACAGCTAACAGTATAGCATATTTCTATAAAAAAGTTTTCCTAAAACACTTCTACCTAGACACTTTATAAAAAGAGCCTTGAATACAAGGCTCACATGTTATGCATTTTCTTTTGCATCTTGATTCTTTTTGATGATTGGAAGAATCAGACCAAGCAATGTCAACACAATAGGCGTAATCATATTCAATGCTAAAGATAATGTATTATCTGCATTAAATATCTTTAACAGACAGCAGATTGCAGTGACGAAGAAGCACCAGCTTCCCGCAACTAGAGCAAACGTCTGGTTTTTTGTGAAGCGATATTCTGCCGCAAACTTTTCACCTGCTTTACGCAATGCGATATAAGCTGCAAATACCCACAAATAACGAAGCGGCATACAAATAGCATTCAAATCTGTCAACTGTTTAATGACGCCTTGTGCACTTCCGCCAAATGATTGAACGACGATGATTGCGCCAGAAAGAATAACGACCATCCAGATACCATTAATATAAGCATCATATTTGTTCTTCTTCAACAATCCCTTAGGAATGAACTCACGTGCTTGTTCGTTATCCAATAACATACGCAATGGGGCATCAATGCTCAATACCAAAGTAGAAAGCTGTCCAATTGCATTGCAGATCGAGTAAACGATCTTTAAAGAATTACCGATTCCATAATATGCACCTAAATCTTCAAATGCCCAATAAGCACCATTTGAAATAAATGCCGCCTGATCTTCGGCAACCTTTGCAGGATCAAACATCATACCCATGGCAATTGTACCCAAAATTGCACATACCATGACCATGATAGCCAATGCGATCATACCTTTTGGGAATCCTTTTGCAGGATCTTTTACTTTATTAACGTAAGGTGAAATTTTCTCACAGCCACCTACAGCAAATACGAAGATGGAGAGTGAAGTGAAATAATTCACATTAAATTGCGGTATAATGCTGTCCCAGCTAAAATCAATTGAAGCAAATCCAGCATTTGGATTGATTGCCGGTGCTGCCAACATCATTATGATATATAAGATGGACATTACAAACATACTTGTTCCTGCAAGAGTTGTTAATTTTTTCAACGGATTTAAACCGCGGCTGGCAATCCAGCAGAACAATAAGAAGATTACCATTGTAGCACCCTGTACGACCAATGTATTCAAACTATCATACCAGTCTGTACCTTGCGGCATGAATGCCCAGCTTGTTGCTTGTGACAATGCCTTTAATCCACCACTTGCTTTACTTGCAATATAGGTAATGTGACATGCCCAATAAGTCCATCCAGCATAGTAGGCAATTTTAGGCCCCATTGTTTCATATACCCAAGAACTGACGCCTCCGCCTGAATCTTTAAATGCAGAACCTAATTCACCAACCATGAGTGCATAGGGAACAAAGTATAATGCAAACATTAAGATCCATGTAAAAATAGCTTGTCCGGCAACCCCGCCTGAATAACCAAAACCATTTACGACGTTTCCAAATCCCCATACAGTAGAAAACGCCATGAAGGCCAGGTTATACCAAAGAATTTTCTTTGTTTCCATATTTTCCTCCTTTTAAGCGAAATGCAGCAAAATTATACCATAATTTGCGATTTTTGTATTGTAATTCTAGACGAAATGTCGGAAAATCGTGGAATTTTAAACTACTTTGGATAAAATCATGTAAACAGTTACACAATAAAATTGAAAGGAGATTACCCATGAGCAAAAAAATGAGATTAACCCCAAAAGATGTCCTTTACATTAGTGATGTATTAAATCAATTAGAAAGTTACCATGCAGAGGTCAGTGAAGATCTCACTGATGTAAAAGACAAAGAACTGAAAAAAGCGATGAATGACATCACTACAAATTTCAAAGAACAATTTGATTCTTTTAAAGAGGTTTTAAAGGAGGCCAGCAAATAGATGAAAGAAAAAGATATTGCGATGAACGCATTATTAGCTTGCCGGCATATGGCAGATTTGTTACATACATTTGGCTGTGAAGCTAGCAGTGATATCTGTCCGAGCGTGAAAACAGCATATGATGCTATTACACAGTTGCAACATGATACCTACGATATGATGGTAAAAAATGATTGGATGCAAGTGGAATACGAAACAAAAAGCAAACTGGAAAAAGCTTATCAAAAATACAAAAACGAAACATGTTAACATAGCACATAGGATATAAGAAATGAATATAGAAAGATAGGAGAAATTTAGATCCTCTCCTGTCTTTTTTATACTCGAATGGCAATACCTCACAGCATGATCTCACTCATACATCATGTTTCTTTTTACAGTTTTCTATCTCTTTCCATCTGAAAAATTAAATTCCAGATTCGTATAATATACGCATTAAATATAAAAAAATAAAGAGGTGAAGCAGCAAAGTGAAAATTGGAGATCACTTAACTGTTTCAACCTCTTTTTAATAATCATAAGTATATGGATTATAGCTCATATCTTTATATTGATCCAATTTATCTATCTTATGCATATCTTCCTCTTCAATGACGAAAGAGCCAACATTAAAATTCTCCTGAATTCTTTCCAAATGTGAAGATTTTGGAATTACGCTGATTTCTTTTTGTGTATTCCATGTCAATAGTAATTGCGCCGGTGTGCAATTATATTTATTTGATAAGGTTTGGATCAACGGATTATCAAACTGTCCGCGGGCTAATGGCGACCAAGCCTGTACAGCAATACCATGCTTTTTACAAAAAGCACAGACTGTCTTCTGCTGATTTTTGATATTCACTTCGATCTGATCAATCATTGGTGCAATCTCACACTCTTCCAGCCATTCTAAGTGTTGTACCATCGCATTGCTTACACCGATTGCTTTTGCTTTTCCTTCTTTATACAACTGGATCAATTCGTTCCAACAAGACAACAGACGTTCTTTATCTTGTCCAGGCCAATGAATCAACAATATATCGACATAGTCCGTCTTTAACTTACGCAAACTTTCCAGAAAAGAGCTGCGTACATTTTTTTCCGACATATTTTGAGGTGCAATCTTTGTTGTTAAAATGATCTGATTTCGATCTATATTTAATTTATCAATTGCCTGCCCGAGCAATTCTTCATTCTTATACATCTGCGCTGTATCAAACATGCGGTATCCAGTTTGATAGGCAGCAGCAATCGCTTGTTCCATCGATGCTGCATCGCTCAGGCGATACACACCAAATCCAACTAAAGGGATATGCTTACCATTTGATAATTTTTTTTCCATATCTCCACTCCTGTTCTTATTCAAATAAAAAAGCAGATATGAACCCATACCTGCTTTCAATCACATCAATTACTCGATGATTTCAGTTACGTGACCAGCACCTACTGTACGTCCACCCTCACGGATAGAGAATTTAGTACCATTTTCGATAGCGATAGGAGCGATCAACTCAACTGTCATTTCTACGTTATCGCCAGGCATAACCATGTCTGTTCCTTCTGGCAATGTAATAACACCAGTTACGTCAGTTGTACGGAAGTAGAACTGAGGACGATAGTTAGAAACGAATGGAGTATGACGTCCACCTTCTTCTTTGCTCAATACATAAACCTGAGCTTTGAATTTTGTATGTGGATGTACTGAACCAACTTTAGCCAATACCTGTCCACGTTGAATTTCGTCACGGTTTACACCACGTAACAATGCACCGATGTTGTCACCTGCTTCTGCGAAGTCCAACTGTTTACGGAACATTTCAAGACCTGTGATAACTGTTTTACGAGTTTCACGGATACCAACGATTTCAACTTCTTCACCCATGTTAACGATACCACGTTCAACACGTCCTGTAGCAACTGTACCACGACCAGTGATTGTCATAACATCTTCTACAGACATCAAGAATGGTTTATCAGTTTCACGAACTGGATCAGGGATGTATTCATCAACAGCAGCCATCAATTCATCGATAGCACCAACCCATTTTGGATCGCCTTCCAATGCTTTTAATGCTGAACCGCGGATAACTGGAGTATTGTCTCCATCGAATCCATATTCAGTTAACAATTCACGAACTTCCATTTCAACCAAGTCGATTAACTCTTCGTCATCAACCATGTCGCATTTGTTCAAGAATACTACGATGTAAGGAACACCTACCTGACGAGCAAGCAAGATGTGCTCACGAGTCTGAGGCATAGGTCCGTCAGATGCAGCTACTACCAAGATAGCACCATCCATCTGAGCAGCACCAGTGATCATGTTCTTAACGTAGTCAGCATGACCTGGGCAGTCAACGTGTGCATAGTGACGTTTGTCAGTTTCGTACTCAACGTGTGCAGTATTGATTGTAATACCACGTTCTTTTTCTTCTGGAGCACCATCAATCTGATCGTAATCCATAGCTTTTGCTTCACCACGTTCAGCTAAAACGTGAGTGATTGCAGCTGTTAAAGTTGTTTTACCATGGTCAACGTGACCGATTGTACCAATATTAACATGTGTTTTCGATCTGTCAAATTTTTCTTTTGCCATTTTAGTTTTTCCTCCTAAATAATCGTCAAATATATTCTAATTCAAACAACCTATAAAAGCAACATCAAACGCCAAAATTTTAGGCTTCAGAGCTGTTGTTTTTAATGATTTTTTCAGCGATTGACTTCGGTACTTCGCTGTAATGGTCGAATTTCATAGAGTAGTTTCCACGACCCTGTGTAAAGGAACGCAGATCAGTTACATAACCAAACATTTCAGACAGTGGAACCATAGCACGAACAATGATTGCATTGCCTCGTTCTTCCTGATCTGTGATCTGACCACGACGTGAGCTAACGTCACCCATGACGGAACCAAGATATTCATTTGGTGCAGTGATTTCAACATTCATGATAGGCTCCAAGATAACTGGTTTACACTTCTTGCCAGCTTCTTTTAATGCCATGGAAGCAGCAATCTTATATGCCATTTCACTAGAGTCGACATCATGGTAAGAACCATCAAACAATGTTGCTTTGACATCAATTACTGGATAACCAGCAATCATACCTTTTTCCATTGCATCAACCAAACCTTCTTCTGTTGGTTTGATGTATTCACGTGGAACGCTTCCACCTACTGTAGCATCCACAAATTCAAAGCCTTTGCCTTCTTCATTTGGTTCGAAGCGGATCCAAACATGACCATATTGACCACGTCCACCAGACTGACGGATGTACTTACCTTCGCACTCTGCAGCTTGGCGAATCGTTTCACGATAAGCAACCTGAGGTGCACCAACCTGTGCTTCTACTTTGAATTCACGGCGTAAACGGTCAACGATGATATCCAAATGCAGCTCACCTACACCGGCGATGATCGTCTGTCCAGTTTCAGCATTCGTATATGTCTTAAATGTAGGGTCTTCTTCAGCAAGTTTTGCTAAAGCCAAGCCCATCTTATCCTGGTCTGCTTTTGTCTTAGGTTCCAAAGACAATTCGATAACTGGCTCTGGGAATTCCATAGATTCCAGAATGATATGATGATCTTCATCACACAAAGTATCACCTGTTGTCGTTGCTTTCAAACCAACAGCAGCAGCGATATCTCCTGCATATACTTGTTCGATTTCTTTACGCGCATTGGAATGCATCTGAACCAGACGTCCAAAACGCTCTTTTTTACCTTTTGTTGAGTTCAATACATAACTTCCTGCTTTTGCAGTACCTGAGTATACACGGAAGTATGTCAATTTACCAACAAATGGATCTGCAGTGATCTTGAATGCCAATGCAGAGAATGGTTCATCATCAGATGCGTGACGCTCTGCTTCTGTACCATCTTCCAAAGTACCTTTGATACTTGGGATATCTAATGGTGAAGGCAAGTAATCAACAACTGCATCCAATACCATCTGCACACCTTTATTCTTATATGCAGAACCACACAATACTGGGAAGAAATCACCTTTACATACAGCTATACGCAATACACGTTTGATTTCTTCTACGGAAGGTTCTTCCCCTTCCAATACCTGCATCATGAAATCTTCATCATAGTCTGCCAGGTATTCCAGCAATTTTGCACGATATTCTTCGCACAGATCTTTCAAATCTTCTGGTACATCTTCGATCTTGATATCTGTACCTAAGTCATTCGTATAAATTTCTGCTTTACGTTCAATGATATCTACGATACCAGAGAATGTAGATTCAGCACCGATCGGTAATTGAATAGGGCAAGATTTTGCTCCCAAACGATCGATGATCGTACGGCATGACATCAAGAAATCAGCACCAGTTGCATCCATCTTATTACAGAATACGATACGTGGTACTCCATAGTTTGTTGCCTGACGCCATACAGTTTCTGTCTGTGGCTCAACACCAGCTTTTGCATCCAAAACGGTAACGGCACCATCCAGTACACGCAATGAACGCTCTACCTCAACAGTAAAGTCTACGTGACCTGGTGTATCGATGATGTTGATACGGTTTCCCTTCCAATGGCAAGTTGTTGCAGCAGATGTGATCGTAATACCACGTTCCTGTTCCTGCTCCATCCAGTCCATCGTAGATGCACCATCATGCGTTTCACCCATTTTGTGATTGACACCAGTATAGTACAAGATACGTTCTGTCGTAGTTGTCTTACCAGCATCGATGTGAGCCATGATACCAATATTACGAGTATTTTCAAGTGAATATTCTCTTGGCATAATGAACTCCTTTCTTACCAGCGGTAATGTGCAAATGCTTTATTAGCTTCTGCCATTTTATGCGTATCTTCACGCTTTTTAACAGACTGTCCGCTTCCGTTAGCGGCATCAATGATTTCAGCGGCTAAACGCTGTTCCATTGTTTTTTCGCCTCTTAAACGAGCATAGTTCACGATCCATCTCAGACCTAATGTCAAGCGGCGTTCAGCAGATACTTCAACTGGTACCTGATAGTTCGCACCACCAACACGACGAACTTTCAGCTCCAACAAAGGCATTACGTTTTCTAACGCCTTTTCAAATACTTCCATCGGTTTTTCACCGGTTTTTACTTCAACGATATCGAATGCATCGTATAGGATCTTTTGAGCAACCCCTTTTTTACCATCAATCATGATTTTGTTAATTAAACGAGTAACTAACTTGGAGTTGTAGATCGGATCGACCAATACGTCACGTTTTGCTATATGTCCTTTTCTAGGCATAATTCTATTCTCCTTTCACAATTGATTTATTTTTTAGCTGCTTTTGGTTTTTTCGCACCATACAATGAACGGCTCTGGTTACGGTTCGCAACACCAGCGCAATCCAATGTACCACGGATGATATGGTAACGAACACCTGGCAAGTCCTTAACACGACCACCACGGATCATTACGACACTGTGCTCCTGAAGGTTGTGTCCAATTCCTGGAATGTAAGCTGTAACTTCCATACCGTTGCTTAAGCGTACACGGGCATACTTACGAAGAGCTGAGTTTGGTTTCTTCGGTGTCATCGTACCAACACGTGTACAAACACCACGCTTCTGCGGTGAACTCAAGTTCGTTGGACGGCTTTTCAGAGAGTTATATCCTCTATTCAAAGCAGGTGATTTTGAAAGTTTCACACTGTCCTGACGACCTTTACGAATTAACTGGTTAATTGTTGGCATAATATCCTCCTTTCAAATTTTATAACACACATTTCCGGGCGTATCATTTTACAAGCATAATATAGGTTCCCAATACGGGAACTCATTCAATCACACTTGCTCAACTATAATATAGTAATTCTATCAATTTGTCAATCAAATTTTAAAAAAAAGCGACCATAAAGTGATCGCAAAGGAAGAGACCGGCAACGTGCTATCTTCGCAGGGGCAGGCCCAACTATTGTCGCCGTTGGAGTGCTTAACTTCTGTGTTCGGTATGAGGACAGGTGTGTCCACTCCGCCTTCATCACCGGATCTCTTTCCTTGAGAGTCAGCCTCTCAAAACCGAATAACAGCTCGACTTCAGATCAAGTCCTC
>NZ_LT699708.1 GCF_900155395.1 Merdibacter massiliensis
GGATTTCTAACGTATCAAGGCTCATTCAATGGTAGTAAAATCGTAGTAATTTGAAGTATTTCAACCCTTGAAAATGCTGATAGATACAGTGTTTTAGCGGACAATCAGATTTTTAGTTGTTTATTATTATACAATTTCTGTGCATATAGGACAATAATAAATCTATAGTTGCACATAGATATGGCAATATTAAAAAAGAAAAAGATGTACATACATCTTTTTCTTGCACTATTCTGAAATAATGTCCATTTTCACATACTATTGATGATTGATGAAACGGATACAATATTTCAGACAGTTATTCCTTGCTGTTTCTCTATTTGAAAATTTCTTGACACTTCTTGAAACAGCCCACTAGAATTAACTCCTATCTTTATATCCTTAGTATACTATCATATATGCATGCTGTATAGCATAGTGGTAAAACCTGTATAAAAATTGGCATTATTGTATAATGGAATAATACGGAAGTGTAATTGTTTCTTCTTTATTCGTAATAGATTCATAGATTGCCATAGAGTGCAGGCATATAACTAATTTTTGAAAAAAAGATAATACATCGCTTGGTATGCTTTTACTTGCTTGAATAGCTTTTTGCAAGAGTTGCAGGCATATCTGTGCATCACCAGCTAAAATATTTAGATAATAAGCACCTAATTTCTGTGAAGTCAATGAAGTGTTTTGATTTTCATAAAATTGAATCAGCTGATATAAAACAATAAAATCCTGTTCATGTATATAACAATGACCATCCAAGCTTTTTTTTGCTCTTTCCAGCATATCTAATAATTGCTCGATTGTATCATAATGGATATGCATATAATAATGTTTGGTAATGTTCAATAGAATGCTTAGTTTTGCGATAGTCTGCTTGCAATCCAGTATTAAATCATCTTGATAAATTGATGTCCCCTCATTGAACTGCTTCATATAATCCCCTCTTTAAAATGCGCATTTCTTAGAAATCCGCGATTATTATTGCATAAATACATCAAAAAGTCTATGTATTTTTTTCTATATATAAAAAGAATGCTCATTGAGCATTCTTATTGCAAATCCGTTAACATTTTGTCAACAGCCGGGTGAATCAGCGAATCAATCTCTAACAATGTGCGTGCATCATATGTTTGATCTTTATGAATATTCATGATTGCTTTTAGCATTGGCAACTCACAATATAAATGCAGATCATTTTCACTCAAGAATTCTTCCATGTCACTTTGATCATATAAACGAATGATTTCATTGCAATTTGGACATTGAATGTAGCTCATATTTTCTACAACTCCAAGAACACGAATCTTTAGCTGTTTGCACATATTGATTGCTTTTGAAACAATCATAGAAACCATTGGCTGCGGTGTTGAAACCATTACCACACCAGTTACAGGCAGTGATTGTAAAACGGTTAAAGCCACATCGCCAGTTCCTGGAGGCATATCGATCAATAAGTAATCTAATTCTCCCCAAACAACATCCGTATAGAATTGTTTTACTGCATTCGCAACGATCGGACCACGCCATACAACCGGCTGATTTTCGTCCTCCATCAAGAAATTTAATGATATGCATTTGATACCTTCTTCACTGATGACTGGCTCAATGGCATCATTGGTTCCATATGCTTGTGATTTTTCCAATCCTAATAAACGAGGAATGCTAGGTCCTGTAATATCGGCATCCATGATACCTACTTTATATCCGCGTTTCGCAAGATCTTTCGCAAATAACACAGTGACGCTTGATTTACCTACTCCCCCTTTGCCGCTCATGATACCTATGATTTTATGGATTTTGTTTTTCGGATTATTGACAACCCCACATGATGCGGCATTTTTTCCGCAATTACCTTTACTTGGACAACCTTCACAACTCATTTGTAATTCCTCTCTTTCTAATATAGTTTATCAAATAGAAATAAAACATCAATCATTTTTCTTAAAAATATCGTCAATTTCTTTATTAGCGAATGGATGGTATGCATTATATGCATTGCGGATACGTTTGTTCTGCACATGTGTATAAATCTGTGTTGTTTGAATATCGCTATGACCTAACAGCTCTTGTACAACACGCAAATCGGCACCTCCATCCAATAGATGCGTTGCAAAACTGTGACGAAAGCTATGTGCAGAGTAAGAAGTATCCATTCCTAAGGATTTCAATTGTTCTTTGATCATATGATGGACGTATTGTCTGGTCAAAACATGCCCTTTGCTGTTGATAAATACATATGAAGTACGAGAACTTTCCCATTGGGGACGGACATACGTCAAATACTGCCGCAGGACATAGATGCCTTCTTTATGCAATGGAATCATGCGCTCTTTGTTTCCTTTTCCTACTACACGCAACAGGGCTTGATCTAAATGTAATTGAGATAGTTTTAAATCACAACATTCGCTTACACGCAGACCGCAACCATATAATAATTCTATGATGGCTTTATGAAAGATATCAAGATCATGGTTTGAAAAACTCTTTAATATAGATTGAATTTCTTTTTCATTCAAATAATGCGGCAAATGTGCCAGTTTCTTCCTGCCCTTTATAAATCTTGTTGGATCTAAATCATGCGTATTATTTTGTGATAAAAAATGATGAAAGGAACGCAAAGTAGATAGATAACGATTGACAGTAGAAGATTGGTATTCTTCGCTTAGATCAATCAAGAAATCTTGCACTTGTTCTTCTGTGATTTCATCTGTTTGATGAATACCCATATCATTTAGATAAGACTGATAGCGATGCAGATCGCTCAAATATGAATCAATCGTCCGTTTTGATTTATGTTCTACCATGTTAAGATAGTATTGATAATCAGATATGGCTTCTTTGATATTCATCAGTATCCCCCTTTGCTTACTTATTTTATCATAAATTGAGTTTAGAACACTATGCGTATGCTTAAATGAATAAAAAATAAGAGGTTTGCTTCAAGTTTCCCCTCCTATTTGTATTTTCTAAATGATGATTACTCTTTTGTAAGGTCTTTTAATGTATAGTTGACAGATGTTCCATCTGGCCGCAAAAGAACAGGATGTGGAATTTGACAAAGCGGTGATCCTCCAAGAACAGCTTCGACCAATACATTGACGGCTAATTCTTTCCGGTCATCAAATACAAATTGCATTGTTTTTATCTCTAAACGATTCTTTTTGCATTCAGCAACGATTTCTGTAATTCGCTCACTTCGATGGACCATATAGAAACGACCGTTTTCTTTTAGTGCTTTTCCTACACCTAACAGTAATTTCTCTAAAGGCAAAAAGAACTCATGTCTGGCAATGGATCGATAACTTTGTTCTGCACTGCGGTGACTTCCTATTTGAAAGAATGGAGGATTGCAGATGATCACATCAAAATTTTTTAAATCAGATTTTGTGAAATCAGCACAGATGATCTCTGCATTATTAATGCCATGATCCATCAGATTTTTTTTGGCAAGTTCACAAGCATCTTTCTGAATGTCGATGCCGCATAGATATGAAGGACAAAATTGATTTGCAAATAAGAGCAAGGCACCATTGTTTGTGCCGATATCCAACACACGATCCCCTTTTTTTATCTTCATAAAATGTGCCAACTGTGCAGTATCGGTATTGATGCGAAACATGTCTTTTCTTTGCCATAAATAAATGTTGCTATTTGGAATATAATCATATGTATAATTTTTTTTATTCATGCATTTATTATACACTGTTTACATCAAATTAAACAACTTGATAAATTCAATTCCTAAAGTGGCTTTTAAATAGGAACCAACTAATACAAAGAAAAAACAAAGAAAAATATCATTTAGTAATGAATTCATTAACTTTTTAAGATCTAATCGTTCACGATTTGTTGTGCTATAACAGATATACATGGAACATTGGATGGCACTTGCACTGATCAGATATAAAGCGAGAACATCAAAAAAGACCTGTGGGATCAGTGTGAGAAAAATACCTATCAATCCTTTTAATTGATAGCTATACAGAAATAAGGAACAAGAAAAACCAATCTGAACACCTTTGGTGAATACGATAAAACTGATGATCGGGATACCGATTAGGCTTGTACCAAATAGAAAAACAACAACGATCAAAAGAATTCCCAAGAAAAATTGATGAATAAAAAAGCTATATTGATCCATATCTTCTGATATCGTTGTCAATAAACTGGAAAGTGCCTGTATGTCTGAAGAGCGTATGTACGCAGAACCCAAACATCCTATTAAAAAACCGCCAATCACAAGAATAGAGATAAATACATAAACATGACGGTATTTATGTATAAAAGAATGATGTTTTTTCATTTTATATTTCAAGGGATTCACCTCACACTGTACTATATGCAAAAAGAAAAAACGATACAACTCGTATCGTTCTTCAAAGTCATTCATTTTTCGACTTTGTTCGTTTTGCATGTGCTGCTGTTGTCAAATTTGCGTTTGGCAGGAGATCATTTAATTTTGCAATTACATTTTCGATCGAATCTTCTTGCGGTTGTTCAAATACGCTGTATTGCGTAATGATTTCTTTCTTGCTTTTTAAAGATCCCAGATGAATCCCCAGATGCCGCACAGGCTCACCATTGTAATTTTGATCAAATAACCACATGACATGTTCATATATGCGATGTTCATCGTTTGTATATTCAGGCAAAGTCTTGCTGCGGATAACATTATGAAAATCACTATAACGAATGCTAGCAGATATCAGTTTCCCGCAAATCCCTTCTCTTTTTGCTTTTTGAGAAAGTCTTTGTGCCAGATGTTTAAATATAACGGAAATTTCCTGATAATCTTTGATATCTTCATCCATCGTTGTTGATTGTGAGATAGATTGAACACTGGTTGTAAAATCTAACATATTTTCGCCATTTCCTCGTGCATGCTGAATCATGCTATAAGCATGTTTTCCCAATATATGCATGATCAATGTTTCGTTTTTTGGATCTGCCATATCTTTGATCGTTGTGATACCGGCTTTTTGCAATACGGGAATACTTTTTTTTCCGATACCGAACATTTCTTCGATACCGAGAGGCCATAATTTTTTAGCGATCTCTTGTTTGCGCAAGATCGTGATTCCTAAAGGTTTGCGCATATCACTAGCCATCTTTGCTAAAAACTTGTTTGGAGCCACACCAATGCTGACAGGGAGGCGTAATTCATCTAATAGGCCTTGCTGGATTTGCCATGCCAGATCCATTGGACGGCGATAATGTTTGATCGTATCTGTTACATCCAAATATCCTTCGTCAATGCTAGCAGGTTCTACCAAAGGAGTAAACCGACGCAGATATTGAAAAAAACGATGGCTCAATTCTTCATACCACTCATAATCACCAGCAACAACTATCAAATCAGGGCATAAACGCAATGCTTCGTGAAGAGGCATTGCACTGTGCACACCATAAGCCCGTGCTTCATAACTTGCTGTGGTGACCACACTGCGTCTGCTCAATCCTGCAACGGCAACCGGTTGCCCGAGCAATGCGGAATTCTTCAATAATTCTGCACTTGCAAAATAGGCATTGATATCTACATGAAAAATTACTCTTCCTGCCACATTATTTCCTCCAAACACCAGTAGGAAAATTATAGCATATCTCTATCCTTATCGGTACTGTGGTACAAATACTTTTTTATTTTTTAAACGATGTTCCAGTCGCAATTTATCTGCAATCATCGCAATAAACTCTGAATTGGTCGGTTTAGCTTTTGAAGCGGATATCGTATAGCCGAATATATCATCGATAGCATCGATATTTCCTCGATTCCAGGCCACTTCGATAGCGTGACGAATGGCACGTTCCACCCGGCTTGCTGTCGTCTCATATTTTCTTGCGATTTCCGGATAAAGCACCTTTGTAATTTGTCCTAAAAAATCTACATTGAGATATGTTTCTAGTATTGCTGTTCGTAAGTACATATATCCTTTGATGTGGGCAGGTATCCCAACTTCATGCAATAATGATGTAATCTCACTTTCCAATTCAAGCTTTAAGATCCGCTGTTGTTCCTGTTCATCTAAATTCACTTGGATCATGGCATCTTTTGCGGCTTTATTTATGTTGAATCCGCAAATAATCCGTAATCTTTGTTCCAATGATTGCAGTTCAAAAGGTTTCATTAATATGTAGTCAACAGCATATTGTTGAATTTGTGATATGATAAAATCATTTAATAATGGCGTCGTACAAAGAATATGCCGGGGATGGATGGCATGTTCCTTTAAACTGGAAAGTACCTCCATACCATCTACACCAGGCATGATCAAATCTAAGATCAGTACATCGATGGAATGTCCATTAAGTTCATGCAAACATTGTTCTCCGTTTGTTGCACTGCCGATTACCTCAAATAAGCGGCTATTCTTTAAACAATTTTTCATTCTCTGAATCATTTCACTACTGTCATCTACTAAATATACTTGAAGTTTATTCTCCATTTTTTCCCAACTCCTCAAGTCTCATTATAAAAGAGTAGATTGCGAACTATGTCGAAGAACGATGAAAATGATTTTTTTATTCATGAAAAAGAAGAAGAATCGACGATTTCAGATTGAATCATCATCAAAATTCAAAAGAAAGTCGATTTTGGTCGTATTAAGACGAACGTGTATATTGCAGCATGTGTTCAATCAAAACACCATACCCTTTTTTAGGATCTGAGGTAACAACATGAGTGACTGCACCAACGATTTTTCCATTTTGTACGATAGGAGATCCGCTCATTCCTTGAATGATTCCGCCAGTTGTATGCAGCAAGTGCGTGTCGGTTACGACAAATTCAATACCTTTCATATCATCTTGTGTATTTGGATGAAGATCGGTAATTTCAATCTTGAAATTTTCAACTTTTTCTCCATCTAAAACTGTGTACATCTCAGCTTTCCCGATCATAACTTCCTCGCTCTTTGCCCACGGCAAGGAAATAAGATGATCCGGTAAGAATTGATAATTTCCATAGATGCCGATCGAGGTATTCTGGTCAATAGTTGCAATTACGTTGTCATAGTTAATATCTGCTTGTTTTTTTCCGGTTGCAGATGGAAATGCTTTTGTGTAAGAAATCACTGCCGCATCATATAGATAACCATTTCCCCTTCCATCCCATTTTTCTATTGTATGGCCTAATGCACCAAAACGCTGGGAAGAAGGATCATAATAAGTCATTGTCCCTACTCCGCTCATTTTTTCTTTGATGTAAAGACCACAGCTGACACTATGTCGTTTGGTATCATAAATACTATGCATGGAAGCACGAATAGTTTCTCCATCACGAAGCAAAGTCACGTCCAATGTGTTTATAGGGTTTTTATGTTCTTTGAGTATCATATAAAATGTTTGGATGTCCGTTACTTCTTGATGATCGATCTGTTGAATGATATCTCCCGGTGAAAAGGTATCAGAAGGATCGATCGATTCGTTGATCGGATAAGTTCCGCTCACATAAACGCCATTATATTTAATTTCGATGCCGATGCTGTTTCCTCCCAGATATAGTTCATCCTGTGCCAAGATTTGTATTGGAGAGAAACATAAAATGATAGCAAGGATACAATACCATTTTTGTTTCACAAAAAAACACCTCCTAAGAGGTATTTTGGACGATATAAGAGATTTACACACATTGTAAATATTACCTATGTGCCATTTCATATAACTCGCTTGCAGCCTGCAAGGAAGCTTCGCTTTGCGAACTGGAGGCAATCGATGCTAATTCATGAATACGTTCTTCTTCATTCAATTTTTTGATGGAAGTAGTGGTATAGGATCCATCATCTTTTTTTGAAACAAAGAGATGATGATCGCCGCAGGCAGCAACCTGTGCCAAATGGGTTACACAGAATACTTGGATATCTTCACTTAATAATTGCATTTTTTTGCCAATGGCTAAAGCTACTGGACCGCTCACTCCTGTATCTATTTCATCAAAGATGACAGTATCAATCCCCTGCAATTTGGTAAAAATACATTTTAACCCTAACATCAAACGAGATAATTCACCACCAGAGGCAGTTTTATGCAAAGGCACGAATCCGCTTTGTCTATTCATTTCAATTTGAAATTCTATCTGATCAACCCCTGTTTGAGCAGGCTGGCTTTCATGAAATGATATGCGAAATTGAGCATGCGGCAGCATCAAATCCGCTAGCTGCTGATTAACTAATTTTTCCAGTTCTTTTGCTTTGCTTTTTCTGATTTTGCGCAATTTCATGCTGAGCGTATCAAATTTTTGCCTTTTAGAGTCTAATTCTTTTTCTTTTTTCTCTATGTAATCTTGTCGATGCAGGATACGGTCAATTTTTGATTCGATAGATTGTTTTTCTTTCATTACTTCCTCATATGAGCCGCCGTATTTGCGATATAAACGGTGATAAAGAAAAATGCGTTCTTGTACCTCGTTTATCTTTTCCTCGTCATAATCGCTGTTTTCCAAAGCCGTACGCAAGGATGAAATCAAATCTTCAATTTGATAATAGGCATCCAGCAGCTGAGTATGAATCACATCGAAAGGCGCGATATCTTCAATGCTTTCCAATGAACGGATAGCTTCATATAAAGAGGGATTGCTGCCATGGTCCCCATCTAAGGACAACAATGCAGCAGCAGCTTGTTTTTGAATCGTTTCAATGCGGTTCATGACCTTGATTTCTTCTTCTAATGCAGGTAGTTCCTCTTTTTTTATTTTTGCATCTTCTATTTCATTGAAAGATGCAGTCAGATCATCAAGATCATCGGCATTCATATCTTCTTTTAAAGCCTGCTCCATTTCTGCTTTTAATGAGGCATATGCTTTATAAGCTTTCTTCACGTCATCCAATAAAGTTTTTACATCACAATACTGATCTAACAGAGAAAGATGATATTTAGGCTGTAATAAATATTGATTATCATGTTGTGAGTGGATATCCACGACATAGCTCATCAGTTCACGCAGGAAAGCGGCTGTACACGTACGTTGACAAATGCGAATCGTACTTTTCCCCATAGCAGTGATTTCACGAGAAACTATCAGGTCTTCTCCTTCTAAATCAAATCCTTGTTCTTTCAGCAAAGACAATGCTTTTTCATTCTTCTCAAGATCGAACACACCTTCGATAATAGCTTTGTCTTCTCCTTTTTTGACATAAGAAGCAAAAGCTCTATCTCCGCATAAAAGACCGATTGCATCGATCAACAGTGATTTTCCTGCACCAGTTTCACCGGTAAACACGCTCATTCGATCGCTAAAATCTAGATTTACTTGATCAATGAGCACAAAATTTTTTACATAGAGATGTGTCAACATCCACTTCACCTCCACTCACATGATTGATGTATAAATAATTGTATCTATCGCTTTTCTTTGTTATTTTTCACGATATTTCGATAGTCGTAAGTCAGTATACGTTTTTCGTTGGTCAGATGCATTAAAAATTCACGATTCCCGTCTCTTCCTTGAATGGAACTCTCTTTTAAATGCTTTACACAGTATCCTAATCTTGTTGTTTCTTCTACTACGTGACGAAGTACACGTATCAATACATTATCATCCTTAATGATGCCATGTTTATTCAAATAAGAAGGGCCTGCCTCAAATTGAGGCTTGATCAATACCAATGCCTCCACATCAGGAAATAATGGATAAATGCACTGCAGAGCAGTGATACACGAAAGGAAGGATACATCCATGCAGATAAAATCAATCTTTTCTTGAAACCATTCGGATCTGATATCGCGAATGCTGTGTCCTTCCATATTGATACATCGCGGATCATGCAATAGACTTGAATGCAATTGTCCGTGCCCAACATCTAAAGCATATACTAAACGAGCATTTCTTTTTAAACATACATCGCTGAAACCGCCTGTGCTTGCTCCTACATCCAGGACACATTTATTATTTAAATCAATAGAAAATGCATCTAACACATCAAAAATCTTTTTTCCTGCACGCGAGACGAACTCATGTTCTTTGCTCAATACATCAATTGTATCTTCAGCATATATCGGATAACTGCTCTTTAATATCACAACTCCGTTTACTTTTATTCTTCCTTCCTTGACTGCATCTTGTGCTTTGCTTCGAGAAGAAAAGTATTCATTTGCCAGCCATTGATCTAAACGCATGTTAAAAGCTCCTCTATTTTACGGAATAATGAATTGATATCGATTTTTTCTGCTTTTCGTAACTGCGCGATACTTCCCTGTTCTACGAAATGATCCCGAATTCCCATGCGAATCAAATGTTTATGTATATCATGATCATTGATGTATTGCAGCATTGCGCAGGATAAACCGCCATCTAGCATATCACTCTCGTATACGATGATTGGTATGTCACGATAAAGTATATAGTCTAGCATTTCTTCATCCATCGGTTTGAAGTAACGTGCATTGATCACTTCAATCGGCATTTCATTTGCTTTTGCTTTCGCGAGTATGCGATCGACATCAGTCCCATATGTGACGACACAGACTTTGATCGTATCACTTGAACAATAAGAGGTCCATGTTCCTATCGGGGCAGAAACATGCTGGTCACATGCAAATAGAGCACTTCCTCTTGGATAACGTATACAGAAAGGGTGATCTTGAGAAAAAGCTTCTTGTAACAGCGCCCTTGCTTCAATTGCGTCTTTTGGTTGTGAAAGGATCAAGTTAGGCAGCGAGTGGAGCATGGTGATATCAAATACACCATGATGGGTCGGTCCATCTTCTCCTACCAGGCCGCAGCGATCAATACCGATGACGACTGGCAGATCCATACGAGCTACATCATGATTCAGCTGGTCATACGCTCTTTGCAAAAAGGCAGAATAAATGGAAAGGAAGGGCCGCTTTCCATTTGCTGCCAATCCAGCTGCAAATGTCATCGCATGTTCTTCTGCAATACCGCAGTCAAAGAAACGATTTGGAAATTCCGTTGCAAAATTATTTAATTTTGATCCGCTTTTCATAGCAGGGGTAATCGTAACAATATTTCGGTTTTTCCTTGCAAGATCGCAAACATTGCGTGATATGATTTCGCTCCAGCTGCAGTGACCGGCGGGAAGTTTTGCTAAGGATTGGCCAGTTTTGGGATCAAATTGTGATACACCATGCCAAGTTCCTTCTTTATCATTTTCAGCATATGGATAGCCTTTACCTTTTTTAGTTAATACATGAATAACAATAGGTCCTTTATGACGTTTAGAAGCTTCTAAAACTTTGATCAAAGAAGCAAGATCATGTCCATTGATCGGACCGATGTAATCCAGATTAAATTCGCCAAAAATAGAAGTGTCGACTACATTTTCTTTGATTGCATTTTTTACGTTTTTCATTCCCTTTAAGACGGTTCGCCCTACTTTTGTTCCTGAGAGGCCCTGCTGCAGATCACTTTTTAAAGCTGCATACGGACGGCTTGTACGCAATTTTGTAAATGCAATATCCATTGCACCGACATTCTGTGAAATAGACATTGAATTATCATTAAAGATGATGATCATATTTCGCTGTTCTCCACCGATTTGATTCAAGGCTTCCATTGACATGCCGCTGGCCATGGCGCCATCTCCAATAACAGGAATTACTTGATAATCATCCCCATTCAGATCTCGTGCAACCGCCATTCCTAAAGCAGCGGATAACGAAGTTGAAGAATGCCCTGCTTCCCAGCAATCATGTTCGCTTTCATAGCGCTTTTGAAAGCCGGAAAGGCCTTTGTATTGACGAAGGGTAGAAAAACGACGAGAACGTCCTGTCAATATCTTATGCACATAACTTTGATGACCAACATCAAATAAGATCTTGTCTTTCGGAGAATGAAATACATAATGCAAGGCAATAGTCAGCTCTACCACTCCCAAATTGCTTGACAAGTGTCCTCCGGTTTTTGAAATGGACGATATCAAAAAATCACGAATTTCTTGTGCCAGTTCATTCAGTTCGTCTATCGTCATATGTTTAATATCTTGTGGACCTCGTATGTCATAGACATGCATCCTGCAACACCCCTTTTAAATCAATTTCGCCGTACCATCAATTTTTGTAAAAATGTACGTAACCCTATTGTATCAGCATGTATTTGATCGAGCATCTGTATTGCTCTTTCATAGTATTGATCACAAAGCGATTGAGCCTGTTCAATACCGAGCAATGAAACATAAGTAACTTTATGATTTTTTTCATCGCTTGTTGACTTTCCCAGCTCTTCCTGGGTTGCGATCACATCCATTATATCATCTTGTATTTGAAAAGAGAGACCTATATCATCTCCAATTTGTTTTAAAAGATCGATATCTTCTAAGTGATTTGATAATAAAGCCGCACACAACAATGGTAAAGTCAGAAGTTTTCCCGTTTTGTGCCGATGCACTTCTTCTAATTGTTCAATAGATAACATAGATGCTTGTTCTGCTTCCATATCATAAGTCTGACCTAAAATCATACCATCAATTCCTGCATACTGACTTAGCAATGTCACTAAACCAACTTTTATATCATTAGTACATGTGCTCCGCAATACTACTTGAAAAGCTTGCGTCAACAATGCATCTCCGGCTAAAATTGCAGTTGCTTCGTCGAAAGCAATATGGCATGTTTTTCTTCCTCTGCGAAGAGTGTCATTATCCATTGCTGGCAGATCATCATGAATTAAAGAATAGGTGTGGATCATTTCAATCGCAGCTGCACAGGGATAACCAAATTCTTCGCTTTGTCCATATCCTTTTAACAACTCAAATAACAGCCTAGGCCGAACTCTTTTACCTCCGGCAAGCAAAGAGTAAAACATGGCATCTCTTGTACGAGATGGCTGAAAATCCTGTTCTAGAGAGGCAAGATAGCTTTCAAATTTCTCCATCCGTTGCTTCCTCCTCATTTTCCTGTGCAATCAAGATATTCATTTTGTTTTCAAAAGTTTTTAGTTGAGCATCACAATCTTTTACTAAATGCAATCCTTCTTCAAATAAATGCATTGCTTCTTCTAGTTCTACTGTATTTTGATCCAAAGCAGCGATGATTTCATCTAATCGTTGCATCGATTGTTTAAATGTTGCTTTCTTAGCCATGATTTTCCTCCTTTTCTAACAAGCATGCCCTCCATTTGCCATCATGAAAACGAATGGATATTTGCGCTCCCGCTTGTAGATCTTCAGCATTTTTTATCAGATGTTGTTCATTTTCCACCAATGTATAACCGCGTTTTAGGATGGATAATGGACTATATGCATCCAACAGATGTATATTTCTATTTAATAACTGTTTTTGCTGATTTAAAAATTCGAACACCTTTTCTTCGATACTGTTTTTTTTCAATTTCGTTTGTGTCTGATAGAACAATAGATGCCTTCTCATCGCTTGAAACAATAAATCGTTTTTATGTAACAGATCACTTTGCTTTTTTTGCATCGCATCGCTATAACGTTCGAACCGGGTCGTGATGGTAGCTAAATGCATTTGCTGGTCTTTGATAAAACTGAGCGGATCTTGTAAATATTTTGTCTGTGCGCGATTAGATAATTGCTGTTTGCATGATTCGATCCGTCGCTTCATAATGGAAGACAATAACTGCTGTTTTGCAGACAATGCCTGCATGACTTCCTGTATGTCAGCTGTAGCTCTCTGGGCCGCTCCCGTTGGAGTTGCAGCACGTACATCACAAACGAAATCAACTAAAGTTGTATCACTTTCATGGCCTACGCCGCTGATGATCGGTGTTTTTAAATGGTAAATGCAGTGCACTAATTCCTCATTGTTAAATCCCCAAAGATCTTCAATGCTGCCTCCGCCTCGGACCAACAGCAAACAATCATGATGATGACGGTCCGCTTGCTGCAATGCTTTCATGATCGAGGAAGAAGCTTGTGCTCCTTGCACATAGGCTGGATACAACGTCAGCTTTGCAATTGGCCAATGCTTTTGTATTGTGCTTAAAACATCTTGTAAAGCCGCGCCTTCTTTTGCCGATATGATTCCAATATCGCTTGCATAAAGAGGAATCTTCTTTTTATGTTGCTCATCAAACCATCCTTCAGCGAATAATTTTTTCTTTAATTCCTCAAAACGGAGATAAAGATCTCCAATGCCATCATTGCGGATGGCAGTAACATAACATTGGATGCTGCCCTGTTGCTCATAAAGGGAGATAGATCCTTTAATGACCACTTTGCTTCCATCTTCTACTTTTGCTTTGCAACGCAATGCATAAGAAGCGAACATGACACAGGATAGCCGCGCTTGTTCATCTTTTAATGTAAAATACCAATGACCGCTTCGATGTTTTTTTAAGTTTGATATTTCCCCTTGTATCAGGATGCCGCTGAGATAGGGATTTTGATCTAATGTACTTTTTATGTATTTTACGATACTGCTGATCGGATAGATAGTTTCACTCATCTTATAGCTGATCTAAAACACCGTTAATCAATTTATAGGCATCCTCATCACAATATTTTTTGGCCAGATTAACCGCTTCATCAATTACAATTGCTTTGGGAACCAATTCCAGATCAATTTCACAACAAGCCATCAATAAGATAGCCTGCTCTACATATCCTAATCGATCAAATGTCCAATCCTTATTTAATTTATCGCTGATTTTATCAATATATGTATCTTTATATCGAATCGTGTCCATCGTGATCGTATAAAGAAAAGGATCTATTTCATTGCTGTCACAGTTTTCATAAACACATTCTCGAATGTCTTTGCCTAATAATAAATGTTGATACAATGAAGTCATTGCTACTTCTCGCATTTTATGCCGATTCATTTCCATCGTATATTCCTCCTGGTATTTATAAATATCTGTTCAATTAAACCTTTCACATTTTTAAGTCTTGCTCTTGTATGGAACACGAGCGCTCGGTACGACCTCACTTGCCTTTGATGCATGTACCTCCTGATCATCAAAAAAGATGTGCGCACCAAATTTTTCTAATACATCCTTTTTAGGGATACCTCCTAAAAAGAATGCTTCATCAATTCGTACATTCCATGCACGCAGGGTTCGAATCACGCGTTCCTGTGCTGGTGCATTTCTTGCTGTAACCAATGCTGTTCGGATAGGCGCTTGTCCAGGTGGAAAGCTCTCCTGCAGTTTAGACAAAGTCTTCAATAAATTCGCAAATGGTCCTTTTGGCAAGGGCTTTTTTGCATTTGCCCGCTCATATTCAATAAATGCTTTTAAACCTTGCTCTTGATAGATACGCTCTGATTCATCAGAAAACAAGACCGCATCTCCATCAAATGCAATTCGTATTTCTTGAATTTTAGCAAAGGGATATTGGTTCTTGTGCGGATAGATGATCCCAGCAGCAAATCCTGCGTCGATTGCTGCCTGTACATCCTCTTCATCTGCAGAAAGAAACAGATCGACACCAAATGCTGCTAAATAATTAGCAATGCTTTCCCCTCCGCTTAATACAGCCCTGGTAATATCCAGGTGATAATGCTCAATAGATTGAAAGATACGCAGGCTTGTTTCTGCTCCATTACGAGATAATATCAATACTTCAACTAAATGGGAATTGCTCAATTCATTTAGTTGTAACAATGCCTTCACCAATGCAAAACCACTTCCCGGCTGTAATATATCATCCTCGTGTTCGATTTGATAAGTACGATATGCATCTAAACCTTCTTTTTCAAATATCGCATTTTCTTTGCTCAGATCAAATAAGGCTCTTGAAGAGATTCCTACGACCAAACAATTTTCTAAAGTAAACGGCATATCCTTCCTCCTTAATAGTAAAAAAGAAATCCGTTAGGATTTCTTAAAAGACAAAACCAACCACCCGAATATCGATTTTTTCCGGAGTATATTCGCTCATATGAGATATGCTTTCAAAGATCTTTTTCTGCAGTTTACTGCATGCATCGCTAACGTTTACTGTATATTTTACTTTGATATCAATAGTTAACACCATCTTGTTGTCTACCAATTTACAACTGATAGGGTATTTGAACAATCCGCCACCCTCATTTAAGATGATTGCATCATCTTCATCTACCGCGATTTTTGCTATCGTCGTAAAAACAGATTTATTCAGCGCTACGATACCTATATCATTCTGTGGCTGAATCACAATATAATCCTGAGCCATAATTATCACCTTCTGCCATCATTATAGCAAATATTATGATGTTTTGAAAGTAACTTCCAATAAATAATTATCATTTACGACAGCATAAGCTTCTTTCATGACCGTATTGACATTTTCCTTGTTTTCTTCGCAATCAAATAACGTGATGCGGCAGGTACCATCGCTGATTTCTACGACAGAAGTAAATTCTTTTTTCTTTAGATTTTCCTGTATTTTTTGTTGTTGGTCTCTAACATTTTCCAATGTTTCAATCTTTTGCAAAGCAGCTTGTTTATCTTCTTCACTACTATCGGTATCTGCCATCACTGCATTTGCCTCATTTAATTGTTCATTTATGTTTTTGGTAATCGAATCTTGTAACGCTGTACTTTCATCTTGTTGCGATGTATCTGCTTTTTCTTCTTCTGCTTGCTCCGTATTTTCACTGATTACTGCTGTGACATCATTTGGTAATGTCACGTAATAGACAGAAAGCATCAAAATTAATGAGAACAATGTGAGAAAAGCCAACGCCTGCTTGTTCATAGGAATTCCCTCCTCTGCTATTGTATCCTATGAAAAAAGCAGGAGCCTTATGCCTTATCTGTGATTTGATTTACTCTTTATGAAATATCTCATCGACACGGCGAAGCCAATCAGCATGATATGCATCTTTGTATTGCATGAAGTCACGATATGAAATCGTTCGTTGTTCCAATTCTTCTACAAAATGGACAAAACAACGATTGATCCTTTTCATTTTGTCGTCATGCAAAATATGGATCGTACCGATGTATACCAAAGAGTCTGCCAGCATTTGCATGCATTCATGATGCAATATATCTGCTTCTGCCATTGAAAGTTTGACAAAACTTGTATTCAGCCAATAGTCATCGACCAAATAATTTTTGATTACTTGCAAGAACATGACAAAATCATGAATATTATTGCCTGGCTCAATGGCAAACAGCATACGGAAAAAGACATACCAATCATAATCATCATTTATGATAGATAACAAGTAACTGCCTACTCTTTGAATGAAAACATCGTCACTTTGCAATTGTTCTTCCATCATGATCTCATCTGTAAAATCGATCTGGATGGAATTCAATTTACGGAAAGTATGAAAAAGTGCTCCGATATGATCACTTCCTTGCCGATTATTTTGCAGATCATTCAAAAAAATGTAATGACCTAAAATAGTAGATGTATTTTTTATATTCATCGTAAATCCGACGGAATCTAACATTTTCATTGCGAATATATCGTTGATCCCTTTCGTGATCAGACTTTCAAATCCACTTTGTGTCACTTTTAAATTGTTTTGTGAAGTATCCTGCATTTGATTAAATAGAATGCTCATTTGCCGGTCGACGATTGTCAAAGAAGCTTTTAGCGAAGACAGCAGCTCTTTCATGAAATCATCGTACACATAATAATTTGAATTTTTATAGACTAGCTTGTGCTCGATCTCGCTCCAGAATGTGTTTACTAATGATTTGATCTGCAGCTCGACATTTACTCGATGCCCTTGAAAAATATAACAACCGTCAATCCGGTAAATAGAAAAACCATTTTTTTGGATCTGCGGCTGCTTTGATTGGATATCAAAACGCAAAGCAGGAAGATCTTCTCGATAATACAGATTCTCTTCATCGCAAAGTGTTAATTGTTCGCGTAACTGCTTTAATAACAAAAACTCTTCTTGTATAAAACGACATTCGATACTAACGCCGATCAGGTCACTCAGATGATTTAATATATCCTGTGCATGATCATACTCCATATAAAAACGATTACGTATGATTTTTTCTCGTAAGCTCTCTTTGGTTTTGATACGACCGCGAATATCTACGACCATTTCGTTGTGCTGACCTAATATGGTGTACAAGCCCTGATAGACCTCCGTTAAACATTGTGTATATAACGGCTGATTTTCTGACAACAATTGAAGCGTGTCATCAATAACAGAGAATACTTTTAAACGCATAAAGAATCCTCCTTCCAGTTTGGATGTTTCAAAAATAAACAATGAATATGTTCTTGATCATTCTTTAACTGCCAGATTAAGTCTTGTTGAGATTCAAAGCGCTTTTCTTCTCGAATAAACTGAACAAAATAAAAGGTAACGGGCTGATCATAGATCATTTCATGAAAATCAAATAGATTTGCTTCAATCGTCACATTATCATTTCCAAATGTCGGATTATTCCCCACGTTGATCATCGCTTCATAAATAGTATCCTCTGCTAAAACAAGACCAGCATACACTCCATTTTTTGGAATCAAGTAATTGGCATTCAATGCCAGATTAGCAGTAGGAAAATGCATCGTAGTTCCTCGGCGGTATCCCCGTGCGACAATGCCTCTTAAAAAATAATAACGTCCTAACAATACAGAGGCTTTATATACATTCCCTTCCATGATCAGCTGTTCGATAAGCGTTGAGGAAATACGAACACCTTCATATGTAATTGGATCAATGACAGATACCTCAAAATCATGCTGCTGCCGCAATGTCTGCACGCTGCCGCTGCCATATTTTCCATAATGAAAATCATATCCACAAATTAATTTTGTAATGTGATGCTTCACAAGCAAACTGTGAAATGCAGGAATCTCCATAGAGGCCATTTCCTTTGTAAAATCTAAGATGAGAAATAGCTTTATGCCCATTTTTTCGGCAATCTTTTCTCGATCTTCCATTGTGGTAAGATGAGCAGGATCATGCATCCCGCGCAAAACAACCCAAGGATCTGGATCAAATGTGATCATGGCAGGCAGCGTCCCGTCTTTTGCGGCGCTTTCTACCACCTCTTTTATAAGTTGCTGATGTCCTAGATGCAGACCATCGAAATAACCGATACAGGCAGTTATCATTTGATTTAAGAAAGGCTCTGTATCAAGAGAAATCACTTTTATCTCCATTTTATTCACCTACCATATTCCTCTTGCACAACGATATACATCGCCATGGCTATATTGATAAATTGCAATGGTTTGTTTTTGATCTTGAATGCGGATCCAACCCTTTTCTGAACAATTTGGAATATGCACACTTTTTCCATTATAAATATCTTCTAGTTTTTGATAACTGACGATAGGGATATGATCCAGCACAGCATCGAAAGGAAGTAACTGATAATTCCCTTCTTCCACATCTTTTAAAGTTTGGCTGTCCGCAATAGAAAAACGTCCTACTTTTGTTCTGGTCAGTTCAGACATACATCCTACATTATTGCTTAAAGCAGCCATATCACGACACAATGCACGTACATAAGTGCCGCTGCTGCAGGCAACGCGAAAGCGAAGGTTTGCTGCATCCAAAACATGGATGTCATAGATCTTAACTTTGCGCGGGGGAATTTCAATGCTCTGATGTGCTCGTGCATATTCATACAGTTTCTTACCATTGATCTTAATACTTGAGATCATTGGTGGAGTCTGCTCAATTTCGCCAAGAAAAGAAGAACAGATCTTTGCAAAATCTGAGATAGGTCGTATTTCTTTTTCCTCTATTACCTCGCCCCATATATCATCGCTGATTGTTTTTTTTCCTAATCTTAACTGACTTTCATATTCTTTATCCGTATCACTTAAAAAAGGTAATAATTTGCAAGCTTTTCCAATCATTACTAATAATACACCGCTCGCTTGTGGATCCAGTGTCCCGCTATGGCCGATCTTTTTTTCGTGCAAGATCCCTCTTAAACGGGCAACCACATCATGAGAGGTCATCCCTCTATCTTTATTTATGATCAAAATTCCATCCATCGTATATCACCTTCGCCTATTATAACATAAAAGGAAAGAACATGCTCTTTGATTTATTTATCACATCATTTTCTACCTTTCGTTGTTTTTTTTCACTATTCTAGATATAATTAAAAATTGTGAAGGAGGAATGCTATGAATTTACAAACGATCCTTCGTAAGATTCGAAGAGCGGATCATGATTATCATTTGATTGCAGACGGAGATGTAATCGCTGTAGGTGTTTCCGGAGGAAAAGATTCTATGGTCCTGCTTTGTGCCTTGCACATGTATTCAAAATTTAAAGATAAGAATTTTAAAGTCGTGGGCATTCATATTGAAATGGGATTTCCCAATATGGATTTTGCACAAGTAGATCAATTCTGTAAAACCTGGGGTATTGAATTACACCATTTCCCATCTCAAATTTATGCAATTTTAAAACGCAACCTGGCAAAAAACGGTGCATTGCAATGTTCACTTTGTTCTAAATTTAAAAAAGCAACCGTCATTACAGCAGCAAAAGAGCTTGGTTGTACGAAAGTAGCTTTTGGTCATCATAGTGATGATGCAGTAGAAACATTATTTTTAAATATGATTCATGGCGGCAAGATTGCCACATTTTTACCAAAAATGTATATGAGCCGTACGGATACCACATTTATTCGGCCTCTGATTTATTGCCATGAAAATGATATCGTACAAGCACAAAAATCAAATGATATTCCTTTTGTAAAAAGTACTTGTCCAAATGATGGTTTCACACAAAGACAGGACATCAAAGAATTATTGCAAAAATTATATGTAGAATATCCGATGGCAAAAGGCAATTTCATCTATATGCTTCATAACAAAGAACAAATCGCTCTATGGGATAAAGAAAACGATGATCAATAATGATCATCGTGCAGACTGTTGACAAAGTGGTACTTATAAATAAGTATCGCTTTTCTTTTTCCTTAAAATAGCTAATAATTATGTTTTTTTACGTAATATCGTGTGGTTTTAGAGATGCTTTTCCATCTCCATTTGGACATTCTTTTTAGATTATGACACGCAAAAATCATCAGCGATTGATGCTGTTTTTTTTCTAATCCTCTTAATCTGGTATATCTCAACGTATGATGTTCCTTGCAGTCTGCGAATACTCTCTCTATGCTTTCTTTTCGCTTAGGATAGATTTCCTTCCACTTTGGTGTATGCCGTATCTCATCCATTACTTCTTCCCGGTATTTCTCCCATACATGCCGTGTCACTACTTTCTGGAAGTTCTTTGATGATGTGCATCTTTTTCTTAGCGGACAGTTCTCACAATCTTTTGGATCTGATTTGTATTCTTTATATCCAAGCTTGTTTGTCGTGCTGTAGGACAGTACTTTATGATTCGGACACAGATAACAGTCGTATCCTTCATCATATACATATTCGTATTTCTTGTAATATCCCTGCTTCGTCATCGGTCTTTTATAAGGCGCATACATTTTTTGTCCATTTTCTAATATCGTCTTGCATATTGCCGGTGTTAGATATCCTGCATCCAAACATATATTTTTTATTTGATCCGTATATTTTTCATTCAATACTTTATATGCTGAAAAGAAAGATACGCTATCATGTATGTTTCCCGCAACACATACGCTTGCCAGCACAAATCCGTTTCTGTCACAAAACGTTTGATGTGAATATGCAAAACATTTTTCCTTTTCCCCTTTATGGAAACAGCCGCTTGCCGGATCCGTTTTGCTCATTTTTATATGTTTTGTTTCTATGTCCCGTTTTAATTTTCATCAAAATTCAATTCTTCTTTTTCATTCTTTTTGATTGGTTTCTTGCCATGTTCCTCACGATCTTTGTTTATCTCCTCCAGCAGATCGTTTTCATAAACCTTCTTCATGATTTCAACTTCTTCGTCGGTATACTTGTTTTTATTCGCATTTGCCTTTTGATGCGTGGAATCTCCATATACGCTATCCATATCCACAAAACCATAAGAGACCGCTTGTTTCAGTATCTGATCAAAGATTTTTTCAAATACTTCGCTATCGCTATATCTGCGGATATAATTTTGGCTCCATGTAGAATAATTTGGTACCTTTTCATCCATGGAGATCCCCAGAAACCAGCGATATGCAAGGTTTACCTGTATTTCTCTGCAGGTCTTTCTCATAGAGCCTATTCCGAAAATGATATTGATGAAGATCATTTTAAAAAGCACCACAGGATCTATGCTCGGTCTGCCAACATCGCTGTAAAGATTCTCTACAAGAGGGTAGATAAAATTCCAGTCAATGCAGCTTTCCAGCATTCTGACATCATGATCCTGTGGTACCAGTTCTTCTATCGTATTTAATATAATATTATCGTTTTTGTTGTTTCTTCTTGTCATTGCCATATCTTATCACTCCTATTTCACCCACTTTTATTATACCAGTTCAAGCATTATAAAAGGCAAAAAGAATCATATGTTTTTGGGTAAAATAGGAATCCTTTTTGCCTTTTTTATTCTATCATATAAAAAATAGACTGTCGACTCCTTTGTCAACAGTCTGAACGATGATCAATAATGATCATCGTGTTTTTTTTGCGCCTTAAGAAGCGAGATCTTTTCCCTGTATATACAGGTGGGTAACCTGTGTAAATTTTTAGGATTCCCGCGCGTAGCGGGCTTTCACACCAAATTACAACATCCGGTTTCCCGTATCTCAAATTGTCGGAAAAATGTGAACTTCTTAAGGCAACTTTAGTATAGCAAATTTTTTTTGAAAGTATACTCTTGACATTCTGAAAAACATATGAAATAACAATTTTAGGTAAAACAGGTTTAAATATTGGTAAGAATTGGATGTGACATTATGACAAATAAAGAAAAATTTATCGAGATTTATCAAACTCAAATACATCGTGAAGGAAGCAGTCGCTTATTGGAGTATTTATGCAGTCGTTCCTGTGATTTTTTTGAAGCACCTGCAAGTACTCGCTTTCACGGTTCTTATAAAGGCGGATTGCTGGAGCACAGCTTAAACGTCTATGCATGTTTAAAAGACTATCTTTCCAGGGATCGGGTGCAGCAAATGTATGGATTAAAAGATGTTAGTGAAGAAAGTATTGCAATTGTTGCATTATTGCATGATATCTGCAAAGTAAATGTATATCATCCCTCTAAACGCAATGTAAAGGTCAATGGACAATGGCAGAGTGTAGATACCTTTGAATTTCAAGATGATCTTCCTTATGGACATGGAGAAAAAAGTGTGTATATGATCACTGGTTTTATGCGTTTGACGCGGGATGAAAGCTTTGCTATTCGCTATCACATGGGTTTTGCAAATGAATACGACAATCCCCGCAGTATCAGCTATACTTTTGAACACTTCCCTTTGGCGTTTGCTCTGAGCACAGCCGATATGGAGGCTACTTATTTTCTAGAAGGTGAAAAAAAAGAAAATAAATAAAAAGGATCGATTCTTGTACCGGCCTTTCATCGTTAAACTTTTTGTCTAACTTTTCGGGATCGGCATAATGCAGGAATCAATCCTTTTTTCTATTCGTTTAACAAATACATTGCTTTATTCTTTGATCGAGATATGCAATTCATCTAATTGCTTCTTATCAACACCACTTGGTGCTTCGCTCATTAAATCACTTGCGCTGGCAGTCTTAGGGAAAGCAACTACATCACGAATATTGTCCGTTCCGGCTAGGATCATGACCAAACGTTCCAAGCCAATTCCAACACCTCCATGTGGAGGTGTACCATAACGGAATGCTTCCAAGAAGAATCCAAAGCGCTCTTTTGCTTCTTCTTTGCTTAGACCAATCGCTTCAAATACTTGTTCTTGCAGCTTTTGATCATGAATACGGATGGATCCGCTTAGCAGTTCATATCCGTTCAAAACAAGGTCGTAAGCACGAGAGTAACAATTTGCTTTATCCTCTTTTAATTTGTCGATATCCTCCAAATTAGGGGAAGTAAAAGGATGATGTGCTGCTACATAACGTTGTTCTTCTTCGCTGTATTCAAACATTGGAAAGTTGGTTACCCATAAGAATGCAAATTTATCTTGATCGATCAAATCTAATTCATGTCCCAATTTTACTCGTAATGCGCCCAGTGCAGTCTGTGAGATCGCACGTTTATCAGCTACAAACAAGATCAAATCATTCGCTGTAATATCCAATTTTTCGACCAGCGCATTTTTTTCCTGTTCACTGATAGCTTTTGCAATGCTTCCACTAAATCCATCTGCCCCATATTTCAAGAAGGAAAGTGCCTTTGCGCCATAAATACGCACATATTCTTGCAACTTATCCAAGCGTTTACGTGAAAATTGATCAGCAGCATTTTTAACAACGATTGCATTGACTTCTCCGCCTTGATTCAATATATTCTGAAAAATAGTGAATCCGGTATTTGCAAAAACATCATTTAACAATTGTAATTCCATACCAAAACGAATATCCGGCTTATCGCTGCCAAAACGGCGCATGCATTCCACATAAGGAATTCGTAAGAAGGCAGGCAATTCGACATTTTTTAATTTAGAGAATATTTCGCGCATCAATCCCTCAACAACTGCAAATACATCTTCTTCCTCAACAAAACTCATTTCGATGTCGATTTGCGTAAATTCAGGCTGACGATCCGCACGCAGATCTTCATCACGGAAACATCTGGCAATCTGGAAATATTTTTCAAATCCTGCGATCATCAACAGCTGCTTATAAATTTGTGGAGACTGTGGCAGGGCATAGAAACTGCCTTTGCTGATCCGGCTAGGAACCAGATAGTCACGTGCCCCTTCCGGTGTTGATTTACATAAGATAGGTGTTTCGATCTCTAAAAAGCCATGATCCGAAAGATAATTTCTTGTTAACATCGTTACTTTATGGCGTAACATCAAATTCTTTTGCAAACAAGGACGGCGAAGATCTAAATAGCGATATTTTAGACGTGTATCTTCTAACGCGTCTGTTTCATCTGCAATGATCAAAGGAGTTGTTTCCGCTGTATTGACAATATCAACGGAAGTAACTTTAATTTCAATATCGCCTGTAGCAAGATTCGGATTTTTATCTTGCCTTTCAACAACATCTCCTTCTACACATAAGACATATTCATTTCTTACATCAACGATCTGAGATGAAATTGTTTCATCAAAAACTAATTGAGTGATACCTTCCCGATCTCGTAAATCAACAAAGACCAAAGCTCCGAAGTTGCGGCGTTTAGCAACCCAGCCTTCCAATACGACTTTTTTTCCAACATCGCTTAAGCGAAGTTCTCCGTTAGTATGTGTTTTTCTCATATCTCTGTGCTCCTATTCATGGTGATGACCGCAAGCACAGCCATCTTCATCTGCTTCTATTTCACCAAATAATCGATCCATGACTGCGACCACATCATCTAGTGGAACTGTATGCTGTTGCTGTGTCGCAATTTCTTTGATCGTAATCTGTTTGGTTTCCAATTCTTTATCGCCTAGGAAAATTGCATATTTAGCATGCTTTCTTTCAATACTCTTAAATTGTGCTTTAAAAGAACGGCCTAAATAATCCATATCGCATCGATATCCATTGCTTCTAAGCTCTGTTACCATTTGTAAAGCAGCAATCTTTGCCTGCGGTGCCAAACATAAAATATAAGCATCCAATCCTTGCTGTTCTTCTAATTGAATTCCTTCTGCTTCACATGCTAAGAGGAGACGTTCTAATCCCATGGCCCAGCCAATACCGCTCATTCCTTTTGGTCCTCCAAAATATTCGACGAGGCCATCGTAACGACCGCCTGCAAATACAGTCGACTGTGCACCCATTTCTTTATTGACAGAAACTACTTCGAATACTGTATGTGTATAATAATCCAATCCTCGAACTAAACGATCATCAATTTCATATGGAATCCCTAATGCATCTAAACCTTCCAGAACTGCTGAAAAATATGTTTTGGAAGCTTCGTTCAAATAATCGCTCATTTTAGGGGCTGACTGCATGATAGGTAAATCGTGATCGATCTTGCAATCGAGTATACGTAATGGATTTTGTTCATAGCGTCTTTGGCAATCTGTGCACATCGAAGAAATATCATTCTTGAAATGTTCGCGGAGTGCAGCACGATACGCATCTCGTGACTCATCATCTCCTAATGTATTGATCAATACTTTTAGATCGCTTAATCCTAATGCTGAAACAAATGACCAGCCAAGCGCAATTGCTTCCACATCCAGCAGCGGATCTTTAGCACCTAATACTTCAACACCAAATTGATTAAAGATACGCATTCTGCCTTTCTGTGGACGTTCATGACGAAACTGCGGTCCGCAATAATACATTTTTAAAGGCAGATCAGGCTGTCCATATAATTTATGTTCTACAAAAGCACGAACCGCACCCGCTGTTCCTTCCGGTCGTAAAGTGAGTGACGTGCTGCTGTTTTCTAATCGAAATGTATACATTTCTTTATTTACCATGTCACTGGAATCATTGCCTCTTTTAAATACGTTTGTATGTTCAAAAATCGGTGTTCGAATTTCTTCATAGTCGTATACATAACAAAATTGTCGGATCAATTCCTCTAATCGATGCCATTTGCTTATTTCCTGCGGTAAAATGTCTTGTGTTCCTCTTGGTACTTGATAACTCATGGTTTCCTCCTTTGGTAACAATAAAAAAACGCCCTGTCTAAGGACGTTGATCACGCGGTACCACCTTAGTTCATATCAAAAGATATGCCCTTAATCGATAACGCCGAAATGCGATCACCCATTTCCTGGTGATTCCTCCGAAGTGTCTGTATTCAATCGGAAAGAAAGTGTTTCACCAACCCACTTTTCTCTTTGCTTTCCAAAATGAAGCCTCTCTTCATCAATAGATATACTTATAGTTTATTCATTGTAACGTTCTTTGTCAATCATTTTTAATGAATCCACTAATACCACTCACCATATGAATCGCCCCATCCATCGTGATGAGAATCAAAGTAATCGTCAAATATAGAAGAATCATCATGATCGGATATAGCATTTTCCCATTGATTGATATAAAAAGGATTCCATTGCATGATGATTGCTGTCATGCAGATCACAAATAAAAATCCGGCAAACAGAGATGCAAAGATCACAATCAGCGTTTTTCCAGCTCCGAAAGACTGCACAGATGTATTCGAAACAATCAATTCCTTAGCGTCGGAAGCAACAGGATTTGCTTGCATTTCCACTTCTTCCGCTGCTTTTTCTACATCTTGTGTATTCATTTCTACCTGCGGCAATGGCTGGCCGCAATAGGGACAAACCTTTTCTTCTCCGCATTCATATCCGCACACTGCACATTTCATTTTATACCTCCTATGAACGATTAGCGTAATATTCTTCTAAAGTGAAATTATTTTTGTGTAAGTAAGTAGCTAAATCTATACCCACATAGCGATAATGCCAAGGCTCATAGATATATTGCGTAATATTCTCTTTCCCTTGTGGATAACGTACGATCCAACCGTATCGGTAACTGTTTTCTTCCATCCATTTTCCTAAGGTACTGGTCTGTAGATCATCGTGCAACTCATAATCGTAACTGATGTCTAATGCTAATCCAAGCTCATGTTCGCTTGTACGAGGAAAAGCACTGTAACTAGCTGCATCTGGATCTGTTGCTAAATAGCTGTTGAACAAATTTTCTTGATAAGATTGCGTGCGAAAAGAACTAACTACATTGATATGTATACCTTCTTTTTTTGCCGCAGCATATAGTTCATCCCATGCGCTTGCTGCTGTCTTGCGTAAATATTGATTACTTTCACCATCATGCTGTATTAAAGTGAGATCTGCAGGTTCCCACCCGTCTGGCAGAGCATGAGTGGAATTTAATAAGACACTGTAATCTGACAGATCTTTTTGTATAAACGTTTGTTTTCCTTTAGCTGCTTTGTCTGCATCCGATCGAAAATGAATTTCAATAGAAAGTTGACTTATATTTCCACTTTGATCAGTGATCGTTGCCACAGCTTCCTGCAGCCCTTCTTTACTGCTGTCCACATTGCTTAATTGCAGCGAATCCAATACGTTCATATCATATGCATCATATACTTCTAAATCAAGATTTTCTTTTGTAAAAGCAGCATTCGTTTTTACGACATAAGATTGTGTTCCTGTGATGACAGGTGGGGTTGTATCGACAACCTTTATGTCATATGTAAAGATCGTATCATTGTCGATTCCAAAATGTAATGTATATTCTCCTAAAGATAGAACAGGAAGTTCTGTATCTAATAAATGAACCTGGTCAGTAATATCTTCACCGTTTTTCTTGATTTGCAATTTATCAATAACTGACTGGGAAATTTGTTGAAGATCCATGCCTTGCTGATATTCTAATGTCTCTTGATAATCACTTTTTACTTCATTCCCGTCATATAGAATTTGTATATTTGTTTTGAGCCACATCATACAGATAAGGATAATGACAAAAATAACAACTGCTATACTGACAATCCCTTTTCTTTTATTCATTTTATCACTCCTATCCGCTATTCTATCATATAATATACTATCCGTATATGAAAAAACCTCTATCAACTGATAGAGATCATTTTCTTATTCATGCAAATTGCTGACATTGTGATAAATGTTCTGCACATCATCTACATCATCTAACAAAGTAACTAAACGTTTGAATAATTCAAGGTCTTCTCCTTGCAACTCGACAGTCTCATTTGCCAGCATTGTGTCTTCCATAACTTGGAAAGTAACGTCTGGAATTAGTTGCTCAATTGCTTCCTTGGCTTTTGTCAGATCTTGCGGTTCTACAGTAATTGTCATCATACCATCTTCCACTTCAATGTCTTTCAGATCGACTTCACCCATGATCAATGCATCCATCATTGCTTCTTCATCTTCATATTCAATAACAATCAAACCAAGATGTTCATAATTGAAAGAAACAGAACCGCCAACACCTAATTTGGCATGTGACTTATTGAAACAAGCACGTAAGTTTGCAATGGTGCGATTTGGATTATCGGTCAAGCAATCGATAATGATGCTGGATCCTCCACCGCTGCCAAAACCTTCATAGCGTGCAGAAGAATAGTTTGCCGTATCATTGCTTTTTGCTTTTTCAATCGCACGTTTGATGACATCGGTAGGCACATTATTTGCTTTTGCACGTTCAATGGTCTTTTTCAACGTTTGATTCATTTCTGGATCTGGTTCTCCGTTTTTAGCAGCAACCAATATTTCTTTACTGTAACGTGAGTATACCTTTGCCTTCTGATTTGCCGTTTTCTGCATTGCAGCAGCACGTACTTCAAAATGTCTTCCCATTTTCTTCACCTCGTAAATAGACTACACAAGTATATCACAAACATAAAATCTCTTCAATCCCTCTTTCAATTCCCTTTTTTCTAAAAAAAGCAGGAGACAAAGAAAAAAGCCCGACAAAAAAGTGGGCCTTTCTTTATTGAATAGTCGTTTGACGAGGTATGTAAACGTAACTTAATTCCATCTCTTTATTTAGAATTTCATCACCTTCGTGCAACATCTTTGTCAACAAGCGCATGGACATAGCTCCCATATCATAATCAGGAATTTTAAACGCTGAAATCTGCGGACGCTGCATAGCATTGTATTTGCTGTCTAATACACAGACAAGTTCTGCATCTTTTGGTATCGTGAATCCGGCTTCTTTGCTGGCATTTAATACAGCAATTGCCTGAGAATCACGATAGGTCATAATTACTTTTGCAGGTTGATTGTTCTTGTAGTAATCACTTAAAAAGAGATAAGATGAACGATATTCTTTTGGAATACGAATAAATTTATCAAATGTCAAGCCATGTTCCGTAAATGCTCGATTTAACCCCTCTAAGATTTGATTGATCATGGAAGGATTTTTTCGATCTTCTACAAGAGAGATATCTGTTTTTCCTGCTGCGATACATTCATTGGCAAAGTTATAAGCTAAAGTTGCATAATCAACATAAACCGATCCAATCGTTTCTTCTGACATCCGGTTGCCGATTACGACAATTGGAACATTGTAATGATTCAACGTATTCAGCTCATCTTGATCAAGCTTGTCATTAAAGATAACTACGCCATCTACTCTTGATTTGATGATACTTTCAATTACGTCTGTCATTTCATTGATTCCGGCGGATGTTGAATGTAACATGATATTGTATTTATAGATTTTTGCAGTATCCAGCAATCCGTTTAGAATCCCGCCTGTGTAAAAGAAACTAGACTCAGGCATGACAACAGCAATTGTTGTTGTTTTTTGTAATGCAAGTCCTTGTGCAATTGCATTTGGTTTATAACCTAATTTCTCTATAGCCTCTTGTACCTTTACACGTGTATCTTCCCGGACAACTTCTGAACCATTGATCACTCTTGATACGGTGGCTAATGATACATCTGCCTCTTTGGCAACATCGTAAATTGTGATTCGCTTCATAACTGATCTCCTTTCCGATTCCTATTTTTCTTCATCATCCTTATTTAAGAAGCGCTTTATACCGTCATAAGCACGGTCTGCGATCTTCATCGTCCCTTCGCGTAAACGTTGTGTTCCTTCCTGCACACGTTCATCTTCTTTTAAATCTTCTACTTTATCGTTTACTTTATTCACAAAAGTAGCAATTTTATCATTTTCCATCAATTTATCTGCACCGGCACGCATACCAGACGCAATCAAACGTCCGCTGCCTACGATAAAATCTTTTCCGCTTTGCAAAGTAGCTTGAAAATCTTCATTTTTAGATAAAGCAATTGCTTTTTCTTTGGTTTGTCCAAGTAATTGCATACATTCATCACGTAAATGTGTCAAATTAGAGAGGAGTTTATCACGCTCTGTATTCTCTTTTAACCACTTAGATGAATCTGCAATCAGTTTTGCCAATTTTTCGCGTGCTTCTTCGATCATACGATGGCTTTCTTCATTTCCTTTTTCTTCTAATTCTGTCAATTGCTGTTGTACATTTTCACAAATGGTTTCAACTTCATTTTTTGCTTCCTCAATTAATTCATTATATTCCATCGTTTTTTTCCTCCTGCGCATCGTAGATCTTTGAATCCTCTGATTTTCGTTTGGAAAGTATCCATTCTTTGATATTCGAGGCATTCTCTATGATTGTCACTAAAGCGCTACGTACCGCATTGCGACTTGCTTCATGAACTAAATCAACCGTTTCGCTCAATTCATTGATCGTATGCAAAGGTTTATCTAATTTCTTCAAATCATCATCAATTGTTTCCAAAGTTTTCTTTGTCTGCTTTGTTAAGTCAATTGCCTGACGAACAAGCAAGATACCATAGATCAACAATACAACAATGACAACAGGGACTAATTTCCAGGCTGTATCGCTTAATAAAACAAGAAAATCATCCAATGTCATATTTTCACACCTCATTCTTTTTATATATTACCATATATTGTAAGTGGTTACAATCTTTATTGAAAATTTTTCACTTTATTCTTGAGCTTATAGATATCTTTGCTGCTCATGAATAAATAAACTGCAGGACCGCGTTGTGCTAAGAATCGTGCAGCCTCATCATCTTCTTTGATCAGTTGTGCTTTGCTGCTCGCCTTCACCAAATCATCAATAGTCACCGTAATTCCTGGTTCACGGACAGCATTTGCAGGGAAATCGCAAAGATATACTTCATCTGCATCATCTAATGCTTTTGCAAAGTCATTCAAAAAGTATGAAACACGAGAAAAACGATCCGGTTTAAATATTGCAATAACTTTTTTATCAGGATATTTGATCCGAGCAGCTTCGATCATATAGCGAACGGCTGTAGGGTGATGGGCATAATCATCGATATATACATTTTGTCCATTTTCTTCAACAATAAACCTGCGTTGTACTCCTGGGAATGTTTTTAAAGATTCCTGTAATGTAGCAGCATCTACATGGAGCATGATCCCTAATGCAATAACACCGATACTATTATATAGAAGCGGATGTCCTACGTATGGAAGATCAAAATGACCAAAAGGATTACCTTGAAATAAAATATCAAATGTCATCCCATCAGCATGTTGTACTACATTGATTGCACGCACATCATTTGTATCTGACAAACCATAAGAATAAGCAGGAACCTCATAAGTAAAACCAGGTAAATGTGGATCATCGCCAAAATATACGATACCTTTTTTTACTTGATTGGCAAAAGTTTGAAATGCGTCGCAATAATCATCAATTCCGTGATAATAATCTACATGGTCCAATTCGACATTCGTGATAATAGCATAATCAGGATGATATGCTAAAAAATGACGTTGAAACTCACAAGATTCCAAAACGAAATTTTTTGCGTGTTTCGGCATCTCTCCATGTCCATCGCCAATGAGAAAACCCGTTGGCGCAACATGTGAAAGAACATAAGATAACATTCCGGTAGTCGTTGTTTTACCATGTGTACCGGCAACTGAAATCGATGTATAGTGTTTTAATAATTCACCTAGAAATTCATTATACCAATACGCTTTTATACCTGGGGTATGCAATGCTTTTTTTACTTCCGGGTTGCTTTCATCAAATGCAAGGCCAATAATGACTGTGTCACCTTCTTTAATGTTCTCTGCATTAAATGAGGTAATAGGAATGCCTCTGTCTTCTAAAGGCTTTTGTGTAAATATGTATTTTTCAATATCTGAGCCTGTTACTTCTTCTCCTCGATCTGCTACGATTTCAGCTAAAGAAGCCATACCTGATCCTTTAATACCGATAAAATGATAACGCATCTTCATTCACATCCTATTCTTTTTCTTGATAGACTGTATCTTCTTTTATCGCAACATCTTTGATAGGTGTACTGTCGCCAAATAAAGATATCTGAACTGGTTCATTATCGTCATCTTCTTCAGAGGATAACATATCCTCTAAAGAAAACATGCCATTTTCATCTTCATCATCATTCTGTGCATCATGCATAAGAGAAGATTCAACTTGTAAACTTTTTTCTTTATCCTTGCGTTTCTGAATAGTATCTTTCGCTTCTTGTTCAAACTGTTCCAGTTCATATTCTCCATACATAGGTGATAATACAGTATTCAAAGGGTTTTTCGTCTTAGCCTTATTTAAATGAATAGCATCATGAACTTCTTTTGGATTCTTTTCCGATTCATTCATATTACCGAAAATAGGAGATAAGACCGGACGAAATTCATATTCAGCAGAGACATCAGTTTTTGTTTCTTTCTGTTTTTTATGAATTTCTTTTTCTCTTGTTTTTATTTCCTGTTTCTTAGGCTTTTCCACATCTACGTTGATGCCGGTAAATGGACGTTGTTCATTACTTTGCTCTTCTTTTTCTGCTTGCGCTAAAGGTGTTTCCATGTATATATTTTTAGGCTCCTTTTTTGGCAGCTCAATATCTGTTACAGTGCCTTCTTCACTGACATCATCCATCTCTGTGTTGAATAATAATTTTTTTAGACCCTTCAGCATACAGATATCCTCCTATCCATTCAATGATTGTAAAAATGCATCAATTTCTGCTTCTGTTTTACGATTTTTAGAAACAAATCTTCCAATTTCTTTTCCAGATTTTAAAGCAATAAAACTCGGGATGCCCATCACGTTAAAATCTGCACAAACCTGTAACCATTCATCGCGGTCTACATACCAGAAATGATAGGTAGAATAACGTTGAATAAGCTTTGGCAGGAATGGTTCTATAAAGCGGCAATCCGGGCACCAGGTTGCACTAAATACCAATACATTAACATCATCACTTGTTTTGATTTCTTCTAATTGTTTTAAACCCGCAAGTTCATTCATCATTTCTTTCATCAATAACCTCCACTTTTCGCTGCCACACAGCACGATAGATCGGCTGTCCAGCATTCAAAAAACGTCTCTCATATTCAGTAATTACATCTTCTTCATGTGTTTCACGTCGATAATCCACACTAAAATCTTTTAATATCCAGCCTGCTTCTTGGAACTGAAGAATAGAAAATTCAAATAAGGAAGAGTTATCCGTTTTCATCTGAACAATTCCGTCATTTGTTAAAATCGAACGATATTGTGCTAAGAAAGCAGGACTGCTCAGCCGTTTCTTATGTGCTCTTTTTTTCGGCCATGGATCAGAAAAATTCAAATGAATCACATCAATTTCTCCTTTATCAAACCATTCGTCTAATGCTTGGGCATCTCCCCAGATAAAACGCATATGTGATAAATCATTTTCCATCTGATTGAATTTACGAACGGCTATCCCAGCAACACTGACATTCTTCTCAATAGCGATCCAGCCATCTTGCGGATATTGTTTGGCCATCAAATTCCAATAGTCGCCTTTCCCGCAGCCAATTTCTAAATGCAGTTTGTCTCCTTGAATGGTTTCTCTCCATTTTCCTTTTAACTTTTCAGGCTGTTTGACAACAACTTGAGCCTCTTGAAGATATTCTTCTGCCCATGGCAGCTTTCGCATTCGCATGGTCTTCCTCCTACTTATTTTGTTAAGGTTTCTAAAGCTGCAGCATAAATTGCAGTAGCTTTCATAAGATCCTCTATCTTCACGCCCTCATCTTTTTGATGTGGACCTCCTACAAAATCTTCAATGGTTTTTTCACTGTTTGGGAACTCTGATCCAAAGGCCACAAAATTCTCGAATTTTCTTGCATAAGTACCGCCGCCGATTGTTTTGGCTGGAGAAAAATGATCTCCTGAATACTGACGGTAAACATCCATCAATGAAGTTACCAATGGCGATGTAGGATCGACAAACAGCGGCTTGGAGTCGCTTTCTAAGACTGGTTTCAAATCATAATTGCGCTGTTTGCATGCATTTTCAAATCCCTGCATGATTTTTTCAACATTTGCATCATTTGGATAGCGGATATCAATCGTGATCGTACAATCTCCATTTTCTTTTAATGAAATAATTCCTGTATTCATTGTCAAAAATCCCATATAAGCGCCATTCATAGCAATTCCCAACGGTTTGCCTTGCCAGTCGCATAACATTTCATAAGTATTCCGTGCAAAAGCATCGTCATACGCATTTCCAACGAAATTAAGCAAATGAAGAGCAGCATTCACACCATTATACGGTTCTGCAGCATGAGAGAAGACACCATCGATATGCAGGCAAACATGTTCGCCGAGCATTTTTGCATATCCTTCCAACTGATTGCAATGCAGATAAAAATCAAACTGCTGCTGCAGCTGTTCATTCCAATAAGGCATTTCTAATTCAGCTTTTCCAATAACGATATTTGGTCGGCTTCCTACCTCCATGGATACGATCTTAGTATTTGCTTTTCCCTTTAAAAGTACATGTAATCCGCCCTTTTCTCCATAAGTTGCAGGGAAATCAGCATCAGGAACAAATCCGCACTGCGGTATTTCGCCATGTTTTTTGTAATATTCGATACATTCCATACCGCTTTCTTCATCGCAACCTAAGATCAGCATAATTTTTTTCTTCAACGGGATCTGTTGATCCTTTAACATTTTTAATGCATAAAAAGCAGCTAACGCAGGCCCTTTGTCATCAGTAACACCGCGTCCAAATAAATAACCATCTTTTTCTGTCAGCGCAAGCGGCTCTTTTGTCCATCCTTCACCGATTGGAACGATATCAAGATGTGCTAACATCCCGACACTTTCCTCACCATCACCATATCGGATGACACCGGCATATCCATCTACATCTTCTGTTGAAAAACCGTGCTTTTCTGCTAATGCCAGCATATAATCCAAAGCTTTTCGCGGTCCTTCTCCAAAAGGAGCACCGTCTCTTGCTTCCTCCTTATTTCGCAAAGATGGAATTTGTACCAAACCATCTAGATCTTTGATCATTTCATCTTTATATTTTTCTGCTTCTTTCATCCAGTTAATCATATTTACATCACCTCTCATCTATTCTATCATAAAGCATATAAAAACCGTAGAACTTTTTTCATTTTCTTTCATAAATAGCGAAAACGCTTGCGCAAGAAGCAATTTCTTTTTTGCAAGCGTTTCTTTATTACTCATCTGTTTTCGTTAAATCTTTATTTTCTTCTTTTGACTCAACATGCTCTGTTTTATCTTTTTTCGGCTTAGGAAGCAAAGCCTTTGCACTAACATTGATACGGCCTTTATTGTCAATTTCCATGACCTTTACTTCGATCTTATCGCCTACTTTTAAAACATCTTCTACTTTTTCTACACGATTATGTGAGATTTTTGAAATATGCAATAATCCGTCTGTACCAGGGAACAAGGTAACAAACGCACCAAACTTCTCAATTCGTGCTACTGTCGCATCATAGACATCTCCTACTTTTGCTTCGCGAACGATATTTTCGATCATTTCAGCAGCCTTGTTAATAGCTTCGCGATCTGTATGATAGATGACAACTTGACCATCATCATCAATATCGATCTTCACATTATCGCACGCTTCAATGATCTGATTGATCATCTTTCCACCTGGACCGATCACATCTTTGATCTTGTCTGTCTTGATATGCATCACATGCGTCTTAGGAGCATAAGGGCTGACATCCGGACGTGGCTCGCTGATTGCGGTCATCATATTTGCTAAGATTTCTTTGCGGGCTACTTTGGCTTGGGCAAGTGCCTCTTCAAAGATTTCTTTTGTAATGCCCGTTACTTTGATATCCATTTGCAGTGCTGTGATACCTGCTTCTGTTCCTGCTACTTTAAAGTCCATATCGCCAAAATGGTCTTCCATTCCTTGAATATCTGTCAAAACTGTATATTTTCCAGATTTTTCGTCCATGATCAACCCCATTGCAATACCAGCAACTGGAGCTTTGATTGGGACACCTGCAGCCATCAAAGACATCGTTCCTGCACAAATGGAAGCTTGTGAAGAAGAACCATTGGATTCTAATACCTCTGCTACAGTACGAATCGTATAAGGAAATTCTTCTAACGGCGGCAAGACTTGCAATAAAGCACGTTCCCCCAGTGCACCATGTCCAATTTCACGACGACCAGGACTGCCCATGCGTCCAGTCTCTCCAACAGAATACGGCGGGAAATTGTAATGATGCATAAAACGTTTGCAGTCAACTTCTGTAAGATCGTCAATGATCTGATTGTCATTGATAGCACCTAAAGTAGTTACTGACAAGACCTGTGTTTCCCCACGTGTAAACATTGCGCTGCCATGTACACGAGGCAATAAATCTACCTGTGAATCCAATGGGCGGATTTCATTGATCTTTCGGCCGTCTGGACGAACCTTGTCTTCGATGATCAAGCGGCGTACTTCATCTGCTTCAATTGAACGGCAAATTTCTTTTACCTGCTTGATTGCCGTATTCTTTTCCTTTTCACTCGGATATTCTTTTTCTTCAAAAAGAGCAACTGCTTCTTCACTTAATTCATCAATCTTGGCGTAACGCTCTAGTTTCTTTTCGATAGAAACTGCTTCGCGAATCGGCTGTTCAAATTTAGCACGCACCTCTGCATCAATTTTTTCATCAACTGTATACAATTGAATTTCACGTTTTTCTTTTCCTACAGCTGCAACGATTTCTTCTTGGAATGCGCATAATTTTTTAATATATTCATGACCAAACATCAAAGCGCCCAGCATGTCTTCTTCGCTTACTTCTTTAGCGCCTGCTTCTACCATGTTAATTGCCTGCTTCGTACCAGCAACAGTCAATGAAATATCACTTTTTTCGGCTTGTTCTACTGTTGGATTGATGATGTATTTTCCATCGATACGGCCCACCTGCACACCGGCAATTGGTCCGTTGAATGGAATATCAGAAATACACAATGCCAAGGAAGCGCCTAACATGGCAGTCATTTCCGGTGTACAATCTTGATCAACAGAAAGTACCGTATTTACCACTTGCACTTCATTACGGAATCCTTCCGCAAACAAAGGACGGATTGGGCGGTCAATCATACGAGCAGTCAAAGTCGCATGTTCACTTGGTCTGCCCTCTCGGCGTAAAAAACCTCCTGGAATCTTTCCTACCGAATACAATTTTTCTTCAAAACTTACTGTTAAAGGAAAAAAGTCAATTCCTTCTTTTGGCTGATTGCTTGCTGTAGCGGTTGATAATACTACAGTATCTTCATAGCGTACAAGAGCAGAACCTCCTGCTTGCTTTGCAATCTCGCCTGTCTCTACTGTGATCACCCGACCACAGAAATCTAAACGAAATACCTGTTTAGCCATTCTTTCACCTCTTATTTTTCTCAATCTATCTTATAATACCATACTTTAAAACGGAAAACAAAAGAATAATGCATACAATTTTGCTGATCAAAAAGAAAAAGTCCCTGACGGGACTTTCTGTGACTATTTACGCAGACCTAAACGCTCAATCAATGTTTTATAACGATCTAAGTCTTTCTTTTTCAAATATGCTAACAAGTTTCTACGACGACCAACCATTTTCATCAATCCACGTTGTGAATGATAATCATGTTTGTGCTCTTTAAAATGCTCTGTCAATCGATTGATACGTGCTGTTAAGACCGCAACCTGTACCTCTGGAGAACCAGTGTCGCCTTCAAAACGAGCATACTCTTTCATAATAGCCTGTTTTTCGCTTTTCAATAACATATATTTTCCTCCTGCTCATTCTATGACCTTTTTCACCGAGCAATCGTTTGAGGATAGCAGATCCCCAGTGAAAAAGCAATATGATTATACCATAAGTAAAACAAAATTCAACTGTTTTCTAAAGAAAATCAATTAAGATATCATGTAAAATAAATTTCCCCTCTTCTGTCGTTTTTAAATGCCCCTCTTGAACGACTAAATTTTTTTCTATATGTTTCATTATCGCATCATGAAATTGTTCCAGCAATGAAACGCGGTAACGCTTTTCGAACGAACATAAATCAATACCTTCTTTTAAACGAAGTCCCATCATGATCGTTTCAAACATCTGTTCCTTTGCATCTAATAAAGTCCAGCTTGGATCTGCACCATATTGAAGATAGTGTTTCAGATCACGGGTATTATCATAACGGCCTTTCTCTGTTTTTCCGCTTGCTCCACAACCAATCCCGTAAAAATCTTCGTAGTGCCAGTAAGTAAGATTATGCATGGAACAAGTATTATTTTTAGCAAAATTGGCAATCTCATATTGATGAAAACCATGTTTTTCTAGAAAAGCAATTGCCTCTGCATACATTTGATATTCTAATTCATCATCTGCTTTTTGGATGCCTTGCTTGCCAAAAACAGAGTTTTCTTCGATCGTTAAAGAATAAAGAGATATATGATTGATAGGCAGCTGCACAGCCTGTTGCAGATCCTCTTTCCATTTTTCTACAGTTTGTCCAGGCAAACCATACATCAGATCAACTGAAATGTTATGAATCCCGGATTCATGCAACAGATTCACTTTTTCAAAAATATCCCTCGCATCATGTTTTCGATTCATTAATTGCAAAAGATCTTTTTGAAAACTTTGTACACCGAGTGAAATGCGATTTACCCCATGCCTCACACATTGAGCAATACATTCGGCGTTTAAAAGCTCCGGGTTAGCTTCCATCGTATATTCTTTTACATTTTTTGCTGCTGGATCTAAAGCTGCTAGCAGAACTTCTAATTGTTCAATCGATAATGCATTCGGAGTACCGCCCCCAATATAAATCGTATCCAGAGAATCCTTTATTTCTGTGTGTATATCTTGGCATATTCGTAACAACCATTGTCGCGCCAATTCATCTTGATATGACCAACGGGTAAAATCACAATAAGAACAAATTGATTTACAGAACGGAACATGGATATAAGCGCTTTTTGTCACTGTACCCCTTCTTTCTTTTAGATAATACCTTTTAAACAAGTATATACATACATGATGATTTTACGATTCGTCGGATCTCCATGAAATAAATCAGAATATTTTTTAGGCATTTTTGCTGAATGAATTGCACTACGGATACATTTTTCTACACGGCTAGAAGTAGAATGATACTGTTTTGCAATAATAGAATATAAATTTTTCATAAACACTTGTCGATTGGTCGGTATGGATACTGCAATCATACAAGCCATTTTTAGATAGTGAAACCCGTTCATATGCGTTGGAATCATCAATCTTAATAAGATCGTTGTGATCTTGCGATCTAGATCCTCCTGTAAATGCGAGTATTCATCATCGACTTGCTGTTGCTGATGGATCATAGCATAAAGCTGTTCTCCATCGAAAGGTTCCATCAGATAAGACTCGATCGAATACCGTAAAAGAAATAAGATCTGTTCCTCGTTTAATGATGAAAATGAAACAATCAAACGAATATTCTGCTTCTCCATCTGCTGAGACATTACATTGATCCATTGCTGCCAATGCTGCTCAATTTGTGAAAATTGCACATACATAACATCTATGTTATTTTTTGCCAAGATCAGGGGATCGTAAAGCGGACGCGAGCTGAAACCCTGAATATGAAAATCTTGCTTTTTACATTGGATTGCAATAAGTTGGGCAAGCAATTCATAATTCTCACTACAAACAAATACATTGAGCATGAGCTTTCCTATCCCCTCTCTATTTAAAGCCCGAATGCCCAGCGAGTGTCGTATAATAAAACCGTTTTCCAATCTTTCTACGGTGATACCACTTATAATGTACAAAACGTTCCATTGCTATTCTAGCCGTTTCATAACATACATGGGAATAGCGCATGTATTCTTGAATAGAATAGTAATCATACGGGTTACGATGTGTTACAAAAAAAGCAATTTGCTGTTTCGAAAAAAAAGGATACCGATGAAATAATTGTTCTTTTGACATCTTCAGAAAATCACCACAATCACTTTTTAATAATAACAGACATTCTTCAAAATTCAACTCTAGCAAAGAAAGAAATTTTAAAAAAAGATATGTTTTATCTTTCTCAACAAACATATTTTTATAGAGCATTGGATCAACAAAAAAAGCTTTTACATCTATTGGTATATTTGGCATTAACAATTGCTTCCATAGCCTGCACATTTCTTCACACAGCGGCACTGGCAGCAATGTAAAACAAAATAAAACAAGCAACTGATCACAATACATATCTTCTAATAACAGATAGAGCAATGAATCTTTTCGTAACTGCATTTTTTGAAACATCAACTCTTTTTTTATCGTATCTGCAAATGAAAGAAGGGCATCTCCATGAAAAAGCTGAACGCATTGATTACATAATGAAAAAAGCTGATTTTCTCGTTTTAATACAAATGGAGTCATGCAAAGGTAATCGTTCAAAGAAAGCAAGCCGCCTTTTAAACGATAAAACATCCTTTCCTTTTCTAACTCTTCCCATAGTGCTTCTCCAGCTAAATTGCCTTGCTGTTTGCAAAGAGATATGTATGATGGATAGTCGTCGTGCATCAACTGTGTTATGAGTTTCATTTGTTCACCCATGATAAAGAATAACACAAATGATTTATTATGCTCATTTTTTCGTCAAAAGAAGAAATAAATTGACAACCGATCATTTGTTTTAAGCTGATTTCATACAAAAAAGACTGTCGCAAAAGCAACAGTCTGATCTAAGGTACTACTCATCATCCATGGAAAGAACAGCCATGAAAGCTTCTTGAGGAATTTCTACGCTTCCAACTGATTTCATACGCTTCTTTCCTTCTTTTTGTTTCTCCAATAACTTTTTCTTTCGTGATATGTCTCCGCCATAACACTTTGCCAATACATTTTTTCGCAAAGATTTGATGTTGGTCCGGGCGATGATCTTGCCACCGATTGCAGCTTGTACAGGAATCTCAAACTGATGCTTAGGTATCAATTCTTTCAGCTTTTGTGTCATCTGATTTCCTCTGTGATAAGCAAAGTCACGATGAACAATGATACTTAATGCATCTACAATTTCTCCATTTAATAAAATATCCATCTTCACCAGATTGCTTTCTTTATATTCAGAAAGTTCATAATCTAAAGAAGCATATCCTTTTGTACAAGATTTTAACCGATCGAAAAAATCAAAAATAATTTCCGCTAACGGCATTTCGTAAACAATATTCATTCGATGATCATCAATCACTTGCATATCTTGATAGATGCCGCGCTTTTTCTGGCAAAGTTCCATGACGGCACCTACATAATCATTTGGAACAATGATCTGTGCGGTAACATAGGGTTCCTCGATGTGATCCGTTTTCTGCGGTTCAGGTAAAAATGCCGGATTGTCAACCTGAATCATCGTTCCGTCTGTAAGATATACGTGATAGATAACGGAAGGTGAAGTCGCAATCAGATTAATGTTATATTCACGTTCGATACGTTCCTGAACGACATCCATATGCAATAAACCTAAAAAACCGCAACGAAATCCAAATCCCAATGCCTGAGAAGTTTCCGGTTCAAATTGTAATGATGCATCATTCAATTTTAACTTTTCCAGTGCATCGCGCAGGTCATTGTATTTTGCATTATCGATCGGATATAGTCCGCAATAGACCATAGGATTCATTTTTCGATAACCTGGAAGAGCTTCTTTTGCCGGATTGTCAACTAAAGTGATCGTATCTCCAACATGTACATCTCCGATATCTTTGATAGCAGCTGTGATCCAGCCGACCTCTCCACAATGCAATGTCTGATGCTTTACTTCTTTTGGATTTCGAATACCAACTTCTAGTACTTCATATTCTGCCTTGCTGGCCATAAATCGAATTCGATCACCAACGGAAATACTGCCTTGCTTGATGCTGACAAAGGCAATTACACCGCGATAAGAATCATACAAAGAATCAAATACCAATGCTTGCAATGGTGCATCGATATCTCCTTTTGGTGCTGGAATCTTATGCACGATCGCTTCTAATACCTCTTCTACATGAAGACCTGTTTTGGCAGAAATCATCGGTGCATCGCTGCAGTCTAAACCGATGATATCTTCAATTTCTTTTTTGACCACATCTGGTTGAGCACTCGGCAGATCGATCTTGTTGATGACCGGTACAATTTCAAGATCATTGTCTAATGCCAAATACACATTTGCTAAAGTTTGTGCTTCTACACCTTGTGCAGCATCTACGACCAATACTGCACCTTCGCAGGCGGCTAAAGAGCGAGATACCTCATAACTGAAATCGACGTGACCTGGCGTATCGATCAAATGAAAAAGATATTCTTCACCGTTTTTGGCTTGATATCGAAGCTGTACGGCATTTAATTTGATTGTAATGCCTCGCTCCTGTTCTAGGTCCATCGAATCTAAGATCTGTGCCTTCATCTCTCTTTTTTCTACTGTTTTTGTCAGCTCTAAAATCCGGTCTGCAAGAGTTGATTTCCCATGATCGATATGGGCAATGATAGAAAAATTACGAATATGACTTTGATCCATACGCTACCTCCTAAAATCAGAACAATTATAGCAAATCTTTGCGTTATTGCAAAGAAAAAGACAGAGATTCTGTCTTTTTACTCAAAACATGAACGGACCCACTGTTTACCAACTCCGTTATAAAACGATTTGGCATCTGTCCGTTTTTTCCCTTCTAATTGAATTTCATCGACGAGGAGATACCCATCTTGCACAGCAATCGCCATGCCGCCATCCATCAACCCGACAAATTCACCGATTGGACAGTGATGGGAACCAGCTTTTTTACGAACTTTATGCAGCTTTACTTTTTTTCCTTGATGCAATACATAGCCTGCCGGAAAAGGAATCAACCCCCTCGCCTGATTATAAACTTCTTGTAAGGGTCGCTGAAGATCGATCTTTTCTTCCTGAGGCGTAATGGTATATGCAAATGTAGCCTGAGCTTCGTCTTGTTCATGGAATACTGCGCTGCCATCAAAGATAGAAGGCAGCTGTTCGATCAATAATGCGGCCCCAGCTGCAGCCAGCTTTTCAAATAAAGATCCTGCGGTATCATCTTCTGCAATTTTCACTCTGCATTGCGCCATTACTGCACCAGCATCCATCTTCTTGACCATGCGCATGATCGACATGCCGCTTTCTTTATCACCTTCGATGATTGCTTTATGTACTGGTGCTCCTCCACGCAATTTTGGCAATAGCGAAGCATGCAAGTTGATTGCTCCATATTTTGGCATTTCTAACAATTCTTCCGGAACAAATTGTCCATATGCACAGGTAACGATCAGATCTGCATCTATTCCCATGATTTCCTTATATTCTGACTTAATGTTTTGCGGCTGAAACAACGGAATATCTTGTAAAAGAGCATATTCTTTCACTGCTGACATCGTGATTTTCTGTTTTCTCCCGCTTTTACGATCTGGCTGTGTCACCGCTAACACGATATCATATTCTTCTTCCACCAAACGTCTTAATATCGTTTGTGCAATGGGTGGTGTTCCCATAAAAATTATTTTCTCTTTTTTCATATTCTCACTTCCATTGCTATCTATTATACACTTATACAAGAAGTGCTGTAAAGAAATCCGTGACTGCAATTGTTCCAACACGCACACCTTCAACGATTAGATTGCTCATAGAAAGCGCAAAAGAAGAGGATTTGTTTTCTTCAATTTCATAAAAACTTTTGGCTTGTTTTGTTGTGTCCCATGGAATCACATCTGCTTGCTCAAACTGTTGGATTTGTTCATCTACGCTGCTTGCAGTATCATTTTTCCATGAAGAACCAACGATGACTAAAATGGCGATTAATGTCGCATCAACAAGAAAACGTTTCATATATTCCTCCATTTCCCCGCGCCTAAGGTCGCGCGGACACAAATATTTCATCAATAAATCTCACACGTCTCATTTTTTCGTGTTACCATATAAGAGAGGTGGTACACTACAGAGCACGTGGAGGTGAGTAGGAATTCTACTCAATTGAATATCCTGTATATATATAAGTTGCCGTCATCATCTCAAGCACAAATAAGTAGGACTTTGAGCCTGGACACTTATGATTGTTCAATCAACTGTTGTCGATTCGCTTTGATGACAGTCAATGCCACCTCTCCTTTTGCATGAAAGGAGTTTTTTTATGGTAATGAAAATCGTTCGTTTCAACTGTTGTGGCATGGATGTTCACAAAAACCTGGTTGTCGCTACTATTGGGATCACCGATAGAAAGACCAACATTACAGAATACTTCCAACGATCCTTCTCCACTTTAAACTCCGACCTATACCGTTTAAAGGATTGGCTGCGATCTCATCACTGTTCTGATGTCTGTATGGAGTCTACCGGTAAATACTGGATCCCGATCTTTAACATTCTTGAAGATGAGACCAATGTCCATTTAACTCACCCCAAGTATGTCAAAGCCATCAAAGGCAAGAAGACAGATAAGAAAGATTCCAAATGGATCTGTGATCTCTTCAAACATGATCTGATCAAGTTTTCGTTTATCCCTCCCAAAGAAATTCGGGAGATGCGTGAGATCGCACGTTACAGATACAAACTGGTCTGCATGCGTTCTTCAGAACGGAATCGTTATCAAAACTGTATGACCATTTCTAATGTCGGTCTGGCTTCTGTTGTTTCAGATCCTTTTGGCAAGACGGCTTCCAACATTATGAAAGAAGTCATGAAATCCAATGTGATCGATGATGACAAGATCCTAAAGCTCGTTCACAAAAACTGTAAGAACAAAGATAAGATACTGGACTCTCTTCATGGCTATCACATTGAATCGGATCAACGATTCAAGATGGAAAAATCTTTGGATCATATGGAATATTTAGATCAGCTCATTGATTCATGCGAAGTGGAATTGATTAAGCGTGCGTATCCTTTTCGCAGATCTTTTCAGCACATCACACAAATAAAAGGAATCAGTGCTTTATCTGCTATTCTTATCATCTCTGAAATAGGAATTGATATGTCTCAGTTCGAATCCGACAAACAGCTTGTCAGTTGGGCCGGACTTTCTCCTGCCAACAACGAGAGTGCCGGCAAGAAAAAGTCAGTCCGTATCTCAAAAGCTGGACAGTATCTCAAACCTCTGCTTGTCCAATGTGCTTTATCGGCCATCAAAGATAAGACATCTTATTTTGGAAGAAAGTATTCCAATATCAAGAAACGACGAGGTCATAAGAAAGCAATCATTGCGATCGCACGCATGATGCTGGTCAGCATCTACCACATGATCCTTACAGGAGAAGAATTTAATCCATGTGACCATGAATCCTTTATGGATCCAAAACCAAACGCCAATCCTTCACTTACAGTTGAAAAAGCATTGAACTTTTTAAAACAATCTGGCATTGATATTTCTTCTATTCCAGTCAACTTATAAATTTTTTCGATATCTTTTACCTCCTGTTTTTAAGTCGGCCCTTTTTGCGCATTTTTATTCACACTTTCACCTCTATGACAAATATTGATTGATTCCGGAAGCCAGGACCTCAACAGAGCTTTCTACTTCTTCAAAAGTATTATGATCAGAACCAACTTCAATCAAGATCATATTTTCACTCATCTCCTGATTGTAATAGGCTTCCCTTATCATTGTCTTCTTCATTATACCAGGCTGGATTTGTTCAATGTTGTCGTATAATGATTTTGCCAATGCTTGTGTTTCATCGCTTCTTCCGCTCAGATTGCCAACAACAAACATCATGCGTGCATAATTTGTTCCATTGAGATTGACATAACTGCTTTCTCTAGGTACTGCATCCCGATGAAAATCGATAATCAAGTCAAAAGGACCATAATTTACCAAGATATCATTTAAAAAGTTAGAAGATACTAAATAACTATCATTATAATCTAAACCGTGATCTTTCATATAATCGGAAAATGAATTTGTTTCAACAATTACTTCATAACCATGTTCTTTTAATAACTCCCCTAATAATTTGGCACCATCTAATACCGTTTTGCCATCCATATATTCTTCGCTTTGATGCGTATCATAAATGTATATTTTTTTCTTGTTTGTCTGTGAATCTATCTGAGGAACGCTGATTGGTGTATTTGCTGTTGAAATTGTCTCTTCAATCACTTTATCATCTGTTGCTTGACTTGGAATAGAAAAAACATTCAATTGTTTTTTTAAGGAAAACTCTTCTGTTGTCGTTGCTTGCTTTACGACCAAAAGATCTAAAAAATGGCTGTTTTTGATCAGTTCACGCAGGCCGTCAAAAAAAGGAGTATACAGAAAAAATAAGATCAAAACAATGACTTTGCAGATGATCTTTAGGTGAAAACGCATATTCTTTCCTCCCCATAGTGAGCCTATGTCTGAATTGGATAAAAAATGCCTATCCTGATTCCAATCCGGAATGAAATGCACGATTCATTCCAGAAGCAATGATCATAGAAAGATAAGTTAATTCCTCGTCCATCGATTTTGGCGTAACGATCATATTTTGTTCCAGCTTTTCATATTCACAAGCTTCCATATGATTTTTTTCTAATAGCTCTTCGATGATAGCTTGAATGCTCGTTACAGTAGCTACTCCTATGGCAATGACAGGAACATGTACCGTAGATTGATCGATTCTGCGTCGATGATTGCCAATCCCGCTGCCGGGTTGTATACCGGTGTCAGACATTTGAATCACACGATTGATACGTTTTAAATAACGCGTTGCTAACGCATCCACGGCTACGATCAAATCAGGCTGATAGGCTTTTGCAACATTTTCTATGATCACACTGCTTTCTAATCCAGTTTGTCCCATAACTCCCGGAGCCAATACGGCAACATTTCGCATACCGTTTAACCATGAGCGATCCTCTTGTTGAAATAGGTGTGCCGTTACAAGTACTTCACCAGCTACTTTGGGTCCAAGAGCGTCACTGACAAAGCTACGGTTTCCCAGCCCAACTACTAAAATTCGCTGAATATCACTTTTTTCTTTCATTAAAAAAGATAGGTAATAGCGGATGGTCTCTATTAACTCTTTTCTTTGATCATTCTCCTTTAATGAAGTGAAAGAGATGCTTACATAATTTCCTGGTTCTTTTTGCAATGGATTCTCTTTATCTAAAACATGAATATGGCTGACCGTAACATACTTGCCCTTTTTCTTTTGATGAACATATCCATGTGCTTTATTTTCTTCTATGAGCTCGTCTGCAAAATCTGTGTACAAATATTTATTTTTTCGTTTCAAGAACATCACCCAAGGGATAGTATGGCTTTTTTTTCGCTTATTATTGCTTTTTCTAAGCAGGTTTGCTATAATTTACAAGCATTGAAATGAAAACAGGAGGTGTCATCATGCCACAAATTAAATCACAGAAGAAACGTGTAAAGACTAACAACAAAAGACACTTGGCAGTTGTTTCTCAGAAATCAGCTCTGAAAACAGCAATCAAAAAAGTGTTGAACGCTGTTGAAGCAAAAGATAAGGACGCTGCTGTTGTTGCATACAAAGAAGCATGCTCTAAGCTGGACAAGGCGGTAGCAAAAGGTCTGCATCACAAGAACTATGCAAATCGTCAAAAATCACGTTTGAGCAAGGCTGTAAACAGCATCGCTTAAGTGTAAAAAGCTGTCAGCTTTCCTATAAAAAAACAGAGATCTTTGTCATCTCTGTTTTTTTATTCCATTTTTTAACAAGTATAATTCGAATCCCAATTTTTTATCGATCTGCCCGCCTTTTATTTTTTGATCTAAATCAGCTAATTCTTGCAATTCAGTCAATAGTGAATCAATTCCTATCCATTGGCATTGCTCCATTGCTTTTTGCACACGATAGGGATGTGCTTGTGTTTCTGAAACGATTCCCTTTTTCGTAAATCCTTGGTTCATCAATAACTTTACTTGGTATAAAAAACGAAATTGAGAGGCTAAAGTGGCAATCAGATAGATCGGTTCAATTTGCTGGGCCTCCAGATCTTTCCAAAGACGAAATGTTTTTTTCATATCTTTTTTCAGCATTGCTTCAGCTATATCAAATACATTCTCTTCTAATGCACGAATGGTGAGCTCATGAATGGTATTTACATCGATCTCCTTCTCAAAAAGGGAAAGTTTATCAAATTCATTTTCAATAATAGCCAAGTCTAACGGCATCCGATCAATAAAAAGTTGTAAAGCATCTGTTTTGATTGACAGCTTTCTTCGTTTTACCAATGTGCGGATCACATCTTCTTTGTCTCTTTCATTCATACGTGAACATTCGAATACTTTACTACATTGAATGATTTCTTTTACGATTTTTTTTCTCTGGTCTAATTTTGTACAAGCACAGGTTAAAATCAACGTGGAAAAATTCATCGGATCTTTAAGATATGATAGGAGCGGTGCCAGATCATATCCAGTCGTATCTTTAGAAGAAAGAAATGTAGCATTCTGTACAAGAACCACTTTATTCTCTTCAAAAAAAGGAATGCTGCTCACATCTTCGAGAATTACTTTTAAAGGTACTTGCTGCGCATCATAGATTGATACTTGTTCCATATTTAAATGAAGATCCTTTACAATAGAATGAATCTTCTTTTTCATAGTCGCTGCTTCTTCGCCATATAAAATGTAATTCATCTTGATCACCTGTCTTTTATTATAACAAAATCCCCTGTTGCTGTGGTGATATATTTTAACAGCTTAGTTGAACGTATGCATATCCCTCCATTCTCCGCAGTACTGAAATACGGAATTTCTTCATCTTTCAAGCGCTTTAATACATCTGGAGAAGGATGTCCATAGCGATTGTTTTTTTCAACAGAGATCAAAGCATATTGTGGCTTCATATCATGCAGAAATTCTAATGAGGAACTTGTATCGCTTCCATGATGACCAAGTTTTAAGAAATGAACCGGCAGTTGATCATATAGCTCAAGCAATTTCATTTCTTCAACAATGCCTGCATCTCCCATGAACAGATAATACAAATCATCTTGCCCAAACCAAGTAATGATGCTATCTGCATTTTCATCTTTTCCTTCATGATCTTTCAAAAGTGTATATATTTTCATGGGTTGTGCAATATCTTCTTTTATGGTTTGTATTTTATCGACCTTAACGATTTTTTTTAGTTCTTCTAATCCGCCACTGTGATCAAAATCCTCGTGCGTAATAATCAAAAGATCGATCGAACGAATCTGCAAGTCCTGTAAAATCGGCTGAATAATGTCCTGTGGTATATTTTTATACATACTGCCAGCTATGTCGATCATGATCGTGCCTTGATGATGAGGCAATGTGATCAATGTGCAATCTCCTTGTCCTACATCGAATATATGCACTTCAAAGAAAGGATCTAAATAAGGCTCAATAGTACTATAACCTAGTAAAAAAAAGATGCATAACAACAGTTCCCACGTATAGCGGTGTAGCCAGAACCACAAAAAAATCAACCAGCAGATGATCCACAATATGCTTGGAACATAATGATATACCCATGTTTTCGTCCATGAAAACAATATGTCGATTCCCGAAAAAAGGACAAATAAAAGAGAAAAAAGCGGTGGGAAGCATACGGCAATCACCACAAAGACATAAAGAACGCAATACAGCTTACGAAAACAGGAAAAGAAAATAGTTTGTAGCCAATATATTTCATGAAAATAGCATAGTTGAAAGAAAATCAATATAGAAAATCCAAGTAATTTATTACGTCCCTTTTTATTTGCAAAATAATACATCAGGCGAAAACAAAAGGGTAGTAAAAAAGTTATTTCGTTCAGAAGATAATGACGAAGCAAAAGAATCAATAGAATGCTTGCTCCTATTCGATTCCCCTCTTTTTTAAAAATAAGACAAGGCAAACGAAAACAAAAAACACGAAACAAAGAATCGAAAAAACCCCAAACACAGCCCATAGCAAATAGAAACAAACAGATGCCTTTATCCGCAAAAGATATTGAAAAACGTTTTTTCATCCATCGGTGCAATGTATATGCAAGCGTGGCAAGATGAAGACCGCAAGCCTGTATAAAGTAATTGTTATCCTCCGTTGGAATGCCAAATAACATGGACCTTGCAATAGCACCTTCCTGTTGTGGCAAAGACTGCAGGTAACGATAAAGATGACTTCTCCAAGATGAACCTTGTTTTAGAATATAACTATTTTCAGCATTTATGCTGAAATATATATCTCTGCGCGCCAGATATTCATCAAAACTAAATTGAAAAAAATTATGAGTCGAATGTATTTGTTCCCAATCTCCCTCAACAAAAACAACATCATCATAACTGACATCATCCAATCCATAGACTATCACTTTTTGATCATCCGCTTTTGCTATCACGTAAGCAGGAGCAATCGAATCAATCTCAAGCATCGTTGTAGATGGAACGGCAATCGATTGCTGTGTATAAAAACAAGATAAGATAAATAACAATGATAAAAGAATGATAGTCCCTAACTGTCTCCTTCGAAACCATAGGAAAACAATAGCAACTATCATTTTTTGCCAAGGATTTGAAAAATAAAACAGCAGGATTGCAGCAATACCGCATCCCAGCAAATCAATTGTATCAAAGTATGATATCATCTTTGATTTTGTCAAAGATCTTATCGCCAATACCTTTTACCTCCTTTAATTGTTCCAATGATACAAACGGTTGCTTTTTACGGTAATCGATAATACGTTGGGCAATGGCTGGTCCAATACCGTTTAGTGTGTCTAATTCATCTAAGCTGGCAAAATTAATGGATATCTTCTTTTTCGCACTTTGTTTAGGAATCACGATAATCGAATTATTTTCTACGATCTTGGAAAGATTGATTGCAGAAAGATCCGCAAGTTCGTTGGTTCCTCCTGCTTTTTTTATGATAGCGTCAATATTTGCATCCCAATCCATCTCATAAACACCCGGATAACGTACCTCCCCTTTTATTTCTATCGTTTTTACCAATCTTTTAAAATCTTCTGGAGACCATGTTGATGTCAAAGATGGTAGGAAGCAAAAGAAAACAAGTGATGCAAGCAGTATTCCAGACAATACTTTTTTCATATCACCGCATCCTTTCATCGAATATATGCGTTAATACGAAACGATAAACTAAAAAAAAGCCGTTAAACGGCTAAAATGATTGTATGCATGACAGCAGTTCATCGAAACGATCTATCTTGGCATCATAATGATCCACTTCACCAAAACCATAAGATGCATATATAAAAGGCACATTTGCCAATACACATGCTTCCTGATCTTTCTTTGTATCCCCTATATAAACAGCTTTTTGAATTTGATTGCGTTTCATGATCAGACGAATGTTTTCACCCTTCACCAATTGTGTACGTCCATACATTTCAAAGTCTAGAAAATATTGTCCAATTGCGTGAGCAGCAAACATAGCTTGTACATATCCATCATCTGCATTTGTAACAATCATCAATGGATGCTCCTGGGATAAAAGTGCTAAGGTCTCTTCTACATGCGGATATAAAGTTCCTCCATGTATCGACAGATATTGATTTTCATACACCATGCATTCTTTTGTTAATTGCAGGCGTTCTTGAGGTTCTAATTGAGGAAATAAAGCATTTGCAATTTCTTCAATCTCTAATCCGGTAATACGCACAATGTCTTCATGTGTCAAAAAATTGTGCCAGCCTTTTTTCTGATACAAATAGGCATTATATGCATCTGTTACACCTTGTGTAGCATCCCATAAGGTACCATCCATATCAAAAATCATACAAATCTTATCTTTTTTCATATGTTCTCCTTAAAAAAGCAGCCCATTGGACTGCTTTATTTACTTCAGTGCCAAGATTTTTACATCATAAGGCTCTTCTACATTCGTAATATGCACGATATCGTTCACTTTATGATCCATCAAAGCAACGGCCAGCGGTGTAATATTGGATAAACGACCATTCATTGGATCTGCTTCGATCGAACCAACGATCGTATAAGTATCTTCCGTATTATCGCTAAGATCTAAAAGGGTTACGGTTGAACCCAATGTGACAGATCTTGAAGAAACAGCTTCTTTGTCGCCTTCAATGATCACTGCATTGGAAATCATATTTTCCAATTCACGAATACGTGCTTCAACTTGCGCCTGATGATCACGTGCAGCGTCGTAATCGGCGTTTTCACTAAGGTCACCTTGTGCACGTGCTTCTTGCAACTCAATGATTACTTGTTGACGTACAACATGAATTAAATTATCTTGCTCTTTTAATAACTCATCTAAACCTTCTTTAGTTACATAAAACTTTTGTTCATTTTCCTGAGCCATTGTATCACTCCTATTCGTTCGGTATTATATCATGTTTTTTAGCAAATTCAAATAGGAATTTGTTGTATTAGAATACCAGATTCAGTTCTTCTTGTAGTTGCTTGTGTTCTGCATACGTCTTGCTGTAATAAACTTTTCCAGCTTCACCTCGAACACCATGAATATCAGCAATAAAATAATAATAGTCATTTGTTTCCGGATGCAGTACAGCATCGATCGCTGCTTCCCCCGGATTTACGATTGGTCCGATAGGCAAACCTTTATGCAAGTATGTGTTATATGGTGAATCAATGTCTGTGCTTGCCTCACAAGTTTTCCAACTATCTTCATCATTGCGGTCAAGATCATCATATAATGCATAGCAAACTGTCACCGTTGATTGCAAAGGCATACCTTCTTTCAATCGGTTATAGAATACGCCTGCTATCATCTTCATATCTTCACTTGTTGCAGACTCATACTGAACGATACTGGCCAATGTAAGAATTTCCTGTAATGAATAATCGCTTTTCTTGATATCTTCCTCGTATTTATCATAAATTTCGCTGAAGTGATCTAAAAAAGTTCTTGTTACCTCATCTGCAGTTGCATCTTTATCAAATGCATAAGTTTCTGGAAATAAATAACCTTCCAGTTTTACACGATAATCAGCATTGTCAAGTACATCTGTATCCAAAAATGGATAATCTGCGGCTAGCTCCTCTATGTATTTCGTATCATTCCATAAAGACAATATCTCATTTTCATCAATAGAAAGCTGTTCACTGATCTGTTTTGCATAGTCTTTTGCCCAACGGCCTTCTGTAAAAGTGATCAACACTTGGTCTGTGCGGGCTTGTGAAGGATCGTTCAGTATACGCAAGATCTCATCAGCAGACATTTTATCATTCAAAATGAAAATTCCAGCTTTATTTTGCGTAAGATTTGTCAGCTTTGCATGAATATTTGCAAAAGTACTGCTCTTGATTAATCCTTGTTCCTGCAGGTGATCTAAAACAGTTCCGATGGTCTCTCCTTCTTCTACAACAAATACAACATCTTGTTTTTTGTTATTTACTGCAGAAAGTTCATTTAAATAGAATCCATAACCTATTCCTATCAAAACAACCACAGCAGCAACAATAGAAAGAAGGATTTTTTTTTGTTTACTCAGCTTCTTCATCTTCTGTAAACGCTCCAATTACTTCTTCGATCATTGCCCATTCTTCATCGCTTTCAACAGGCAATAAATTTCCTTCTTCGTCATATGCAGAAGCAAAGACCTCTTCGCTTTCAAGCGAAGGATCTTCAAATACGACATATTTCCGCTGATACTCGTCATTTTCAAAAGTGAATAAGATCGTCATTCTTTTTTCATTACCATTTTCATCTACAACATACAAACTGTTTGAATCCAGCATATATATCCTCCTAATTCATAGAAAGGGGCTATATCAGCCCCTATTTGAATAATCCAAATAACTTTGAAGTATCTGAACTGCTGCCATTTGATCAATGACTTTTTTTCTTTTTTTGCGGGAAACATCTCCTTCAAGCAAAATGCGATTTGCCGCCACTGTAGTCAAACGTTCATCCCATAACACAACTTTGATACCAACATCTTCAAAACGTTTTGAAAATGCGATGGATATTTCGCCGCGCTCCCCCACGTCGCCATTCATATGTTTCGGCAATCCCAAGACAATTGTATCTGCTTTTTCTTCCTTAATAACTGCCATGGCTTGTTGAAAAGCGTCATCATAATCATCACTTTGGAAACGAACAGTGGTCAATGCACGAGCAATCATCCCTAAGGGATCACTGATGCTGATGCCTAATGTCTTGCTTCCAAGATCAAAACCTAATATTCTATTCATTTTCCTCCAAATATGCTCTCACGAGTTCTTCAATTATCTCATAGCGCTCAACACTTTGAATAATAGTACGAGCATTTTTATGTGAAGAAATATAAGCAGGATCATTTGAAATCAAGTAACCCGCCAATTGGTTTACTGAATTATAACCTCTTTCTTCTAATGCTTCCTGTACCAAACGCAGTACATGTTTGATCGTATCCCTTCTTAGGTCTTCCGAACGAAACGACATTGTTTCAGTAATATCCTTCATACTATTACCTCCTGTTCAATCTATAGCACTATTTTAACCCATTTTTTATTAAATTGAAAGTGTTTCATTCAGCATATTTTCGACTGCTGAGATTGCTTCATCCAATTTTTGTGCATTTTTTCCGCCTGCTTGTGCAAGATCCGGCTTTCCGCCACCTTTTCCTTCACAAATCGTAGCGGCCTGTTTTACCAAATTTCCACAATGAATGCCTTTGGCAACAGCCTCTTTCCCTGCTCCTGCAACGAATACGATCTTATCATTATTTACACTTGCTAAGAATACCACGCTGTTTGCTTTTTGTGCTTTGATATTTGATGCAATATCTTTTAAAGCTTTTGCATCTATAGCATCAAAGCGTTTGATCAACACATTGCCGCTTCCGCACGGGCGCAGCTGATTGATCAGATCGTTTGCTTTTAAAGCAAGCATCTGTTCTTTTAGATGTGCACAGTCTTTATTAGCATTCGATAATTCGCTAGCCAGCTGGCTGACTTTTTGTTCCACATTCGTGATGCCATTCATCTTTAAGGTGTGTGCGATATTTAATAGAGTTTTTTGATTTGCAGCAAACTCTTGATATGCAGCATAGCCCGTTTTAGCCGTAATTCGGCGTACACCGGAACCAATGCTTTCTTCAGAGATGATCTTGCAAATACCAATCTGATTTGTATTATCGACATGACAACCTCCACAGAATTCACAAGAGACGTCACCCATCGTCACGACACGAACGATATCCCCGTATTTTTCATCAAATAATGCAGTCGCATTGCGTTTCTTTGCTTCATCAATTGGCAATTCTTCTTTGATGACTGGATAACATCCTGTAATGTACTGATTGACCAATGCTTCAATTTCCATCAATTGTTCTTCACTGATCTTTTCAAAATGCGTAAAATCAAAGCGCAGATAATCAGGACAGTTGTAAGAACCAGCCTGTGCAACATGTGAACCGACGACCTTTTTTAATGCACTCTGTAATAAATGTGTACAAGAGTGGTTTGCTGTTGTCTGTGCTCGTTTTTGTTGATCAACTGTTAATGTCAGCTCATCTCCGACATGCAATGTACCTTTTTTCATTACGATATGATGCAACGGCTGTCCATGCGGTGCTTTGTGCACCTCGTTTACAATTGCATATGAACCCGCATTTTCAATGATGCCTTGGTCACCGACTTGCCCTCCACTTTCGGCATAGAAACAAGTCGTATCAAAGATCACGCTGCCCTCTTCCGTGATTTCATCTACTGTCACACCGTCTTTAAACAATGCAATGACCTTTCCCGTACATGTCAGATGATCATAGCCGACAAATGTGCTGTCTTCTTCAAAATTCATCAAATCAGCTGCTTGTGAGCTCATGGAATTGACATCTCCGCGTGCAGCACGTGCACGTTCTTTTTGCAGGCGCATTTCTTCTTCAAATTCATCATGATTTACTTGTAAACCTTTTTCACTTGCAATCTCAGCGGTCAGCTCATAAGGAAATCCATAAGTATCATAGAGACGGAAAACGACCTTTCCACTTAAAACACCGTTTATTGCTTTCTCCATTTCTTCATTTAATAAACGTTCTCCATTTGCTAACGTTTTATGGAACGTTTCTTCTTCGATTCGAATAAGATTTTCATTATATGCTACTTTATCCTGCAAATATGGATAAAAATCTTTCATTTCATCTGCTACGACTTTTACTAATTGATACATAAACGGTTTATCAATGCCTAATTTGATTCCATAACGAACTGCACGGCGCAACACTCGACGCAGCACATAACCGCGTCCATTATTGGAAAAATTAGCTCCATCACTTAATGCAAAAGTAACTGTACGGATATGATCAGCAATGACACGATATGCCATTTTATACTCTCCCTCATATGGGTATTTCGCTAATTTTTCCGTTGCATGAATGATTGGTAAAAATAAATCTGTATCAAAGTTTGTTTCGCCTCCTTGGATCAAGGAAACAAGGCGCTCTAATCCCATACCTGTATCAATATTTTTTTGCGGAAGTTCTTTATATTCCTTTCTTGGAATACTTGGATCACAATCATATTGTGAGAATACGACATTCCACACTTCGATATATCGATCATTTTCCAGTTCTTCAAAAAACAAACGTTCTCCCAGACCTTGCGGATCATATTTTTCTCCGCGGTCATAAAAGATTTCTGAATCCGGTCCACCCGGCCCTTCTCCAATCTCCCAGAAATTATCATCCGTTCGAAGAATATGAGAAGGATCTACACCGCATTCTTGTGTCCATACGCGATAGGCTTCATCATCATCTGTATAAACAGAGATATAAAGCTTTTCTTTTGGAAATCCGATCCATTTTGGATCTGTCAAAAATTCCCATGCAAAGTGAATGGCCTCTTTCTTGAAATAGTCACCGATAGAAAAATTTCCCAGCATTTCAAAAAAAGTATGATGTCTGGCTGTCTTTCCTACATTTTCAATATCATTTGTACGAATCGATTTCTGTGCATTTGCAATTCGATTGCATTTTGGCTTTTCCGTACCATCAAAATATTTTTTCAATGCAGCAACTCCTGCATTGATCCATAATAACGTCGGATCATTATGTGGTACAAGTGATGCCCCCGGTTCGATCATATGTCCATGCTGTTCAAAATAATCCAGGAACATTTGACGAACTTGATTTCCTGTCAATTGCTTCATTAATAATTCCTCCTTGCAATAAAAAAACGTCCCCTATCCAGGAACGTAATCATACGCGGTACCATCCTAGTTCATCTTTCGATGCCCTCTTATGTCCTTATCCCGCCGACAAGCGTCTGACTCCAAAGTAGCTGTTCTCCCATATCACCAGAAAGCTTTCACCAACCGCTTTTTCTCTTAACTGCCTGATACAAGATACTTTTCTTTTTCAACATCAAGTTATTGCACGTACATCATTTTATCACAACCATTATAAATAAGTAAAGAGATACTCTTTGCTTTTTACATAAAAAAGAGCACTGAATCAGTGCTCCATGCAGTCGCACACCTTACGATATGCGCGGTGTGCTTTGCGTGACATTTTCTTTTGGTTTTTCTGCATGATATGGGCCATTTCTTCTATTTCTTCTTCGTTCATATAACCAAGATAAGCGCCCATGATCATACCGATACCTAATGCCACAACACATTTGTTCATTCAATCAACTCCTCACAGTTAGTATGTCAATAATATTTAAAATTATTCAACCCTGTAGGATGGGAGGCTTAGGAATAGGAATGGTGTCATCTTCCTTAAAATATATCTGAAGCTGCTCAGCTAAAGAAGTATATCGTTTCACTCGTTCTTTTTGTTTTAAAGCTTGTTGAAACAACTGTTGATCTCCTAAAAGAACCAGTCCGCATTTCGCTCTCGTGATTGCCGTATACAACAATCTTTGATTCAGCATAAAATGATATTCTTTCACAATGGGCAAAATAACGATTGGATATTCGTTCCCTTGCGATTTATGAATCGAAATACAATAAGCATGGGTCAGATAATACAAAGTTTCATTTTCATATTCAACTATCTGATCATCAAAGGCTACAACGATGACCGGGCCCTGGATCCCGTTCTCAATTTCGATGATCTCGCCAATATCGCCATTATAAACAGCATCCTCTCGCATATTTCGCAACTGCAAAACTTTATCTCCCTCGCGAAAGATCCGACCAGCGATCGATACTTCTTTTTTATAAGGATCCGCTGGATTTAAAAGGGTTTGAAGATCCTGATTTAGTAAATCAATACCGCAGCTTCCTTGATATTTAGGTGCCAGAACTTGGATATCTTTTGCGTCAAACCCTTTTTCTAATGCATTCTTGACCACTTCACATACAGCTGCTCGCAATTGCACAGAGCTGCATGTTATAAAAGAAACGTCTTTCTCAAATGTCAAAGGAGCTTGTGTACGAATCAGATAAGCTAAATTTGCAATGCCGCTGCCCTCTGCCTGGCGGTAAATACGATTTAAAGAAAACAAAGGGAACAGTTCAGATTCGATAAGATCGCGTAATACGCTACCGCAGGAAACACTAGGCAGCTGATCACAGTCGCCTATGATCAATAATTTTGAAGAAAGCGGCAATCCTTTTAACAATTGTGCAAATAATCGATTATCCACCATCGAAAATTCATCAACGATCAGCACATCGCAATGTAAAGGAGAATGCTCATCAACGAGAAACGTGTTACTATCCAGATCCCATTTTAGTAAAGAGTGGATCGTGGATGCTGGATAGGAGCTCAATTCGCTTAATCGCTTGCTCGCTCTGCCAGTAGGAGCAGCCAATACGATCTCGTCATCCGGATATAAACGTTGATACAAAGATAAGATCCCACGTATCGTTGTCGTTTTTCCAGTGCCGGGACCTCCATTTAATATTAAAAATGTATGAGAAAAAAAACCGATGATGGCTTCAATCTGATGTACATCATAGCTGATATTAAGCTCCTTTTCGATGGTACGAATGTTTTCCAGCAAATATGCATGATCTGGAGCATCACAAGGATGTGAAAGCAATCTCAATTTCTTACAGATCGAAACTTCTGCATCATATTCCTTTCGATCATATAATTTCTCATTCTGTTCAACGAGGTAACCTTCTTTGCATAAAGTCTGCAGGATATCTTCAATTTCTCCTTCGTAAGTGATTTGTTTCTGCAACATCGTTATAAATTGCTCCTTAGGCAAGTAAGTGGAACCACTATGAAAAGCAGCTTGCTTGAAAATCTGCATCACAAGAGCACGAACATGTCGAATATCTCCATCATCTATACCGTATTGCATTGCTAAACGTTCGCAAACACGTAGAGAAAATCCATCTATTTCAAAAAATGGGCGGTATGGATCCGTTTTCAGCTCTTCAACAAACTCATTTCCATATACTTCTTCCAGACGAGCAATCTGCTTATTATTCAAACCAATCGTTGCCAAATTCAAGTACGCATCGTCCAACACAGAAGTTATTCGTAACCCTTGCATGATGACTTGCTTCTTTTGATCATTCATGCCTGCAACCTGATCCAAGGCATCCTTGTTTTCCCGTAAAACTTGGATGATATCTTTTCCTAAAGTATCTACCATGCGTTTTGCTGTTGTCTTGCCGATTCCTGGAAAATGAGCACTACTAAAAAATCGGACTAATAAATCTGTATCGTCCGAAAGGATGCGCTCACAACTTTCAATTTGAAACTGTATCCCATACTTGCGATGTTCCACATATTTTCCCTGCAAACGGTACAATGCCTCACGTTCTAGTTGCTTAAAATAACCTACTCCTATAAATGACGCATGTGTCTCATCGATTCGCTCAAAACGAATGACTTTATAGTCGTTTGATGGATTCTCAAATACGATAAATTTACATTTTGCCTTGATTTCGATTGATTGTTGTTCCATGCACCCTGCCCTTTCTATTATTTATAAGTGCTGTAAGAGCGACCTGTAGCTAATATCTTCTCATGGATATCTTCTCCATTGATAAACGTATTTTCGATAACGCCTCCGCCTAGACATTCTTCGCCTTGATAAAAAACTGCTTCCTGGCCACTGGTAACGGCGGATACTTTTTGAGGATAGCGTACATATAGCGTATGCTCATCTAAAAAGCGGATAGATACCGCATGATCTTTTTGCCGATAGCGAAATTTTGCAGTACAAGCATATTCGCCTTTTGGTTTCATTTCCGGGAACCAGTTTACACCGCTGACAATACAGCTATCTGTCAATAACCAATTATTTTCGTTTTGATTGCAAACATATAAAATATTTTTCTCTACATCTTTTCCGACCACAAACCATGGACCGAGATTGCCTCCGATACCAAGACCTTTCCTTTGCCCAATCGTGTAATATAATACCCCTACGTGTTTCCCAATCACCTGACCGTTATGAATATCCACGATATTGCCTTCTTTGCTCGGTAAATAATTCTGTAAGAACTGGCGAAAATTCCGTTCGCCGATGAAGCAGATACCGGTAGAATCCTTTTTTGTAGAAACAGAATCTAAATGTAATTTCTGCGCAATTTCCCGTACTTCCGGTTTTTCCAGATCGCCAATTGGAAATAATGTATGAGCCAAAGCTTCTTTAGGCATTTGACACAAAAAATAAGTTTGATCCTTATTTGCATCTTTTCCTCGCAATAGACGCGGATATATATATGTTGAGTCGACCTGTGCATAATGACCTGTAGCGACCGTATCAAATCCCATGCTTTTAGCATAGTCAAAAAATGCCTTAAATTTGATATGTTTATTACATAAAATATCCGGATTCGGGGTCCTGCCTCGTTTATATTCATTTAAAAATACAGAAAAAACATCGTCCCAGTATTCTTTTACAAAATCAACACGGTATAAAGGAAGCTTTAGCTTCTGCGCTACTTTCATCGCATCTGCATAATCTTGTTCTTGCGGACATACGTCATCTTGGATCGTTGGATTCCCCAAGATATCATTATTTGCAAAGGAGTCCCAATTGCGCATAAATGCGCATGCGACATCATAACCTTGTTCTTTTAATCGATAAGCGGCCACAGCTGAATCTACTCCGCCTGATAAACCTAATAATACCTTCATGTAAGTTCTCTCCTTAAGCATTGTTATTATACACGAAAAGCGAAAAAAAAGCGACCACAAAGTGATCGCAAAGGAAGAGACCGGCAACGTGCTATCTTCGCAGGGGCAGGCCCAACTATTGTCGCCGCTGGAGTGCTTAACTTCTGTGTTC
>NZ_LT699709.1 GCF_900155395.1 Merdibacter massiliensis
AGATATTTGTTCCAGTTGACTCCTTCCATCACTTCAAGAAAACTGTACACCGGATCAGAAGAATCGATCTTTTTTTCACAATCCAGTGGTAAAATCATCTGAAATGCGGTATAATTCCTATTGCTCAAATAGGAATGATTTAGCTCTAACACTTCGATGTTTTTCATAGCTAAATTATACCAAAAAATGCATCCTTTCTCTTTCGAGATTAGATGCATTTTTTATTTTTGGCTATTCCTTATTCGTTACAGCCTCTTTTTTCATATCTTCATCATTGCTATTCTTCGCTTACTTTAAACATATAACGTACTGTTGTGTCAGCACCCTTCGGCGCACCAGCATATGTGTTGTTTTCTTCATTTAGCTCCTGCATCGTCTGCAGCACTTGCTGGAAAGCATTCCATTGCTCTGTTCCCATATGATAGATATCCTTTAACTGCTGCATGCCTTCTTCATTAAATTGCTGCATTCCCGAAGATAACTGTGTAGTCCCCTGCAGCAACATTTGCAAAGAACCTTTCAGCTCTTTCAATCCCTGGCTCATTTGCAGAAAACTTTCCTTCTGCTCTGCTAATTGGGAAAGTCCCAGATCTAACTGCTGCATCCCATTCAGCAAAGCAGATTGACGATCATCTAGTTGCTGGCTGGCTTCATTGACTTGTTGGATACCAACCAAAGACTGTTCATATAAAGACTGCATACCTTGTTCATAAGCAGCACATCCTTGTGTCAACTGTACGCTTCCTTGCGCAAGCTGTTCCATTGCGCCTTTCAGTTGCATGAATTGAGACGATATCGATGCAGGAGAGGATATTTGCATTTGTTCTAATGCTTCCTGCATTGCGGTCAATGCTTTTTGCGCATTAGCTGCATCTGCAGACAACGTATCCAGATTCTTCTGTGCCTGTGCCAAAGAAGCAAATATGCTTGTTAATCCATCTGTCATTTGATCCAAACAGCCGCTCACTTTGCTTGCATCGATTTCTTCAAGCAATTGTAACTGTCCTTGAGTATACGATACCTGCTGCAGCTGCAGCTGATACGTCTTTAATGCATTGATCTGTTCCTGTAATTTTGCTTTGCTCTGCGGATCTGTCAGCAGGTCATATGTCTCTTGCATATCATTCAAAGCTGCGTTGATCGCTGCATTTGTTTTATTTTGTATGTTTGTCAACTCTTTGTTCGCTGTGTTCATCTCATCTTGGTACTCTTTGATTACCTGATTGTCTTTACTTATCACCAAATTGTTTTGCCTTACTGCCGCATTATACTCCTCTGCGGCAGAGAGATATGCTTGTTTTGCTTCTTGTAAAGTCTGGATCGATCCCTGCAGCTGCTGTAACTGCATTTGCATGCCATCTACAATATGACGATCTTGAGTGAGCATCTGTTCCATCATGGATAACTGTTGTTTAGATTGAACCAGCATCTGATCTAATGCATCCATATCGATCGTGTCCATCTTTTGCAGCTGACTATTGATTTGCTCAATACCCGCCTGCAGCTGATTGGCTCCCGCTGTTAACGATGTCATATTTGCTTTTGCTAACTGTACTCCGCTGCTGATTCCATACAATTTTTGGTTGCCTTTATTCAACAGCGTCACACCTTGCGCATAAAGACTCAGTCCCTGTAATTCTTGCTGCGCTCCATCATACAGCTGTTCACTTGCTGCAGCTAGCTGCTCTACTTGCGGATAAGCATTCACCAGCGGCTGCACACGTGTACAAAATGTCGTGATTCCTTCTTGCAGCTGTTTGCTTCCGCTCTCCAATGCATCTGAGGCAGAAAATAATGTAGCTAATCCAGCACTCAGATCACCCATTTGTAAATACTGTGTCAGCTCATCGATGCTCATTTCATTGGTAAAACCCAACATGATCGATCCCGGCTGAAAATCTTTGACATCTGCTTCGATCACGACATCATCCGTCAAATGCATCCGTTTGTTGATCGAATCCAAACCCATTTGCTGCAGCGTTTCACTTAGTCCAGGAACGCTCACAAACCCTAATATTTCATTGCTGCCATCATTCAAAATCTTGCCGCTCGTGCAATGAACATTTTTATAGTGATCGCTGTCAAATGCTAACATACCACCTCCAAGATAACTTGGATGTACCGTTACCTTTTGTTGATTGACCGTAATTTCTCTTGATATCTGATTGTGCATCTGAATCACCATTTGCAAATGCCCGCTTTTTCCCTCAGCTTCTTCAGCATCCATTTTTTGGCCGTCGATCTGATATTCGATATGGATCTCGATCGGTAATTCTTTGCTCGCTTTGCCGCTGTAATACAGATCATTTCCTTCTGCATTCCACGTATAGTTTTTTCCGTCAATATCCGGTTTTTCTTCTCCTTTGACATTTTCCACATCCTGCAGATCCAATGTTTCTTTGATATTATGGATCCCGTCTTCATCATGTAACCAGTCAGACACCTGGATATCAGAAACGCTGCCATCCGGATGCAACACGGTATACACCGTTTCCACTTTCTCTGTTGGATGAAGATCTTCTTTTGCATATAAAGAAACCGGCGCAATGCTTATTCCCATCGCAGTTGCCAATACGATACTGCTGCATTTCATTATTTTATTCATCTTGATTTCTCCCTTCCCTTTTTGGCCATCTTTTTGTCGTCTGCTCGATCCAGCGATTTCCGATCAACAACATGCTTGGTAAAACAAACAAGATACTGATAACAGATATGATGGCGCCTCTCGCCAACAGCTCACATAAACTGGAAATCATATCCATCCTGGAAATCAATGCAACACCGATACATGCTGCAAAGAAGGAACATCCGCTAGTGATGATCGAAGGCCCGCTTTTTTCAATTGCAATGCGTACTGCTTCTTTTCGATCTGCATGTTTGCCTAATTCTTCCCTTACACGGGTCGTCATTAAGATCGCATAGTCGACACAGGCTCCCAGCTGGATCGTTCCAATCACGATTCCGGCAATAAAGGGCAACGTAGCATTCGAAAAAAATGGAATTGCCATGTTCACGACAATAGCTAATTCAATAGCAGCCACCAGGATGAAAGGCAATGAAACAGAACGAAACGTGAGAAGAATGATCACAAAAATAGCAAGTATGGACAATACGTTTACTACTTGAAAATCCCGATCTGTCGTCGTGATCAGATCTTTGCTCAACGCACCTTCCCCAGTGACCAATGCATGCGCATCATAAGGCTGGATCAGAGCATGTATCTGATCGATCTGCCTATTTTCTTCATCGCTTGCCGCATGATAATCACTGTTGGCTATGATCATTTGATAACCGCCGTTTTCAAATAGATCCGAAACTTCCTTTGGTACAAAACTCTTCGGGATAAGGCCGCCTATATATTTTTCATAAGAAATCACAGAAGTGATGCCGTCCAAGGATTCCATTTGTTGACAGATTTCTTTTATTTCTTTGTTGCTTAAAGAATCTTTTACCAGTATAAAATGCGTCGTATTCATATCAAACTTTTCCTTGAGTTCATTCGTGCCTTTCATGCTGGATAAATCAGAAGGTAAAGAAGATGTCAGATCATAATACTGATGTACATGCATCTGTGCAACAGTCATCGGCACAATCAAACAAGCCGCTATGATCAAGATCGCTTTTGCATGCTTGACGACAAAAGCAGGTATTCTCTTCAATTCATGAATCAGCGTACGATGCGTATATTTTTCAATTTGCTTATCAAACAGCATCAACAAACTTGGAAGAACAAAGATCGTACAGATAACACCAAGCACAACACCTTTTGCCATGACCAAACCGATATCGCCGCCTAAACGCAGCTGCATAAAACACAGCGTCAAAAAACCCGCAATTGTCGTAACTGAGCTGGAAGTGATCGAAGTGAACGTTGCACTGATGGCTTTGCTCATCGCTTCTTCATTGGTTTTATTTGCTTCCTGCTTTTTTTCTTCCTGATAACGATGCAATAGAAAGATAGAGTAATCCATCGTCACCGCCAACTGCAGGATCGCAGCTAATGCCTGCGTGATATAAGAAATTTCTTTCAAGAAAAAATTAGTGCCGAAATTGTAGATGATTGGGAAAACAATACCGGCCATGAAGATCAATGGGGCGATCGTCGATTCCAATCCAAGATATAAAACAATCAAGCTTAAGATCACTGCAATAAGGATATAACGCTGCATTTCTGCATTTGCCAATTCTTTTGTATCCTGTGCAATAGCACTCATCCCGCCTAAGTAACAATCTTTGTCAGATACATCCTTGATCTGTTCAATTGCATTCATCGTCTTGGTCGATGCCGTATCTTCATCAAAAGTAACGATCATCACCGACGCATCATCTGCATACAGCTGTTGTTCCACTGCATCCGGCAGCATCTCTTTTGGAAATGTGATATCAACCACATCATCCCGCCATAACACTTGTTTGACTCCATCGATTTTTTCGATCTTTTTTTCTAATTTTACAATTTCCTGATCAGATAGATCATTGGTGACCATCATGCCCACACTGGCTAATTGATATTGCTCATCCAGGATCTGCTGTCCTTTCATCGATTCACATTCTTTCGGCAGATAGGATAAAATATCATAATTGATCCTTGTGTGGAGATAACCAAATATACTTGGAATCAACAATAAGATTGCAAGTACTAATATCTTATTTCGGTTTTTTACGATCCACTTGGATAATCCATCCATAAAGCTTACCTTCCTTTCTGATACAAAGGAGTATATCACAAAATGACTATTAGTCAATTATTTTTTATAATTTATTTAAACAAGCTAAAATAACGTTTTTAATATTGTACATTTAGTCATTTTATTGTATACTATAGTGGGTGATTTTATGAGATCCAAGGTATTGGAGAATAAGAAAAATAAAAAAAATGCACTTTTACGCAGTGCATTTGAATTGTTTACACAAACCGATATCCATTCGGTCACAGTACAAGATATCGTAGAAAAAGCCGGGGTTGCAAAGGGTACTTTTTATTTATATTTCAAAGACAAATATGAGGTTCGCGATGTTTTGATCCAAAATGAAGCCAGGCGTCTTTTTACAAATGCCCATCAGCTTTTACAGCAAAATGACATTCATGATTTTGAAGATGCTGTTGTCTTTGTGATCAACCAAGTTCTTCTTCAGCTGGAACAGCAGCCGATCATCTTAAAATTTATCGAACGCAACTTATCTTGGGGGATATTCCATGAACATTTGCAAAATTCCATCGAAAGCGACACATTAGATCTAGTAAGCAATTTTATCACGCTAGCGGAAAAGAACCATTATCATTTTGACAAACCGGAAGTGATTCTCTATATCATCATCGAGGCTGCCGGCAGCAGCTGTTATAATTCGATCCTTTATCACCAGCCATTGGAGATCAAAGCATTCAAGCCTTATTTATTTCAAGCAATTCGTTCGATCTTAAGGAGCTATAAACAATAGCTCCTTTTAATTTTACGCATATCGGCTTGGTTTTTTGCACAGCTGATAGCGATGTTCTTTGCATTCCTCTACGATATTCATCAAATGGTCAAATATACGTTCTATATCTACCAATACATTTACATACATTACGCATTGCGAAGCCGTACATCGATGTTCTTTTAAACGCTGCAGCTGATCATCCTGATACATCCGGGTCAGTGCGTCTACCTCTTGTTCAATATGTGTCATATGAGTATATTGTTCTTCTATTTCCTCAGCAGGTTGATCAAATGTATGTATTGCCTCTTTTAACAAGGAACGTAAATGCGTCAGTTCTGCAACAGATTCTTCATTCAGTGCCCCTTCTGTCACATAACTCATCAAGTTTTTAGCGTGATCCCCTAATCGTTCAAGATCTGTCGTGATCTTAAAATAAGACATGACCGTTTCTGCATCTGATTCCGTTAATTCCAATGAAGAAGTACGATTGACATATTCGTTGATTTCATGACGGCACGCATTGATCTGCTTCTCTCTTTCAAATAATTCTTCGCTCTGTTTTTCGCTGTCACGAATCAAGGCATCTAACGACACATTCAAATTTTCAATGACCAGTCTTGTCATATAGTCGATTGCCCGCTCAAAAGAAGTGACAATGACAGCAGATGATCCTACCCCTCCCGCATGATCGATGCCGAATTCACGCAGCAGCGGCTGTTTTTCATCATTTTCTTTGATCAGCCAGCGGCTTAATTTCACCAGCTGACTGCCAAATGGAAACAATAGAATTGCGGATACGATCTTGAAGACGACATTGGCATTGCCAATCTGTATTTTTGGATCTAAACTGGTCATCGTGATCCATTGCGAAAAAGGAAGAAATGATATGATCACCACAAAGATCAGCGTAGAAATGACATTGAACAAAAAATGGATCATCGCTGTCCGCTTGGCATCGCTGCTGCCGCCTAACGAAGCAATCGCTGCAGTGATGCAGGTTCCGATGTTCATCCCAAAGATCAAATATAAGGAACTGTTCATCGAAATAGCACCAGTAGTCGAAAGCGATTGCAGGATGCCGATAGAAGCACTTGAACTCTGGATGATCGCTGTAAATAAAGCACCAAAAACGATACTGATCAGCGGATTTGTAAAAGTTGCCATGATATCACGAAATGCATCTACTTCTCTTAATGGAACAACGGCCATGGACATAAGTTCCATGCCGATGAATAAGATTCCCAAGCCGGCCAGGATCAGCCCGATATGATTCAATTTTGGCCGTTTCACGAATAAAATGGCTATGACACCAATAATGGCCAGCAAACTTGCCACCATTGAAACATTTAACGCAGTCAGCATATTGGTCATGGTCGCACCCACATTGGCACCGATGATGATCCAAACTGCTTGTTCCAATGACATAATGGAAGAATCCACAAAGGAGACCACCATAACAGTCGTTGCAGACGAGCTCTGTACCAATGCCGTTACCGCCGCTCCTACAATGATGCTGATCAGTTTATTGGAGGTCAACTTTTCCAATATGGATTTCATTGAATTTCCAGCAGTGAGTTCGAGGCCGTTTGACATCATTCGCATACCGTATAAGAACAACGCCAAACCGCCCAGCATCGAAACGATAATTTCAAGAATTGCGCCCATCCAAGTCCCTCCGCTTCTTGATAGTCATCGTTATGATAGCATACTTAAACCTAGATTTATAGAAATATTTTATTTTTTCTTAACTTATATTTTACATACTTTTTACAATTACCGAAAAAAAAGCAACATGACCGGCATGTTACTTTTCTTCTTTCACGACCACATTCGGCAGTGAGACCGTGATCTTGGTTCCGATATTTTCTCTTGAAAACACATCTATCGTCCCATTGTAATAACGAACGATATGCTTAACGATAGATAATCCCAGCCCTGTGCCGCCCACTTTGCGGCTGCGTCCTTTATCAACGCGGTAGAATCTTTCAAAAATATGTTTCTGATCTTCCTTGGAAATGCCGATTCCGCTGTCTTCCACGCTCAGTACGAAACGGTTGCGTTCACTTTTCAAGAATACATCGACTGTTCCATTTTCCTTATTGTATTTGATTGCATTGCTCATCAGATTGCTCAGCAACTGTTCAAAATGCTTTCTAGACATGTGGACCATACAGTCTTCAACTTGTACATCCAATACAACCTGATTCTCTTGTGCCAGCGGCTCTAATGATTTTTTTACTTCCTCCACACACATGCGTAAAGGCAGATTTTCTTTTGCTTCGACCACATCATTTCCCTCTAAACGAGAAATCATCAAAATATCAGCGATCAATGCCGTCATATGTCTGGTTTCTTTTAAGATGCGCTCCACACATTCCTGTGCCTGTTTCGGATCATCCACTACGCCGCTTTTCAACAATTCTCCATAACCGCGGATGCTCGTCAGCGGTGTCTTCAATTCATGAGAAGCATTATCGAAAAATTCCTGCCGTATATTCTTCTCACGTTTTAGACGTTTTACATAATGCTGGATCTCTTCCTGCATCTGTTTGATCGTATCTGCGATTTCATTCAATTCCTCATAATGATAAGTATGAAAAGCAAGCGGCGTATCATCATCTTGCGAGCGGCGGATCTCATTTCCAATTTCCTGCAGCGGTCTAGTCAAAGATGCAGTGGACTTTCTTGCCAAAATCAAAGCAATCAAGGAAGCAACCAGGAAGGAAACGACGGCGGCAGGCAGCAAAGAGACCCCATACGCTTCTAAACCATTATATGGAATAGCTATGCGATAGATACAGGCCTGCTGCGGCGAATACAAAGCAACATACAGCATCGGCATATCCAATGTCGTAGAATAGCGGACCGCATACCCTTCTCCTTGTGTCAACGCCATCTGGACTTCTTCCCTCTGCAAATGATTTTCAAGCTTGCCCTGCACATCGCTGTCCAATAAAACCGTTCCGTCTTCGTCAATGATCGTAATGCGTGAATTTTCATCTTTTAGTGCGCCGCTCAATTCCGCTTTCCGATCTAATAATTCTTCTTTTGGAAATGCTTCTAACGTTTTTAATGTATAATGCAGATCACTCTTGGTCGATTCCATCATAATGTTTGATACGACCATATAAAAGATAAAGAAACCGCACAATAACGCTGCTGTAACAACCAGGACATAGTCTCGTAATATCCGTCTTCTCATGTCATTCCTCCGCTACAAACCGATACCCCACACCGCGGATCACCTGGATCCATCCATCGTAAGGAGCCCCTAATTTACGGCGCAAAGAGTTGATATGCACATCCAAAGTACGACTTTCACCAACAAAATCATACCCCCAGATCTGATTCAATAATTCTTGACGGCTGACCGCTTTTCCTTTATGTGTAATTAAATATTTTAATAATTCAAACTCTTTGAATGTCAACTCGATCTGTTTTTCCAGCACATGGACGGTACGGCCGTCAAAATCAATATTCAAGCCGCCTTCGATAAAAACGTGATTTTCCTCTGTATGTGAAACGCTTCTTCTTAAAAGCGAACGAATACGCGCAGTAAGCTCTAATACAGAAAAAGGCTTTGTCATATAATCATCGGCACCTTGATCCAAACCGATCACTTTATCGATTTCACTATCTTTTGCTGTTAAGATGATGACCGGAAAATCCCGCAGTTGTTCATCTTTCCTTATTTTCTCAATCAATTCCAATCCGCTCATTCCCGGCAACATCAGATCAAAGATGCCAATATCTGCCGATTCCTTCTGCAGGTACTCCCATGCACTTTCAGCATCTTCAAATGCTTCAGTTTCATATTGAAACTGCTGCAAAGTCAGTTTGATCAAACTGCGGATACTTTCATCATCTTCTACTACTAAAACCTTTGCCATGTTAAGCTCCCCCTTTTTCTGTAGATAAGTTTGCTTCTTCTTTCGTATATTGTGCTATATTCATCGCATAATCGCTGATTCGTTCTAAATAGCTGATCGCATCCAAAAAGATCACACCAGCTTCTACTTTACATTTTCGCATGGATAAACGCCGTATATGCTTGTCCCGCAACTGCGTTTCCATCTGATCGACCATCTGTTCACTTTTTTCTGTTTCTTTATAATAAATACTTTGTTTTTGGTCCTTCCAGTACTGAATCGCAAAGCGTACTGTCTGCATGCTTTGCTTTCCTATGATCTCTAAATCTTCATATGCACCGATGGAGAAGGTATTGCCATCCTTCATCATCTGCTCACTGAGCTCAGCGATGTTCTTGCATCGATCACCGATGCGTTCCAGATCACTGATCACATACAGCAAATACCGCTGCTGCTGTTTTTGATGATCGCTGAGTCTTGCACTCTCGATATGAATCAGAAAACGGGTCAGTTCCTTTTCATATTGATTGATCTGTTGTTCATTGGCATATACTTCTTCAATTTTATGTGCATTGAAATCCATAAACGCTTTTTGACAGGCAGCTACATTTTGAATGACCAGATCCGCCATGTTCCCTGTTTCTTTCTGTGCCTGTTCAATTGCGATTCCCGGTGCCTGCAAAATACGAGGATCTAATCCGATCAAAGGATGCACTTGCAAAGAGCCTGTTTCTTCTTCTTTGATCAGCTTCTGTGTCAGTTTTACCAAAACAGGAGCAAACGGATACAAGATCACTGTTGTCAACAAGTTAAAAAATGTATGGATCATAGCAAGCTCTACACTGTCGATATTCGTTTTTCCCATAGAAGGATAAAGCTGAAAGAAAATCATAAACCCCGCTCCAAAGAGCAAAGCTCCAAACGTATTGAACAATAAATGAAGCATAGCGGCCTGTTTCGCATTCTTATTTGCCGATATAGAAGAAATCATCGCACTGATACAAGTACCGATATTTTGACCTAAGATAATAAATAATCCGCTATTCCAGCTGACAAGCCCATTCATGGCTAATATCTGCAAAATTCCCAATGATGCAGCTGAACTTTGAATCAGCGCAGTAATGAGAATTCCTATGATGATCCCTAGAATCGGATTTTGTGCGATCAATGCGAAACCTTCTACAAAGAAAGGATACGTACGATACGGGATGATCGCCGCATTCATTATTTCAATTCCAAAAAACAAGATACCGAAACCAATCAGAATACTGCCAATTACTTGCTTTCGCTGATTTTTTCCATAAAACAACAAGGCACCTATTCCTATACATAGAGAAGCAACTATATCAGGTTGAAAAAAACTTCCCCATTCATTGATCGATACGAGCCAAGCAGTGATCGTCGTTCCAATATTGGCTCCCATGATCACTCCTGCTGCTTGTGTCAATGACAATAATCCCGCATTGACAAAGCCAACGATCATAACAGTGGTAGCAGAGGAACTTTGAATGATGGCTGTGATCAACGCTCCCACAAACACTCCCAACAGACGGTTTTCTGTTATATAACTGACAAACCTTCTCGTTTTCTGTCCAAATGCTTTTTGCAAGCCGGAAGCCATCAGATGCATTCCATATAAGAATAGTCCCAAGCCACTGATGAATGAGAATAGTGCCTTTATATCACCCATTCCCATGATTTTACACATCCTTTACATTCGTATTATGCCATGCACCTCGTAAAGAAATATTCAATCCAATGTTAAATCTATGTAAAATAGATTTTTTTAGTTTCTTAGAGATGCGATCTTTAACTTCAATATAGCACGCCCCTATGAAAATGTATAGAAAAAGTATCCTATAGATGCTCTTGTTTTGATCAGCCAAGAATAACGATCATCAGATACGCGGCAATCGAAGCTGCTAGTGCCACTGTCAACAGACTTTTTTCGCGATAGGCCAACACCACTGCCACTCCGCATCCCACACATGAAGAAGCGATGCTGCCGGTCGCGGTAAAAATAGCAGGAAAAGTCATCGAACCTAAAACAGCGTATGGCACATAATACAGGAAAGACTGCACATAACGATTTTTGATACGCTTGCGAAAGAACAATAATGGAGTACAGCGAATCAAATATGTCGTAACAGCCATTACACATATATATCCGAGCAAACTATCCATGATGCTCTTCCTCCCCTCCTACGGGATACAGCCAGGCACCGATGCCTGCGCCGACGATCGTGCACAGGATGATGACGAAGCCGCTGCCGATCGCTATGACAGCAGATAACAGCTGGAATACACAGCTCATCAAAGAGGCAATGATCACAACGATAAAAATTTCTCTTGAACGCCGACAAGGAGGCAGGATGATCGCTAAAAACATTCCATAGATCATGATCCCCAATGCATCGCGAAGCGCTAAAGGAAGCAAGGAACTAATTGCGCCGCCCAGAAAAGTGCCCATGGTCCAGCCAAATATCGGCAAAAGCATCAAACCGGCCATATAATGAAAACCTACCCCGGCATACCGGCTGGTCGATACTGCAAATATCTCATCGGTTACAGCATAGGAAATCAATGCCCGTTTGGCTGTCCCCAAACGCGGATCGATCTTTTGCGTCAATGAAAGCGACATCAAAAAGTAACGCAAATTGATCACGAACTGCGATAATATCATTTCAATCAAAGAACCCCCTGTCGCAATGATGCTCAAGGCCGCAAATTGTCCGGCACTTGTCAAATTCGTAAATGAGATCATTACGCTTGCCCAAAGCGGTATTCCTTGATTGGCTGCCATCATTCCAAAAGCAAATGAAACCGAAAGATATCCCAGTGCTATTGGAATGCCGTCTTGAATTCCTTTTTGAAAGCTATTCTCCATTACTAAATCACCATGGTCATTATAGCATTATTTTCAGAATAAGACAGTCGCATTTTTTTACAGTGCCTTCCATCATCCTAAGTATTTTTGCAATGCTTCTGCAACTGCTCCTTCTTTGAAACCGCGTTTCGTTACAAAATCAGATACATCCTGTACTTCTTTTCGTCCATCGCCCACACATACGCCAACGCCAGCTTCCTGGATCATAGTCAGATCATTAAAATTATCTCCGATTGCCATCGTTTCATCTCTCATGATCTGTAAATGCTCTCTTAACCAGATCAGTGCGGTTCCTTTGCTGACTCCAACAGCCGTACATTCCAAAAAACGTCCTGATGAATAACTGACTTCTACTTGCATCTTTTTCAAGACCTCAGCTTGTTCTTCTCCGATCTGATATAACAGTTCCTCTTCATCCGCTTGCAATGCTACTTTGATCACCTTTTTATCCTCCAGTAAAGCAAGATCGCTTTCAACGGAGAAATTGGCTTTCTGTTTTGTCTTGCGTGCAACTTCACTTTCAGAAGGATCGTAAATATAGATTTTATCCAATGCAAACGCTAAAAAACAAAGTCCATATTGCTTGCAGATCGCATACAATGAAGTTACCTGTTCATAACTTAGAGCTTGATAATGGATCGGTTCTTCCTGATCATTTTCATAAACAGCTCCTCCATTGAAACAAATACTGTATTCATTCTTTTGATATTGTGTACCCATATCCTTTAAGATATCCTGGATCATATCAAAAGATCTTCCTGTTGCCGGTATGACATGCGCTCCTTTTTCCCTTGCTTTTGCAATTGCTTGTTTATTTACATCAGGAACGCGAAAATCCACCAGCAATGTTTCATCCATATCTACTAATACCATTTTGATCATATCTCATTACCCTCTTTCTTCTACACTGCACTGTCTGCATTTTTTCAAAATTGCTTTTGCATCCTCTTCGGCGCTTTCCGGTTTATACTCCTGAAATGCACTGAATGCCCCTGTTTCCCATTCGATTGCCAACAGCCATTTGCCCATCCAGCTTTTTTTATATCGATATATACGGCATAAGGTATCATCTACAGAAAACTGTTTGACATATTCTATTTTTTTAGGGGAAACACCTAGTTCACTGCTGCACAGCCATTCGATCAATTTCTGTTTTCCCTGTTCCTTTTTCCATCGTTGTATGATCGAATCTATTTTCTCATCATAGGTGACGATCCAATGATCTTGATCAAAAGGCGGACATTTGACAGAATGGATCCATTTAAAAAATTCTTCATAACCCAGCTCTGCCTCTTCTTTCAAATCGTCTCCCTCTTTCTTCAACAACAAAACTGACCAGCATTGTACAGGTTTTTTTATCTTTAACTGCAAAGCAGCAGGAAGCTGTGCTTTCTGCGGAAGGATGGTCGGTACATCTTTTATCAATGCATAACGAGCATGCAGTGATGACTCTTCCAACAATAAGGGAACCCCATAATAACAATCCATCTTCTGTTTTTCATCAAGGTAGCGTTCATACAATTTATGTGCAGCAGAGGGCTCTAATAATTTTATATTATTGATGAGCTTATCTTCCACAGCAATCGGAAAGATCCCGCCAAAAATCGTTACATGGGGATTCAATTTTTCTTTTACCAAATAACGATGAAAAGCAATTGCTTTTTTATAAAGATCATTCAATTCATCTGTAAAACATCGTTCTCCATCCTGCTCAAATTCATCTATTTGGTAAGCAGCACAAACATCTCGAATGAACTTATAGAAAATAAAGATATCTGTTGGTGTAGAAAAAGCATGCAGCGTCAATTCTATATGATCATCTTCACTGACATAGAATTCAAAACCTCTGCCAAACAGTTTTCTATCGATGATCACAAAATACTTTTCATGAATATCCGGTTCCTCGCTCTGATATGGCTGATATGCAAGAGCCTGATTCATCATTCCAAAATACAGTTTCTCTTTGATGACCCAATCCTTTAACAGATTCAGATCAATTGTTTGTACACGATCTTGTTTTTGACGAATGATGACAACTGTGGACATCTTGCTCACCCCTAACCACCTTCATTTTAACATAAACGACAAGTGACAACGGCATAAAAAAATGCCTTGCGGCATCTTGTACTTATTTTCCTTCGATTGCATCGATCGCCTGTATCAAAGCTGTGCGAAAGCCATGTTCTTCCAGAGCGCCGATTCCTTTGATCGTTGTTCCTTTTGGTGAACATACTGCATCTTTTAAGACACCTGGATGCTGGCCGCTTTCCAACTGCAAAGCACCGCTTCCTTTTACCATCGCGCTGATCAATGCATATGCTGTCGTACGATCCAGGCCGTACTTAACACCTGCATCTGCCAAAGCTTCGATCATGACAAAGACAAAAGCCGGTCCGCATCCGCTCAATGTCCCTGCTACCGACAATAACGCTGTATCTACAAATATCAATTGTGCACATGGGGAAAAGAGTGCTTGAAACAAAGATAATTGTGCAGCATTCAAAGAATGGGTTTGTTCACAGACAATGACTCCATTTCCGGTAGAGATCGGGGTGTTGGGTATCGTAGAAAGGTGTGCTGTCCCTGCTGCAAGCAATGATTCCAAAGCAGCAAACGACTTTCCGGCTGCGATAGAAATGACGATCTTGTCTTTCAGCTGTTCCTTGACAGGTGCAATCACATCCTCTAACTGATACGGTTTTACTGCTAATATGATCATGTCGCTCTTTTCTGCGACCTCATATGCATCCATACACGCGTGTATACCTAAATCGGCACATGTATTTTTCAGCTTTTCAAAATTTCTTGCACAAGCCCAGATTTTATCTTTTGCAATACTATTGGTCTTCAGCAGCCCTTTTGCCATCGCACTGCCCATATTGCCAAATCCAATAAATCCAATATTGATTTCTTTCATGTAGAACCTCCTGTTTACCTATTATTCAATATAGCACATTGCCACTTTTTTTACATCTGCATTTTCATGAAGGAAGAGGCGCTGCCCTTGAAAAGATGTACGATTCATGATAGATTTAAATTATTGTAAGAGGTATCATACATCATCTCTTTTAAGGAGGCAACGATGGCACATCAAAATATCGTATATGTTACTGGACACCGTCATCCTGATACAGATTCAATCGTTTCAGCAATTGCATATTCTTTATTGCAACAACGAAAAGGAATCAATGCAGTCCCTTGCCGCTTAGGCAAGATCAATGCAGAAACAAAGTGGCTGTTAGACCGGTTTGGTTTTGCAGAGCCCATGCTGTTTGAAGATGCTCGTGCAACGATCCATGAAATTGACATGGATCCTCCTTTGACCATAACACCGGATACGACCATTTACGAGACATTGCAGCTGATGCAGAAACAAAGCAAACAGTCTTATGGAGTGGTCAATGAAAAAGGGCAATTGCTCGGCATGGTTACCCGCAGTGATTTAGCTACGATCGGTTTGGGAGATACAGCTGCCGGTATTCAATTACTAAAAGAAACACCATTAGAAAATATAGCCAAGACCATTAATGGAAAATTAGTATATATGGACGAAGACTATCACTTTAACGGTAAAGTCAGCATCATCGCAATGACAGAAACCGGTCTGGCAAACTATGACATAAAAGACCGTCTCGTCTTATTAGGCAATGATAAAACGGCACAGGAACAAGCAATCAAAAAAGGTGCCGGCGTATTGGTCGTTGTCTGGGCGGATACGATCAGTGATGAAGTTCTGACATTGGCCAAACAGCATCACTGTCCGATCATCTTGTCCGGACATGGAACAATGAATACATCCCGTTATTTATATTTTGCACCGCCGGTCAAATTGATCATGGTCCGTTCTTTGATCAGCTTTAATATTGATGAATTCGCAGAAGATGTTGGAAAGAAAATGCTGAAAAGCAGATTCCGCAGTTATCCTGTCGTCGATAATAACAACTATCTAAAAGGATATTTATCTCGTTATCACATTCTAGACTATCATAATAAGAAAGTAATTCTGGTAGATCATAATGAATATGCTCAATCAGTCAAAGGCGTAGAAAATGCAGACCTTTTAGAGATCATTGATCACCATCGCATCTGTGATATTGCAACAAGCCGACCAATTTCTTTCCGTAATGAGATCATCGGCAGCACGGCCTCCATCATCACTTCCATCTACATGGAAAACCAGATGGATATTTCCAAGAATTTAGCAGGTTTATTGCTGGGAGCAATCTTATCCGATACGCTCAAGTTCCGTTCTCCAACAACAACTGCAAAAGATATTGGACTAGCAAAAGCATTAGCAAAGATCGCAGATTTAGATATCGATGCTTTTGCGGCTGAAATGTTCAGGGTCAGCTCAAATATTTCACAAAAAAGCGTCCGTGATCTAGTTACGCAGGATGTAAAAACGTTCCAGATCGATAATAAGAAAGTAATGATCGCACAGGTGATCATTTCTGCCGTTGATGAAGTGCACAGCATTGAATCTCAATTGCAAGAAGAAATGGAAAAAATGGTAAAAGAAAACAGTTTAGATTTATTCGTCATCGCTTTTACCAGCATATTAGAAAACGGCTCCAGCTTCTATTCCAGCGGTACGCTTAAGGAAATCGTAACGGAAGCATTTCCAAACACGAATGGAGCACACAGTTTCCAGGAAGATATCCTGTCTCGAAAAAATCAAATCGTTCCATTATTATCTCGTGCAATCATCAATTCTGCCATTTGATGATCAAACAGCCATATGTGTATGACCCTCTTTGCTGGACAACCAGCAAAGAGGGTATTTTTCTATGAAATAGTTATGAAACGAACATAAATGCAATAAAAAACTGACTTATATTCCTCTGGACCAGAAGGATGCAAGCCAGCTATATTCAATTGCAAGATCAGTTATTAGGATACTTTTTAATCGAGATCTTCACCATTTGTCGCAATCACTTTTTTATACCAGTCAAATGAATCTTTTTTACGGCGGCTAAAATCTCCTGTACCATCATCGTGACGATCGACATAGATAAAACCATATCGTTTATAAAATTCACCAGTTCCCATGGAAACGATATCGATCGGTCCCCATGGCAAATAACCGATCAAATCGACTCCTTCATCGATTGCTTCTTTCATCGCCATAATATGTTGACGCAAATAATCGATTCGATATGGATCATGAATACTGCCATCACTTTCCACAACATCCTTAGCACCTAAACCATTTTCTACTACCATGAGCGGAACGCCCGGATAACGTGATGTCAATTTTTTCAATGTCCATTTCAAGCCTAATGGATCGGTTTGCCATCCCCAATCCGTCGCTTCTAAATATGGATTTTTGGTTCCGCCTGATAAATTGCCTTTGATCTTTGCTGCATGCGGATCAGATGAAATACAATTGCTCATATAATAAGAGAATGTATACATGTCCACACGCCCTTGTTTTAAGATTGCTTCATCTTCTTTTGTGATGAAACTGATATCGATTCCATCATTTTTCAATTTTGCCAAGGCTAATGGATTATAAATACCTTTTACTTGCACATCACCGCACAGATCATTAAACATGAGATTTTTTTCTTGCGCAATCAATTCATCTTGGGGTGATGGCGTTAACGGATACCAAGGAATATGACAGATCATACATCCGACTTTTATCGCTGGATCAATTTTATGTGCTTCCATCACAGCTAAAGCACTGGCTACAAACTCATGATGCAATGCTTGCCAACGTTTTTGCGGTACATCTTTGAGTTGATTTTTAGGAATGGGATGCGTACTTTCCAAATCTTCTTTTTCAATTAAACCCACCCCATTATAACGGCCAACCGGCAATGTTGCGCCATTGATTTCATTGAATGTGATCCAATAGCGTACTTTATGCTGATATCGTTCAAAGCAGGTCTTGGCATAACGGACAAACAAGTCAATCGTTTTGCGTTCATAAAATCCCGAATAGCGTTTCGCAATTTCCCATGGAATCTCATAGTGACACAATGTAACGACCGGTTCAATTCCATAGTGCAAACATTCATCAAACACATGATCATAAAAAGCTAAACCTGCTTCACTTGGCTCTTCGTCATCACCATTGGGATAAATACGTGCCCAGTTAATGGAAATACGCAAGCTCTTAAATCCCATTTCAGCAAACAGGGCAATATCTTCTTTATAACGATGATAAAAATCGATGCCTTCATGAGAAGGATAAAAAGCATCCTTTTGTAATTGAGGGCAAAACATGCGCGGCGTATCGACATTGCCGCCCAGCATCATATCCGCAATAGATAAACCTTTTCCATCTTCTAAATAGGCACCTTCACATTGATTGGCAGCTAAAGCGCCGCCCCACAAGAAATCTTTACGAAAACTCATCTTATTCACCTCATCCTCATTATATCAAAGGGGATCAAATGATCCCCATCTTATTTTTATTTAATAACTTTCATCAATGGGTCGCCGCTTGCAACCGTTGTTGCTTCCACTTTTTCAATTGATGCACAATCATTCGTATTTGTAATGATGATCGGAGTTATGGTTGATAAACCTGCCTGTTTAAGAACATCCAGATCAACATCCATCAATAACTGACCTTTTTCGACATGATCACCTTGTGCAATCTTAGGTGTGAAACCTTTGCCCTGCAAGCTGACCGTGTCCATACCAACATGAATCAACACTTCAATACCTTGATCACTCGTGATACCGATTGCATGATAAGTTGGAAACAAGGTTGAAACAGTGCCGTTTACAGGCGCGTATACGCTTCCTTCACTTGGTTCGATTGCAACACCATCCCCCATAGCACCGCTAGAGAATACTTCATCTTTTACTTCGTTTAAAGCAATGACATTGCCTTTCATCGGCGCTGCAATCATATCATCATCACCCTTTTGAACTGATGATGTCGTTTCTTGAACAGCTTCTTCTTTATCTTTCCACATGATCAAAGTTAATGCGAATGCAATAGCCATCGCAATCAAAATACAAACCGCTGCCATGACTACGCCGCTGACATCTCCATCTGGTGAAATATAGTTTACCATGCCCGGAATACCTCCAGCACCCATGATATAACGCTTAACGCCAAACATGCTCATCAAGCCGTTGCCGACTGCCGCACCGATCATTGAGGCGATGAAAGGCCATTTCGCAGGCAAAGTATAACCATAGATCGACGGTTCCGTAACACCCATCAAACCGCTGATGATTGCTGGAACTGCCATCATTTTCTTTTTCTTGTTTTTCAATTTGACGCACATTGCGATCAATGCCGCCGTTTGTGCAAAGGCTGCCGGATGCGTGACAAGCATCAAAGTATCATAACCCATCAATTGTAAGTTGATCATGGCTACCGGCACTGCTGACCAATGCAGACCAAAGATGATCAACACCTGCCAGAAGAAGCCCATAACAATACCCGTAACCAGCGGTGAGAAGTTAAATAAAGCTGAGAAACCGTTTGACAACAAGTTTGTGAACAATTGAACGATTGGACCAATGATCAACAACCCAACCGGCAGTGCAATCAATAAAACCATGAATGGTACAAAATAGCTTTGAATCAAATCAGGAACGACTTTCTTTGCTAGTTTTTGGATCCATGCAGCAAATGCAACAACTACTACGACCGGAATAACCGTTGTTGTATAATCTGCCGCGATCATTGGAATATTGGCAAATGTCGTATAATAATCACCCAAGATGCCAATGGTGCCAAGCGCTTCACCAGCTGACAATGCTGTTTTTTGGATAGAAGGATAACACATCGTAGCACCAAGCAACATACCGACAACTACATTTACATTAAACTTCTTGGCTGCTGAATAACCTAAGATAATCGGCATGAAATAGAAAATGGAATCACCAATGGCATTGAACACCAGATAAACGCCACTTGACTGATATGCTGCGCCTAAGATCCATACTAAGATCGCATTAATACCCTTAAACAAACCACATGCAACCATCGGACCCAAAATCGGTGCGAAACATGCCGATATGATATCAATAAATTTATTGATAATGCCCTTTGGTTTTTCTTCTGTCTCCTCACTGCCTGCATTACTGCTCATATCAATTCCCATGATATCGCACAAATCAGCATAGACAAGAGAAACCTGATTGCCGATCACAACTTGAAATTGTCCACCTGATTTAACAACAGTGATCACTCCATCCATGTCCTTTAAAGCCGCTTCATTGGCTTTGCTTTCATCTTTTAATTTAAAGCGCAAACGTGTAATACAATGTGTTACTGTATTTACATTTTCTTTACCGCCGACTTCTTGCAGAATTGCACTTGCTAATTTTGTATATTTGCCCATGTCTTTCTCCTTTTATTATTCATATACACGTATACAATGATAAGCTTGATGAATCGCATTGAGCACCTTGCCCGGCTTTCGTGCATCGCCGACTTCTACAACTTCAATGCCTTTTGCCATCATTTGTTCATATAAAGTATGATCGCTGCGGAAACCAGTTGAGAAAATAACCGTGTCCGCCGCAACAGTGATGGATTGTCCATCTTTTTCTAATAGGACATCATCCTTACGGATTTGTTTGGTCGCTGTAGCAGTATAAACTTTTACACCGCTATGATCGAGTAAATAACGAATATTTTGTTTGTTTGCTACAAATGAAGGTGCCGTCAATATATCATCCGCAATTTCTACAATTGTAACTTGTTTACCTTGTGATGCAAATTCAACACCCATCTCACAGCCAACTTCGCCACCGCCAATGATGACAATTTTATTACCAATCTGTTTTTCTTTCAATAAAGCTGGTACAGCGGTCATCACATGATCTTGTTGATAACCTTCGATCGGAATAACAACAGGATCGGCACCAATCGCATCGATGACCAAATCTGGTGCAAAAGCAACGATATCATCAATCACAGCCGTTTTATTCATCTCAACATGAACATCCCATTTTTTTACTTGATGCACCAAGTAATTCAATTGATCCTTGACATCTTGCTTAAAAGACATCGCCGCCGCAGCTGCCAATGCGCCGCCAAAGTGATCATTTTTCTCCCACAGCGTTACATCAAAGCCGCGTTGCGCTGCTGTAGCTGCTGCTTTTAAGCCAGCCGGCCCACCGCCTAATACCAAGATTTTCTTCTTCACTTTAGCCGGGGTGAGCACATACTCCTTTTCGCGCAGACAAAGCGGGTTGACAGCACAAGGACGCGGACGACCCAGCATTGCGTTGAAATGACATTCGCCACAGCCAATACATGCATTGATCTCTTCCAACTGATGTTTTTTCACCTTATTAGGCCAATGCGGATCAGCAATAAGGCCATGTCCAATCGCAATCAAATCGACAAGTCCATCTTGTAAAGCCGTCTCTGCAACATCCGGATGATTCAGCTTGCCATGTGCCATGATCGGTACATCCTTGCTCACACTGCGAATCAAGCGTGCTGCTTCCAGATCAAAACCAGGTTTTTGATATACACTGGATACCATACGCCAGCGAGATGCATACGAACCACGTCCAAAATGAATCAGATCGACACCACTTTCAGCTAAACGCTTTGCAATCGCTAAACCTTCTTCCAACGGCTTTTCATCATCATCAACACTGTCAAGCGTCATCTTGACCGCAATAGGATAATCTTTGCCGCATGTCTTGCGAATCGCATCAATGATTTCAAACAGGAAACGCTGTCTATTCTCAAAAGATCCCCCGTATTCATCATTGCGGTGATTCCATTTTGCTGAAATAAATTGGTCGATGAGATAGCCTCCATAACCATGAATCTCAATGAGATCTACACCGGCATCTTTCGCTAGTTTTGCCGATTCGCCCATTGCGTTCACCAATTGCCGTACTCCTTCGATCGGCAGTTCTTTACATATCAGCTCCGGATGATAATAGTTGGGGCATGGGGAAGCTGAATAAGTCGGGGTATGCGGATCGATCCAGTTCATGCGGCCAATGCCAGGAGAAAGCTGAACTGCAAATTTAGCACCGTATGCATGCACACTTTCAGCAATTCTCGACAACATATACACATGTTTGTTGCTGTTGAGCAATTGACATGCCGGTGGTTCAAAAGCGTCACTGACCGTGACTGCACCCGTCATGATCAATCCGGCTCCCCCTTTGGCACGTTCTTCATAATACGCCACATCATATGCATTGAATGCACAGCTTTGATCGCTCGTGGTCCCCATCGGAGCCAATACAATACGATTTTTTAACCGCAACGATCCAATTTGAAATGGTTCGAATAATTTCATGGTTCCTCCTTTATACTTTAGATACATATTTATTATACCATGGTAACATATACATAGTAACAATGAAAACGGTTACTGTCAATGCCTAATTAAAGTTATTATAGAAAAAAATGAAAAAGTGTAGTATTCTGTTATTAAAAAGGAAGTATTTTATGCAAACATCATCAACAAAAGAAAATATTCGTGAAACTGCGATTCAATTATTTAAAGAATACGGCTATGAAAAAGTAACGGTGCAGCAAATATGTAAAACATGCCATATCACCAAACGTACTTTTTATTATCATTTTGCATCCAAAAGTGCCGTTCTTACGGGATTGAATGATTATTTAGGCATGCGCGCCGAGACTTTATTATCTACTATGGCTTCACAAAATAATAATGTTGAAACGCTGTGGACATTAATGAGTTATTATTGTATAAATAGTCAATCGATGGGCTTTCGTCTTGTCAAACAACTCTATATTCAGTCTTTGCTTGATGATGATGCTAAATTTCCAGAAGAGATGTATCTATATCCGATTGCTTTACAACTTATCAAAAATGCTATCAGTGCCAAGGAGATTGACAATACATCAAGCAGTGATGATATCGCCTATACACTTTATCACGGTCTGCGCAGCGTATCGATTACGTGGGCTTTCGATCAAGGTTCTTATGATCTCATCAAAACTTTTAAACGCGTATTCGTAACTATCTTAGGCTATCATAAGCCTTTACAATAAAAGAAATACCATATATAATGCATCCCTATAATTTAAAGACTAATTATAGAGGTGCATTTTTTTGACAAAACTAAAAAAATAGGAACTAGAAATTGATAAAAAGGGATAAGATGAAATAACTATTACTTAATTGTCAAAACAACATAATATAAAAAATATTCATAAGAAAATGAAACAAACGGGACTGCATGGCGTTATTCCTTAGATGAAATATACGTCATATAAGGAAGGGTTGTTATAATAACAAAAAAGGAATAATCCCTATATGAAAACAGGAATTATTCCTTTTTATCTATGAATATTCAAGTTTATAGCAGTCAATAATTTCAATCCATTCTAAAAAGATATTTGTTTATAAAATTACAAAACTTGCGAAAATACTTATTCCACTTTACGAAAAACTAGAAATCAACGCAAAAGTAAAGTTGTCGCCATCTTCTAATGCAACATCATCCATAGCCGGGCACATGCCGCCATATTCCTTACAGGATGCATTATTACTGGATTCAAACACCAGCCAAGGACCATTATCCATATCTTGATCTAATCCTGCAATGCTGGTCAATAATGAACCATATGTGCTCTCTTCGATCACTGCATCTAATTCATCTGTTTCTTCCAAGAATTGCGTCAATGTCTCTGCATTGCTTTGATAGCTTTTATTCAAAACTTCTGTTTCCGGATTTTGTGTACGATCAACTACGACGATCGTAATCTTTTTATCCCCGGCAGACATACTCTGTTTTAACAATACTCCAGCACCGCACACAATTGCCAATAAGACGATGGCAATACCTGCATACAACCATTTTTTCTTCATATATATTCTCCATTATAACTAATATTAATGTAATTTTTTTACTCTACATAAGACGGCATGTATCGGCTCATATAGAAACAATGTCACTAAAAAAGTCAGTATCCCCTGTATCAACGATGTTTTTATTCCAATCAGCAAATACAATACAGTAATCGTTTTACTGAACAAGATGAATGGAAGATCGACCAATTGCCCGATCAAAAAGGAAAAGATACCAGCAATGATAGCCATCCGTGTCAAATGCCCCTGTAATATCCGCTTCATTGAGGCAAAAATAAATCCATAGGTTGGAAAGATCAACAGATAGCTGATATTCCAGATCATGATGCCATGTAACAGCATATGTAAAGAAGCAAATAAAATACAAGCCAACACGATGTCTCTTCTAGAAAACACTTGTGAAAATGACAGGATCGTAAATGTAATCAATTCCAAGTAAAGTATATCTGAAAATGCATGGAATACGATATACAACAAAGTTCCCATCAAAGCAACTTGTGTTAATTCCCGTGTCGTCATGAATATTTCTTTTCACCTTTAACATTTCTTATCTGACCATGACGTTTACCGCGATAGTAGTTCCCCTGTTTATCCATCACTGGTCTTTTTGCAGGAATCAGACATTTTGGCCCTGATCCTATCAGATCTTCCCGGTGTGCCTTTTTTAAAGCACGATATACGATATCGTAATTTTTTGGATAAGAAAACTGCATGAGCGCACGCTGCTCTAATTTTTCTTCATATGTTTTTGCCACATACACCGGTTTCATCGTACGCGGATCCAATCCTGTATGATACATGCAAGTTGCCAAAGTGCCCGGTGTCGGATAAAAGTCTTGTACCTGTTTCGGTGTATGATGGATCTTTTTCAAATAACAAGCGAGTTCAATAGCATCCGACAGTTCACATCCTGGATGAGAGCTCATCAAATATGGCACCAAGAACTGTTTCATTCCAAATTCTTCATTCTTTTCATGATATTTATCAACAAATTTAAGATACAGTTCTTTTCTCGGTTTCCCCATCTTGTCCAATACTTTTGCGCTGACATGTTCCGGGGCAACTTTTAACTGCCCGCTGATATGGTACTGGATCAGACGATCAAAGAACGTTTCATCTTTATCATACATCAGATAGTCATAGCGAATACCGGAACGAATAAATACCTTTTTCACTTTTGGCAATGCGCGGACGGCATCTAACATCTCCACATACGGACGATGATCTACCTTCAAGTTTGGGCATGGTTTCGGCCACAGACATTGTCGCTTTGGACATGCGCCATGCGTTGTCTGTTTATCACAGGCAGGGCGTGTAAAGTTTGCGCTCGGTCCTCCTATATCGTGAATATATCCTTTAAAATTCGGCATTTCTGTTATTTTCTTCGCCTCTTCTACCACGCTTTGCGTACTTCTTGCAGAGATGACCCTCCCTTGATGAGAAGTGATCGCGCAAAATGCACAGCTTCCAAAACAGCCTCGATTTGCCGTAATGGAAAACTGAACTTCTTCAATGGCGGGAACATAGGTGTATTTTGGATGGAATGTACGCTCATAGGGCAACGAATAGGTAAAATCCATCTGTTCCTGGGTCAATGGCAACGGCGGCTGATTGCAGATCACATACCAACCGTCATAAGGCTCGATCAGGATCTTTGAATGAATCGCATCTTGATTCTCATATTGGATCATAAAGCTTTTGGCATAGGCTCGTTTATCTTTTTTTACCGTTTCATAATCCGGCAATAAAATATAGTCATCTACGATCCAGTCAATGGTTTTGCTTTTCCAGACCGTTCCCCGGATATAACAAATATTTTCAATTGGCAGACCGCTGTTCAATGCATCCGCAACCTCAATGATCGTATTTTCACCCATGCCGAACATCAACAAATCAGCTTGCGAATCCATCAAGATCGAACGCCGCACACGATCATCCCAATAATCATAATGTGCCAGACGCCGCAGACTTGCCTCAATACCGCCGATCAAAATAGGGACATGCGGAAACAAACGCTTTAATATCTGAGTATAGACAATGGTTGCACGATCCGGCCTCTTTCCCATGACACCATTATCGGTATAAGAATCTTTGTCCCGTCTTCGTTTATTCACTGAATAATGATTCACCATAGAGTCAATATTTCCTGCAGATACCAAAAAGCCTAGTCGAGGGGTGCCAAATTGCATAAATTCACTGTCATCATGCCAATCCGGTTGAGAAAGGATGGCACAGCTATAACCAAAGGCTTGCAGCGTACGGGTAATGATCGCACAGCCAAAGGATGGATGGTCAACATACGCATCACCTAAGACATAGACGAAATCTACTTGTTCATAGCCTTGTTCCAGCATTTCTTCGCGTGTGGTCGGTAAAAAAGACATACGATCCCTCCTTATCTTTACAGATTTTAACATGCCTTTACCGTCTTGAAAAGAGCACAAAAAGAAAACCGCAAAATGCGGTTTATTTATCTAATATAACTTCCATGCCAATCTTTTGCTGCTGCAGACCGCAGGATTCATAAAAACGCATCGCCGCTTTGTTGCAAGCCCAAACATTTAATGTTACATTATAACATTCATGTTCTTTCGCATACTGCAACACTGCCTGATAAAGCGCTTTTCCGATATGCTGCCCTCTAGTGACCTCATCCACACATAAATCGTCAATATATAAAGTTTTTATATCCGTTAGGATATTGTTGTTGAGATGCTGCTGAAAGATGCAGAAGGCATAGCCCAATACCCGATCTTCTTCATCACAGGCAACCAAAATCGGACGTGCATCATCAGCAATGATCGCTGATAATTCATCATCGCTATATTTCTGTGTTCCCGCTTTGAATAGATCCGGCCGCCCTTCATGATGAATGGCCTCCACCTGTTTCAACAAAGCGTGGATCCGCTGCATATCTTTCTTTTCTGCTCTGCGTATATTCATATTTAAGCTATCCCCTTTCTTCTTTATATTTGTTGTTATCGTTTATTCTTTATTTTTGCTTTTAATCCATTTAAATCGATATGGAAGATCAATTGCGGCAAACCAAAGAAATATGTTACACCAAAATAGGCAAGAACAACAAAGATGCCGCTGAATGCCATTTGCAAAAAGTTCAATAGTTTTCCATGTCCCATTGCATCGATGCCGACCCATTGGAACAAATAAAATACCAATACCATAGGAATGAGCGAAAGCAGGATCAATAAAAATCTTCGCCAGGTATACTTCCATTTTACATGCACATGTTTCGTCAACAAATAATAATCAATTACGATCGACAATAAATAAATCAAGATGCTCGCAATGACCAATCCTTCAAACCCCCAGATACAGATCATAGGATAAGTAATGATGAATTTAATGATCGTGATCAATATTTCAAATTTCATTTTCAGATTCCGCATGCCGACCGACATGACGATCGAAGTAAAGATAGGACCGAAAATTGCGAAGAAGACTTGTACAGAATACCATTTCAAGACATAAGTACAGATTTCCAGGCCCTTTTCCGGCGGAAATAGTGTTTCATATAATGGACCTGCATACAGAAACAGACATAAACAAATCGGTGTTCCGATATACATGACCGTTTCCACACATTCGCAGATCGATCTGGATACCTTTTTATAATCCTTTTTTGTCATGTAACTTGTGATCATCGGCAAGATGGCAGCACTGAATCCCGGTGCCAGGATCAAAGGAATGGCCGTTAATTTTAATGTTCCATAATTGATGGACTGAGTATAGATCTCCGCCTGTGCCGCATCCATACCATTGGCTATAAAACCATTCGTCACGAATAAAGAGTTGATCAGATTATCGCTGTAACCTAAGATTGCTACCAATAAATACGGCATGGCAACAATGCTCAATTCCTTTATGATAGCACGCTTTTCTATATGATCATCACTTGTTTTTGCTTTCTTGCGGATATCCGGCATTACTTTACGATCATACAGTTTTAAATGCATGATTGCCAAAACAGCCGCCACACTGGTAGAAAGCACACCAAAATAGACTGCCCACAAGCGGTCCATATTCAGCACATAAATAGAAATGGCACTTGCCCCCAGCAGAAAGGCAACCCGTCCTACCTGCTCTAAAACTTGTGATGCAGCATAGACCTCCATATCTTTCAGTCCTTGATAAAAGCCTCGAATACTTGACAAGATAGGCACGAAGAACAAGGCTAACGACAAGATGATCAAGACTTTCTGCATATCTTCTACGCCGATCTTGGTCATCAGCGGTGCCAAGACACCAGAAAAAGCAATCAGCAATATCATCATGATAAATCCTGCCATCATCATCATCGAATGTGAAAGTTTTCGTACCAGCAATACGGTATTATAATGATGCAAGGTAGAGTATTTGGCGACCAATGCGGAAACTGCAAACGGAAAGCCGGCTAATGCGATATTCAGCAGATAATTATATATCTGATAAGCAAATCCATATAAATTGATGTTGGTGGTCGTTCCCATGATCGAATTAAACGGGATCGCATAAAGGACACCAATTGCTTTCGCAAAAAACATACCTGCACTGCTGATCAGACCGCCTATGAGCAACGATTGTCTTTTACTGCTCATTCATCATATCCTCCTTTCGATCATTGACATGCACATCATCCTTATACTATTTTGCTATACTTATTTCCCATTTTTTATGCATATGCAAAACAAGCTGTTTTATTCTTTTTCATCAACAAAGATAATGAGATATCTTTTTGAATTATATCATAAGTAAACAAAAAAAAGAGTATAAACAAGCAGAATGTACAGATTATTTCACATTTCATTTTTTACACTCCGCACAAAGCAAAGAACAGCACTTCCTTGTGCTGTTTCTTTATTTTTGAATATCCGAAATACTTCGCGTCATGGAAATGCCTAATCCATCATAAGCATAAGTAAATTTTTCAGGATAACCTTCTTCATCTACCGTAAGTGTGACCACATAATCATTTCCCGCCTGTGAACTGCCAGAAATCGTCCATGTATCTCCTTCTTTTGAATAAGAAGCATCTTCTAAATTTTCCATGATCAGAAAGTATTGCTGCGACATATGGGCTGCAGCCTGTGTTTCATAGCCATCACTATAGATCAGCGTAGAATCTTCGTATCGATGCACCAGCTGACAGCCGCTCTCATTTTCTGCTGTCCCTTCCAGTTCAGAAGAACTGCATGTCACATTTTCTTTCTTTCCATCTTCATAGACAAAATACATCTGTATCGTTTCTGTTGCAGTATCGCTGGATTTCCCTACCATGACATCCGCTTCATTTTGTTCCATATACTCATAATCACTTGCATAATCATGATCATAGGAAACAGTAGAAACGTGATAGCTTTTTACCTGATCCAACTGTTCTACTGTTGCTTTGTATGCTTCATATGTTGCTGCATCATTTGTTTTCGTATTCGTACTTGCCGTAGAACAGCCAGCAAGCAATACCATAGACAATGCAAGACAGACACTACTTCCTTTCATGATACGACCCCTCTTATTGTTATCTTATAAGAGACAGTATACTAGACAAAACTACAAATCATTTGAATAGCAAGGGAACAATACGTGAAAAAATTATTCAAAGCGAATCTTTGCAGGATCCCATTTATCTTTGATCACTTCAGGCTGTGCCGGATAGCCAAAAGAAATCATCCATAAAGGGAACAACGGTTCTTTGATCTGTAGTGTATTCTTTAAAAATTCTACTCGATCCTCATTTGGGTGACCGCCCAGCCAGCATGTGCCGATTCCTAGTTCCTTTGCTTCTAACAGCATATTTTGTGTTGCTGCCGCACAGTCTTGCTGGCAATAATCAAAACTTGGATTTCTGGAAAGATCTGCACAAACCACTATCCCCATACCAGCATCCTTTAAAAAGGATGCATATGGCGAAAAATGACTCAGCTGTTCCAATTTTGCTTTATCTTCCACCACGATAAAATACCAGGGCTGTGCATTACGGGCGCTTGGCGCACAAAATGCCGCTTTTAAAATTTGTTTGATTTCTTCTTTTTGGAGCGCACAAGGTTGATAGGCACGTACACTTGTTCGTTCATAAATACTATTCATAATATAACCTCGCTTAAGAAAAGGGCAGTTTTGCTGCCCCTTATGTTTTATTTTAACACAGCACCTTCATCAGCGGAAGATACTAACCGTGCATAACGTTCTAACCAGCCGCCTTTTACTTTCGGTTCCGGTCTTACCCATGCATCCAATCGTTTTTGCAATTCTTCAGGTGAAATTTGCAGGTTGATCGTACCTGCATCGATATCGATATCGATCAATTCACCTTCTTTGATGACGGCAATCGGTCCTTGACTTGCTGCTTCCGGTGAAACATGACCGATGGCAGCTCCACGTGTCGCTCCAGAGAAACGGCCGTCCGTGATCAATGCCACATCTTTATCCAGCTTCATGCCCGCCAATGCACTGGTCGGGTTCAACATTTCGCGCATGCCTGGTCCGCCCTTAGGTCCTTCATAACGAATGACAACAACGTCACCTTTGACGATCTTTCCATTATAGATCGCATCGATTGCATCTTCTTCGCTGTCAAACACACGTGCCGGTCCAGTATGTTTCAACATCGACGGATCTACTGCACTGCGTTTGACTACGCAGCCTTTTGGTGCGATGTTGCCAAACAACACGGCGATACCGCCTGTTGGTGAATTTGGTGTTTCGATATCTTTGATGATCTTGTGATCCAGATTTTGTGCTTTTTCCAAATTCTCCTTGATCGTCTTTCCGGTAACGGTCATCAAGGAATCATCGATCAAGCCTTTCTTTTGCAGTTCTTTCATCACCGCCTGCACACCGCCTGCACGATACAGATCAACGATATGATCCGGTCCTGCCGGCGCTAATTTACAGAGGTTTGGCGTAGACTGCGAAACTTCATTGATCATATGCAGATCTAATTCCACCTGGGCTTCCTTCGCAATTGCCAACAGATGCAATACCGTATTGGATGAACAGCCTAATGCCATATCACAAGCCAATCCATTGCGCAAAGACTTTGCATTGACGATATCACGAGGACGAATATTCTTTTCGACCATTTCCATGACAGCCATTCCCGCTTTTTTGGCTAACTGCATGCGGCCGGAATAAACCGCTGGGATCGTTCCATTTCCCGGAAGTGCAATTCCCAGCACCTCACACAAACAGTTCATGGAATTTGCTGTAAACATGCCGGAACATGAACCGCATCCCGGACATGCATTTTGCTCAATGTACGTCAGTTCTTCCTGATCGATCAAACCAGCTTTTTTAGCACCGACTGCCTCAAACATCGTAGATAAGCTCATATCTTTCCCTTTGTCATTTCCCGGCAGCATGGCACCGCCGCTCATGACAACGGCAGGTAAATTAACACGCAAGGCACCCATCAACATACCAGGAACGATCTTATCACAGTTTGGAACCAGTACCAAGCCGTCAAACCCATGGGCATTGGCCATTGTCTCTACACTGTCCGCAATCAGCTCACGGGATGCAAGCGAATATTTCATGCCGATATGCCCCATGGCAATACCATCACAGACACCGATCGACGGTACCATGATCGGCGTACCGCCTGCCATGCGGATGCCTGCTTTAACAGCCTCGGTAATTTTATCCAGATGCAAATGTCCAGGAACGATCTCACTATAAGCAGAAACAACACCGATCAATGGCCGTGATAGTTCTTCTTCCGTTAATCCCAATGCATAAAACAAAGAGCGCTGCGGTGCACAGGCATCGCCTTTGAGTACTCTATCACTTGGTCTACTCATACATTCACCACTATTTCTTCAGCCAGCTCATCATATTACGCAATTTTTTGCCGACTTTTTCACTTGGATGTTCTGCATGTACACGGCGCATTGCCAAGAAGTGTGCACGTCCTGCAGATTTGTTTTCTGTGATCCAGTTGCCTGCAAATGTTCCATCCTGGATCTCTTGCAGTACTTTCTTCATTTCTTTTCTTGTTTCTTCTGTGATCAAACGTTTTCCTGTGATGTAATCACCATATTCTGCTGTATCTGAAATAGAATAACGCATCATTGCAAATCCGCCGCTATTGATCAGATCAACGATCAGTTTCATTTCATGGATACATTCAAAATATGCCATTTCTGGTTCATAACCTGCTTCTACCAATGTATCGAAACCTGCCTGCATCAATTCGCAGACACCGCCGCAAAGTACTGCTTGTTCTCCAAACAAATCAGTTTCTGTTTCTTCTTTGAACGTTGTTTCAATGATACCTGCACGTCCTGCACCAATTCCGCTTGCATAAGCCAACGCATATTCACGAGCTTTGCCAGATGCATCTTGATGCACTGCAATCAAAGATGGAACGCCTTTTCCTTCCAAATACTGGCTGCGGACAGTATGTCCCGGACCTTTTGGCGCACACATCGTTACATCGACCCCTTCTGGTGCAACGATCTGATTGAAGTGAATAGAGAAACCATGTGCAAACATCAGCATGTTTCCAGGTTCCAAATTTGGTTCGATATCTTGTTTATAGATATCCGGCTGATTTTGATCCGGTGCCAGGATCATAACGACATCGCCCGCTTTTGCAGCATCCGCTGTATCCATTACTTTTAATCCGGCAGCTTCTGCTTTTGCACGGCTCTTAGAACCTGGACGAAGTCCAACAACTACATCGATACCGCTATCATGCAAATTTTGTGCATGTGCATGTCCCTGGCTGCCATAACCGATGATAGCAACTGTTTTCCCTTTCAATAAATCCAAATTACAATCTGCGTCATAGTATACTTTTACCATTTTAATCTCCTCCTCTTTCTGGTAATGCAGTTTTATAGAAACGCTGATAGGCGTTAATATACAGTTTCTTTTGATAATTGAAGCGCTACGCCTCCCGTTCGACTGATCTCCTGGATGTGATAATCACGCAGTTCTTCAATAAAATAATTGATGCTGTCCGGCGTATCGGTCAGCTCTACGATATAAATGCTTCCCTCAATGATCTGACAGCGGCCGCCGAAATCCTCTACCGTGTGCATGAAATTACCGATTTGTTTTGCTTTCGGTTCGCATTTGATCAAAACGACTTCACGAATGAACAATTGTTCCTCAGGAATTTCCATGACATTTTTTACATCTTCCAATTTTGCCAACTGCAGCTTGATCTGGTTGATGATTGCCTCATTTCCTCTTGTGGTGATCGTAATGCGCGAAAAACGCGGATTCTCTGTCTCCCCTACGGCCAATGAATCAATATTGAAACCCCGTTGACCAAACAAGTTGCTGACACGGGTCAACACACCAAACTGATTGGCAACTAATAATGACAATACCTTTCGTTCCATGTGTGCACCCCCTTAATTTCCAAAAATGATATCCTTTGCGCTCTTTCCTGGTGGAATGATCGGATATACGCAGTCATCTTTATCGATCCAGCAGTCAATGATGCAAGGCACTTTACAAGCAAGCGCTTCTCTCATGACTGGTTCGATATCCTGTCTGGTCTTGATCTGGAAACCTTTGCCGCCAAACGCTTCCGCCAATTTTACATAATCGGTCTTGCGGTCGATCGAAGTCTGTGAATAGCGATGTTCATAAAATAACGTCTGCCATTGACGAACCATGCCCAGCACATGATTATTGAATATCAGTACAATGATCGGCAGCTTCTGTGAAACAGCTGTTGCCATTTCATTCATGTTCATATGGAAACTGCCGTCACCGGTAACCAGGATGACCGGTCGATTGGGATTGGCAATCTTTGTTCCAATAGCGGCTCCCATACCAAATCCCATCGTTCCCAGCCCGCAGGAACTGATGAAACTGCGTGGACGTGAAAACTGATAATACTGTGCCATGATCATTTGGTGCTGTCCTACATCTGTTACGATGAATGCATCTTCTCCAACGATCTTATGCAGTGATAATGCCAGATCTCTTGGATCGACAGCATCGCCTGGTTTTGGTTTCGGAAGACCTAACTTCGTTTTAAAATCTTTTAATGTCTTCGTCCATTCCTCATGTTTCACTTCCGGCATGACGGCCAGCATATGCTTCAATATGTAGCGTGCATCGCCAACGATGGAAATGTCGGAGTGAACATTTTTTGAGATCTCGGATGCATCGATATCAAAATGAATGATCTTTGCATTTTTACCGAATTCTTCACGATTTCCGGCTACACGGTCAGAAAAGCGGGCACCAATGGCAATGATCAGATCCGCATTTAATGTCGCATAATTCGATACCGGTGTCCCGTGCATGCCAACCATTCCTAAATACAGATCATAATCATATGGTACAGAAGACAATCCCATGACAGAAGTACAGATTGGAATATCCATCAGTTTCGAGAATTTCAATAATTCCCTTTCTGCATGTGCACTGATGATACCGCCGCCGGCATAGATCAACGGCCGTTTCGCCTGTTTGATCACATCCATCGCATTTGCAAATTCCGTTTCATCCACTTTAGGCAGCTTGCGGATCCGATATTTCGGCAGAGGTACATATTCTGTCACTGCTGCCGTGACATCTTTTGGTATATCGATCAACACAGGACCCTTTCTGCCTGAATTGGCAATGATGAATGCTTTGCGCACGGTAGCAGCAAGATCATCTACATGCTGCACGATAAAATTATGCTTCGTGATCGGCATCGTAATGCCTGCGATATTTACTTCCTGGAAAGAATCTCTACCTAACAGATCATTTGAGACATTTCCTGTGATTGCTACAACTGGTACGCTGTCCATATAGGCTGTAGCGATCCCCGTTACCAAATTTGTAGCTCCTGGTCCGCTGGTTGCTAAACAGACACCTGTTTTACCTGTGCTTCTGGCATATCCATCGGCTGCATGAGCGGCTCCCTGTTCATGTGACGTCAATATATGACGAATGTCATTTTGCCGTTCATAGAGTGCATCATAGATATTCAATACAGAACCGCCTGGATAACCAAAGATCGTATCTACGCCCTGGTCGATCAGTGCCTGAATCAGTATCTGTGAACCATTCATCTTCATACTATCCTTCCTCCCCTATTCTACTGTAATGTCATATCCATTTTCTTTTAACTTTTCGAGCATCTTTGCCCCATGTTCTTTACTGCTGACCTCCACGCCAATATGGATGATCGTTTCATTCAAGCCTAGGTCTGCCTGAATGCGATCATAACGAACTTCGATGATATTTGCATTCACCTCATGCAGGATCCTTGCCATCTTTTCCAATGAACCAGGCACATCCAGCATCGGTGTCTTAAACTTCATGTTGCGTCCACGTGTAACAAGACCTTTTTCCACCACTTTATGGATAAAGGAAACATCTATATTTCCGCCGGATAATACACATACGACTTTTTTGCCTGCCACATCGATCTTGTGATTTAACACCGCTGCCAGGGAGCTTGCTCCAGAAGGTTCTACGACCTGTTTTTCCCGTTCCAGCAGCAATAAGATGGTAGAGGCAATTTCATCATCGCTCACCCTCACCATTTCATCTACATTCTCTTGAATGATTTTTACGGTCAATTCGCCCGGATTCATGACGGCGATGCCATCCGCAATGGTATTTACACTTGGTGTAGAACAATGCTTTCCTGCTTTAAATGAACGAACGATTGCATCTGCTCCTTCTGCTTGTACACCAACGATCTTGATGTGCGGATTGATCTGTTTGGCATACAAACTGATTCCAGACAACAATCCTCCCCCTCCGGCAGGTACGACGATTATATCTGCATCCGGAAGATCCTGCAATATTTCATAAGCGATCGTTCCCTGCCCGGCAATGACATCCTCATCATCAAAAGGATGAATAAAAGTAGCGCCTCTTTCCTTTTGAATTCTTTTTGCTTCTTCATAACAAGCATCATAATTATCCCCGGCAAGGATGACTTCTGCACCATAGCCCTGCGTAGCACTCACTTTTGCGATCGGCGTGCTTTTTGGCATAACGATCGTTGCATGCATCCCTAACTGTGCGCTTGCATAACTCACGCCTTGCGCATGATTGCCGGCACTGCTGGCAATGACATTCATGCACGATCCCGTTTCTTTTAATTTTGCCAGTTTATTATAAGCACCTCGTACTTTGAATGATCCTGTCTTCTGGCGATTCTCACATTTGAGATACAGTTCACAACCGCTCATTTGTGAAAAAGTATTTGAACTGCTTACATGAATATTGTGAATCTTCCCTTGCAGCCGCTTCGCCGCTGCTTCAACATCTTTGCTTTCCATGACATTCCTCCTGCATTAATCAAAAAAGCAGCTCTCCAATCGGTAGCTGCTTTTCTTTCAATCCTTAACATCTTCACCACAACGGCAAAAGAATCTGTTATCGGAAAACCAAACGGTTTCTTGAAAGAAAAACAGACTTTTTAAGGACTAGAATAATAATAATGACTGCTACATTGATCATCATAGAGGGTCCACTTCCTTTCATTCTACCGTGGTTTTTGGTGTTGTCCTTAGTTTAAATCTTTTTAAAAGACATGTCAATATATTTCATTGAAATTTTCAGAAAATGTTTCTTATATTTTCAATTTTATTGTAACCGCTATATTTTATCTGTTGTATCTCTTTCCAAATCACATTCTTTTTTATATAATTACATTCATGAAAGGGATGAAATACATGTATCAAGAATACTCCCAATTGATCGTTTATCGACAATATCCAAAAAACAGCATTTTACGTGAACTTTGTGAAATCTATTATGACTTTGATGAAAAACGTTGCAGTCATACTGCTTTGATTGACCGTATCCATGCACAGATCAAAGCACTGCTGGATCTTTCTACTTCCCTTGGCTTTGACGGCAATCTCTGGCATTGCTACTTAACCTGGTTATTATTGACCAATGAAAACTCATTTACATTGACGAATGAAAAAAGAGAAGTACAGGAAGGTTCGATCAAGCAATTTGTCCTTCATGATCTAGCTATCTATAAAGAACTATTTGATTATGATTTCCATCACTTGCAAAAAGTTTTGCATATCAATTGTTTCGATATCATCTCTGCCTATCAGGCAATTGAAAAACCTTCCCGTATGTGCGACTTACATACTTCTTCTGTCATACGTCAGATTTGCCGCCAGCTTGAGCAGGCATCGGATGCACAGGCGATGTATGATGTATTAACGGCATTTTATCAGCAATACGGCATCGGCATGTTTGCCATGAACCGTGCTTTCCGATTTGACCGCAAACAGGACGGAGAGCTGCGTTTTTTACCGATCCGCAATATGGATCGTGTCACATTAGATGATCTGGTAGGCTATCAGCTACAGAAAAAACTGCTGGTAGAAAATACAAAAGCTTTTGTTGAAGGCAGAAATGCCAATAATGTCTTATTATATGGAGACAGCGGTACAGGAAAATCCACCAGCATCAAAGCCATCGTCAATGCCTATTATGATCAAGGGTTACGTATGATTGAAATCTATAAGCATCAATTTCGTGATCTTTCCGATCTGATTGCCCGTCTGAAGAAAAGAAATTATCGTTTTATCATTTATATGGATGATCTTTCTTTTGAAGACTTTGAAACGGAATATAAATTTTTAAAAGCAGTTATTGAAGGCGGAGTGGAAACACGCCCGGATAATATTTTGATCTATGCCACCAGCAACCGCCGGCATTTGATCAAAGAGACTTGGGGAGATCGCAGCGATATGAGCGAAGATGAACTGCACCACAGCGACACGATCCAAGAGAAACTGAGCTTAGCAGCGCGTTTCGGCTTGTCAATCTGTTATGAAAGACCAAACCAAAAGAATTATTTTGAGATCGTATTGGCATTGGCAAAACGTTATCCAGAGATCACATTAAGCGAAGAAGAGCTGATTGCCGAAGCTCGTAAATGGGAACTCAGCCATGGAGGAATGAGCGGCCGTGCAGCGCAGCAACTGATCTATGATCTTAGCGGAAAAGCAATGATCCAAAAATGGAAAGATGAAAAGAAGTGCTGAGGCGCTTCTTTTATTGCTTTTTCCATTGTTGCAGACTATAATCAAACATACAAGTTTCAAATAAGGAAGAATAAAAAAAGGAAGGGATCTAGATGAAATTCAAGATGTCGCGCGAAGTCGATCTGGGCAGAGAACCTGTAGGCAAGCTCTTATTGATCTTAGCCCTGCCGGCAATCACCTCGCAGGTCGTCAACGCGTTGTACAACATGGTCGATCGAATGTATATCGGTCACATTGAAACGATCGGTTCGCTTGCGTTAACAGGGGTCGGCGTTTGTTTTCCGATCATTATGATCATATCTGCCTTTGCTTACTTGCTCGGCATGGGCGGCGCTCCCAGGGCGAGCATCTACATGGGAAAAAGAAAGAATCACGAGGCTGAAAAAATACTAGGCAATTGTTTCTCCTCATTGATCATCGTTGCGATCATTTTAACGATCATCGTCCTGTTATGCAAAGAACCATTATTATATTTATTTGGGGCAAGCGAACAGACACTGCCCTATGCTGTGCAATATATTGAGATCTATGCCATTGGTACGATCTTTGTTCAAGTGACATTAGGCATGAATTCTTTTATATCTGCACAAGGATTTTCCACCATCAGCATGCTGACAGTCGTTATTGGCGCCATTACCAATATTATCTTGGATCCGATCTTGATCTTCGTTTTCCATATGGGGGTTCAAGGTGCTGCCTTAGCAACGATCCTCTCGCAAGCAATCAGCGCCTTATGGGCTGTAAGATTCTTATGCGGCAAACAGACGATCCTTCGTTTGAAAAAGGAAAATTTGCGCATTCAAAAGAAAGTATTGATGCCTTGTATCGCTTTAGGTGTTTCTCCCTTTGCCATGCAATCGACAGAAAGCATTCTGGTGCTCTGTTTCAATTCATCTTTGCTCTATCACGGCGGAGACTTGGCAGTGGGTGCCATGACCATTTTATCCAGCATCATGCAATTTGCCATGCTGCCATTGCAGGGATTGACACAAGGCGGGCAGCCGATCATCAGTTATAATTACGGTGCCAATCAGCCTGCACGTATCAAAAAAGCTTTTTTCCTGCAAACTGCTGTCTGCTTCAGCTACACGACGATCATGTGGTTAGCAGTCCTTTTTGTTCCACAGCTATTCGTTGCCATCTTTACAAACGATCCGGCTTTGACCCAAATGAGCATATGGGCATTGCGTATCTATATGGCAGGCATCTTATTAATGGGATTGCAAACTTCCTGTCAGCAGACATTCATTGCTTTTGGCAACTCCAAGATATCTGCGTTCTTGGCAATTTATCGTAAGATCATCGTGCTGATCCCGCTGATCTACATCTTGCCGCATTTCTTTGAAGATGAAGTGTTTGCCATCTTCTTGGCGGAACCGATTGCCGATACGATCGCAGTTGCAACTACGGTCACGCTGTTTACGATCAGTTTCAAGAAATTAATGAAAAGCATGAATCAATAAAAAATGCAGTTTGATCAAACTGCATTTTTTTAACGGCGTTTCAACGCTACAATCGTTTCTACCTTTGCGGTGTTTGGAAACATATCGAATGGTACGATTTGTTCCACATCATAGCGATCTTTCAAGACAGCTAAGTTTTTAGCTAATGTAGATGGATTACAAGATACATAGATGATCTTTTTGATCTTGCTGCGCATGATCACTGCGAGCATAGCTTCATCCAGCCCGCTGCGCGGAGGATCCACGACCAGTACATCGATGCTGCTCTTTTTAGAAAGATATAATAATTTATCTGCCGCATCCGCACAAATAAACTGTACGTTATCAATATGATTGTCTCTTGCACTTTGTCTGGCATTTAATACCGCATCTTTGATGATCTCGATTCCGATCACTTCTTGTGCATGATCTTTTAACAGCATGGAGATCCCGCCGATACCGCTGTAAGCTTCCACGATGCGCGTATGCCCTTTTCCTACCATTTCCGCAATACAGGCATACATCTTCTTTGCCTGCTGCGTATTTAACTGGAAGAAACTTCTTGGCGAAACAGGCAAAGTGAAGGATCCTAAGCTTAGATACAAATACTTTTCACCGCCTAATAAGATCATCTTTGGCCCAAACAGCTCTGCTGTTTTCTTTTGTGTCTGATAACTTTGCCATAAAGAAGTCAAGCCTTCCAAAGACAATAATTCTTCGATCATTGCCGGATCAAAATTTTCCTCACCGCTGACCAGCGTACATTGAAACTTTCCCTCAAAACCGCGCAGGATCAAATACCGGAGGCCTCTTTTTTGATGCCAGTCATATGAACGCACATGATAGCGGTTCAAAACTTTGAGAATGCGTTTTCGCATGATCTCCAATTCTTTTTCATGTACATAACAAGTAGTCATGGGAATGAAGATATTCGAATTTGGCATATACATTCCATTCACTAATTCACCATTGTCCATCGCACAAGGAAGTTTGCATTGATTGCGATAAAACAGCGTCTTTTCAGATGGCTGGATCTTCTTGATCAAGCGCGGATCGACATGTGCATATTTGATCAGAGACTGACGCAGATCTTCCTGCTTGAAGCGCAACTGTTCTTCATAGTCGGCCACCATATACGGACAAGCTCCGCAGCGGCGCTGGATCTCACAGATCGGCCGTACTCTTTTTTTGCTTTTCTTTAGGATATGCACGATTTTTCCTTTTGCATAACGGCCATTCTTCTCAGTTAACTTGATATCTACTTCTTCTCCACAAAGCGCACCCGGGATAAACACCGGCAGACGATCCAGATAGCCGATTCCTTCTCCATTGATGCCCATTTTTTTAATCATTACTTTCATACTATTCCCTTTTCCTTCCTGCACGAAGCTTTGTGATCCATCGACGGATCTTTCCGTATTTTGGTAAACAGCCTTGTACATTTTCTGTATTTTCGATCACAACATTGATACAAAAGCTAAGATATATAATACAGGCAATTATGTAGATTGACAACAATAAAGTCATAAAGGATGCCAATGGACCATAGACCGTTGGATAAGAAGTGAAGGTCTCCAAGATCTTGGTCAATAGCATACCTAACAAAACAAAAGCACTGACACTAAACAGAGAACCAGCCAATCCATATAAAAGTGGCCGATGATAAAAAGATAAAGCATGAAACATGCATAAAAACAGCAGGATAGCCAATAAAGTGGTTGCTATTAACCAAAAGTGTTGAAAATACATCAAAACGATATAAGCAAAACCGATATATAAAGCAAAATAGATCGTTAACACAATGGCTCTGAAACGAATATACAGCGGACTGGCCTTGACATGTTCCACTTGTGCCGAAATCAACAAGAATGAATAGATGCTGCGGCTTGCCAGATAAAAGGATAAAAGCAAAGTGGAGATCGTCGCTACAAAACCGATCGGTTCTCCTTCTTTTGCAAACCAATCTACAAATGGAAGGATGATGTCACTGGGCAAATATTGAATCAATACTTGTACGAAGACCTGATACACATCTTCATTGATGATAATGATATATTTAAAAACCAAGATCACCGCAATCAAAATAGGGGCAAGAGCCAACAACAAGCCAAAAGAGAGCGCATAACGAAATAAGCGCCCGTCAAATGAATCAAAGAGTTGATACACTTTCTTGATAAATTCCATGATCATGACCTTTCTAAATATGCTCGCATCCATTGGGCATCATTTCCGATCACTAAATACAAATAATCGCCGCAGGATCCCAAATAAGCCGGTATTCCTTGTTGCCTGGCTTGTTCATAGCGTGCCTCCGCTTTCTCTTTTATTATACTCCAGTTTTCTTTCTTACAGTGAAAAATCGCCGCTTCCTGCCAAACATCCTGCCGAATGCTCTGTATACAGGCAAAATCTGCTTTCGTCAAAGCAAGTCCGTATACTTCTTTTAGTGTATCCGCTTCTAGAGAATATTCATTCATGATGGCGCCAATCTGTTCTTTGCGCATCGTCTCCGCCATTTCGATCAATGTTCGCTCCATATCCAGATTTCCTTGTTTCATTGAACCTCTTCCACACCCGCATAACAGCAAAAGAAATACGATACATACGATCTTTTTTTTCAAATCGTCTCCTCCAGTCCCAGTATATGCCCTTGGCAAAAAAAAAGACGCGATGCGTCTTAATCGTTTACTGCCCAATCTGGTACTTCTTTTCCACGGCGAACCAAAATTGCTTTTTGAAACTCTGTCTGATTCAAGAATTCCAAGATCTTTCTTTCTTCTTCTTCGCTGCAGCCAACCAACAATTTTACTTCACAGTCTTTTTTCAAGATATCCGCACTGACAACCACAGACTGAATCAGATTGGTCTTTAGCGAACCGCGGAATACATCGATCGGTGCCTGATCGGATCCGGTCGTATCATTCAAATAACCATAATCTACCGGATAGATCAAATTGCTGTATTTGTAATGACAAGTCCCTTTTGGGCGATCAATGACCAATTTTGAAGATAAGTACAGTGTATCCAGTTTCTGCCAAAAAAATGCATTATTCTCTAAAGTATTCATCATATTCCTCCTAAAACTCACAGACAACCATGTCTCGTGTAATATCTTGGATGTTCTTGCAGCCAGCAAGCGCCATCGTTTCTTTTAATTCCAATTGAATTTTTTGTAAATAAGTGAGCACGCCCTGCGCGCCATCACCAATTGCCGCCTGTGAGATCGGACGTCCGATCAACACCCCATCAGCTCCAAGAGCCAATGCTTTAAATACATCATTTCCGCTGCGAAAACCGCCATCAACGAATACTTTCATCTTTCCTTGTACAGCAGAAACAATTTCTTCTAAGACTTCGATACCCGATTGTGCACCATCCAATACACGTTCGCCATGATTGGATACGATGATACCCTGTGCACCGGCTTCCATCGCTTTTTTAGCTCCGCGCACGCTCATGATTCCCTTCAGAATAAAAGGAACTTTCGTTTGTGCAATGATAGAGCGCAGATCTTCTACAGTTTTAAAGCCTACCGGTACCTCGCTATTTCGCAGGTTGCTTAATCCGCTTGCATCGATATCCGATGCAATTGCCGGGCATCCACTTTCATTTGCTAACGCAATACGCCAATCCATATGCCCTTGTGCCCATGGTTTGATCGTAGGAATGCCTTTCCCGCCATGTTGTTTTACGATCTCGCAAGGCTCTTTGAACATAGCATCCACCTTGCCGTCACCAGTAAATGCAAAAGTGCCCGCTTCTACACATCCGGAAACAACTGCTTCCGTATAATCCCGATCATTCATCTCTGCACCATAATTTTGCAAGATACCGCTAATTGGTGCTGCATAGACCGGCAAAGATACTGGAAGGCCAAAAAAATCGGAAGCTGTACTGACCTCTTCATTGTCCGTGATCGTATCCATAACGATCCTTACTTTTTCTAACATCTCTACATTACGGACAAATGAAGATCCGCTTCCCTTTCCACCCGGACCCGGTGTCTCCCCGCGGCATGCTAGTCCATTGCACAATGGACAACAGCGGCAAATTTTACACTTCTGACGAGCAGAATCATATACTTCATTCCATGATTTCATTTGCAACCCTACTTCCCATATTCTATCAGGTACTTCTTTATTATATCGGTTATGAAAGTATTTCGCAATCACTTTCAAATCATTTTCATTATTTATTGCAAAATCATTCATTTTAAACAAGGAAAGAAAAAACCGCTGCTGCGGCTTTTCTTACATATGTTTTACACGATCACGTTCTTCGGCACGTTTGGCATCATTGAAACGATCGACCGTACCTACCAAATAACCTGTAATTCGGCGGATCTTTTCAAATCCCTGTGGTTCCAAATAATAACCCATATTTACATCGTCACCATCAAAATCCAAGTTGATACGTTCAATGCTGCGATTATGATTTTTTGATTGAATATAGTGAATGTAAGCACGACATTCTTTTTCACTCAACTCTTCATTTGACGAAATCTGAATACCATCTACTGTAACTTCATATGCCATATGTGATTCCTCCTCTTTCTTTTTCTTATTATAGTCCTCTCTTTACGCAATGTAAAATACATTGCTTCTTTTTTTAACGGGACAGGTAGTGAAACATATGGACAATGGAGAAGGTGGCAGCCTCTAACTTCTGCGGCGCACTTGCCAATGCCTGCTGGAAGGTCATTGCCCGATCCGCAATACTGAATATGCCAACAAATCCCAGATCATACAACTGCTCATGTCCTAATCCCAATGCTCCGCTGATACATATGATCGGTTTTCCTTCCTCTTTGGCAATTTTTGCAACTCCTGCAGGCACTTTACCAAACATGGTCTGTGCATCGCTTTGCCCTTCTCCAGTAATGATCAGATCACAGTTTTTTGCTTCCTTGGCCAATGTGCAATTGGCTAATAAAAGCTCAATGCCCGGATACATCTTTGCATGCAGCAATCCGATCAGCACGGCACCGATTCCCCCTGCAGCACCGCCTCCTTCAAATGCATCCAGATCTACTTTGCGATATCGTTTGATCTGATCACGATAATTATGCATCGACTGGTCGACTCGTTCCAATTGATTTGGATACAATCCTTTCTGCCGCCCAAAAGTATACGTAGCACCCTGTTCTCCCAACAGATGGTTTGTTACATCACAAGCAACGATCAGTTCAATATCGTCCAAAGTATTCAGCCGATGAAAATCTATATAACGGATCTTCCCCAAATTCATCGCCTGCGGAGAAAGATATTTATGAGAGCTATCATAAAAACGCGCTCCCAAACTTTGTAACAGTCCCATACCGCCGTCATTGGTACAGCTGCCGCCCAAACCGACAATGATCCGCTTGCACCCGCGTTTTTGCGCATCCAGCAACATCGTTCCTACGCCAAAGCTGCTGGCAGCCATCGGATTGCGCTTTTCTCTTGGCGTCATGGTCAAACCAACCGAAGCAGCGACTTCGATAACGGCTGTCTTTCCATCATCGATCAAAGCATAGCTCGCTTGCATTTTTTTCCCATAGGCGTCACTTGTTTCACAAGTTACCATCTCTCCGTTGCATGCATCGCAAAAAGCCGCCGCTGTTCCTTCTCCTCCATCTGCCATCGTGTAGGTATAAACCTGAATGGCAGGATCTACCCGATAAATGGCATTTTTCATATGATCCGCTACTTCTTTTGATGTCATGCAGCCTTTATAGGAATCACATGCGATCAAGATTTTCAATGTTGCCGCCTCCTCTCCATTCTTTTATTAGATAGTATCATAATCTGTTATGCACTTCTAGTCACTGTTTCCCTTATTTTATTACAAAACAGCTGCAGTTATATCTTAACGAACACGCAGGCGCTCCCCTGCTTCGATTTGATCGGGATCTTGGATCCTGTTTAGGGATATCAACTTTTCTACACTTGTGCCAAAACGGCGTGCGATCGAGGTCAGCGTATCTCCTTTTTTTACAGTGTAGTACTGTTGTTCCATCTCCTCTAGCATACGATCCACTTCTTTTTGTACCGCGGCCGCATCATAACCGGCTGCTTCTAAACGCCGTTTCCGCTCTTCTCCTGATCCCCATTTTCCTTCCAACACTTCTTTCGCTAATTCCTCCACACTTTTGCTTTTGGTTTTTTCGGATACGATCGAATCAATGATTGCCGGGTCATAGCCGGCAGCACGAAGACGGCGTTCTTTCTCTTCGCCCTCGCCCCATTTTCCATCGATGACTTCTTGCGCAATACGCTCATTGCTTTTCTTTACTGGCACATCCGCAGCTTTTTCGTATCGTTCCCAAAGTGCACGATCGCCATAAAAACGATCCAGGTCCAAATCATTTGGCCAGCCGCTCAGCCGTCCCCGGCTTGTCCATTGCCAGCAAATGATCCGATGCCAATGATGCACTTGTACAAGCGTTCCTGCATGACGCATATCATAATTATAAAAAGTTGCATCACTATGATACAGAGCCATCCAAAGCGGATATTCTTTAGCAACTGTGCTCCAGTCATAGGCATTGACAACTGATTCGCTCATGTAGATCCATGGACGGACACCGCTTTGTTCATATACTGTATCCAGCCACTCTTTTGCCCAAGTCACATTGCTGATTTCTTCTGCTTCCCAATCCAATACAGGAATGGCTTTTCCTCTGTATTTCTGAAATATGCGCAAGAACCATTCCGCCTCCTGTCTGGCAGCATTTTCTTTGCCCGGGCGGGCAAAGTGATATAATCCTAATTTTCGATTGGCCGCCAGTGTTTCTCTGGCAAACGTTTGACAGCTGGGATCTTCATAACCAATGCCTTCACTTGCTTTTACGATCACAAAATCTGCTGCTATCTGATCAATCTGCAGCCCTCGCTGATAATCCGAGATATCTATTCCATTCAATAATGCCATTTTCTCCCTCCTTCTCTCTTTTACTGTATGCAACATCTGCTCTTATCAGCAGGCTTTCATCTTTCTTTTTGCCGATAAAGAGCAGAAAGAGACGCCATTTCCTTTCGAAACAGCCATAAAGCACACAAATTCAGTATCAGCATGCAGCCGTTTAATGTATCGCTCAGCTCCCAGATCACAGCTGTATGCAATACACCGCCTGCATACAAGCTGCACAAATACAGCAGCAGATAAAAATAATGAATCCATTTATAAGAAAATAAATACTGCAAACACTGACCGGCATAATAATACCAGCCTAAGATCGTTGGAAAAGCAAAACAGATCATCATCACCGAGAAAAGAATACCGCCGGTATTTCCAAATACAACACGAAAACATTGCTGCATCCACACCGTGCCGTCACTGGCAACATAGGCATTCCCCATACTTACGCAAAGCAAGACCAGCGCACTCAGCAAAGTTATACCAAAAGAATCAAAAAAGACTTCCACCATGCCTAAAAAACCTTGTTCTGCCGGTTCCTTGCAAGAATGAGAAGCATAAGCCAGCGGTGCACTGCCCATCCCGGCTTCATGGGAAAACAGACCTCTTGTCAATCCATAATGGACCGCACGATTGACCATATGACCGCCGACTCCGCCGCCGAAGGAAGAGAAACAAAATGCATCTTGCATGACTTGTGCAGCAGCCAAAGGCAGCCGTTCATGGTAAGCAATAAGGATATAAAAACAAAAAAGGATATACATAGCAGAAATAAGAGGAATGATCTTTGCATTCACCATCTGGATGCGCCCTCCTTTTCCCGACAGGACAAGAGAGGCAAAAACCACAACAAGCAAAGCAGCAAACCAGCGTTGGATCGGAAAAATAGTCTGCAGCGATGTACAGATCGCTCCGCTGGGAGCCATGCTGCCGACGCCAAAAGCCGCAAGCAGACAAGATAATGAAAAACAAACCGATAAAAACGGATGATTGCGGACCTCGCCCAAAAGGATCATTGCCCCGCCGATCCATCTGTCATCTTTTCTTTTCTGATAAGCGCAGGCTAAGATCGTTTCTGCATACTTTAAGCCCATCCCCAGCAACGAGCTGAGCAACAGCCAAAATAATGCACCTGTCCCTCCCAATGCCATGGCAGAAGCTGCGCCTGCAATGCTGCCGACACCTAGCGTACCTGCCAATGCTGTATAAAAATCATGCCTTGCCTGTCTTCCTTTTGGACCGCTCAGCGTTTTCCGCATGCCTCTTAAGATCAAGAAAGGATGAAACAGAACACATCTGTTTTGAAACCAAGACCAAAGTCCGCTGACGATCAATACAACAATTGTTCCCCATCCCCATACCCATTGATTGCATGTATGGATGATCCATTCGATCTTATTCAAGATATCACCTATCACAGCATATGAAAAAAAGATCGCTGTTTGCTTGCGACCTTTTAAAAAACGAAAAATCATGCTTTATGCTCAGTAATATATGCGTCTACATGGCGTTCAACGACAGAAAACGGAACGATTCCTGCTTCCAATATCGCTTCATGAAAGGCTTTTGTTTCAAATGCTTCTCCCAGTTCGTCCTGTGCCTTTTGCTGCAGGGCATTGAATTCTTCATAGCCGACATAATAAGGTTCAAAAGCTGCCGGATTTGCTTGCAGCTGATCATAGACCAGTGCAGCCTCTTCCTCGCTCATCGCAATACCGGTATCACTAAAAAAATCTTTCATTTGTTCTTGTGACCATCCTTCATAATGGATCCCAATATCCGCTTGAATATACAGGCAGTATGAAGCCAATTCATTTTCTTGATAAGCATGCAATAAATTGGTATTTAGATCTTCCAAATATTTTAGACTCTGATAAGAAGCATATACCGCATACCCCTCCACATAGGCACTTACATTCGCTAATGTTTTTGCATAGGCACTGTCCATGTTTTCATATAGATAAGCATATTGGTACATATGTCCCGGAAAGCCCTCATGCGAAACAGTGATATAGGTTGATAATGACCCTACATCCGCACTATTCGGATTGACACGCATCTGTTGGATAGAATCTCCATCGATCGAAGGAATATTAAAATACGCGCCGATCCCGTTGGAGGCAATTTCTTTGTTCATATCTTCTATATGGTATTGAAGGTTTCCAACCTCTGGGAAATCTTCCCCCATCTTTTCACTGATCATCTCTAAGATTGCCTCATAACTGGTCAATCCTGTTTGCGGTATTTCATTATTTAACAAAGGTTCGATGCCCTCCATATCCGCTATCATGATCGTTTGTAAATTCACCAAGTGATCCGCAAAAGCATCTTCCATCATCTTTTGAATATCTGCAGGCGTTTTCTCAGATCCAATGTTTTGCTGCAACAGCAAAGCATAGTATTCTTTCCCATTCGGAAATGCTGCCAGTCCTTCCTCATTGTTTTCTTCAGCTGATAACGAGCTCATAAAATCATAAATTGCCTGATAAGCAGTTAAGAATGAATTTTCAAATGCATCTTGCAGCTGCTGCTGATACTTTCTGCTCTTTTCTTCACTTAAGTTTAATTTGCTCACTTTTTCCTGCATCGAAGTCAAAATCGATGACTCCGTTCCTTTATCCAAGATGCCTTTGCAGTATTCTGTGATCGAATCAGCATCCACCATCAATAATCCCTTGCTTTTCTGTGTTTCACTATAAGCAAGAGCACTATCTACATATGGTTTGACATCTTTTAACAAAAGAATCAGGTCTTGTGCATCTTTTTCATCCTCAATTTCCCAATCTGAAAAGAATGAAGGCAGCTGAAACTGCAGACCGCTCATACTTTCGAATAACTGCGGATAATAGTCAAATTTATCATCCAGCAGCTGCTCATTGATCTTTGCCTCATAAGCGTACGTATCATAGAGGTCTTGCTGCTTAGAAGTCAACAATGCGCGGTCAAACTGTTGAAATTGCGCATAACTCTCTTTAAATGCCTCTTTGCTTGCTTGTAAGGATGCTTCGTCAAAACGCTGACCCAAATTCACTTCCATTGCGTTTACATCGATTCCATATTTTTCTGGATCTTGCAAATATGTATGAGCACTTGTATAGTCAGCCTGCATGCTGTCGATGAACTGTTGTTCCATAAAATCATCAAAAGCTGCCTGTTCTTCTTCAGGATCTTTATTTTGACAGGCAGCGATGCTGAAAAGCAAGGCAATGGAACAAATGATCGTCAGCATTTTTTTTATTCGTATCATGGACAGGGTCCTCCTCTATTCATTACAGATACTGCTTTCTAATGCGAAAGCAATTTATTTTCCCCTTAATTCTTGATAAGTTTTTGGCAGCTGTGAAAGCAGATCACCAGGCAGCATGCTCATCGGATCCATGCTTTTCAATAAATGATCTGCGCTATAAGCATGCGCATATACCGCTGCACAGGCACTGTGAAACGCATCTTTGCTCTGTGCATACAAACCAGCGATCATGCCGCACAGCACATCGCCGCTTCCCCCTTTGGCAAGGCCATTGTTCCCGATGATGTTCAAAGCACGCTTATCTTTATGAAAGATCCAGGTCAGATCATCTTTTGCCAACAAGCACAAAAAAGGATAGCGTTTCACTAACTTCTGAGCCGCATCCCATGGCCGTTCCCTGACTTCTTCCCATGTTTCCGTGCTGAGATAAGACAGTTCTTTAAGATGCGGCGTCAAGATAACATCTTTTTGTTCAACTAAATCTAACAAATGATGCTGTCCCGTTTCATAGATCGCATCTCCATCCAAGATACAGGGGACATCGCTGGCAAGTACCAGTTCTACGATTTGTTTCGTGCTGCTCCCTCTGCCCATGCCATTGCCAACAACGATCAAATCATAGTTGCCTAGTTCTTTTTTCCATTCTTGCGGATCAACGACCATCTGCTCTCCGTCATCTTTCATTACCCGAAACATCGCTTCTTGCAATGAAGAGGCAACGATCGTATGGATACAGGAAGGCAACATGCAGGTAACCAGACCGGCCCCGCTTCTTAACAATGCTTTTGTACACATGATCAGCGCCCCGCTCATATTACGGCTGCCGCCAATGACCAGCACTCTTCCATAAGTACCCTTATGCGACTGTGCTTTTCGTTTTGGCAACATCCTGCTTACACGATTGCTGTCCAAAACAAGGGTCGGATCTGCACATATCTGCAGTTGTTTAGGAATTCCGATCGAGACAAGACGGATCTTCCCACAGCATATGCGACGAGAATGAGGCAGCATCATTTTCTTCATACATGCAAATGTGATCGTTTCTTCAGCGTGGATCGTCGTTTGCGAATCGAAGATGTCCTCTCCTAAACCGCTGGGCACATCAACAGAAAGAATTATTTTTCCGCTTTGATTCAACTGCCGGATCACGCTTGCGTAAATTCCTTGCGGTGATCGGGCAAGACCCGTTCCAAAGATGGCATCGATCAAAATGTCACAAGAATCGATGACTTCTTCACATTGCTCAGCCTGGCAGATCATGATCTGTTGTTCTTTTGTTTTTTCTTCATAGAACTGTGCACAAGTGCTTCTTGCCGGTGCAACGGCGCATACCGTACAGGTTACATTTTCCTTCTTCATCAACAAAGCAAGGGCATATCCATCGCCGCCATTGTTTCCGCTCCCGCAAAAGATGCCAAAGCGATGCTGCGTCCCATAATGCTGCCGGATCGCATCCCATAAGGCTTGTGCGGCCTGCTGCATCAATCGTTCCATCGATACATGCATCTCATTGACCATCCGCTGATCCATCCGTTTCATTTCTTCGCAAGTTGCCAGCATGTTTCCACTTCCTCTCTTATATCTATTATAGCGTAATCTATTTCATTCTTATGCTTTTTCTTCATCGATTGTTGATAATAAGAAACAATTTTATTCTTTTTTTATGAGATATGCTATAATAGGGATATTCTGTAAATCAATCACTGTTTTAACAGTTTTCTATGAAGGAAGTGGGCTAGTATGCAAAAGACCATCGTACTTGGAGTAAGCGGGGGCATTGCTGCTTTCAAGGCAGCACAATTAACAAGTGATCTGATAAAGAAACATTATGATGTAGAAGTCATCATGACAAAAAATGCAACTGAGTTTATCGCTCCTCTTACCTTTGAAGCATTGATCAACCATAATGTAGTGGTAGACACTTTTGAGAAAGTGGCAAACCGAAGCATTCATCATATATCTCTTGCCAAAAAAGCGGATCTGTTCATCTTGGTACCGGCAAGTGCAAATGTAATTGCCAAAGTAGCACATGGCATTGCAGATGACATGCTGACAACGACTTTCCTTGCATGTAATAAACAGAAGGTCATCTGTCCGGCAATGAATACCCAGATGTATGAAAATCCGATCACCCAGGAAAATCTGCAGCGCTGCAAAAAACTGGGGTATACGATCTTAGAACCGGCAGTGGGTCATCTGGCATGCGGCGACAATGGAAAAGGAAAATTATGCGATCTAACCGATATCCTCCACTATGTCGATACATACTTTCAACAAAACGACAGTTTAAAGGGGAAACATGTTTTGATTACCGCCGGTCCTACCCAGGAAGCGCTTGATCCTGTCCGTTATCTTACAAACCATTCCTCTGGAAAAATGGGCTATTCCCTGGCACAGGCAGCTTTGGATATGGGTGCAGAAGTCACTTTGATCAGCGGGCCTGTCCAATTGACTCCTCCAACCGGCGTGCATTTTTACCCTGTTACGACTGCAATGGAAATGTTCGAAGCGGTTCGTACACGTAGTGCACAAGCTGATTTTATCATCAAAGCTGCGGCAGTCGGCGATTACCGCCCCGTGCATGTCAGCGAGCAGAAAATCAAGAAAAAAGGAGATCATCTGCAAATCGAATTTGTGAAAAATCCGGATATCCTGGCTTATTTAGGCGAGCACAAAAAACCTGGTCAGATCATCTGCGGATTTGCAATGGAGACACAAAACTTGCTGGCCAATGCCCAGGAAAAATTAGAAAAAAAGCACTGCGATATGATCGTTGCAAATGATCTGCATACCGAAGGTGCCGGTTTCCAAAGCGATACGAACATCGCCACGATTTTAGATCGTTTCCAGCGAATTCCATGCCCAAAAATGAGCAAATATGAATTAGGAGTCACGATCTTAGAGCATATGCTGACATTGTGCACACAGGGGGAACAATAAACATGTTACTGGTTTTTGATATAGGAAATACAAATATCACGGTAGGGATCTACCAGGGTGATAAACTGAAACGCACATACCGTCTTACAACAAAAATGAAGCGGACAAGTGATGAATACGGATTCATGATCATCAGTTTTTTAAACGATGCCAATATTACGAGCGATGATATCGAAGATGTCATCATCGCCAGCGTTGTTCCTAAAGTAATGCATTCTTTCCGCAACAGCATTCGCAAATATTTGCAGAAAGAGCCCATCATTGTCGGACCCGGGATCAAAACAGGTATTTCCGTACAAATGGAAAATCCGAAAGCAGTCGGCGCCGATCGAATCGTTGATTGCGCAGGAGCTTATTATGTCTATGGCGGTCCCGCTTTAATTGTCGATTTTGGAACAGCAACAACATTTGATTATATCGATGAAAAAGGCGTCTTCAGCTATGGTGTCATCGCCTTGGGTGTAGAATCCGGCGCTAATGCTTTATGGTCACAAACGGCTCAGCTGCCGGAGGTTGAAATCAAATCACCAGGCACTATCTTGACAAAGAACACTTCTGCCAACATGCAGGCCGGATTATTTTATGGTTTCTTAGGACAAACCGAATATATCATCCAGCAATTCAAAAAGGAACTCGGCAGAGAAGATATCAAGGTCATTGCTACTGGCGGATTAGGCAAGATCATTTACCGCCATACTCCTCTTATTGACATCTATGATCGCGATTTAACATTTAAAGGCTTAAAGATCATTTATGATCGTTATAAAGAAGCACAAAAGAAAGCATAAAAAAAGCGGCCCTCCGCTTTTTTTATTTTCTTTCCCGATGTGCATTCACAAGCCATTTTTTCAGCTTGTTCATCTCTTTTGTCAGTTTTTTATAATCTTTTAATTTCCATTCCCAATTTGGAGATCCAATCGTGCCCGGATGATTCATATGACCTTCTTCTTTCAATCCTAAAATATCCTGCAGAGGAATGATGACATAATCTGCATCGCTGTCAAATGCAAAATGTACCAGCAGATCATGAAAATTTCGTTCATTGTATCCCCGGTTATGGAAAAAACGACGAAGAGCGATCCGGCGATTATGCGTAAACTTGCCATAAGCTTCTTCTGCCGTATCATTATCATGGGTACCAGTATAAACAATGCTGTTTTTCTTTGCCGGCCGTTTCAGCATCTTTGGTTCCATCCGAAATAACAACACATCCATTCCCGGCAATTGATATGCATCCCTCAATTTTAAGACTTCCGGACGGATATCGCCAAGATCTTCAGCTACCAAATGGATATCCGGCATCTTTTGATACAATGTATCAAAGAAAGATCGGCCTTCACCTAAGACCCATTCTCCATCCATCGCTGTTTCACAATCCGCGTTGATCTTCCAATAAGTATCAAATGCACGAAAATGGTCAATACGAACGATATCATAGCAGGCTTTCTGCCATGCCAATCTCCGCATCCAGAAGGCATAACCATTGTTGCGCATCGCTTTCCAATCATAGATGGGATTGCCCCAGCGTTGGCCAGTCTCACTAAAATAATCAGGCGGTACACCAGCAACAAAGCTAGGCGATCCATCTGCCTCTAATAAAAACTGTTTCCGATTAGCCCAGACATCTGCACTGTCCAAACCAACATAAAAAGGAATATCCCCCATGATTTCAATGCCTTTTTCTTTCGCATGATCATGGATTTCTTTCCATTGCAGAAAGAACATAAACTGCAGAAACTTTTCATAAAACAATTCATTTTCATAAGAAGTTAGATCCAGTTTCTTATCAAACGGCCAGTTTTTCATCTCATCCGGCCAGAACCGCCACTCTTTCATATCATTGGCTTTTTTAAAAGTAATGAAAACGGCATACTCCTCTAACCAATCGTTGTCTGCACAAAATTTTTGGTATTCCTTTTCAAATCTTTCAAACTGTTTTTTAAATTCATAAAACGCTTTTCGAAAATACGGCTCTTTAAATTTGCGCACTTCTTCATAGCTAACACTCTCTTTGAACTTATTCAAATTCTTAATGCTGCTTTGTTTCAGTAGATCCATCTCGCTTAACCGGTCGATATTGATGAAAATCGGCTCTCCGGCAAAAGAAGAATACGGTTGATAAGGTGAATTCCCATAACCTAACGGCTGCATGGGCAATACTTGCCAAATACGAAAGCCAGCATCGGCAATCTGATCGATAAACATCTTTGTTTTACGGCCAAAATCTCCAATTCCTTGATTTCCCGGCAGCGAAGATACCGCAGCGAGCACTCCTGCACAACGTTCCATTTCTCACACTCCTGTCTAAACTTTTTAAAATCAAAGCGTTTTCATATTTCATATGATAGCACAAATGTAAAAGAAAGAAAAGCAAATCCTTATTTTTTTACCTGTCTGTCAAATCAAGCAGCAATCAAAAAAACAGCAGCTGCTGTTTCCTGTTTTAGTCTTTATTCAATAACTTCATCTGTTTTAGATCATGGATCATCAAACGTGCATCACGATCCAGCTGTTTCATCTTTTTAAATTTGTTTGGATCTTTTACGGTTTTTAGATGTTGTTCCAGAATTTGGACATATTCTTCTAATTCCTGAATATCTTTCTCCAGTTTTTCATCGTTGATGCGACAAAACTTTTCCACTTTTTTCTTCACATACAGCGCTCCTTTTTTGAAAGTATAGCACGTTAGCATGCAAGCGACAACTCAATTACTCTGAATAAGAGAAAGAAAATAAGCCCCATGGTTTGGACATGCCAATCATAGAGCTTATTTCAAGATCCTCTTACTCTTCATTATTACGTGTGTTCATCGCCAAGTGATAATCAACCAGGTCTTTTAATAATTTAATAGAAATGTTTACCTCTTCCTCTGTCATCTCTTTAATGACCTTATAGTTGTCCAGCAGGACATCTTTTCGAACATTGTAACGCTCGCTCAAATAGAGCACCCATTGTTCACTATCTTTTACCTGCTGCTTCGTTATGACACCTTCACTGATGATCACGCCATGAAAATCTTTGTAGCGAATCGGCATAGACCATTTTACCAAGCCCGCATGGCAAGAATACATGCTGACTTTTTCTTCTGTTAATGCATTCCGGTAATTTTCCATCGTGCATTCCTCACAGTGTTTTAATGCCCGTGCACTTGTCTTGAGACATTTACAAAAATAATTACGTTCTGCAGCACTATTGATGTCATCTACATCTTGGATCAAATAACTACGCAATCCAGTAATCTGATGATATTCCTGCATGGCTTTAAGAATTGCATCTTTCACATCCATTGTAAGCCCTCCCCTATTGTCTTAAATATAACACAATTATAACAAAACCTCTACCTATTCTTTACATTTTCATTCGAACAAGAACGTGCTGCCGTCATGTTCATATAGATACAAGTTGCTTTTTTGATGTGTCTTTTGATACTGTTTGGCAAAATGAAAATCGCCCCACAGATGCATGGGAAAGACAATGTCCGCTTCTACCATCGAAAAGAAAGTATCCATTCCCTCTTCTGCATACATTTGCAAGCGGGGATCTAAGACGACAAAAGCGATATGCGGATGAAATGGCGCCAAGTAACGCATTTCTTCTTCATAATGCTGTTTCATCCAGTTTTCTTCTTGCAATGTATCGCCCGGCCAGTGCCAATTATGCAGATCGCCGGCATGATAAATGCGTCTGCCTTCACATTCAATCAAAAAGGCAACACCTTCATCTGTTGAAAAAAAGGTATGAATCTTTATATCATGCAATGTTTTGCTGCTATGCGGAAGCAGACAATACATATTATCATTCTTTTGTTCCATCTCAAACCCCAAGATCACTGCTTTTGCATTCAACTGCAGGATAGAAGGGCTGTAATGATCGCCATGCGCATGACTTGCAAAGACATACAGATCTTTATTTCTATCATATGCAGGAATTTCTCCCTGTGTATAATCAAATAACAAAACGTGTTCCTGCAGTTCTACCATGAATGCACTGTGATGAATAAACGTAACTTTAATCATAAGATCTCCTTTACTAAAAAGCCCTCTTCTTTGCAGCTTCGCATAATGATTGAAAGCTTTCTTCTGGTATCCTTTTCAAGAAACGATATGCCTTGCAATGCCGTAAACAAGCAATATCGTCTCTCAATAAACATTTCCTTGCTTTGCGGATAGTGCAGACCAAACAGGATGGCATCATGAGACAATAAGATATCCAACGGTGTTTTGCGTTTGGTGAAGTCAACAGTCGTACGCTGCAAAAAAGCATCGACAACTGCATCGCTGATCAGTGAAGCGGATAATTCTTCCTTTGTACAATTTAAATAATCAGTAAATGGATGCTGCTGATGCACACGAAGGATATCGATCTTATCACAATCTCTTACAATATGACAAAACATTGTTTCCCTTGGATCCAATGTCTTAGGAAGAGTACGATCACTGTGATAACAGATCGCTTGCCGGATCAAATGTTCTTGTGTATGATCACAATGAAATTTTTGGATCCATCCTTCTTCAAACAACACTTTCAGGCCCAGTTGTGCATGTGCTTCACTTTTTGCATCTTCAAATGTGTGATAGCGTGTTACCTGTGGAAAACGGCCAATGTCATGCAGCAAACCGATCCGTTTTGCCAATGCAATGTCTTCCGCTTCCAGACCTAAACGCTTTGCCAATTCTTCACATAGTTTTCCTACCTGCAGACTATGTGCCAGTTTTAACTGAATCTTCGGGTCCTGCATATCATATAAGCGTACATAATCAATCAGCTGCTGTGTTTCCTTCATATGAATTGCTCCTTTGCCAACGCCGATACAAGCAAATGCCTAATAAACAGGCACAAGCTTCTGCAAAAGGAATGATCAGCCAGATACCATTCTCTTTAAATAAAATATACAGCAAGATCATTCCGAGCACAACAAAGATGACCCCTTTGGCTAGTGCTAATACAGTCGACAGTCTTCCCTGCTCCACGGATTGAAAATAATACATCAAAATGGTATTAAAGCCGGTAAACGGCATGGAAAGGAAATATAAAACGATACCGTGAGCCCCCAATGCACAAACAAACAAATCACCATTGGCAAAGACAGCAGCCAATTCTTCATCAAACAAAACGAATGTGCCATATAAGATCAATGAGACAGTGATCGTCATGCGCAAGGCCAAAGATAAGATCTGCTTTGTACGCTTAATTTGCCCAGCCCCGATATTATATGACATGATCGGCTGTGCTGCCTGCCCAAATGCCGCAAACAGCCCTTTCAACACATAGGCAATATTGGCTACGATGGCATATGCAGCCAAAAAAGCCGCATCGCTCACCATCAAGATCATGGCATTCAACAAGAAAATGATCAATCCAGAAGTTAATTCCAGTATCCCGCTGCCCGCACCATTGATGAGCATCCTCTTCCATAAAGAACGAGTCCGATGAATCTTGCAAAAATGGAGCTGATTTTGATGCAGTGAAAAATGAAAAGAAGCAATGAACAATGTGATCATCGGTGCAAATGCAGTTGCAATTGCTGCACCGCCTAAGCCCCATCCGAAAACGATCACACAAATGTAATCTAAGAAAATATTGCAAATATTTCCGATGAGCATGCTCCCCATTGCTAATTTAGGTGCATTGTCACTGCGCAGCAGTATCCCGCATGCGTACATAAAGATAAACGCTATGGTACCTATCACAATAGGGCGTAAATATTCAATGACATACGGCAATAACTCTTCACTTGCTCCCAGCGCATACGCCAATGGTTTTAAAAACAACAAAGACAATATGGTAAGGATACACCCGCAGACCAGCATACCGATCATGCCTAACGTAAAGGCCGCATCAGCTCCTTTGTCATGTCCGGCACCTCTTTCGATCGAAATGATCGTGGAAGCTCCGACACCAAATAACAAACCGACAGCGGAATAAATCGTATACATCGGCATCACGATATTGACTGCTGCCAGGCCCATCATTCCTGAACCGATCGATATAAAGTAAATATCTGCCAAACAGTACAATGAATTAGAGACACTTGCAATCACTGTCGGCAACAAAAAAGACAAGTATAATCTTGGAATCGGTGTCTTTTGCAAATCATGGTATTTCATAAGTATCTCCTTCTAAGAAAAAACAGTGCCAGCACTGTTTTTTATCCATCTTTTTCTGTTTTTAAAGAATCTAAAATCATTTTTAACTGATGCAAATGTTGAATCTCATAGGTAATCGCATAGTTGTTTGGTGCCGCTTTCTTATTTGGATTCATCCACACACAGTCAATGCCTATACGGTTTGCCCCTGCAATATCCGACGACAAAGAATCGCCAATCAACAATATTTCTTTTTTCGCGCTTGGTTTTGCTGCCTGCAGCACCGGTTCAAAAAAGGAAATCTGCGGTTTTCTGGAACCTACTTCTTCTGATAAAAAGATGTGTTCAAAAAAATGCAACAAACCGGCATCCTGCAACCGCTGGTATTGTGTGGCAACCACACCGTTGCTGACGACAAACAAACGATACTCATGCTTGAGCTCTTCCAAAAGGGCATACGCACCTTCCATCAATTGATGTCCTTTTGCCAGTGCATCCTGATAATCTTTTTCAAACTGGATGCCGTCCGCAGATAAATGAAATTGTTGAAAAAGCTGGACAAAGCGTGTAAAGACCACTTCTTCACGTGTAAGCCTTCCTTGTTCATAACCATCCCATAACGTTTTGTTCAGCGTATGAAACGCTTGCAATAAACGGCTTGTTAAAGCGATGTGATACTTTGCAAATGTCGAATGCAATGCCTGTTTTTCACAAGCCTGAAAATCAAACAATGTATCGTCTGCATCGAATAATAATACTTTATACATATCAGAAGGCAATGAATAATATCATGAAAAAAATAAAAAAGAAAACGATGAACGAGATGATATTGGCAAAGCGCATCGCATTATTTTCCTGTACGCGGCGTTGTCTTTGCTGCGTATTCAGCTTTTGGATCACTTGACTTTCACGCTGTTGTTTGCTGTATGTACGTTTCTTTTCCATACTGCTTTGATCCATGGTCTCATCACTAACTTCTTTATAAGGATGTGGATATCTTCTTTCTGGTTTGTTTGCCGCAGACGGACTGATTTTTACGGTCGGCCGGTTGCAGATCTCACAGCGGCTTTCACTTTGTACACCTCCACAAAACGGACAAGTACGATCATTCATTCACATCCCTCCTTTTGCTCTCATTATACTATATTTTATTTAAGAACTGTACCGATTTTTCTTTATTCAATTTTTCCTTTCATACATGCCTTTTCTATTGGGCAAACGCTTTTTCAATACCAAAACGACTAAAAAGGCAACGATTCGATCAAAATAATCTGTAATGACTTGTACGATAAAACAGCTTACGGTTAATCCAAGCGGTGTATGCGCTAATAGCTGCACCAGTGCGCTGGAACCAGAAGATGTGATTCCGCCAAATAAATAAGCTGTAATGCAAGCACTGACAAAGGAGCTGGGAATCGTTACGATCAATGCTGCTACAAACGGCCACCAGATCTTAGGTACTTGTTTCTTCCAAACAAAGCCGCACAAGCAGCCAAACAAGATCCCTACCGGTGCATAATACAAAGAATAAATATCATTGATCATCCCCATGATCAACCCGCTTAACAAACTCGGCAGCATGCCGTATACCGGACCAAACATTGCTGCAGCCAGCACCGTACCGATGCTGTCCAAATAAATAGGAAGACGCGCAAACAAGGCAATCTGCCCTCCAACGATATTGATCACGACACAAAATGCAATTACACAAAGATGGTAAGCTGTTACTTTATTTTTCATATGTTTCTATTCCCCTTTCCGATCTGATCATTTTTTTCAAAAGATCCAACTGATCTGCTTCAATCGATAAGATCGAAGAAAGAAACCTCTTAAAAAATGCATAAACATCACATTCCGTCAACACATAGGCATTATGTGGACGATGATAAAAATCATACGCATCGACGATGCTTTGTCCTCTGGCAATTCCTTCTGTTACGATCTCTACATGCGAGAAAAAGCCTGTGCACGATGCAGGATCCAAAAAATAAGAAACTGCCAGCGGATCATTGATCACACAACCGATCAAGTGTTCCTGTTTCCAATGAAAATCAAAATAAAACTTGGTGATCTGGCGGATAAAAGCGCCTTGTTTGGCATCTAAACGTTCGATATAAGACAATAGGTCTGGTGTTAAAACGATTTTTCTTGTTACATCCAGTCCTACCATTTCTATGTGCTTTCCAATCTTTTCCATTTGAGAAAACACCATATCGGCTGCATCTGGATCTTCCCAATAATTATATTCCGCTACAGGAGAACAATTACCATGCGAACGATAGCTACCACCCATAGAAACAAAACGTTTGATTGCAGCAAATGCTTGCGGGTCTTGCTGGATCAGATGTGCAAAGTTTGTCAAAGGGCCTAGGGCAATGATCGAACAATCCTGTTCATGCAGCGTGCGCGAAAGAAAAGCAACCGCACTTTCTTTTGTTTCATGACCTGCGACCTCTTCCAGAAAGCTTTCCCCCAAACCATCGCTTCCATGGGTATCCAAGGCATCTACATAAGTCTTGACAAGAGGCTGCTGTGCTCCCAGATAAACAGGAACATCCAAACGTCCAAGATGACGCAATACTTTCTTTGCATTTTCAAATCCCATCTTTACCGGCGCATTTCCGCATACGATCGTAATCCCCAACACTTCGATCGCATCGCTTTGCAATGCCAACATCAGTGCCAGGCTGTCATCAATTCCCGGATCACAATCAATAATGACTTTTTGTTTTTCCATCCTTCCCCTCCTTTCATAAAAAAAGCTTTGTCTATTTTTCCATAGACAAAGCAAAATAAAAAAATCTCTGATACATTTTTTATTCACTTTTTTGCCTATGATTATACTGGGAGGTTTCGAAACCAGTTCGCTGACGATTATAGCACAACCCTTTTATGAATACAATAAGACAAGCAAAAGAAGAAATAGTCATTTAAGGCCATTTCTTCTTTTTATTCAACGGACTTCAACGATTCTACCATTTGCACACGTTTGAGTTTTTGATACATGACCAGATTGACAATACCGGCAAACAACAAAGTAATACCAAAAGAAATGACATAAGAGATCCAATCAATATTGCGGCCAAACATCACACTTTCCATTTCGGCTAAACTCATGATCAATTGATGCAGACCGATACCGAGCAACAATCCGGCAAGTGCTCCAATGATCGTTAAGAAAATCGTTTCTCTGAAAACATACGAACTAACTTCATTATCATAGAAGCCTAACACTTTGATAGTCGCAATCTCACGGATCCTCTCTGATATATTTACATTTGTCAGATTATACAAAACAACAAATGCTAACATACCTGCTGCTACGACAAGCACGACAACGATAAAGCTTAGTGAAGAAATCGTATCCTCAAAGGACTCTGCCAATCCAGAATAGAAAGAGACAGAAGAAACAATGGAATCACTCATCAGATCTTCTCCCAACTTTGTTTCAAAATCGGCATCTGTCGATGTCGTTTTGATCAAGAAAGTCGTATCATTTTGACGTTCTTCAAACACCTGGCGGAAATAAGTTGGTGATAAATATAGATAATGTCCTACATAATTTTCTACGATTGCAGTGATCTTGATTTCTCTTTCCACCCCGTCTCCATCTTTGATCGTAATGCTGTCCCCTGCTTTTAATCCTAAATTCATGGCCAGCTTTTCCGTAATCAACGCCCCGTCATCACGCAAAGGAATCGTTTCTGTAGTGCCGCGATGACGCAAAGTAGTGAAGTCTGCAAATGCGTTCACATCATTTGGTACGACGATGGTAACTGAACTGTCTTCTCCATCATCAGAAACAGTGACTGCTAATTGTTCTACTCCGATGATTTCTTTTATGCGCTCGTCCTGTTTCAATTCCTGCAGATAGTCATCTTTTTCCAGCATGGTCGCATTATTATCCAGCGTGATCGTCGCATCATAATTAAATATTTCATCATATTGCTTGGACACGATATCGGAAATACTGTCTTGAATGCCAAAACCAGCTACCAATAACGCACTGCAGCCGGCAATGCCAATAACAGTCATCAAGAAACGTTTTTTATAACGGAAAATATTGCGTGCAGTTACTTTCCAAGTAAAGGAGAAACGAGACCAGATAAACGGAATGCGTTCCAGCAAAATCTTTTTGCCTACTTTTGGTGCTTTCGGACGCATCAATTGGCTTGGCACTTCCATCAATTCCTTATAAACTGCTCCTAGTGCTGCCAGCATCGTTACGCCAATGACCAGGCCGCTGGCCAACAACATCAGACCCGGCTGGAATACAAACTGCAGAGAAGGTAAATTGTACATTAAATTCCAAGCATTGAAGATCACAGTAGGGAAGATCCACATGCCCAGTGCACAACCTACGATCGAACCGATCACCCCGGCAATAAATGCATATAATAAATATTTCAGCGCAATAGAGCCTTTGCCGTATCCTAACGCTTTCATCGTACCGATATTGCTGCGCTGTTCATCGACCATGCGCGTCATGGTCGTCAAACAAACCAGGGCTGCCACCAAAAAGAAGAATACCGGGAACACGCTGGCGATTCCTTCCATTCGATCGGCCACGCTTCCATAATCCATATAAGCATACTGTGATTCCCGATCCAACACATACCATTGCGGATCACTGATGGCATCAATTTGTTCCTTTGCTTTATCCAAACGTTCTTTTGCAAGTTCTAATTGGGCTTCTCCTAACGCTTTCTGACGAGCCAATTCTGCTTTCCCTTGTGCTAATTGTTCCCAGCCGTCATCGATCTGCTGCTGTCCTTCCTCCATCTGCTGGTCTGCCGCTGCCTTGGCCTGCACTAGCTGTTCTCTTTGCTGTGCAAGCATATTTTCCAACTGTATGATATAACTGTCGCTTTGATCCAGCTGTGTCTGCAAATCAGCAAGCTGTGTTTGCAAGGTCGTGACCGTCGTTTCCAAATATTGACTAGTCAACTCTGTATTTTCCTTTAAAGACTCCCTCCAAGCAATTTCCGTTTGGATCTTTTCTTGTTCCTGCAAATCGCTCTCATTAGCCAGCTTCTCTTTCAGCTGCGCCAGACGCTCATCATTTTCTGCCAGCAATGCAGCATATTCATCTTGCTGATCTTGCAAAGAATCCAACTGTGCATTCACCGAATCGATTTGTGCCTGCAGCTGGCTTTTCACTTCTATTTGTTTCTGCTTTGCTTCTTCTAACAAATTTTCCAGTGTGTTGATCTGTGTTTCCCCGCTGGTCACTTCCTGCTGTGCATACAATTGTGAAGAATTTAACGTGGCTTGCGAAATGATCAGTTCATTTTCTCCATCATCCAGTTTTTGCTGTGCCGCCTCCAATTGTGTGTTTAATTCTTCTACTCCCTGTTCATACTCCGCTAACCCTTTTTCATACTCTTCCATAGCCGCATCCCGTATTTCTTCCAAGCGGAGGTCAGCTCTTTCCAGCCCTAAGCTTTCCAAAGAACTTTTTACAGGATCAATCACATCAAAATAGGCATCTTCATAGGAATTCAGCGCTTTTGCACCGTCTATCACCACATCCACTTCCGTGTAATAATCCATTGCAAAATCTTCATCCAGGATCATGATAAAGCTGTCGATCGATCCGCTGCCAATGGTCGTGCTGCCTTTTTCATAAGAAAGATAGATCGGTGTATACATCGTTCCCACGATCGTATACGTATCCCGATTCAATGAATCGCTGATAGGATCTTGTGTACCGCTGGTTAACGTAATGGTATCTCCAATTTCCAGATCACTTTCGATCAGGTGTGAATTTTCAACTAAACATTCTCCGCTGTTTTCTGGCATTCTGCCATCCACCAGACGTACCTGATTGATATAATTTGGATCGTCACGATCCGGATCTAAAGACGGCATTGCCAATACTTTCAACGTAATCTGCTTGGATCCTTTTGTTGTCAAGGCATCCATCGAATACGTAGCATGCACACCTTTGACTCCTTCTATCTGCCGAATGGCATCTACATCTTCATCGGTAAAGCCGACCGTAGAGATCAGCTGGATATCCTGCATATTATATTCATCAAAATAGGCATCCGCCGTGTACTTCATGTCTGGGACACTTGCTTTAACGCCGGCAAAGAAAGCAACCCCCAGTGCGACGATCAATAAGATGGATAAGAAGCGTCCTAGACTCTTGCGTATCTCACGCAAGATATCTTTTAACAATGCACTTCTCATCAATACTCGATCCTTTCTACCGGCAAAGGATCGGCATTGATCTCAATGCTTTCAATACGGCCGTTACGCACTTTGATGACCTTATCCCCCATTGCTGTCAAAGCCAGATTATGCGTAATGACGATCACACAGACTCCCCGCTCTCTGCAAGTATCCTGCAGCAATTTTAAGATCTGTTTTCCTGTTTGATAATCCAATGCTCCTGTCGGCTCATCGCAAAGCAGCAGTTTAGGATTTTTTGCCAATGCACGCGCTATGGCAACACGCTGCTGCTCCCCTCCAGACAACTGTGCCGGAAAATTGCGTGCACGATCGCTCAATCCAACAGCCGCAATCGTTTCATCAATATCCAATGGATGTTTGCAGATCTGTGTCGCTAATTCCACGTTTTCCTTTACGGTCAAATTCTGCACCAAATTATAAAATTGAAAAACAAAGCCAATATCATAACGCCGATACGTCGTTAACTGCTTTGGTGTATAATCACTGACACGATTTCCATCGACGATGATCGTGCCGCTTGTAGCACTGTCCATGCCGCCTAAAATATTCAAGATCGTACTTTTGCCTGCGCCGCTCGCTCCGGCGATCACTACAAATTCGCCCTGGTCAATGGTAAAATTCACGCCAGCCAATGCTTCAATGGAAACCTCTCCCATCTGATATACTTTTTTGACATCCTGAAATTCAATGTATGCACTCATCATTTTCACCTCGCCGTCATAATAATCAACACGTTGTCTATTATTATCTACTTGTATTATAATAAGGGTGGAAACCGTTTTCAATCATCACATCTGTGTGGTTTGTCATAAAATCAACAGAAACTCAAAAAGTGTTCATTTACAAGAAAAGAGGCATCCTATGAAAGAAATTGACAACCGTGTACGGGTAACAAAAATGTTTATACGTCAGGCTTTACTGACATTATTAAAAGAGAAGCCGCTTCAAAACATCACCGTTCGTGAACTATGCCAGGCTGCCGGCATCAATCGAGGTACTTTTTATACCCATTATCGAGATATCTATGATCTGATGGAACAGATCGAAGAAGAACTGACAGAGGAATTCCAAAAAAAGATGACCCCGTTATTATCAGGAAATAAAAATATCGATTTGGTCGATATGATCACCGAAATTTTTTCTTTGATTCAAAATAATGCGGAACTATGTTTGGTCACCCTCAGTCCCTATGGAGATAAAAGTTTTCTATTTCGCTTAGTTGCTATCGGAAAAGAAGCCGGGATGCGGGCATATGCTTCTTTATATCCGGATTGCGATCCGAAAGTCATGGACTATTTTTACACCTTTATCAGCTCCGGCTGTATCGCTATATTGGAACAGTGGCTCAAAGAAGGAATGAAAGTACCAGTCGAAGAACTAGCACTCATTGTCAAAGGGTTCATTGCCGGAGGTGCTCCTTTTTCGCAAAGTAATTGAGCAGTGCGCTTGTAATCTGGCAACCTGTGTTTATAATAAGGTTGCGAGGAAATCAATATGAAAAAATTATCGATCGAAAATTATCAGGAATTACAACCATGGATCCAGTCAGCTGGATATGAAGACTGCAATGCGAATATCGTCACGATGCTGATGTGGCAATACCCTTATCCTTTTTTCTTTCAAATATATGACCATTTTGCATTGGCTTATTTCAAGATTGAAAAAACAGGCGACATTTATTGGTATATGCCTTTCTGTACCTTGGAATATCGAAAAGAAGCAATAGAAGCAATGCTGGCTTACAGTAAAGAACATAACATTTTGCCGCGTATGACCAGCGTATCCAAAGACTGGCGAAATTGGCTGCAAAAAGAGTACCATGGAAAGATCTTATTTCATAAAGAATGGGATGGAAAAGACTATATCTATGACCGGAAACAACAGGAAACACTGGTTGGAAAAAAGATGCAGAAACGCCGTAATCATTTCAATGCTTTCATAAAAGAATATGGCGACCGTTATGCTTATCATGCCTTATCAAGAGCTGATTTTTCCGAAGTGTTTGAATGTCTGAAACGCTGGCAAACAAGCCATGAAGCCATCTTTGGCATTGAAGAAGAAGAACAAGGCATTCGTTTCTTATTTGATCATTTCGAAGAGCTGGGATTGAGCGGCGGTGTCATCACGATCGACGGTAAAATAGAAGCTTTTTCCATCGTTTCTCCGATCACAGACTATATGCTGGACATTCATGTTGAAAAAGCAAACAGATCAATACGAGGCCTATATGTGGCTATCTTAAAGCTTTATCTGGAACATGCAGATCCCAAATATACATTGTTAAACCGTGAAGATGACATGGGGCTAGAAGCACTTGCCAAAGCGAAACATGACATGCGCCCCATTCGTGTTCCATTAAAATACAGCGCACGTTTTGAAGAGTGGGAAATCCGTCATCCCCATACAGAGGATATGGAAGCCGTTCACTCCTTATGGCTCAACAGTTTCCAGGATGAATCAAAAGAAACTGCCGACTTTTACTTCTCCCATCTCTTTGACCCTGCAGACTGTTATATCATCGCATCCAAAGAAAATTTGATCGCTATGTGCATGGTTCCCAAATGGAATATGTCCATTCAGGGAAAGGCCCAGCAGATTCGTTTCTTAGAAGGAGTAGCGGTCGATCCTGGTTTTCGCACCTGTGGTTATCTGCGATTATTGATGGAACACTTGGATCAAGAATTTCCAGATGAACCTATCATGTTGCAAGCTTATAACTGGGATCTATATAAACCGTTTGGTTATACCGTTACACACTATGGGAAACAATGGACTCTCGACCCCATCTTAGATCGACAGGCAAAAGGATGTTTCACGCAAGCTGCCGCACCATCCTGTGCAAAGATCTATCAATCTTATATGCAAACGATGGATGGCTGGCGCATCCGTGACGAGCAATACTACGAAACATTCTGGCTGCCTTATCAGCACTGCTGTCAAAATCAGACATGGCAATATGAAAAAGATGGCGATGCATGTGGATATGTAAGTTTTCACAAAGAAGAAGCGCAGATCCAGATAGAGGAAATTTTCTATCAGAATGAAGAAGTTTTGCTGGACATGCTCTCTCTTTTACAAAAAGACAATGTACAGCTGACTGTTACCACCTGTTTAGATGCTCCGCTGAAAGGCAAGGCAGCCCGTATTCCTTTATTGATGATGAAACATGCACCAGAGATGGAAGAGAGACGTTTTATCAGTGAATGCATTTAAAAAGATTGGATTTCCAATCTTTTTTTCTTACAGTTCTATCACTTTTCAAAAAGCGAACTATGTTATACTGAACATAATGAGGTGATTTCATGCGCATATTGCTGGTGGAAGATGATACTGCGATCACGATCGGCTTACAATATTCTCTGGAAAGAGAAGGATATGATGTCCTAATAGCCAAAAATGTAAACGAAGCATTGCAGCTCCTGCAATCGCATTCTTTTCATTTTGTGATCATAGACATCGGCCTTCCTGACGGAAATGGATTTCAAGTTTGCCTAGAAGCAAAAAAACGGCACTTGCCTGTATTATTTTTAAGCGCTCAAGACGAAGAAGCGACCATTGTAAAAGGATTGGATCTGGGCGGCGATGACTATGTCACCAAACCTTTTCGATTACAAGAGCTGCTCAGCCGTATCCGCAGCATCCTTCGCCGTTACCAGACATCCCGGCAAGAAGATATTTTGGTCGGCGATCTGATCATTAATCAGAAACAAGGAAAAGTATTTCGCGGACAACAGGAAATTTATCTTTCCGCTTTGGAATACCAATTGCTGCTCATCTTTATCCACCATCCGAATCAAATCATGACACGCATGCAATTATTAGACGCATTATGGGATCAAAAAGGACAATATGTAGAAGATAATACACTGTCGGTCACCATTCGCCGTTTACGAGAAAAAATTGAAAAAGACGATAAAGACCCGCAGCTGTTAAAAACAATACGCGGATTAGGCTACCGCATGGAGGGATTTCATGAATCATAAACATTTATTCTATTGGGGCATGATCGTTTCTTCGATTTTTCTCTTTCTTGTTCTTTTTTGCATGTGGAAATATCCGCAATATCTTTATTTTACACTTTTTCTTTCCCTCTTTTGGAATCTGTTATTCGGCTGCATGCTCTATTTTATTCACCATACGATCGTTCGCTTAAGCAGACAATTGCTGCACTTATATACGGGAAATAAAGAAATACCCATCACCAGCGAAGAAGAAGGAGTCCTCAGCATATTAGAAAACGATATGTATAAATTGATACGCACCTATCGCGAACAAAATGAACGATCCGCAAAAGATCGTCTGTTTTTAGTTCAAATGCTCAATGATATTTCTCATCAATTAAAAACACCGATCACGTCTATGCAAATGATGAGCGAATTGCTTACCAGCGAGCTTCCTGGCGAAAAAAGGATCCAGTTTGGAACGCTTTTGCAAAAGCAAATCGAGCGGCTTCAATGGTTAGTATCCTCGTTATTAAAGCTTTCCCAATTGGATGTCTGTGCAATTGTCTTTCATAAAGAACGAATCGCTCTTGAGCAGTTGATCCGATCCTCCATAGAACCGATCAGACAGATCATTCAGCAAAAAAATTTGCAGATCACAATCAAAATTCCTGATTGTTACATCACTACGGATCCTAAATGGAGCAAAGAAGCCATCTTGAATATAATCAAAAATGCTGCGGAACATACAGGCATGAACGGACATATCCATATCAGTGCGACAACATCTCCGCTGTTTACCTCTCTTACGATCAAAGATGATGGCGAAGGCATGGATCTGGAAGATCAGGCACACATTTTCGAACGTTTTTACCGCGGAAAAAATGCATCCTCCGATTCTGCAGGAATAGGCATGGCGATGGCAAAAGCAATACTCAATGCTCAGCAAACGGATATTCAAGTTGCTAGCCAGATAAAGGAAGGAACTTGCTTTACGATCTTATTCCCCGTTTCAGCATAATCGTCAGATGACAGATGTGTCATTTCTGTGTCATCTGATTGTCATCCTGATCTGACATACTGAAAAAAAACAGGAGGCAGGATACGATGGAAACATTAAGAGTCGAACATGTATCAAAATATTACGGACAACAAGAGAATCGCGTGATTGCTTTAAATGATGTCAGCTTTTCCGTTACACAGGGGGAGTTCATCGCAATCGTCGGACCCAGCGGTTCAGGCAAAAGCACACTGCTTCATTTGCTGGGCGGTGTGGATGTACCTAGTGCAGGAAGAATCATTGTTGATGGACAGGATCTTTCTAAAATGAAAGAATCGCAGTTAGCTATATTTCGCAGACGGCAGATAGGCTTAATTTATCAGTTTTATAACCTTATTCCTATTTTAAATGTCAAAGAAAACATCATGCTCCCTTTATTATTAGACGGACGGCAAGGTAATTCTTCCTATTTCCGATCTTTGGTTGATACCCTCGGTCTGCAAGATCGATTGCAGCATCTGCCAAATCAACTTTCAGGAGGGCAACAACAGCGGGTATCCATTGCTCGCGCATTCATTAACAAACCTTCCATCATCCTTGCGGATGAACCGACCGGAAATCTGGATTCGAAAAACAGTGCAGAAATATTATCGCTGTTCCATCATTTTCACAGAGAATATCATCAGACATTGATCTTGATCACACATGACCACAACATTGCATTACAAGCAGACCGTATTTTGTCCATGCAGGATGGAAGCATCGTCAAAGACGAGGTGATCCGCAGATGAAACTAATTGCCAAAATCACTTTACGCTCCTTAAAAATGAACCGGTGGCGTACCATTGCCAGCATACTGGCCATCTTTTTGTCAACCGTTATACTGGTCAGCGTCACTACACTGGCCAGCAGCACCCTCATTACTTTAAAAGAACGGGAAATTCGCTCCAGCGGCAATTGGCATGTTCTTTATCAGGGAGTAAACGGGAACTCCATTTCAGCCATCCAAAATGATACACGAAGCAAAACGACAGCCATTACGCAGTCCATTGGTTATTTGCAAGGTACAGTGTACAATACACGGCAGCCTTATTTCTATCTTAGCGCAGTGAATAAAGAGGGATTTGATATTCTTCCATATAAGCTGACGGAAGGTCGCTATCCAAAAAACAGCAATGAAATCTTGATTCCTTTGTCCCTTACAAAAAACAAGCAGTTTCATCAGCAGATCAATGACAGGATCAGCGCAACCTATGGTCATCGTTTGAGCAATGAGTCCGATGAATCCCTTTATCAAAACACTTCCTATGATCCAACAAAAGAATATTTTCAACCGTTGCAGGAAGAAAGTTTTCAAATTGTCGGCATCTACGATGATTCGTATACTGCCCACTACACAACTGCCGGTTATGCAATCATCAGTGCCTTGGATCATTTGGCCCCGAATGCGGCTTATGATGTCTATGTACAAGACACAGAGATCAATCAGAGCATCTATACGCATGCACAACAGCTATATGCGAAGATAAAGTGCCCTTCACTAAGCTACAACAAATATCTTCTCTTATATGAAGGAGTTGCCGGTGATACACAACTTGTCTTCATGATTCGCATGCTGACCATTGTTGTCTGTTTGATCGTTGCCCTCTCTTCCATTATTGTCATACACAACTCTTTTTCCATCTCTCTTAGTCAGCGCAGCCGTTATTTAGGCATGATGGCAAGCATCGGCGCAACCAGAAAACAAAAAGAATTAAGTGTATTTTTAGAAGCTTTCTTTCTTTCAGTACCCACCATTGCAGTCGCAACGCTCATCAGCTTGATTGCAACTGCTGGCGCACTTCATTATATTGAAGTTTCATTTGCACAATTACTAGATAACCTGTCTTTTCTATTTGCTGTTGATCCGCTCCTTTTATGTACCAGTATTTGCATTTCTTTTTTTACAGTATGGATCAGTGCATGGATGGCGGCCAGACATGCAGGCAAGATCTCCATCATCGATGCGATCCATCAAAACAAAGATATTCAGATCAAACAGCATTCAGTGAAAACATCCCAACTGGTTTATAAAATCTTTGGTATCTGTGCAAGTTTAGGCATTAAAAATCAAAAGCGGTTTTGTTCGCGCTATTTGTCTGTACTCACGTCTTTAACATTATCCTTTGTTCTGTTTGTCTCCGTCTTTTCACTATCCTCTTATTTCACAAAAAGTGCGGAAATGGTCAATGACCAGATCCCCTACGATGTCGCAATACAATACGATAAAAGAGTCCCAGACCAGATCAAAGATACAGATGATCTCTTATTCATGCAATATGCAAAACAAGCTGTCCGGACGCAAACGATCCATGTTTCCTATACAGAAACAACAAATTATACTCCACAGTTACTTGCATATCTCAAAGCAAGCGGTCAAGCTGGTATCTCCGTTTCTATCGTTTCACTCGATAAACAGGCACTCGAAAGTATCTACAAACAAAATGGAAGCTCATTAGGAATACTGGATACAGATACCGCCATTGCAGTCAATACCGCTCATATGCAAGTTGACAGCAATCAACACACATATGCACAATTCTCTTATTTAAAAGACAATGTGCAGGAAATTACATTGGAAACTGGGGAAGATTCTTCTATTTCGATTCCTATTGCAAACAAAATCAAAAAAAGTCATCCCCTTGATGCTGCAGCAGGAAAAGATTTTTCTCTTACACTCTATGTGAATGAAGATTATTTCGCAAAAATACAGAGGCAACTGGAAACAATACCAACAGTCGAAATTTATTACAGCTGTGATGATCACACACAACTCATTCAAGAAATAAATACATATCTTGATTCACATGACAATATGATAAATTATGCTTCTATTCAGGACACAACGGCAGAATTATCAAAGACTGCCTCATTATTAGCGCTGCTTCACTTCCTGTTATATATCTTTCTATTTTTGATTTGCGCCATCGCCATTACCAACGTATGCAACACACTTGTAAACAGTTTTGCATTACGCTCACAAGAAAATGCTGTTTACTTTTCGATTGGCATGGAAAAACGACAGTTTTATAAGATGCTTTTCTTTGAAACCATGTTATACGCATGTAAAAGCATTTTATATGGCTTATTGATTTCCATCCCTCTTTGTTACATTTTCTATCAAATCTTAGGAATGAAATTTCAATTTGCTTTCTACATGCCAATTGAAGTCATATTTATAGCAGCTTTTGCTTTGTTTCTGTTGTCTGCAGTAATGTTGCTCTATCATTTCCTTCTTACAGCAAAACAAAACATCATTGATACCATTCGTCGTGAAAGCATATAAAAATATCCATTGTGATACCTGAAAACAGGCATTACAATGGATGTTTTTAATAATAGTACACTGAGTTTTTAACTTGTTCACAAGCATCTTTTCCATTGACATAAGCAATGATGGCAAATGCCATATCAATGCTTGCTGCAGCAGAACGGCCAGTAATCAAGTTTCCATCTACAACAACATATTGGTCTACATATGTACCGCCGAAATCTTCATTCATGCTTGTGAAGCATGTATAGTTCTTCCCTTTCAATATGCCAAGATGTCCCAGCACTGTTGGTCCTGCACAAATGGCTGCAGTTAGTTTTCCTTTTTCAAAAAATGATTTTAAAATACCTTTTACTTTATCATTTTGCTCAATTTTTTGATAATGCGGACCACCTGGTAGGAAAACCCCTTCATAAGCGTCTACATCCACTTCATCCAATGATTTTAAATTTGAGAAAGTTAATTCGAAACGACCTGTTGCTTCATGTCCATGTACTGCCGCTACATCGATCGTAATTCCTGCTCTACGTAAAAGAGCAATCGTTCCAACAGCTTCCAATTCTTCGAAACCATTATCCATGATACATAATATACTCATCTTATTCACCTCGTCCTCAGTATAACGCACTGCATTTTATTTTGCAATTATCATCTCTTTCTGTCATGCCCATTCCTCATTCCTTTGAAAATATGCTAAACTGATATTATCTATTCAATCCAAAGGGGTCTTAACATGAATAATAAGCATACATTTTCATATCAAAAGTTTTTCTTATTTTCCTTTATCTTACTGATCAATGATTTTTTGATGCCGTTTTCGGTTTCCGACAGCGATTCAGGAATGGTCATCTTTTTATTTTTAATGCCCTTATTAACTATTCTCACTTGTTTTATTTATGGATGCACACGGCATTCCACTCCGCTCATTCTGCTTATATCCATGCTGCTGTTCTTCTTATCTGCCACTCTATTTTTCTCTGCAGGTATAATCAATTTCACTTTATTATATGGCATCCTGTCCAGTGTTGGTTATCTAAGTGGATGCTATATACGAAAAAAAGCAGATTCAGAAGATACAAGGAGAAATGTATGAAAGAATTATTTTCTATTGGCGAGGTTGCTCATTTTCAGCATATATCCAAGCAGACACTCATTTATTATGATCAGATCGGATTATTTCGACCCGCCTATGTGGATCCGCAGAACGGCTATCGTTATTATGCAGCAAACCAATTAGATTTATTAGATACCATCCTGATTTTAAAAAGATGCGGATTGTCATTAAAAGAAATCCAGCAGCAATTGAAAGAACGCAATCTGCAAAACAGCTGTGATCTTCTTTTGCAGCAGCAGAACCTGCTTACAAAAAAAATAGAGGAACTTACTTCACTGCGTAAACAAATTCAACAAAAAAGAAACACATTGCAAAATTTAACAAAAGAGCTGTGCAAAGAACAGATCTATGTTACAACTATTGAAGAATGTCCTTTGCTTTGCGAACCGGTTCTTTCTCCTTATCAAACTGCTGATATCAGCATTGCAACTAAAAAATGCTTTACGCGTGCCTTCCAAAATGCCATCACGATTTATTTTCAGATTGGTGTCCGGGTTCCTTTACAAAAATTAAAGAAAAAAGAATATGAACAGGCGGATATGGTCTTCTTGCCAGTGGATGATCCATCCAAGACACAGCATGATCAATTACTTCCTCGCGGGAAATGTGTCATTGGCATCCATCATGGACGATATGAGGATATTGGGACTACTTATGAAAAGATTTTTTCATTCTGCCATAATCAGGGGTTGCAGATTCTTTCCGATTCTTATGAATTTTGCATCCATGATCATTTAACAAGCAATGATACAAACGATTATATTACAAAAATTCATTTTTATGTATGTTAACAAATCTTCTCCTGCAGCTGCATTGCATTTCGATGCTCGTGTCGATATAATGAATGCAGAAAGCTGGTGGAATCATGCATATTTTCTTTTCAAATATTAAAAGAGATATGATCTTGAATGCAATTTTATTTCTCTTAATAGGATTCGTTTTATTGTTATTTCCTGAAAAAGTATCCATGATTGCTTGTTATGCGCTTGGCATCATTTTGCTGTTTTATGCATTTCAATTATTGCATCAATACTTTGTTACGGAACTGCATTCTTCGATCACTTTATTTCTTGCCATTCTCTTATTATTGGCAGGCATCTTTGTCATCATTCGTTATGACATCATCATTTCAACGATCCCCTTCTTGATGGGAGTCGTCTTCTTGTTTTATGGATTACGCGAATGCAGCTATGCCCTTGCTTTGAAACAGTCTGACTATCCGAAATGGAGCGTCAATCTATTGCTTGCGCTTGTGCTGATCCTGGCTGCCTGCATTTTATTGTTTTATCCATTTGAAGCAGCTTCCTTTGCGATCCGTATCATTGGATTTCTGTTGATTTACAGCGCAGTATCGCAAATCTGGACCATCCATTGTCTATCTGTTTATCGAAAGGAGTTTTTCAAATGATACCGATTCGCGTACAAGCCAGAATAGAAGAACTGGCACAGCAATATTTTCCCTCTCTTTCCATTACTGACATCTCGCTTTATGACGAAGAATTTGATGATTATGATGTGTATATAGTGGAAATGGAAGATGGAAGGGAATACTGGGCATTTGATGACCAACGGGATATTTACTTATTGAACAAAAACGGTATTTATGCAGATCTGGAAAATGCTTATGACGCCTTATTACAAATGATTGAAAACAGTAAAGAACTGCAGGAAGAATTGCAACAAGATCGTATGGAACTTTATGGAAATGGGTATAGCCGTTAACGCTGTACCCATTTTTAATAGAACAGAAAACTTAAGATCGGTGTTAGTTGCAGCAATACAGGAGCCAGGATCAATGAGATGACCGACATCAGTTTGATCAAGATATCCATTGCCGGACCTGCAGTATCTTTAAACGGATCTCCTACGGTATCACCCGTCACAGCTGCTTTGTGTGCTTCACTACCTTTTCCTCCGCAATTGCCGCTTTCAATATATTTCTTTGCATTATCCCATGCACCGCCTGCATTCGCCATAAACACCGCCAACATGATGGCAGACAACAAAGCCCCTAACAACATGCCTCCTAACCCCTTTGTTCCTAACAACAAACCAATCAGGATTGGTGAACAGACGGCAATCAATCCCGGAATGATCATTTCATGCAGAGCTGCCTGTGTTGAAATATCCACACACTGTGCATAATCCGGTTTGCTCTTTCCTTCCATGATTCCCGGATCGGCTTTAAATTGACGGCGAACCTCATCTATCATATGATTCGCTGCAGTTCCTACCGAACGAATGGTCAACGCAGTAAATAGATAAGGCAGCATTGCCCCGATCATCAATCCGATGATGACCCCTGGTTCCAACAATGAAATAGAATCCAGACCGGCTGCTTGTGCATAAGCAACGATCATGGCCAATGCGGTAAATGCAGCACTGCCGATGCAAAATCCTTTGCCTACTGCCGCTGTTGTGTTACCAACTGAATCCAATCGGTCTGTGATGCCGCGTACACGCTCATCTAGATCGGCCATTTCCGCAATTCCGCCTGCATTATCCGCAATGGGGCCGTACGCATCGACCGATACAGTAATGCCTGTCGTCGACAGCATGCCTACCGCTCCTAAAGCAATACCGTACATACCGAAGAACAGATAGCTGAATACGATACCGGCTGCCAATAACAACACAGTCAACATGGTCGACTTCATACCGATACTGAAACCGGAAATGATATTGGTCGCATGGCCTGTCAGACTTTGCTGGGCAATCTCCTTTACGTGATGATGTGCATCACTGGTATAATATTCAGCGATTTGACCGATCAGCACACCAACGATCAAACCGGATACAACGGCAAGGAAAGGAGACAATGTATGAAAAATGATCGAAGAACTTGCAAATGCACCAATCAATACGATTGCAGTTGCAACATAAGTAGCAATGCTCAATGCCTTCTGCGGATTGTTCCAATTACGGACGCGGATAAATGACTGTCCGATAATCGCTGCTATGATACCAACGGCAGCTATGATAAATGGAAAAATAGCAGCCTGCAGACTCGCATCTTTTCCGCCAATGCTGACAACCAGGCCAAGAGAAACTGCAGATACTAAAGCTCCGACATAAGATTCACATAGATCCGATCCCATACCAGCGATATCGCCTACATTGTCTCCTACATTATCAGCGATAACGGCGGGATTTCTCGGATCATCTTCGGGAATGCCCGCTTCTACTTTTCCTACCAGATCTGCACCGACATCAGCTGCTTTTGTGTAAATGCCGCCGCCGACACGGGCAAACAAAGCAATAAAGGAACATCCTAAACTATATCCTGCTACGACAGGAATGGCTGCATGCACATCTTTTAATACAACAATAAATAACAAGAACATTAACGCAAGACCCAGCAAGCCGAAGCCGACGACACAAAGTCCCAATACAGAACCGCCATTAAATGCAATATGCAGTGCTTTCCCCATACCACTTGTATTGGCTCCCTGTGCAACACGTGCATTGGCAGCTGTTGCTGCTTTCATACCGATAAACCCTGCTGCACCGCTGCAAACTGTACCAACCACAAAACAAAGTGCTCCGTTGATTCCTACACCGTCGATCCCATGCAAAGAAGGAATCATTCCTAATGACCCTAGCAGGATAGCAACAGCGACGATAAAAAAGATAATGATCTTATATTCACGTTTTAAAAAAGCCATTGCACCTTCGTAAATAAAGGAAGACAGCTCTTTCAACTTTGCACTTCCTGCATCTTCTTTTTTTACATGATGGTACAGCATACAGGCATACAACAACGCGATCATTGAAATCACAATGACAACGAAAAGAAAAATAATCAAACTGCTTTGATTCATTTCCATATGATATTCCCCTTCTTTCAATAATATGTAAGCGTTATCATCATTATAATATCAATTGTGAGTTTTTTCAATGTATTGCATCTGCATTCATTCTATGAATATCACAAAAAAAAGATGCACCGCATCTTTTTACTACTGATGAAGAGAACCATGTCGACCTAAAGCTAGCGCTGCAATCGAATTGGCAAAAAACAACATCTCTTTTATACTTGTTCCTTTATTTAACATAGCAAGACAGGCACCTGCATGGGCATCTCCCGCACCCACACAGTCTACGACCTTGCATGGAGATGCTGGAACATACACCAGCTGTTTGCCATCATATGCCATACTGCCATCCGCCCCCAGTGTAACAATTACTAATTGCTGAGTCAGAGCAAAGATCTTTTGAATAGCTTCTTCCCTTTGCCGACAACCGCTGAGCTCAAACGCTTCCTTTTCATTTATATGCAAGATAGGATGCAGCGCATAAAGCGAATTCCAGACAGCAGCCTGCAGAAGAATACCACGAGGCCCAGGCGCGAAAAATAAAGTTGCACTCACACCATCCAGCCAAGACAAGATTGCTGTATTTTCTGCTTGTTCAAGATCGATACCGCATAGATAAACATAGGCAAATGATTTTTCTCTCACCTGCTGCAATTTTTTTAAGGGATAGTGATATTCTGCACCATGCACCGATAAAAATGTTCGCTCTCCGCCTTCTTCGATCAAACAATAACAGCAGCCATTTTCTGCATCTTTTTCTTCAAAAATGATATTTGGGTCTTCTTGGACCAGTTCTTTTAGCTGCTGTGAATAGATACCTGTTCCCATTGAAGAAAGCAGAAGTGCCGATTGTCCGCAATAACGCATGCTTTGAAATACGTTATAAGCACAGCCGCCGATTTGAAAATGCTGTTCTTCCACATTGACATCCGCCATCGTCGCAGGCAGTTTTTGCATATACAGCAAAACATCCAAAGTCATGGATCCTATGATCAACGTATGCATATGATCAAGTGAAATAGACATATTCATCTGCATGGTCTTTCAATTCTTCTCTTTTGATTTCATCTAAAGCGCATACGTCCCCGCCATAACCTTCATCAAACTCTACACGGATCTTTCCGGTGATCCTTTGCCAGGTGAGCGGTTTGGGCTTCCACTGTTTTGTATATACCCACAGTCCGATCAAAGAAGTATCATCACTGCAGCATACCATCGCTTCTCTGCCTAATACATAAGCATTTGCTTTATTTTCATCTACAGGATAAACTTTCGCATTATAAGTGATCGTTTTTCCCTCATATTTTCGCGGATGTTCCAAAGCATCCATATACCAGATACCATAGTCATAATCTTCCAATATGATCGTATCTGCACTGGCATCAAAAGGCAATTCCTCTTCAGCTTTTGCACGAATCGTTCCATCCGCATTTTCATAGATCAGCTGTGCGCGTTTGTTCATCGCTTTGATATTATTACGCAAATACAGAGTTCTCGTAGAAGCATCACAACGATTAAATATGATCGTTTCACTATGACGTAATTGTTCATAGAGGATACTGCGCATATTGTTTAAATACAATTGAAAAGTGGAGGCATCCACAGTGGACAAGATCTGAACCAGTATCCAGCGCAGCGGCATTTCAACATCCAGGAATTGATCTACGCTCCACATTCCGTTAAATTCGATCATCACACGATCCGGATGAAACAGCTGTTCGCATTTTGCTAAAAAAGGTGCATTCAGTTTTTCCAATGCATTGACAGAAACAATTGTTGCGTGTACTTGCTCAGCCAATGCTTTGGTATAGCGTTCGCTCCCCTCTTCACACAATAAGACCAGCGTCTTTTCATCTCCCGTATTAAATCCGGGATCTTTTAATGTTTCCTGGATCAGGGTCGTCTTTCCACTTTCCAGAAACCCAGTGAACAGATATACCAAACATTCTGCCATTTCAGTCTACCTCAACGGTAAAGGATGCATCTGCATCTTCACGATCTGCTTTCTTTTCGCCTTCAAACAAAGTCAGCAATGCATCTTCCTTCAATTTAGAACCGATGACACAATAACGTCCCGCATAGGTTGCTTCCCCTTCACGAATTTCATATTCCTGCGGCGTTACATCAAAGTAATACCACGTATTCTCTCCCTGTACGATTCCTTTTGCACGCAATACGACTCCATAACGATCATCTTTTGCTAGTTCTTTTACGATAGTTTCCAACTGTTCTTTTGTATATTTCTGCACGGTTTCTTTACCCCAGCTGGTAAAGACCTCATCTGCATCGTGATCATGATGGTGGTGATGATGATGTTCATGATCATGATGACAGCAGCATTCTTCTTCCTGCGCATGATCATGGTCATGTTCATGGTTATGGTCATGTATGTGACCGCATACTTCACAAACATCTTCTTCCTCCATCAATTCCTTGCCAAGATCTTGGCTGTTTTCCAATGCCTGTGCAATCGCTGCTCCGCTGAGTTCTTCCCAAGGCGTTGTCACGATAGGCGCATTTGCATTCAATGTACGCAACAAGGCAACGCTCTCCTCAATCTGTTGAGCATCTGCATTTTGTGTGCGGCTCAATAACAATGCATCTGCATATTCGATCTGATTATTAAAGAATTCACCAAAATTTTTCTGATACATCTGACATTTCAACACATCCACAACTGTCGCGCTGCTTCCCAGTTGCAAAACATCGGACACATTCAATACGGCACGTTTTACATCCGATAATTTACCGACTCCGCTTGGTTCGATGATGATACGATCTGGATGAAACTGTTCGATTACTTTATGCAATGCTTTCGTAAAATCTCCAGATAAAGAACAACAGATACAGCCGCTGTTCATCTCCGTGATTTCCACGCCCGCATCTTTTAGGAAACCGCCGTCAATTCCAATCTCCCCAAATTCATTTTCGATCAATACGACCTGTTCCTGATCATATACTTCTTTGATCAGTTTTTTGATCAGCGTTGTTTTTCCAGCTCCTAAAAAACCAGAAATGATATTTACTTTTGTCACCTTAACCATCGTCCTTTCCTGATTGATTCCAGTGCTTATTATACCACGATTCCCTTATTTTGAAGATTCGTTTGCAAAGGAAAAAAGCAGAGATCTTCTGCTTTTTCCTTCATCATTCTAAATAGATGATATTACGGATCACGATTCGCTGACAATTTGTTTCTTCTTGCAGCTGTTGTATCCATTCTTGCAAATAAGCACCATTTAGTGGCATTTGTTTTATGCAATAGTCCTCCTTTTCTTGATCACCTTGATAGCACACATAGTAGATCAATGCTTCCCCTTTTTTCATACTATCGCCTCCCGCGGCTACTATAACAGAACGATTTTGCATATTTTGTCGAATAATGTCGAATATCCAAATTTATCTACTACAGATTTACTAATTTCCTCCTATTCTGGATTTTACTGGCATCAGAAAATATTAAATATAAAAAATGCATTTTTTTATTGACATAACACAAACACAGTGATATTATAAATGAGCAATTCGATGGAAACGGGCCTGTAGCTCAGGTGGTTAGAGCGCACCCCTGATAAGGGTGAGGTCGTTGGTTCAAGTCCATTCAGGCCCACCATTGAATTTTTATATACAGATGGGGTGTTAGCTCAGCTGGGAGAGCACCTGCTTTGCACGCAGGGGGTCAGGAGTTCGATCCTCCTACGCTCCACCATTTAGTTTCTAACTCGAACGTGGTTCGGGTTTTTTTATTTTGTCAAATCAGCAATCAGAAAAGTGGTCTCTTCAGTCATTTATACTGCTTGAGACCACTTTTTTACATAGGCATATTTTCTTTGATATGAATTCGATTGATTGCTTTCTGCAACGCAATCTCTGCCCGTTTCATATTCATATCACTTTCTTGTGAAGCCAAACGTCTTTCAGCACGCTCTTTCGCTTTTTTTGCACGTTCCAGATCGATTTCATCCTCACTTTCAATGGAATCTGTCAAGATACGCAATTCATTGTTTTGAAAATAGAGCATACCGCCAGCTATTGCATAACGGTTGCGTTCATTTTCTTTCACAAGTTCTAATTTACTGATTGCTAGCATCGCTACCATCGGCATGTGATTCGACAATAAGCCAAATTCACCTTCCACGCTGCGTGCATTTACTTGCGCTGCTTCTCCAGTGAAATATAAACCTTTCGGTGTGATGATTTTTACATTGATCATCGTTATGCACCCATTTCTTTTGCTTTTTCAACAACTTCTTCCACAGTTCCCGCAAACATGAATGCCTGTTCCGGAAGATCATCATATTTTCCGGCCAATATTTCTTTAAAGCTGCGGATCGTGTCTTCTTTCGATACATATTTACCCGGTATACCGGAGAACACTTCTGCTACATTGAACGGCTGTGACAAGAAGTTACGTACACGGCGGGCACGATTGACCGTGATCTTGTCTTCTTCACTTAATTCATCCATACCCAAGATAGCAATGATATCCTGTAATTCTTTATATCTTTGCAGCAAGGTCTGCACTCCACGGGCAACGGCATAATGTTCCTCTCCTACTACAAGCGGATCCAAGATCCTTGAACTGGACTCTAAAGGATCTACTGCCGGATAAATACCTAAAGAAGCGATTCCACGATCCAAAACCGTTTTTGCATCCAAGTGTGTAAACGCAGTTGCCGGAGCCGGATCGGTCAAGTCATCGGCAGGTACATAGATTGCCTGCACAGAGGTGATGGAACCATCTTTTGTCGAAGTGATGCGTTCTTGCAATGCGCCCATTTCTGTTGCTAACGTTGGCTGATACCCTACAGCACTCGGCATACGGCCCAGCAAAGCACTTACTTCACTGCCTGCCTGTGTAAAACGGAAGATGTTATCCACAAAGAACAATACATCCTGATGTTCGACATCACGGAAATATTCCGCCATTGTCAAACCAGTTAGACCAACACGCATTCTGGCACCGGGAGACTCGTTCATCTGCCCGTAAACCAATACGGTTTTATCTAGAACACCGGAGTCCTTCATCTCATGATACATATCATTTCCTTCACGCGTACGTTCTCCTACACCGGTAACGACGCTTCGTCCGCCATGTTCTGTCGCAATATTATGGATCAGCTCCTGGATCAATACCGTTTTTCCTACACCGGCGCCGCCAAAAAGACCAATTTTTCCACCTTTTGCATAAGGGCAAAGCAAGTCAATGACTTTAATTCCTGTTTCCAGCATTTCTGCACTGGTCTGCTGTTCTGCAAATGATGGAGCACTTCGATGAATCGGCATCCGTTTGACAGTTGATGGCAGCGGTTCTTTTTCATCGATCTCACGGCCAAGCACATTGAACATGCGGCCCAGCACTTCTTCACCTACCGGTACGGAAATCGGTGCTCCCTGGTCAACGGCTTCCATACCGCGCACCAAGCCGTCGGTCGAATCCATGGCGATACAACGCACGCGTTCATCACCGATATGCTGCGCTACCTCCACGATCAGCGGTTTTTCTCCTTTTAACGGGATCTCAATGGCATTCAACAGCTTTGGAAGCTCCCCGCTTTCAAACAGGATATCGACAACTGGTCCAATGACCTGTACAATTTTACCTTTATTTATACTCATATGTCCTCTTGTATGATACAAATGTACCTTGTCGTAGCATTCATATCACTTTTCCTTTCCAACCTTTTATATAATGTAGATAGAACCTTAGTACTCTTATATATTTATGTGGTTTATCTACTCAAAGGAGAGTGAATCTATAGGATCTTATTACATCTGTTTATAGCTGGATAGGTTTTGATATCTTCATGTCACGCAAGTTTACACTAGTAAGACCACTATAGAATGACAAGGTTCTAGAAAGGTGGTCTTTTTATGTCTAAACTGTTTTGTGGTATCGACGTTGCTAAATTTGAACACGTCGCAAGTATCTATGATCCTTCTACTGGTGAAATGATTCTTGATTCACTTCATTTTGATAATAACGATAAAGGTTTTAAAACATTATTATCTTCTCTTTCTAAATTGAACAAACGTTGCGAAATACTGATTGGTTTTGAATCAACCGGTCACTATCATCAGGTCTTATTCAATTTTCTAACTTCCAAGAAATATAAGTGTTTTTTAATCAACCCTTATATGACCAGTAAGTTTAGATCTATTTCTTTGCGTGATGCCAAGAATGACGATATCGATTCCAGAGCCATCGCAAAGTTCTTATCGTTTGAATATAAATCTTTGATTGAACAAGAATTCTTAAGCAGCGAATTGAAAGAGCTGGTTAATCAAAGACATTTCTTAATAATCGAGTCTTCAAAAATGAAAATCAAGCTAAAATCATATCTCGATAGAACATTTCCTGAACTTGAATCCATTGTTGATATCAACACAGCTGCTATTCGAGCTATTTTAAAGGAGTATCCAACCGCTAATTCTATATCTGAAGCTAGAATAGATAAACTAAAGAATCTAGCTAAAAAGGCTTCTAAAGGTAAATATTCTCTATCAAAAGTTGAAGCTGTTAAAGAAGCAGCTAAGACTTCAATCGGAATTCACTCTTTAAGCATTGGTTTGAATATCATTCAATGTATTGAAACTTTAGAACTAAAAGAAAGGCAGATTGATAGAATCGAAAAAGAAATCAAAGAACATCCTACTGTGCTTGATTCTCCTTTACATCAGTTAATTGGGATTAACGATATAGAAATCGGTTATATCATGTCTGCCATTATTAGTATAACTCGTTTTAGCTCTCCAGAAAAGATAGTAGCTTATGCAGGTTTAGATCCAAAGGTTAGACAATCCGGTACATGGAAGGCAAATACGACTAGAATGTCCAAAAGAGGAAACAAACTATTAAGATATGCTTTGATATGGACAGCTTTCAATATGACCAGAAGACCTGGACCTATGAAAAACTATTTTGCGCTAAAGAAGTCTCAAGGAAAGTCTCACTACAACGCCTTAGGACACTGTGCAACAAAACTTTGTCGTTACATTTTCTGGATACTTAATCATCCTGATTCAAACTTTGAATACCAATAATTTCAAACAATATTTTCATAAAACAAACTTTTTTATATAAATATATCATTTATAGCTATTCGTTATTTAAGACTACTTATATAACTGAGCTTTCGTATACCCTAAATATACTTTATTGAATTTTGACAATTCTTATCTTTTTTTACTTGACAGATTCATAGCTGGTCTCCTTTGCTACAAAGCATTCGCTCCGCCTACGATCTCTGTGATTTCTTGTGTGATCGCAGCTTGACGAGCCTGATTAAACGATAACTCTAACTGCTCTTTTAGATCCTGTGCATTGTCCGTTGCATTTTCCATCGCATTTTGTCTGGAACCTTGTTCACTGGCTTTTGTTTCCAGCCAATAACTATACAACATCGACTTTAGAAACATCGGAATCAAAGTATCCAAGATTGCATCCCCTGCGGGTTCGAAAATCATGGACTGCCGGTTAGAAGTCATCTCTTCTTTTTTATCTACAGGAAGCAGTCTTTCCAAACGTGGTTCAAATGTCATAGAATTGACAAAGTTCGTATATAACACCTGAATGCTTCCAATCTCTTTGTTCACATACAGCTGCAAAGCTTCCTGGGCTATAGCCGCAATTTCTTCATATCCTTCTTCATTGATCCCTTGCAGTGATCGTATCACATGATACCCATGCCGTCTTACCCAAGCATTGCCCCGGCTGCCTACGATGATGATCGGATCTTCTTTTTTCACATTCTCTTCCAGAATGCGAAATGTATTGGCATTATAACCGCCGCATAGCCCCATATCGCTGGTATATACAATGGTCAATGCCGGTTTTTGTGCATCATGGACCAAATAAGGATGTGTACTGTCAAAAAGATTTGCCAATATATCATCAATGCTTTCTTTCAGATACTTGGCATATTCTCTATTTTCTTCCATGCGGGATTTGCACTTTTTTAATTTGCTGGCAGCAACCAGCTGCATGGCACGCGTGATCTTCATCGTCGAATCTACCGAACGGATCCGACTCTTGATCTCTAACTTACTAGCCATAAGACTAACCCTTCAAAGAAACGAATACGTCTTTGAATGCTTCCAACGCAGTTTTGATCTTCTCCTCCAATTCTGGAGAAATTGCTTCTTTTTCATCTAATTCGGCGATGATGTCCGCATGTTGTTCATGCATGTATGCATGCATCTTCTTTTCATAATCTGCAATATCTTTCACTTCGATATCACGCAAGAATTTATATTTTGCTGCAAACAATGAGAGCACTTGCTCACTTACGGTCAACGGTGAATACTGCGCCTGTTTCAATAATTCGACCAAACGCTCACCATGATCTAAAGTTGCTTTTGTTGCCGGATCCAGATCACTTCCAAATTGTGCAAATGCCTGTAATTCGCGATACTGTGCCAGCTCCAGTTTCAAACTTCCTGACACCTGTTTCATTGCTTTTACTTGTGCACTGCTGCCAACACGGGATACTGATAGACCGCTGTCTACGGCAGGACGGACACCAGAGTTGAATAATTCAGTCTGCAAGAAGATCTGTCCATCCGTAATGGAAATGACATTTGTCGGAATATAGGCAGCGATATCCCCCGCCTGCGTTTCGATGATTGGCAATGCAGTCAACGAACCTGCACCCAGTTCGTCATTTAATTTTGCTGCTCTTTCCAATAATCTGGAATGCAAATAGAAGACATCGCCTGGATACGCTTCTCGTCCAGGAGGACGACGCAGCAATAAAGACATTGTACGATATGCCACTGCATGCTTGCTGAGATCATCATATACGATCAGCACATCTTCCCCGTTTTCCATCCATTCTTCACCGATCGCACAACCTGCATAAGGCGCGATGTATTGTAACGGGGCAGCCTCGCTGGCTGTAGAAGAAACGATCGTTGTGTATTCCAATGCGCCATTTGCACGAAGCTTTTCAACGATCTGAGCAACCGTACTTGCTTTCTGTCCGATTGCCACATAAATACATTTTACATTTTTTCCTTTTTGATTCAGGATCGTGTCAACAGCAATTGCCGTCTTTCCTGTCTGTCGGTCGCCAATGATCAGCTCACGCTGTCCTTTGCCGATCGGAATCATCGAATCGATACACTTCAGCCCCGTCTGCAACGGTTGATGTACCGATTTTCTTGTCATGACACCAGGTGCCACGCGCTCTACTGGACGGTACTTGTCTGATTGGATCGGATCGCCTCCATCAATGGCTTGTCCTAATGCATTCACGACACGTCCAAGCATACAATCTCCAACAGGAACCTCCACAATGCGTCCTGTTCGTTTTACTTCATCGCCTTCTTTGATATTGGCGTCAGAACCCATGATAACAGCACCAACGTGCTCTTCTTCTAAGTTCAACGCCATTCCATATACATTGCCAGGGAAAAGCAGCAGCTCTCCGGCCATGGCATTTTCTAGTCCATAGATCAAGGCAATTCCATCACCAACTGTGATGATCGTACCGGTTTCACTGACTTCGAGTGTATCATCATAGCGTTTGATCTGCTCTTTGATGATCTTGCTGATTTCTTCCGGTCTTAAATTCACCTTTTGCCACCTCACATTTCTATAACGTTGTATTGATTACGCTTTCTTTCATTTTTTCCAGCCGTTTTGCGGCGCTGTTATCCAGCACCTCATCATTGATCTTGATACGTACGCCCGCAATCAACTCTTTATGTATGCTGGTCTTCATTTCAATCGTTTTGCCTGTGTGTTTTTCTAACATCTTCTGCAATGCATCTTTTTCTTCATCGCTTAACGCTCTGGCGCTTTGTACGTAAGCAACTTCAATATCATGTAATGCATTGTATTTTTTGATAAATACTTTTACGATTTCAGAAAAATGAGCAAATCGGCTCTTATCGATCAACAATGAAATAAAATGAAGAAGATACGGATCTTCTTGTCCCATGATCTGGCACAAGACTGCCTTTTTTTCTTTTTTCTCTATTTTTGGATGTTTTAAGAACTGTTTTAATTCTTCATTGTTATTGACTGTCTCATCCAATGCGCATAAAGCTTCCTTAAAATGGTCCGCTTTCCCACACTCATTTGCCAATTCAAACAGTGCTTCTGCATAATTTTGTGCAACTAAGCCTGCCATTTTTCTTCACCAGCTTCTTCGATAAAATCTTCCACATATTTCTTATGCGTCGTTTCATCCAGTTCTTTCTCCACGATCTTCTTCGCCGCAAGAAATGCTACTTCACTGATTTCTTCTTTCAGCTGTTCTCTGACCTTTACTTTCTCGTTTTCAATATCCAGCGCTGCCTTTTCTTTGATCGCATTTGCACTTTCCTGTGCCTTTGAAACGATCGCATTTGCCTCTTTACTTGCAGCACTTTTGGCATTGGCCATCAATTGTGAAGCTTCCGCTTTCACATTTGCCATCTTTTCTTCATATTGCGCTTTCAACTGTTCGCTTTGCTCTAAATTTGCTTTTGATTCATCCAGTTGCGACTGAATGAATGCTTGGCGCTGATCCAGATATTCGTGCACATATTTCCAAAAAAACTTTTTTACGATGAAAACGATCAAGAGGGTAGAGATCAAAACCAATACAGCATCGTATAGATTGATTCTGAGATAGTCGTCAATATTAATAATATCCATTGGGCCATTACCCTCCTCAATCTTGTTGTTAAGCCTTTAAGAAAATCAGCAGAAGAGCAACTACCAGGGCATAGATACCTGTTGTTTCTGCCAACGCAATACCCAATACCATGATGGAACGGATCTTGCTTGCTGCTTCTGGATTACGTCCAGTTGCTTCTGCACCTTTGCTTGCTGCAATACCTTGTCCAATACCAGGACCAAGACCAGCGATCATTGCAATACCAGCACCTAAACATGCCATACCAGCTACAAATTCTTCATTAAACATTTTTTATTCCTCCTATTTTCATTTATATTTCTTCCCGATCGCAAAATTCCCCAAGGAAATACGATGCTAACGTAAAGAAAATATATGTTTGCATAAATGCAGTAAAGATATCAAAATACATATGTAAAAATGGTGTCACTACATACAACAATGCGGTAAAGGGCATAAATGCTTTTACCAGCATGTAAAGAAGTGTAACGATGATCGTGCCGCCCAGCATATTGCCGAATAAACGCAGTGTCAACGATACCGGGAAAGCCAAATCACCAATCACATTCAGCGGAAACAGAAATGCAATCGGTTCACACCAACCTTTCAATTTTCCAATCACGCCGTGTAAACGAATATCTGTCCCATGAATCAGCAAGAACATCATCATGACCAAAACCAGATCCAAGGTTAGATTGGACGTAGGAGACTGCAAGCCAAGCAGTCCCAACAAATTGGAGATAACCATCATGATCATGACAGTTCCCATAAAAGGGAGATATTTCCACGTCTTGTTGGTCAAATTTGCTTTTAACACACCCATACAGATATTTACGAGCTGTTCGAATACAAGAACGACCCCTGTAGGAGCTTTGGTTGGATCTGCCTTTTTGAATTTTGTCCCTGCCCAGCAAAGCAAAATCATGACAAAAAGGCCAATGATCATCCACAAGAGAATGCTCATGTGAAGCTCAATCGATAACCCGCCAATGTGAATAATCATCTCATTGGTCAAACTTAAGAATCCTCCTTTCTATTTAACAGTGTGATTCCTTTGATGCTCAGGCTGATACAAAGAAAGCCTAACAACATCAACAATATATTCAATCCAGCTTTTGCCCCTAAAAACATGCAGACAAAATAGATCAAATAACGAAATATGTATGCATTCAGCATTTTTCTTTTTACATTGCCATAACGTTCGATATGGGCCGTCGAAAACAAAATCAGCACAAATCCCAAGATGCTCAGGATACCGCCTAACCATATGGAACAAATATACAGGATATCTTTTCCAAGCAGAAATACAATGGCCGACATCACAAATAAAATACCAACTGCAACACGAATAATCAAGCGGTATAACTTATCTTCCATCGGGATCTTCCCCCGTTTCTTTGATCAATAAATAAAAACTTCCACCTATGGAGTAGATCAAAAGTGCAAACATGATCCAAGGAGTCGTTGAAAATTGCTCATCGAGCCATTTTCCTAACAATATTGAAACGATGCATCCCACTACCATACGGGAAGTAAATTTAGTGACTGTTTTATTTTTCATTTATCTTATACCTGACTGTGATCTTAATAACATGCAGAAATGGGCACCTCTTAATTTCTTATTATAGCGGAAGCAAATTGACATATACATGTATTTTTAAAAATGGCCTCTGTGCATGCATACAGAAGTCATCACTTCTCATGTTCCTGTAACGAAAATGGAACCTCATTTCTATTGCCTATTATATAATTGAAACCCTGTTTTGTAAATCATGACTTCCCTTCTCTTATCTTTCCAAAAGAAATCTGTCCCATATGCTATAATGAAGTTGAATTTCCTATTTTTTTCTTTTTTTGAATGGTTTATTCCCTTTCATTCGTAGTATAAGTGAAGGCGGGTAAAAAAGAAAACCGCAAAGGAGGAAATACAATGAATAAAAAAATGAAAAAAGTTGTTTTTGGAATGATCGTTGGCGCAACGACACTCTCTATTGGAACTTCCGTATTATTTGCTGCCGAGACCAGCGGGGGAAACAATTATGTTGATGTGAACCAGGATGGTATCTGTGATTATTTACAAGATACTTCTGCTGTCATGCAGTCTGCCATTTCCAATTGTAACCAGCCATCCAACGGATATGTAGACAATGATCAAGACGGAATCTGTGACAACTATGGCACAGGCAACAATTACGTAGATGAAGATCAGGACGGTATCTGTGATCACTTTCAACAAAACAGTGCCCGTGGGCAAGCAGGCAGTCCAGGGGTAGGAAGAGGACAAAGTTATCAATATACAGATGAAGATCAAGACGGCATTTGTGATCATTATGCATCCAGACCATTAGATGGTTCTGGAAACCAATATCGAAGAGGCAGAAATTAGAATGTAGGTGAGAGGTATGCGAAGTGAAGCAGAAATCAATCAGGCAATCGAACGCTATTCTGACATGGTCTGGCGCATTTGTATGCTGCATTTAAAGAATCATGCGGATACAGATGACATATTTCAAACTGTCTTTTTAAAGTACGCTTTATACAAAGGAACTTTTGAAAATGAACAGCATGAAAAAGCCTGGCTGATCCGCGTTACGATCAATGCTTGTAAAGATCTATTAAAAAGCTTCTTTCGCAACCGTACGATCTCCTTGGAAGAGGTCATGGAACAAGCTTCAGCCTTGCAAAATGACGATAAAGGTGTTTTAGAGGCAGTTTTATCCCTTCCGCAAAAATACCGCGATGTAGTCTATCTGCATTATTATGAAGGATATACGGCACCAGAACTCAGCAAGATCTTACACAAGAATGTCAATACGATCTATACCTTATTGACGCGTTCCAAGCAACTGCTAAAAAAACAGCTTGGAGGTGATGATGATGAATAAAAGAATCAAGAGAACTTTTGATCAAATACATGCAGATACACAAACCAAAACACAGACCAAAGAATATGTGATGCAGCAGATCCAGCACCATTCCAAACATGGTTCGTCTACTAAACGTGCACTGATTCCAGCCATCGCTTGTTTGTTTCTGCTCTTCTTTGGTGGAAGATGGTTATTTTTTACACCGACCGCTACCATCAGCATGGATATCAACCCTTCCATCGAATTAAACGTTAACCGCTTCAATCAAGTGATAGGTGTTCAAAGCTACAATGATGACGGGGAAAAACTATTAGAATCCCTGGATGTTCTTTATATGGATTATGAACAGGCAGTGGATACGATCATGAACAATGAAATGATCGCTTCTCTGCTTGAACAAGATGAAATCATGAGCATTGCAGTACTGGGAAGCAATGACACACAAACAGAAACTATTCTCAAACAGATTCGATCCTGTACCAATTCACAACACACATACTGCTACCGCGGAGATGCAGAAGAGTTGCAGGATGCACACGCTTCCGGTCTCTCCTATGGCAAATACAAAGCCTATCTGGATCTGAAAGAGGTGGATCCATCTATTCAAATAGACGATGTGAAAAATATGACCATGCGTGAAATAAGAGAACAGATCATCGCTGCTTCTCATTCAGATTCCGATGCATTGTCAAGCATTCCCGGCATGAATGGAAATGGAAACGGAAAGAAAGATGGGAATGGATATCAAAAAGGAAAGAATTCGTGAAAGAAAACGGATTGTCATTGTACAATCCGTCTTTTTCTTTCATTGATCCATCTGTTCCTGCGTTCTTTGCAGGATCTTTTTTGTCTCTTCTTTCGATTCGATCGTAAAGCGAAGATAGAAAGAAGAGATTCCAAGTGCCTGATATTGTTTCATTTGCTCAATATGATCATCAGGACAAGTATGCAGGATACGCATATTGCAACATTCATCGTTATGGAAAGGAAAGATCCTTCCCTTTTCATCTTTAAGGTAATAGGTATGTTTCCTGCATAAAGAACATCCTTGTTTGCGGCCATCTTTGCAATAGGTATTGATCAAACAAGTCCTAGAAGTCATCAAGTCACGATAGCCATAAATCATGAGCGCCAAATCCGGAAGGCATTTTCCTTCTTTTGCAAAAGAAGCACATAATTGTTGAATGCTTTCCATGTCATGTTCTAAAGATAAAACGATCGTCTGGACGCCTTGTGCACTGGCAAAGGCAGCTGCAGCTTTATTTGTAATGTTCAATGTTGCATCCACGATCTGCCGCCCCATGGACAATGCTCCATTCTCTCCGCCCATACAGGCTTCCTGCTTTCCTTTTACGATATTTCCTTCATGAAAAGCAATTGTTTCTCCTTTTTCATATAGAGCATTATACAATTGTCTGCTTGTTGTCAACACGTTGGCAATGCCCGCTTCTTTACATGCCTGATACTGTTCCAGCGACTGTACACAGGCAAACAGCTTTAAAGGATCGGTTGCAGGATGCCAACTACGTTCATAGTGAGCAAAACGGCGCTCTGGATGCCGGTGTTCCCTTTTCGACAACAGCTGTGCGACTGCTGTTCGGCGTACTTGCTTGATTTGTCCAACGCTCATAAAGCATTGCCCGCTGATCGTACACTGAAACGTATCCAGCTGAAATGGCGTATCTCCTAATTGTGCAAATGCTGTTTGAAAAGCTTCTTCTTTCATCGGGGCATTTTTGGCTTGCTGTACTGCTTGTTCACTTTGTACTTCTACATGGAATCCTTCTTCATCTGTTATTTGACAAGATAACGGTTTTCCTGCTTCCACCTGCACTTGCACCGTCACTTTCACATGACGCGCATCCGCATATGTTTGACGGATCCGATTTTGCAATTCTGCATTTGTCGTCTTTCTCACTTGTGCCCCTTTGCAAGCTTCGATCTTATGATCGATCTCAACAGTTTCTCCTGCGTGGGCAGCCGCAACCAGTTTTCCATTATGATATAAACGATTAACGATGCATCCTTCATCTTCCGCTTTGCCTATGATGCGGATGCCGTCGCCTTGATGCAAATTCTCTGTTAACTGGATCTTGATCCGCTGTTTACTGACCGATACTACTTTTCCCAGCAGGATTCCCTGATGATTCGGCCGAAACGGGTTCATCATCGCTGTTCCAGGTGCATGAAAAGCATATCCATCTGTAAAGCCGCGGCTGAACAACTGCCGCAAATCATCTGTTTCTTGCTTGCTTATCGAGAAATGATGATGGGATGCCCATGCATCGATTGCCTTGCGATACATAGAGACGACCTGAGCCACATATTCCGGTTTTTTCATCCTTCCTTCAATCTTCAATGATCGAATACCGCTATCTAACAAACTTGGCAGTTCCTGCAGTGTAAACAGATCTTTTGGACTTAACAAATAATTTCCTTTTGTTTCGATACGCCGATCTCCATTTTGTCCTTTCTCCCACAGCGAATAGCGCATTCGGCAAGGTTGTGCACATTCTCCGCGATTACCGGATCTACCCAAAAGCGTAGAGCTCATCAAACACTGTCCCGAATAACAAAGACAAAGAGCCCCATGTACAAAGGCTTCAATATCCACATCGTATTTTGTCATCGCTGCAATTTCTTCTATCGTACTTTCACGGGGAACGACGACACGGGAAATACCCAGTTTTTTTGCTGTTTCCACGCCTTGTGCGTTGTGGATATGCATTTGTGTAGAAGCATGCAATTCGAGATCCGGCATTTCTTGATGTATTCGATCACAGAGACCGATATCCTGGATCAGCAATGCATCCACATCATGTGTATAAAGAAACCGGGCATATTGTACAGCTTCTTCCATCTCATCATCATAAATCAATGTATTCATCGTCACATAGACTTTCACGCCATAACGATGTGCATATCGAATAGCTTCCTGTATCTGCTGACGGTCAAAATTTGAGGCAAACGCACGTGCACCGAACATTTCGCCGCCCAGATACACCGCATCGCAGCCGGCCTGTATGGCAGCTTGCAAAGAATCCATACCACCAGCAGGCGCTAATAATTCCACCTGTTTCATCATTTCCCCTCCATTCTTAAAGATGATATCATAAGAAGGTTTGATTCACAAATGAAACCTTCTTATGATATAGGTTCATAATAAAATTCCAAAGATCCCAATGCCTCTATAGCAGCATAGCCCAATGTATCGACATAGATTCCATTTTGTGCAAGCAGCTGAAAAATACGGTTATCTTTTAATAATTCCGCTTTTAATCTTTCACTGCCGTATGCTTCTGTACGAAGCTCCAAAACACCGTCTCCCTGTCGTTTCATTTCATCGATTGCTAGCTGCAGCACTTGTTCATCGTAGCTTTCCAGATAAAGATGACGGCTTTGAAAATAGCTTTGCGTCGGATCTTTGGTTTGTGGGACAAGATCGGTAGGAGCATACATCATACTGGCTTCTTGCGTGGATAATTTAAAAAACTGATAACAGGTGTGAGGACCATAATCAACGATATCTCCGCTTGTCACATCCACATAAAACCAATCATCCTGTAAAGAGATCAAATTCCACGCATGTCCTTCGCTGGTATCAAGACTGGTTTCACCTTCGTCGATCCATTCTCCGCTGATTGTTGTACAAGGAATACCTGCCTTCTGCATCAAATACTGATAGGCTTTCGCATACCCCGCACAAACGCTTTCTCCTTGTAAGAAGACGCTGTCCATCTGCTGATCATGTTCATTTTTCTGATATGCCGTATGTTCGATGAGATATCGGTATATGTAGGCAGCAACCTCCTCTTCATCTGCCTGCGATGAAATTTGATCAAGTATATCTGTACATTGTTCATCGATTGTTGCCAGTCGTTCCTTATATGTTTTTTCATCGTAATCATATGTAGGATAAAATGCAACTGAGTGATCTGCATATAGTTCATAATGATATTGTGTATTGACATAGAACAGCTCTGGATGATCTTCTAATATACACCGAAAGGTCGTTAATAATTGTTCTTCTGTTGCATCCGACAGCACGATTTTTGATTCAAAAGAACAAATTCCTGTATACATCGTTTCATAAAGCGATTTCATTTCTTCATCTAATTGTGCATAGTGAAAATTCCATTCTTTAGGAACAAATTCTGTTTTTTGTTCTGCTTGTTGTTCCTGCTGCTGTACAGGCATGCAGCCGCAAAGAAAAAGCAAAAGTAAGAAAACAAGCTTTTTCATCGGATCACCTCTCTTTATTATATTCGCCAAATGAACAAAAAAGATGCCAAAATATTCCATTACGTTATAAAACACCTCTATAAACCAGATTCGTTTATAGAGGTGTTTTTCCTACTGTGCAAGAAATGAATGCAAAGAGCGATAAGCAAATTCCATATCTTCTCTGCCATCTTGATAAAGTGCAGTCAGTTTTTCTACATCCTTTTCAATCCGTGAAACACTGACCGGTTTTTTTGGCTGGATCACAAATACTTTTCCTTCCTTTTCTAGCTGCTCGATCTCATCTAATTTTTCGTTATAGCGAAGCGGTGCAGTCACCAAACGATCGATCATTCCCGGTGCATTTTTAAAATGATGACGATAAAATTTTTGCAAAGGTTCCGGAACGCTGCTTTTACGATAGCCTTTATGCCGTGTCAATACCAATACCAAGCGGTCTGCATGAAATGGCAGATCTTCAAACAAAGGAATCGCACATGCCACGCCGCCGTCTACATAATATTGACCATCAATTTCTACTGGAGAACATAAGATGGGGATACTGCTGCTAGCACGGCATACATTTAAAAAATCATCCTGCTGCCGCTTTTCGATAAATTCGATCTTTCCTGTTGCACAGTTTGTGACGCCTGCCCAGAATTGAATATCTGAGCGTTGAAAGGCATCAAAATCAAACGGGATCAATTCATTAAAGATGTCTTGAAAAACAAAATCAAAGTTAAAAAAGCTTTTTTCTTTTGCCAGATGGGACATTCCCATATAACGGGAATCGCGTACATAATTCAGATTAAGTTCGGCGGCTTTTCCAATTTGATTGGATACATAGTACAATCCATTTAAAGAGCCTGCAGAGATCCCGACCACATGATCGATCTTCAAATGATGCAACATCATCACATCCAGTACTCCGCTCGTATAAACGCCTCTTAAAGCTCCGCCTTCTAAAATTAATGCGGTTGTCTTTTCTGCCATATACATGCTCCCTTCCAAATTTTCTTTCTTCTAATCATACGCAAGGAGCTGTTAAAATGCAAGAACGTTTTATACCGGTCTGCAGTTTCCTAAAAAATGAATGCACTCTTTGGCATCCATGATCCGACGGCGTTCTTCTCCTTCAAATGCAAATAAAACATCTTGGGTCGGCGAACAACAATTCTGATCATATAAGATTTCTATCGTTCCTATGATGCCATGATAATACAGATCTTCCCCTGTATAACATAAACGCTGTTTTTCTAATTGTTTGCAAAGCACAATGGCCTGTTGTACATATTGTTCCTGATCCACTGTATCACCTCTATGCAGATTATAGCATGCCTGTTTTTACCCTTCTATTTTTTTGCTTATTTTCAGATATGCACTTTTCTGCTATGCTGAAAGAAAAGAAATGGAGCATACAAATGAAAAAAGGAAAACAGAATACAATTTGTGATATTGCAGGGATCCGTGTAGGGCATAAGACCTGCAGTCACGAAAACATCCAGACCGGTGTCAGCATCCTCATACCCAGGGAGGATATCTTTATGCACAAATGTCCCGCAGCCGTGCATGTGATCAATGGATATGGCAAAACAACAGGTTTGCTGCAAATCGAAGAACTTGGTACATTAGAAAGTCCGATTGCACTGACCAATACGCTCAGTGTAGGAATCGTGCAGCAAGCCTTGGTAAAATACATGTTGAAACAAAATAAAGAAATCGGACTTTCTGCCGGGACGATCAATGTTGTTGTAGGCGAATGCAACGATAGTTACTTAAATGATATTCGTGCTTGTGCTGTATGCGAACAGGATGTCTATGATGCCATACAGAATGCATCTGCAGATTTTGCACTTGGCAGCGCAGGAGCCGGAAGAGGAATGAGCTGCTTTGAAATGAAAGGCGGTATCGGCTCTTCCTCACGTATTGTTTCCATTGGCAGACAAAACTATACGATTGGTGCATTGGTTTTGACAAACTTCGGCAGAAAGCAAGATTTTTCCTTCTCATCTTATGATTTTTCCACTTTTACGGATTCATCAGTCGAACAAGGATCGATCATCATCCTTTTGGCCACGGATATTCCTCTCTCTTCCAGACAATTAAAAAGGCTTTGTAAACGCATGCCGATTGCGTTGGCAAAAACCGGTTCCTGGATGGGAAACGGCAGCGGGGATATCGTTATTGCTTTTTCTACCGGTGTGGATATACCGCATTTTGATGCTGCTCCTTTTCAAGAGCGAACGATCTTAAATGAGTCTTACATCGATCTCGTCTTTCGTGCCGGTATCGAAGCCTGTGAAGAAGCTATCTACTCCTCCTTGTTACAGGCACAGACAACCATAGGCAGAGATGGACATATTCGTTACAGTTTGCAGGATACATTGAAAAAAATGCAGAAAACAACTGATCAGAAAAGATAACCGGTATCTCTTGATTCTAAACTGAACACATGATACAGTTTTTTCATCGCGGATAAAGGGGGAGATGCAATGAGCAAGTATATCAATTTGTTAGAGGGGCCGATCCTGCCATCCTTAGGAGCATTGGCAATCCCGATCATGGCTGCCAGTCTGATTCAAATGGCATATAATCTCACAGATATGATCTGGATCGGACGCATTGGCGCAGATGCTGTTGCTGCTGTAGGAGCTGCCGGCATGTTCATGTGGTTTTCTAACGGATTAGCTACTTTGGCCAAAATGGGATCGCAAATTAAAGTGGCGCATGCATTAGGTGATCATGATACAGCAACAGCTAGTCAATATGCACACGGCGCAATGATCCTTGCCATTTTATTTGCTTGTTGTTTTTCCTTGTTTTGTCTGTTCTTTTCTTCTGCAATGATCAGTTTCTTTCAACTGCATTCGCCGCAAGTGATCCAAGATGCGCATAATTACCTGCTCATCACCTGTGGTCTGGTGATTTTTTCTTTTCTCAATCAGATCTTTACTGGTATCTTCACTGCCATGGGCAACAGCAGGACCACCTTTACGGCCACTGCTATCGGTTTGGTACTCAATATTGTTTTAGATCCATTGTTTATCTTCGGATTTGGCCCCCTTCCCGCTCTAGGAGTGACCGGAGCTGCGATCGCCACTATTCTTGCACAGGCAATTGTTACATTGCTATTCTTATACGCAGCTAAAAAAGACAGCGTATTATTTCCTTTCATCCATTTATTTTCAAAGCCGGAATCTGACGCAATCAAAGATATTCTGCGTTTAGGTTTACCGACTGCACTGCAAAGTATGTTATTTTCCTGTATTTCCATGGTCATTGCCCGCATGATCACTTCCTGGGGCGACGGGGCAATTGCAGTACAAAAAGTCGGATCTCAGATCGAATCGATCTCCTGGATGAGTGCAGAAGGATATGGCGCAGCTTTGAATTCCTTTATTGCTCAAAACTATGGTGCCAATAATCCGAAACGAATTGAACAAGGGTTTTATGTTTCTTTAAAAGTAATGCTGCTATGGGGTGCATTTACTTCCTTATTACTGTTGGTTTTCCCGGGAATGATCTTTCAGATCTTCATCAGTGAAAAAGACTTGCTGCCCCTTGGGATAGATTACCTCCGCATCTTGGGATTATCGCAGGCCTTTATGTGTCTGGAATATGTTGCGGCCAGTTCTTTCAATGGCCTAGGCCATACCCTGCCGCCTTCCATCGTCAGCATTACCCTGACTGCTTCCCGTATTCCCCTTGCCTATGTCCTGTCAATGTTTCTTGGCCTCAATGGTGTATGGTGGGCATTAACAATCACCTCTTTTGCAAAAGGGACCAGTTTGCTTCTCTGGTATCTTCATAAGAAAAAAGAACCTAATTTCCTGCTTAAGAAAAAAGATCCTTCTCTTTTGGTAAAATAAGATATTATTTGTGATTCATCTCATTTTCCTGATAATCTTTTTGAAACGTAAAAGCACCGCTTTCTGTCAGCGGATGCTGCAGTGAACGCATATAGAGTGCATATGGAACTGCTGCATAAGCGATAGGACAACGTGCTAATTTTTCTAATTGATACAGATTTTTGATTGAAGCAGCTACTACTTTTGCATGATACTTTCTATGATCGATGATCTCCTGTAAAGCAGCAATCGCCTCCATGCCATCCCATCCCTGTTCTTCATTTCTTCCGATGAAGAAAAATAAATAGTCACAACCAGCCTGGATGGCAGCGATCCCCTGTGTTACTGTAAATAACAAAGTCATTGCCGTCTGCACACCTTTTTCATGCAAATAGGAAGCCAAACGCAATCCATCTTTTGAAAAATTGATCTTGATGACAGTTTGCGGATAGATCTTTAATAACTGCTCAGCTTGTTCCAGCATCTCTTCATACGTTCCGATCACTTCTCCGCTTAAAAAAGCAGGTTTCTTCTGGCTCCATTCTCTTACAAAGTCTTGTACGCCGATGTGTTCCTTTCGATACATTGTCGTATTGGCTGTAATGCCCTTGATGCCATATTGCAGCACTTCCTGGATTTCTTGTTTATTTGCACTATCAATAAAATATTGCATAAATGAACCTCCTTTCTTTTAGTATAACAAAAGCATCCTTTTGCAAATGTCCGGCAACATCGATTTTTTTCCTTAACATTGCGGTAGAAAATACGTACAGTCCGTACCTTTTTATCCACTTTCTATGTTTATAATGAATAATAGTAAAGGAGGATTCTCTTATGTTTCAATATTATCAACCTACACGCATACATTTTGGAGCAGGTTCTTTAGATCAATTACCAGAAATCTGCAAACGATACGGCAATCGCTGTTTTATGGTCACCACCCCGGATGAGCCATTGCAGCCTTTATATACGCGTATCAAAGAAAGTTTGACAAATGCAGGCATTTCAGTCATTCATTTTGATGAAGTAATGCCAAATCCCGATGCGCAGATGGTAGAACGCGGTTTTGCCCGTTTGCAAAAAGACCCGTGTGATTTTGTTTTAGCGGTTGGCGGCGGCAGTTCCATCGATACAGCAAAATCGATTGCATTTTGCAATGGTCTAGAACAAATTGACTGGGACCATATCTTTTCTGCCTATGGTTCCCCTTTTGAGGTATATCCCTCTTACAGCAGACAGCACCTGCCGATCATCAGTGTGCCTACAACTTCCGGCACCGGATCACAAGTCACACAGGCCGCTGTCATTACGCGCGGAAAAGAAAAAATTACATTCTATCATACAGATAACTTTTCAAAGGAATGCATCTTAGATCCCGAGCTGATGCTGACATTACCAAAGCGAATGAGCGCAGCTACCGGATTTGATGCTTTTACCCATGCATTTGAAGCCTATATCAATCCACGTGCATCCCATTACAGCAAAATGGATGCATTGGAAGCAATGCGTCTGGTCGTAGAAAATTTGCCAAAGGTGATGGAAGATCCAAAAGAGCTGCATTACCGTGAAGCAATGAGCTTAGCCGATACACTTGCCGGACGTGCTTTAGCAAATTCTGGCGCGGATGCACCACACCCGTTATCAGAGATCATCGGCGGTATCGTACATATGACGCACGGAGAAGCTCTGGCAGTTGTATTTCCACCGTTTATCCAACACAATTTGGAGAAAAAGAAGGCGGTATTTACTGAAATAGCAAACGCTATCTTCCATAGTGAAGATCTGCTCCAGCCTTTTACATCTTTTATGGAAAGCATCTCTTTGAATAAGAAATTGAAAGACTTTGGTATTACACCAGAACAATTTGCAGAAATCAAAGCAAGTCCGATCCTCGATCATTTACCTTTTGGCACCCGTGAAGAATTAGAAGCCATCTTACAGGATGCTTATGAATAACATTCATCTTCTTGCAACAGACATCGATGGTACTTTGATGCAGGCGGATGGTTCGATCGCTGCTGCCAATATAGAAGCTATCCGGCGCTGTCTAAAAAAGGGCGTCTTCGTCTATTTAGTGACGGGACGCCCTTATAGCTTTGCGCGGATGATTGCCGACCGCATCCATCCGGATGTACAAGTAGTGGCTGCAAATGGGGGTATTTATGAATGCAATGGTACCTGCATCGAACAGCCAATCGATCCTTCAGCGATAGCATTTCTTGTTACGCGGGCAGAGAACTGCGGTGTATCTCTATTTCTAAAAGGAAAGCATGATTATTATGCAAATGTTCCGTATGATCCTCGTTTTCTGTACGATGATCTGAATCCATTCTTTCGCAAAGACCTGCAGGTTCGCTCCTTTCCAGATCTTTCTGCTCAGCAGTTAATAGAACAAGCGCATGATATATTAAAAATATTGACCTTTCATGAAGACGGTGCTGTCATGCAGAAATACCGCCGGCTCATCGAAAATGCCGATCTTGTCACAGTGACGGATTATCGTCCGATCAGCTTTGACATCACTGCCAAAGGTGTAGATAAAGGAAGCACCTTGCAAACCATCTGCCAAATGCTTCATCTCAGCAAAGATCAAGTGATTGCTTGCGGGGATGCCAATAATGATCAAGCGATGTTTGCCTGTGCTGGCTGGCGAGTCGCCATGAGCAATGCTTCTTCCGCTATACAAGAAATGTGTGACGCTGTCGTAGATAACCAAGATGGTGCAGGTGTTGCACGTGCGATCCAGCAATGTGGAATCTAAAAAAACCGAAGGCTGATTACCTTCGGTTTTCTTTTGTCATGGCACTTTTCTTGCCAGATCTGCAATTATACAAAGCTACTCTCTCAACCTCGAATCGCAAAGAATAAAGCAAAGACGAGAGCCACAAACAACACCATTACGACCACTGTAGTAATTAAAACCGACAGTTGCCCATCTTTTTTGATTTCCTGAAGAGACCCTTTTAAAGAGAACGGCTTCCAACGGAAATATTTTACTAAAGACATGATCATTAAGATCGTAGATACAAAATTAAATAATAAGAATTGACAAACAGCTAATACGATCAGATTGATACGAATACTTTCAATATGCTCAAATGACTGAATATCTTCATTGAAATGCTTTAAGATCCACCATGCATACAGATTTGCGGTACAGATCATAAAGCCCGTGATCACCACAGGATTTCCGCTGATCAATTCCTCATATGTTTGGCTATATGCGCTTGACATGCCGACTACATAAATCAAAAATAATACGATGATCAAGATACAAGCATATTGTGCATACTTTAGATAGCGATAATTCTTTACCTGCTTCAATTTATTCTTTCGCCGAATCATCTCTTTTTTCTTCATATCGATCCTCCTGTAATAAAAAGGCAGAGCTCTACACTCTGCCTGTATCTTTAGTCAATGTGTAGAATATCCTTAACTGCAGTAGTAATGTTAACGACACGTACACCATAGATGACCTGAATTGAATTCTTTCCTCTGACAACTCCAAGAGCTTCCAAGAAATTCTTCCATGCTTCGTCTGGAGCAACCAATGCATCATCTTTTACTGTTACACGCAAGCGGCTGGCACAACAAGTGACAGTTTCAATGTTATCTGCACCACCTAATGCTTCAATGATGCGAACTTCCAATGAATCTGCTGGTGTACCGTTTGCTTCTGCATCTTTGATTGCATTGTATTCTTTCTTGCTCATCAATTTGATCTCATCATTATCGTCACCACGGCCAGGTGTCTTCAGATCAAATTTGATGATGCAGAATTTAAATACGAAGTAATAAACAACAAATGTCAATGGTAATAAATAGATCAAGCTCATTGCATGTACTTTATGCGGCTGGAATAAGTTTGGAATCATAAACAGCAAAGCATTTCCATTGATTGAAATCTGTGTAATTTCAGCAACCACATAGCACAAACCACAAAGAGGAGCATATACCAACCAGTAAAGTGCTGGAGCTACGAACAAGAATGTATACTCAATTGGTTCTGAAATTCCAACCATTGCCAAAGTGAATACAGCTGGGATCAACAATGCAGCAACTTTCTTGCGATTTTCCGGTTTTGCACAGCGATACATGGCAAATGCAGCACCTGGAAGACCTGTCAGCTGGAATAATACACGTCCAGTCGTAAAGTTTCTTGTGATATAACCAGTTGCATCTGCACTAGCTGCTTGTCCATTGATGATATTCTTAACACCTTCATAAACAACGCCATCAATCGTCATCGTTCCACCAACCGAAGTATATTCAATTGGGAAAGCAATCAAGTGGTGAATACCAAATGGCAGCAACATCTTGTCTAATGTACCGAACACGAATGTTCCCACTAAACCGCTCGTGTTGATAAATGCCGTAATGCCTTGCAATACAGCTCCTATGTACGGCCATACATAGTATACCACGATTGCCAACGGAACGGAAACCAACGTTACCATCATAATAACAAATTTTGTACCTGCAAAGAACGCGAACATCGCCGGCAGTTTTGTATCCACAAAACGATTATGCAGTGCTGCTGTGACTAATCCGGCAATGATACCTGAGAAGATACCCATATTATATGCGTAGATGCCTAAGCAGCTTGACCACAATGCATTGAAGTTCATCGCAGCTTGCTCAGTGTAGCCATTTGCCATCAATGCCTCCACTGTTGTCGTTTCAGCTGTCCAGCCTTCCAATGCTGCCCAGCCTTCAATTCCTCTCATAAAACAGAAATACATGATCATACCGGCGAAAGCGGCCCAGCCTTTTTCTTTCTTAGCTAATGTGAATGCGATCGCCACTGCAAAGAACAGCTGTAAGTTGTTCATAAAGAAGAATCCTAAATTTGAGATCATCGTGAACAAATTATACAGAATATTTCCTTGTGGCAGGATATAATTCGTAAATGCACTACCAATACCTACGAAGAAACCTACCAAGACAAGCAGAATGATCGGAACCATCATTGCCCCGGCAAATGTTTGAAGTTTTGCCTGAATGTTTTTCATTGCTTGTTCCTCCTTTTTTCTACTTTCAGTTTATCAGACAATGTCAAAAGAAAATGTGATAATAAGTTAAATCATTTCTCTATTATTGTGGTAATTTTTGACAAATTGTTAACGATTTCATTGAGCTTGTAAATTTTTCTTTATTTTTCGACTGCTAATTCGTATAAACTCTCATAATAGATTTCGAAAGCTTTCAGCAAAGAATCAATCTTCTGGCACTCATTTTCCATATGTACATGCGTATCTTCTCCATCAAAAGTAGCTCCAAAAGCCACTCCATGATCTAACATGCGGGCATACGATGCTCCTCCTTTTGTAAATACCTCTGCCTTTTCATGCATGACTTTTTGATACGCTTTCTGCAATGCCTGGATCAGTGGACTGTCTTCCTCCACATACAGCAGTCTTTTCTCACGGATGATCTCTGCCTGCGCATGATATCGTTTAGCCAAAGCCGTGATCTGCTGCCACAATTGTTCCTTTGTCGTGCTTTTGACATAACGAACATCGACACAGACTTCGATTCCTTCAAAGCAATCATTGATCGACATTACACAGACTGAATTTCTTCCCATTGCGGCATCTTCGGATGCCAGATGACTCTTTTCACCATAAAAATCATCTTCGAAACACTCCTTCAGCATCCAGATCATCGATTCCAGTCCTTTTGGCAGTTGTTTGCTATCATCTATATCTTTTAGGAAAGAAAAAACAGCATTCTCCCCGCGCTGGGGATTTCTAGACAATGCTTTCTTGCCTTGATAATGCAAATAGAAACCTTGTTTTCTTTCCTCTTTTTGTTTTGCATTTGGATAATTGCCGCAGGAGGCAGGTAATATGACTTGCAGATCGTCACACACATAATTGGTACGTTGCGAACAATGAAAACGGACCCCTTCAACTGCAGGAAAAATAAAACGAAACTGCAAGATTCCTTTCTCTCCATTGACGATCGGAAAATTTCCATCTGGAGAAAAGCCGCAGATTGGCTGCTGATTCTTTTTAAAATAATGCTGCATGCACTCCCAAGTGGTCTCTTCTGCTCCCCCAGCAATGATCCGTATCGGATATTTTAAGGAAAGCCCTTGTTTTTTTATTAAATAAGCCGCATACAAAGCAGCTAATAAAGGTCCTTTATCATCATTTACGCCTCTTCCATACAACATGTTTCCTTCTCTTTTCATTGTGAACGGATCACTTTTCCACCCACTCTGTCCTCTGGCTTCCACCACATCAAGATGTCCTAAAACACCGACATACTCCTCTCCTTCACCGATTTGGGCATCAACTGCATACCCTTCATCATCATGTACAGTAAATCCTAATCTTTCTGCTATGGACAAAAAGATATCGAATGCTTTCCGTACTTCTTTCCCAAAAGGAGCATTTTCACTTTTACTAGTTTCATCCATCACACTGGGAACAGCGACCAGCGCTGCAAGATCAGATAAAAGCTCTTCTTTCATTTGTATGATTTCTTCTTGTATATTCATCGTATCTACTTCCTTTCCAATATACTATATTTTGATGGACCGCCCGGCTTTTTCATCCTGACGAAACTTGACAGATTTTCTTTTGAAACGCATAATGCATATATAAAGGGGGGATGTGTGTGATCAACAAACGCGTACTAAAAATTGTAGAAGTCTTGCTGGAACAAGAGTCATACATTACGATCGATAAAATAAGTGAACAGCTGTCTGTCTCCAATAAGACCATCCGTAATGATCTCTTGTTAGTAGATGAATGGTTAACAGATAATCAGCTGCACTTAATAAAGAAAACGGGTATTGGCGTATGTATCGAAGGTTCTCACAGTCAAAAACTCCGCATTCTTGAAAATGTTCGTAAAAAGAATACCTCTGTGGTCGAACATTCTCCTGCCGCCCGACAGACTTTTATCGGCATGCAACTGGCATCTTATGACAACTGTCGCATCTATGAATTAAGTGAACAGCTCTATGTCAGCCGAGCAACCATCCATAAGGATTTATTATCTCTTTCTAAAAACATGGAATTATTCGGTATCCAGTTGCACCGCAAAAACAACAACGGGATCAGTATCGAAGGAAAAGAGAAGAATATACGCAATTTTTTATTAAAACTGATGTTGGAAGATAATGGTTACCAACTTTTCATCGACATCGTACAGAATGCCTCTTATCACTGCACCGGTGCTTTGGTCTTTGCCGGATTAGAAGCAACCGATGATGAAATAAAAGATTTTGTTCATTGCATCCTGCGCGCACACAACTCTTATATCAAAGCATTGGATTTTCATTCCATCATCATTATCTTGCTGCGAATTTATGCTGCTTACTTAAGAATACAAGAGCATCATATCATCACTTTGTCTGATGAATTTATCCAGGAATTAAACAGTGAACCATTTTTTAAAGAAGCGCAGGAAATTACAGACCGCTTGGCGAATCATTACCGCATACAGATCCCAACGGTGGAAACACATTATTTACAACTGTATTTTCTATCGATGCAAGGTCCACAATTGACCAATGAGAAAGATCAAAAAGAGGCTCGGGAATTATGTGACCAGTTATTGACCTCCTGGAGCGAACAATTGGGTGTTCCATTCATGAAAGATGAAGAATTAAAGAAGTCTATTTATGCACATCTTTGTCCTTCCATCACTCGTTTTCGTCATAACATTCCAAATGAAAATCCCTTGATGCCCGAGATCCACGACCTCTATAAACATACGCTGGCTGTTGTAAAAAACAGTATCCACTGTATTGAAGAGCGCTTCCACTGCACCGTCAGTGACGATGAGATCAGCTATCTTGCCTTGCATCTTGCAGCTTCATTGGAAAGACTGAAAAAACCGTTGCGCACCATCCTGGTCACTCATGAAGGAACAGCTGCAGCTGCAATCTTAAAACAAAAACTGATCCATCAGATCAATGAAATCGACATTGTGGATCAGGAAAGTTTCCTGTCCATCCATCATTGTGATATGACAGATATCGATCTGATCATATCTACCATTGAGATCTCCTTAAAAACAGATATTCCTATTTTATTGATCAACCCGCTCTTACACAACTATGATATTCTTCGTCTGAAAGATGCAGTGAAAGAGTACTATAATCAGAAAAATGATCCAATAAGACGGAAAACGGCACTATCTCAGCAATAGTGCCTTCATTTAATGGGTATAAGTTGCGGAAATAGTGCTGCCTGCTTTCATTGTCTTATCCTGCGCCAATTCAAATGACTTATAGGCATCAGCTTTTGTAAAGATAACGATCACTGAAAGATCATAACCTTTTCCTTCCAAATATGCGCGGTCGATCTTTACCAGATCATCGCCGGCATGTACTTTTTGTCCTTTTTTACAAAGGCAGGTAAACCCTTGTCCATTCTCATTTACCGTATCGATTCCGATATGGATCAATATTTCCATTCCATCCGCAAGCGTCAAGCCAACGGCATGTCCGCTTGGAAATACCATCGTTACTTCTCCGTCTGCACATGCACAGATCGTATCTCCAGTTGAAACGATCGCATATCCATCTCCCATCATCTTTTGAGAAAAAACTGGATCTTTTACTTCTTCGATTGGAATCAATGTCCCGTCAACAACTGCAACCAGTTCTTTAGGTGCCGATTTTTTCTTAAAGCCAAACATGATACTGCCTCCTTTATTAACTTTTACAATCCTATTATATATCACTTATCTTATGTAAGCGTATGATAATATTTTACTTCATTGCCATTATCTTATGGCAATTCTTCTATTAATGTTGATAAATTGCCTTATCATTAGGTAATGTGTTTCTTTCGCTGGCTATTGCACAGGCTGATTCGCAAAGCGTACAATGAAGACGTAAAGAAGGAGGAAACAGATAATGAAACATATTAAAATTGCCGCTGGTCTGGCTCACGTAAATTATGGAAGAATCGCTGATTTAGTCAAAGAAGTAAGTGATGCGGGTGCAGATTACATACATTCAGATGCTGCTGATATGCATGACTTGCAAAATATGAAATTAATGGGCGGTCATCAGATCATCGCCGGTATTCGTCCGGAAACAGACAAACCAATTGAATGTCATATTTATACAGTAAGCATGGATGAAATGTTTATTCAACAGATTTATGAAGCTGGAGCAAACATGCTGATCATTCCTGCTGAACATTTCATCGGCGCACAATTAGCATATATCATCAACTGGTGCCGTGAGCGTAAGTTAAAAGTCGGCTTGACTCTTGGATGTTACACACCGCTTTGCTTTGTAGATGAAAGCATCTACGATATCGATCGTCTGCACATAGTGACACATGGTGTAGATGAAACAGATGGAAAAGATAACTGGGGCTGGAGAAAGAGCGCAATCGATCTGGTACAGCGCGCACGAAAAATGATCGATGAAAAAAATCCAAAATGCGAACTGGCAATCGATGGCGGTTTACGAGCAGATAATATGGAAAAATTAATTGAATGCAATCCGGATGTCATCGTATTATCCTCCGCTATCTTCAAAGATCCAGATGGACCTGCTGCTGGCGTTCGTCGTTGCCGCAAAGCAATTGATGAAGCAGCCGCAAAATTCAATCTTGAATAAAAAAGAACTCATTGAGTTCTTTTTATAAAGGTTTTTTGTATGAAAACAATCATAAAAGATTATTTTTGGATCACGGTCGCTGCGATCATGACTGCTGTTGCTGTAAACTTTTTCTTTTCTTCCACAGGATTAGCACCTGGAGGCATCACAGGCTTATCCATCGTCTGTTCGTCTATCTTGCATGTTGAAGTCAGTACGATGTCTTTATGTATTTCCATTCCTTTGTTGATCTTATCCACTATCGTATTAGGAAAAAGTTTCGGAATCAAGACACTCTATATTACTTTAACATCGCCTTTATTCATGAAGATCATACCGACGATCGCCGTCACTGCTCCTTTGCAGCAAATCCATCCGATAGTTGAACTGATCGTGGCAGGGGCCATTGGCGGTATATTGGTTGGCGGTGCAATCGGTATTGCCTTAAATCATGATTGTGCAACCGGTGGAACCGATGTCATTGCTTTATTGATCCAGCATGTTTTCCAATTTCTGAAACTTAGCGTGATTTTATTTGTACTCGACGGCTCCGTTGTCATCGCTTCCGGGATCATCACCAACAGTATCTTTATTTCCATCTTTAGTTTTCTATCTTTGATGGTGATCATACAGACGATTCGCATCGTTACTGAAAGAAAATGGACAGCATAAAATTTATTTCTATAAAAAACAATACAGAATGATGTCTGTATTGTTTTTTTTTTATTGACCGACGCTGTTAGCCCCTCCATCGATTACCAGTGCCTGTCCGGTGATCATTCTTGCCTCATCGCTTGCCAAGAAATAAACTGCATTTACAATGTCTTGGGGCTCAGACAAAGAACGCAATGGAATATTATCAAATGAAGATTGATCAAAGTTCATTTTCTTCATCGCTTCTGTCAACACACCGCCAGGTACGACTGCATTGACACGTACTTTATATTTCCCCCATTCACAAGCTAACTGCTGCGTTAATGAAATGATAGCTGCTTTGCTTGCACCGTAATGCGGAGATGCCATAGAACCCATGAAACCGCGGATCGCTGCCGCACTGGCAAAGTTCACGATTGCCCCGCCGTTTTCTTTCATGCATCCTTCTACCATTGCTTTTGCTAAGAAGAAAGTACCTCTTGCATTGATGTTGAACATCAGATCCCAAGAATCCGGTGTAATATGGAAGCTGTCTTCATTACGCATCAAACCAGCAACTTGAATCAAGGCATCTACTTTTCCATAATCGGCAATAATTTTTTTTGTTGTCGCTTGAATTTCTTCAATATTTGTCAAATTACAAGCATATGTTGCGTAATCTGTCGTATTTCCAATTTCTTTTAAACGTTCGCTGGCAAGATCCAAGATGATGACCTTTGCCCCTCTTTTTTTAAATGTCTCTGCACAAGTATAGCCAATACCTCCAGCACCGCCGCTGATCACTACAATTTTATCTTTCATTTTTTCCTCCATTTCCCCGCGCCTAAGGTCGCGCGGACACAAATATTTCATCAATAAATCTCACACGTCTCATTTTTTCGTGTTACCATATAAGAGAGGTGGTACACTACAGAGCACGTGGAGGTGAGTAGGAATTCTACTCAATTGAATATCCTGTATTTTTATAAGTTGCCGTCATCATATCAAGCACAAATAAGTAGGACTTTGAGCCTGGACACTTATGATTGTTCAATCAACTGTTGTCGATTCGCTTTGATGACAGTCAATGCCACCTCTCCTTTTGTATGAAAGGAGCTTTTTTATATGGCAATGAAAATCGTTCGTTTCAACTGCTGTGGCATGGATGTTCACAAAGATCTGGTCGTCGCTACTATTGGTATCACCGATAGACAGTCGAACATCACAGAATATTTCCAACAATCTTTTTCCACTTTAAACTCGGACCTATATCGTTTAAAGGATTGGCTGAATTCTTATCACTGTTGTGATGTCTGCATGGAATCTACCGGTAAATACTGGATCCCTATCTTCAACATTCTTGAAGGTGAGATCAATGTCCATTTAACTCATCCCAAGTATGTCAAAGCCATCAAAGGCAAAAAAACTGATAAGAAAGATTCCAAATGGATCTGTGATCTCTTCAAACATGATCTGATCAAATTCTCGTTTATCCCTCCAAAAGAAATCCGAGAACTGCGTGAGATCGCCCGTTACCGATACAAGCTGGTCTGCATGCGTTCTTCAGAACGGAATCGTTATCAGAACTGTATGACCGTTTCCAATATCGGATTAGCTTCTGTTGTCTCCGATCCTTTTGGCAAGACAGCTTCCAATATCATGAAAGAAGTCATGAAGCCAAACGTGATTGATGATGACAAGATCTTAAAACTCATTCACAAAAATTGTAAGAACAAAGATAAGATACTAGACTCCCTTCACGGCTATCACATCGAAGCGGATCAACGATTCAAGATGGAAAAATCATTGAATCATATGGAGTACTTGGATCAACTCATCAATTCATGTGAAGCAGAATTGGTCAAGCGGGCTTATCCTTTACGCGAATCTTTCCAGCATATCACACAAATAAAAGGAATTAGTTCCTTATCGGCCATTCTGATCATCTCTGAAATAGGAATCGATATGTCTCAGTTTGAATCCGACAAACAACTTGTCAGTTGGGCTGGACTTTCTCCTGCCAACAACGAAAGTGCCGGCAAGAAAAAGTCAGTTCGTATCTCCAAAGCTGGACAATATCTCAAACCACTGCTTGTCCAATGTGCTTTATCGACCATCAAAGATAAGACATCTTATTTTGGAAGAAAGTATTCCAATATCAAGAAACGACGTGGTCACAAGAAAGCCATCATTGCGATCGCACGCATGATGTTGGTCAGTATCTATCACATGATCCTAACAGGCGAAGTATTTCAACCAACGGATTATGAATCCTTCATGAATCCACGATCCGATACCAAACAATCACTAACAGTTGAAGAAGCATTAAACTTTTTGAAACAATCCGGCATTGATATATCTTCTATTCAAATCAACTTATAAATTTTTTCGATATTTTTACTACTTATTTTTAAGTCGGCTTTTTTTTTACAGTTTTATTCACACTTCGTCCTCCTACTATATTTAAAACGATCATGATCACAAAGATCAAAATGCAAAGCAAACAAGCAAGGTACAATCTCTGTGTCGTAAGTGTTTGATTCAATGCACCGCAAATGACTGTAAATCCTGGAGCAATCAATGTTCCTACATTACTGGCCGACATGGCAAGGGCTGTTGCCAATGATACCGATTCTTTCTTTTCATTTAAGGAAATCAGCAGCATGCATTTTGGCATGACCAAACTGATACTGCTGCCTGCAATGAAGCAGAACAGGTAAAAAACAGACAATGCTGTTGCAATTGCCATACCGAATAAACCAATTGCCAGCAGAAGAAAACCGATCGCAATACAATACGTTTGCAGATACTGATGTAATTTGCCAAAGCACATTGCACACAGTGTACCGCCTAACAGGAATAATGTTGAACCGGTTCCCGCTAAACTTGGATCAGAAAATCCTTTTTCTGCCAATGAAAGCGCAATGCTGGTTGGTCCAATATAGAAAAACACCATGAACAAGATGATCAAAAGACATAAGTGCAGACTATAACCGCAGTCTTTGATCGAACCGCCTTGTTGCTGATCGACCTTTCTATCATCTAGCCAAAAATGCGTTGCAAGCAAGCCAGGCAGTGCAATAAAATAAACAATATAATTGCTTTGCCAGCTGATCAAAGCAAGCAATCCGCCGACAAACGTCATGATCATGCTTCCTAAATTGGAAGCGGCAGTTTGTCAGCCCATGATCTTTTGACGTTCATTTGCTGCAAAATAATCGGAAATCAAGGATATTGCGAACGAAGCGCATAACCCGGTTCCACTTCCCAATAAACCAGCTCCTACAAATAATAAAAGCAATGAATTATAACAGAAATAAGAAAGGACCCCGGCACAGCAAACGAGAAACAAACCCGCTTCAATCAATTTCTTTTTGCTGAAATAACGCAATAAATATGCGGATATCATCGTAAATATAATGATGAACAAACTAGGAAATGTCATCAACAACTGAACCAGCGAAGTCGGCACAGTTGGAAAATGATTCTGAATATTGACCAAGATTGCAGAAATACCATTGGTAGACATCTGCACAAAAGAAATGAGAAGAATACAAATGATAATTTTAGTCTTTTTGTTCATATACACACTGTGCGTTGTTAAACTGACAACGATACGCTTTCACTTCATCTAATCGCAAAGCAACCAGGTTCTCCATTTGCTGCGCATAATTCTTTTTCACAAAAGGATCTCCCTCCATGATCTGCTCTTTGATCTTCTCATCATCAACTTCTGTTACCTTTGCTTCTACACGATACCAAGTCCCTTTATCAAAGGCGCAGATTTCCACATAAGGATTTTGTTGGATCTGCGCATAGAAACGTTTTTTTCTTCCTGTATTGATAAAGAAAGCACCCTGCAGGATCATTAAATTTCCAAAAGGTCGAACACGCGGTTTTCCATCTTCGATGGTCGCAATATAAAATAATCCGGTTTTCTTAAAAAAAGCTGCAATTTCTTCCATATTTCCTCCTTTTATTAGTTCGTTTTACGAACTAATTAGGTAAAAGAGAAAGTCGATTTATTCGACTTTCTTCATATTTTCAATCATTTTGTCCAAAACTTCTGTGAAGGTCCTTAATTCTTCTTCAGTAATATCTTCTTTTATAATTTCGTCAATCACATTGACTTGTCGTTCTACTTTTGGTGCCAGTTCTTTCGCTTTCGGCAACAAATAGATCCTTTTTAAACGCGCATCATAACTTGTTGGAATTCTTTTGATATATTCTTTCTCTTCCAATGCCTGCAATAATTCTGTTGCAGTGGAACGTTTGATCTGAAACTCAAATTCAATATCTTTTTGAAATACTTCGCATTCATCCTCTTGACCTAAAAGGAAATGCAAAGCACGTCCCTGCATGCCGGTAAAATCTTTTTCTGAACGGTTTCTATCAATATTATTACGTATCAATTTTGATAGATAATAAATTTTAAATCCTAGTTTTGTTTCTCTCATCATTCTCCATCTCCAGTAATATTATTACTGAAAATTTTAAATCAATTTATTTGTTTCGTCAACGAAGTCCATGGTCATCACTTGTTGAATATACGCATTTGTCTGTTTCATCAATTGTTGATGTGCTTCGCTTTCCGGATAGTTTGTTGCATCTTCCATATCTTTGAAAGCGGCAATATGCGCCACATCGCCAAATAATGGAGACGGCAAAGTTGGCAGCTGTGGAAAACAGGTTTCCTGTACCATATTATTTTGAATAAACGGACAAGTTTCTAATGCTTCCAAAGCTTTGATCATGTCCTGCTTTTTTGTCTTGTCCTTGAGTTGGTACATTGCTATATGGATGATCATAATTGTTCTCCATTCGATGCAATTACTTTTTGATACCAGTCAAAAGAATCTTTCTTGATTCGTTTTAAACTTCCATTGCCTGCATCATCACGATCCACATAGATATATCCATAACGCTTGCTCATCTCTCCCGTTGATGCACTGATCAAATCAATGCAGCCCCAGGATGTATAACCAATCAGATCAACACCATCTTCTTCAACAGCCGCCTTCATTGCCTGAATATGCTCTCTTAAATATGCAATACGATACTCATCATGGATCTTTCCATCTTCCAACACATCTTTTGCGCCTAATCCATTTTCAACAATAAATAACGGTTTTTGATATCGATCATATAAATCATTCAGTGTAATACGAAGACCTAATGGATCGATCTGCCATCCCCATTGGCTAGCTTCCAAATATGGATTCTTGAGTGACGCAAATGCATTTCCGTCTGTAATTTCTGCATTTTCCTCAGTTCCGCTGGCACAACGGGACGCATAGTAACTAAAGGATACATAATCAACCGTATTTTCTTTCAAGATCTTCTTTTCTTCTTCAGTCGTTTCTAACTGGATTCCTAAACGTTCTAACTTCTTTTTCGCATATCCAGGATATTCTCCGCGTACTTGTACATCAATGAAGAAGTAGTTTTTATCATCTTCCTGCATTGCTTTCCAAACATCTTTCGGATGGCAAGTATAAGGATAAGTGACACCGGCAGCTAACATGCAGCCCACTTTGTTCTCTGGATCGATCTCATGTGCAATCTTTGTTGCCCATGCACTGGCAATCAACTGATGATGAGCAGCTGTATATTTTACTTGATCTTTGTTTTCACCGTCTTCAAAAATAATGCCGCCGCCCACATATGGCAAGTGCAGCAACATATTGATTTCATTAAATGTGATCCAATAATGCACAAGCCCTTTGTAACGGGTAAATATCGTTTGTGCATATCGTTTATAGAAATCAATCATCCGATGATCACGCCAGCTTCCATATTTTTCAATGCAGTGTACAGGAACGTCAAAGTGTGCCATCGTTACTAATGGCTCGATCCCATATTTACGACATTCTTTAAAAATGTCCTCATAAAACGCAAGTCCCTTTTCATTTGGCTGTTCATCATCGCCATTAGGAAAAATTCTTGTCCATGCGATGGAAATACGAAGACATTTAAATCCCATCTCTGCCAACAAGGCAATATCTTCTTTGTAGTGATAATAGAAATCGATACCATAACGAGCCGGATAATAATAGGAATCATCCATTTTTGACAAAGGAAGCTCTCCTTTAGAAAGCATAAATCGCTCTTTTGCGGCAGGAAGCAGATCACAGCTGGACAAACCTCTTCCATCTGCATCAAAAGCTCCTTCACACTGATTGGCAGCCATAGCACCGCCCCATAAAAAGTTTTTTGGAAATGCCATTTTCTTACCTCCTTTAACTAACAGGATGTACAGCACCTCAATTGATGCTGTACACCTTTTGCATTTTTATTTTGCTTGATTATTTATCACCTAAGCAGATTACTTCATCGCCGCTGTTGACATTTCCTGTATGAGTGGAAAGAATTCCGCCTGCTGTTTTAATGACGATGACAGGTGTTTCCACACAATATCCCTCTTCTTTTATCTTAGCGATATCTGCTTTGATGATTGGCTGATTCACTTTGACTTTATCTCCCTGTTTTGCTAAAGCCTGGAAATGTTTTCCCTGCAGGTTGACAGTATCTACACCGATATGGACTAATACTTCATCTCCAGCTGGAGTCGTAATGCCGTATGCATGCAAAGTCGGGAATAAAGTTGTTAAAGTTCCACTGACTGGTGCACAGAATGTATCGTCGGCTGGTTCTACACAAACTCCTTGTCCAAGTGTGCCTGTGGAAAAAACTTGATCATTCATTTCACTTAAAGGTTTTACATTTCCTTTAACAGGAGCTGCGATCTTTACTTCTGAATCTTTTTTATTATCTTTAAATAAGATGACTGCTAAAACGAAAGAAACGATCATCGCAATAGCGATACCGACAACAACAGAAACAATTGTCTGTGTGACATCTAATCCTTCTTTTAAGAATCCTGGAATAGCAAATACTCCTAAGCCGGCATTAGTCCATTGCAGCAATCCTGTGAATCCATACCAGATACCAGCTAAACCAGAACCGATGCAAGAAATGACGAACATATTGATACGTGTCAATGTAACACCGTAAATTGCCGGTTCTGTAACTCCAAAGATACCAGAGATCCAAGCAGGAAGAGCAATGCTCTTGAGCTTCTTATCTTTTGTTTTCAGCCAAATAGCGAATACAACTGCTGTCTGGGCAAAAGAAGCACCTAAACCAAGAGAGAAAATCGGTGTTCCTTGTCCGGTAACCAGCTGCATGATTGCAACTGCAACAAGGCCCATATGCAGACCAAAGATAACCAATACCTGCCAGAAAGCACCAACGACGAAACCTGCAACCATCGGACTTAATCCATAGATCGTCATAATCACATTACCGATGATCTGTGCCAGCCAGTTTGCAACCGGACCAACAATAGTAAATCCAAGAGGTGCAGCGATCAACAATACGATCATCGGCACCAGGAAAGTCTTAACAACATCTGGAATGATCTTTTTGCATGCGCGCTCCAGATAAGAAGCAAAGAAGTTCGTGATCAAAATTGGAAGAACAGTAGAAGTATACGTTACATTGATTGTTTGTCCCAGCACATTGAGGTCAACACCTTGCAGTGTCGGATATACGAAGATACAGCCAATAACTGTTCCCAGGAATGGACTCATCTTGAACTTCACAGCAGAAGTATAACCCAAAACAACCGGGAATAACAGGAAGATCGCATCTCCGGCTGCATACAGGATCTGATACAGACCGCTGTCTGCCGTAATGATATTATAGAAAGAAAGCAGTGTCATGAGACCTTTGATCATACCACTGGCACACATAACCCCCAGCAGCGGAGTAAATGTACCAGAGATGACATCAACGACTCTTGCACCAAAACTCATTTTGACATCAGATTCTTCTCCACCAGCTGTTTCAGAAGAAGAGATCCCAGCAACTTCACATACATCTTTGAATACATCAACGACATGATTGCCGATAACGACTTGATATTGACCAGCACTTTTTACCAAGGTAACGACACCGTCTAAATTTTTGATTGCTTCATCATTTGCTTTTGTTTCATCTTTCAACTGAAAACGTAGACGAGTAACACAGTGATTTAATACCGCGATGTTTTCTTTACCGCCAACATTTTTGACAATTTCTTTGGCGAGTGTTTCATATTTTCCCATAATCTTCTCCTCCAGAAATTAGTTAGTGAACCGAACTATTTATCGAAATAAAAACCCACACCTGTGGATATGTCCTATCTTTCCCTCTTTGCCCGATAGGAAAAGCAAAGAATTAATTCGGTTACCTAACTATTTTATAACAGAAAGCGCTTGCGAAGTCAATCAATATTCAAAAAATTATGTATATTTTTTTATTTCTTTTGGTTATTTAACAAATACGCGGCAATGGCTGACCGCTTAATTTTCTTAACCAGCGAGTAGTCTGCAATCTAGTATTTAACAGCAGTGTCTGCGGGTGTTCTTTAGTGATTTTTCCAATGATCCTGGCCTCTTTCCCCAACTGTTCTAACAAAAGCGGCGCATCTTGCGGAGAGATGATCGCAATCATTCTGCCTTCACATGCCATATACAGCGGATCAAAACCAAGCAGAGAACATAGTGCAGATACATCTGCATCGACAGGAATGCCTGTTTCATCCAATTCCATTCCCCATTTCGTATGTTCGATCAATTCGATGCAAGTTGTTGCCAGACCGCCTCTTGTCGGATCACGAAGGATGCGCAGACCTGGCAGATCCATTGCGGCAACTGCTTCCTTGCACAGCAAAGCACAGTCGCTGAACAGATTTCCTTGTAGAGGGATATCTTCTCTTGCCATATAGACAGCAGCTCCATGGCGGCCGATACTGCCAGAGACAACGACCAGATCTCCTTCTTGATACGATGCTTGCAAGTTTCTCTTCAAAAAGCCAATGCCGCAAGTATTGATATAGATCTGATCCCCTTTTCCGTGTTCCACAACTTTGGTATCGCCGCAAACGATCTCGACTTTTGCCTGATCTGCAGTTTCTTTGACTGCCCCTATGACCTTCTTTAGATCAGATAGCAAAAAGCCTTCTTCTAATATCAAAGACAGCGTGAGATAAGAAGGAATCCCACCGCTCATCAACACATCATTGACACTTCCGCAAACGGCTAATTTACCAATATTTCCCCCAGGGAAATTCCATGGATCTACTACAAAACTATCCGTTGAGACAACGATAGGTGCTGTCTCATTTTTTAAAACTGCGCCATCTTTGCGCTCATGCAAGGCTTTTCCCGGAAACACCTGCAGTATATAATCTTCGATCAATTGTGAAGTTTTGAATCCACCGCTTCCATGATCCAATGTGATCTTTTCTTCCATATTTTCCCCTCCTATCATTCATATCGATCAGCTGCTGCACAAGTTCCTTCGCTGGACACCATGCAAGGGCCGATCGGGTTTTGTGCATGGCAGGTACGATGAAACAATGGGCAGTCTTGCGGTCGTTTTTTCCCGCGGATGACTTCACCGCAGCAACATCCTGCCGGCTCTTGATCTGTGAAAGATGGCAAATGAAATTTTTTTACTGCATCCCATCTCTCATATTCTTTGCGAAATCCAAATGCACTGCGTTCGATATTGCCTAATCCTCTCCAGACACTGTCCGTCTCTTCAAACACTTCTTCCAATAATGCAAGTGCATGCGGATTTCCGTTTTTTTGCACTAAACGTGTATATGTATTTTTAAGAATGATCCGATCCTGTTGATGTGCTTCACATAAGAGCTGGATCGCATATAAGATGTCCTCTGGTTCAAACCCCGCAACAACAGCACTTTTATGATAGTTTTTTGGCAGGAACGAGAACCCTGTTTCTCCGATGATCGCCGCCACATGTCCCGGACACAAAAAAGCATCAATCTGACATTGCGGATCATCTAATATAGCTGTAATTGCCGGTGCACTGCGTTTTAACAAATTAAAGATCGAAAAATTTCGACATCCTTCTTCCTTTGCTATTTTTGCACTAACTGCTGTTCCCGGTGCCGTTGTTTCAAATCCAACACCTAAAAAGATCACTTCTTTTTCTGGAAACCGTTTTGCCAATTGCAGAGCATCCATCGCTGATAAACAGATGTGCACATCGGCTCCGGCTGCTTTTTTTTGCAATAATGTTTCCTGCCGGCTCCCAGGTACACGAAGCATATCGCCATAACTGCAGATCATGATGTTTTTTTCCTCCGCTAACTGCAAGGCTGTATCAATGGCCCCGCTTGGCGTCACACAGACAGGACAGCCCGGTCCGCTTACCAAATGAACATGGGACGGCAAGCATTGACGTATCCCGGCTCTAGCGATGGCCATCGTATGGGTCCCGCAAAACTCCATGATATACAGATCTTTTCCAGGGTCTTTAATTTGATACGGCATGGAAGATCTCCTCATACAATTGCTGTGTTTTCTCTGCTTCGATCGGGTCGATGATCTCAATGGCAAAACCGGCATGCACCATCACATGATCGCCAATTTTTGCATTCGGCAAAAAGTCGATTCGAAATGACTGTGATAAGCCGCCGGCTTCCCCGACCGCTGTTTTTTCATGAATTTCTGTAATTTTTAATGGTATGGCTAAACACATTTTATTCACTTCCTTTGTGCTGCAATGGCAAGTTGACCAAAGGCAATCCCCTCATCATTGCATGCTGTCTGCTGATGCCAATAGACCCTATATTGCTCTTTCTCTAAGCGTGCGACGATCTTATGCAGCAACCACTGGTTTAAAAAACTGCCTCCGCTTAATACGATCGGCAAACGAGACGGATTCAAAGCACGGCATTGTGCAACCGCCATATGACAGATCGTATTCATGAATCTTGCGCTGATCCGCGCATTGTCCATTCCTTGTTGCAGATCACGAAGGATCTCGCCGATCATCTTTCGCCAGTCAAAATAGCGAACCCCGCTGGCGTTATAAAAGCTTAGAGAATATTCACCTTCTTCTTTACGATCCGCCATGCTCTCCAATAACATCGGTGCCTGTCCATCATAAGACTGCCAACACGTGTTCGTCAACAAAGCATAAACACCGTCAAACAAACGTCCCATGCTGCTGGCAGCGACACATAGAGAAGGATGCTGACAAAGAGAGACAATTTCTTGTTCCACACAGGCAGATGGAAACGGATGCCGGCTCATCACGCAAAGAGAGATGGCAATTCGTTTGATCTCATGAATAGCCAATTCTCCTCCTGGCAGCAAAATCGGATGAATGGAACCCACACGCTGATAACTCTGCAGATCGCCGATCAAACATTCCGCTCCCCATATGGTGTGATCTTCTCCATAACCGCTGCCGTCAAAAATGATTCCAAATACCTTTGATGACAATTGATGTTCAGCCATACATGCAGCCATATGGGCATGATGATGCTGTACCTGCAAGATCGGCAGATGCAGTGTATTGGCGAATTGCGTCGATGTATAATCCGGATGCAGATCGCAAACTACTTTTTCCGGATGAATGGCAAACAGATGCTCATACGTCTGCAACGCTTGCTGATAATGTTCCATATTTTTCCAATGTTCCAAATTTCCAATATAAGGACTCAGGAATACATAATGATGCTTTCCCAATGCAAAAGAACCTTTTTGGTGTGCTCCCAGTGCCAATATGCCGTCACATTCTTCCTGGATCGTCAATGGGGCAGGCACATAGCCTCTGCTCCTGCGTACAAAATACGGCTTTCCGCGGAAGGCATACAGCAAGGAGTCATCACAGCGATTGGCAATGGGACGATCATGCAGCAAAAACACATCCGCGATCCCGCACAGATCCTGCAAGGCCGCCTGATTATCAATGTACACCGGCTCATCGTGTCGATTCGCACTCGTCAATACAACAGCCGGCAGTTGCTGCATCAATAAAACATGCAGAGGCGAATAAGGCAACAAGAGCCCGATATACTGATTTTCTGATATCGCAAGAAATTGTTTAGGATCTTTTTTGCGGCACAGCACAATAGGACGCTCTTTGCCTTGCAAGAGATCGCTTTCTTCCCTGCTGATCACCGCAAACTTCTTTGCTTCTTCTATACTTTGCACCATAATGGCAAACGGTTTTTGTTCCCGCATCTTTCGTTTGCGCAAACGTTGAATTGCTTGTTTGTTCCATGCATCGCAGGCAAGATGAATGCCGCCGATTCCTTTGATTGCAACGATCTTTCCTTGTTTTAAAGCCTGGATCGTCCCTGATAATGGTTCGGCTGTACTGTCAGGATACAATAGCAGCTTCGGTCCGCATCGAGCACAGGCATCCGGCTGTGCATGATAACGGCGGTCGCGTATATCTTGGTATTCCTTTTGACAGGCATCGCACATAACAAAACGAGACATTGTTGTATATTTGCGATCATACGGTACATCTTGAATGATCGAATAACGCGGACCGCAATTCGTACAGTTGATAAATGGATAATGATACCGCCGATCATTTGGATCATTCAATTCCCGCAAACAATCTGCACATGGGGCAATATCTGGAGAAATCAAGGTATCATGCTCCCCCACATGGCTGTCGATAATTTGAAATGAACGAAATGCCTGCAAAGGCATTTCCTTTATTTGTATCTCTTCAATTTTTGATAAATCGGGAGGAGAGTGCAGACCATGCAAAAAATTATTTATATTTTCCTCTTTTCCTTCAACCTCTATGATCACTCCTTGCCCATCATTATATACCGATCCTTTCAGTTGATTGTTGTCTGCAAGCCGATGTATAAATGGACGGAAACCAACACCTTGCACGATGCCGCGAACCTGTAATTTCAAATGTTTCATTTTAAATATTCAGCGATCCGTCTTGACAAATGTGCACTCAATGCATCCAAACCCTCTTGATTTTTCGTGCTGATCCAAAATAAAGGTGCATCCGGATTCACGCCATGATAGTTTTCTTCGATCCGTTCCTTGTTAAAATCAAAATAAGGAAGTACATCGCTCTTATTGATGACCAAACAATCCGTCTCTGTAAACATCAATGGATATTTTTCGATCTTGTCATCTCCTTCTGGAACGCTTAAGATCGTAATACGCATCGTTTCTCCGATATCAAATTCGGCAGGGCAGACCAAATTCCCGATATTTTCGACAAATATGACATCGATTGAGTTTAAATCAAAAGCCGGCAGCATCTTCTGAATGCTCATCGCTTCAATATGGCAGGCTCCATCTGTATTGAGTTCCACACTTGGTATGCCCAGAGAAGCGATCTTTGCGGCATCATAAGAAGTCGTGATATCCCCTTCAATGACCGCAATCTTCCATTGTGTTCGAAGCCGTTGGATCAATGCAGTGATCAGGCTCGTTTTACCAGCTCCAGGAGAACCCATGATATTGATCAATATCGTGTGGTGTTCTCTTAATGTCTCTTTTACTTGCGCGGATACATCTTCATTCCACTCCATGATCTGATGATATACTTTGATTTCCATCTTCATCGACCTCCAAACTTTCGATCATACATTCTCCACCAGATAACCGCTTTAAATGCAAGCCATGGCATTTAGGGCATTCAATATGATGGCGGTCAATTTCAGCAATCGTATGGCAATCTAAACACTCTACGCGCAAAGGAATCGTGCGTACACAAATTTCTGCACCTTCTGCTATCGTATCCTTTGCCAAGACATCCAGATACATTTGGATACACTCCGGTACAAAACCTGAAAAAGGTCCAAGTGCTAAATGTATTTTTGTAATCTTTTGTGCATGATGTACTTTTGCCTCTTGGATGCTGACATCTAAAATATGTTTTGTAATTTCTAATTCATGCATGCCTGTATTATACTCCTCAAACTGTAAAAAAGAAATGGAAACCACTTACAAATAGATATATAATATACGTAAATCATTACATGAATGGAGGGTGTATATGGCATTGGTACCTTTGATGATCATTCTGCCTCTCATCAGTGCAGCTTTGATCTATGTGATTCATGATGCAAGAATACGGGGTTATCTGATTTATACCAGTGTCGCTTTGTTAGTTCTATGCACGACGGCACTGATTACATCCTGGATAATGGACGGACAAACAACCTGGTATTTATATACCGAAACAAAGATCTTGGATCTTTTGATGCAATTGATTGAAATTCTTTTGATGGTCTTTATTATTTACAAATGCATCATTTATAAAAAGCTGTGGATCTCCTGCTTATCGATTTTTCAAACATTGCTGGTTTTATGGGTAGAACATTCGATTCCTTTATTGGAGTCCACACATACACAGATTGATTCTTTAGCACTGCTGATGTGCGTAATTTGTTCATTAGTAGGCGGTCTAATTGCCATCTACGCTGTCGGCTACATGAAAAGTTACCACCAGCATCATAAAGAATACTTAGACCGCAGCTCTTTATTTCTGTCAATGTTGTTTTTATTTATGAGCGCCATGTTTGGTTTGGTCTTGTCTTCGAATTTAATTTGGATCTATTTCTTTTGGGAGATCACCAGTGTGATATCTTTTATCATGATCGGCTATACAAGAAGCGAAGAAGCAATGGAAAACAGTTTTCGTGCCCTATGGATGAATTTATTAGGCGGGGTTGGTTTCGCTGTCAGTATCTGGCTATGCGCGATCTATTCGCACAGCGTCCAGCTTTCTGATGTCATTGAGAATGGAAATGCTTTGATCATCGGCTGTTTGGCGTTAGCCGGGCTTACAAAATCCGCACAGCTGCCCTTCTCTTCTTGGTTATATGGCGCCATGGTCGCCCCGACTCCATCCAGTGCTTTACTGCACAGTGCAACAATGGTCAAAGCCGGCGTTTACCTGTTGATCCGCTTAGCTCCTGCCTTGCATGGAAATATGTGCGGCACGATGGTATCTTTCATCGGCGGTTTTACTTTCATCACAGCCAGCATGATGGCGATCGCTCAAAATGATGCAAAGAAAGTATTAGCTTTCTCTACGATTTCGAATCTCGGTTTGATCGTTGCCTGTGCCGGCATCGGTGCACAAGAAACCGTATGGGCTGCCATCTTATTGATGATCTTCCACTCTGTCAGTAAATCCATGCTGTTTGAAGCGGTGGGCGCCACTGAAAACTGTATCGGATCAAGAGATATCGAGCATATGCATGGATTGATCTTACGATTGCCAGCACTTGCTTATATCATGGGAATTGGCATTGCCGGCATGTATCTGGCGCCTTTCGGCATGTTGATCAGCAAATGGGTTGCTTTAAAATCATTTGTCGACAGCGGGAATGTCTTGTTAGTGATCTTCATTGCATTCGGCAGTTCGACGACCATGTTTTATTGGACCAAATGGTTATGCAAATTGATTGCGATGCATAAGCCAAAGCACACAGAAACAGATTGTACCAGAAAAGATGAATATTTCTCCATGTTCATCTTAGGCGGGATCATGATCTTGCTGTGTCTGCTATTCCCATTCTTAGCACGGCAGATCGTCAATCCGATCGTCTTATCTTTATTTGGTCAAACAACAGAAGTATTGTCCATGAGCGAACTGGCAACGATGGTCATCATGGTTGTCAGCATCTTGATCGTTCCATCTTTGATGTTCCTGATCTCGCGTTCTGCTCATCGCGATTACGTTCCGACTTATATGTGCGGAATCAATGTTGGCGACAACTCGCATTTTATCGACAGCATGGGAGAAAGCCATCAGTTATATTTAAGCAACTGGTATCTTCGTTTTGAAATGGGACGGCGCCGTCTGTTGAAACCATCCGAAATCATTGCGTCCAGTGTGCTGATAGTCGTGTTTGCATTGCTGTTGGGAGGTGTACTGCGATGATCAAGATTCTGTCTTTGATTGGCTATCTGTTTCTATCCCCTATCATCGGCGCCTTGCTAGACGGGGTGGATCGAAAAGTCACTGCCCGCATGCAGGGAAGAAAAGGGCCTAGTTTGTTACAGCCGTTTTATGATTTGATCAAATTGTTTTCAAAACAGATGATTGCCGTCAATAGCGTGCAACTGCTGTTAAATCTAAGTTATCTGGCATTTCTGTCAATTGCCGGAGGTATCGTATTTTTTGGTTCCGATATCTTGATGTCTTTGTTCATCTTATCGACGGCAGACATGTTTCTGATCTTGGCTGCCAGCAGCGATTCTTCTCCTTTCTCCAATATGGGCGCAAGCAGAGAAATGCTGCAGATGATGTCTTATGAACCCATGACACTGTTGATTGCCGTTGGCTTTTATCTAACAACCGGCTCTTTCCGCGTTGACGAGATCATCGCTTGCCCTACCAGTGCCTTTTGGCTGATGCCTGGATTGTTTGTCGGCTATATCCTGATCATGGCAGTCAAACTGAGAAAATCGCCATTTGATCTGTCTACATCTCATCATGCACATCAGGAAATGGTCAAAGGAATCACGACCGAAATGTCTGGAACGACTTTGGCAGTGATGGAAATTGGCGAATACTATGAGAAAATACTGCTGCTCAGTATCGTTGCCATCTTTTTTCTGAACGCTTCTATTGTCAGCTGGCCGATCGCTGTTCTTCTTTGTTTCATCGTCTATTTTATTGAGATCTTGATCGACAATGTATGTGCGCGTTTAAACTGGCGTAAAGTATTGGATCTATGCTGGCTGATCACGCTTTTAGGCGGCGGAATCAATATTTTGATCCTAATGTCCATAAGGTAGGTGAACACAGATGAATAAATTAAAAAAATCACCCTGGATGTTGCATTACGACGCCAGCAGCTGCAATGGATGTGACATCGAAGTATTGGCTTGTACGACCCCTACATACGATATCGAACGTTTTGGAATCATCAATACGGGCAATCCTTTTCATGCCGATATTTTATTGATCACCGGCGGTGTAAATACACAAAGCGCTTCTGTCGTTAAACAGATCTATTCACAGATGCCAAATCCAAAAGTGGTCGTCGCTGTTGGTATCTGTGCTTGTACAGGAGGCATCTTTAAAGACTGTTACAACATCTTGGGCGGAATTGATACAATCATTCCTGTAGACGTTTATGTTCCTGGCTGTGCTGCACGGCCACAGTCAATTATTGATGGTGTACTGCAGGCAGTAGAAATATTGGAAAAAAAGAAAGAAGGCGCAGATAATGAAAAGCAAGATCATTCCCATTGAGAAAAACACATTTTTCCATGATATCGTCAAAAGAAAAATGGAAGGATGGCGATTCTCACAAATGTGCGCTGTTACGATAGAAGACGGATTTGAACTCAGTTATACTTTTGTCAAAGACTTAGAAATGGAAACTTTGCGATTATTGATTCAAAAAACAGAACCGATCACAAGCATCACTCAGATTTATCCATGTGCTTTTCTTCAGGAAAATGAAGCAGCGGAACTGTTTGGGGTCATCATCGAAGGAATCACGATGGATTATAAACATCAATTATATCGCATCGATACACAAACTCCGTTCGCACAGAAAGGAGTGAATGAATAATGGCAAAGCAAAGCATCATTCCCTTCGGTCCCCAGCATCCTGTTCTTCCCGAACCGATTCATCTTGATCTTGTTCTAGAAGATGAAGTCGTTGTGGAAGCTGTTCCCAACATTGGTTTTGTGCATCGCGGGCTGGAAAAGTTAGTAGAAACAAAAGATTTCAAGCAATATGTCTATGTAGCTGAACGAGTATGCGGCATCTGCAGTTTTGGCCACGGTTTGGGATATTGTCAAGCACTGGAGGAAATCATGGACATCCACATCCCGCGACGGGCAGATTATCTGCGTACGATCTGGATGGAAATGAGCCGTATCCATTCCCACTTATTATGGCTTGGGTTGTTAGCCGATGCCCTTGGTTTTGAAAGTCTCTTCATGCAATCCTGGCGTTTAAGAGAAAAAGTATTGGATCTCTTTGATCTAACAACCGGCGGACGTATTATTTTCTCCGTCAATCAAGTAGGCGGCGTATCAAAAGATATGTCGGATGAGATGCTGCAAGCAATTCATGCGACCATACAGGAAATGGATCAGGAATTGCGTCCAATCGCTAAAACATTCTTAGAAGATATGAGCGTGAATTCTCGTTTGCGCGGCCTTGGCTGCATCAGCAAAGAGCAGGCATATCTGGCAGGAGCTGTTGGACCAATGCTGCGTGCCAGTGGTTACGATTATGATGCAAGAGAAAGCGGATATGCAGCCTACAACGATCTCAATTTTGGAGCGATCACTGCTGTTGAGGGCGACTCTTACGCACGCGTCAAAGTCCGTATCGCTGAAATATTCCAGTCGTTTGATCTGATAGAGCAGCTTTTATCCAAAATACCGAAAGGAGACATTTCAGTTCCTGTCAAAGGAATGCCAAAGGGCGAATCTTTCATTCGAATTGAACAGCCTCGCGGGGAAGCAATCTATTATGTCAAGGCAAACGGAACGAAATATCTGGATCGTTTCCGTTTGCGTACACCGACCACCAGCAATATTCCTGCCATGTTGGATTTATTAAAAGGATGTCAATTAGGAGACGTCGCATTGCTCATCTTGACGATCGATCCTTGCATCAGTTGTACAGAGAGGTGATCTTATGCGTAAACAAAGACTTTTTTCATTTACCTCGGAAGTATTAAAAAATTTAATATCAAAACCGGCAACCGTCAATTATCCAGAAGAACCCGCAACCTATCCTGAGCGTATGCGCGGTCATATTCATATTGATATCGAACAATGCATCAGCTGTACCTTATGTGCGCAGAACTGCCCGCCCGGCGCTCTCGAAGTCAATCGTGAAGAGGGAACATGGACCATTCACCGTTTTGATTGCATCCAATGCGGAAACTGCGTACAAATTTGTCCGAAGCATTGTCTGCATATGGAAAAAGGATATACCTTGCCTGCACAGCATAAATCCAGCGATACCTATACCCGTCCAACAATCGAAAAAAAATATCCGCAAGCTGGAGATGCCTGCGTGTATTGCGGTTTATGTTCAAAAAAATGTCCAAAACAGGCAATCCAAGTAGAGCGGGATACTAAAACTTGGAAATTAAACAAAGAACGCTGTGTCAGCTGCGGAATCTGTGCCAATAGCTGCCCTAAAAAATGCATTCAATTTTAAAGGAGACAGATGAACAATTTCTGTCTTCTTTTTACATTTATTTGGTAAATATTCCCTTTTTTCTCACTCTAATAAAAAAGAAATAGTGATTTCAAAGATAGAAAAGATCGATCCAGCTCCTTTTTTTTGTAAATTAGAATTGCATTTTTTCTATAAAATGCTGATAAATAAAGCCGAAATCAACACTCAAGCCGATCGTTGGATTCTCATTATCGACAAGAAACCAGAAATAAGAAGATGAAACATACATAGAGGCATCTTTTTCATCTCCATGTAATGTATTTGACCGCTGTTTCCTGCTATGTTATTCTATCCCTCGAGACATGAGGAGGAAACAATGAAAACAAAAAAGCCTATCGTTTTAACGATGACATTTTTAATTGCGGCCCTTGTTATGCCGACACATCCTGTATATGCAGATGCAGACTACAGTGACACACGACAAACCATTCAGTTGGACACAACCTTTACAGACCCGCATTTACGGGACTACATGGAGCAATTTGACTTAGATGCAGATGGAAGTTTCAGCAATGAAGAAGTAGAACAGATTACCAATCTAGATCTGAGCGGAATCTTAGGGCTTCAGTCAATCAACGGTATTGAAACTTTATGGAATCTAAAACGCCTGGACTGTTCTGGTCTGGGATTACAAACGATCGATCTGTCTGCTTTTCAAAATCTGGAACAATTATTCATTCAAGAGAATGCGATAACCAATATCGATTTCACACAAAATACGCGATTACAAGTGTTAAATTGCAGCGACAATCCCCTTGCTGCGATACAGTTGGCACAATGTACATTATTAGAACACCTGATCTGTGATAATACGGATATCTCTGTACTGGATCTCTCTAAACAGACAGCTTTAAAAGAATTAAGTGTAGATGGCAATGATCTGCAGTCGTTGGATCTGTCCAAGCTGACGAATCTGGTTAATCTTTCTTGTAACAATACTAATCTGGGCTTTCTGCAGCTGCCTGATAATGGCTCTGTTCGTCAATTATTTATCAATAAAAAACAAAACGGTCATTTTTTAGCTGATCAAGACACATTTGATATTCATTCCCTTTTTCCCGGCATAGATGCCAGTCGAATCGACCAAATGGAAAATGCAACGATACAAGGAACTACTATTTCAAATTACACAATTTCTTCGCCTATTACGTATCGATACTATTGTGGAGAAGTCAATGGGGAGCCTTTCTATTTGTACTATACGATACAGCTCACTTTCACGAATGACTGGACAGAAGAATTAACTATTTCTGACATTGTATATGGCAATCGACCACAACCAACAGCTAGTGCCCGATACGGAGATGTGATCTATACCTACAGCAATTCTTTCGATGGACCTTTTACAAATCAAATACCTGCTGAAGCTGGTACCTATTATTGTAAGGCTAATGTTTACCAGACAGACCAATACGAAGGACTAAGCAGTCATGCGAAAGAATTCAAGATCCTTCCGGCCGCAAATAAATGGATCAAAGAACCGGCGGTCAATAACACGGAATATGGTTCTGTTTTAACATATGGCGCTACGGCACAGTATGGAGCAGCGCGTTTTTTATTTGCGGAACAACCGGAAGGACCTTATGAAGAAACGATTCCGACAGAAGCAGGCACCTATTACGCAAAAGCCATTGTAGATGCGCATACGAATTATTCCAAACTGGAAAGTGCGCCGATCGAATTTCGTATCAGTGCAGCAGCCAATTATTGGACCAAAGAATTAAGCATTCAAAACTGGACATATGGTGAAACGCCCTCTATGCCAACAGCAGAGAGCAGATATGGAAAAGTTTCTTTTGCATACAGTCAAGAGAAAGATGGTCTCTATTCTGTATTGCCATCCAATCCGGATGCGGGAACATGGTATGTAAAAGCTGTAGCTACCGGCGGCATCTCTTACAGCGGATTAGCCAGCGATCCAATTCCATTTGAAATTTACAAAGCCGGCAGCACGATTGCCATCCAAAACGAAACATTGGATAAAGTATACGATGAACAGCCAGTCACAACAATTCAATATGAAAAGGAAGGCAGCAGTGCTTCGGTAGAGATCCTATATGAAAAATGGAACGGTTCTTCTTGGACTGTACAAAAAGAAGCACCTGTTTTGCCCGGCACTTATCGTGTAAGCGTTATTTTGGAAGAAGATAAAAACTATCAAGCAGCAACAGACCAGCTGGAATTCACGATCAGCAAGCTGCAAAATCAATGGATCAAAGAACCAGCTCTTCAAGATACGGTTTATGGAGAAGAAATAGCCATAGAAGCAAAAGCCCTCGATGGAGAACTGGAAATTTCATACAGCGATCGTCTGGATGGCACCTATACAAAGGGATTGCCTGTTCAGGCCGGCAACTGGTATGTAAAATTTCAAGTAGATGATTCCACCCTTTATCAAGGAATCAGCAAGATCCTGCCTTTGCAAATAAAAAAGGCGACCCCATCCTTTGTAACACCATCTTCCTTAAGCGCGCATTATGGAGATACTTTGGACAGCGTCTTGTTACCTGCCGGTTTTCATTGGCAAAACGGGGGAAAAACACTCACGCAGACAGGAACCGTCTCATACATGGCAAGCTATATACCAGAGGATACAAAAAACTATGAAATCATCTCGGATATTCCCGTATCAATCAAAGTAAGCAAAGCAGCTAATTCCATCGTATCACTGTCTTTACCAAACTTTCAGTGGGGCGAAGACTTATCTAAAATCAAATTAGAAACTCGATTTGGAACTGCACAACTGCTCTTCAGCAACGATCCAAACGGCATATTCTCGGCTGCAAAACCGAATGCCTGCGGAACATGGTATGTGAAAGCCGTTGTCGAAGGAACTGAAAACTATGATGCTTTTACCAGCTTGCCTTATTCTTTCAAAATACAGCCGCGCAAACTCAACATTCAAAATGTAACAATGCATTCGGATTCGTTCGATGATATGACCATTCTTTTTCAGGAGGAAATGCTGACGGCAGGCAGAGATTATGATCTCAAAAAAGAATGGATTGAAAATGAGTTAATTTATACGATTGTATTTAAAGGAAACTATGAAGGGACTTTATCTTACAGAACCCTTCAAGAAAACACAGTTCAAACTGAGAACACAGGAGATTTGAATACGCCCCTGCCGCAAATGATTGTTAATGAAGAAAAACCATCCAATAATGCAGCACAAATAGATGAGCACAATATAACTTCGCAAGAAGAAACACAAAAAGCAGAAAACGAGCAGCCGACTGCACCATCACCAAAAAGCTCTGGAAATTGGCTTTGGGTGACAGCAAGCGGCATCATCATTTTCTTTGGCGGAGCTATTTATCTCATCATTAAAAAAGTAAGATAATTCTCATAATGACAAAGGCAAAGCGAAAAATCACTTTGCCTTTTTTTCTTCCAGCATTGTTGCATATTGTGGTAAAAATCGTTTCGTCAACTGGATATAATGTTGATACAATTGTCCAAACCGATAACGATAGCCTTTTTTCCATGGTTTTGCACGTCCGCAGAAGTGCAGGATCACTGTGTGCTGCATCACCCATCGGATATCTTTTTCCCCTGCACTGCGAAGCAGATAGTTCCGATAATTACGGGCATCATAATTCCACAATGCATCATCCAATGCCAATATTTGGTCTCCATACATTGCATTTAACATATCCTGATCCGGCAGCAACAGCTCACTGCCATGGACTTGTACAAAATGAAAGATATCTTCTTTATGAATTTCTTCCCGTGCCTTGTCTAAATTGATCAGCAATACACCTGAATTATAGTAATCATGGTCTGTACGCAAACGGATGCGATTGACATTATTGGACAGTTCTGTCTTTCCTGTATGAGCAGCTGCAGCAAATAAGTGTTCTTTTAAATCTATCTCCCATAACGGATATAATGGATTGATCACAAGAATATCCGGATCTAAATAAAGAACACGATGCAACTCAGCCGGCAGCAAATAGGGAGCCAGTAAACGATAGTACATTTCAATTGGATAACGGGCATTGCTAGGTGCATCTTTAAAGATTTCTGTATCCACCTGAATGCAAAAACAATGCATCTCTGCTTTTTTGCAGCAAGTGTGAACTGCCTCCAGCTGTTGTGCTGTTAACGATCGATGCAGCAAATATAGATCAAAAGAACCTTCTGGATGATTCAAATGAATCGATGTAAGTAATATCAGTAATTGTGGCAGATAGCCCTCATCCAGCGCAACCAGCAAATGAATTCTATCCTTTTTATTATCCGCATCCATGCTTTTCCCTCATTTCTTTTGTATGATGATTCCATTCCTCTTTAACTAGTATAGCATGTTCGCCATGATTCTTTCCTCTTTATTTCCCAGGTAATTATTTTTGATCAAATTTATAAAAAAAAACGCAAGTAAGTACTTACGTTTTATTCAGCAAAGTTTCCTGTGTATAATTGATAGTATTTTCCTTTGGCTGCTATCAGTTCATCATGATTGCCTCGTTCAATGATCCGACCATGTTCCATGACCATGATACAATCTGAATTTTTGATCGTTGACAAACGGTGAGCAATGACAAATGTCGTCCTTCCTTTCATCAAAGCATCCATGCCAGCCTGTACCAATCCTTCGGTATGTGTATCAATCGAACTTGTCGCTTCATCCAAGATCAATACTGGCGGATCTGCAACTGCTGCCCGTGCAATTGCTAATAACTGACGCTGTCCTTGACTTAAATTGGCACCATCACTCGTCAAGACAGTTTGATATCCATCGGGCAGTCTTCGAATGAAACCATCTGCATTTGCCAATTTTGCTGCAGCAATACACTCTTCATCACTTGCATCGAGTTTTCCATAACGAATATTATCCATTACAGTTCCGGTAAACAAATGCGTATCCTGCAAGACCATGCCCAGTGAACGCCGCAGATCTGGTTTTTTGATCTTGGTTATGTTGATATCATCATATCGAATCTTGCCATCCTGGATATCATAAAAACGATTGATCAAATTCGTGATTGTCGTCTTTCCTGCACCTGTTGATCCGACCAAAGCAATCTTCTGTCCAGGCTGTGCATACATTTTGATATCATGCAAGACCATCTTGTCATCATTATACCCAAAGTCTACTCCATCAAAAACGATACCGCCTTCCAATTTGCGATAAGTGATCGTCCCATCTGCCTGATGAGGATGTTTCCAAGCCCATATGCCCGTGCGTTCTTTGCTCTCACGAATGGTTCCATCCGCTTCTTCAATCGCATTGACAAGCGTTACATAACCATTGTCTTTTTCTGGTTTTTCCTCCAACAGCGCAAATACACGCTGGGCTCCGGCAACTGCCATGACAACGAAGTTCATTTGTTGGCTGATTTGCGTGATGGGCTGTGTAAAGTTTCGATTCAAACCGATAAAAGCAATCACCGTTCCCACTGTAATTCCTAGATTTCCCTGTAACATCATCAATGCACCTATGACAGCGCACAAGACATAACTCAGGTTACCGATATTCGCATTGATCGGCATCAGCAGGTTCGCATACCGGTTTGCCTTATCTGCACTGTCTCGTAATTGATCATTCAACTTTTTAAAATCTTCAATAGATCGCTGTTCATGACAGAATACCTTCACGACCTTTTGCCATCCATCATTTCCTCGATAAAGCTGTCCACTTTTCCTAGATCATGTTGCTGTTTTTCAAAATATTTTGCTGACAATCCTGAAAAAACAGTAGTTACTTTTAACATCAGCAATGCCATGATCAACGTAACGATCGTTAATGGTATATTCAATACGATCATAGAAATCAAAGTAGCAATTAAAGTTGCTGCTGAATTGATGATCTGCGGAATGCTTTGACTAAATAGCTGGCGCAACGTATCCACATCATTGGTATAGACAGACATGATATCCCCATGCGCATGTGTATCAAAATATTTGATTGGCAAGGATTCCATATTGGAGAACAATTCATCACGAAACTTTAACATTGTGCCCTGACTGACATTGACCATGATTCGATTATATGCATAAGCGCTGATCACCCCAACGACATAAAAGACGATAATGCCGGTTAAAGCTTTTGCTAATGGTGTAAAATCAGGGGTATCACTGCTTAATAGAGGTAAGATATAATCATCCACCAAAGATTGCACAAATAACATTCCCTGCATGGTCGCAAATGCACCGATTATGATGCAGATAACGACAATGAAAAATGAAAATTTGTAATTTTGAATCATGTATGCCAATAATCGTTTCAATACATGAAAGGATTTCATCTTATCATTATTTTTCATATACGCTGCCCCTTTCTATTGTCCGTTTTGGTCTAAATCACCGCCGCCTTGCAGCTGTGATTCATAAATATCACGATAAATTTCATTATTTTGGATCAATTCTTCGTGGGTGCCTACACCGTTGATCTTGCCATTGTCCATGACAATGATGCGATCTGCATCCTCTACGCTTGACACACGTTGTGCAATAATGATCTTTGTCGTACCTGGAATATACGTCTGGAAAGCCTGACGTATTTTTGCATCTGTAGCAGTATCCACCGCACTTGTAGAATCATCTAAGATCAAGATCTTTGGTTTCTTCAATAACGCCCTGGCAAAACAAAGACGCTGTTTCTGCCCGCCGGATACATTGGTTCCGCCACGTTCGATCCATGTCTCATATTTGTTAGGCATCTGTTCAATAAATTCATCTGCACAGGCTGCCTCACAGGCACGAATACATTCTTCTTCTGTCGCATCTTCATTGCCCCATCGCAAATTATCTAAAATTGTTCCCGAAAACAATACATTTTTCTGTAAAACAACGGCTACTTCATTTCGCAGGACTTCCATATCATATTGCCGTACATCTAAGCCGCCTACACGAACACAGCCTTTTGTAACATCATATAGACGACTGATCAAATTCACCAGACTTGATTTTCCACAGCCGGTTCCGCCAATGATGCCGATGGTCTCTCCAGAGCGGATATGCAGATCAATATCTTCCAGCGTATCTTCCCCACTGCCCTGCTTATACGCAAAGCTGACATGATCAAAATCAATGCTTCCATCTTTGATTTGTTGTACAGGTTCCTTTGGATCACATAAGTCAGGCTGTTCTTTTAAAACCTCCGAAATCCTTTGTACGCTTGCAGCACTCATCGTGATCATGACAAAAATCATAGAAAGCATCATCAATGACATCATAATAGACATGATATAGCTGAATAATGAAGTAATTTCACCTGTTGTCATACTGCCCGCTACAATAAACTGAGCACCAAACCAAGAAACAAAAGTAATACAAGCATATACGGCCAGCATCATGACCGGATTATTGAACGCCAATAAACTCTCTGCTTTCACAAATAAATTATATAGGTGCTTAGCAGCTTTCTGAAACTTTGTATTCTCAAAATTTTCTCGAACATAGGCCTTTACGACACGGATCGCTGTTACATTTTCCTGCACACTGGCATTCAGGTCATCATAACGGTCAAATACTTCTCGAAATAACTTGGAGGCTTTCCGCATGATGCACAATAAAACGATTGCCAAAAAGCATAAAGCCAAGAAGAATATCAAACTCAGCTGACGATTGATCAAAATACACATGATCATACTGAATATCAACATCAATGGAGCACGTACTGCAACACGGATGATCATTTGATACGCATTTTGAATATTTGTTACATCTGTGGTCATCCTTGTGACTAGACCTGCTGTGCTAAACTTATCGATATTTGAAAAAGAATACTCTTGAATGCATGTATACATGCTTTCTCTTAGATTACATGCAAATCCAGAAGATGCATTCGCCGAATATTTTCCAGCCATTGCACCAGACAATAAACTGATTGCGGCCATGATGACCATTAATATCCCTAACTGTATAATTGTTGATAGAACTGCCTTCTGCAATCCTTCATCAATGATCATTGCTGTTACAAAAGGCAACAATACTTCCATGATCACTTCCAGAGTGGTAAACCCCATTGTTAAGAAAGATGCTTTTTTATACTGTTTTAATTGTGTCAAAACGGTTCTCATAATCTATGACCTCCTGTCTTTTTCTTTGGATCTCCATCTGCTCACACTGATACAAGATCTTTTTTTCAATCTGCTGTAATTGATGCCGTTCTTCCGCATTTAATGCTTTGCAGATTTCCTATTCCATTTGATTTGCTCGTTTTAAAAATGTAGAAGCTGCTTTTTGCATCTTAGTTGTCGGCAATATTCGTTTTTTTCGATCATCACTTGTATTTTCTTGAAAAATCAAATATCCCTTTTCCCTTAATTTTTTTACTAATAAAGACATAGTGGTTTTTGATACACCTACTTCATGACATAATTCAGTGATGTATGTTCCATTTGGATGATGGCGCAAGATATATACCATCAAGTAGACTTGAACACCACTGACATTTTCTTCTCTTAAACAATGTTCCAGCTGCATTTCTAAATGTATATTTATTTTTTTCATCAATGAAAGAAGTTCTTCTTCACAAATTTCAATATCCATCAAGTTCACCTCAACATTCCTACCATTTTCATGCGAACAGTTTGTATGTTAACTTCTAACTGTTTCAAATTGTAGCGCTACTTTTCTTGTATGTGAAATACAAAGATGTTATAATCTATAAAAATATTTTATAGATATTAAATTATATCAATGATAAGGAGCATAAAATGAATACAGTGCAATTAGAATGTTTTATCAGTGTGGCAGAACATTTGAATTTTTCCCATGCTGCACAAGATCTGAATATCTCACAAGCTGCTGTCAGCCATCAGATTCGTTCTTTAGAAAATGAATTAAATGTCAGATTGTTTAAACGAACCAGCAAGACAGTCGAGTTGACAGAAGAAGGTATCTTATTTTTATCGGATGCCCGTTATATCCTCAAAACAGCCTTTGATGCAAAAGAACGGTTAAACCAGCATACAAACTATACTTCCTTCGATATTGGCTGTCATAACAGCACAGAATTAAAACTGTTGCCTCCCATATTGCATCACCTATGCCAGATCTATCCACATCTGCATCCATCTATTCACTTTTTTCCTCCGCTTGCTGCTTCCAATATGATCGATAATAAAAAAATACATGTTACATTTGGCTTTCTTGGAGAAGAAAAATCATTAGGATCCATATGCTTCAAATCATTGCGCAATACAAGGATCACCTGTATCTGCGCACCGCAGCATCCATTTTCAAAATATGAATTTCTAACCAAAAAACAGCTGCAGGGAAATTTTATTGCTTGCAATCCGCATCATATCCCAAATAAAATCTTTTCGATACAAAGCCAAGTATTAAGCAATACTCCTGCAAATCAACAATATTTTGCCCCTAACGTAGAAAGCGCTCTTACATTAGTAAAAGCGCAACTTGGTTATACATTGTATTTTGATATGGAACCGCTGCGTGATCCCGATTTATGTTATATTCCAGTTTCAGATTATACACAGACATTACCGTTTGGGCTGTTTTATCATACAGATAACGACCACCCTATTCTAAAAGAGTTTATTCATCATTGCGAATCCATCTATAAAAATTAAGATTTGCTGTCAAATAAAACATCCCTCTATATTCCACCTTAAATTATCCTCTTTTTATTTCTTTAAATAACTTTGCAGGAAAAAGCGAGTGAATGCAGCTAATTCTTCCTCTTGTGAGACATATACATATAAAGATTCATCCTCCAGCCAATCATATGCATGGACTGCAATATAATTCTTTCTATCCGGGTAGATAATAAACGCATCTGTCGGATATTTACCTTGATACGCTTTTAAAATCGTTTCTCTAGGGTAATAGCTCGGTTCCCCGCAACTAGATAAATCAGGTACAGTAGGCAATACAACGATCATCTTATCCTCTTCATTCCATCCAACGATCAAATTTCCTATCTTCGTTTTGCTGCCATGTACAAAACCATAATTAAAACGTGATACGTCTTCCGTATAACCAAAAATAATTTGATAAGACTTGCCATTTTCTACGGATCCATCAAATAATAAACGCATCTTTTTAGCATTAGCATCACTTTTCTCCCTGTCAATTTCCGGTCCTTTCCATAATTTTTTAAAGATTCCCATCCTTTTTCCTCCTTTTTACTGACCGTATCGTTTTTATTTTTTAAAATAAAAACTTTTTATATAATTTGTTCTTATTTTGCATAAAAGAAGAGATCGCTAGTTACTCTTCATTTTTTCTAAACAATCCGCAATAGCAGAAATCTGAAAGGCGATCGTTTCTTCTGCAGCCTCCGGCACCATCAAAGGCAATGTTTCTGGAATTGCACGGCATATGACCATCACTGACAAGCTTAGATTGATAAATAAATTGATTTTTTCCTGATCCGCCTGAATAGAAAAAGATTCTAAAATATTTTTAAACAGTAACATCTGCCGTTTACGGAATTGTTGATAACTTTCTTTTGATAATCTTCGAAAAATCAACTGTTGTTCCTCTACTGTTAAGACCGCGATTCCCTTTTTTTCCCCATGACAACACGAATATAAAAACTGTTCAACACCTTCACGCCACGATAATTTCGGATCTTTCATCAATGATCGTGCGTAATCAATGATCAATGGTTGTTGTAAATACAGAGTTTCAACAACCAAATCTTCTTTTGTAGGAAAAAACGAATAGAAGAAAGTTTTAGAAATACCCACTTCTTTATAAATTTGCTCTACCGTTGTATGCTGAATGCCTTGTGTTGCCATAAGAGCCAACCCTGTTTCAATCAGTTTTTTTCGAACATTTCTTTTTTCCTCTTCTGAATATGCTACTTTTGGCATTCCACTGCCTCCTAAAAATAAAAACAAACTACTATATTTGTTTTTATTTTAACATGTACAGCTGATTCCAACAAGAATATTTTTCCTGCTTTGTTTTTATTCAGAATTCTCTTGCATTTCTGTTATGGTTCGATAGAATATCATTGTCGTGAATTTTAGGAAGGATGAATCTATGTATAAAAAATCCATGATCAAAGAATTTTCTATCATCACCCTTGCCATGCTGCTGGTTGCTTCTGCCGTTTATTTCTTTATGATGCCCAGTGGTATCGTTGTAGGAAGTATATCCGGTCTGTCCATTGTTCTTGCCGAAATCTTCCCTTTATCTGTGTCGATCATAACATTTCTATTAAACTCTTTTTTATTAATTGTCGGTTTTCTGTTTTTAGGAAAAGAATTTGGTGCCAAAACCGTATATACCTCCATGCTGCTTCCATTATTTTTATGGATTTTTGAAACATGGATGCCTCTTTCACATTCTTTAACAGAAAATAATGTATACGATTTAGTATCTTACATTTTATTAATCGGTTTTGGACAGGCCTTATTGTTCAATGTCAATGCATCCAGTGGCGGATTAGATGTCGTCGCAAAAATCTTAAATAAATATACTCATATGGATATCGGGAAAGCTGTGATGCTGGCCGGAATCGTAACCGCAATGAGCTCTATATTCGTTTATGATATCAATATCCTTATTGTATCTCTATTAGGCACTTATGCGAATGGAATCGCTGTAGATTATTTTATTGACGGTTTTCACCGTAAAAAAAGAATCTGCATTCTTTCACAAGACCATGAAAAAATACAATCTTACATCATGAATGAATTAAAGCGCGGGGTCACATTGTATCAAGCTGTTGGCGGTTATAATAACAGTCAACATATTGAATTGGTCTCTATATTAAGTGTAAATGAATACAAACAACTGGTTGCTTGGCTGCATCATTCACAAGTACAAGCTTTTATTACTGTTTCTACGGTGAATGAAGTCATTGGTACTTGGAATCAAGATACAAAACGAAAAAAACGATTCTACAATATTTAATTATATTACTGCAGTCACTGCTCTCTTTATGGAACAAATCCGTAAAGAAAGTTTTTTATGATCCTTTTAAGGTTCAAAGAAATATATCTTACTTTTTTCATAAAAATAAGGTATGCTGATTCATGCACTCAACAATACTCTAGTACCTTTTCTTCTTGTCATTTGCTATTGCATATGGACCCTTCCATGATATTCCTCATCAGATCTCTTTATCCTAAAAAAGATGTCTTCCTAACGAAAACATCTTTTTAAATAACTAATCCTCCATTAATCGAAACATTTCTTTTGGTTGATGACAGATTGGACACTGTTCAGGTGCTTCTTCTCCTTCATGAATATAGCCGCAAATGGTGCATACCCATTTCTTTGCTTTTTGATCAGCATGTTTGGGAAATGCAAGATGCAAAAGTTCCTGCACTGTATCTTTTGGAAAACCTTCTGTCGGCGGGTCTGCAAGAAGATCCTCTAAAAGTTGACGAACTGCTTCACTCTGTGGAAGCATATAGCCGGCTTCCCGCATCAGGTCTTCACCAACCAAACGTTGCGATCTTTCTACAGCCTTCATCAATCGATAAAATCCCTCTTGTGTTGTTTCTTCTGCTAGTTGACCAGCTAGCTGTTCCCCATCTGCTTTGCTTTGTGCCATTTGATTTAAAGCAGCTTTTACCAGATCTGTTTTCTCTTGTTGAGGCGGATACTCTTTAGGTACCATGCTGATTGCTTTGCTTGGACAAGCCTCTGCACAAATACCACATCCGATACATTTTTCTAAATCAATGATACTGTCTTCTGTATCGGTCGCGCCAACCGGGCAAACATAGAGGCACAAGCAATCTTTCGTACATAATCGAATATTGCGAACTGCAATTCGATTTCCATCCTTGTTCATATCATGCCCTCCTATCTATCTTTTCAAACTTCCATTCTGGCACTTTGCACACAGGGCAAAGTGCTGGAGGAAGGTCTCCTACATAAACAAAGCCGCAAACTGAACAGATCCAAATGTTTTTATCAGCTGTCATTCTTTCTCCTTGTTGCCTATATTGGTCAACTAAAGAGGATAGCATTCTTGTTACTTTTTCTCCCCAAACACAAACTCTTGCCGCCCCTCGATCATCTTGATCATCAGCTATTGCTCTGACAGCTGGATAATCTGCAATATCCTTTTGCAGCATCACTGATAATTCTTCAATTGATACAGAGGAATGAACCGGCTTGATCCTTGTAAAATAAGCAGCGATTTCTAGTGCTAATTTTGCTTCTTTTTCTTTATATTGTTTCTCAAAACCGCGTGCTAAATTAGAAAATAATGAGGCCAGTTGTCCAGATGTTAAGTCATTCGATGTATTCTTCATTTCCGTTCTTATTGTCTTCTCAACAACAGGCATCTCTGTCTTTTCAGGTTCAAAAAAAGCCTTGCTTGCTCCACATAATGGACATTGCCATGAATCTGGTAAATGAGAGAATAACTCTTTTTCTTTTGATTCATCATAAATATAGCCGCAAATCGAACATACATACCGCATCATAAATCCCTCCTTTTCTCTCATGATGTATTATTCGTCGATCTGGTTTCTTATTATATCTAGTTTAATCAGTCGGTTACGATATTGCCTTGATAATGAATGATACCACCTATATTAGTCACATTCGTATAGCCCATATGTTTTAAATGATTGACCGCATTTGCGCTTCTTGCACCGCTATGGCAATACACAAACAGCGGTGTATCTTTTTTCTTTATCACTTTTGGTGCATTTTTTATTTCTTGAAGAGGTAAGTTGATGCTCTTTTCAATATGTCCTTCACTATACTCTTCTCTTGTACGAACATCTAATAAAACAGCAGCATTTGTATTTTTATACTGTTCTACTCCCTCATTGATATCATTTCTTTTAAACAATCCAAAAAGTCCCATCATCTGTCTCCTTTTATTTTTATTGTATCTTTATCTTTTTCTTTAGTTTATCAAAGTCACGGATATTTTTCTGTAACTTGGTCACAAAATCAGAAAGGTTTTGCCATATTTTTCAATGCAGTCAGATCTTTTAGAACGATCTCGCCACGATGGATCTCGATCCATCCTTTTTGGGCAAAAGATCTCAACATCCTCGTTACGACTTCTCTCGCCGAGTTTACTTCCCTTGCTATCTCTTCCTGTGTTTTCTTTATGACTGTCCTGTTTGTATGCTTATAGTGATCTAATAAACAGCTCGCTAAACGTTGATCAAAACGAGCAAATAGAATTTGTTCCATTACCTGTACCACAGTGGATAAACGTTTTGTCGAAAGTTCATAAGCAAAGCAGCGAACATGCATATTTTTTTCCATCAAAGATTGAAAGAACCCCGCATGAATGGCTGCTACCTGGGTATCTGCTTCAGCTGTTAACTGAATATCCATCTGTAAATCGCGAATGACACAGGAAGCAGATAAAATGCAGCAATCTTGTTTCTGCAGATAAAATAAAGTAATCTCTCTTCCTTGCATGGATGTAAAATAAACTCGAATCGATCCTTTCAAGACATAGATCATACCCAAACATATATCATAAAAAGCATTCAATGATGCTCCTTTTTGATAGCTTCTCATCGATACCTGTTTCAGCAGACCTGTCTTTTCTTCTTCTTTTAAAGCATCCCAGAAAGGTAATTGCATGATTTCTTTCTCTTGCATACAACTCATCCTTTTTATAATTTTTATCAAAAAATAAGCCACATTTCATTTTTATTATAACATAGACCTATTTATTTCCTTTGGTAAATGATACAATTCATTATTGACGGATACACTCAATTGAATGTATAATCTCATTGCAATAAAAACATAGCGGGGAGGTCGTGAACGATCTGAGAGGAAGCATAGATGCTTCGACCCATTGAACCTGTCGGATAATGCCGTTGTAGGAATCATATTTGTTAGCAAACCGTGTCATTACAAATATGATGCGGTTTTTTCAATTAAAGGGGGGGATATAGAATGAAAAGAAAAGAACTATGGATGCCTGTAGCGGTAGCGATCATTGTATTGCTGATTTGGGAATTTTGTGTGCGTTTTTTTCGAATACCTTTGTATCTGTTGCCAGCGCCAACAGATATCATTGAAGCTTTGATTGAAAATCGCGATGTATTATTTTCTCACGCTCTAGTTACTCTTACTGAAGCCGTGATTGGGATTGTGATCGCATTGATATTCGCCATACTGACAGCTATCGGCATGGATCTTTCCAGAACTTTTCGAAACAGCATTTATCCGCATTTGGTCGTCACGCAAACAGTACCAGTCATGGTATTAGCTCCTTTGTTCAGCATTTGGCTAGGATTTGGTATAGCACCTAAAGTCATGATCGTTATCTTCATGTGCTATTTCCCGATTACCGTTTCTTTTGCTGATGGGCTTGCACAAGTAAATCAAAAGCAAATCAACCTGTTAAAAAGCTTTCAGGCTTCGACCTTTCAAATTTATACGATGGTAAAGATACCCGCTGCTCTATCCAGTTTATTTTCCGGATTAAAAGTAGCCGCAACGTATTGTATCGGAGGTGCCATCGTGGGAGAATGGATTTCCTCCTCAGCAGGACTTGGTTACTATATGTTGCGAGTAAAGAACGGTTATATGCTGGATAAAGTATTTGCTAGTGTAATTGTTGTGATTTTATTAAGTTTGTTATTCAATGCCTGTGTAGATTTAGCCAAAAAGCGCTTATGTCCACATGGGACAAATAAATAAGGAGGAACAAAAAAATGAAAAGATGGATTTCAGGAATGATTGCCGTTGCTTGTCTATTGACAATGAGCGGATGCGGAAACAGTAGTGAACCTACAGAAAACAAAGAGGTGACATTAGTACTTGATTATGTGCCAAACACCAATCATACCGGTATCTATGTCGCACAGGATCTGGGGTATTTTGAAGATGAAGGATTAACTGTCAACATCATCGAACCAGGAGACAATAATACTTCTGCAGCCTTAGTTGCGGCTGGAAAAGGGGAATTTGGCGTAAGTTATCAGGAAGATGTTACTTATGCTTTAACAGCAGAAGAACCTATGCCAATCAAAGCCATTGCAACAGTTATCCAGCATAACACTTCCGGATTTGTCACATTAAAAGATTCTGGAATCACCTCTCCTAAAGATTTTGAGGGAAAAGTCTATGCCGGCTGGCAGTCTTTAAGCGAAGAAGCCGTTATCAAAGCAGTGATGAAAGAAGCAAATGCAGACTTCAGCAAACTGACGATGGTTGGTGCTGACGGCAGCGGTTTATCACAATTGAATAACGGTGTAGATATTCTTTGGGAATTCAAAGGATGGGCCATTACCAAAGCGGAAATGGAAGGCATGGAATTTAATTACATTCCTTTAAATACACTGGATGAACGTCTGGATTACTATACACCAGTAATTATCACAAATATTGATATGATCGAAAATGATCCGGAAACTGTTCAAAAATTTATGAATGCGGTGAAAAAAGGATATGAATATGCAATTGAGCACCCAGATGAATCTGCAGAAATATTGCAAAAGTATATTCCAGAATACGATATTGATTTTTTGAAGAAAAGCCAGGCTTATCTTTCTGCTGAATATGCAAAAGATGCAGACAGTTGGGGCGTCATGAAAGACAGTGTATGGGATGGATATACTGAGTTTATGTATGAAAATGGATTGATCAATCAAAAGATCACTGCTTCTGATCAGTATACAAACGAGTTTATCCAATAATCAGAGGCTATCATGAAATTAGAACTTCAAGGTATAGCAAAGTCTTTTTCAGATAAACAAATTCTTTCGCAGATTTCCATTCAAGTGAAAAAAGAAGAATTTATCAGCATATTAGGCCCAAGCGGCTGTGGAAAAAGTACGATATTAAATATCCTTACAGGTATTCTCGCACCTGATGAGGGGAATATTTTAGTAGACGGTAAACAGATACAAGATCCCGGTGAGCATTTTGCTTATATGCCGCAAGAAGATCTATTACTGCCATGGAAAACGATATTGGATAATGTCTGTTTATATGGTATTCTGCATAAGGACAAAAAACATGCTCGAGAAAAAGCATTGAAATTATTTCCTGAATTTGGTTTGCAGGGATATGAAAAAGCATATCCCGATGAATTATCTGGAGGCATGCGGCAAAGAGCGGCATTTCTTCGAACTGCACTAAGCAATGCAGATATCTTATTGCTGGATGAACCGTTTGCGGCATTGGATGTCATCACACGTAATGAGATGCAAGACTGGTTGTCTGCTATGAAGAATCAATTACACAAAACGGCTGTTTTAGTGACCCATGATATCGATGAAGCTATTTATTTATCTGACCGCGTACTAATTTTAAATGGACATCCGGCAACTATACAAAAAGAAATAGCAATAAAAGAAAAAGAACGTACAAGAGAATGGCTGTATGCCCAATCAGAACTGCGCACACAGATTCATCAATACCTTAAAGAAAATGGATCTTTATAGTGATGCCCATGTCCATTTGAATGACCGCATGCAATCAATCTTGCCAACTTATCCAATTACCGCGATTCTTAGTTGTTCTACCCCACAACAATGCAATAACGCCAAACAATTTATACAAAGATATCCAAATATGGAAATGTCTTGTGGAATTCATCCATGGCATGCAAATGATGTAAAATGGGAAGAAATGTTACCATGGTTACAACAAACCACGATCATCGGTGAAATAGGTATGGATTCTGTCTGGTGTACTATTGATCTACAATCACAAAAAAACATATTTATAAAACAACTTGCTTTTGCTTCCTATTATCATAAGCCAGTTGTCTTGCACACAAAAGGAATGGAAAAAGAAATATTAGATTTGATCCGACAATATCCTAATCACTATCATGTGCATTGGTATTCTTGTCCCGATTACATCGAGGAATATCGTGCACTAAATTGTTACTTCAGTATCGGACCTTTCCCTTTTATCGACGAAAATGTCAAGAAAGTCGTAGAACTAGTTCCATTAAATCGTTTGTTAATAGAAACAGATGGAATTGAAGCAGCAGAATGGGCTATGCATCAATCACTAAATAATGATGCTTATCTTTCGATCTTAAAAAGGACGGCAAAAGAGATTGCCACAATAAAAAATAAACCAGTGGAAGAAATCTTATATCAGACAAAATATAACTTATTAAAATTTCTTTCAATAAAAGCAAAAGAAAATACAGCATTATAGTAGAACAAAATGATTAAAGAGGCTGTAACGAATAAGGAATAGCCAAAAATAAAAAATGCATCTGATCTCAAAAGAGAAAGGATGCATTTTTTGGTATAATTTAGCAAGGAGTCAACTGGAACAAATATCTTGATCACCCTGCTCACAGAGGGCGTGAAGAATATAATCCCTTCAAGATGATCAAAGTCATCCTGTTTGCGTTCATGAATCATATTTATAGTCTAAGAGATATTGAAAAAAGCTGTAGAACGGACATCCGTTTCATGTTCTTGATGCAGGAGGAAACGCCAAGTCACATGGCATTTCATCGTTTCATCCAAAAGTATTTAAAATATGACATCCAATTCATTTTTAGAGATATATTTGAATCAATTGAGA
>NZ_LT699710.1 GCF_900155395.1 Merdibacter massiliensis
AACGGCACCCGCAGGCAGGACATTGAGATTTATTACAGCTTTGTCGGCAAGATTGACTTGCCCGAATAACCGCCCGACCTATCCGACACAATGGCCAAGTGCCGGATAGGAACGGCAAAATTTTTTATACTTCTATTACTTCTTTATCGCACATTAGCAAATGGCAATGGATGTAAACAGTGCAATACCTTATTTTGAAGATGTGAAAACGATCTATGAAAAATTAAAAGTGTTACAGTATTTGGGTTTAGGCTATTTGACATTAGGTGAAGAGACGCCTCATCTATCAGGAGGAGAGGCACAACGTTTAAAATTAGCACAAGAGATACAACGAACACAAACGGATACATTATTTGTATTTGATGAGCCGACGATCGGCTTGCATCCACTTGATGTGAAAGTGCTGCTGGAAGTTTTTCGATCTTTGATTCAAAAAGGAGCTACGATCATTGTTATTGAGCATGACTTGGATATATTGCGTCATGCAGATTATATCGTTGATATGGGACCAGGGGGCGGAAATGCAGGTGGAAAAATCGTTGCAGCAGGCCCTCCTGATGCTATTTCGAAATGTAAAGAAAGTATTACAGGGGCATTTTTATAAAAGAAAAGTTGTAGCTAGACCTGAGTTGTCATCAAATTAGTTACAACTTTTTATTAGATTTAATCTCTGTAATCCATGCTCCATTCTAAGAAAGTACCGCTGCTGGCATCAATTTCAAATTCATACTTGGCATTATTCTCGTAGAGTTCTCCTTTATAGAGATGCATGCCATCGTCCCATTCTTCTTTGATATACAAGTTGTTGCTGTTGGAACTATTTGCTTTTGCAAGCACTAATTGTTTTGCTTCATCTATGGTTATTTCATTTCCTGTCGCATTGCGATAATCAAATAATTCTTGATCCGATTCTAAGATCGTACCGCTTGTAGAAATCTTATATTCGTAGTAAGCATCTGTTGTTTGGAATTCAATTTCATAAACTGCAAAACCATCCTCATGTTCGGTTTCCTCTTTTGTAAAAGTAACAGCAGATGCGTCAATTCCTGCATCATGTAAAGCAATGTTTTTGGCATCCTCTAATGTTTTATCAGCAGAGTTTTGAACAGAATCATTTCCCGTCGTGTCATTATCTGACTGGGCAGGAGAAGATGGTATGCTTTGGAAAGAAGATCGTAAAATTTCACCATTTTCTTTTGTAAGAATGACTTGGTATGTCTTTTCAGAGGTAGAAAAGACAACAACATAGGTATCTTTACCATCCAATGTTGATGATTCGATCTTCATCGAAGCTATTTCTTCCTTTGCGGTACCTGTGCTGTCTAATGCAAGCTGTTCTGCTTCTTGACTGCTGATCATATTTGATCCGCAACCAGATAAGCAGATGATCAAGAAGATTATAGAAATGATGTAAAAAATATTTTGTTTCATAGGATGCTCCTTTCCTTAGAAAGATTGTGATTGATTCTTTGCTGGCAGGGTGATGAAGAATGTGGTGCCTGTGCCAAGTGTGCTTTCGACCTGAATGTGTCCTTCATGGGCTTGAATGATCCACTGGACCATGGATAAACCTAAGCCGCTGCTGTCAAGCCGGCTTCGTGCGGGATCAATTTGATAGAAGCGGTCCCAGATGTGCGGCAAGTTTCCTTTGCTGATTCCGATACCGTCATCTTTGATGGTGATGGAAATTTCTTCTTTTTTGGTAACTGTAAACCAGATATGTCCATTTTCTTTTCCATAAGTGACTGCATTTTGCAGTAAATTCGCAAGCATTCGAATCAATAATGTTTGATCTGCAACAATGAAGATATCATTTTCAATCTCGGAAAGCAAAGAGATTTTAGCTTCATTTGCTATTTCTTTGTATTCCTCTGCCACGCTCTCACAAAGCTCACTGAAAGAAAACTCTTCTTTCTGCAGCTGTTCTCGTCCTTGATCGGCACGAGAAAGCTGAAGCAGCTGCGAAATCATATGCGAGAGAGATCGTACCTTCTTTTGGATCAATTCTACTTGCGAGCGAGTTTTTGCATCTAGATCTTGCCGGGAAAGCATCGTATCGCATTGCATCATCATCACACTGAGAGGTGTACGCAATTCATGTGAAACATCGCTTGTGAATTGGCGTTCTCTTTTTACGGTTTCTTCGATTTTATCCAACATTGTGTCGAAAGTTGCAGCTAATGTATAGATTTCGTCTTTTCCTTTTCCTAATTGTACACGCTGACTTAAATCTTTTTCTTTTTGGATTCGTTGTACGGTTGCGGTGATCTGGCTTACTGGGGCCAAAGCCCGTTTGCTTAACAGATAACCAAAAACAGCGCTGATCGCAATGAAAACAGGGAATAAAATAAGTGCTAACTGTAGAATAAAACGAAAGTTGCGTTCTGCATCAGTAATGGAGATGACGCCGCGTATCAATAATTGTTCATTATGGATCGTAAATGACATGTCTAATACATAATAAGATAGATCATCTGTATCAATACGCCGTATTTCATCAATTTGAAAAGGAAGATCATACGTGAAGTGATAAGGCAAACGGCCATATAATAATTCTCCGCCTGTATCATATACAGATAGATAAACACCCTCTTCTACCTGCAAAAGATCAGAATCAAATTCCAGTCTTCCTTGCCGTTGCGTGACAGCATCAAAAGAGGAAGAAACCCGATCCTGTAGCAGATCTTGTGCATCACTTAGTATCACTTGTGAGCTGAGTGAAAACAAAAGAGAACAAGTGATCACAAACAGAAAGATCATGATGATCGTATATAACATGGCAAGACGAGCCTTTAATGATAATCGTTTCATGCAGTCTCCTTTAATACATAGCCATGACCACGTATCGTATGAATCAGTTTCTGATCAAAACCATCATCAATTTTTTTGCGGAGATGGCGGATGTAAACATCAATTACATTGGATGCTCCGGTATAATCATAATTCCATACATGCTGTTCCAAACGTTCTCTTGTTAACACATTTCCAGCATTGCGCATCATATAACATAATAAGGTATATTCTTTTGATGATAATGTGATTTCTTTTCCACTTCGTGTTACCTGATGGGTGTCCAAAGAAACACACAGATCACCGACACGCAGTTCGTTTTGTTTCTGTTGCGGCGTTCGCAATAAAACACGGAGCCTTGCCGATAGTTCTTCAAAAGCAAAAGGCTTGATCAGATAGTCGTCTGCTCCTGCATCTAACCCTTTTACTCGATCATCTATGCTATCTTTTGCTGTTAATAAAAGGACAGCCACGTTATTTCCATTTTCTCTTAATGTTCTCAATACAGTGAGACCATCGATTTTTGGCATCATGATATCTAATATAATTGCATCATAATCTGCCATTCGAATATAATCGATTGCTTCTTCACCGTCGTAGCAAGAATCAACACTATAATGTTCTTTGGTCAGCCGTTGGGCAATAAGATCATTCAAATCATGTTCATCTTCAGCAATTAAAATACGCATACGATACCACCTTTCATATAAGGATTCTATAGGAATATTATAACGGAAAAGTAAATAGGAAACCAACTTATTTAGAATAGTAAGAATAGGTTGAAAATGGATAGGATAGTCTCTATAATAAAAACTATCTATACAAGGAGGTTTGTCATGCTGAACATTCGAACATTGATATATGTTGTTCCTGCAATTTTGATCAGTGTTACATTACATGAACTTGCTCATGGCTATGTTTCATATAAAATGGGAGATCCAACACCGAAGGAAGATGGGCGCTTGTCTTTAAATCCTTTACGTCATTTAGACCTGTTTGGTACGCTTGCTTTGTTATTTGCCGGTTTTGGCTGGGCCAAACCGGTCAGAGTAGATGCAGGATATTATAAAGATCCAAAAACAGGAATGGTCTGGACTGCTTTTGCCGGTCCGCTTGCCAATTTCATTCTTTCTTTTATATGCATTTTTCTTTTCGTTTTGATGCTGAAATATGGTCATATTTTAGTAACAAATGATTTATTTTATTCTGTTTTTGGCTACTTGAGCGAGCTGTTGAATTACACGGCGGTTTTATCGTTGGGACAGGCGATTTTCAATATGATACCGATCCCGCCATTGGATGGTTCGAAAATTTTATATGGCATGTTGCCAGATTCTGTTTATGAATGGTTTTTGCGTAATGAGTATTTATTATCTGGCATCATATTTCTGTTATTATTAACAAACGTGATCAATGGGCCGTTATTGCAATTACGAAATGTGGTCTTTAATGGAATGACCAATATTGCTTTACAAATTTTATTTTAAAAAAAGCATCCACCACAGATGCTTTTTTTATGAAAGGGTATCCTTTCTATATATCTAATGTCAGAGAGAAAATTGGGAAATAGGATAATAAAACTGACATTAAATACCAATTTTATTCGACCGTTACTGATTTGGCCAAGTTACGAGGTTTATCAATTTCACAGCCGCGCAATACAGCAGTGCGATAAGCAATCAACTGCAATGGCAACACGCTCAACACTGCCTGGATCATGCGATCCAGAGGTGGCAGCGGTATGACAATGTCACAGACTTCTTTATGCACACGGAAATTATCCCTGCATACAAGAATGACTTTTGCGCCACGCGCTTTTACTTCACGAATGTTACTGATCGTTTTATCAAATAATTGTGGTTCCGTAGCGATGGCAATGACTGGAGTGCCTTCCTCAATTAGAGAAATCGTACCGTGTTTGAGCTCTCCTGCTGGATAAGCTTCACTGTGTATATAGGAAATTTCCTTTAATTTGAGAGACCCTTCCATGCAGAGAGCATGATCCAGGCCACGCCCGATAAAGAAGACATGTTCATGACCGGCTAATACATTTGCGCTTTCTTCCCAATTGCCATTTTCTAATATTTCAGAAAGAAAATCCGGTAATTGATGAAGCTGTGCAAGAATCAGCTGTTTGCGTTCTTCATTCATATGTCCGCGCAATGAAGCTAATTGTAAAGCGATATAGGCTAGTAAAGTTACCTGTGTTGCATATGCTTTTGTTGTTGCAACGGCAATTTCAGCTTTTGCCATCGTGTAAGCAACGAAGTCAGCTTCTCTTGCCAATGAGCTGCCAACAACATTGACAATAGCAAGAGTATCGATGTTTCGTTCTTTAGCTAATTTCAATGCGGCTAAAGTATCAGCCGTTTCCCCGCTTTGCGATACAAGAATCACAAGTGTTTGCGGATCTAGCATTGGATTGCGATAACGAAATTCACTGGCAACATCCACTTGTACAAACATTCGTGCTTCCGACTCGATCAATTCTTTGGCAATCATGCCGGCATGGTAGGCGCTTCCGCAGGCAATGATCATGATATGTGCATATCGATCATATGTGAAAGGACGATCAATATTTGATAAGATGCCGTCTCTTTCAAATGTCTGCAATGTCTCTTTGACCGCTTCCGGTTCTTCATGAATTTCTTTTAACATGAAATGATCATAGCCGTTTTTCTGAATGGATTGCACATCCATTGTTGTTGTTTGATATACCGGCTCTTTTTCATTTCCCTGCGCATCGAAAAGTTGAATTTGATTTCCTTTTAAAACGGCAACCTCTTTTTGATCTAATACGACATAGCTGCGTGTATAAGCAAGCAACGCAGGAATATCGCTCGCAATAAAAGAAGCATATTCATTTTTTGCTACGATCAAAGGTGATTGATAACGCATCGCATATACAGTGTTTGGATATTCATCAAATAAAATAGCAAATGCATAGGATCCTTTTAATTGTTCTTTTGCCAGCTGCAATGCGGCTAACGGATCTCCTGTTTTTTTGTAAGCAGCATCAATACAGGCACAGGCTACTTCTGTATCCGTTTCTGATTGGAAATGATAGCCTTGTGCTTCTAATTGTTTTGATAATTCATGATAATTTTCTATGATTCCATTATGCACGAGAGTGACATGGCCCTGATGATGCGGATGTGCATTTGTTTCATTTGGTTCTCCATGTGTTGCCCATCTTGTATGTGCAATGCCGCAACAAGATTGAATAGGATTTTTTTCTACCCGTTCTTGTAAACGGGATACCTTGCCTTGGCTTTTTATGATTTGTATATTATTCGAGGCAAAAAATGCAATTCCGCTTGAATCATATCCTCTATATTCCAGTGTTGAAAGACCATGTAATAACACGTCTTGCGCATCTTGGCGATACGAACTATATCCGACAATTCCACACATAAAATTATTGATTCCTCCCATTGGTGTGTACTGAAAAACGACAATAAAAAGAATCTTCAAGAAGATCGTTCTTTTTAATGGCCGTTTCATTTGGACATCATAAAAAAGATATAAAAAAGCATATGAAAAAACTGACCTGATTGAATCAGATAAATTCTATCTATATCGTATTATGATGAAATGAAATAATCAGTCATGATGAAAACACCATGGGTGATGAACGATGTTTTGTGGCAATTTTGCTTTTTGTCAAACGTTCTTACGATTCACCTCATACCGTGACAGTACCCGCCGAGTCTTTCGATCACTGTCAACCTCGTCAACCTCGTAGGTCCAGGCGCTCATTACTAGCAGTCACTTTCCTCCTCACTGGCTAATAACTGCTTTATAGTATGTCATAAAATAAGAATAGTTACAAGATAAAGATAAAAAAATAACTTAAAAAATTACACCATGGAAAGAATAAAATAAAGAAAATAGAAGAAATATTGAAAAAATATGTAAGTTTTTTGATGAAAAATGATATGTTTGTGAAAATAATATGATTTGTTTATGTCAAACGCCTTGAAATTGCATTCTAAACAATTTATACTATTTACAACCATCTATAATATAGGTGTGCATTTCGGAAATGAAAGAGGAAAAGAGGAAGCGATTCATATGAAGAAATTTCCAAAAATTTTGGCAGCTAGTGCAATGATGCTGACAGTATTGGCTGGCTGTGGACAAAGCGGTGGTGGTTCAACAGAACTAAACGACGGGGACACCGTAAAAGTCGGATTAAACTATGAATTAAGTGGCAAAACTGCTACCTATGGTTTGGCCATGGAAAAAGGAAGTCAGCTGGCAATCAAACAATACAACGAACGTACAGATAAGAAGTATACAATTGAAGTTGTATCGCAGGATTGCAAGAGCGACGCAACAGAAGCGTTGTCGATTGCGACGAAACTAATGACAGAAGAAGGGGTGGCATTCCAGGTTGGACCGGCTACTTCTACAGATGCATTGTCGACATATCCGGTATCTACGGATGCAAAAGTACCGGTATTAAGCCCTGCAGTTACATTAAATGACGGCATGCTTCAATCAGACGGCGAAGCTTACCCATATGCATGGCGTACTTGCTTTGAAGATCGTGCACAGGCAAGTGCGATGGCAATTTATGCTTATGATAATTTAGGAAAGCGAAAAGCAGTTGTCTATGCAGATAGTGCAAATGAATATGCAACTGGTTTGGCTGACGATTTTATTAAAAAATTTGAATCTTTAGGCGGAGAAATCGTAGCTAGTGAAAACTATGTACAAGGAGATACAGATTTCAATGCAGTTATCTCTAAACTGACCGACATGGATTTTGATGTGATGTATGTTCCAGGATATTATGGTGAAGCAGGTTTGATCATTAAACAGGCACGTGCAGCTGGTTTAGATCAGACAATCTTGGGACCTGATGGAATGGATTCTCCAAAACTGGCGGAATTGGCAGGCGCTTCTGCTTTGAATAATGTGTACTTCACAACCGCATATACAACAGTAAATGCTTCAGATGATCTATTGAGCTTTATCGAAGCTTATAAAGCAGAATACAATGAAGAACCAGATATGTTCTCTGTATTGGCTTACGATGCAACAAATCTTGGTTTGCAGGCTTTGGAAGAAGCAGGAGCAACAGGAGAAAAATTAAATGAAGCCATCAAAAATATTCAATTTAGTGGATTGACAGGAAGCTTCACATTTGATGATGCACATACACCAACAAAGAAGGTTCTTGTTGTTGAACTGCAAGATGGTGTACAGGTAAACCCGGTAGAGGTTGACCCAAACGCTGAATAATTTCAGTACAAACATGTGGAGAAAGAATCTTCTTTCTCCATTTTTTGCATAAGTGTGCATAAAGTGAAAGTTATTGAAAGGAGAGAGAACAGTGACACAGTTTTTGCAACAGCTAGTGAACGGATTATCACTAGGAAGCATCTATGCGCTGATCGCTTTGGGATATACGATGGTATACGGCATCATCAAATTGATCAATTTTGCGCATGGAGATATCTATATGCTGGGAGCATTCGTTGCATTCTATGCTACGCGTTTTTTTCAGTTGAATTTCTTTGTCGCAATGATCTTAGCAATGGTATTTTGCGGTGTGTTAGGTGTTTTGATCGAACGTATCGCATATAAACCGTTACGCCATGCGACAAGGATCACCGCATTGATCACCGCAATGGGTGTCAGTTACATATTAGAGTATGGAACACAGTTTATTGCGGGGAGTGACGTTAAGACGTTCCCGGAAGGATTGTTAAGTAATCTGACTTTAGAACTGGGAGGTGTCCGTATCACTTCACAACAAATTTTGATATTTGCGGTGACGATCGTTTTGATGCTTGCTTTGACATATATCGTTAATCGTACACGGATGGGCAGAGCTATGCGTGCAGTCAGCGTGGATGAAGAAGCAGCACAGCTGATGGGAATCAGCGTGGATCGAACGATTTCATTTACTTTTTTGGTAGGCAGTGTCTTGGCTGGTGCTGCCGGTGTATTGGTCGGTGTATATTATAATTCAATCAATCCGTTGATGGGCATGACACCGGGTTTAAAAGCATTCATTGCGGCTGTTTTTGGCGGTATCGGAATCATTCCAGGTGCTATGATCGGGGGACTTTCTATCGGTATTGCGGAGACGCTGGTTATCGCGTATGGCTCATCCTTATATAAGGATGCAATCGTTTATGTGATCTTGATCTTGATCCTGATCATCAAACCAGCCGGCTTGTTTGGAAAAAATGTGAAAGAGAAGGTGTAGAAGATGTTGAAGAGATATTTTTCAAAAGAGAACATCTGCTGGATCTTACTGGCAGCAGCATCCTTTACACTGATAACGTTTTTGATGAATGTAGGAATCATTGGCAGTTATTATCAGATCACTTTATATAATATATGTATTAATGTGATCTTGGCAGTATCTTTAAACCTGATCATAGGAGTTTGCGGTCAATTTTCCTTGGGACATGCCGGTTTCATGTGTATTGGTGCATACAGTGCAGCAATCATCGTACGTTCAATGGGAAACATGCTTGGGTTTGCTTTAGGTATTGGTGTCGGTATCGTTATTTCCACGATTGCTGCTTTGATCGTCAGCATTCCAACTTTGCGTTTGCGCGGAGATTACTTAGCAATTGCAACGCTTGGTTTTGCGGAAATCATTCGTATCATTGTCATTAATATGGAGATCACCAATGGTGCTGCAGGTATTACAGGCATCACGAAATTGACAACTTGGCCGTTGTTGTTCCTGTTTATGGTCATCAGTATCATGATTGTTACAAATTATTCCAGAAGTCGACAAGGACGCGCATGTATTAGTATCCGCGAGGATGAGATTGCCTCGGAAGCAATGGGAATCAATACAACTCGTTATAAGACGACCGCTTTTGTCATTGGTGCTATTTTGGCAAGTGTTGCTGGTGCATTATATGCATGTAACTTCTATGTCATCAAACCGGATTTATTTACTTTTAATAAATCAATCGATATTTTGGTCATGGTCGTATTCGGTGGAATGGGTTCTATGACGGGAAGCGTTATTGCGGCAGTGTTTATCGGCATCTTAAATACGCTGTTACAGAACTTCTCCAGTATCCGTATGGTCGTATATGGTATCGTACTGGTTGCAATTATGATCTTTCGTCCAAGCGGACTGCTTGGAACAAAAGAGTTTACCTTCTCTGCTTTGTGGAAAGGAAGAAGAAAGGAGAAGAAAAAGAAATGACATTGTTAAGTGTAAAGGGACTGACAAAGAATTTCGGAGGCCTTTGCGCCGTTTCCAATGTCAGTATGGAGATCAATGAAGGAGAATTGATTGGTCTTATTGGTCCCAATGGTGCAGGAAAAACAACATTGTTCAATTTGCTGACAGGTGTATATGAGCCAAGCGAGGGAAAAATTGAATTAAATGTCAATGGAAAGATGACAAGCATTGGTGGAATGAAACCTTATCGTGTAACGCAGCTAGGTCTGGCGCGGACCTTTCAGAACATTCGGTTGTTTAAATCGATGAGTGCTTTAGATAATGTAAAAATTGCAATGCATAAAGACATTCACTATGGATCTCTTGCGGCAATTCTTCGCTTGCCTTCTTATTATAAAGAAGAGGAGCGTGTAGAAAGAGAAGCATTAGAGTTATTAAAGGTGGTTGGCTTGTATGATAAGCGAGAAGAACGTGCGGAAAACCTTCCTTATGGAGAACAGCGCCGTTTGGAGATTGCTCGTGCTTTGGCAACAAAACCAAGAATTTTGTTTCTGGATGAACCAGCAGCTGGTATGAATCCGCAAGAAACAGCCAGTTTGACAAAACTGATCTATCAGATACGAAATGATTTCCGTATAACGATCGTATTGATCGAACATGATATGTCGTTAGTCATGAAAATCTGTGAGCGAATTTATGTATTAGATTACGGTAAATGTATCGCAAACGGGCAACCAGAGGAAATTAAAAATAATGAGTTTGTCATCAAGGCATATCTTGGGGAGGAAATCTGATATGGCGATGCTGGAAGTAAAAGATCTGCATGTGCATTACGGTATGATCCATGCCTTGAAAGGTGTCAGCATGCAGGTGAATCAAGGAGAGATCGTTGCGCTGATTGGTGCGAATGGTGCCGGGAAAACGACATTATTGCATGCGATTAGTGCAATATTGAAAAAAAGCGGCGGCGATGTCCTCTTTGAAGGGAAATCCTTAGACAAGGATAGTGCAAAACAAATCGTAGAACTGGGAATCACACAGGTACCGGAAGGAAGAAGGATCTTTTCCGGATTAACTGTATATGAAAATTTGATGATGGGCGCTTTTCTGCGAAAGGATAAGGAAGGCATCAAAGAAGACTTGAAAAAAATTTATGAGCGCTTTCCGATTTTAGAAAAACGCAGCAGCCAGGACGCGAGTACACTATCTGGCGGAGAACAGCAGATGCTAGCAATGGGACGTGCGTTGATGGCTCGCCCGAAGATCTTGCTGCTGGATGAACCAAGCATGGGATTGGCGCCTATATTGGTAAAAGAAATATTTCGCATCATCCAGGAAATCAATAAACAAGGTACTACGATCTTGTTAGTTGAACAAAATGCGCGAATGGCCTTATCTATCTGTGATCGTGCATATGTCATGGAAACGGGAAATATCGTATTAAGTGGAAGTGGAGAAGAATTGTCAAATAGTGAACAGATTCAAAAGGCATATCTAGGAGGATAAAACATGTTTGTAAAAGAGAATATGACAAAGAATCCGGTATGCATTGCACCGGAAAGTACCATAACACAGGTTGTCGATCTGATGAGCGAAAAAGGACTGCATCGTTTGCCGGTAGTCAATGGAAAACGAATTGTAGGATTAGTCACAGAAGGTGTGATTTCATCTAGCGGTGCAAGCAAAGCAACCAGCTTAAGCATTTATGAGTTAAATTATTTGCTGTCGAAAACAACAGTAGATACGATCATGATCAAAAATGTGATCACGATCAATGAGAATGCATTAATGGAAGATGCCGCTATGATGATGTTGAAAAATGATATCGGCTGTTTACCAGTTGTGGATGATAATGGAGAAATCAGCGGTATCTTGACGCAAAATGATGTGTTTAATGCCTTTTTGGAAATTCTTGGATATCGAGAAGAAGGCAGCAGAATCACGATCAGCGTAAAAGATGAATTGGGAGCAATCGGAGAGATTTCCAAAGTCTTTGTAAGAAATGCATGCAATATCACGCATATTGGTGTTTATAAAAATGAAAATGGACTGGCAGATATCATCTTCCGTATTGATTCTCAAGCAACGGATGGTTTGATAGAAGATCTTGCAAAGAATGGCTATGAAGTGACAAGCGTTTTACATTCAAAAATGTAAATGTTTACAAGGATTTGTCTAAATTATAGACAAATTCTTGTAATATTATAAGAACCTTGTACAAATGTGTACGTTTTGTGAACATTTACGCAAAATATGTAAATAATATGTACACAAAATTTAAAGAATGTAAATATTTATGGGATTTTCATGTAAATTGCTTGCAAGAAATATTGAAAATTTTCAAAAAATAGTGTATCCTTTACACTATATTAAGAAAAGGAACTGGTGATGTATGTTAAAGTATGTGTTAAAACGTGTATTGATTGGCTTCATCACTCTGTTTGTATTGGGAAGTGCAACCTTCTTTTTGATGAAGGCAGTACCTGGTTCTCCAGTCAATGGTGAACGTTACCGTACAGCAGAGGCGCAGAAATTAGCCATTATACGATACGGGTTGGATAAGCCTGTTTTCGAACAGTATACCGCATATCTAGGTCGATTAGCACACGGTGATCTTGGTGAAAGTTATATCAAGGAAGGTGTGTATGTTGATCGTACGATTGCAACAACGTTCCCTGTAACAGCACGATTAGGAGGCATTACATTCTGTTTTGCACTGATCGTAGGAATTACTCTTGGAACAACGGCTGCTTTGTCCAGCAAGAAATGGATAAATAACTTGTGTATGTTTATCGCAACCATTGGTGTCAGCGTACCTTCATTCTTATTAGGTATGTTTTTGATCATTATATTTGGCGTGGAGCTAAAGTTATTGCCGTTTGTTGGTTTACGAACTCCAGCTAATTATATTTTGCCGGTCATTGCATTGGCACTATATCCAATTTCAATGATCGCACGTTTGACCCGCAGCTCAATGTTAGAGGTCATGAAACAAGATTATATTATCTTAGCGCGTTCAAAAGGTACACCTTATAAAAAGGTAGTCATAAAACATGCGTTGAAAAATGCAATGTTACCAGTAGTTACGTATGCCGGTCCAGCATTTGCATTTATGTTGACAGGAAGTTTCATTGTTGAAACATTATTCTCAATTCCAGGTACTGGACGTGAGTTCGTTTCAAATATTTCCAATCGTGACTACCAGATGATCATGGGATTGACTTTGTTCTTAGGTGCATTGATCATCACATTTAATATCTTGACAGATATCGTATCTGCCATTATAGATCCGCGTATTAAGTTGCAATAAGGGAGGGGATTAAAATGTTTAAGAAGAAAAACACAGAAATTACACCAACTCCTCAAGCAACAACAAGCGTAAGCGCAGAAGCTGTTTTCGAGCCAACGCCGGATATGTTTGAAAAGCTGGACGAATCCAGTAAAAATGCTGAAAAAATTGCATATGAAAGTAAAACATATTTTAAAGATGCTTGGGGACGTTTCAGAAAAAACAAAATGGCTATGGTCGGATTGATCTTCCTGGCTATTATGATTGTATTATGTGTATTTGTTCCAGTCTTTTCACCATATACGTATGATGGACAGGATCTGGATGCAATCAATCAGATGAGTTCATTGGCACATCCAATGGGTACAGATTATTTAGGCCGTGATTTGCTCGTTCGTGTCATGATGGGTGGTCGTATTTCATTATCTGTTGGTTTTGCTGCTGCAGCAATTTCCATGTGTGTAGGTATCACATATGGAGGAATTTCTGGTTATTTTGGCGGCAAAGTTGATATGGTTATGATGCGAATCGTGGATGCGATGTATTCTATTCCGGATATGTTGTACATTATTTTGATTACCGTTGTATTGGAACCTAGTATGGGTTCGATCCTGCTGGGTATTTGTATTTCCAGCTGGATGGGTATGGCTCGTCAGGTACGTGCACAGGTCATGACGTTGAAGGAACAAGAATTCTCTTTAGCTGCATTTGTGTTAGGTGCCAGCAAAAAACGTATATTGTTTAAGCATTTGATCATCAATAGTATGGGACCGATCATCGTATCTGTTACCTTATTGGTACCAAGTGCTATCTTTAATGAAGCTTTCTTAGGCTTCTTGGGTATCGGTGTTCCAGCACCAAATGCCAGCTGGGGTACTTTAGCGAATGATGCAAAACGATTTATGACGACACAGCCGATGCAGGTCATTTGGCCAACGCTTGCTATCTGTTTAACGATGTTGGCATTAAACTTCATCGGTGATGGCTTGGGCGATGCCTTAGACCCGAAAAAGAAGTAGGAAGGGGATTTTTCAATGGCAATGTTGGATATTAAACACCTGACTACAGAATTTACGACCGATAACGGTATCGTAAGGGCCGTTCGTGATGTCAGCCTGCATGTAGACAAAGGTGAAGTATTGGGAATCGTTGGTGAATCTGGATCTGGAAAAAGCCAGACGATGTTCTCCGTTATGGGTTTGCTAGCACAAAACGGAAAGATCACTGAAGGTTCTATTACAATCAATGGCGAAGAGATTTCTCCAGCCATGATCGAAGATAAAAAAGAATATGAAGAAAAAATGGATCGCATTCGTGGTAATGAGATGGCAATGATCTTTCAGGATCCAATGACTTTCTTGAATCCGGTGCTCCGTATTCAGACACAGCTTATTGAGCCGATTATAAACCACAATCCAGGTATATCAAAGAAGGAGGCAATTGATCGCGCCATCGATTTGATGCGTAAAGTAGGTATTCCTTCACCTGAGACGCGTATCCGTCAGTATCCATTCCAATTTTCCGGTGGTATGCGTCAGCGTATCATCATTGCGATCGCATTAGCCTGTGATCCAAAGATCATCATTGCAGATGAACCGACAACTGCACTGGATGTAACCATTCAGGCGCAGGTTTTGGAATTGATCAGCAATTTAAAAGAAGAAATTGACTCAGGTATTATCATGATCACGCATGATTTGGGAGTTGTAGCAAGCATTTGTGATCGTATTGCGATCATGTATGGCGGCAAGATCGTAGAAGAAGGAACAACAGATGAAATCTTCTATAATCCAAAACATCCATATACAAAAGGACTGTTGAGCTGTATTTCCAATCCGGATGAGATTGAGCGCAAGGAGTTGCATCCAATTCCTGGTTCACCGCCAGATTTATTAAATATTGAAGATAGCTGTCCATTCGCAGATCGTTGCGAAAAGGCAATGAAGGTGTGCAAGATGGCAATGCCGAAAGCTGAGAAGTTCAGCGAAACGCATTTCTGCAGCTGCTGGTTAAATCATCCATATGCACAAGGGAAAGGAGAGTAGACCATGAGCGAAGAGAATAAAAAACAACCAATTCTTCGTGTGGAAGACCTCAAGGTTCACTTCAATGCCGGCGGAGGATTGTTTAAACCTAAGAAAGTTGTAAAAGCTGTTGATGGTGTAAGTTTCGAAATTATGGAAGGAGAAACTTTTGGTTTAGTTGGTGAGAGCGGTTGTGGAAAAAGTACAACTGGTCGAGCTATCGTAAAAATCTATAATCCGACAGCAGGAAAGATTTATTATAAAGGAGAAGACATTACTTCTATCAAAGGAGATGCCTTAAAGGAATTTCGTCGAAATGTCCAAATGATCTTTCAGGATCCATATGCAAGCTTAAATCCGCGTATGACCGTTGGTGAGATCATTCGTGAACCAATGGACATTCACAATATCTATAAAACAAAAGAAGAAAGAGAGAATCGTGTTCGTGAATTGCTAGAGATCGTTGGTTTGAAACCAGATCATATTCGTCGTTATCCACATGAGTTCTCTGGAGGACAGCGTCAACGTATTGGTATCGCCCGTACATTGGCACTTCGTCCAAAGTTTATCGTCTGTGATGAGCCAATTTCCGCATTGGATGTTTCTATTCAGGCACAGGTCATCAATCTTTTGGAGCATATCCAAAAAGAGATGGGAATTGCTTATTTATTCATCGCACATGACTTAAGTATGGTCAAACATATTTCTGACCGTATTGGTGTCATGTATTTAGGTCACTTGGTAGAGGTGGGGGACAGCGATGATGTTTACCATCGTCCACTTCATCCATATACACAAGCTTTGCTTTCGGCTGTGCCAATCCCAGATCCGAAAACAGCTCGTGAAAAACAAAGAATCGTTTTGGAAGGAGAGTTACCAAGTCCAATCGATCCACCGAGCGGATGTGTATTCCGTACACGCTGCCCGAACGCAACTGAAAGATGTGCCAAGGCAAAGCCGCCAACTGTACGTGTTGGGGACCGCCTAGTATCATGTTTCATGTACGATGAAAACTAGGAGAATCTAGGAAAGGAGAAGAGGTTATGAAAAAAATCTTAGCTTCCACAGCAGCTCTTGCAATGGTTGCAAGCACATTGACTGGATGTGGAGGAAGCGGTGACATTACTGCTGAATCTGGTAAAACAAATTTAACAGTAGCTGTCGGCGGAGACTTTGCATTGCCGGATCCGGCAATCGTTGATGATTCCATTACAGCAAACGTATTAGCACAATGCTATGATGGACTTTACAAATTAGACAAGGATGGTAACGTTATTGCAAACTTGGCAACAGATTTACCAACGGTAAGTGAGGATGGTCTTACTTATACAATCAAGATCAAAGATGGTCTTACTTGGAGCGATGGTACACCATTGACTGCTGAAGACTTCGTATGGTCTTGGATGCGTGCAATGACTACACAAGGTTATTACAGAAACTTCATGTATAACTATATTGCTGGTACAACACATATGGTTACAAATGAAAAAGGGGAAGAAGTAGAAATGCCATATACAGATATGGCAGATGTAGAAGCCAACATGGGTGTTCGTGCTGTCGATGATACAACGATCGAAATCAAATTGAAGATGGCAGCTCCTTACTTCACATCTATGCTTTGCAATACTGTATTCTACCCAGTAAACAAAAATGAAGTAGGTTCTGATCTGAAGAGCTCAGAATGGGCACAAAATGCTAGTGAGGAAGACCCAATCGTTACAAATGGTGCATTCCAGATCACTGGTGTTAATATCAAAGATGCAATCACATTAGCTAAGAGTGAGAATTATGCTGATAAAGATAATGTTAAATTGGAAACAATGGAATTCAAAGTAATGGGTGACTTGGATTCTCAGACACAGGCATTCATCTCTGGTGAAGTTGATTTCGCTACTGCTGTTAACGTTCAACAGGTAAATGGTGATGAACAGCTTCAAGGACATGTTTATGCAATCGATCCATTTGTATGTAACTACTATGTATTGGTAAATGCAGGTGATGAAAACGATGGATCAACAGAAGGATTGAAAGCATTGAAGGATAAAGATATCCGTCGTGCAATTTCTATGGCTATCGGACGTGACGCTGCTCGTAACGCTTATGGCTATGGCGATGACTTTTCTTATGATTTGTATGCATTGATTCCTAGTGGTATCCCAGATGCTGAAGGAAATGATTTCTATGAGCAAGGTGGCAAACTGATCGATGATGATGTTGAAGCTGCAAAAGAAATCATGGAATCTAAAGGTTACAATGCCGATAATATGTTAACAATTACTTATAAGTACAACAACTTGGCTACTCATAAAGCAGTTGCTGAAGCTATGCAGAACTCTTTGAAAGAAATCTATATCAACCTTGAGTTGTCTGGATCTGAAAAAGAAGCATTCTTCGGTGATCGTGATGTTGGTAACTTCGAATTGTGCCGTCATGCTATGACAGCTGACTACTTAGACCCAATGTGCTATCTGTCCATGTATGTTGGTTCTACAACATCAGCTAACACAGTTGATGATGCTACATTTGAACAAATGGTCAATGATGCTAACAAGTTAGATGGTCAGGAACGTATGGACAAGATGCATGAAGCTGAAAAATACTTGGTTGAAAATGCATATATTATCCCTCTGTTCGGATATACTGAACCATTCTTGAAGGTTAAGAATTTGACAAATATCAGTTCTTCACCAGAAGGTCATTATGACTTAACTCATGCATATTTTGAATAATATGTGAAAGATTCTGCGCCTATCTTAGATAGGCGTATGAAATAAAGCACACAGGAAACTGTGTGCCTTATTTCATATGAAGGAGGAACTTATGAAAATTCGAAGTGTAAAAGAACAGTATGAATTACGTAACCAGTGTTTAAAGGAACGTTTGGAATTGATTCTTCCAAAAGTAATGAAGGATAGCGAAGTCGACATGTGGTTGCATGCCTCAAAAGAGTATAATGAGGATCCAACATTCCGCGCATTGACGCCAGCTCAGTATCCTACAGCACGCAGAATTACGATGTTTGCATTTGTAAAGGACGGGGATGATGTCATTCGTTATTCTTTAAGCATGCCAGATGAACATTTAACAGAATTTTATACGCCTTATTGGCAATTTGGCAAAGAAAGTCAAATGGATGCTTTAAAACGTTTATTGGAACAATATGATCCGCAGAAAATTGCAATCAACGCATCTGCAAACTTTGCATTCTGTGATGGATTAAGCATGGGTATCTATACATCATGGATGAAAGAATTAGATGAAAAATGGTTGGATCGTATGGTTAGCGATGATAACTTACCAATTAAATTAATGGAGATTCGTACGCCAACGGAATTAAAATTAATTCCTGAAGTTGTGGAAGCAGCTTTCTCCGTAATGAATGCTATGTATACACCAGAGGTTATCAAACCGGGTGTAACGACGACTAGTGATGTTGAATTCTTCATGATGCAGACAGTAAAAGATATGGGATTGGAATATTGGTTTGAACCAACTTTGGACTTGCAGCGCGAAGGAAATGATGATCCGCGAATTACAGGTGTTATTGAACGAGGAGACTTGCTGCACTGTGATTTTGGTATCCGTTATATGAATTTATGTACAGATACACAGCGGCTGGCTTATGTTGCAAGAGAAGGAGAAGACAGTATCCCAGAAGATCTTTTAAATGGCATGAAAGTAAATAACCGTTTCCAAGATATCGTCCGCGAGTGCATGAAGGCAGGAAAAACAGGAAACGAAGTATTATTAGAGTCTTTAGAAAAAGCAAAAGAAGAAGGTATTCGTGCTACGTTGTATTCTCATCCATGCAATATGTATGGACATGGTCCTGGACCAACGATCGGATTGTGGAATCAGCAGGTAGAAATCCCAATCAGAGGAGATGTCGTATTAGATAATGATACAACCTATGCATTAGAGTTAAATGTATGTGTACCTTGTAAGACAAAAGATTATTATATTTATACAGAAGAAACTGTTTTATTAGATGAAAATGGTGTAAAATTCTTATATAAGGATCGCGATAAAATTACTTTGATCAAATAAGGAGGATACTTATGAGTAAGGGAACATTACTTGTATTGACAGGTGCCAGCAGCGTAGGAAAAGGTGCAATTCGTGACTGCTTGCTAGAAGATGATCAACTGCATTTGTTCTACTCTATTTCTATGACGACACGTCCAAAGAAAGATACAGAAAAAGATGGTGTTGATTATTATTTTGTCAATCGTAAAACATTTGCTGATGCTGTTCGTTCACATGAGTTGCTAGAGTATACACAATTTGATGGCTATTATTATGGAACGCCGTTGGCATATATTGATTTTCTTTTGAAAATCGGGAAAAATGTACTGTTAGAGGTGGAAGCGCAAGGGGTAGGCCAAATCAAGCTTCGCTATCCTGATGCATTGGCTGTCTTTGTTGTACCAGAAAGTATGGAGGATCTGGAAAAACAAATTCGTGCACGTTATAATGATCCAGCTAGCGCAGATCTTCGTGTAAACAAAGCAAGTATGGAGATGGAATTAAGTTCATTGTTCCGTCATCAAGTAAAAAATAGTGATGCACAAAAAGCAAAAGAGGAAATTGCTGATATGTTAGCAAAACATCAAGCAAAATTAAAAGCAAAGGAATAAATCATTTGCAAAACGAAAATATAAAAAAGGGAGTCTTCTTTCTGCTGTTGACTTCCTTTCTCTTTTCCTCACAGCAAGCACTTGGAAAAGTGTTATATTACCTCAGCAGTTTTGAACGTACATTTTATTTTTCTTTGGTTGCTGCAATTATCATGGCAATCTTATGCAAGAAAGAGCGGGTACCATTAATAGGAGCACAACCTAAATTCTTGTTTTTTCGCTCATTATTTGGATTTATCTCTACGATTCTAGTCTTTATGGCAGCAACAGATTCTTATCCGATCGCAAATTTATCGTTGTTAAGCTCAACCTCAACGATTTTTGCATTAATAGCAGCCGTTGTATGGTTGAAAGAAAGAATGAGCAGAGGTCAGGTATTGTCTTTATTTATTGCGTTTAGCGGAATCTTATGTTTATTGAAACCGACAGGTGGATTTTTACAAATCGAATCATTATTGGCATTGAGCGGCGGATTCTTTGCTGGATTAGCTTATACCGTTGTTCGTCGCTTAAAAGATGAATCACCCTTTTCCATTACTTTTTTCTTCATGGTATTCAGTGTCATTGTTTCATTTCCTCTAGCATGGATGCAAGGTATGCATCCATTGGGAGCATTTGAAATCGGTGTATTGCTTTTATTAGGTGTCGTTACAGCTGCAGCACAATTTTTCCTATCTGTAGCATACAGCTATGCACCTTCTACAAAAATCTCCGTCTATTTATATTCACAAAGTTTATTTGCGTTTATGATCGGTATCGTTGCTTTTGATGAAATTCCGGATGTATTATCGATCATAGGCGGTATATTATTGATCGTTGCAGGTATTTGGAATTTCATTTCTGGCAGAAATATGCAAAGGAGGCAGATGTATGAAATCTAAGATGAAAAAAGCATTCCAGCAGTTTGAAGGAGGATTGTTTTCTACAGTTGAGAAAGCAGATGTAGGAGATGGGTTCGAACAAATGCGTGCTGCTGGCGTCGATATGATGAGCTGGGCAGACCCGTTTCAACCCGATGACGCTGTACCAAAACATGTGAAAGAGGCGGCTCTGAAAGCAATGGATGGATGTGACGGGGGTCATTATACAGCACCAACCGGAAATCTTGCTTTACGTAAATGTATTGCGGAGCATTGGAAAGAACGTTATGGCTTGGAACTAGATCCGGCTAGAAACATCATCATTACACCTGGTAGCGACAGTGCTCTTTATTTTTCTATGTTACCTTTCTTAGAAGAAGGAGATGAGGTCATTGTACCAACGCCGTGTTATCCAAATAATTTACAAAATATCACGATGGCAAATGCTAAACCAGTGTTTATGGAACTAAAGGCTGAAGATGGATATCAGATCGATCCGGAAACATTGGAAAGTCTGGTTACACCAAAAACAAAAATGATCGTATTGACACATCCGAACAATCCGACAACGACGGTATTCAATGCGGCATCTTTAGAAGCAGTCCGAAGAGTTGTTTTACAATATGATCTTGTGCTGATCGTTGATCAGGCATTTGAAGATTTTACGTTTGAAAATAAAATGATTGCTCCGGCAGCAATGAAGGATATGCTGGCACATACCGTAACGGTTTGCTCGGCATCGAAGGGTTTTGGATTAAGCGGTTATCGGGTAGGCTGGATCATTGCGGATGATGTCGTGATGGATGTATTATATGGATGTGCCGTCAGTGTGGTAGGTGCGACGCATACGGCATCACAACATGCGATCATTGCGGCATTCCAGGACACATCGTTTATGAAAGCTTATGGAGAAGCATATGATGCCAGACGGCATAAAGCAGTCGAATTATTAGATTCCATTCCAGGAGTACATGTACCGCTGCCGGAATCAGGATTTCTATGTTGGGTAGATATTCACGAATTAGGCAATAGTAGCGAGATTTGTGCGCGGTTGCTGAAAGAGGCCAATGTTTCTGTTAATGATGGAATCAACTATGGTCCAGGAGGAGAAAGAGGCTTCCGAATGGTATTAGGTGTATATAAAGACAATGAGAAAGTATTTGATGCCTTAAGAAGAGTACGAGAAGTATTAATGAAGATCTCAAAAGAAAAAGGATTAAGCGCATAAAAAAAGGTTGAACGTTCATTCGTTCAACCTATTTTTTGTTTTGATAATATTCCTTTAAAAAGGATGTTTTATACTCTTCGAATGTACCATCTAAGATTGCCTGTCTTGCTTCTTCTGTCAATCGAATGATGAATCGCAAGTTATGCATGGAAGCAAGATTAAAATATTTTTCGCGATCTTTTGGATCAGAAGATTTCAATAGAGCACGTAATTGTCCGCGTGTCCATCCGGCTCGACAAGTAGGACAATCACAATCTTCTTCAATTAAATCATTGCTGTCTGCAAATTTCTTAATTGCAATATTTCCGTGTCGAGTATAGATACGGCCATGTCTTGCTTCTCTGGTAGGCGCAACACAATCGAATGTATCTGCTCCCATCTCTGTACCAATCAAAATATCATCAGGATGTGATAAGCCAAGTAAATGACGCGGTTTGTTTTCTGGTAATTCTTCACAGCACCAACGCAGGATATCACCAAGTGTTTCTTTTAGAAATGCACCGCCTAAGCCATAGCCGTCAAAATCCATCTTGGCAAATTTCTTAGCAGTGGAACGACGCAGATCTTCCCAACGACCGCCCTGCAGTACTCCATAAAGAGATTGGTGATAGCCAAGATCGTCACAATGTTTACGATGATAGTGAATACTTTTCTTTGCCCATCTTTCTGTACGCGCCAAGGCTTCTTTATTGTATTCATAAGTATCAGCTAAAGAAGTTAGTTCGTCATATGCCATGTGAATATCAGCACCGATACGGCATTGAATTTCCATAGATTCTTTAGGACCGATAAAATCATCTTGGTCAGTGAATGGATCATGGAAATGAACTCCTTTTTCAGTAACGATTGCTAAACGGTCTTTTTTTTCGGTATTTACAATGTTTCTTTCTTTCTCCATACTGACCACTTTTCCACAACCAGACCCAAGCGACATTACTTGAAATCCGCCAGAATCGGTTAAAGTTGGACCCTGCCATCCGGACCATTTCGCTAAACCGCCTTGATCAGCAATAGTAGGGGATATGTTACGTAAATGATAACCATTGCTTAACATAGCTTGTGCGTGAATAGAGTGCAAGTCATGCATCGAAAGATAGCGAACTTCGCCGCGTGTGCCTACTGTCATAAAGGCAGGAGTGTGAATATCTCCATGTGGGGTATGAATGATGCCGGCACGGCCAAGTTTCCCGGGAATTCTCTTTGTGATCTCAAAATAAAATTGATTGTTGTTTTGATATTCACAGAGATCCGGCTGTAATTTGTTTTCGATCAAAGTTCCTATTAAAGATAGTACAACATTTAGAATGATACCAATAAAAAAGGTAATAAGCAGCTGCAGCAAGATCTCATATAAGGGGAGAATAGCCAAATACGTTATGAATTCGAATATAGCAGCTGCAACCAAATAAGCGACAGCAGAAGCAGAGAAAGAACACACATAAAAATGCTGTGATGCTTTTTTTATATTGCGCAGCCGTAAAAAAAGAGCATTGTTTATGTAATTTGAAGCAAGAAATGCAAAAAGTAAGGCAAGAAAGGTTCGATACCACAAGACATGTAATGGAAGAAATTCCAAAATAAAGAGCAGCAGGACCATAACGAAAGCGATCCAGAAACTGGTAAAAGTTATGATCTTTGCTATGCGTTTTCCATAAAACTGAATGATCAAATCGCTTAATATATAGATAAATGGATAAATCAGTACACCTCCAGCTATAGCGATCGAGGAAATCGTCCAATGTTTTATAGCAGCTAAATTACTTAGCATCAGCATTCCAACGGATAATGCGGCAAAAAAAATCAATGTTTTCTGTTTTGTTTTTGACATGATGGCATTATAACATAAAATATAGGAAATGAGCAGGAATATTTCGGTATTGCATAAGCTGTGGTACAATAAGAATCAAATGAGAGGAGCCATTTGCATGAAAAAAATAATTCGAGTAATCTGTATTTGCTTGTTTGTCGGTGCGGCGGTTCTTTTTTCACTGTCTTTTACCACCAGAAATGTAGTGCAAGATGCCATGAAGGTGATGTTTCAAGAACAAACACAATGGAAAGAACAGCTGACAAGTTTGATCAGTGAGCAGTTTGCAGGCAATCCTGCAGTGAAAAATCAAGTAGAAGGCATAGTAGAGTCCGTAGTGAATAGTGATGCAATAGAACAGCAATTAGAAACATATACACAAATATTTTTAAATGATTTGGTTAGCGGAAAAAGTGATGGAGACCAGATGAGTGCAGCTATTCGTTCTAGTATTCAGGAAGGATTAACCAAAGTAGAACTTCCTCAGCAAAGCATTATTACAAAAGATCAATTATCACAAAGTATAGATCAAATATTAAATCATATTGATTTTGAATCAGTATATGAACAGGCCTTATTAAACATGCGGTCACAGCTAAGCCCATCACAATTTGCACTGTTACGAGTTGTCGATTGGTTACAAAGTGATAGTACTTATATTGGTACAATACTCATCCTGATAGCAAGTCTTGCAGGTTTTTTCTTAAGCGGGCTGTATAAAGGATTTCGTTCTTTGTCCATTGCAGCATGGCTGTCTACATTCATTGTTGGTGCAGGCTGGTTGATTTTACAATGGTCCATACAAACACAATCTGCTTCTTTTCTAATTTTATTAACAACAACAGCACAACGATTGTTGGTATGGGGAGCTATTCTATTTTTCATTGCAATTGTCTCCAGTGTCTTGCAGCACATATTGAAATATAAATAAAATGAAGTTAAAAAAGCATCTGATTACCAGATGCTTTTTATGAACCTCGCTTATTTGACGTGATTGGTGAATTGTGATAAATTATCATCTATACAGAGGTTTTGGATCATTTCATTCAAGATTTTCCATGACCAGAAAAATGAGTTCAACGATAAAAGAGGAGTGATGTAGAGTGGACTCGATCCCCCGACAACTTTTGCTGCAGGCGGTGCTGATCTTGATCAATGCCTTTTTTGCAGCGACAGAGATTGCGGTAATTTCTTTAAATAGTACAAGACTAGAAAAACAGATTGAAGAAGGAGACAATACTGCAAAAAGGCTTTTAAAGCTTGTAGAAGAACCGTCCGGATTTTTATCTACGATTCAGATTGGAATTACTTTAGCCGGCTTTTTAGGAAGTGCATTTGCGGCCGACAGTTTTGCAAACCGTTTAACCGCATGGGCTTGGAATGATCTGGGATTTACATTGTTCCCGATGTCCGTGTTAAATACCTTGTCATTGATTGTCATTACGATCATCTTGTCTTATTTTACTCTGGTATTTGGCGAGCTGGTTCCAAAAAGAATTGCAATGCAAAAGCCGTATGAAGTTGCAAAAATTTCATGCAGTATCGTTCGTATCGTGGCTTATGTCATGCGTCCGATCATTGCGATGCTTTCTTTCTCAACAAATGCGATCTTGCGCCTGCTGCATTTAAAGACAGATGCACAAGAAGATAGCGTCAGTGAAGAAGAAATACGCATGATGGTCGATCTGGGAGAGAAACGTGGTGTACTGGATGAAGAAGAAAAAGAGTGGATCACGAATGTATTTGAGTTCGACGATACTCCAGTAAAAGATATCATGGTACGGGCAAATGAAGTGATTGCTTTGTCGGCAGATTCAACAAAGGAAGACATTCTTCAATTGGTCAGCAAGGAAGGCGTATCCCGTATCCCTGTGTATGAAAAAGATCTTGATGATATTATTGGCGTATTATATGCTAAAGATTTCTTGATCGAGTTACAAAAAGATCGTCCTTTCGTTTTGCGAAACATCCTGCGGGATCCCTATTTCATACCAGAGCAAATTACAGCAGATGTTTTGTTTAAAGATATGCAAACACGGAAAATTCGTTTTGCCATCGTGCTTAATGAATTTGGGGAAGTGAGCGGAATCGTAACGATGGAAGATCTGCTGGAAGAAATTGTTGGAAATATCTATGACGAATATGATCAGCAAGAACTGCCAGAGATTATGCGGGTCGGACCTCATAAATGGAAAGTAAGCGGTAATATTGACATGGAGGATCTTTTAGAAGAAATTCCATTACCGGTAGAACTAAATGATTCTTACGATACATTAGGCGGCTTAGTGCTGTATCTTTTAGGAAGCATCCCTAAAGATGGTGCACGTTTCCGCTTAGAATGCGGAAATTATGTCTTGTATGTGATCAATGTACAGAATCATCGCATACAAGAAGTAATCATTGAAGATATTTCAACACAAATAAAAAAAGAAGACAAAGATAAAGAGGATGAGGAATAAAATCAGGTTGTACTCAACCTCTTTTTCATTTGTCTAAATCTAGTATAAACATGTTATAATGGACAGGAAAAAAAGATATGATCAATTAAATGAAGGAGAAGGAGGATAATCAATGATACGATTATTTGCAAGTGACCTGGATGGCACTTTGTTAAATGAGAAACATGAAGCGGATGATACAATTGAAAGAACGATTCAAAATATAGTGGATAGTGGGCGTTATTTCAGTGTTGCGACAGGTCGAAGCGCAGATATGGTGCAGTTTTCTAGTGTAGGGGATAAAATTTATTACGTCTGCATGAATGGTGCAGTGATCATGGATCCACAAAAAAAGGTTATTTGCCAGCAGACAATCGATAAACAAGTATTGCGTGAATTATTAGAAAGGTTTCCATCCTCTTATTTAGAGTACATTACCCCAACACATACATTTATATGTCAAGAAAAGGAATCTTTTGCCTCTTTTATGGAAGAGAAAAGAAAAGGCTTGAAAAGTGCAGAAACATTCTTAAAACGTTTGCGGGAAAGAATAGACAATGCTATGTCTTTTTCACAGAGTATGGATATGATCTTGCAACAAGATATCTGTAAGATCAATTGTCAGGTAAAAGATGAAGAAGAAGCAAATGCGCTTAATGCATTTTTAGATTCACATCAAGACGTTTTGGTAAATGCGCCGAGCAATCATGGCGGCTTTGAAATTACAAAAGCTGGAGTGAATAAAGGAACGGCTGTTTTATGGCTTTCACAGAAACTGGGTATAGCACAAGAAGAGGTTGCTGTATATGGAGATGGAGGCAATGATCTGGAAATGCTGCAGATGTTTGCTCATTCTTATGCACCGAGTTCCGCTTATGAGGAAGCAAAAGAAACAGCATCGATGATCATTGGGCCCTATCAGGAATATAGTGTGATCCGTCATATGGAGACATTACTAAAAAAATAAAGAATTTATTCCTTTCTGTAAGATAAAAGGCAGTGCTATGTTATAATTACCATAAAGACATACATACATAAAAACTGCGACATAATTGGATAATGAGGAAAGGAAAAAGAATGAGAAAGATTACAAGAATACGAGGGTTTTTAACTGTGGGAGCATGCTCTGCATTATTGCTTATGGGAGGCTGTTCAAAAGCTCCGGATGCTTTGACTTTGATGAATACTGCAAATGAAGAAATGCAGAAGCTAAACTCTTATGAGGCAACGATGGATCTCGCTTTTAAAGTGGGAATTGAGGATGGAGAAAGCAGTCTGAACATGAACCTAAATGGAAATGTGATGATGCAAAAGATCAATGATCCATTTGTTGCCTATAGTGATGCAACAATTTCTATTGATTCTTTTGGCCAAAAAGAAACGGTACAGTCGCAATCTTACCAGATTGAACAAGACGGGAAAATTGCAACATATATTAATGACGGAAGTGGATGGAGCACTTCAGAAGAAGAAGGTATCTCTGCCGGGACAGCACAGGATACATTGGGATTATTTGATTACGATGTAGTAAAAAATTTACAACCGAAAGTGACTGGATCCAAAAATATCAACGGAAATGATTGTTGGGAAGTAACTTTTAGTGCAGATTTTGATCAATTGATGGATATTGCCGGCGAAGAAATTGATGATACATCCCGTTCGATGTTATCTGCGTTTGGATCGGATATTCAGTTAAATTGCAAGTTATATGTGGATAAAGATTCAAATCGTTACACAAAAGCGTCTGTTGAAATAATGGGATTAGATACATTTTTTAATATGCTGGCGGGTTTTAGCGATATGCCGGAAAATACAAATATTACTGTAGACAATCTGGTTATTGATTTTGTGTTTGGAAGTTTTAATGAAATTGAAAATATAGAAGCGCCGCAAGGAATACCAACAGATATTATTTAAAGAGTTTTAATACAGATGTAGCAGTTATATGCAAATTGTCGTTTAAAAAACGTATATCCAGATGAATATACGTTTTTTATAGGCTGTCGGTTAAGATAGCATTTAAATTTTGTATGATCATCGCATTTTCTTTATGCAGGGTAAACGAAAATATAGTGATCATACGGTCGAATAGGATCATATAGTAATGTTTCTTGCTGTCAACAAATTTCCGGCCAGTGCTTTCTGCATTTATTTTGTCTATAAATAAGGTTTTTAATTACATAAGCCATTGCCTAAGGTCATAGCTGTCTAGAATGGATTTGCAGAAACGATCAACAGCGTTATGAGGGATGGATAATGTGGGCAGATGTAATAAACTTTTTAACAAGCCATCGGATTCATCACAATCAGGCAATGCCTGCAAGTGACGATACTTATTTGCTAAGGGGACTTCATAATAACAGTCAGCAGATTCTATTGAATGCAAGATGTAGCGTTCCTCTTTTATTTCATCCACTTGTGCTAAAAATAATCGATACAATACGATTTCTCCAGGTTGAAACATATTGATTTCTTCCTATTTGTTAGAAAAAAAGTGTAGAAACAACAGGACTTACGTTGATCTACACTGCACGTTGTAAATAAATTTTATCATTTTCTTCATTTTTTCGTAAGTTATTTTTCATAAGCAGATGATAAGAAACAGATGATATGTGTATAATGAAAGAGCAAGGATGGTTAGCAATATGGATAAGACATACACAATATCTGAGATAGGCCGATTGTTATCTCTGGGCAATGATGCAATACGGTTTTATGAAAAAAAAGGACTTGTTCATCCTAAAGTGAACAGTGAAAACCGCTATCGTTATTATACATTGGATAATATGCTGGAGCTGCTAGATATTATTTATTATCGACATTTGGACTTATCTATTTCGGATATCGTAAGTTTAAATGAAACAAAAGATCCGCAAGTAGTGATGGAACTTTTGCGGGAAAAGGAAGAAAAAACATTGTGGCGCATACGCTATGAACAGCAATTATTGAAGAAAGTAAATTATATTCGGTATGCGTATGAAACAGCAGAAAAAAATGAAAATTGTTGCAGTATCCGCAATTTTCCAGAATCAATGGTTTTGTTTGAAAGCGAAAACCAGGAAAGTTTTTTTATTCATGATATTCAACAAATGACCCAAGAACAATTCGTATTATGTGCCTTTCATGATCTATATCGTCTTCATGACGATCAGATAAAACGAGAACGTACTTTCGTAACGATGGAAACTTCAATCATAGATGAGCTAGATATGAAATTCTATTCAGAAAACAGACGAATATTACCGGCAATGAAATGTATTTATTTGTGTGTAGCGTTAGAAAAAGGGGATTTGACCAACGAATGGATCCGGCGAATGCAAGAGTATGCACGTTCTGTCGGATTCAGGTTTAGAGATGAATTTTACGTTCGGGAGATCCCGTTGACATTTTATAGAGATCATGCACATTATTATGCTGAAATTTTTTTACCGATACTTGATTAAAAAAAGGATTCATAATTCATTTGACATTGGTCTTACACCATGGTTTATAGTTCCCAGTGTAGGAGGTAGTCATATGAATAGAGAATTGAAACGGAAATTTTGGCGTTATGTTTTGCCATCAATGTTTACAATGCTGCTCAGCGGCTTTTATTCCATAGTCGATGGTTTATTTGTTGGAAATGCAATCGGGAATGATGCATTAGCCGCAATTAATATTGCGTATCCTATTCAAGTGGTGATCAATGCTTCTGCCTTAGGGATCGGTATAGGCGGTGCAGTTGCAATGTCTTCCTATCGAGGAAAATCGTTACCAGAGAAAGAACAGCAAACAGTTATCACGACGATTGGCATGTTGTTTTTGATTGGTATTTTCCTATCTTCTATTCTTTATATATCATTGCCGATCAGCCTGCCTTTTCTAGGTGCTGAAGGAGCAATTTATAAGGGCGCATTTGCCTATATTCAAATTATTTTATTAGGCGGATTATTGCCTATGCTGGGCAATGGCTTGAGCCCATTGCTTCGCAATGAGGGACGTACCGTAGTTGCTACAGCATGTATGAGCAGCGGATTGATCACAAACATTTTGTTGGATTATATATTTGTAATGAAACTTGGCATGGGCTTATCCGGTGCTGCGCTTGCAACCATCATCGCACAAGGTGTAGTGGCCGGCAGCGCTTCATTAAGCTTATGGATAACTCGTTTTTCATCTTGGAATCAATCTATGTTGTCAATTTCTTGGCCAATCGTCAAACAGATCATTTGCATCGGGATTGCACCCTTTGGACAAACTTTGGTACCATGTATTGTGATCGTCTTGACAAACTGGATGTGTTTGCGTTATGGCGGAAATGACGCAGTGACAGTATATTCTGTCGTATCTTATGTGCTTTCCAGTGCGCAGTTATTATTACAGGGCATTGGTGACGGTGTGCAACCGTTATTAAGTTATCACCATGGCAGAAAAGAAACAAAAATTAATCATCAATTATATCAAAAAGCACTTTTCCTAACTTTGATTACTTCTGTCTTGCTGTGTATCAGCTGCTTTATTTTTGTGGATGTGCTCACGGCATTGTTTGGAGTTAGTTCGGCTATTTATGCGGAAACCAGAACGGCATTGCTGATCACAGCATTGGCATTCCCGTTTATTGGAATTACGCGTCTTACATCTGCTGTCTTTTATGCAATGGAACAAAATAGAAATTCAACATTTTTGGTATATTTGGAGCCATGTTTTCTATTGCCGGTATGTTTGCTTGGCTTTTCATCCGTTTTTTCACTAACGGGGATATGGGTTGCATATCCTGCTGCACAAATATGTTTATGCATGTGTGCGCTGTTATTGAAAAGTCCAAATCTAGAGATGAAGGTAGAACAATTTTCGTTTTCAAGACAACAATAAAAAAATGGATGCTATTGTGTTGAGATAGCGTCCATTTTTTTATCGAAATCATTCTATTGATCAGCTAGTATTTGTTTTATGTTTGTTATATCTTGTTGTGTTCCAGCATTTTCTACTTTATATAAGCAGGGAATCGCATATAGTTTTGCAATCTTATCCCCTGTCTGACAATAGGCATCGCCATAACCAGGATCACCTGATACGATCACACCTTTTAAGTAGCTGTGGTTATCTGTTAAAAAGTTTTCAACTTCTGCTGGTATATCGCCATAGCCGTCTGTGTAAGTGAATAATATAAAATTTTCATTTATTTTTTCTGTTCCGGTAACAATAGGAAATGTATCTTGATTCAATTGATGAACGATAGATTCCACATTGCCGGTTCTAGAAGCATATGCAATTATCATAATTGTCCTCCTCATTAGTTAGTCCAAACTAACTAATGACAATTTATCATTTGTGAAATATTTTGTCAATAAATATGATAAGTAAGATGTTTCCAGGATCTAACAATGCATCGATGAGTGCATTTCTAGCACTTTCGTACAGTTTTTATTAAAAACATGCTATAATCTTTAACTATGATGGGGTGAACAGAATGAAGATCATGAAAACATTTATTCGATATTATCAACCATACTGGAAAGTATTTGTGTTTGATATGATCTGTGCATTGGGGATCAGTGTGATCGATCTAGCTTTTCCACAGATTTTAAATTATTTAAATGCGACACTGTATTTAGCAGATGCGCAAACGATTCGCAATTCTATCTTGCTATTAGCAATTGCTTTACTGATCATGTATTTGATCCGCGCGGCTTGTAAATATTATGTTTCTGCGCAGGGACATATCATGGGTGCCAAAATGGAAAGGGATATGCGCAAGGAATTATTTGATCAATACGAACGGCTTTCTTTTTCTTACTATGACAAAAATAATACAGGGGAAATGATGAGCCGATTGGTTAGTGATTTATTTGATATCTGTGAATTTGCCCACCATGGCCCGGAAAATGTGTTTATTTCTTTGTTAAAGATCATTGGTTCTTTTGTATTGCTGTGTTATATTCATGTACCTTTAACGATCTTGTTGATCATTGTAACAGTGATCATGTTGTTGTTTTCCTTGCGGCAAAATCGGCGCATGCAGGAAACATTTATGGAAAATCGGCGTAAAATTGCCGGTGTCAATGCTTCTCTGCAAGATACTTTAGGCGGTATTCGTGTGGTAAAATCTTTTGCAAATGAGAAGATCGAACAACAAAAATTTGAAAAAAGCAATGAACGATATCTGAAAAGCAAAATAAATAACTATCATTGTATGGGATGGTTTCAAAGTGGAAACAATTTTTTTCAAGGGTTATTATATGTGACGATCTTAGTCGGCGGCGCTTACTTTATTGCGCAAGGCACTTTAGAACCGATCGCATTAGCGACCTATGCTCTGTATATCAATATTTTTGTAACACCGATCGAAGTGCTGGTGGAATTCACGGAGATGTTGCAAAAAGGATATTCTGGTTTTAAACGTTTTCATGAAGTGATGCAAACGAAAATCGAGATTGAAGATGCACCAGACAGCGTGCCACTAACCGATGTCAAAGGTATTATTGATTATAAAGATGTTTGTTTCAGCTATGATGAGGAAGAAACTGTATTGGATCATATCAATATCCATATCGATGCCGGGAAATCAATTGCACTGGTTGGACCAAGCGGTGGCGGAAAAACTACGATCTGTTCATTATTGCCTCGCTTCTATGATGTGGACAGTGGAAGTATCACAATCGACGGTCAAGATGTACGGAAACTGACATTGGAATCTTTACGTCAACATATTGGTATCGTCCAACAGGATGTTTATTTATTTGCCGGCAGCATCGGCGAAAATATCGCTTATGGAAAACCAAATGCTTCCATGGAAGAAATCATGGCTGCAGCAAAAAAGGCGAATATTCATGATTTTATCATGAGTTTGCCGGATGGATATGATACCTATGTAGGAGAAAGAGGGACCCGCTTAAGCGGCGGACAAAAGCAGCGAATCTCGATTGCCAGGGTGTTCTTAAAAGATCCGAAGATCCTGATTTTGGATGAAGCAACCAGTGCCTTGGATAATGAGAGCGAACGTCATATTCAAAAAAGCTTGGAAGAGTTGATGAAGAATCGTACTTCTATTACGATCGCACATCGGTTATCGACTATTCGCGATGCAGACGAGATCATTGTGATTGGAGAAAAAGGAATAGAAGAACGTGGTACACATGAAGAATTATTAAAGAAAAATCAGGTATATGCACGTTATTACCGCTTGCAGTTTGAAGGACTAAAAGAAATGGAATAAGCAAAAAGTGTCTTGGAAACAGGACACTTTGTTATCATATTAGGTAGTTCATAGGAGGGTATATGATAATCATAGATGGAAAGGAAGATATAGAAACGATTCGCCAGTTAATCAATGAATATACGGTCCAATTAGGGAGAGATCTGTCTTTTCAACATTTAGAGGAAGAATTGCAGGATCCTGCTAAAAAATACGCAGCTCCCAATGGTGAAATTCTGCTGGCGGTGGAAAATGGCAAGCCGTGCGGGATGGTTGCTTATCATCGTCTTGACCATACAGTATGTGAGATGAAACGTTTATATGTACGAAAGGAAGTTCGTCAGCAAGGAATTGGTAAAGAACTTGTGGCACATATTTTGAAACGAGCAAAAGCAGCAGGATACAAAAAAATGGTGTTAGATACGATCGTACCGCTGCATGTAGCCATTCATTTATATAAAACATTCGGATTTACGACATGCGAAGCATACTATGATAATCCTATGGTGGATGTCATCTACATGTCTAAAGAATTAAAATAGATTCTGGATCCATGCTATAATCAAAAAAGGAGGGATGTTCATGCGTATATTAAGTACCGAAATTGAAGAGCTGTCTAAAAGACAAAGTAATTATGCATCTGCTTCCCGCATGCAGATACAAGATATGCTGCGCTCTTTGTCAATTGAAGAACAATATGGACATCTTTTTGTACACGGCAGTTTGATCCACGGCGGTCATCTATGTAATTTTGAATTAGAAATTTCAGCATATGGTGAAATACTGGATCATTACTGCAGCTGCCCTTATCATGAAAAAGAGGATGCATGCGGACATATCATCGCTCTTTGTCAATATCTTGCTTTGCGTGAGTATAAACTACCTTATCATTTGGATGTTGCAGATGAACAAAGAAAAAGATGGAAAGACTATAAAGAACAGTTGCATCAGATTGCCATACATCAAAAACAGAAAGAGTCGCATCAATGGTTATATTCAGAAGGAGTCAAACAGTTTTCTTTCGAAGAGCCAAATAAAGAAAAGAAGAGTATTTCTTTATATCTGGATCTAAATCAGACGATAAGCTTACATGGAAATGCCTGTATAGTAAACGTACGGATTCGTCAGAAAAAGGAACGTCTCTATGTAGTGCGTGATCTTTATCAATTTTTGGACCATATTCAGAATGAAGCTTTTCACAGTTATGGTAAAGGGCTGCAGTTTGTGCATAGCATCGAGGCGTTTGATGATGCAAGTCAATCTATTCTCTATTTTTTGCGTTATTTATATTTACATAGCCAAACGATCATGAATCATCGTTCATTTCTTTTGAAGGGACAAGAAATGGATGCTTTGGTCAAGCTGTTATTAACATTACCTAAAGAATATTGTAATTATCGTGTAATTAAAAAAACAATACAATTGCACCTGCAATTGAGTGTGCAAAAAAGCCATACACAGATTGCTCTTTTGTATGCGGCAGATGAAAATGGACGTATTATTTCAAATCCATTGTCTTCGAAACAAGGCTTGTATGAAATGGATGAAAGTGAAAAAGTTTTATATCATTACCAAGGGGATGATGACGGGCTTGTTTTGAACCTCTATCATGAATTGATGCAGAATAAGGAACTGTTGCTGGACCAAAGCGACTTATCGCAATTCTACTATACCTATTTATGCGGTTTATCTGCTTATATCCAATGGCAGGGAAATCTTTCTTTGGATAGTATAGCCGTATTGGAAGATGCTGTCCATTTATATTTAGACATGGATGAAAGTCAAAACTACTTATGTGCTAAATTGATGCTTTTATACAAAGATCGATCTTGCTCCGCCTTTACATCTGCTAGGCAAAATGTTTCTTTTAAAGCGATAGCCATTAAAGAATATCTGATTGGATGGATCGATCATATGGGGGAAGATGGAACTGCTTATCTGAAAAATGAAGAACATTGGTCTGATATGATTGAGAAGATTACACACGCTTTGCAGGATTATTGTCAGATTTATGTAAGCGATCGCTTGCGCCGTATTCGCCGCCCGCGTCAATTGTCTATGTCCGTTGGCGTTCATGTAGAAAATAATTTATTATCATTACAGTTGGATACCGGTGATATTGATTTAAAAGAATTATCTTCAATCTTAAAAAGTTACCGCCGAAAAAAGAAATATTATCGATTGCGTAATGGAGAGATGTTGGATTTAAACAGTGAACCATTAAAAGAAGCGAATACATTGTTTGAACAACTGCATATCAGTGAGCAGCAGCTGCAGGAAGAGTCCATCGTATTACCGAGCTATCGACTGTATAACTTAGGCGTGTTAAGCGATGAACAAAAGCAGGTTCAATATGACCAGAAAACAATTCTTCATCAACAAAAGGAATTGATGAAACAAAGAGAGCCGTTTGCGATACCAGATGCGTTTCATCATCAATTGCGAGATTATCAGAAAACGGGTTTTCAATGGTTAAAAACACTGTCTTCTTATGGCTTTGGCGGTTTATTGGCAGATGATATGGGATTGGGAAAGACCATTCAGATCTTAGCTTATTTGAAAAGTGAACAAGATAAAGAAAAACAGAGCCTGGTCATCTGCCCTGCATCTTTATTGTTGAATTGGCAAGATGAGGCGAAGCGTTTTGTTCCGTCTTTGATCTGTGCTCCGATCTATGGAAATAAACAAGAGCGTATGAAACGTTTAAAGAACGCGGATGGTGCAGATTTGATAATCACATCTTATGACTATTTAAAGCGAGATTTGGATTTGTATTTAGAACGTTCCTTTGACACTGTGATCTTAGATGAAGCACAATATATCAATAATCCCAGTACAAAAAATGCGCGATCTGTGAAAAAACTGCGATGTCGTCAACGTTTTGCGCTGAGCGGGACCCCTATTGAGAATACGTTGACAGAGTTGTGGTCGATTTTTGATTTCCTGCTGCCGGGCTATCTGTATGATCATTCTTATTTTTCTTCTGTATATGAAAAAGCAATCGTCAAAGAACAGGACGAACACATGACCATGCGTTTACAACAATTGGTCCGTCCATTTTTGTTGCGCAGAACAAAGCAAGAAGTGCTTAAAGAACTCCCGGATAAAGAAGAGCATACCTTATTTTTTGAATTTGAAAAAAAAGAAAAAGAACTGTATTTGGCAAATGCAACTAGGATGCGGGAACAGATCGAAAAAGAATCCAATGCGCGCAATAACAGTATTGAGATTTTGTCTTTGATTACACGATTGCGCCAGTTATGTCTAGATGATCGTCTTGTATATGAAAATATAGAATATAATTCCAGCAAATTGAGAGGCTGTATGGAATTGATCCAAAATTGCATTCGTGCCAAAAAGAAGATCCTATTATTTTCTTCTTTTACATCGATGCTCGATTTGTTAAAAGAAGAATTAGATAAAGAGGGAATTTCATATTATCTTTTAACGGGATCGTTAGCAAAAGAAAAAAGACATTCTTATGTAGAAAAATTTCAAAAGGATGATACACCTGTCTTTTTGATTTCATTGAAAGCTGGAGGGACTGGTCTTAATCTGACCGCTGCAGAAGTTGTGATTCATTTTGATCCCTGGTGGAATTTATCTGCTCAGAATCAGGCAACGGATCGTGCCTATCGAATTGGTCAACACAATAACGTGCAAGTATATCAATTGATCATGAAAGGGACGATCGAAGAAAGAATACAAGAGCTGCAGAATAAGAAAAAAGATTTGGCAGATCTGTTTGTGTCAACACAAAGCGATAATCTATTGCGTTCAATGAGCAGAGAAGAGCTGCTTTCACTGTTTGAATAGTTGAGATGTAGAATGTACATCTCAACTTTTTCATATATATGAATGGTGATCGATATGTATATCAGACGTTGGTTGTTTCCCTTTCTTTTATTCTTGACAGCTATTATCATGAGCATGCAAGTGCTGGCTCAGCCATATGATTTGCCATTAGCCGATATGACGTTTATTGTGGACAGCGGACATGGCGGGAAAGACGATGGAGCACAACGCAGTGATGTAAAAGAAGATGATATCAATTTAGCAATTGCGAAAAAATTAAAAGCGAAACTGATTGAACAAGGAGCAAATGTCATCATGACAAGAGAAGGGGACTATGATTTATCCGGTGATGATACAAATAACCATAAGCAGGAAGATCTGAAACGCAGAGTGGAAATCATTAACAGTGGAATGGTGGATTATTTTATCAGCATCCATTTGAACGCTTTTACATCTGCAAGTGCAAAAGGAGCACAAGTTTTTTATCAGGAGAAGAATACAGAGAGCGAGAAATTAGCAGAGCAAATACAAGCACAATTAAAAGAGAATACGGGCAGTCATTTATCGGCAAAGATCGGAGATTATTATATTTTAAAGAAACCTTCTGTTTCAGGTGTATTAGTTGAATGTGGTTTCTTGTCCAATGCAGAAGAAAGAGAGAAGTTAAATGAAGATGCTTATCAAGAACTGTTAGCTGAAACGATTACAAAGGGGGTTATCCAATATTTAACAAAAAAATGAAGAAAAAGTAAAAAAAGAGATAAAAAGTGTTGACAATGTAAAAGATGGGTGATAATATAAACGAGCGCTTGCGGAGAGCAAGCTCGATCTTTGAAAACCAAACAGAGAAACGTCAATTCAAAAAAAAGAAGAAGGACGCAAGTCCGGATAAGAAAAGAAAAGACGCTAGCAAAGAAAAGCGAAGCGTAAGAAATGAGCTAAACAAAC
>NZ_LT699711.1 GCF_900155395.1 Merdibacter massiliensis
ACCCAAGTTTCCAATCTGTATCAATTTGAAAATTGACATTTTCAAAAATGTTATCATAGCTGGATGGATAGGCAAAGGTAAGGTTCTCGACTCGGATCATCGACATATCGCATTCCTCCTTTATTCCGGGGATAAAGAACATAAAATAAGAGCTGCAAGAAAGTCAATTCTTGCAGCTCGTCACAGCATAATAGTACCACTCCTATCAAGAGTGATACGCCTACGATATATCGAGTGAATAGACTTTTAACTTTCTTGCAATGGGTACAATGGTACTGTAAAACACAGTATCACTGTATATTCCAATTTATTTGCAAGAAAAGTTAATCATCTTTCCACCTCACTCATTTTTTCTAAAGTGTATCATAAATGGGTTAAAAAATCAAGTAAAAACAGATTTATACAGAATAGCAGCGGCTGTCATTGGAATTTGTTGTTCTGTTACTTTATGGTACATGAGCATTCGCGCCGGGGTTATCGTTGCCGTACCCCTCCATGAGGTTAATGCCGCCCCAAATGCCAAGTCCTGCGCCAAGCGCGATTACCAAAGTCTGCAATACGTCAACTGCGCTGTTGAAAAAATCCATATAAACCTCGCTTTCTGCCGCTAAAACGGCTCAAAAAATGTTGTTGGAAATAAAAATGCCGCCGTTTTTATTCGGCGGCTGCGTCCTCGTCGGACAAATCTATTTCGTATATGTCAAAGGGTTCGTCGGGCTTTACGATTGCCGGACGGGTGGACATATACCGTTCAACGTCAAAAGCGTTTTTCTTGTCGAAGTCGGAAAGGTATTTGTAGTTCGGGTGCTGCGTTATATCGTACTTATCGCTGAAAAAGGGGCGCACGCCGCGCAACTGCAAAATACATTTTCCTCCGTCCATAACTGCGATTTCGTCCTGTGTCATCAACTCCTTTCCCAATTTCTGATAATTGAGGCCATGAGAAACCTGCGTGCCGCGATTTTCGGAAGTGTTGAAACTGTCGATTGTTTCACGTCCCAAGTTCTCCGAAATATCCTTTGCATTTTTCCCGCGCCCTCCCAAAAACAAGGTGCTGTCGGCATTGTCAAGTATGATTTCTGCCGCGTCCTTGTAAATGGCTTTTAGCTGGCTCTGCGATTGCAGAATGATAGAAGCCGAGATTTCCCGGCTGCGGATTGTGGCAATCAATTTTTCAAACTGCGGGATTTGTCCAATGTTTGCAAACTCGTCTAACAGGCAGCGAACATGAACCGGCAGCTTGCCGCCGTATTCGTCGTCGGCCTTGTCGCACAAGAGATTAAATAACTGCGATTGCAGCATAGCGATAACAAAATTAAACGTGCTGTCCGTATCGCTCATAATCAAAAACAAAGCTGTTTTTCTGTCGCCTAACGTGTCAAGTTCTAATTCGTCGTAGGACATAAGATCGCGCAATTCCTTTATATCAAAAGGAGCGAGCCTCGCACCGCAAGAAATGAGGATTGATTTTGCGGTTTTGCCCGCCGCCAATTTATATTTTCGGTACTGCTTCACCGCGAAATGGTCGGGGTCGCGTTCTTCCAAGTCGGCAAACAGCAAATCGACGGGGCTTTGATATTCCTCGTCGTCCTCGCGGGCTTCGCTGGCGTTGATAAGTTCCAACAGGGTAATAAAGTTCATTTCCTCGGCGGGGGCTTCGTACCAGATGTAGCCCACCAACGCGCAATACAAAAGCCGTTCTGCCTTTACCCAAAAATCCTCCGCGCTTTTTTCTCCCTCACCTTTGGTATTCGCTATCAACGTATTTACCAGCTTCAAAATATCTTTCTCGCTGCGGATATACACAAAGGGGTTGTAGTGCATAGATTTTTTGAAGTTAATCGTATTCAGTACCTTAATGCGGTAGCCCGCCCGTTGCAGCAGCTTCCCGCACTCAATCAAAACCGTACCTTTCGGGTCGGTTAAGACGTAAGAGGAATGAAGCTGCATTAGATTAGGTTTGACAAAAAATCTTGTTTTTCCGCTGCCGCTGCCGCCGATCACGACGACGTTCTTATTTCTCGCGTACTTCGGCTGCTTCGGGCGGCTGTTCATGGTAAGCCGTTCCGTCTGCGTCAAAATGATGTTGTTTTGGAAATCCGGGTCTATGTAGGGCTTTATATCTTCGGCGTTTCCCCATGAAGCGTTTTGTCAAGTGCTTTTTTGAGTTATTGACGCAAATTCTTGTGAAAGTGCGAAAGTGCAAAGTGCAAAGGGTCTGCGTTTTGCACTTTCAGATTGCGGGTTCGGGTGGCTGCTTCTTCTTGATGAAGTTATACCATTGACCGCCGACACGCCTTGCGCCTAAAATACCGCCCATGTTGCGCTTGGCGTTCTGTACCGTCCTCTCGGATATTCCGGCTTCGGCTGCGGCCTTTACAATGTCCTCGCTGGCAAGTTCTTTCCCGTCTGCAAGCAGGTCAAGTATCAGCTTCTCGGCTTGCTCGGTCTTGGTGGCGGTGTTCCCGCCCGCGCCGGATAGCAGCTCGTCGGCGGTTATGTCATATTCGCCTATCCATGAAAAGCCTGTTTCCGGGTCAAGGCAAAAGGCAACGGGCTTGCCCTCCGGCGCAAGGGAAGATTTGTCATGGACGATAACGCGCACATTCGGCTCCCGCTTCACGCGCCCGATCAGCAGGACGCTCCTTGCTGCGGCGCGGAAGTCAATAGAACCTAAGCCCCGGTATGCGCTCTGTCCTCCGGCGGCTTTGTTCAAGTGTCCGATAAGGATAACGGCGCACCCGGTACGCTCGGCAACATCGGCAAGGCGGCGGAACATGGGGCGCACTTCGTTTGCCCTGTTCATGTCGGTCTTTTCGCCCATGTACGCCTGTATGGGGTCAAGGATAATCAACCGCGCCCCGTTCTGCGTGATTGCCTTTTCTATGCGCTCGTCGGAGAGGGTAAGCTCCCGTTTGGCTTCATCAATCACAAGCACGCGGTCAAGGTCGGCTTCGGCTTCTATCAAGCGGGGCTTGACGGTATCGCCCAGCCCGTCCTCGGCGGTCTGGTAAATCACTTGGAATGGCGGCAAGGGCTTCATTCCCGGCAGCGTTCCCCCGGTGGTGCAGGCGGCGGCAAGGCGTAGGGCAAAGGTGGTCTTGCCCTCGCCGGGGTTGCCTTGCACAATGGTTACTTTCCCAAAAGGGATATACGGCTCCCATAGCCATTCAACGGTCTGTGTGTCAACCTCGCTCATGCGGATAATCTCGACGGTTTCTTCCTGCGGCGGTTCTTTCAATCCGTAAACCGCTTCCCGGATATACTTCCCGTCTGTGATTTCTGCCCGGTGCTGCAATACCTCGTTCCAGTCCTTGTAAAGCGGCACAAGGCGGTGGACGGTCAAGCCCTCCGGCACAAGCTCCGCAAGGCGGCTGCAAGCGTCGTTTCCGGCTTGGTCGCTGTCAAGGCAGAGGTAAACGATCTTGATGTTCGGGCGGTCAGAGAGGAAACGCAACAGGGCTTTTTCTCCCACGCCGCCCAATGACAGGTAGCTTTGCTTCTGCCAATCCTTTTTGAACAGGCAGAGGAAAGAGAGCAAGTCAACGGGGGCTTCAAAGACAAACAATCTTTCGCCCTCGCCCCGGTAACAGAAGTTAAAGGCTTTGTCGCTGCCTTTCACATCAAGCCGGAAGTTTCCCGCCGTTCCCTTGCTGTGGGCGTAGCGCGGTATTTCGTCCTCGTCCCGCCCCACAAATACGGCGTTGTGGTGGGCTGCGTCCTCATAAATATCGCCGCGGGCAAAGAAAAAGCCCGTCACATCTTCATCAATGCGGCGGGCTGCTGTAAGGTAGTTCCTCGCTGTTCGGTTGTCGCTGTTTGGGGGTGGTAGCCGAAAGTCGGAAAGGGACGTGGGGCAAGGTCTGTCCGGCGGCGGTGCGGCTCCCTTTTCTCCTGTGAGAAGTTCCACGGCTTCGGTGAAGCTCTTGCCGAAAAACTCCATGACAAAATCAATGGGGCCGCCGCCCTTGCTCTGGCTGTGGCGATACCACTTGTTGCCCCGGACGGTCAAGCTGTCGTGCCGTTTCCATCGGTATTCCTGTCCGGCGCGTTCCAGCGGTTCCCCCTGCGATTGCAGGAACAAAACAAGGTCGGCTTGGTTCGCCCGGTCTATCTGTTCTTGGGTGTAGTACAAAAAACTCACTCCTTTCATCGGTCTATGTCGTGCCGCTTTGTGCGGGTCTGTGTCTGCTCCGGCTGGTCGGCGCGGTGGGCTTCCTCGTACTTGTCGCGCTTGTTTGTCCAGCCGTTTTGCAGCTTTTTCAGCTCATCGTGAACGGGCTTGTACTCGGTGTAGTTCTTCCCGTATTCAATCAGCTTTTGCAGCTTCTTCATGCGTTCCTCGGCGGTTTTCATTCCTGCCCGGATAGTGTCGGCCTGTTCGCTGACAGAGGAAAGGGCTGCGTCCAGCTCATCAAGGGTAGAGATACCATGCTCGGTCAGATAGTTGACCGCTGCCGCTATGGTTTTCAGTTCATCGGCTGTGTGCTGTTGTTGCCAACGCTGCGAATACTTCCGGCTCTTTTCTCTCTGAACGCTCAAATACTTCATCAGCAGATTTGCAAGGCCGGGGGATTGTTGCGGCTGTTCCGGGGCGGTTTCCCACGCTTTGAACAGGTCGGCAATCCATTCTTTGAGCTTTCCAATCTGCGCTCGGATTTCCCGTATAAGGCGGTTTGCCTTTTGGATATTCCGGTTCAGTTCGCCTTTCTCGGTGGCAATACCTTTCTTCTCCATCTGGCAAGCCGCCACGCCCATGTGGACGGTGGGTATCTCGCCAATGCCGCGCTCGGCGTTGCTGCGGTGGTCGATACGCTCCGGGCTTCCGGCTCGTTCAAGGTAGGCGTTTGAAATATCCGCCCATGCCTTACGCCACAAGAGGGCGTTGCCCTTGTCGTTCCAGCCGGTCAGGTCAACTTTGTGCGTCTTGTATCTGCCGCTTGGCAAGCGGATACGCTCGCCGTTTTCATCAAGGTCATATTCCTTTTGGGACTTTGCCGCCCATGCGCCGCGCTCGTCAAGGGGGCGCATGGTAAGCATGATGTGACAATGGGGATTGCCCTTGCCGGTGTCGTGAATGGCATAATCAACGCACATTCCTCTGGAAACAAATTGAGAGGAACAGTATTCCCGGACAAGCCGGATCTGTTCCTCTCTGGATAACTCTATGGGGAGCGCCGCGTCAATCTCTCTGGCAAGCTGGGCGTTCCCGGCTTTCTCGTAAAGCTCCACGCTGTTCCACAAGGTTGAACGGTCAGAGAAAGAGGGCGGGGCGTGGGGTGGCAGCATAATTTCCGTATGGACAACACCGCCTTTGCGGGTGTAGTCGTGTGTCATTCCGTCCCACTCATTTGTCAGCTTTTCGCCGCTTCGGTAGGCGGCTGCGGCAACGGCTGATTTGCCCTTGCCCCGGCTGACAATGCTGATATTACAATGATAGATGGCTATGGGTATCACCTCCCGGATAAAATGAAAACCCGCAAAAATGGTACAGACGCCAAAGGCGGGTATACTGTTTTTGTGGGTGTGCAGGGATAGCCGCGTAAGCGGCGCAAGGGGTGCAGCCCCTTGTTGCGGCAAAGCCGCCAATGTCGGTCAGAGAGGGAAGCAAGCGGCTTTCTCTCTGTGCCGACAAGCCCTCGGCAGAGCGCACGCACCCGTAAGGGTGTATAAGTGCGCCCTTTGTACCAAAGGGATTATTCGCTTTTCCCGCCCTCGGTGCGTTTTTTCAGATAGCCCCGCGCTTCCTCGCTCGTCAGGGCAAGCCGGAGAAAGGCGGCGGCTTCTTCGTCGGTCATGGTCTTTGCTTCTGGCACAATGCTCTCAAAGACCGCACCCCGGACGATCAGCCGATGGCTGCGCGTCCTGCGTTCCTCTTGGGATAACTTTTGCCGCAACACCTTTTCCCGATTTTCAAGCTGCCGGATTTTCTTCTTCCCGTCCTCAATCTCGGCTTGCAATTCCTCGCGTTTTTTTCTCTCGGTTTCGTCATGGGTGGTCACTCCTTTCTACCTGTCGGCACAGAAAAAGGACAGTCGATTTCCTCGGCTGTCCTTTTGATTAGGGTGTTTGGTTTACTCCGTTCTGCTCAATAAATGGGAATATTAAATATCAATACGCCCTTTAATACATTCCTATTAAAACATCAGCTTCGATTGTCAAATGTGTGAGAGTACGCCAATCAACGCAATCTTTTTCAACGCAAAAGAGAAGCGGCGTCATTTCAATAAACGACATTCTTTGTTCTGATGACAACTGTACGGTGGCTGAAACCGTTTCTCTTGAAATGGTTTTAAGATATTTCTCAAAATATTCAACGACAGACTCATTTGAATAATCTGGATTTTTCAAGTGTGCTTGCACTTTAGTCCTGATTTCCCTCAAATGATTTTTCGTAGGAATTACTTTCACAACATATCCGTTAGGAGATAGCAATCGCTGAAATTCTTTGTAGTGTGCAGGCGAAAATATGTCTAAAATACAATCCATACTTCCGTCTTTCAAAGGGATTTTTGATAAGTCAGTAACAAACCACTTCACTGCTTTGCGCTTGTCTTTTTTTGATGCAATCTGTATTGCCTCCCTTGACAAGTCAAAGGCAAAGATGTTTCGTTCTGTTCTTTGCTGTATCTGCCTTGCATAGAAACCCTCGCCGCAACCAACATCTAAAATGTTTCTTATAGATGGCGTATCAGAAATAAACTGTATGATTTTCTCCAACACAACATCATACATGCCATACTCCAAAATTTGGTGCCGGTTGTCAAAAGACCGCTTGCTGTAGTTGGTTTTGGGCGATGATTTTAACAACAAATTTACATACCCATATCTTGAAATATCAAAGCAATGTCCATGTCTACAAATTAGGCTATTGCCTTGTATATCCATTGATTTTGTGCAAATTGGGCATTGAAAATAAACCTTGCTGTCTGCAAAGCGTGATAAATTATTATTCATTTGTTTTTCCTCCGTAATTACATCTCTGCTTCAATAAGCGAGTTATGCAATACGGATAACCGCAACATAACTCGCGGTTTTATCTTAATCTCATAAATGTAACCATTGTGTTGTCCTCCAATCAATTCCGCAGTATTACTCTGCTTTTAGAAAAAGTATAGCACAAAACTATGAACATTTCAACTCTATTTCAGCCTGTCGGCGACGTTGCTCTCTCTGGCATACCGCCGCGCCGCTTCCCGCCGTTCCTCGCTGTATGGGGCGGTCAGACGGAAAGAGAAGCGGCCTTTCTCAATGTCAAACTCCATGCAGCCCGTTTCCGGGTCTGCGTCGGTCTGGCGGCACACATCGGGGTGCTGCTCGGCATAGGCGGCAAGCCGCTTCTTCAAGTCGGTGTTGTGGGTACGGATATGGATCAACGGGTCTTTCTCATCAAACCAGATGTCTGTGACCTTTTTTTGCTTGGGAAGCCCTGTTCGCATAAACTCTCCTTTCTGCGCCCTCGTTTGGAGAGAGGGGCATTTTTGAGGGAATTTTCCCGGCTCTTGACTTGGGGAAAATGGGGATTTTCAAATAGAAACCGCCCCGGCGAACCATTCTTCGTCCGGGCGGTTCCTATCGCGTGATTTTCGTTTTTTCCGGCTCTTGACCGTCCTGCAAGCTGTCGGCAAGTATCACTTTGAGCAGCTTGTCGCGGAATGTTTCTGTGCCGCTGTGGTTGAAAAACAACTCCGCAACGATGGTCTGTCCGTCCCTCTGTGTCGTGATAACACTGTCGGGGGATTGAGGTGTCCCGTTCTGTTCTGCCATAGGCGGCTCCTTTCTCTGGGTGCAAAAGAGGGATTTCCCGTAGCCCGGAAAATCCCTCTTGGTTGTCAGTATTCGGTTTTACTGTGCGGGTGCTGCGGCGGCTTCCTGTGCCTTTTTCTTTGCCCGGTATTCCCGTGCTTTCATACGGTCATACTCCCGTCGCTTTTCAAGGTTTCGCGCCCGGTACTCCCTTGAATACTGCCGGTGGTAGGCGCGGCTCTTTTTCTTTTTGGCTTCTTCGATTTCCTCCCGCATTTGCCGGATTTCCTGCTCGGTCGGCTCTGCAAGCTGCGTTACTTCGTTCTCAAACCTGCCGATATAGTTGAAATATATGCTGATGTGCTGGATTGCGTATCTCGCCCTTTTCTGGTCGCGCTCATGCACTTCAATCCTGCTGATAAACTCGTTGAGAATGGCGGGGGTGAGGTCGGTAAAGGCGGCATGGCGTTCCGTCAGCTTCAAAAACTTCTGCGCCCGCCCTCCCGCGTTCTCATAAGCGGATAGCTGCTCTTGGAGTCCCGCAAGCTCCGTTTTCAGTGTGTAGTATTCTTCCGAATATTTCTTCGACATTTGCTCATAGCGGTCTTGCGGGATAGCGCCGAGGGCGTTGTCCTCATAGAGTTTATTCAGAACCTTGTCAATCTGTTCAAGGCGCGTTGTGATTTGCGGGATACGTTTCTGCTGCTTCTTGGTCTGGTCGGTCTGCTGCATGGCAAGGTTCTTTTTCACTAAGGCTTCAAACTCCGCCCGGTTGCTGATAGAGTAGTCCTCGATTTTCTTCAGCACTTCCGCGACGGTCTGCATAAGCAAGTCAGCGTCAATGATGTGTGGGGAATGGCACTTGGGGTTTTTGGCTTTCCCCTTGTGGTACTCGCTGCAATAGGCAACGTGCCGCTTGCTGCCGTATCTGTAATCTATGCGGATGTGCATTTTTGCGCCGCAATCCTTACAGAAAAGCAAGCCCGACAAAGGGTGGATTTCCCCGTCCCCGTTGGGGCGTCTGACGGGCGCGTTTTCCAAAATCCGCTGTGCGGTTTCAAAGTCGGCGCGGTCAATAATCGGCTCATGCACATTTTCGGTTATCTGCCATTGGCTCCGGTCTACATAGTGGTTCCGCTTGTCCCGGAAATGCTTTGAAGTCTTGAAGTTGACTACATCGCCGCAATACTCCTGCCGCGTAAGGATATGGGTCAAGGTGGCTTTGTTCCACTTGTAGCGGTTATCCTCATTGAGCGCCTTATTTTTACACGTTCCCCGTCCCCGGTCTTTCATGTAGAATGTGGGAGTAGGGATTTGCTCGTTTTTCAGATATACGGCAATTTGGTTGCGGTTCTTCCCGCCGATAAACAAACGGAAAATAAGGCGCACAACCTCGGCGGCTTCCTCGTCGATTATCCAAAAATCCTTGTTGTCCGGGTCTTTGACATAGCCGTAGGGGGCTTCGGTGGCAATCGGCTTTCCGCTCATGCCTTTGGTCTTAATGCCCGTTTTCACTTTCTTGCTGATGTCCTTTGCGTACCACTCCGACATGATGTTGATAAAGGGCGCAAACTCCAATGTGTCGGGCTTCTCGCTGTCAATGCCGTTGTTGACCGCGATAAAGCGCACGTTGTTCCGTCTGAATATCTCCATAGCGTTGCCGACTTGGAGATAGTCGCGCCCCCAGCGCGTCAGGTCTTTCATAATGCAAACGCCGACTTTTCCGTTTTCAACGTCCTCCATCATGCGGGAGTAGGCAGAACGGTCAAAAAATCTGCCGCTTTCATCATCGTCGATGTAGTGCCGGATATTCGTCAACCGCTGCCCTCTGGCGTAGTTCTCCAAAAAGATTTTCTGGTTCTGTATGCTGTTGCTCTCGCCGCCGTCCCTGTCCTCGTCCCCTACGGAAAGGCGGGAGTAAAGGGCTGTGATTTTGTTGTAATCATTCATGTGCATATCCTCCTGTGCGTCCATGTAGGTGTCCTTTACACTTAAGATTATGCACTCCATCGGGCAGAGCCGTACTCCGCGCCCTTGCGGTATTTCTTCGCGTTTTTCCCTTTGACATAGACTATCAAGCGGATAATCACCGCACCGACAATGCCGACAAGCAAATCCAACGGGTAAACGCTCGGCAAGGCGTTTTCAAAGGCTGCGGAAAATCCTTGTGTGATATTCAGTATCTTTGCAGAAATATCCGCGCCGGGGGCAAGCCGCACCGCCTGTCCGACTTTATCAAAGAGATAGACAAAGAACACATAGGGGATATTCGGAAGTATCAGCTTTTTGTAGTTGATCTGCTTCATATCTCGCGCCCCCTGTCCATTTTCTTTACCTTGTCGCGGGCGGCGTTAAGCTGCTTCGCCTTGTCCTTTGCAGCGGCAAGGGCTTTGCGGATAGAGGGCTTTTTCTCCCGGTTCAGCTTCTTTGCGGAAAACTCTTGAAACGCTGCGGTCATAACGTCCGCGTCCCGGCCTTTGAAAAACACAAGGTAACGGGTCTGCTCGCCCTTAACCTTTTTTAGCGAAAAATCTATGTTGTATTTCTTCGCCGTACTCTCAAAGGCTTTAATATTGCTGTCGGTGATCTCGATGTTGGAAACACCCGCGTTCTGCTTCATAAGCTGCCGCATGGTCTGTTTCCCATGCGCGGGTTTGCTTTTCTGCTCCAAAAACTTTTGGATTGCTTTCTGTAACGCCTGTTCGGTAAGCCGCGCCGCGCCTTTTCCCACTTTGACGTATAGGGCAATCGTTTTTTGGGTTACTTCCTCCTGCAAGGTATCAACTCCTTTCCCGGTAAAGTGCGGCTATGCTCATTCGCCGCCGTATAAGTCGTGATTGACAAGGGCGGTATAGTAGCTGTCAATGGTACTCGGCGCGTTGAACAGCACCGCTTTTAGATACTGCTTGATGTTGCGCACTTTGGTTGTGTTCTCCCTCATGCAATCCAAAACAAACTCAATATGGCTGCTGTTCAGCTTCAAAAACTTGGATTTCACCAATTCGGCGGGGTAGTCGTCCCCGGCAATACGGATTGTCTTTCGGGCTGTGCAGACGGTTTCCAGCATAAGGTCAACAATCTCGTCCAAACGGTCTTTGTCAATTTTGCAGTTTTGAATGAGATGGTCGTATTCGATATTGTCCTTGATAATCTCCCTGTAAATCTCTACTGCGCTATTGCTTTTCGCTTCCGTTCTTTTCCTTTCCGGCGGCGTAGCCGCTTCGCCATGCGCAAAGGGCAAGGGGTTTAGGGAATGGAAAGGAATGGAATCGGTACTTGATAAATCAGTAATTGATTGTTCTTTACTTAATATATCTTTATTTAATTGCGTTGGATTTTCCAACGTAGGTTTTTCCTGCGTAGGTTTTTCCAACGTTGGATTATCCAATGTTGGATTTTCCAATGTAGGTAAATCCAATATAGGCGGCTGTCCGCCGCTGGTAGCTGCTTCCGGCTCTCGCGGCTGCGGCTGCTCGTATATGACGTAATCTGCGCCCCGCAAGCGTCCCTTTTCGTCGCGCTCCCGGCTGCGCACGATATATCCGGCTTTTTCGAGTTCCTTTACCGCTTCGCGGATTGCGTCGATCTTCTCCCGGTTGATATGGGATAAGCCCGCAAGGGTATAATCCCAATCTTCGGGCAGCGAAAGCATTTGCGACAACAAGCCCTTTGCCTTTAAGGACAATTCCTTGTTTCGCAAGTGGTGGTTGCTCATAACGGTATATCCCGTATTTCGCTCCACTCTGAAAACTGCCATATTTCCTCACTTCCTCTCTTGGTATGCGTGGACAATTAGAAAGCCGTTTTCGGCTGTTTTGGTATTGCAATATGCCCTTTGCCGTTTTCGCGTCTGCAAAGCCGCATGGCACAAGGGCTTTTGCCCGTCTATTTGTCCATGCTGGCGTGCGTTTTCCGCGTCCTTTTGCCGGGGCAATAGGGACACTCTTTGAAAACGCAAAACTCATATTTCCACCCGGGGCGGTAGAAACGGCAAGTGCCGCAATCTTCATCATCTCCGGCACAACCGGATTGATAGCGGTCAAATCCCGGCTTCTGCTGCATGAGCAATTCAAACGCCCGCTGCTTGCCCTTTGTGAAATACATTCCGGCTGCACCTCCTTTCCTGCGGGCATAAAAAAACGGCGTTACTTTCTCCCCCAAAGGGGTTAAGGTAACGCCGTTTGTGTGCGTATTCAGTTTTTAACACATTCCCTGTCTATCCGCTGTCCGCAAAACCATTGATTTTATTAGCTTTTTGCCGCTATCGCTATCACACCTCATTATTTGAACGCCCGGATTTTCAGCGCATGATAGACGATGTGGAAGCCGGAAAAGTAAACTGCATTGTCACGAAAGACCTTTCCCGTTTCGGGCGGGAACATGTGATGATGGACTACTATCTGGAATTTCTGTTCCCGGAAAAACGGGTGCGCTACATCGCCGTTGCGGAGAATGAGGACACAGAGAAAGGGCTTTCCGATTTTGTCCCGTTCAAAAACCTGTTCAATGAATGGTTTGCGAAAGATACAAGCCGCAAGGTAAAGGCCGCTTTCAAAGCAAAGTTTGCCACAGGACAGCGTATCGGCGCTTATGCTCCCATCGGGTACAGGAAACACCCGGAAATCAAAAACAAGCTGATAATCGACGAGGAAACCCGCTGGATAGTGGAGAAGATTTTTGACCTCGCCATTCATGGCAGAGGGGCGGCCAGTATCACAAGAATACTGATTGCGGAAAAGGTTCCCACGCCGGGATTTATCAACTTCCAGCGTGACGGGACTTTCGCAAACATCTATGCGGGTGCGCCAGAGGAAAAAAGCTACGCATGGACGATAGCGCAGGTCAAGAGCATTATGAAAGACGAAACCTATATCGGCCATACCATCCACTACCGGGAAACAAACATTTCCTTTAAGAACAAGCGGAGGATACGCAAGCCCCAAAGTGAATGGGTGCGGGTGGAGAACACGCAGGAGCCGATTATCAGCGAACAGGTTTTCCGGCAGGTACAGGAGCAGATAGCAAACCGCCGCAGAAAATGCAAGGACGGTACAACACAGATTTTTTCCGGATTGGTAAAATGTTCGGATTGCGGCTGGTCGTTGTCCTATGGGGAGAACAGGCAGAACAGCAAGCCTTACGGCCATTATCATTGTAGCAAGTACGGACAGGGCACACGCCAATGCTCCATGCATTATATCCGCTATGATGTGCTTTACGCCTATGTCCTCTCCCGTCTGCAATACTGGTCGGGGCTGGTACAGCATGATGAAGAACGGCTTTTGAAGCGGCTGTTAAATGCCAATGACAAGGGACAGGCCGCCGCAAGAAAGAAGCAAGCCGCAGAGTTGAACAAAGCGGAGAAGCGGAAAGCCGAAGTCGATACCCTGTTTGCCCGGATGTATGAGGACTGGGCGGCGGGGCGTATCACAGAATACAACTTCTCTATGCTGTCCGGGAAGTACCAGAGCGAACAGGCTGAACTGGACACAAAGATTGAACAGCTTCAATCCGCTATCGCCACTGAAAGCCAGAACGCCGCAGACGCAGAAAAATGGATTGCCTTGATGAAAGAGTGCGTCAATCCAACAGAACTGACCGCCGAACTTTTGAATACGCTGATTGAAAAAATCGTTGTCCATGAAGCGGTCAAAGGTGAGGACGGAAGCCGGGAACAGGAGGTAGAAATCTTCTACCGCTTTATCGGCAAAATTGATTAAATGACACCAATATTTTTAACTATGTGATACCGGCATCTCTATTCCAGATGCAGACGTTCTTATTCATATTGCAGATCTTTTAGAAGTTTCAGTTTATCAGTTATTGGATTTAAATGAAACAAGCTTAAAGGAAGAGTCTTTATCCAATGAACTAGAAAAATTAAACCAACTGCTTGCTGAAAATAACAAAAAAGAAAAACTAATCAAGGAAGCATATAAAAAAAGAAGTATGATCATCTCTCTATCCTTCTTATCCTTGATTCTTGCTCTAACGATTAAAAATGAGATAATCTCTATTTTATCGATAGCAATATGTTTGCTTTTATCAATAATCATATTATATCGAAATTTGGCATTGTTTACTTCTTTAACAACCAATGATATAAGGATACATGTTATGCGTATCACAACAATTTTCAACATATCTATTTTTCTTATCTGCACGATTCTTTCTTTATTGATAGGATTGGATTTTTTGAGATTAAGTGTAGCGAGTGAAAAAATTTTTGCAATGTCCATCATCTCTTGTGTAATTCTATTTAGTGGCATTATTTCTCCCAAATTGCCATTTACCAAGCATACTGGCTTGCGCTTGCCTTGGACCATCCAAGATGAAGACACATGGAATCTTGCCCATCAAATCATAAGATATATCTCTTTTCCGATTGTTATCTTATATCTTGCCGCTACATTTAGTTTTGAAAACTTTGAAGCAGTAACTTTGGGTGTGATAATCATCTGGATAGGAATTCCAGGCCTGCTATCTCTCATTTATTATTGTAAAAAAACAATTGGTCATATTTAGATTTATTTAAGAGGAATGAACACTCTAAGACGTTCATCGTTACTATTTACTAATCTAGAGATATCAAATCAATTGAGAACTCTTTTTTAAACAAAGAAAGGCGCATTCCAAATAAAAATAATTCAAGATAATGAATTAGTATTCAGCAGTTTGATTTAGTATCGTACTATAATTAAGAAAATTGCTGTTATCACAACGTAGATTATCCTTTTTCAGCAAGTATTTAGAAAGCTATTAAATTGCAAACATAACGAAACCATCAGTATAATTGACAAGAAAGCTTAGCAAAAAAGGGAAAATTTTATTGACAAGAAAACTTGGCAATAGTATAATTTTATTGACAAGAAAGCTTGGCAAAAAAAAGGAGGTTTTTATGAATAAAGAAGATATTCTAGAAAGAAGCAGGGAAGAAAATCGCAATGGAGACGAGTTTGAAAAAGCAAAAAAAGAAACAGCTCTTAATAACAGTTATTTTATTGCTGCCTTTTGTTTATTTTCATTAGCTATAACTTGTTATTTAGGCATTACAACTGGAAATATAATCATTCTATCAAAACAATTTAATTTAGCAGACATATTATGGTCTATTTTCTTTTTAACAAGTGCTGTAGAATATAGTACGAAATTTGTATATCTAAAACAAAAAAAGCATTTGTTCTTAGCTTTATTTTGGATATGCAGTCTGGTTATATGCCTGATTTCTATAGCTAGATCATAAGTGATAGAACCATGAACAAGCCATTGATTCTAAAAAATAATTTAAAAGAAGCAAGAAACGAAAAAGGTTTCTCACAACAAGAATTAGCAAAACTGGTTGGTGTTTCAAGAAATACAATTAGCTCTATTGAAACAGGACAGTTCAACCCTACTGCTAAACTAGCACTTATTCTATGTATTGCACTTGATAAAAAGTTTGAAGAATTGTTTTATTTTTAAATCATAAAATAGTTGAAAAATAATCTATATTTGAGTTAGAGAAAAGTATCGCAGAAACAACATGTCCCTCCTTACTGGTAAACCAGCAAGGAGATTTTTTTTAAAATTTAGTTATGAATTCAAGGTTTTTCTCAAACTATTCATTCACATTTTAAATTTATTTTATCACTTCCTAGTCGTATATTTAAATAACCGAATACCACACAACTGTCTGCTTTCTTATCTTCTCTAATCATAAATATTAAACTATAAAAGATGATTTTTTTACATTATACAAATGTTATTTTCTTAAATATTTCCCAACGACAAAGAGACCTACCAACATCTCCGCAACAGATAATCCCAGCAGCAATCCAGAAAGAAAATCTTTAAAATCAGATCCACCAAAAGCATAAGACAATGCCTGTAAAGCAACACTCATTATAATCAACAAGATGCCATACTGCAGATTTTTTTGTTTTTCAAGTTCTTGTGTTCTTCTTATCAGTTCCAATATTTGTTCTTCCATAAACGAGGGAACACTGTTCTCTGAAACTTTACCATCCATTAGTTCAGCAATAGTTATACCAAGTTCCTCACATAAAGTTCTGACGACTGAATAATCCGGCATGCATTTCCCGGTTTCCCATTTCGAGATAGTTTTGTTAGAAACTCCTAATTTTTCTGCAAGCTGTTCTTGTGTAAAGTTCTTTTCTTTTCTTCTTAGTGCAATAAATTTTCCAATCAATATCTGATCCATAGATGAACCTCCATATATTTTATATAAATATAATATAGTCTTCTTAACTATTATAAAATCCATTATTTGTAGAATGAAAGTAGAAATCCTATTAACTATAAAAAAAGTAATAGTTTAGAACTATCATAATATGATTTAATTATAAGTTCTTTAATAGATACTAGCTATATTTCTTTAACGTATTCTATATTTTTCATTCTAAAAGAAGTATCTAAACTTCTCATAAAGTCTGAACACTTCTCTAATCTTCTCACAATAATTAATACTAACAATAATATCAATTTGTTTTTTTATCTCTATATAAATTCATTCAAAATATTCATAATAACTATCCTCTTTACTAAAAAAACAACTAATAATAGATTTTAAGCTATTATTATAATCTTGTATCTATTATCTATATAATTCACTAGCTACTATTAAGATAAATATTTATTAAATAATATCCGAACAATAAATTAAATTTTAATTCAATTCTTTTTCATTAATTCTAAAAAAGTTTTTTTAGTATTTATTCTTTTTTCTATCAATTCAAGATCATCACTAGGTATTTTAACTCGCTTTAGTATTTTTTCATCTTCATAAACAAACTCATATGAATCAGCTATTTTTTTATAATTGAATACAGATTTATAAACTCTATTGTTTGACTTAGTCCTAATATTTATTTCGTCAACATAATACCACCTACGTATTTTTACATACACAGAGATAAATGAACAATAAACTGCTTCTATACCTAGTGTTACATATGATAATGTAACCATCTCTAAAAAAACATAATCTTGCTTTAATTTGAAGATATACATAATCAAGAAACCAACTAGATAAATGATAATTAAGAAGTAATTGATATAGTTTGAAATATATGAATTATCAATAGGCCTTATTTGCATTTTCTTATCCAAAAATTTGATATTGCCAAAAGCCACTATAGCATTTGATACATACTGCCCTACAGCTAAAAATAATAATAAGAATAATCCTATATTTTTTATCTTTTCTGCGATAATACCATTAATTGGCAATGTATATATATGATTGTTAAATAAAAATATCAAATGTATAGAAAATAAAATGATAATTAATATATTACTTTTAATCTTATTTTTTTTAACGAATTCTTCATCTGATAAAGTTATGTAGGAATAAAAACAATTTTTTCCTCCGTTTTTCTGTTTGTAATAAATGATGCAACTAATGGTATGATTATACTTGCAACAAACTCATAAAACACCTTATCTAATTCATTCATATACCCGCCATATTTCTTAATTCATATACAATATTATTTTATTAAATAAATTACTATATCAAAAATACTTTTAGTTAATTTTATATTAACATATATCTTATTAAGTAAATTCTTTAAATATTCGAATAATACTATAGTATATGTTATGAAAACTATTTATTATTTGGAAAATTTTGATTAGATATCTATATGTTTTACACCATTACGAACCAAATATGCTCTCTCTGAAACGATAGTATTGATATGTTGTTTCCATTCTGGAGCATTTAATTGATCTCTCTTTATTTCACATTCCATTATTAAATCTCTCAGATGTTCTGGCTTAGCTCGATTCCCTTCAAACATCGCTACAAAGTATTTCTGAAATTGTTCCAAGGTAAATGGAACAATATTTAGTCGTTGTTTTATATCATCTTTCGTATACCAAATACCATGCCTAAATGTTTCAGCTGTATTAGTATCAATTTTGATAGTAATGAACATTTTGAGAGCTCCGAAACCTTATATAATAAGGCTTTTAATGTCTTTTTGTCGCTTACTTGTTGCATTCCCAAAACCTTTCAGAACAACTCAAATAGTTATCAAAATAATTTATACAACACTTAATTCTTCAATCTTTTTATTCTTCTGAGTATTTTTACCCCCTCTTTAGTCAATTGGTCACTATCTTTATCTAATACTAATGATTTTGCTTCTAAGATCCTATCTATTGCATTCATTGGATCTAGGGAATGATATGCAAAGAATAAATGCCTAAGCTCTGTACCTTTTATAATCTTATAAGCATTTTTACTATCAATTTGATAAACATATGATAGATATCTATAAATATACCCTATCCAATACATCTCATTAATTGAAAACTTTATTTTTCCATAACTGGTTTTACCATATTCTATATCAAGTTCTTCAAAAATTTCTTCAATTGTCATGCTTTCGTTTATAAAGGTTAAATTATCCATTCTAGAAACAAATTTAGAATTCATAAATCGGCGGATAAATATATTTGAACTACATTCTTCTCTAGTAACAGATTGTTCAAAAATTTTACCTTGTATATCACATAGTAACAAACCTACTTGATCCATTTCTCTTTTCATAATATTTCGTCAATATATTGACCTCGCCCCCTATACTGTCTTCGAGCCATTTTAATTTTAGTATCTCCAACTTTACTATCCTCTAATCTTTTGATTTGATACTTTTCTTTTTCTTTACCACATAAATAGCATCTTTCAACAATTTTTACCTGACTCAACGCTCTCTCTGTTTTAAAAACATATTGAAATCCTAAATTAGTAGCTGCCAAACAATGTATACATTGTTCATCAGTAATTTCACCTTCAATAAAACTATCTATAATTCTAAACATCCTGTTATCAGCAATTGGTGCTACTAAATAATCTATGTCTTCTAATTTGTTAATTAACTTTTTGATAATCGAATGATCTTCATAACCACTTAGCTTTCCTCTAAAATATGCTATTGTCAGCATCCATTCTTGATTGACTTTATATTCAATGCTAGAAAGGTTTTGTGGATTAAAACTTAATATATAAACGCTAGATGTATCAAATCCACTTACAAATAATGATGACTGCTCAAAACTTTCACCGCAGTAAAATCCTTTACCAAAATCATTATTGTTTTTTGAATGCTCAATATCAATATTACCCTCTATAATGTTCTTGGCGCCATGGTATAATACTAATTTATTCTCATTTGCTAAATCTTCATAATAAAGTTGTGCTTTAATCTCATTTATAAAGATATTATTATTTAATGCAAAAGTATATATTTTTTCGATATTATTTTCATTTGTATCCATTTTGCCAGTTTCCCATCTTGCTACCGTAATCGCATCAACATCTATTTTTTCAGCAAATTGTTTTTGAGATAAATTAAGTATCTCTCTAATTAATTTAACATCCTCATCTATTCTATAATTCACCATAGATTCGATATCACCTCACAACTTTATTATAGCATACGCTAGTAACAAGTTAAATATAAACTTTTTATTATCATACGCTAGTAAGAAGTTTTTTATACTCTTTACAGTCTGCATTTTTAAAAAGAAAAAGAAGTATCTAAACACTCACTGTGTCTAAATACTTCTCTAATCTTCTCACAACAATTATTACTAACGTTTTGAAAACTACGAAACCAAGATAAAATAAGGATTTTTGAGCTATTTTGTTGCATACTTATTGCATTGCCAAAACATTTTATTACAACATGATACTATTCTTTAATTAGAATAGCAGGAGTTTTAAAAGATCTCAACTCTGTTTAGCAAGAAGTCAATTAAACTGCAATGATAAATTCCATGATTATCATAATAATTATGAGATATATCATTTCTAATGATAATTTTTTTAAAGAAGTCATTTGTTAGTTTCAATGAATTCAATTCAGAATTTATTTTTTCTTCTTCATCCATTCTTAATGCTGATTGAATATATATTCTTTTATCACCATCATTTACCACAAAGTCTACTTCTTTTACAGCTGTAGTTCTATTTGCACGATCATATACAACTCCTACATCAACTGAGTAACCTCTTTTGATCAACTCAATATATATAATATTTTCCATTAAATGACCAGGATCAAATTGTCTAAAATTAAGTCTAGCATTTCTAAGCCCAACATCTGTAAAATAATATTTATTCGGATATTTAAAATATGATTTCCCTTTTATATCATATCTTTTTGCTATTAAAATCAAAAAAGCATTAACAGAATGATTGATATAATGACTAACAAGAATATTATCTATTTTTTCTTTCTTCTCATGAGAAATTGCATTTGCAACTTTTGTAGGATTTGTTAAAGATGAGATTTGTGAAGATAAGTAATCAAGGATTTCTTCTAATATATCTTCTCTTTCTATACCATTTCTTTCCTTAATATCTTTAATATAAACTTCTTCATAAAGTGATAGCAAATATTTTTTCTTAGCATTATCATCTTTTAATTGCGTTAACCTTGGCATTCCGCCATAGAGCATATATTCTTCTAAACAATTTCTTTCATCTCCACCTCTATATGAGTAATATTCTTCAAAAGATAGAGGATAAACATGAATTTGGGTTGATCGTCCTCTAAATTCAGTTAAGATATCACTTGCTAACATTCTAGAATTTGAACCTGTAACATATACATCCAGATTTTTATATGATTTTAATTCATTTAACATATCATAAACAGTTACTTCCATATCGCCATTTTCTTTGTCAACAGTTTTCATGCTCATTTGAATTTCATCAATAAACACATAATACTTGCTGGCATCATCTGTTATGATTGATTCAACATAATCACATAAAAGAATAGGATTACGATATTTATAATATTTTCTTTGATCCAATGAAATAGTAATAATATTTTCGTCTGATACTCCTGTTGATAATAGATAATCTTTAAATAATTCAAATAGAAGAACTGATTTCCCACATCTTCTAAGACCTGTTATCACTTTTACTTGTCCATCCCACATACTAGATTTAATTTCTTCTAAATAAAAATCTCGGTTAATCATATTCTACCTCCATCTGTAATCAATAACGTTTGTACTTATAGATATAATATACTTTTTACCTTATAAAAACAATTATTATCTATAAGTATAAACAAATATGTTTTAACTTATAGATCTATTATATACACTTTTCAAAAATATATTCATAAATGATTGATATTTTATTTAGACGGAATAAAATATCATTAAAAAAGATCCAAGATTAGTCTTGAACCTTTCTTCGTATTCGTTTTGATTAAAGTTTTGAGAACTCCTAGGTACGATAAAATAAGGATTTTAGAGTGGTTTTGTTACATACTTGTTGCATTGGCAAAACTTCTTAAAATAATCCATATCAATTCTCATCAATATCTTTCACAAGTATTATTACAAATGTGTTAACTAATTTTCAGCAAATATGTTAACTAAAAATTGACAAATATGTTAACTATCATTTATCATTTTATTAGATAGAGGATTTACTAATGAAAGAATACAAACCAAGGATAGCAGACGAACAATTAAAACTAAAGCTAGAAGCATTTGGTGCTACGTTGATTGTAGGTCCAAAAGGCTGCGGAAAAACAACAACAGCCAAGCAGCAAGCAAAAAGTTTTATAGAATTTCAAGATGAAGACGAAAGAGAGAACTATTTACTAATCGCAAATACGCATCCATCTGATTTGTTGATAGGAGATAAACCTCGATTATTCGATGAGTGGCAAGATGCTCCAAAAATATGGGGAGCAATTAGAAAAGATGTCGATGATTCAGGAGAAGTTGGCCAATATATATTAACAGGGTCAAGTTCAGAAAGAATTGATACTCCTCATACCGGAACACTTAGAATATCTAGAATTAAGATGTATCCTATGAGTCTTTATGAAAGTAAAGAATCAAATGGTGCAGTTTCGCTTCAAAAACTATTTGATGATCCTAATTCATTTTCTGGATGTCATTCCGATTTAACAATTGATGGCATAAAATTTGCAATATGTAGAGGTGGATGGCCAGCGAGCTTAAAAGGTAAGACTGATAAAGCAAAACTGGAAATTGCAAAAGATTTATTTAATCAAACTTGTAATGTAGATATTTCTAAAATAGATAATATTAAAAGAAACCCTTTATGGGCTAGAACATTGTTAAGATCATATTCAAGAAATCTTTGTACATTAGCTGAGACCAAAACAATTTATGGAGACACTGTTTCAACTTGTGAAATGTCTAAGCCTGTTTATTATGAATATATATCAGGGCTTGAAAAACTGATGATTATTGAAGACATAGACGCTTGGTGCCCATCTATACGCTCAAAAACAGCAATACGTTCATCAAAAAAAAGAAACGTAATTGATCCATCTATTGCAGCTGCTGCACTAGGGGTTTCCCCTGAATATTTTGCTAAAGATTATAAAACACTTGGATTTCTTTTTGAATCATTGTGTATCAGAGATTTAAAAATTTATTCTTCTGCAAACAACGGAACGGTTTCTTACTATCGTGATAGATATGGTTTGGAAGCTGATGCAGTCCTTCATTTAGATGATGGAAGATATGCAATCATAGAAATTAAGCTGGGTCAAAGTGAAGTTGATGAAGGAGCTAAACATTTATGCGAAATTGAAAAATTAATCAAAAAATACAATAAAGAAGAAAAACAAATTCCATTGCGCTTGCCTGATTTAAAATTAGTAATAACTGGCACTCAATACGGTTATAGACGTGATGATGACGTATTTGTAATCCCTTTAGGCAGCCTAAAAGATTAATGACTGTGAAACGATATCAAGCATCTAATACGATGCTTTTATTTTGCAAAAGAAAAAGATCGCCCGATAATGAGCAATCTTGATTTTCTCTTGACGATAAAATTGATTAACGTTTGGGTAACCGAAAACAGCGGGAAAATCACGGGTTATACGGAAATTTGTTGCAGATACGTTACAAACCCACGATGCCTCACCATGATCGATTACACCTCTACCATATAAAATTTATAGTACCACTTTTTATTTCACAATTATCCAGATACCATTTCTTTTTCCACCCTCACGCTGTATTATTCCTTGTTCTGTCATCTTTTTCATAGTTCTTTTAATTGCAGCAATCGAACTTCCTGTAATCTCAGCCAATTCTATTTGCTTACTTCTAGGGTTCTTTTTTATCTGTTCTAAAATCAAAGTTTCTAAAGTATCATTTGGGTCCAAAGTATCATTCAAAGTATCTCCCTGATACTTTAAATCCTCTTGGTTTTCTATATTTCCCACCTGTACAAACGACAGCGTCAAAATTGTTCGATCAGGATTATACTGCTCTTCAACCACAGGAGTTTCCCATCCTTGTGTTTCCCATACATCATAAATATCCGGCACGCCACTTCCAGCCTGCTCTCCAATACCTATGATATTAAACATTTTCATCAGGGCCTTATTTCTAGGATCAGAAATACCTCCTTTTAACATCTGATCTTTTCCGGTACGGATATAGCCAGGATTCTCCATAATAATTCTATCAGTATTTTTCCGAATAACAACACCACGTGGCACGAAGAAATCGGTGTTCGTGAGACAATTAGCTAATGCCTCACGCATAGCTCTATGAACAGGTGTATCATCAATCCGAGTAATTCCTTCCAGTTTAAACGGAATCTTCAGATCTTTAACAAGCTTACTGTTTACACGAAAAAAGAAATCAAAGAGATTTCCCGTCCAATCACCGGAACTGGACTGTAAACGATCAGTCCAACGGATTGCCGGATCAAGCATCTCACGGTAATCCAGAAAATATTCTGGATACTCATATAAAATCTTATATTCCTCACCAAACATTAGAAGTCCTGCCCCTGTGGGATGCATTTTTTATCATCTCGTGATCGTTTTGCTGCACCAATCTGTTCCAGATAATCTTCATCCGTCAGTTTTTCCCACACATGATTCGGCCGCAAAGCAGCGTGTCTGCTGCGATACGCATGAACAGTATCCATGTTCAAATCACTGATTTCCATATCATCCAAAATTTTCATATCTGATGTTTCTTCCGTCTGATCCCGAAGCATAGCTCGAATCTCACTTGGCGTACAATGATAATCTCCTTCGCCGTTACGTCGAAAAGTTCCACCAAACAAATTATCATTAATATAAACTGGTTTTTCTTCACGTGTCGCTCTCGGCACATGGATTACCATGACAACATCTTCGTCCATTTCGTAAACTTCCACATTATCATCCGTAAGAAGGTTAATACTGACTTTCTTACTGTTATTGATACTATTCCAAAAATCTTTTTTCAATTTCTCAACATCTTTTAGACCAGTTGTTGCAAAACTACCATCTTCTTTTTCTATCACGCCTAATAAAATGATACCGCCATAGAAGAATAAGTATCCCATAGGCTATTTGGCAATCCGCCTTTGGCTTTTTTAACTTCCAGGCGATTATTTTCGCGGTATTCATCAAATTTTTTTAAATCAAAATCCATCTCTGTTTTCGCACTTCTTTCTTATTCAATACGCTTAATTTAACTTTCAATGTCAAATCGGCAGCCGATATTCTTTCAGCTCATTTTCCTTTTTAAACGTTATCTCCAACAATTCTGCCGCAATTTCTTTGCTGACAACCCGCATGATATTGTCTTCTACATCATCCTTGGATAATAAATTCATACTTCCGTACCAGACAATTTCATTATCAATTACTGCATAATGTTCACAGTTTTCTTTCATAAGTTCAATATGAAAACCGGCATTTCTCAGTTCTTCCATCAATTCTATTCTATGTTCTTCACGCCCGTACATATAAGCATCCGGATGCCAGGTAACAATTGTGACTTTTACTCCGGCTTCCTGACGTTCTTTTAAAATCCGTATCATCCGCATAACCTTATATTTTCCAAGAGTCTGGCTGGATATTACTATTTCCTTTAATGCTTCTTGCAGATCTTTCTCATAAATCGAAGTATATGTGTCCGAATCGTAGATTGCATTCACGTCTTGTTTTTCCTGTATATGATTGGTATAAAGTTTATACCCTATTCTCTTATACGCCTTTAATCTCTTTGCATACATTCTATCAAAAACCGGAATATGTATATCAACGTAATCATATATCATTACATTCTTTTTTCCTCCATAATCTCTATCCAACCGTCCGGCATATTGCTCTACAATGCCTTTCCAGGCAACCGGAGTCGCCATAATCAAAGTATCAAGTCTTGGATAATCAAATCCTTCACCCACCAACTGTCCTGTCGCGATCAAGATCATGGTTTCTTCAGGCTGTATTTCCTCCATTTGGGCACGCAATGCTCGCTGCTCCTTTTTTGATTTTGTTCCTATCAACAAAAATACTCTATCTGCGTATTCTTTCACTCGTTCATATAAAACAGCAGCGTGTTCTGTGTATTTTGTTAAAACAACTGGCGTCCTTCCATTTCTAATACAAAAATTTATATCTGATGCTATTTGATCATTACGTATTTCACTTTTTCTAATAATCTCATATGCATCATTAACATGAAGTTTATCACGTCCATGCGGGCTTACTACCCTGGTAAAACGCGGAATGACAAGATGGTCTATCCCCTGCTGCTCCGCTTTTTCTTTTGCAGAATACTGGAACCGAACTGCACCAAGCAACATATAATTGATTTTTTCCAGTCCGTCTCCTCGAAATGGCGTAGCCGTTACACCATAAACATATTTTGCATTCGTTTCACGCAATACTGCTCTTGCTGTTTCTGATGCACTATGATGACATTCATCGACAAGCACAAGGCCATACTCTTTTAATCTTGGATGAAATTTACCTTTTTTACAAAGAGATCCCACCATTGCTATATCTACAATACCAGTGGAGGTATCCTTTGCGCCTTGAATCGTTCCGATCAGGCTTTTTCGTTTCTTTATTCTTCCTGTTTTTGTGGTATACTCCGGAAGTTCCTCATCAATATTTAAAAATCTGCCTAACGCTTTTTCCCACTGTTCAAACAATGCAGAAGATTCTAACAGAATCAATGTACTTGTTTTTTGCTCCGCAATAATGTTACTGCATACAACTGTTTTTCCAAATCCTGTTGCAGCACTCAAAATACCATTATCGTATTTTAATAACCGTTCAACGGCTTTCCTTTGATTATCATGCAGCTCACCAGTAAATTCAGCGGAAATATGTTTTCCCCGGCAACGTTTGTCTTCAACAATATATTCAATGTTGCTTTCCTCACAAGAGTCAATCAACTCATCATATAACCCTCTTGGAATGCATATATAACCATTATCATCTTCTCCAAGATATATATACCTGGGATTGTCATAATTCGATAATCCAATAGCATTATTCTTGAAAAAAGTCGGATTTGAAAATGCTGCCATCCTTCTGATCTGATTCTGAATTCGCGGCTTTAGATTTCTTGTTTCAATATAAAGCAGATTGGAACGTATAATATGTAATTTACCTGACACATCTTCTTTATAAAAAATTCTATTTCTATCCCATGGTTTCATATCATCTTGTAGATCTGTGCCTTCATTAGAAGTATTTATTTTATCCATAGCGCCTTTCCATAACCGCACATAACCTTCAATTCTTTCACGCGATAATTTTTCCGTCGACAGCAGTATTTTCCATTGATCAGGATAAGCATTCCAATTTTCATCCACAAAAGCACTGTTCCCATCCCGTAAAGCCTTTCCTTGCAAAGGCAATGCAATTAAATTTCCTAAACCACCCGCTTCCAGTATATCCTGTGCGGGAAGCATACGATCATAAAAACGAAAAGATGTCATATTTACAGACTGTGCACCTTTATCTAACAGCGCAAACCCAAATTTTCTTGCAAGAGAAGCTTCTATCGGTCCATTAAAAAATATCCAAAGATGTGCACCCTTTCCTGAACGAGAACGCTCTACAAGTACAGGAATATCATTTTTTTCACATATAATCCTTAAAGCATTTACTTCATCAATCCACTTATCATCTTCATTTGCAAAATCTTGTTCTGCGGCATCTTTCCCATGATAATCAAAATCAAATACAAGAAAACGGCATGTACCATCTGGAAATAATGGATAAATTCCTATCACATCGGAAGCATCGGATTTATTTCCCCTCAGATGTGCTTCTATTTGATATGCACCAAGTTTTGTCCATGCGCAACATTTACATTCTGTGCATTTTATCTTTTTACCGGAAGTTTTCGGACATATACCTCGTTTCCAAAAATTATCACATTGAGGGAAATACCCAACTTTACCTGTTGTTTTATTTTGAAATCGCTTACTATAAACATCCATACGTCCCCAAAAATATGAGAAAAATCTTCTGGCATGATTATGTGTTATTTCAACAGGAATAATACGTTCTCCCTGATTCGGATTATACATTTCTTTTTTATAATGCTTCTGCTCATCTAAGGAATAATCTATTCCTGCTTTATCAAGAAGAGCTTTTAAACGTGCATTTTCTTTCTGTAAAACACTGATTTTTTCTTCAAGTTGGTTAATCTTTATAGAATCTATCTCCATCTTTACGTTCTCCTAAAAAGACGTTATCTCGACCAGAAATTAATATAATAAAATTCTACCACAGTTCTCTATAAAAATATACGAAAAACCTCCCAGAACAAATGTCCTGAGAGGTTCTGAAGCATCCTGAGATGCAATAAAACGTATTGAGTTGTTCCAACGATTAACGTTTTGAGAACTGAGGTGCACGACGTGCTGCTTTTAAACCATATTTCAATCGTCTGAGCGATGATTTTCCTTGATATTCCGGGCTTTTTTGAGCCTCGGCCCCTCGGTTGTCCTATTCCTTAACCAAAAAACAGGCCACTTTTACGAGGGGACAGCTTGATGAAATGCAGAATTTACTACATCGAATAGCTGTTCTGGTTTATTATACTTTACTCTTGCATAGATGTCCATAGTTGTCTTGCTGTTCTCATGTCCGGCAAGGTACTGGACCGTCTTGGGGTCAACACCTGCATACAGAAGATTGGTGATGTAGGTATGCCGCAGCAGGTGCGGTGTCACATCGAAGTCCAGGCTATACACAATGTTGGGATTGTTTTTCTGATGTCCTCCCAGACTCGGCTGAACAGTGTACTTGATGCTCTGTCCGTTCACATACTTATAATAGGTACGCTCCTTGGTAGACCGAACAACGATGTACTGCCAGACACGTTTGAACTGCGAATATGACAAGGGCTGTCCCTCACTATCGGCAATCACATATTCCGATTTGGAGGCAGCCTTGGCTTCCCGCAGACAATTCACAAGGCATTTGGGAATGGGAATATCCCTTCTTGCTGCTTTCGTCTTAAGCGTTGTAGAGATAACCGGTCTGTTATGCTCTGATCGCCATGCGCGCCGCACAGAGATATATGGAGTGGGTGCATCGAGGAACACACAATCCCATTGCAAGGCGAGAGCTTCTTCTCGGCGCAGACCGGCATATAAGCCGATCATGGTAAACAGATACGGCGGAAGTCCTTTGACGGTTTCCAGCAGCACTTCCACCTGCTGGTCTGTCAGCGAATCTTTCTTTTGGGTCGGTTTCCCTCCTTTTGCCGAAATCCCCTCACACGGATTGTATTCCAGCAACTGGCTCCGCTCTGCCGAGTAAAAAATGCACTTGAGGAGCATATTCACCGTATTGTGCAGGCTCTCGGACTTATTGGACAATGGGATCAGCGCCAGACGAATATCATCCGCTGTTACTTCCTCCATATACATATCTCCCAAAGGCTTGATAATGTAGTTCTTCATATTGGAGGCGTAGCCCTTCAGTGTAGCCGGCGACACTTTTGCGGATTGCATCAACAGCCACTTCTCACAATACTCGGCCACAGTAGGATGCTCCCGGTGGAAGATGATCTCCGCTACCTGGCGTCTCGCCTCCTGCTCTTTATCGTACAGTTCCTCGCAGGTAGTCCCATACAAGCTCACCTGCTTGCCGTCTGCGTCCAGAATCCGGGTTCTGTAATACAGGACACCCTTTCGTGTGACGGTTCCATATTGAGGTATGTTTTTTTTCTTCTTTGCCATAATTAATTTCCTTTCTCGCGTGGTGATGTATCTACACCTCCTTTTTATCAGAGATTTCAAATTGAATCAAAGATACGGCCAAGGAAAAACTAAGAGGCTGTAACGAATAAGGAATAGCCAAAAATAAAAAATGCATCTAATCTCGAAAGAGAAAGGATGCATTTTTTGGTATAATTTAGCTATGAAAAACATCGAAGTGTTAGAGCTAAATCATTCCTATTTGAGCAATAGGAATTATACCGCATTTCAGATGATTTTACCACTGGATTGTGAAAAAAAGATCGATTCTTCTGATCCGGTGTACAGTTTTCTTGAAGTGATGGAAGGAGTCAACTGGAACAAATATCTTGATCACCCTGCTCACAGAGGGCGTGAAGAATATAATCCCTTCAAGATGATCAAAGTCATCCTGTTTGCGTTCATGAATCATATTTATAGTCTAAGAGATATTGAAAAAAGCTGTAGAACGGACATCCGTTTCATGTTCTTGATGCAGGAGGAAACGCCAAGTCACATGGCATTTCATCGTTTCATCCAAAAGTATTTAAAATATGACATCCAATTCATTTTTAGAGATATATTTGAATCAATTGAGATATTAGATCCGTCAATTGATCATGATACGGTTTATATTGATGGAACCAAGCTTGAGGCCAATGCCAACAAGTTTACTTTCATCTGGAAAAAGACCGCAATCAAAACAAGAGATAAAATATTCACTCGATTAAACGAATGGGTCAAGAAACTGGGTGATCGTATTGAAGCATCTCAAAAAGAGGAGTGGACAATAAAAGACATAGAGAATATGGCTAACCAAATTTTTCATATCGTTGAACAAGAGGGAATCACTTTCATTTATGGAAAAGGTAAGCGAAAAAGCCAGATTCAGCGTTATTATGATGAATTGATGAAATACAAAGAAACACTGCAAAACTGTTTGGAAAGAATTGAACTATGCGGACCTGACAGAAACAGCTGTTCGAAAACAGACCACGATGCAACGATGATGCACATGAAAGAGGACCATTACATGAAGACAGGAATCTTCAAGGCAGGATACAATGCACAGATAGCAGTAAGCAGCGAATATATCCAATTGGCTTGTATCTATCAGGATAGAACCGATCAAAAGACATTTATCAAATTTCTTGAAACATTCAGAGCACTTTATAACAGGATGCCTAAAACAGTAGCAGCGGATGCAGGATATGGATCCTATGATAATTATTTCTTCTGTTTAGAAAATGATATGGAAGCCTATATCAAATATATGATGTATTCAAAAGAAAAAGAAACGAGCTACAAGAAAAAAACATTCATCAAATCAAACTGGAACAGAAATGGAAATGGAAGATATATCTGCCCGGCAGGACATGAATTTGGCTGTATCAATGAAACGGTTGATAAGAGAAGCAAATATTATCGAATCAATCAAACGCACAGCTGTGGCAAATGCACGGATTGCCCACTCAAATCTCAATGTACGAAAGCCAAGGGAGATCGAACGATAAGCGTGAATCCGATACTTGAGGAGTTTGAAAGAACAGCGAGAAAAAAACTAAATAGCGAAGAAGGAATCCATCATCGAGTGCAAAGATCCATACAAAGCGAAGGAGCATTTGGAGTGATAAAAGAAGATTATGCTTATGACAGATTACATAGGAGAAGCATCAAAAATGTAGAAATGGAGTTCCTGTTGGTGTGCGTAGGCTTTAATCTGATGAAATATCATAACAAAAAAACAAGAAAAAAAGCACAAGCATAAATAATGTTGATGGGTTTTCCACAATAGGTGTTTTCATAATGCCAAAAAACAGGGATAATTGGGAGAATTGAAACAATTTCAAAGTAAAGAAAAGAAAAAAGAGGTCGTAACCTCAATAGACAGATTCGTTTAATTAAAATCTTCTATTTCGTTACAGCCTCTTACTTCATTTTCTGAATTGTTCGGAACTTACACAGCGTCCCATAAGTCAAAGGCACAGCCCATTGCTTTGACAAGATCATCCGGCCTGTTGTATTTGACCTTTGCGTAAATGTCCATCGTGATTTTGCTGCTTTCATGGCCCGCCAAATATTGTACCGTTTTGGGGTCCACCGAAGAATGAATCAGATTGGTGATGTAGGTGTGCCGCAGCTGATGCGGTGTCACTTCAAAATCCAGGCTATATACCACATGGCCGTTATTCCTGGCTTTTTCTCCAAGTTTCGGGTAAAGCATATATTTTACATACTTTCCGTCCACAAGTTTTCTGGCCATTCTCGGCTTTGCAGTCCGCGTCACAATATACTGCCACAGCCGCTTAAACTGTGTATAGGATAGCGGATCACCGTCCCGATTGGCAATCACATAATCCGAAGTGGATTTTTTCTTTGCATCTTTCAGACATTCAACCAGACAGACCGGGAGAGGAATGTTTCTTTGTGCCGCTTTGGTCTTTAGCTCGGTAAGAATGACCGGCCTGTTATGTTCTGTGTGCCATGCCCGCCGTACCGTTAAGTACGGAGCCTCTGCATCCAGATACACAGAATCCCATTGCAGCGCCAGGATTTCTTCCCGGCGCAGACCGGCATATAAACCGATCATCACAAATACATAGGGCGGCAAATCCCGGATCGTGTCCAAAAGCCGCTCAACCTGTTCATCCGTCAATGCCTGTCTTTCTTCCTGGGGAACTCCTCCCTTTGCATCCAGGTATATGGTCGGGTCCTCGTCAATCACATGGCTCTCCTTGGCCGCCCGGAAAATGGACTTGCAGAGAATCACCACAGACTTATAAACCGAAGCCGACTTCTTGGAAACAGGTACGAGGGCAAGTTGGATGTCATCCAGGGATACATCAGCCATTCTCTTGTCTCCCAGCCCTCCAATAATGTGCCGCCGCACCTTAGAGGTATAATCTGTCAAGGTGGTGGCCCGAACATGGACGGACTGCATCAGCAGCCACTTCTCACAGTACTCAGCAACCGTAGGCGATCTTCGACGAAACGTAGTACTGTCAATCTGCTCTAACGCCTCCAGTTCCTTGTCATAAAGCTTTTCGGGCGTCTTTGCATAAAGCGCCACTCTGTTTCCATCCGAATCTTCGACTCTGGTTCTATAATATTCAATGCCGTTAAGCACGACCGTACCATATTGAGGAATTGCCCTTTTTCTTTTTGCCAATTCCGTCACCTCCTAAGAATAATGTCCAGCGCTGTACCTTTGTTTTATCAGACATATTAGGTTCCAGCAAGGATACGGAACAGCTCAAGCTCGGACACTTCGCAGCTTGCGGTATGTAGCGCTTTTTTCCACTGGCTTTGCACGATGGGTGCATTTTGCGATATACTCCTGAAGGCCAGCATCTGTAAAGTACACGCAACCATTTTGCACATACTGAACATAGGAAATTAGCCCACTGTTTCGAGCTGCATCCAAAGTGGCAATGCTAATCCCCAGTAATTTGGCAGCCTCTTTCCGCGAAATCAATTTTTCCATAGGTGGTCCCCCTTTCTGTCAAAGATGTGGTTGTTGCTTTCAAAATCACATGAATGCGCTGGCAACCGAAGCTGCCAGCGCATGGTATCTGACTTTGAAAAATTTACTCGCCACATTTGCCACGCACCCCTGGCGATGGGGACATTCCGGTCTCCGCTGGCGCGGCTGTCATAACTCCACAGCGTCGTTTTACTCGTGCGCCGCAGAGTTCCCCCCAAGTCTTTAGGAGGCCGTGAGGAAGTATCTTTAACCCCTATGCAGTCATCGCGCCCTGAAATGCCACTTTCGGGTATCAGGCTGACGTGGATCGCTCGGAACAGTCCTATTCATCACCTCCTGGGGCTGTCCATCTTCGCGGCGTGCCTGATTCGCTCGTACATAGGTTATGTACCGGAAATGCCGTCTATGAAATTGTCAAGCTCCACATTGGGAGAATGTTCTTCCCTCAATGGGTAGGCACTGATACGCTTCATTTGTTAAGTGTTATTCAAAAATTTTTTTATTTTTTTAAATCTTTGTGCAACAGCACTTCTGGAACAATGCCAAAGACGTGCTACATCAATTTGACGATAACCATCCACAAAAAGTAATGTCAATAGCTCCAAATCTTTCTTCGACAGCTTCTTCAATCTCAACAGTAGTTGTTCGTTTTCCACCGAAGCCAACCATCCATATCGCGTTTGATCAATCTTATCAACATCCCATTGATAAGATAACGATGCAAACTTTCGGAACAGCTGTGATTGACCACATACTTCATCATATTGTTCACAAGGTATTGGTTGCGTATGGTTTTGAAAAACCCTTTGACTGCAAAACCATGCCCAGTCATATTCTTTCATGGCAGCAATCTGTTCTTCGCTCATCCCTGCATCACAATACTCAACTTCTAAACGCTTCCATCTACTATCAAACTTCTTTTTCTCATATCCATAATTAAATCCCATTATTAACCTCCTGTAGATTCAATTTGCAAAATTCACCATGCAAACTAAAATCAGGAGGAGATCGACAACGAGAATCTCTGGGTTGTTTTCCATCCCCAGAAACAAAAATGCCAGCTGATCTTAAGGACCAACTGGCATTTTTATTCGCGCACAAAGAAAACGCATTATTAAGATTTTATAAGTACAACAAGTATACCAAGCACAATTCGATACCAACCAAACACCTTAAAATCATGTTTTTTGATAAAGTTCATTAGGAATTTAATTACTAAGACAGATACCGCAAATGCCACAGCCATACCGAGAACAAGAGCGAGCAGTTCTGCACTTGTAAATTCAAACCCGAATTTTAACAGCTTAAAAGCACTTGCTCCAAGCATAGTAGGTACTGCGAGGAAAAAAGTAAACTCTGCTGCTGCCACTCGTGAAACTCCTATGAGTAAAGCACCTATAATCGTTGCTCCCGACCGTGATGTGCCGGGTATAAGTGATAACACTTGAAATGCCCCTATCAAGATTGCTGTTTTATAGCTGATGTCAGAAAGTGCCATAGTAGTAGGAGTACGCTTTTTATTCCAATTTTCTATGAGAATGAATAACAAACCATAAAAGATTAACATGATTGAAATCACAATGGGGGTTTGGAGGTAAGCATCCAAATAATCATCAAATAGAATCCCCATAATAGCTGACGGTACACAAGCTACCGCAACCTTGAACCACAACGAGAAAGTATCCTTTTTAACAATTGACTGTGCTTTGTTCTTAAATTGAAAGGGAAACATCTTGTTCCAAAACATTACAACCACTGCGAGTATAGCTCCAAGTTGAATAACAACAAAAAACATTTCTTTAAATGCTTCGCTCATATTAAGTGTGATAAATTCGTCCACAAGAATCATATGTCCTGTGCTGCTGATAGGTAGCCACTCAGTAATACCCTCAACAATTCCAAGAAAAATAACTTTTAAAATTTCTATAAAATCAAGTACCATTATTTCAAATCCTCCTTTTTAAAATGATGAAAGGTCATAAGAAAACCAACTGCTGATACAAGAATAATAATAGATACAGACAGCAGTGTAGGATAGCCGGTACTCTGAAGTTTACCCTGCACCAAGAAATAGGTGGCTGTCCACGGATACAACGCTCCCCATTCTTGATTTGAAAGTGCGGCACTTCCCATGACAATCACGGCAGAGCCAATCATCGGGGCGACAAATCCTTTTGTTTTCATAGCAACAAACACAAAAGGAGAAACTGTTAAAAACATCAGGATACTGCCAAACAAAAACTTGGGGAGCCATACTATTGCCACTAGTAAGCTATATCCCTCCAATGTAAAGACAGCGTCATATAGCCCACAAACGATAAATATACCTGCCCATGTTACAAGGGTTAGCATAACAATCCAAAGAAGCAGGGTGCAAAATTTTCCAATTAATAGTTTTGTCCTTGAAATGGGTATGGGCAATATGGTTTTGAGGGTGCTTTCTGTGTACTCTCTGCTAAACAAGTAAGCTGCAATTGCCACATATATCATAATGTTTACCAGCAGCATGATATACAGTACACTGTCGCTGTATATGTCAGACAAGGTAAAGATAATCTCCGGCTTATCAAAATGTGTTTGCAAGGCTTCTATTAACATCAAAAGTGGGGTAGATAATACCCCTGCCACACTAATTAGCACCATTTTTGAACGCTTTAGTTTTAATAATTCACAAGAAATAAGATTAAGCAATACCGCCACCTCCAATCAGTTTAGAAAAGTAGTCCTCTAAGTTTTCCTCACTATCATTTATCCTTGTCACGAGCAGTCCATTTCGTGCAAATTCTCGATTGATTTCTCCAACACTTTGGCTAAAGTCATAAATTCTCACCGTACCGTCCTGCACTGTAAAATCCGTCATGTGGTAGTGGTTTTCTAAAATCTTTCCGGCTATCTCACTGTCAGATAAATCAAATTGAATGTATTTTCGATTCCTTTTGTGAAGCTCGGATATATTCACTTCCTCTACTAAATGCCCCTCGTGCATAACGCCGATAATATCTGCTATCTGTTCAATCTCGCTTAAAACATGGCTTGAGATAAAAATGGTAATGCCATGATTGTGACTAAGTTCAGATAAAAATGAGCGTATTTCAACTATTCCAATGGGGTCAAGTCCGTTAATCGGTTCGTCAAGTATTAAAAGCTCCGGCTCGTGCATAATGGCGGCGGCAATACCAAGCCGTTGCTTCATTCCGAGGGAATAATCGGAAAAGACTTTTCTTTTCTCCTTATGCAGCCCCACAACTTCAAGAGCTTTTTCTACTCCACTTTTAGATACTCCCCCTCGCAGTTTAGCGAGAATTTGCAAATTCTCATACCCTGTTAAATTACTGTAAAATCCCGGTGTTTCGATAATAGAGCCTACTTTGCTATAAAGGGTATGGATATTTTCCTTATAGTTTGTGCCAAACAAGCGTACCGTTCCCTCCGTTGGGAAAGCAAGCTGCAACATCATTTTCATTGCTGTGGTTTTGCCTGCTCCGTTTCTGCCGAGCAAACCATAAATTTTGCCCTTTGGCACATGAAGATTTACCTTATCGACAACGGTGGCTGTTCCGTATCGCTTCGTAAGATTTTCTGTTTCAATGATATAATCCATATTTGATTCTCCTTTCCGTGGGTTGCTGTTCTTGTTTTCGCTGACCACAATCTTATTATCCACGAGTATTGCATAGAAGCCAAGAAATCTACCGTCACAATGCCGACACAATAGATGTCAGCACGAAAAAAGCTCCGACACTTATCGTGTCAGAGCCTATTTTAAAGGGTTTATGGCATTTTACTTTGTTTGGGTTTGCTTTATCCAGACAAATATTTTAGCAACAAATAGCAGAAACATAAGGGCGGTTACATAGGGTTGTCTTGCCGTAGCGAAGAAGCAGATAAAAAGCGTACTCAGCACGAGAGAGCATTTTGTGATTATGTTGCTCCATGATTCCTTTTCAAAACAAACACACATCAGTTTCGCTATCCCAAGTGCAATCAAAACAATAAAAACAATCCAATAGATTGCAAGATATATTGGGGTAGTGTCTGTAAATGAAAGTAGATTGACAGAATAAATATATCCGTCAACAAGGTTACCATACAACGGCAAAAGTATAAAAGTAACCGCCATCATATCTAATATTCCATAAATGAAACTGTAAATTTTTTTCAAGTTGGAACGATTTTCAGTTTCGGCAAGTGTAATCAGTTCTTCGCCCGATAGCAGTTCATCTATGGTCACAGAAAAGAATTTAGAAATACACTTGAGCGACTCAATGTTAGGGTAACCCTTGCCGCTTTCCCATTTTGAAATGGCTGTTCTTGATACATATAATTGCTCCGCAAGTTGTTCCTGCGTTAAGTTCTTTCCAGTCCTAAGCTGTTGTAGCTTTTCATTAAATTCCATGATTCTCCTCCTGTTTGTTCCTTGTTTTCATACGTCCATCAACGGGTTTTTCTGCATCTTTTGGTATCATCCATGCACGACCAAATTTTTCAGTTCCGTCAATGCGATTTTCCTCACATAATTTTTGTATCCGTCTTTCCGATATGCCCCATTTTTCAGAAGCGGCTTTCACAGAAATGTAATTCATAATATCAACTTCCTTTCGCAAAGAGTATATAATTATTATATACGGAATGACGAATAATAGCAAGTTTCTCTCCACTAATACGAAATTATACACTACTAAACATAAAATCATACTTCGTTCAAATATCATCACCCGAAATGTACAATGATATAGGATGATATTAAAATGTACCAAGATGAAAGAAAACTTGATTTTAAGCCGTTAGGTATAGCGATAAAAAAAGCTCGGGAAGCAAAAGGGTGGACACAGGAATATCTTGCCCAACTGGTAGACCTTACGCCACGCTCTATTATGTATATAGAGAACAGGGGGCAGCACCCAAGGCTTAACAAATTTTATCTCATTACTACCTTGCTTGACATCTCTGTAGACCAGTTCTTTTTTCCATGCAATGAAGATGGCGACAACAATCGCCGCAAACAAGTTGATGTACTGTTGAATGATATGGAAGAAAAGGAGCTTATCGTGATGGAAGCTACGGCTCAAGGCTTGAAAAAGGCAAGAGAAACTGCGGAATAATTAACGCTGTTTTCGTAAGCCAAGCCAACTGAAAAAAGTGCGACACCTACACAGGCTATCGCACTTTTTAGGTTATTTTTTTATTCTCCACACAAATCATAAAGCTGTTCACATCGGTTTTGAATATCTAAGATTTCTGTTTCGGTTAAACTCCTGCGGTTATGAGTAAGTTGTTGCTCTAAAAAATCACGATAGCCATCAAGTAAGGCATCCCGTAAAAGCTCGGGGGCTTTGCAATGTTCCACACCAAACCATTGCTCATCTTTTTCATCCCAAATCATAACGGTGTATCCTCGCTTAGTGTTCACCACCTCCAAAACACTATCTTTATTTAGGTAATCGTTGAATACTTCTAAAACCTTTTCAAAGGTCATCATTTTATCAGCCCTTTCATATTTTAGGTGCTTATATGTAAGTAGTTTATATACTTATTACGACTATGATAATAAAAGTAAATCATCGTGTAAAGGATACGGATATTGTTTGCGAACAAAAGTGGCAAGCGATGCCTGTGGCTATCCAGATAGCCCCACGCGCTTGTTGAGGGAAGTCCCCCAAGCCCCCTTGGAACACAGATTTTCAATCTGTGGCTGCGCGTTCTTGTGAACGCTTTTGACTGCGACCAGCTCACCGCTGGCCGTGGTCTTTTTCTTTCTGTTGCGGCTCGGTCTGCTCCATCGCCAGGACCCGATCCACGTTATTCTTGACCGTCAGCAGCTCCCGCATGGTGGCGCGGGCCTGCCGGTACTCACCGTAAGCCTTTTTCTTGTCCGCCAGTAGCTGGGCGTACTCGGTCTGAAGCTCCTTGATGGTGGGCAGCTTCTTCACATTCAGCTCGTTGAAGGCTTCCTTGGCGGCCTGGTGCAGCAAGATTTCCTCCTCATGCTCCTGCCGGAATTTCTTTGAATACCCGGCCTTGCGGTAGGCCACATAGGTCTCGCGGGTCTTGGCGTAGTTGACGATGTGGGTGCGCAGCACGGCAATCTCGGCCATGCGCTTCTCAGCGGCCTTGATCTGATCGGACAGCGCATTATAGCGGGCCGTCGCCTCTGCTGTTTTGGTTTCCAAATCGGCATAATCCAGCAGCCCATGTTCGGACAGGTAGTTGAGGGTCTGTGCCATCTGCTTGAGGTTGAACACCTTGGCCCAGCGGGCGTACCCGGCACCTTTTCCGGCCTGGAGTTTTGCCTGGATGTCCACCAGCAGATTGACCTTCGGCGGAGCGGCCTGCGGGACGGCTTGCTTGCGGGGCATATGTTCTTTCTGGCCGGAGAGGACCGCCAACAGATCGTCCAGCGTGTAGCCGTCCCCCAGCCGGTCAAAGCGGACATTGTTGCCCCAGCCCTCCGCGCCGATGGAGATGTTTTTTCCGCGCCGGTGAACGGTGAAGCCGTCCTGTTCCAACAGGCGCAGCAGCTCCTCCAGGCTGGCCGGTTTCTGCGCCAGTGCCCGGTCAATGGCCTGACGCAGCTGCTCCTTGTGGGAGGGCTTCGCCGCGTCACCCAGCCACTTGTTGTAGCTCTGGCCGCGCCGCTTGGGAGCCTCCACAATGGAGTAACCGTTCTCAACGCAGATGGTATCGCTCAGACGGTGGACGGCGCGGGTGCTGCCCCAAAAGTTGCGGAACTTGCGGTCACACTCCAGCGTGGTGGAGTTCCATATAATATGGTTGTGGACGTGAGCCTTGTCAATGTGGGTGCAGACGATGAAAGCGTGCTTGTCCTTGGTAAATCGCCGGGCCAGCTCTACGCCCAACCGGTTGGCTTCCTCCGGCGTGATCTCGCCCGGCACAAAGGACTGCCGCAGGTGGTAGGCAATCACATCGTCCGCACCGCGCACCCGGCCGGTGCGGGCGGCGTAGGTCTGCTTGTCCAGCAGGAACTGCGCATCGGCCACGCGGCTGTCACACTGGTAGCTGGTGATGAGCCTGCCGTGGTCGGTCTTTTCTGGATTTTTTACATAACCAATGATATCGCTGATCGCCTTGCCGACCGTGCGGCCCTTGCCGGTGTGCAGCGGTATAATGCGGGTGGTGGCCATGTGGGGTCCGCCTCCTTTCCAAAAAATAAGCGGCCTGCTTATCACAGACCGCATCGGTTTACTCTATATCAGTTTCCTCGTCCATATAAAAATCGAAATCTTCCTCAAAGTCATCTTCCAATTCATCCAGTTCTATCCTGGGCGGGAACCGCATTTCATATTGTTCCGTCGCCAAGGTCCGCACGGCATCCCGCCGGTCTTTCATCCGTTTCTTCAACCACGAAAGCTGTTCTTTGGATAATCGCCAGGGAAGGTTGACCAGCCGGGTAAGTGCCATTTCTTCCGCCTGCTTTTCTGGCGGGAGGGCGGCGCAGGTTTTACAAATGTGCGCGGCGTGACCCTTGCCGGAAAACTTTTCGTTTGCCTTATACTCGCCACAGACCTTGCAGTAGTGTCCACGCTTTTTCATGCCGTGCCCTCGCAACGAGCGAACAGCTGACGGACCGCAGCCATGACCGTATTCCAGCCAAGGTCGGACGCATAGGAAAACTTTTTCTGATAGGCCACCCACAGGTCCTGCATGACCGGGCTGGCCTCCACTTCATCAAAGACTTCGGCGGCCTCGGCCAGATGGCGCTCGGTGCCGCGCTTGTGGGCTGTCGCCAGAAGCGCGTCATGGAGAACGTGCGGGTCCAGAGTGCTGCCATAGAGTTGTTGCAGGATGGCGATGTCGTAAAAATCTCTCATACGGGTGTTGGTCGTGGTCCGGGTGATGATGGTTTCCAGCTTTTCGGCCAGCACGGTCTCCAGGTTATAGGCCCAAACGTCGATGGAACGGTCCTCCAGCATGAGCTTGAAGCTGTACCGCACCTCTTTAGGGGTGATGGCGTCGCCGGTAGAAATGTCGATTTTCAGCGGGGTGCGCACCCCGTCAAAGAGCGTTGTCATCGTCACCCGAATGCCGGGATATTCCGCTTCATCCATGATTTCCGAAATGCTTTTCACCTGGAAGGTAACGCCGTCGTCAATGGGAACGGCGATGATCTCGGCCATCATGTTCTCCACATCCTCCACGCTGACGTTGGCCCCCTTGACCGTTGCGTCCAGGTCCATCGTGGAGCGGGCGTCCAGACCGACCATCGCGGCCACCAGCATACCACCCTTGAGGATGAACTTGTCCCGGTATGAGGAAAGAGAAATACGTTCAAGAAAACGCTCCATCATATAGTTGCGCATCAAAACCTGCGCATCCGCAGCATTTTTCTTTGACAGGTTACGGATCAAATCTTTCAGCTGTCTGGCTGTCTTTATCATAGCAGTACCTCCAAATACTGGCGTAAAATCTTCTCGACCCGGAACAGCTTGGCATAGCGCACCAGCGTCCGCAGGTCCTTATCTTTCCGGCGAGCATACGCTTTCAAAGCGTCCTGGAATGTCTGCATCTCGATATGGCTCCGGCTGCGCAGCACATCGCAGATCGTCCGTTCCATATCATATACCGGCACATCGTGACCGAAGGGGGTCTGCGCGGTTGTCAGGCCGACCTCATGCAGCTCCGCCTTGATGGTAAAGACCTGAACGCCCTCGTCCTTGAGCCGGGTCGGATTGTAGCCCGTCTTGACCGTAATGGAATAGGCCAGCGGCTCCCGGTCGGTCAGGTCATGGAAAAACAGCGCCGTTTCATGGGAAAAAACTGCCTGCGGACAGCGAAGATGCAGCAGATACATGGCGTCCACCCAGGCGTCTTTGGAAAGATAAATCCCATGCGCCGCCTGTTCCAGCCCACGAGACTGCACGAATTGATAAAAAACAGGTTTTGAGATCCCGGCCGCGAGGACCTGCCCGGTGCGCAGCATCCCATCCTGACGTTCCATCAGCTGGTCCAGCTGTTGAAATTGGCTCACGTTCTTCACCTTCCTTTCATGCTAATATTATACGCAAAATTAGCACGAAAGTAAAGTCAAAAAATTGCCGGGCACTCACTCCCGGCAATTCTTCGCTTCCTATTCAGCCATACACCGCGTCCTGGATCGCATACCGCAGGTCCTGTACCTTGCCCACCAGCCAGACGGCGGCCATCGGCAGGCCCAGCGGGCTGACCAGGAAGGCGATCACCAGCAGGATTACGCCGTTTTGCGGCGAGTAGGTCACAAGCACCGCGATCCCCAGCAGCGCCACCACCGTGGAGACCAGGCCGAAGATGAAGCTGGACACATACAGCAGCCAGAAGCACAGCCAGGTGAACAGCGTCAGCGCCAGCACCACCGGCACGGCAAGGATTTTCAGCCCCAATTTCAAAATAAACAGCACCGCTCTCATTTCAGCGCCTCCTTCCGCCAGTCCAGGTAGGGCTGGCACAGTTCTTTCACGGCTTTTTCATCGGCTTCTGTAACTTCCCGGCGGCCTTTCGTCCGGCGGAGCAATTCAAAGTCCTGGTAATCCGTGAGCAACAGGTCAAACAGTTCCTCCGGGATTCGGCAGAGGATACCGTCCACACAGTAGCGGGAATCCTTGTTCCAAGTCAATCGGACATAGCCGCGTTTACAAGGGAGAACTTCTTCCTCCGGGTCGTGCAGCAGGTACTCATGAAAAATCTCCAAGACGTTTTCAAACGTCAACATCAGCCATCACCTCGTTTCTGACTCCATTATCAATCACACCCCACCAAAACGCAACGATACGGGCAAAGAAAAAAAAGAGGGAGGCCCGGCGATGCAGTCTGCACGCGCCGGACCTCCCTCACAGCCGGGGCGTATGCCCCTGTCACGACAGCTTTGCCAGCTGGGTCAATACCTGATGCACCCCATCCCACAAAGCCTCCTGCCTCCGGGATATATCCTCCAGGTCGGCGTCGTAAATGCGCCCGGTTTCATGCGCACGGCGGGCCAGCTGGTTTAAGTTGTTGCTGGAATAGCGCATCAGGGACACCAACTCCTTCAGCTCCGGCAGTTCCAGGCGCACCACATAACCGTCCAAGGCCATCTTGCGCAGGTAGGCTTCCCGGTTCGTTGTTCCCAGCTGGGCCATCTTCTGTTCGATCAACGCCAGTTCTTCCGGCGAGACCCGGAAGTTCAGCTGCACCTCCCGCTTGCGCTTGGGGGCGCTCATCGCTCCGGCTCCTTTTTCTTATAGATGGGGGATTTTTTCTCCGGCTTTTCAGCGGGGCGCGGCTCCTGTTTCAGCTGGCGGCGGACCGAGGGGCGGCGCTGGCGCAGCTCTTTGGAACGGTCCTCGCTGGCCAAGATGGTGACATAGGTGCCGGGCAGTTCCTTCATGCCGGTGATCGCCAGACTGCGGAACGGCAGCAGCGTCATCAGCTGGTCATGGGCCTGGGTGCCTGCGCGGGCCAGAAAGTCTGGCGAAACGCGGGCCATGTAGTGGGTGCCGTGGGGGCTGTTGGGTGTACCCGGCGCACGAAGCTCCTGCAAAAGCCGGGCGGCCTCGGCACGGATTTCCTCCGGCGTCAGCGGCTGGAGCCGCAGATAATCCTGCCGCGCCTGGCTCAAGAACAGATCGACCAGGCCGGAGTGGCTGTCCACCACAAAGTCCAGGTTGCGTTCGCCGCCAAAGCCGTCCGGGTTGGGCGGGATGTCCACCGTCCTGGCCCACGCCTTGTTGGCCGGGCTGAAACGCTCATCCCACTCTTTCTGCTGCACGGTATTTGCCAGCACATAGAGGATGCGGGTGTAGCCGAACTGCTCGATCACCTGGGGTACCGCGTCCTTGTCCAGCCGGTTGTCCCGGTAATGTTCCGAAATGGCCGCCTCGATGGCCTCCTTGCAGGCGATGTTGGCGCGGCGGGACGCCCGGTACAAATCCAGGTCGCCCTGTTCGCGGGCATAGGCGGCGTCGTGGCGGTAGAGCGGCAGTTCCCGCTGGGCGTCCAGCGCCGCATCGGCCCGCTGCTCGATGCTGTCCCGCACCACATCCATGTAGGAAGTCTCCCGGTCAGAAAACTCCTTGTAGACATCGGCCAGCGGGGACGACGACGCCAGCAGCGCGGCGGCCCGGCTTTGGGGCAGATCCAGCTCCTCCATCGCCATCAGGATGTCCTCCCGGACCGTGTACTCATAGGTATGCTTTAGAATTTCCTCCGGGGGCTGGCTTTTCAGCCAGTCCCGGAACTTGTCCTGTTCGGCGGCCATCTTCTCATAGAGGGCCGTGTTTTTGTCGGTATTCATGTTATCGCACCTCCTGTTCGTGGTGTTTGGGTTTCTTTTCGGGGCAGCGCGGCGGCACCGGGCGTTTCAGACCCTCCAGCACCGAGGGGCGGCTGCTCTTGGCAAGCACCGCCTCCGGCGCAGGGCGGCCCCGGCCGTCCATGTTCAGCAGTACATCCAGCTCGGCCAGCCGGGCGGATTTGTCCCGCAGCTCCTGCTCCTGTGGGAAGGGCTTACCCACCTCTGCCTTGGCGGCGGCCTGCTGCTGGTAGAGGTTGTCCAGCTGGTTCTTCACCGCTTCCAGCCGCTGGGGCATCTGACTGAGCGCATTGTCGATACGGGTTAGATTTCCACGGGGGTCTGTGCCCAGCGTCGCCCGGTGGGTCATCTGGCCTTTCAGCAGGAGCATATACTCCTGCCGGAAAGCGTCAAACGACACCGACATAGTGAAGCCCCGGTAACTGCCCACCGGCACCGGGTCGGCCCCTTTGACCTCCTTGCAGGCGTCCAGCAGCGCCGCACCGGCGTTCTCCTTGTCGGTGAGGGTGTCGCCACGGACTTCCATCCCGGCAAAGCCGTCCTCCGGGTGAGGATGAGCGGCCAGGGTCGCCATATCCGCTTCCAGCCCGGCGATAAAGCCCTTGTTTTTCTCGATCTCCTCCGGGAAGGTTTTGAGCAGCTGGTCCTCCAGGCGGTACTGCTTGCTCTGGTGGTCGGCCTTCATCAGCTTTAACCGCGCCACGTCCACATCCAGGTCCATGCGTTCCTTGATGCGCGGGTCCCCGGCGCACAGCGCCTTGATCTCGGCAAAGGACAGCGCGGTTTCGTCCACATCGTCGCAGCTTCGCACCGGCGATTTGGAGGTCATAATCTGGCTGATGAATTTCTGTTTGTTTTCCACCGTCTGCCAGAGGTAGGCGTCAAACGTCCCCTCAGTGACATAGCGGTACACATGGACAGTCTCGTTCTGGTTGCCTTGGCGCTCAATGCGGCCCTTTCGCTGGGCCAGGTCGCCGGGCCGCCACGGGCAGTCCAGGTCATGCAGCGCCACCAGGCGATCCTGCACGTTGGTGCCTGCACCCATCTTGGCCGTGCTGCCCAGCAGGACGCGCACCTGGCCGGTGCGGACCTTGGAGAACAGCTCCTTTTTGCGCACCTCGGTGTTGGCCTCATGGATAAAGGCAATCTGCTCGGCGGGCACACCTTTAGCGATGAGCTTCTGCCGGATGTCCTCGTAGACCGTAAAGGCCGGTTCCGGCTCGTCCAGCGGCACCGCGTCCTCCAAAGCGTGGAGGGTCGGGTTGTCCAGCGCCTTCGCTACCTTTTTGGCAGGCCGGGCCTGGGGCGTGGAGATGTCGCAGAACACCAGCTGGGTCAGCTTGTCGGCCTCGCCGTCCCGCCAAATCTGCATGATATTGTCCACGCATTGATTGACCTTGGTGCCCGGCTCATCCGGCAGCAGCTGGTTGATGATCCGTTGGTCCAGCCCCAGCTTGCGCCCGTCGCTGGTGATCTTGAGCATATTGTCCTGGGACGGGTCCACCGTGCCGCTGTGTACCAGGGAAGCGCGTTCCGAGAGCGCCTTCACCATTTCCTGCTGCTGTTCGGTGGGCTGGGCCACGATGTTGTGATATTCTACCTCCGGGGTGGGAAGATGGAGCTGGTCGGCGGTCTTGATGTCTGCCACCTCTTTGAACAGGTTCATCAGCTCCGGCAGGTTGAAGAACTTGGAGAAGCGGGTCCGCGCCCGGTAGCCGGTCCCTTCCGGGGCAAGCTCCAAAGCGGTCACTGTCTCCCCGAAGCGGCTGGCCCAGCAGTCAAAGTGCGCCATGCCCAGCTCTTGCAGCCGGTCATATTGGAGATACCGCTGCATGGTGTAAAGCTCGGTCATGCTGTTGGAAACCGGCGTGCCGGTGGCAAAAACTACACCGCGCCCGCCTGTGATTTCATCCATGTACCGGCACTTGGCAAACATATCGCTGGATTTCTGCGCGTCCGTAGTGGAAAGGCCCGCCACATTCCGCATTTTTGTATAGAGGAACAGGTTTTTATAATTGTGCGCCTCGTCCACAAAGAGCCGGTCCACGCCCAGCTGTTCAAACGTCACCACATCGTCCTTGCGGTCCTCGGCTTGCAGCTTTTCCAGCCGCGCCTCCAAAGACTTTTTCGTGCGTTCCAGCTGCTTGACGGTGAACCGTTCCCCGCCGCTGGCCTCCACCTCGGCGATACCCTCGGTGATTTCCCAAATCTGCTCATGCAGCAGCCGCTCCTGGCGTTCCTTGCTGATGGGGATTTTCTCGAACTGGGAGTGACCCATGATGATGGCGTCGTAGTCGCCGGTGGCAATACGGGCACAGAACTTCTTGCGGTTGTGCTTCTCGAAGTCCTTTTTGGTTGTCACCAGGATGTTCGCGGACGGGTACAGACGCAGGAACTCCGAAGCCCACTGTTCGGTCAGGTGGTTGGGCACCACGAATAAGCTCTTTTGGCACAGCCCCAGCCGTTTGGCCTCCATCGCGGCCCCTACCATTTCAAACGTCTTGCCCGCGCCCACCTCATGGGCCAACAGCGTGTTGCCGCCGTACAGCACATGGGCGATGGCGTTTTTCTGGTGTTCCCGCAGGGTGATGGCCGGGTTCATGCCGCCAAAAACAATGTGGCTGCCATCATATTCGCGGGGGCGGGTGGCGTTCATTTCCTCATTGTACTGGCGCACCAGCGCCTGCCGACGTTCCGGGTCGCGCCAAATCCAGTCGCGGAAAGCATCCCGGATGGCCTGCTGCTTTTGGGCGGCCAGGGTGGTTTCCTTGGCGTTCAGCACCCGGCGTTCCTTGCCGTCCGCGTCCTCCACGGTGTCGTAGATACGCACATCCCGCAGATTGAGGGAATCTTCGAGGATTTTATAGGCGTTGGCGCGGCTGGTCCCGTAGGTCGAATAGGCGGCCACGTTGTTTTGCCCCACGACATTTTTGCCGGAGATCTGCCATTCCGCCGTAAAGGGGGTGTAGTGGACTTCAATGCTGCGCTGGAGGTAAAAAGGCGTGTCGAAGGTCTCGTACATGAATTGCTGGATGTACTCCTTGTCGATCCACGTCGCACCCAACCGCACCTCGATCTCGGAAGCGTCCAGGTCTTTGGGCTGGGCAGCGGTCAGGGCCTCCACGTTGACCGCAAAGGCCGGGTCCTGCTCCGCCGCCCGCTGGGCCTGGCGCAGCTTCCGGCGCACGTTGCCGGAGAGGTATTCATCGGCGGTCACATAATGGGGCGTTCCGTCCGGCTCAGTCTGGCCCGGTACACGGAAGATGACACCGCGCAGCTCGTCAGCCAATTCTTCGCCGGTTTTGCCGGTGAGCTGTTCCATGTAGGCCATATCCACGCAGGCTTTTTCAGAAATGGAGACCGCCAGGGCCTCGGAGGCGGTGTCTACGGTGGTGACGGCCTCATGTGGCTTGATCGTGCGTTTGGTGAACATATCTGCCTTGCGCTCCAACCGGCCATCCTCGTCCAGCACCTCCAGGGCACAGAGCAGGTAATAGCTGCTGTCATCGGCAAAGGCCAGCCGGTTCGCCCGGTCATTGATAAGTCCGTACTTGGCGGAAAAATCGTCATAGCGGCGGTTCAGTTCGGCTATCTGCGCCCGGATGTCGGCATCCGGCGCGGCGGCGTCCATCTCCAGGTCGATGAGCCGCTGCACACAATCCCGCAGCCCCACCAGCCCTTTGACGCGGGCCTCGGCGGTGGCGTTCAGGTCGGGGCGCACCATGCGGCTGTTTTCCCGGAAGTACACCGCGCCGTCCACCACCGTGTAGGAGTAGTTCTTCACATTGGGGTCAGCCGGGAGGGATTCGTCGATGTCCTCGCCCTCGCCCAGCTCCGGCAGCGCGGCCTCCTGGTAGGTGCCGCGAATGTACTTCACGGCATCGTGCAGCTGATCGGCCAGCTCCAGCCCCTCGATGGGGGCCACGGTGTAATCCTGTTTGCCGTATTGGGTGCTTTCGGCGGTGGGCCGCCCCAGCACCATCTCCGGGTGATCCAGAAAATACTGGTTGACCGTGAAGCCTTCCTCGGTCCGGCCGGTTTGGGTCCAGTCCGGGGCGATGTCCAGCGGGCGGTCCCGCTTTTGCAGAAACAGGATGTCGGACACCACATCGGTCCCGGCATTGGCGCGGAAAGCGTTGTTGGGCAGGCGGATCGCCCCCAGCAGCTCGGCCCGCTGGGCCAGATACCGGCGCACGGTGGAATCCTTGGCGTCCATTGTGTAGCGGCTGGTGACAAAGGCCACCACGCCGCCGGGGCGCACCTGGTCCAGCGCCTTGGCAAAAAAGTAGTTGTGGATGTTGAAGCCCAGCTTGTTGTAGGCTTTGTCGTTCACCTGGTACTGGCCGAAAGGGACGTTACCGATGGCAAGGTCATAGAAGTCCCGCCGGTCGGTGGTCTCAAAGCCCGCCACGGTGATGTTAGCCTTGGGGTAGAGCTGCTGGGCAATCCGCCCGCTGATGGAATCCAGCTCCACGCCGTACAGCCTGCTCCCGGCCATGCTCTCCGGCAGCATCCCGAAGAAATTACCCACGCCGCAGGCGGTTCCAGAATGTTGCCGGTGCGGAAGCCCATCTGCTCCACGGCCTCATAGATGGCGCGGATGACGGTGGGGCTGGTATAGTGGGCGTTGAGGGTGGAGGCCCGCGCCGCAGCGTATTTCTCTGGGGTCAGCAGTTCTTTCAGTTCCGAATACTCGGCATCCCACGCGGGTTTGTCCGGGTCAAAGGCATCCGCCACGCCGCCCCAGCCCACATAGCGGGACAATACCTCCTGCTGTTCCGGCGTGGCCTGCCCGGTGGTCTCTTCCAGATATTTCAGCAGCTTGATCGCCGCCACATTGGCCTGGTACTTGGCCTTGGGGCCGCCCTCGCCCAGATGGTCGTCGGTGATGCGGAAGTTCTCGGCGTTGCGGCGCAGGTTGTCCCGGTACTCCTGATAGGCCGCCTGTTCGGCTGCCCTCTGGTTGGGGAAAGTCTGCCACTCACCGTTCACCGGGATGGCGACCGGGTGATCCGGCTTTTCCTCCGGCTGCGTGTCCGGCGTCGGTTCAGGCGGCGTGGGTTCCGGCCGGTCAACGTGCAGCCGTTCCACCACCACGTCATAGGGAAGTCCGTTTTTGTCACCGGGGTAGACGGCCACCGTCTCGGAGTGGAACGCCGGTGCCTCAGCAGCTTCTTCAATGGGCTTGGCGGTTTCGGCAGGTTCTTCCACGGCGGCAGGGGCTTCCATATACGGTTCATCCTGCTCCTGCACAAAGCCGTCCAGCTGGCGGGCATATAGCCCGCGCAGCAGCGGTGCAACCTCATCCCAGCGGAAGAACAGCATGGCCAGTCGCTTCTCGTCCGCGTCCAGCACTTCCAGCTCGATGCCTTCGGGTATGGTTCGGTAGTCGGCGGTATCGCCGGTCTCCAGCTCCATCGTCTCGATGATGTCAGGATAGGCCCGGCTCAGCCACAGGGCGACCTCCCGGTTGCTCTTGCCGGTGCGCAGCAGTTCGGAAAGCTCCGCCTTGTTCGGCGCGCCGATCAGGCCGTGGGCCAGCACGTCCCGCAGGTCCTGGTCCGCCGTGTCAGGGTTGACGGGCAGGAACTCGGTGTAGAAGTCGTTGCGGTTGTCTGCCCGCAAAAGCTGCTCGAACCGCTCCCGGCTCTCGACCCGGTAGATGGGATAGCTCATGCCGGTGGGCAGCAGCTGCACCGTATCCTCCCGCAGTTCGGTAATTTGATGGGCGCGGTCATCCAGATAGACGGTATTGCCCACATTGTAAACCGGGGCGGACGGATCGTAGGCGGTGCGCTCCGGGATGGTGCCCCGGATGGCGGCATATTCCTCGTCCGACACCGTGATGTCGATCTCATGGGTGGGTTCGCCGCTGCCAATGGTGAGGGTGTCGCCCTCGCGGGTGACGGGCTGGCCGGATAAGTCCGGCACAGGCGGCTTTGCCGCTGCCTCGGCCTGTTCCTCGGTTGCGACGGCCTCCACATCCCGCATGACCTGCCGGATGAATGGATCACTGTCCAGCTTTTCCGGGTCCACCACCTGGCCGTTCACGATGCCGCGCTCGGCCAGGGCCTCCCGGATGGCGATGGAGTCGATGTTGTCAAATCGGTCCTGCTCCGCCTCGGTGTAGAACCGATCTTCCTTGATGAGCTGGACGATCCGGCGCTGCACCTTGGGCCAGGGCACGTCGCCCGCCGCGCCGTCCACCGTCACAGGCAGGGCCGGGAGATCATCGCCGTACTCCTGCCGCAGCCAGGCGGCGGTATCCTTTTCACGGGCATGGTCCTTCATGTAGCGGACAACCGCGTGCTTACTTTCAATATTGCCGTTCCATTCCTGGATGGCGGCGTCGATCTCCGCCTGGGTCAGCGCCCGGCGCACAGGTTCCGCCTGCGCAGCGGGTTTGGGCATAGAAAAAGCAGAGGGCGTTTTCACACTCTCTGCTTCGTCGATTTTATGGATTTGTTCCGCTTCGGAGAGGAACAGGTTTAAGGTCAGCTGTTGATAAGTTCCGCCAGCAGGATCTCCTCCGCCTGGGCCTTGCAGGTGTTCATCAGGCCCACCCACTGCATGGGGTCGCTGGCTTTCAGCTGCTCCGTCGCGCCCGCTGCCTCCGCCAGCCGGGGCATCATCTGCTCCAGACGGCTGTTCGCGGTCTCGTCGATCTCCCGAAGGTGCGGGTACAGCTTCTCGCTCATCAGCAGCTGGTTGTAGAGGATGGGCCGGTGTTCCTTCAGGTACGCTTTGCGCATCCTGCCGTACTTGCCCAGGGGCTTCTCCGGCTGTTCGGACAGCTTCAGGTCGGGGATCAGGTAATCGCCGTTCCTCGTGTAAGTCAGGTTGTTTTCCATGTGTGGCACTCCTTTCCGCGCCCTTGGCGCGCTCATAGTTCTGGATGGTGACGCCGATCTGCCGCAGTACCTGCTGGTTTATCTGGCTGACCGCCGTGCCCAGCGCCCCCACGGTGGCGGGGGTGTTGAAGTCGAAGATCGCCATGAAATCCTCATGGCTGAAATACTGCTCCGGCTCCAGCCCACAGCGGGACATCAGGGCATAGGTGATGCTGACAGCGGCGGTGGATTTGAACTGGACTTCGATGTTGTACTCATCGTACTCTTCCAAAAAGGAACCGTCAACGATAGGGAGAATATCCCGCCGGTGGTCGGCCCAGTATTCCTCCGCCAGCTTGGCGGCCACATCGTCCAGCTGCTGGGCCAGGTCGCCGCCGCTCACATCATAGTTGCGTTCCAGCATCGCCATGACCGGCGCGGTGTGTTCCTCGTTCATCGTCCACAGCCAGGGGGTGCGGGAGTGTTCACGGGTGCCGGTGTCGGAAATGTCGAATACATACCGCAGTCGGGGCCGGTCCCCGGAATCATCCACCAGGGCGATGCCCTTGGACCCGCGCCGCACATACCGGCCCATGCGGTTGTTCCACAGGTCGTACTCGGCGCAGGCGGTAGCGTCCGGGCGCTGGGCGTAGATCATCAGCTGTTCATGGAACGGATATTTGTAGAGGCGGGCGGCGGTGGTGAGAAAGCCCGCCCACTCCTGCCAGCTGCCGGTGAGCTGCCGCGCCACCTGGTCGGCCATCTGCGCGTATTGTTCTGCTTTGGTTGGCATGGGATTCTGTCCTCCTTCCTGGTCTTATATAAAAGCAGGGCGGCACGGTGGCCGCCCTGCGGGTCAAAACAGTGTGTTATTCATCAAAATCCGGGTACAGCTCCAGCTCGTCAAACTCGGCGTCGGTCATGGCGCGCAGCTTGGCGAGGGTACTGTCGGTCAGGGCCAGCAGCTCGTCCTCGTCCGCCTGCAAGTGGCCGCGCATCTCGGTCAGGGCCTCGATGGCCCCCTGGCGGGTGCCGGGGTTGTAGATGCACAGCAGGTTGGTTTCCTCAAAAGTCAAAGCGTTCATATCAGATCTCCCTTTCCGCGCTCTTTTTGGGCGCTGTCTTTTTATGTTCGGGTTTGGGCTGGCTTTTCAGCTGCTCCACAACGGACTTCCGTTTTTCCGGCAACTCCCGTTGGGGCGGCTGCCGCTGGCCGTTGTTGAGAATGCCGTCGATCATGCCGTAGTCATCCTCCACGGCCATTTCCGCATTTTTCAGCGGGTTGTCCGGCAGGAAGCCGGGAACCTCGGCAAAGCCGAAGCTGTCGCAGTAGTGACAGGATACCTTGCCGTCCCGCTTGATGGCAACGATGTCGCTGACGCTCATGGACGGGTGACGGTAGTCGGCGGGGTGTTCATTGTTGAAGCGGTAAAAAAGCTGTTCGGCAGTATCGCCCTTCAAATCGGAGGGCAGCAGCGGCGCGGTGTAGACTAGATCGTAGTTGTCCCGCTGCGCCGTCTGCCCGATGGACTTGAGCCATTCCAGCCCCTCATAGCGGATGTCCCGCAACTCGTCGGTGTGCTTCACCTGATAAATAGCGAAGCAGTCGCCCTTGTGATCGAGGAACGCCTGCTCCCGTTCCTGCTGGTGGTCCATGCGCTCCTTGACCTGAGCATCGAAAGCCGGGCTTTCCTCCCATTCCTCGCGGGTGACGGCGAAGATCCCGTCGTAGGCGTCCAGGTCGGTGGTATCAAAAGCCATCGCCGGATTCTCACCCTGCTGGACGATATAAACGGTCAGGTCGCGCTCCATCAGCTCATAGGCCCGCTCTTTGGAGAGGGGCAGAAGGTCCCCGTCCAGATAGCCGCTCTTTTCCAAATCGTCCTGGGTCAGCGTGGGGTCCGGCATGGGGTACTCGTCCAGGTGCTGCTCCGGGGCGTCCGGCAGCATGGTAGTTTCCGGGGCGGCGGCCTGGGCCGCTGCCTGCATCTGCTGGACAGCCGCCTCCTGCAAAGTTTCGATCATGGACAGCGGCGCATACTGAATGGATTGGCCGCCCATGTCGTGCATCTCGCAGATTTTCAGCGCGGCGGTGGACAGGGGCAGCTCCGGGGCGTCCAGCTGGCCGCCGTCCAATGCCCGCATTGTGCCCTTGTCGTAGATAGTGTAGTCATAACCGCCGTCACAGGGCTGGACGTGGAGGTACAGCCGTCCGTCCAACTCATAGAGCTTTTCCGCCTGCGCCTGGGCCTTGACCTGCTCAGCCGTCATACTGCCATCTTGAAGGGCGTTGTGCAGTTTTACACACTCGTCATAGGTTCCCGCATAAAGTACCTCTCCGGGGATAAGGGATAAATCATCCGCAACGGTATATTCCTGGATATAGGTACTGTCTGCCGGTGAGGTACGCTCAAAATTGCTGTGGAGCTTGTAAGCATGGCGGGCGGGAGCCTGCATGGGGACCTCCGCCTCCGATGCGGCTTCCTGCTGCGGCACTGTCTGTTCCGACTGGGCGGCCAGGTCAATACCGCGCTCCTTGCAGATAACCTTATAGTGCCGGTCAATGTCCGCGATCAGTTCCCCGGCCGCCTTGTTGATGGTCTCCAGACTGGCCCGCAGCTCCGGTAGCTCCTTACCCTGGCTCCAGTTGGCGATGTAGCCGAAGCTGTTCTCGCCGGTCTGGATACCGTAATACTGGCAGACGGCATAGGAAATGCTCTCGGCCTCCACCTCCTCGGTGTTGCGGTCTTTCTTCTTGGGCGGCTCCTTATCACCGGCCCTGGCCGCTTCCTCCTGGGCCTTGGCGTAGTTGTGCAGCTTGCTGTGGGCGATCTCATGGACGGCGGCGGAAACGGTCTGCACCTCGCTCATGCCTGCCCGGATGGCGATGCGCTGCTGGTCCGGCGAGAAATACCCGTCCATGTTGGCGGCCATCGGCTCCACGGAGAGCGGCACCGGCGCGGACCGGCGCAGGGCCTCCATGAAAGCCTCGTAGTTCTGGACATTCCCGGACAGGGAGGACGCCAGCTCCGGCAGGGGCTTGCCGTCCGTCTGGCTCACATCAAACACCTTCACCGGGCGGAACATGGGGATCTCAACTTCCCGTTCCTCCATGACCGCCTTGCCCTCTGCATCCAGGATGGGGGCTTTGGTGTCCGGGTCCAACTTCTGTTCCTCGATCTTTTTCTTGAACGGCGTTGGCGCGATGATGGTAATACCATGCTCACCCTTTTTCACATGGCGCTCAAACTGATTTTTCCACTTGTTATATCCGGCTACCAGCGTGGCGTCCGGCTTCTGCATATAGATGAGCATGGTGTTGTTGACGGAATAGCGGTGGAACCGGGACATCACAGACAGGTAGCGCATATACTTTTCGCTCTCGAACAGCTCCTTGATGCCCTGTTCAATGCCCGCCGTGATTTGCTGCAACCGTTCCCGGTTGGTGGGTTTGTCAGCCATGATGTTCACTCTCCCTTCTATGGCCGAAATTTCAGCGGTGTGTTCTGCGATCCACTGGTCCTGTTCCTCGGTGCTGCTGTCGAGAAAGGTGTCCAGCAGATAGCCCATGTAGTCTTTTTTTTGGACGGCCTCCAAAAAGCGCGGGTGCGGGTCCTCGTCCGCCGTCTTGGGGGAATAGTCGGCCTCCCATTTTCGGAGCAAGTGATAGTAGTCCGTCAGGACGCGCCAGCCGTGTTCTCGTTTTTCTTTCCGCACCTGCGCCTCGGTTTTCTGCCGGACATAACTTCGCCGGATCGGGGCCTTGCTGTCATAAGAAAGGCCAAAATCCTGGGCCAGCTTTTCAGCGGCCCCCTTGGGGGACAGGTCATAGAGCCGGGCGGTGAAGTCGATCACATCGCCGTCTGCGCCGCAGCCAAAACAGTGGAAACGGGTGTCCACCTTCATGCTGGGGTGGCGGTCATCGTGGAAGGGGCAGCAGGCCATACCGCCGCGCCCCACTGCGATGCCGTAAAGCTCCGCCGCCTCTCTGGCGGTGACGGACTGTTTTACGACTTCAAAGACGCTCTCGCCCATGCTTACTTGCCGCCCGCTTTCGTGACGGGTGGTTTGTACCCGGCGGCCTTGGCCCGTTCGCTGGCGGCCTTGCGGCGCTCGGCGCTGTACGGCTCCCGCACCGATACGCAGCGTTTGGGCACCGTAAAGGTCTGACGGTCCTTTTTCACGATCTGGTCCGGGTATTTTTCCGCCAGCCGCCGCAGCTTTTCCAGCAGGCGCGGGTCGTGGGAATAGACCTCGGCGGTGGCCTCGGCCTGGTTGTAGAGGATAATCGTTTCCTGTTCATACAAACTCAGTTTCATTTGCCGCCGCCTTTCTGCCGGTCAAATTCCAGCTTGAAGTTGACGTACTGGCCGGTATCTTCCAGCACCACGGTGGCGTCGTAGGTCTTGCCGCTTTTCTCGGAGTACAGCCCGGTCACATGGGCGCGGCCATCTTTCAGCAGCGCCGCCACAATGGCCTTGGTGGGTTGTTTGCGCTTCGCTGCCCACCAGTTGTTGTTCTTCCAGATCGCAAATTTGCAAGATTGGTCCTGACAGAAGAAGCCTTTTTGCATTTCTGCAATTTCACCGCCGCAGCGGGGGCATTTGCCCACCACCTCGCGGGGCGGGGCAAACAGGTACTCGCTGCCCTTGATGACCTGATAAGTTCCCACCAGCTCCTTCAGCATGGCGGTGATCTCAGCCATGAAGTCCTCCGGGGCCAGCTCGCCGCGCTCGATCTCGCCCAGCCGGTACTCCCACTCAGCGGTCAGCAGCGGGGATTGCAGTTGCTCCGGCAGGACGGTAATCAGGGAAATGGCATCGTGGGACGGCAAAAGCTGCACGGTTTTCTTGCTCTTTTTGCGTTCCAGGAAGCCGGTGGACACCAATTTCTCTAAAATTCCGGCGCGGGTGGCGGGGGTGCCCAGCCCCTTGCGCTCGGCGTCCTCCGGCATATCGTCTTTTCCGGCAGTCTCCATCGCAGAGAGTAAGGTATCCTCAGTGAAGTGCTTGGGCGGGGTGGTCTTGCCCTCCTTGACGGCGGCACCGGCAACCGGCAGCGCCTGGCCCTCGGTTAGTTCCGGCAGGGCCTTGTCCTCGGAATTGCCGTCCGGTTCCACATTTTTCATGCTGGCCCGGTAGGCGGCGTCCAGCGCCCGCCAGCCGGGCTGCTTCACCGTGCGGCCTTTGGCGGTAAACTCCGCACCAGCGCAGTCCACAACAACGGCGGTTTCTGCAAAGTTATAGGGCGGGGCCACCGCGCACAGCAGCCGCAGCGCCACCAGCTCCAGAATGGCCCGTTCACCCACCGGCAGAGCGGACAGATCCGCCTCGCGGATGTTCCGGGTGGGGATCACCGCATGGTGGTCGGTCACTTTCTTGTCGTGGATGACCGCCGCCGCATCGCAGGAAATGGCGATGCCTTTGCGAAACGGCATGGCGTTGGCGACCAAATTCACCAGCACCGGCAGGCCCTCGGCCATGTCGGAGGTCAGGTAGCGGCTGTCCGTCCGGGGATAGGTGCAGAGCTTCTTTTCATAGAGGTTTTGCAGGTAGTCCAGTGTCTGCTGCGCCGTGAACCCCAGCAGGCGGTTGGCGTCCCGCTGGAGAGTGGTGAGGTCATAGAGGGCGGGCGGCTTCTCGGATTTGTCCCTGCGCTCCACCTGCTTGACCGTCACCGTACCGCCCTGGCAGGCAGTTTTCAGCTGTTCGGCATCGGCTTTTTTGTCCATGCGGGCGCTGGCAGCGGTAAAACCGGGCAGGTCCAGAGCCACAGAATAGAACGGCACCGGCTTGAAGGCGTCGATCTCTGCCTCCCGCTGGACGATGAGGGCCAGCGTCGGGGACATGACCCGCCCGATATTGAGGGTGCGGTGGTACAGCACCGAGAACAGTCGGGTGGCGTTGATACCCACCAGCCAGTCGGCCTTGGCCCGGCAGAGGGCCGCCTGGTGCAGCCCGTCATAGTCCGCGCCGGGGCGCAGGTTGGCAAAGCCCTCCCGGATGGCGGAATCCTCCATGCTGGAAATCCACAGCCGTTTCATGGGCTTCTGGCAGCCCGCCAGGCAGTAGACCGTGCGGAAAATCAGCTCGCCCTCGCGCCCGGCGTCGCAGGCGTTGACTACCTCGGTCACGTCCTCCCGCCGCAGCAGGGTGCGCAGCACATCGAACTGATCCCGCTTGTCTTTGGCGATGGTGAAGCGCCAGGACTCCGGCAAAATGGGCAGGTCATCATAGCGCCACTTGGCGTAGTCGGGGTTGTAGGTGGCGGCGTCCGCCAGCCCGGCCAGGTGCCCCAGGCACCAGCTCACCAGCCAGCCGCCGCCCTCCAGGTAGCCGTCTTTGCGGGTAGCAGTGCCCAGCACGGCGGCCAGGGATTTTGCCACAGAGGGCTTCTCAGCGATCACCAATCGCATCTTCCTCTACCTCCATTTCTTCGTTGGATTTTTTCAGTTTTCTGGAAACGCTGTTGCCATCGTCCAGAAGGCAGTCATAACCGACGTTGTAATCATAGCGGTACAGCTTTCCCAGCAGGTCGTTGATGATGACACGGCAGGCCAGCAGCACCCGCGTCTTATCCACCTGCATGAGCTGGTAACGGCGGTAATCGCTGAAATATTCCTCGCGCAGATGTGTCCGGGCGGCGGTTTCCTCCATCAGAATGTCGATCACGTCCTTGTCGCCGTCCTCTTTCGCGCCCTCGGCATAGTTCAGCATCTCCATCACCATCGGGAAGCTCTGCTCATCCTTCGGGGCTTCCTCTTTGAGATAGCCGATCAAGGCGCAGAACAGGAACCGGGCCGCTGTCTGCTCCGGCTCGGTCAGAGCGGAAAGGGTTTCCTGCCCGCTGGGCAGAAGTTTGTTGCAGACAAAATCGTGGACCTCGCCGCGGAACAAGTGGCGGATGGCGTCGATGGACAGCGCCGGTTTGGAGGTGTCTGTATCGTCCTCCACTTTGTAGATTTCAAATTCTTCTTCGTCTGTCTTTTTGCGCACCTTGGCGAGCGCCGTGCAAACGATGTCGCCGCCAAAGTAGACGCCGAAGCAGATCAGGTCGAACACAATGAGAAATTGGATAAAATAATTCATTTTGCTTTTCTCCTTTCGCGCAGCCACGCAGTCAGTTCTTTGTGGCAGAAGCCCACGCAGGGCTGGCCGGGGCGGTAGGTTCCGCAGCCATAGCAGGGGGGGCCGGGAGATAAAGAGGGAGGACGGGAAGCTGCCTTCCCGCCCTCCGGCCTGCGCGTCATCATGGGTTCATAAGGGCTGTCGGTGAACCGGGTCATTGGGCCGGGTTCTCGCTTTCCTCATCGCCGCCCCCGCCGGCGTCCTCCGGCTCGTCAGATTCCTCGGTCTCCCAAGGGTCCTCGTCCTCCTGTTCGGTATCGTCCTCGCCGTAGTCGTAATCATCCAGGTTGTCGCTGCCCTTGGTCTTGGGCTTCTGCTTGATGAATTTGAAGTAGACCAGCGCACCGATGCCGCCCAGCACAGCCAGCACCACCAGCAGCATCGCCGGGTTCAGCCCTGCCGGTTCCTGTTCCGGCTCCGGCTCTGTTTCCGGGTCAGGGGTGGGTTCCGGCTCCTGGCCCGTACACTCTGCCATATTCACGGCGCACACCGGGCAGGCCGTATTCACCGCACCGGCGGCGCACTTTTCCGTGCAGTTGCAGACGGCGGGCGTTTCCTCCGCCGTCTCGCCGTCCTCCATCAGCGCCTCCAGGTCGGCCTCGTCCACCTGGTTCAAGAAGTGGACGGCGGTCTCCTTGTCCTCGTTGGCGCGGTCAATGAGGATGTAAAAATAGTTACCCGCCTTGGTGGTGACGGTGATGAGCTGCTTGTTGCCGCCAAAGTCATCCACCAGGGCGGCGTTGCCCTCCGGGGTCAGGGCGGGGCTGTCCTCGGTTTCCTCCACCACCACGTTGCTGTCGTTGGTGGCGTCCGCCGCCGGTGTGGCCGTGGGCGCAGGGTCAGTGCCCTGGGCAAAGGCGGTCACAGAGAAGCCGCCCATCAGCATCAGGCAGGTGCAAAGGGCGGCAAAGGTTCTGAAAATCTTTTTATTCTTCATGGGTCATTTCCTCCTGTTCGGGATTGGCAGAACCCACCGCCCGGCCGGGCACCATGCCGCCAGACAGCATGGCGGACAGCTGGGCCGGGGTCATACGCAGGGCGCGGACCATCTGGACGATCTCCAGGTTCTCCGCCTCGGTTTTCTGCGCTTCCAGGTCTTTCAGCTTTTCCTGCTGTTCCGCGATCTTCTCGCGGGTTTTGGCGATCTCCTGGTCGATGCGCTCGATTTTGTTTTTAGCCATAGTCAAATCACTCCTATTCTTCATAAAAATTTGTCACCAGTTCATCAAGCCGTAGCCCTTGATGCACTCGTAGGTCAGGGAATAACTCTTGATTTTGCAGGCGTCGCCGGAATTACCCTCTACGGTGTAAACCCGGCTGCCGTCGGTGCCCACTACGATGCCCACATGGTCGGCGCTGCCATCCAAGTCCCAATCGAAGAAGATAGCGTCGCCTGGGGCGATGTTGGCGTAATCCCGCCCGCCCCATTGTCCGTGCGACTGGAACCAGGGGATGCCCTGGGACTGGCAGGCGGCAAAGCGCGGCTCGGAAAGGCCCATCTGGCCGTAACACCAGGACACGAAGCAAGCGCACCACTCCACGCGGGAATTAAAGCCGTACCAGCTCCAATAGGGCTGGCCGCCCACGTTGCCCACCTGGCTTTTGGCGATGTCCACCACCGCCTGATTGCCGGGCCGGGTGCCGTTGACAAACTCCACACCGGCCAAACTCTCGGAATCGCTGGTGTCGGCGGACCCGCCGCCGAAGATCAGGGGCTTGTTGCCCAGCGTCTGCCGGTACACCTGGTACATTTCCAGCTGATCCGGCGTCAGCAGCTCCAACGCCACGGAGGAGATGGGCTTGCTGGTGAGGGTCACATTTAAGATGTAGTAGTTGTAGGGCACTTCCACGTCATACTCGTTGCCCTCGCTGTCTGTCCGGGTCTCGGTGCGGTAGCGCACCTCCACTTCCTCGGTCAGCGTCAGCTGGTATTGGGCCGCGAAAATGCGTTCCAGCTCCGCCTGGGCGCTTGCCCGCGTGTAGCCTTGCAGCACAGCGGACAGGTAGGCCGCCAGCTCGTGGGGGTCGTGGCCGATCATATCCAGGTCATAGCGGTACTCGTCATAGCCGGGGTGGCTGCTCTCGATGTTGTCGATCTCGGCTTGCAGCGCGGCCTCCTTGGCGGCGTAGTTGGCCTCCACCGCCACCAGCTCCGGGTCATCCGATGGGTAGGTGGTGCCGGAGATCATCGAACCGATGCTCTGCGCCATCATGGAGCAGGAGGACATGGTGTTGAGCAGCAAGCAGACGATTAAAAATAGGCCCAGGGCGATGCCAAAGCCCTTTTTATGGCGCATCACATAGGCCCCGGCCTGCTGGGCTTTCTCCTTGACCGTCTTGGCCGCTTTGCCGGTCTTTTGGGCGGCACCGGCGGCGCTCCCGCCGGACTGTGCGGCCCGTTTGGCGGCGGCGTACTGCTTCTTGATCTGCTGTTTCTGCTGCCAGCGGGACAGCGGGTTGCTGGCTGCCGCAGGGTTTTCATAGACAGACTTCTGGAACAGCGCCTCGATGTTGGCCTTTTCCAGCTTCCGCTCGGCCTGGGCGGCCTTGCGGTAAGGTTTCAGTTTGTGGCTGCGGTAGCCCTCCCTCGCCAGATGCACGCCGGTCTCTACGGCTTCCTCAGACTTGTGGGCGCTTTCCACGCCCACGTTACCGTCCTCGGTCTTGCGGATCTCCTGGTGGAGCTTGCCCGCCACTGCGTTGCCCGGCGCGTCCCGCACTGTATGGGACAGTTTGGAGGGCGGCCGGGGCTTATCCTCCAGCACCAGCTTGGTCGTGACCTTGCCGGTCTTGGGGTCCACCTCGGCCCGTTTGACCTGCTTTTTCGGGATTTTTGCCTGCGCCTTGTCCGCTTTGACGGCGGCCTTCTCCGCCTTGCGGATGGGCTTTTCCAGCGCCGGGTCCGCCCGTTCTTCCTCCGTGAAGCGCAGGCGCGGTTCCTTAATCAAACCATTCCCCCAGCATGAGGGAGGCCGCCATGCTGGAAAGCTCCGCATAGGCCGCCAGCCCCAGCGGACCCACGAAGCGGCACTCGGTCAGGCAGGCGTAGAGCTGGGCCACTACGTCGGCCAAAATCTGGACCTCGGTGCCCTCCAGCACAGTCTCACCGGCCTGCCCGCGCTGGACCTTGGCGGCGCACAGAATCTCCACCAGCCGCAGCAGGCCGGTCTCGCCGGTCTCGGTCAGTTCAGCGGCCTGATCCGCCGCCGTGCGGCACTCGGAAACGGCGTCCGCCATCGCCGTCAGGAGCGCGGTGCGCTGGGTTTCCAGCGCCCGGTCCAGAAACATCATGTGGTCGTTATGCAGAATTTCGGGTTTCATCGTCCATCAGCCTCCTTCATTTCCTGGGGTTTGGTCGTCATAATGCGATACAGTTCGGTGTTTTTCGGGAAGTGATCCACAAAGGGCAGAATCGTGGAGCCGTAGAACAGCAGCCCCTCGCCCTCGCCGGAGTGGGTCACATAGGACAGCTGGTGCGGGGAAATGCCCAGCTGCCGGGCCAAAATCTGCCGGTCGCCGCCCGCCTGGTTGAGCATATACACGAAGTCGGAGTTTTCAAAGATGTTCTCCACCTCGCGGGAAGAAAGCAGGTCCTTCACGTTCTGGGTGATCCCGGTCGGGATGCCGCCCCACTTTCTGAACCGCTTCCAAATCTCCACCGTATAGGCGGCGGTCTGTTCCTCTTTGAGCAGCAGGTGCATCTCGTCGATGTAGTAGCGGGTGGACTTACGGGCCGCCCGGTTGATGGTGACGCGGTTCCACACCTGGTCCTGCACCACCAGCATCCCGATCTTTTTCAGCTGCTTGCCCAGCTCCTTGATGTCATAGCAAACAATGCGGTTGTTGATGTCCACGTTGCTGCGGTGGTTGAACACGTTGAGGGAGCCGGTGACGTAGATTTCCAGCGCCGTGGCGATGTACTGCGCCTCTTTCTCATCCTGCGCCCGCAGCAGGTCGTATAAATCCTCCAGAATGGGCATATTCTCCGGGCGCGGATCGTTGAGGTAGTCCTGATAGACCAGCCGCACACAGCGGTCAATGATGGTTTTCTGTACCGGCTGTAATCCGTCCTTTCCGCCCACGATCAGCTCGCACAGCGACAAGATGAAGTCGCTCTTCAGCGACAGCGGGCTTTCATCGTCCGAATAGTCCAGGTTCAGGTCCATCGGGTTGATGTAGTTGGTGGAGGTGGGCGAGATTTTGATGACCTGCCCGTGCAGGCGCTCCACCAGCGGCGCGTACTCGGCCTCCGGGTCGCAGATAATGACATCATCCGAAGTCAGCAGGAAGCAGTTGGCGATCTCGCGCTTGGCCGAAAAGCTCTTGCCGGAACCGGGCGTACCCAGAATCAGGCCGTTGGGGTTTTTCAGCAGCTTGCGGTCCACCATGATGAGGTTATTGGACAGGGCGTTGATGCCGTAGTACAGCGCCTCTTTTCCGTTCTGAAAAAGCTCTTGGGTGGTGAACGGCACGAAGATGGCGGTAGAGCTGGTAGTCAGCCCCCGCTGAATTTCCACCTGGTTCAGCCCCAGCGGCAGAGAGGACATCAAGCCTTCCTCCTGCTGGAAGTCCAGCCGGGTCAGCTGGCAGTTGTACTTCTGTGCGATGGAACTGGCCTGGAAGATGTTGTTGCCCAGCTGGCGGGGATTGTCGGCGGTGTTCAGCACCAGGAACGTCACCAGGAACATCCGCTCGTTGCGGCTTTGCAGGTCCTGCAACAGCTTCTTGGCCTCGGCCCCGTAGGTGGCAAGGTCGGACGGGATGATGTCCATGTCATACCCGGCGCGGACGGCCTTTTTCTGTTCCTCGATCTTGCTGCGGTCCAGGTCGGTGATTTTCCGCTTTACCGTCTTGATGGCCTTCACCTGATCCACCGACTGGATGTGCAGATTCACAATGAGGGAACTTTCCATATCGAGAAAGTCCGCCAGCATACGGTCATTCAGCTCCGGGGCCAGAATCTGCACGAAGCTGACGGCCCCGTACTTCTTTCCCATGCGGAACTGCTTGCCGGTACGGAACTCGAAGCCGGACGGCGCGATAAAGTCCTTGGTGGAAAGGCCGCTGGGAGCCAGCCAGTCCCACTCGAACTGGAAGGGCGCCTGCTCGTCCATGTGGAAGATGGCGTGAAGCTGGGCCAGCCGGGCTTTGCCGTCCAGAACCTCGGCGGCCACGCCCAACCGCTTAAAGTTGTTCAGCACATCGGTCTCGATGCGCTCCAGACGGGGCTTGGCGGAGCGGATGCTGTCGGCCTCGATGGAAAAGGTCAGGTACTTGGTCTTGATAAGGCCGTTGTTGCCCCGCGCCAGCTGGTTTTGCAGCATCTGCGTGTACTCCACCCGGATGGGGTCAAAGTCATCCCCCTGGGCCGGGATGGTAATGCTGTTGGCGAAGGTCTCCTGGGACGCCGCCAGGTTCAAAAAGGACAACTGGAAACGGATGGAGCTGTCGAAGTAGTTGAGGAAATCGCACCAGCCTTCAAAGATGGCGGTCTTGTCCTCGTTCTGGCTGAGCTGGTAGTTGATGTCCTGGAACTGAATGGTCTTGGTGTAGCGGCCATCCGCCACCTTGCAGATGCCGTCCGGCCACATCCGCTCATAGGGGATGCTGTCCTGGGCGGACCGCTCCTTTTTGCCCGTGCGGTTGGCGCGGGCAATCGCTGCCTCGATTTGTTTGCGTTCGGCGCGGGTCAGCTTACGCCGGGGTTTGGTCTGCGGCTCTGCCGGTTCGGCCTGCCGCTTTGTCTTTGCCGCGAACAATGTCATACACCTCCTTGTCGAGATTTGCCTGCCGCTCCAACACGGCATAGAAGTTGTTGGTGCGGTAGGGGCGCTGCTTGGGCCGGATGACGGCCACCTTGAGGATGTTGCCGATGATCTTTTCCAGGGGCTGGCCGTGTTTTTCATACATCGCCAGCATGAAAAAGGGCAGCATGACGAGCATCATGCACATGGCCGCCACGCTGTTGCCAGCAGGCCCCCGGAGCAAAAAGAAAAGCGGCACGCCGATGAGCGCCCCGCAGCCGAAGCAGACAAGCTGCCTCTTGGTTAAGTTGAACGCGACCTTGGTTTTGACTTTCGTCAGGTCTTTGGGTACGGGTACATAAGCCATTGGTAAATTCCCTCCCTCCGGGTCAATGTGCGTTGAATACGGCTTTGGACAGGCTGCCGGTCTTGAACAGCGTAAAGCAAAGCAGCACGGTGTAGCCCACGCAGCTCCAGATTGCCATGATGATGTCCTCCTCGGTGGCGATGTTCTGCACCAGCACGGCGTAGATCGCCACGCAGACGATAATCAAAAACGCCTGGAAGCCCAGGGCCAGCAGGCTGCGCAGGTAGTTCTGGCCCATGCCGCCCCATTCCTTGCCCATCATGGTCGCCATCGGGATGGGGGCCACCGACGTGACAAGGTAAATTTCGATCGTACGGCCATAAATCACGATGAAAATGCAGATATACAGCGCCCACATGGTAATGCCGATAAAGAGCGACTGGAACCACAGGCCGAACAGCGGCCCCAGGTCCATATCCATCAGCCGGGACTCCATATCGGTCATAACAGCGGAGATGTCGATGGAAGCGTCCGAGCCGATGATGCCGGACGCCTGGGCCACCACGCTTTGGGCCATATCGAACACGGCCATGACGAGGTTCCAGGTGTTGGTGACGAGCAAAATCGCGGCGGCGGACTTGAACACCCATTTGAAGATCATCCAGGTGTCCACATCATGCAGGTTGTTGCGGTCGGTAATCATCTGGATCAGCTCCAGCGTCATCACGATGGCCAGGATCACGCCAGCAATCGGCACCATGATGGAGTTGGAAAGGTTCTGGATCATACTGAAAATGCTGCCGTTCCACCCCTGCGGGGTCTGGCCCACCTGCGTGGCGATGTCCGCGACCTGCTGGTTCACACTGTCGAACATCCCCGTTAAGTTTCCCATGATGCCGCCCACCAGCATCTCTTTCAGCCAGTTGGTCAGGGCATCCAATAAGAAATCCATACGGTGTCAAACCTCCTTTCAGCCCCTCCCGCTGTGCGCGGGAGGGGACGAGGATTTCAGCGGGGTACGATCAGACGGTGAACAGGCCGGACAGCAGCGGTACGAGGACCATGCCAACGATGGCGACGCCCGCGCCGGCCATCAGCTGTTTCATGCCCTGGCTTTTTGCTTGTGTGCTATAAAGAAGCAATAGAAGTATAAAAAATTTTGCCGTTCCTATCCGGCACTTGGCCATTGTGTCGGATAGGTCGGGCGGTTATTCGGGCAAGTCAATCTTGCCGACAAAGCTGTAATAAATCTCAATGTCCTGCCTGCGGGTGCCGTTCTCGTCGTAGCTGCACTCATGCACCACGATTTTCTCAATCATTTCCCGCAAGAGGGTGGGGGTCAGTTCTTCAAAGGCAAGGTGCTTGCGGACAATGCCCATGAATTTCTCAGCGTTGACGGAGGCTGCCTGTGACTTGTCCAGTTCGGCTTGCAGGGCGGCGGCTCTCTTTTTCAGTTCCGCTTGCTCGGCTTCATAGTCAGCCGACAGTTCCATGAAACGCTCGTCGCTGATTTTGCCATTTACATTGTCCTCATACAGCCGCTTAATCATGCGGCTAATTTCAGAAATGCGCTCCTGCGCCTGTTCAAGCTGCTTGGTGGCTGCGGCGGTCTTTCGCTTGCCGCCGATCTCGTTCTGCTGGACAAGCAGCTTCACAAACCGGCTCTCATGCTTGGCTGCGTATTCGGTCACTTGCCGGAGATTGGAGAGGACACCAGCGGTCAACAGGTCGGTGCGGATAAAGTGCGCCGTACAGTTGCGGGTGCGCTTCTTATAGCTGCCGCAAATGTAACAGTCCTGCTTGCGGTCTTTGTTCTGATACCGCTGCTGATACAGCACATGGCCGCAGTCGGCGCAGAACAAAATCCCGGAGAACAGCCCCACTTCATCGTAGCGGTTCGGGCGTTTGCGCTGTTTGCGTAACTCCTGCACACGCTCCCATGTTTCCGTGTCGATCAGCGGCTCATGGTGGTTCTCAAAAATGGCCTGCTTCTCGATGGGGTTCTCTATGCTGTGCTTGACCTTATAAGAGGGCTTTTCCGTCTTGAAGTTCACCAGACAGCCGGTGTACTCTCGGTTTTCAAGGATATGCACCACGGTGTTGGTCGCCCATTTGCACTCATAGCCGGGGTGATAACGGCGGGTGCTGCCTGTCCGCTGATATTCCAGCGTCCCCGGCGTGGGGATTTGCTGCTCCGTCAGCATACGGGCAATCTTGGTCGGGCCGTTCCCGGCAAGGCAAAGCTGGTAAATCTGCTGTACCACCGGGGCGGCTTCTTCGTCTATGATGAAGTTTTCGTCCTCGTCCATGAGATAGCCATAAACCGGCTTGCTGGTAACAGGCTTGCCGCTCATGCCTTTTGACTTTTTCACTGCCTTGATTTTCTTGCTCGTATCTCTCACCAGCCATTCGTTGAACAAATTTCGCAGCGGGGTAAAATCGTTGTCCATGCCCTCGCTGGCACTGTCCACATTATCGTTGACAGCGATAAAGCGGACACCCTTTTGAGGGAACAGCATTTCTGTATAAAACCCCACTTGCAGGTAATTTCGCCCCAGCCTCGACATATCCTTGACGATCACTGTGCCTACTTTCCCGGCTTCAATATCCGCAAGCATGGCTTGAAAACCGGGTCTTTGGAAGTTTGCGCCGGAATAACCGTCATCGGTGTACCAGCGCAGATTGGTAAATCCATTCTGTTTTGCGTAGGCTTCGAGTATCCTTTTCTGGTTCGATATGGAATTGCTCTCGCCTTGCAGGTCATCGTCTTTGGATAATCTCGGATAAAGGGCGGTAATCAGGTTTTGGGTGGCTTGTCTTAACATAAAATCCTCCGTTTCCGACAGCCAGCCCCACTATTCCGTATTTTTATCATACCACATGGGGCGGCTGTCTGTATAGCGGCAAAAGCGTCAAAACTGCTTCTTTACAGTCGGTTAAAGTGACAGTTTTATTTGCAAGGGTTCTAACGGTGGCTTATCTCCTATATTTGTGCTATACTTGTTTAGAAAACAGCAAATTATATTTGGAGAGATTACATATGAAGCGTTTGTTTATCATTGGCGGTACTATGGGGATTGGAAAAAGTACCGTTAGCCAAATCTTAAAGCAGAAATTACCTAACAGCGTATTTCTTGACGGGGATTGGTGCTGGGATTCCAGTCCATTTCAAGTTACCGCTGAAACAAAAGAAATGGTCTTAAAAAATATTTGTGCGGTATTAAATAATTTTCTCAAATGCTCTGCCTATGAGAATGTTATTTTTTGTTGGGTAATGCACGAACAATCCATTATTGACACAATCATTTCTTGCCTTGACACCGCTGACTGCCGTATCATAGCCGTATCTCTGATTTGTTCAGAACAGGAACTTGTTGAACGCTTGCGAAAGGATGTGACTGCGGGTATTCGTACTCCTGATGTGATTGAGCGAAGTGTGCAGCGTATTCCACTTTATCAGAAATTGAACACAATCAAAGTGAACACATCTGGAAAAAATGCAGCAGACGTGGCGCAAGAGATCGCTGCACTATAAGAACACTCCAGAGGGTGTCGCAAAATTATCAAATTAGATGATAGAGCGACTCCCTCGCTTAATCTAAAGGGAAAAACGGAAGTAATCTCACCTGTACTGTGGCTTACCTCCGTTTTTTGGCGTACTTTAATAAAGATATTTGTTTTTTCTATTTTTAAGCAGGTTTTTTCACAGGAAATAAATGTTTTCCTGTTCGGTCATTCTGTATTTTCGCGTGAAGTTTATTGAGATTATACCCCATACTAAGTAAAAGAATCTCCAGTTTTACTTTAGTTTTCCCACGGAGCAAAAATCTTTGAAATTCATAATCGTTTTTCAGGACTCCGAATGCTCCTTCCACTTGGATCGAACGGTTCATCCGATATAGAATCCCTGTCTCACTTAGGATATTTTCATACGATTCCTGTCGTTTCTCTAAAAAGTTTTTGGAGACGTACAGTCGTTTGTTCCCTTTTGCTTTTGTACATTTCTCTTTATAAGGACAGCCTGTACAGTCTTCGCATTCATAGACGGTTACTTTGGATTCATAGCCGCTTTTACTTGTCTTCTTTTTCAGGAAGATCGGCTGCAGTTTCTTCCCCGCATGGCAGGTATAGGTATCTGTCCTTTCATCATAACCCATGTTCTCCCGTTTACTGATATCCTTTTTAAAACTCCTCTTTTTCCATTTCTCATACGTTTGTGGTTTGATATAGGGCTTTTGTTTCTGCTCCCTCAGATAACTGTAACCTTCTTCGCTTTCATATCCTGAATCTGCCGTTACACTGGGATAACGGAATCCAAGTTTTTCTTCCATCCTTTTCAAGAAAGGAACAAGAGTCCAAACGTCATTGCGGTCCTGGAAAATGTCTGTTGCTACAATGTATTCGCTATCCACCGCGATCTGTACGTTATATCCCGGTTTCAACTGGGCGTTGCGCATATGGTCATCCTTCATGTGCATGAATGTGGCATCCGGATCGGTCTTGCAGTAATTATTCCGCCCCTGAAAACTGGCGGTGTGCCAGTCGTAGATTGTCTGACGTTCCAGAAAACGCCGGAACAGTTCCAGATATTTCTGGTTACGACTTTTGCGCTTTCCTCTGCCATGGACAAAAACAGTATGCTGTTCTTCGCAGATCTGTTCCAAAAATCGGCAGATCTCCTGAAGATCCTGTGTCCTTGTGGCTTCAGTTACCTGGAAACTTTGTATGTATTCCTGATTCAAAAGCAAAACTGCCTCCTGTATCTTCTGGAACATTTTTGTTTCCCATTTCCCTACAGATTTTTTCCAGACGAAAGTATATTTGTTTGCACAGGCCTCCAATTTTGTTCCATCAATAAAAACGGTTTCCTTCGACAGCTCGCCCGCATTTTTCAGTCTCTTTACCATTTGATAGAAGAGATCTTCACAGGCATCCGCCAGGAATCCGGTACGGAAACGTGCGATCGTGCTGTGGTCAGGTGCTTTCTGCCCGGAGAGTAGCCACATAAAGTTGATATCTCGTCTGCATGCCGTTTCGATTTTTCTGGATGAATAAATGTTCTGGGAATAAGCATAGGTCAGGATCTTGAACATGGTCTTTGGATCCACTGCCGGATTTCTGCCTTTGGCAGAGTAAGCCTGATACAGCAAGCTGTAATCTAATTCCTCCAATTCGTGGCTCAGCAGTCGGACAGAATCATCATCAGGAACCAAACCTTCCAAATTTAATGGCAAAACCAGTTGATAAGGCTCGCCGAATTCGGTATAATTTTTATGGTATTTTTGGTTAGTAGGCATATCTAATTATACCATGGATTACGGACTCTTCGGGGTCCGTTTTCTGTTTTCAAGCATAAAAATGAAGCCATTGCTCCATAGATGATTACTCATCTATTTTGCAACGGCCCCTTTTCTATGTCCCGTCATATCGCCGGTTTTTGTGTCACAGCTTCGGCCTGCAATACCTTTGCCATTTTGTCGGCGGCGGTTTCGTTGCTGCCCTGCTTGAAAAAGCCGGACACTACAAGGACAGAGTTGCCCATGCGGATTTCCGTCACGCAGTCGGGGCGGCGGGGATTGGTGCGGGTTGTCTGCTTGTTATCTGCCATAGGCTACTCCTTTCACTCGTTCATCAGATTTTTCAGCCGTTCCAGCTTGGCCTGTGCGGTTTCCCTGCGGAAATTGTCGCCCGTAAAACGGACGGGGGCGCACATTTCCAGCAGCCGGTCATAGATACGGGCATGGGCGGTGTCCGACGGGTTCTGGATTTGCTGCAAGGTCAGGTTGGTGGTGACGATCAGCGGCCTGCGGCTGCGGTATCGGCTGTCAATGACGCTGTAAACCTGTTCCAGCCCGTATTCTGTTCCACGCTCCATGCCGAAATCGTCCAAAATCAGCAGCGGATAGCGGTAGAGCCGGGAGATGTACTCGTTCCTGCCCTCAAAGCTGGCAGCAAGGTCGTTGAGGATTGCGGCAAAGTTCGTCATGCGAACGGGGATTTCTTTCTCCATCAGGGCGTTTGCGATACAGCCCGCAAGGTAGCTTTTGCCGGTTCCCACACCACCCCAAAAGAGATAGCCGATGTTCTCGGTCTGCATGGTTTCCCAATGCTCCGCATAGAACCGGGCAACGGCGGTCTGCGGATTCCTGCCGTTGTCGTTTTCAAATGTCCAGTCCCGCATGGCGGTATCGGAAAATCCCCGGCGTTTCAAGTCCTCTACGGTGTCAAGGTGCCTGCGCTGCTGTTCGGCGGCTTCACGCTCAATCCGATGCGCCCTCTGGCAGTCGCACTCTGCCGGGTGTCGGTCAAGCCCGAAAAGCGTCTTGCCCTCCGGGAAGTAGGCTTCTTTGGGCTTGCGGCATTTCCCGCAGTAAAGCAAACCGTCCTCGCCTGTGTAGTCACCGCTGTCCGGCTCGGTATCCGGCAGCAGATTGATATTTTCGATTTTGTTCATAAACTTTCTCCCTCCTTGCAGGTGTAGTTCGGGATGCCCTGTTTCGGGGCGCCCTTTTTATCGTTCTCTGCCCAGATCCGCAGGGCGGCGGCATAATTCTGGTAGGTTCTCCCGTTGGCGGCAAGGTAGCGGCTCATTTCCTCGATGAACCGTTCCAGTCTGTCCTGGTATTCTGCCTGTAACTGGTCATACTCGGCTTCGGTCAGAAAAACATTCTCATATCTGCCAAACGGCTTGTGCGGCTCTCCACTCACTCCCATTGTTTGGTTTTCTATCAGGTTGTTTATAGTAAGGTTGTTAGGGGTCGGTTTTCC
>NZ_LT699712.1 GCF_900155395.1 Merdibacter massiliensis
AGGTTGGCAATATCAACATCAAACATTTATTGATAAACTTAATGAAAAAGGAATTACTCAATCTATGTCCCGTAAAGGAAACTGTTATGATAATTCAATAATGGAATCATTCTTTGGTACTTTGAAAAATGAAATATACTATGGTTTAGAATCAACTTATACATCTTTTGAAGAATTTTCTTTAGCGATTGATGAATATATAGATTATTTCAATAACAGTAGGATTCAATCCAAAACAACAGAGAAACATTCATATGTACGTATTGAATTTTAAAATATACAAATATAACCAATTTAAAAGATATTCATATATGTCTAGGAAATTGGGTACATGTCAAATTATGGATTATTTTAGATGTTCTTGTATTTCTAAACGGATATATTTAACCGCATACGAAAAATGAAAAGTCCCTTTAAAGGGACTTTTCACTAGGTTTATCGAAAGGAATCGATATGAATAAACTTGTATCATGCGCCAAGGAAGGAATGCCGCACATGATACTCAACTATGATAGAGCCAATACCATAGCTAAGAAATAGAATTATTTCCTATACATATATTAACACGGGAAACAAAAATTGTAAACCCTTTCAGATAAGAAAGGAGAAAGATCATTTTTTTTCATAAAAGAAATGGAAAGAGTAGACAACATTTTTAAAATTGAAATAAAGGAAAATAATTGACAAACGTAGTGAATACTTTAAAATTATTATAGATAATTATGGGAGGAATGATACAGCATGATTAGTTCAAATGATTTGAAACCAGGTATAACCATTCAACAAAATGGAGAAATTTATATTGTCCTTGATGCAAGCCAAAATAAAACAGCGCGTTCGGCAATGGTCGTAAAAGCAAAAGTTCGTAATTTGCGCAGCGGAGCAAACGTTGAGCTTTCTTGGGGCGGCGGTGATAAAGTGCAGCCTGCACAGATTGATAAGAAAGAGATGCAATACCTTTATGATACGGAGGATGCGTTGGTTTTCATGGATAACGAGACATATGAGCAAATTGAAATTCCTGCAGAAAACTTGGTATGGGAACGTAAATTTTTAAAACCCAATGACAATGTGAATATTTCCATGTTCGAGGGTGAAGTATTAGGCGTGATCTTGCCGGACAAGGTAACTTTGGAAATCGTTGAATGTGAAGCTGCGGTCAAAGGAGATACAGCAACAAGTGCGATGAAAAATGCGGTGGTAGAAACAGGGTTAAGCGTGAAAGTGCCTTTATTCATTGAACAAGGAGAAAAAATCGTTGTCAGCACTGCCGATGGCAAATACTCTGGAAGAGCAAAATAGATAAAAATGGCTGCATTCCATGCAGTTATTTTTTTTCGCGAAAATGATATTTCTTTTATGCCTGGAAATTACATGTGGAATGCAATATAAAAAATGTAAAAACTTTCTTAAGTTATGCTATAATGTATAGGAGCGGAGGCTTTTATTATGGAAAAATTATCACGTGTTGAAAAATATAAAAAACTGCGAGAATCAATAGATCAAAATACAACAAAGATCACCCCGTCTATCGAACCGGTGGAATTACAGAAACAATTGCAAAATATCAATCCAGTCAATGATAAGACAGAAGATGAAAAGCATAAGCATTCACATACACCGTTGCGCTTTTCAAAAGAAATAGATGTAAATCGTACATATGATACTGGAAAAGAAACCTTCCATAATGAATATTTGGACGATTTCATCAATGAGGTGAAAGAATATAATCTGGAAAAAGGAAATCGGCTAAGCGATAATACACAGATCGATATCTTGATGCAGCTAAATCCTGAAAATCGTCAACGACGAAGCCAGCATTATGATTCTATCCGCAATGACTCTTTTGAACATAAGGAAAAAGAAGAGGATGAAGATGTGTCTTATACGCAATCCTTGTCGAATGAGGAATTACAAGCAGAAGTCGATAAGCTGTTTGAGGAAGATACGCACGATGAAGTGAAAGAAGAACAAAAGGAAGTGCAGCCGGAACCGCAGGTACAAGAGCCGACCATCCGGCGTATCAATCCAATTGCTCCTATCAATAAGCCGGCGGTTAAAGAAGAGCATGCGGAAGAAACAAAAGAGCCGGTTTTGGAAGAGGTACAAGAAGATATTGCGGAAACAAAGATAGTAGAGCCGGAAAAAATAGAAAAAGCATTGCCGGAGAATGAAGATGGCATGGCAAATACGGAACGTTTGTTAGAGGAAACAACGCAGATACGCATGCAGATGGATGATTATGAAGATGAATTGAGTCATCTGCATGAAAAAGTTTCGAAATCAAATAAAATTCTAAATGCTATTTTACTGATTTTGATTATTGCTTTGATTGCAGTTATCGGAGTTACTGTTTATTGGTTGCAGCAAGCAGGCGGTCTCTTCTAAATTAGAAAGGATGTATACCATGAAAATAAATATTGCAATTGATGGACCCAGTGCTGCTGGTAAAAGTACAATTGCTAAATTGTTAGCAAAAAAATTAAATTATTCTCATTTAGATACAGGCGCCATGTATCGCTGTGTTGCCTATTTATCCAAACAGTTGGGGATCGATCAAAAAGATGAGGCAGCTTTGGCTACAATGATTGATTCCATGCAAATAGATTTTGATAGTTTAGGCAATGTGTATATCAATCAAAAAGATGTATCTCGCGAGATACGGACAAATGATATTTCAATGATGGCATCGAACGTGAGTGTATTTCCGGCAGTACGGGAGCGTTTGGTTCGAATGCAGCAAAGAATTGCAAAAAATAAAGGCTATATAATGGACGGACGAGATATCGGTACGGTTGTTTTGCCGGATGCGGAATTAAAAATATTTTTAATTGCATCGGTTGCAGCCAGGGCAAAGCGTCGTTATCAAGAATATCTGCAAAAAGGGATGCCGGCAGATTATGATGCGATTTTTGAAGATATCAAAAAACGTGATTATCAAGATACGCATCGTGCTACCTCTCCGTTGAAAAAGGCAGAAGATGCAGTTGAGATAGATACTTCGGATATGAGCATTGACGAAGTGCAGCATGCAATCGAAGATCTGCTCTTATCAATGCAAAAGTAGGGAGGTGTGTCCGATATGAAAAAAGGGACTGTAGCAATTGTCGGACGACCAAATGTTGGCAAATCGACGATTTTTAACCGTTTGATTGGAGAAAGAAAAAGTATAGTAGAAGATACTCCGGGTGTAACACGGGATCGTATCTATGGAAAGGTGGAGTGGTTGACAACAGAATTTCAACTGATTGATACAGGAGGAATTCAATTAGAGGACCAGCCTTTTCAGCAGGAGATACAGATGCAGGTAGAAATCGCTATAGATGAAGCAGATTGTATCTTGTTTTTAGTTAATGGGCGCGACGGAGTTACTTCTGACGATCAATTTATTGCCCGCATGCTCCAACGTTCAAATAAGCCAATCATCCTGGGAGTAAATAAGATCGATGATCAGTCTTTATCTTATAATTTATATGAGTTTTATAGTTTAGGAGTCGGTGATCCAATAGCAATTTCGGGTGTTCACGGTATTGGAATCGGGGATATATTGGATAAGGCTGTGGAATTATTGCCGGATAACAATAAAAATGAGTATGATGGTATTACCAGCTTTTGTTTGATTGGACGTCCGAATGTAGGAAAGAGTTCTCTGGTAAATGCCATATTGAATCAGGATCGTGTCATCGTCTCAAATGTGGAAGGAACAACTCGAGATGCAATCGATACCCCTTTTCGAAGTGATGGAAAAGACTATGTGATCATTGATACTGCTGGAATCCGCAAACGCGGAAAAATTTATGAAAATGTAGAGAAGTATTCCATCATGCGGGCGATGAGCGCTATTGAACGAAGTGATGTCGTTTTAGTCGTATTAGACGGTGAGAGCGGCTTGCGCGAACAAGATAAACATGTGGCAGGATATGCACATGAAGCAGGAAAAGGGGTCATTTTGGTCTACAATAAATGGGATACCGTAGAGAAAGATACCCACACAATGGCCGCAATAGAAAAGAAGCTGAGAACGCAATTCTTGTATTTATCCTATGCACCGATTGTTTTTGTTTCAGCATTAAAGCGGCAGCGGATCGGGCAGTTATTGCCTTTGATCGACCAAGTGCATGATAATTCTGCTCTTCGCATACAGACTAATGTATTGAATGAAGTGATTATGGATGCACAATTAATGGATCCTCCAAAACCGCATAATGGGAAACGATTGAAGATTTATTATGCGTCGCAGGTAAGTGTTTGTCCTCCGACAATTGTCCTTTTTGTGAATGATCCACAATTACTGCATTTTTCTTACAAACGTTTTTTAGAAAATCGCTTGCGAGAAGCTTTTGGATTTGAAGGTACAACGATTCGAATTATTGCGAGAGAAAGAAGTTAGGTGATGAAAATGAAAACAGTTGTAATTGGTAGCGGCAGCTGGGGAACAGCTTTAGCCCAGGTTTTATGTGACAATAAGGAAGATGTAATTGTTTATGGAAATTGTAAAGAACAGATTGATGATATTGAACAAAATCATCGAAATTCCATGTTCTTTGAAAATGTCGAATTAAATCCGGATCTGCATGCGACGATGGATGTGAATGTTGTGGCAGATGCTGATATTATCGTCTTGAGCGTACCGACGATTGCAATTGAATCGGTTTGTCTGCAAATTGATCCTTTATTACAGAAAAAGGTCATTATTGTCAATACGTCAAAAGGTTTTCATCCAACGACAAACGAACGTATTTCACAAGTGATACGGAAAAATATTTCACAGCAGCATTTACGCAGCGTCGTATCTTTGATTGGACCAAGCCATGCGGAAGAAGTAGTTATTCGCTTGCTAACTGCTATTTGCGCTGTTTCTTTGAATGATGAGGATGCAAAAGTGATTCAGCAATTGTTCTCTAATGAATATTTACGTGTTTATACCGGCAATGATGAAATTGGAAGTGAAACAGGCGTTGCATTGAAAAATGCTATCGCGCTAGCAAGCGGGGTATTGAGCGGATTAGGATATGGCGACAATACTCGTGCTGCACTAATGACACGTGGATTGGCAGAAATGATTCGTTTTGGTGTCGCAATGGGTGGTAGAAAAGAAACCTTTATTGGTTTGACCGGCATTGGCGATTTGATCGTTACATGTTCGAGCCGCCATTCTCGTAACTTCCAAGCAGGATATGAAATCGGTAAGGCAAATGATGCGCAAGTATATTGGAAATATAATAAGAAAACAGTGGAAGGCGTACGTACAGCAAAAGTCGTGCATGAATTGGCAGAGAAGATGAATATTGAAATGCCAATTGTGAATGAGATTTACAGTGTCCTTTACGAAAACAAGGATCCAAAACAATCAGCACGTGATCTGATGTTGCGTGATTTGAAACCGGAGGCATAAAAAAGCGTTATTCATACGCTTTTTTATTGTGACAGGGCTTTTATGATGTTATAATCTTTATCGTTATGGTTTGGAGGGGTTTTATGAATATAGCTGACGAGATACAGCGTAGACGCACTTTTGCAATTATTTCGCACCCGGATGCAGGTAAAACTACTTTAACAGAAAAATTGCTGCTCTATGGAGGCGCCATTTTAGAAGCAGGTTCTGTAAAAGGAAAGAAAACAAATAAACATGCTGTCAGTGACTGGATGGAAATAGAAAAGAAACGTGGAATTTCTGTATCTAGCTCTGTGATGCAATTCGAATACGAAGGCTATTGTATCAATATTTTGGATACACCGGGACATCAGGATTTTAGTGAAGATACATATCGTACTTTGATGGCTGCAGATTCAGCAGTTATGGTCATTGATGCCAGTAAAGGTGTAGAAGCACAGACCAAAAAATTGTTTAAAGTTTGTTTGTTACGGCATATCCCTGTATTTACCTTTATCAATAAAATGGATCGTTCAGCAATGGACCCTTTTGTATTATTGGAACATATCCAGAGTGAACTCGGAATCGAAACCTATGCCATGAATTGGCCGATTGGTTCGGGAAAAGAATTCAAAGGTGTATATGAAAGAGATCATCGTCGTATTATTGCTTTTCACGGCGGAGATCATGGGATGCAGGCAGCTGAGGTAACTGAAGGCTCTTTAGAAGATGATACTTTTATTGATGTCATCGGTGATCATTTTTTTCATAAATTAAAAGAAGATAGTGAATTACTGGATATTGCAGCTACTGAATTTGATTTGAATCGGGTAGCAAAAGGGGAATTGACCCCGGTATTTTTTGGTAGTGCTCTTACGAACTTTGGCGTACAGCCTTTCTTGGAACATTTTTTAGCAATGACGACTTCACCGCTTCCAAGACAAACTTCATCAAATGAAATTATCGATCCAACAGTTGAACAGTTTTCGGCTTTTGTATTTAAGATCCAGGCGAATATGAACAAAGCGCATCGGGATCGTATTGCGTTTATGCGAATTTGTTCCGGAAAATTCGAAAAGGGCATGGAAGTGCTGCATGTTCAAGGCAATCGGAAGATCAAGCTTGCACAGCCGCAGCAGTTTATGGCACAAGATAGAGAAATTATCGAAGAAGCATATGCGGGAGATGTGATCGGTGTATTTGATCCAGGTATTTTTTCAATTGGAGATACCTTGTGTGATCCATCGATGAAAATCGAGTTTCAAAAAATTCCAACTTTTGCACCTGAACACTTTGCAAGAGTGACACAGAAAGATACCATGAAGCGTAAACAATTCTTGAAAGGCATTACGCAAATTGCACAAGAGGGCGCTATCCAAGTATTCCAGGAAATCAATATTGGTATGGAAGAAATCATTGTAGGCGGAGTCGGCGTATTACAATTTGATGTTTTGGAACAAAGATTAAAAAGCGAATATAACGTAGACATTAAATTGGAGATTCTTCCATATCAATATGTGCGCTGGATCTTAAATGAAGGACTTGATCCAAATACGTTGAATTTAACATCTGAATCAAAACGCGTACGTGATCTAAAAGGACGAAATCTGATCATATTTGCCAACAATTGGGGGATCAAGTGGGCTACACAGCAAAATCCGCAATTACAGTTAGCTGAGGTAGGTAATATTCAATAGATTGATAGATAAATACAATTATCTTTTCAGATGCAGTCATATTCTGTCGTTTCCTCTCATACAGTACAAATGACTAAGGGAGGAACTATATGGATACGAGTGAATTGTTAAAAGATATTGGTAAACGTACAGGCGGTGATATCTATTTAGGTGTGGTAGGGCCGGTGCGTGTTGGGAAATCAACTTTTATCAAAAATTTTATGCAGCAGGCAGTCATTCCATATGTAGAAGATGCATACGAAAAAGAGAGAATGATCGATGAATTGCCCCAAGCAGGGGTAGGAAAGACGATCATGACGACGGAACCCAAATTTATTCCTAATACAGCAGCCAATATAACTTTTGATGACGGCTTTCATGCAAACGTCCGTCTTGTTGATTGCGTTGGCTATGTAATACCACAGGCAAAAGGTTATAAAGATGAAGATGGAATGCGTATGGTACGTACGCCTTGGATTGAGGATCCGGTTCCATTTAATGAAGCTGCAAAAACAGGTACACAGAAGGTTATCAGCGATCATTCTACGATTGGAATCGTTATTACAACAGATGGGACGATTACAGATTTACCAAGAGATGCATATATCGAAGCAGAAAATGAGGTTATCGAAGAACTACAACGAATCGGTAAACCTTTTATCATTTTGGTCAACAGTGCAGCGCCGCATGCAAGTGCAGCACAGATGGTGGTCGAAAAATTAAAGGAACGTTACGATGTTCCTATCATTGCCATGGCAGTCAATCAAATGACACAGGATGATGTTCACCATATTTTGCGAGAAGCATTATACGAATTTCCTGTTTCACAGATCAATATCAACATGCCAAACTGGGTAGCAGTGTTAGATGATGATCATTGGCTGAAGAAGAGCGTAAATGACACTTTAACAACAAGCATGTCTTATATTGAAAAATTAAGAGAAGTAGAAGGTATCACGCAATTGTTAGATGAAAATGAATATATCGCATCCAGCAATATTGCAGATATTGATACTGGAGAAGGTACTGTCAATGTGGAAATCAATCTGATTGCCGGTCTATATCAGCAAGTATTGAAAGAAATCATTGGTATCGAAGTCAAAGACAAAGGGCAATTATTGTCGCTGATGCAAGATTTCAGTAAAGCAAAGAAAGAATATGATACCATCGCCAGTGCTTTGCAAATGGTTAAGCAGACAGGGTATGGATTTGCTAGTGCATCATTAAATGATATATCTTTAAGCAAACCGGAAATTGTGAAACAGGGAAGCCGCTATGGTGTTCGTTTAAAAGCAATAGCCCCTAGCATTCATATGATCAAGGTTGATGTGGAAAGCTGCTTTGAACCAATTATCGGCTCAAAAGAACAAAGCGAAGAACTGATACGTTATTTACTGCGAGATGAAGGAAAAGATGAAAGCGCGATCTGGGATTCAGATATTTTTGGCAGAAAGCTTTCGGACTTGATTCGAGATGGCTTGAACGCAAAACTATCGCTTATCCCAGAAGCAGCTAGAGTTCGGCTGCAGGATATCTTAACGAAATTGGTAAACAAAGGAAAAGGAAATGTAATAGCGATCGTTTTGTGATCAAATACGCTAAAAATTGTTACTTTGATGGGCTGCTGAAAAAAGGGCAAAAAGTATTGAAATCTAAAATTGATAATGATAATATATTCATGTATGTATAATACATGGAGGTAATAAATAATGGATAAGATCGTTAACAAAAAAGCGTTAGTTGAATGTGTTGCTGAAAAGTTAGAAATCAGCAAAAAAAATGCAACGATTGCTGTAGATACTGTGTTTGAAGAAATTGCAAATGTATTAGCTGAAGGCGGAAAAGCAGATATCAGCGGTTTTGGTAAATTTGAAGTTACTGAACGTCCAGCACGCATGGGAATCAATCCAGCAACAAAAGAAAAGATGCCTATTCCTGCTTCAAAAGCTCCTAAGTTCAAAGCTAGCAAATCTTTAAAAGATGCAGTGAAATAATTAAATATAACGAATGAGCCTGTTTATGAAAACAGGCTTTTTTTATGCTTGTTGCTAATAATCAGTGTATTTTGTAATCTTTCTAAATGGAATTAATCGTATGTAGTTGACATCAATATATGAATATGTTACGTTTAATTCACTGAATGATGGAATTTGTCTTAAGGCCATATCATTGTTTGGAGAAATTACAGCTTTTAATATGGACGGATTCCTTTGATTTTGTCTTTTTTATTGAAGGAGATAGTGTATATGAAAACAATTTTGGAGAAGTTGAAGAAGTTTATCAAGAATTCTTCTCCGCCGCGTCTATTGGCAACCGGTTTTGGATTGGTGATTTTAATAGGAAGCGTGTTATTGATGTTGCCTATTTCTGTTCGCGAAGGGATGCATGTCAGTTTTATTGATGCTTTGTTTACCTCTACTAGCGCAGTGTGTGTAACCGGTTTGATTGCCATCGATACAGCTACCTATTTTACTCCATTTGGCGGTGCTGTTGTAGCTGTCTTGATTCAAGTCGGAGGCTTAGGTGTGACCTGTATTGGTGTGACACTGATTTTAGCCGCTCGTAAACGCGTCAGCTTTAAAGCGCGAAAGATGATCAAGGAATCTTGGAATGTTGACAGTTATGGCGGGTTGGTTCGGCTGGTACGATCTGTTTTGAAATTAACATTGATTTTTGAACTGATCGGTACTATTCTCAGTTTTATTGTTTTCATACAAGATTATCCGCTGCCGCAAGCTTTAGGAATCAGTTTATTTCATTCCATCGCCGCTTTTAATAACTCGGGGTTTGATATTCAGGGCGGTTTGCCGAATATGATCGCATATCGGGATAACATTTTATGGAACTTAACGACTTCAGGTTTGATCATTTTTGGCGGTATCGGTTTTCTGGTAATCAACGATGTTTTGAAGAAAAGAAATTTCCGTAAACTGATGCTTCATTCAAAAGTAGTTATCTCTATGAGCATCTTATTGATCATTCTTGGAACAGTTGCTTTAAAATGTACCGAAGATATTTCCTGGATGGGAGCATATTTTCACAGTGTATCTGCTCGTACAGCTGGTTTTTCTACTTATTCGCTGGGTACCTTTACAAATGCCGGCTTGTTTGTAATCTTGATGCTGATGTTTATCGGTGCTTCTCCTGGTTCAACGGGTGGAGGTATCAAAACGAGTACATTATTTGTTATGTGCAACGTCATCCGCAGTGTTATTTTTAATAAACACTATTACACAGCATTCCGCAGACGTATTGCAGATAGCGTGATCATGCAGGCATTTGTTGTTACATTATTGTCATTTTGCATTGTTGGTATTTCCACATTTCTGCTTTGCGTGTTAGAACCGGAATATGATTTTTTACAGTTAATATTTGAAAGCGTTTCTGCATTTGGTACAGTTGGTTTATCAACTGGTATTACTTCAGAATTAGGACATGCAGCGAAATTGGTGTTGATCTTGACCATGTATGTCGGTCGTTTAGGTGCTTTGACGATTGCTACATTAGGTAATTTTAAAGAACCTAGTGAAGTTTCTTATACAACTGAAAATATTACGATTGGTTAAAGGAGATAAGTATGAAAAAGAAAACGTATGCGGTGATTGGTTTAGGACGATTTGGAATGCCGTTAGCAACAAAATTGGCACAAAGCGGTGCGGATGTAATCGGTGTGGACATGGATGAAGAACGAGTTCGTTCGTTCCGTGAATATAGCGAATATGCTTTTGTTGCTAATAAATTAACAAAAGATGTCTTGGAGGATATTGGCGTTCAAGATTGTGATGTTGCTGTCGTTTGTATTGGAAGTCGTGTGGAGACGAGTATTTTAGTTACTTTGACAATATTAAATTTAGGGGTTCCGCATGTGATATCAAAAGCGAGCAGTTCGGAACAAGGAGAGGTTCTTCGTCGTTTAGGCGCAATCGTCGTTTATCCTGAACGAGACATGGCACTGCGCACAGCAAAAAAAATTCTGCGAGAAAACTTAGTTGATTATCTTTCTTTGGGAAAAGATATCGAAATTATTGAAGTTGAAATAACGAAAAAAATGGTGGATCATACTATACTGGATTTGGAATTACGAAAAAAATATAAATTAAATGTAATCGCTATTCGCCACAACGATGAAACCAATATAGAAGTACGGCCAGATTGTGTGCTGCACGAAGGAGATACGATTGCAGTCATTGGAAAAGAGGAGAATGTTTCTCGTTTTGTCGATGATTATTCTTAATGTAGAAAGGGCTAAAAGTTCAAGTTTCTTTGAATTATTAGCCCTTTTCTTTTTTGATGATTTGTTCGTTGATATCCATTTTTTACCACATATTGATCTGAAAGCGATTCCGTATAATTTTTCATTTTATTTAAATTTACAAATGAAAACAATTTCTTCATTTTTAGTTTGAATTCTATCATCAATCGGACTATAATCAGATATACAATGATGAATGTATCATTGTATCACCGCCATAGAAACATAAATAGAACACCATCATCTTTGAAGGAATCTGAACATGTTTTAGTTGGCACTTTTGGGAAACGGAGGTGTTATCACATTGGAAGGTTTAATCAAAAATATTGTAGAAGCTGATAAGGCTGCTAGAAATCGCGTCAACGAGAAGATTCATGAACGCGATAATGTGCATTCTGTGGTATTGGAGAAACGAGATGAGATCGTTTCGAAATATCGTGAAGAAAGCAAAGCAAAAATTGAAGCAAGGCGTTCTCAGTTCGAAAATGAACTGAAAAATGCCACTGTGGTGGAAGAGGCACGATACCAAAGTACGCTTGAGCAGTTAGAAAAAAAGGTGGAAGCTCATCGGGAAGAATGGGTATTTCAGCTCACTGCTCAATGTCTGAAAATGGAGGAGTGTTCCTAGAAAGGAGGATGCCATATGGCTGTTGCTGCTGGTGCAATCATTTCCAAGGTACGCAGCATGTATGGAGATCATCTGGATGAGCGTGATTACAGTGAACTGATTCGCAAACGCAATGTTGGAGAAATTGCAGCATATCTAAAGCAAGAAACACATTACGCGCATGCACTTCGCGACATTCGAGAAAATAATATTCATCGCGGGCAGCTAGAAGATATTTTACGAAAAGATCTGTTCCGTGAACTGGTGCGCTTATATCGTTATTCAGATAGCAAGGATGCCGCTTATTACCATCTGTTCATTGAAGAGATCGAAATTGATGTTATCTTGCATATTCTTCGTATGTTGCTCAGTAATCACATTCAAGATGCTATTGCTGAACTTCCCGTATTTATGCGTGAATATTTTAGCTATGATCTGATGAAAATCGGAGAAGTTCGTAGTTTTGATGAGTTATTGGATGTTTTAAAAAAGACCTATTATCATGATATCTTGCTTCCTTATCGAGTGAATAAAGGAAGAGAGGAAAATATTGATTATTCAGGTTGTGAAGCTGCAATGACTCGTGCTTATTTTAATCGGTTGATCAATGTGATCAAAAAAACAAGAAGTGGTTCTCTTCGAAGAGAATTGTTGGAATTGCATACACTTGATATCGAACTAAAAAATTTATCTAAAATATATCGTTTTAAAAGATATTACAATGTTTCAAAGAATGTAATAAGAGAATCTATGATTCCAATTGAAGGTCGTATTCGCAAAAATAAAATGACCGCCATGATTGAAGCAGACGATGAAAAATTATTTAAAAAGCTTTTAGCAGAATCAAGTTATCAATTACGTTTTGATGAAGATAATGTAGATATTGAATGGTATATGGACACAATACGTTATCAAAATGCAAAGCATAAAATTTATTATTCACAAAAAGCTCCTGTTGCTTTTTCTGCTTATGTTGTTTTGCAAAAGATTGAGTTAGCAAATATCATTCGTATCATTGAGGGCGTACGCTATCAAGTGGATAGCGAAACAATTGCGTCCATGTTGATATATTGAGATGGATGAAAAGAAAGGAGAATTAGAATGGCAATCGCGAAGATGAAACTGATTAATATCAGTGCCGAAAAAGAATATCTAGATGACGTTCTTTTAAAGTTTGTTGATCTGGATTATTTTCATCCTGAACCTGCCGTCAAATTTATCGATTCCGTGCACGGGTTAACAAGCATGGATGAAGAAAATCCGGTAAGTGAGGTACTGTCCAGATTTAAAGAAATTTGTTCAGATATGGATTTGGATCTTCCTGAAATCACGATGCGTGAAAAAGAATACGATCTAAATGGAATGAAGAAATATATGAATGAAATCTTTCATAGGTTTTCAGATGCAAAGCGCATAGCTGACGATTTAAAAACGGTCATTCAAGAAAATAAAGATGCACTAGTTACAGTGAAGAACATCGAAAGCATCGATCTCAATTTGGATGATCTTTTTGCTTGTAAGTATGTCAAATTTCGTTTCGGACGTTTACCGTTGGATAGTGTTGCAAAGTTGCGTTATTACCGCAACCGTCCGTTTGCATTCAAATCTTTTACGCAAGATGATACGTATAGTTGGTGCGTTTATATGACGAGCGAGAAATATGAGGGAGATGTGGATAATGTTTTCTCTTCTTTATATTTTGAACGGATCCGTATTCCTGATTTTGTACATGGCACTCCGGAAAGGGCTGCTGAAACATTATTGGATGAGATCGAAAATGATGAAAAACAAGTTGCTCATGTTGAAGATGTCATTACAAAATTAAAAGATGAATGTCGTGAAGAAATGGCAAGAATCAAAGGTGAGCTGGAATTTCTCGATCGTACGTTCGTTGCTCGAAAATATGTTGTTGGTTTAGGACAACGTTTCTCCATCACTGGATTTGTAGATGCAGCTGATGTTGAACGATTGAAAGCTACATTTCACAATCTGAAGGAGGTGGAAATCGAAGTGCGTCCAGCACATAGTGACAAACGACTGGACCCTCCGACGAAACTGAAGAATGGGTGGTTTGCCAGGCCATTCATAATGTTTGTGGAAATGTATGGTATTCCCGAATATGATGGGATTGATCCGGTTCCAATTGTGGCAATCATCTATTCATTGTTATTTGGTTTGATGTTTGGCGATGTTGGACAAGGCCTGGTTGTTATCATAGTGGGAGCTTTGTTAAGCCGCTACAAGAAGATGAAACTAGGCGATATCATGGTACGTATTGGAATCTTTTCCATGCTGTTTGGATTTGTATTTGGTTCTGTGTTTGGAAATGAGACCATGTTAAATCCTTTATATCATGCTTTATTAGGTTTAAATGAAAAGCCGATTGAAGTTATGTCCAGCAATTTCATCTTGCCGTTATTGATGATTGCAGTCGGGATTGGTGTCGTGTTAAATCTATTCAGCATGATGCTAAACATGATCTTGCAATACAGAAAGAAAAATATGGGTGAATTTTGGTTTTCACAGAATGGAGTTGCGGGTTTCGTATTCTATGCATCTATTGCAGTAGGAGTCGTATTAAATGTATTGTTAGGAATCCCTGTATTCAATCTATTCTATATTTTGATTCTGATTGTCTTGCCGCTGGTGCTGGTATTTTTGAAGGAACCATTAACTAGAAAATTGCAGCACGGAAAGATGTTTCCGGAAGGTTTTGGCGCATTCTTTGTAGAAGGATTTTTCGAATTATTTGAAATTTGTTTATCTTATATCACAAATACGATTTCCTATTTACGTGTGGGTGGTTTCGTTCTCTCCCATGCCGGTATGATGATGGCGGTTACAATGATCATGGAGATGAGCGGCGGTCTTGTCGCATTGATCATTGGCGTATTTGGAAATGTATTGGTTATGTGTTTGGAAGGACTGGTCGTAGGCATTCAAGTACTGCGTTTACAGTTCTATGAAATGTTCTCTCGTTATTTTAACGGAAACGGTATTGCATTTACTGCATTAAAAGAAGATTAATATTAGGAGGTATCTTTTATGTTATTAAGTCCAATTGAAATGTTATTGCCTTTAGTAATGCTTGTTTTGATTTTTACACCACTGATCAAAGTGATCAAAGGGAAAACATCTGTAAGAGGTGCAAAAGTTCGTTTGACATCACATATTTGCATGTTCTTTGGTGTTTGCTTAGGTATCGTATTATTCTCTGCTTATAAAGTACATGCGGCTACTACAGGAACGGATGGAATGGAAGGATCAATTGCACAAGGTCTTGGTTTCTTGGCTGCTGCTCTTGCAACTGGTCTTTCTGCTTTGGGTGCTGGTATTGCCGTAGCATTTGCAGCTCCTGCTGCTATTGGCGCTTTCTCTGAAAACAAAGAAAACTTTGGTAAAGCTATGATCTTTGTTGCCATGGGTGAAGGTGTTGCCATTTATGGTCTATTGATCTCAATCATCATGATCTTCATGAAGCTGTAAAATTAGAAAGGGGAGAGACGATGAAGTTCTTCCTATTAAGTGATAACATCGATACACAAATGGGACTTCGTTTAGCAGGTATTGAAGGCGTTGTCGTTCATGAGCGTCAGGAAGTCCTAGAAGCTCTTGAAAAAGCAATGCATATGGAGGATGTTGCTGTTATCTTGATGACAACAAAATTAGTGGAAACATGTCCAGATGTTATCTCAGAATTAAAATTACGTATGAAAAAGCCGTTGATTGAAGAGATACCAGATCGACATGGATCCGCTAAAATAGGGGAAACGATCGATCGATATGTCAGTGAAGCAATCGGCGTAAAACTGTGAGGTGGTAGCCATGCTATATGAAAAGGAAAAATTGGAACAATATTTCCGTGATGAGATCCGCCGTGTCAGTGAACAACAAATTGAAGAATTGAATGAAGAAATTGCAGAAATTCAAGAAAAAACGATAAAAGATATTGAAGCAAGTGCTAGACATGATGTAGATTTGGCTTGTGATCAAGAGATGAAAGAACTGCAAAGCGAATATGCAATTCGTCAGAGTCGTTTGCATGATGAAACGGATCGTCAGCTTATGAAAAAGCGAAATGAATTAGCGGAAATGATTTTCCATGACGTGATAGAAAAAATAAAGGATTTTACAAGTCAAGATGCATATAAAGAATTGTTGAGTTCGCGTGCAAAAGAGCTAGCAAGCAAACAGTATCCTTGTCCGACGATTTATGTCAGAGAAGAGGATATGCAATATGCTCAGGCTATTCAAAAAGAATTCGAAGAAGGTACGAAAGTACAGGCAGATGAGTCTATTCAATATGGGGGATTCCGTTTAGAATGTATTGAAAATGGCATTATTGTTGATGAGACTTTTGATTCAGCATTGAATGAACAAAAAGAGTGGTTTTATCAAAACTCCGGTCTGTTCGTTAAATAATTGGGAAGAGGTGATAACGTGGTTGAAAATGCAATTTATTCAATTAACGGTCCAGTCGTTAAGGTGCGTAATGCAACTTCCTTTTCCATGCTTGAAAAGGTATTTGTTGGAAATAAGAAATTAATGGGTGAAGTAATCAGTGTCAGCCGTGATTTTACAACGATACAGGTTTATGAATCAACGACCGGATTACAGCCAGGAGAACCGGTAGAAGGAACTGGACGGCCAATTTCCGTTACGCTCGGTCCTGGAATATTAAGAAATATCTTTGATGGTATCGAAAGACCATTGAAAGAAATCGCAAAGCAGTCAGGTGCATTTATTGCGACAGGAAGCAATGTTTCACCATTAGATGAGGAAACATTGTGGGATGTTCAAATACAGGTAAAAGCTGGTGATCATGTCACCGGCGGGCATGTTTATGCTACAGTACCTGAGACAGATCTGATCGAACATCGCTGTATGGTTCCTCCAACATTAAGTGGGGAGGTTGTTGAAACAGCTGCGAATGGAAAGTATCGCATCCATGATACGATCATCAAAATAAAAGATGCCAAAGGTGTGATCCATGCATTGGATCTGACGCAGCAATGGCCAATCAAACAAGCACGGCCAATTACGCAGCGCTTGCCGATCAGTATTCCGCTGATTACAGGACAGCGTATCTTTGATACTTTGTTTCCAATTGCCAAAGGCGGCACTGCAGCAATTCCTGGCGGTTTCGGAACAGGAAAAACAATGACACAACATCAATTGGCAAAATGGTGCGATGCAGACATCATCGTTTATGTTGGATGCGGTGAACGTGGAAATGAAATGACACAGGTATTGGAAGAATTTTCTGAACTGATTGACCCGAAATCAAATCGTCCATTGACCGATCGTACGGTCTTGATTGCCAATACGAGTAATATGCCTGTTGCGGCACGTGAAGCCAGTATCTATACGGGCTTGACATTAGCAGAGTATTATCGAGATATGGGCTATCACGTAGCCATCATGGCCGATTCTACCTCACGCTGGGCAGAAGCACTTCGTGAAATTAGCGGCCGTTTGGAGGAGATGCCTGCAGAAGAAGGTTTTCCTGCTTACTTGCCATCTCGTTTATCACAATTTTACGAACGAGCAGGGTATGTAAAGACACTAAATGATCAAGAGGGAAGTGTTTCAATTATTGGTGCAGTATCCCCTCAGGGTAATGATTTTTCTGAGCCGGTTACGCAAAATACAAAACGTTTCGTACGTTGTTTCTGGGCATTGGACAAATCTTTAGCCTATGCTCGTCACTATTTTGCAATTAACTGGAATGAAAGTTATTCAGAATATGTAACAGATCTAACCCGCTGGTATAACCGCAATGTAGATCCGCGTTTCATCCGCTGCCGCCAAGAAATTATGAGCTTATTGGCAGAAGAAACAAAACTGATGGAAATTGTAAAATTGATTGGTAGTGATGTACTGCCGGAAGATCAAAAATTGATCATTGAGATCTGCAAAGTCATCCGTGTAGGTTATTTGCAGCAAAATGCATTCCATAAAGAGGATACATATGTGCCTTTGAAAAAACAATTGCGTATGATGGACACGATCTTATATCTATATCATCAATGTAAGAAAGCAATTGCAAATGGCGTATTGCTGCGTTCAGTTTTAGCGACTGGTATTTTTGATTTGGTAACAAAGATGAAATATGATGTACCAAATGATCAACTAGAATTATTTGATGATTATGTTACAAAGATTGATGAAGCTATCAACAGTTGTAAAGAATAGGAGGGGAATGCAATGAGTCTACAATATATTGGATTAAAAGAAATCAATGGACCTTTGGTATTTCTCGATCATGTACAAGGTGTTGGCTATGAAGAGATGGTTGAACTTCGCTGTGAGGATGGTACAAGCCGGTTAGGCCGTGTTGTACAGATCGAAGGTGAATTAGCAGCTATTCAGGTATTTGAAGGAACAAATGGTCTGAGTTTATCAAATACGCGTACCCAATTTAAAGGAAAACCGATGGAACTTCCTTTGTCTAAAGAATTATTAGGCCGTGTATTTAATGGAAGCGGAAAACCAATTGATGGTTTAGGAGAAATCTATGCAGAAAAAAGTGCAGATATCAATGGACAGCCATTAAACCCTGTTTCTCGCGTTTATCCGCGTAACTATATAAATACAGGCATTTCAAGCATTGATGCGTTAATGACGCTGATTCGAGGTCAGAAACTGCCTATATTCTCCGGTTCTGGTATGCCACATAATGAATTGGCGGTTCAGCTTGTAAAACAGGCAAAAATTTCAGATGGAGATGGCAGTAATTTCTGTATCGTCTTTGCCGCAATGGGGGTTAAAAACGATGTTGCAGATTATTTCCGCCGGTCTTTTGAAGAAGCAGGAGTTATGGAAAGGGTAGTCATGTTCATCAATCTATCTAATGATCCTATCATTGAACGTACATTGACTCCTCGCTGCGCATTAACAGCAGCTGAATATCTAGCTTTTGAACATGACATGCATGTATTGGTCATTTTGACAGATATCACGTCTTATTGTGAGGCATTACGTGAATTCTCAAGCAGCAAAGGCGAGATTCCGGGCCGTAAAGGATATCCAGGCTATCTTTATTCAGATTTAGCTTCTATGTATGAGAGAGCGGGAATCATGAAGGGAGCTAAGGGTTCTGTTACACAGATTCCTATATTGACCATGCCAAATGATGATATTACACATCCAATCCCGGACTTAACTGGTTACATTACAGAGGGTCAGATTGTATTGGATCGTAATTTGAATCAGATGGGTGTTTATCCGCCGATTGGCGTATTGCCATCGTTGTCACGTTTGATGAAAGATGGTATTGGAGAAGGGTATACCCGCAAAGATCATTCGGATGTTAATAACCAATTATTTGCGGCATATGCAAAAGTTCAAGATGCACGTTCGCTTGCCAGCGTCATCGGTGAAGATGAATTAAGCGATATTGACAAACAGTATATGTCATTCGGCTCACTGTTTGAACAATATTTCTTGAATCAGGGTTTTGATTCAAACCGCAGCATAGAAGAAACGCTTGATCTGGGTTGGGATTTGTTGAGCGTGTTGCCGCGTGGAGAGCTCGATCGAGTAGATGATGCAGTATTGGATGAACATTATGATCAGGCTCGTGCATATGAACGTTTTGGCATCACAAAGGAACCAATCATTAAAGAATTATCCGAAAAGGGTGAGTAATTATGGCGAATAAACAAGTTTTCCCGACCAAAGGAAATCTAATTGCTTCAAAGAAATCTAATTCATTGGCAAAAATGGGTTATGAACTTATGGATCGTAAACGTAACATCCTAACGAGAGAAATGATGGAACTTGTTGAGGATGTACGAATGTTGCGTGAAAAGATTACAGATACTTACCAACGTGCCTATCAAGCTTTACAGGAAGCAAACATGACCCAAGGTGTGATCAGTGATCTTGCTGAAGCAATTCCTATTGATAATGGAATACAAGTTACATATCACAGCGTTATGGGTGTAGAGATTCCTAAACTTCACTATGAACAAGAAGATATGGTATTCTGTTACGGTATGGAAAAAACAAATTCTAAACTGGATTATGCGTATCAATGTTTTCATGAAGTGAAACAATTGACCATTACTTTAGTTGAAGTTGAAAATGGCGTTTATCGTTTAGCAAATGCGATTCGCAAATCACAAAAAAGAGCAAATGCATTAAAAAATATTGTGATTCCTGGATTTGAACATGATATCAAATTCATTACAGAAGCATTAGAAGAAAAAGAAAGGGAAGAATTCTCTCGTCAAAAGGTTATCAAAAACACGAAATTGAAACAACAAAAAGCAGATGTCTGATCAGGGCATCTGCTCTTTTCTTTATAAGAAAGATGATTTCAAGCATATATTTGTAAAGAAGGAGATTATTGCTAAAGTATAAGCACTTCTCAAACGGAGGTATGAGATGATAACTAATCTGCAAGTTCCTGTGATGAAGAATGCTTTTCATTTTTCTGGTAATAACAGTTTATCGATGAACGATAACATTTCATATGTATACAACAAAAAAAGAATGATCATTAATATATAACTTCGCATAATATATATTATGTAATATATATAGATTGTTTTCTGTAAAAAAAGGATCTGAAATAAGATCCAATATTATTTTTTTATGACTTGTACAGCAATGCATCCTGGTCCGCCTTGTGTGATGAATACGGGAGATAATTCGAATAATTCAATCTCGGTATTAGGAAAATGTTTCTGCATCATATCTTTGACCATGGTTGCTTCTTCTAAGACATCTGCATGTGTGACGGACATATAGAAATTTTCGTCAACACCCAATTCTTCATAGCATTCAATAATAGCTTCCATTGCTTTTTTCATGGTACGTTTCATCGTATATTTTTCTAATCTGCGGTGATCCTGTGTCAAGGTCATCACTGGAACGACTTTTAACATACCACCGATGGTGGCAGCCAAAGGTGTTAGTCGTCCCCCTCGTTTTAAAAATGAAAAATCTCTTGGAATTAAGAATGATTTTTCCCCTTGTATTGATTTTTCAAGTTCCTTTATAATTTCCTTTACAGAGATGCCCTCTGATGCCAATTGTACAGCTTTCAATACTAAATAACGATGTGGTCCACATAATGTTTGTGAGTTAAATACAGTGATGCGATCACAGTTAACAGAAATTTGTTTTGCATTACAGGCACTTTCATAAGTTCCGCTCAATCCATCTGCCATCGTAATATCTAATATTTCCTCTGTTTCTCCCAACTGATCATATTGTTTTAGTTTGTCACCGATGGATGGTTGAGAGGACATAGGCAGATTTTCAGCAGTTATTCGTTTTAGAAAATGAGCTGAATCAATTTCATCTAATTCTCGGTAGCTTTCTTTCCCAATGGTTACATGCAATGGAGTAATAGTAATCGATTGTTCTTTTCCTTCGTTTGTGCTAAAAAGAGTCGACGTATCAGATATGATTTTAACCATGATAATTTTCCTTCCTGTAATTATTCATCTATATTAGAAGATTATCATATATAGTTAGTTATGTCAATTTATTTAGTATTAAATACTAGATGGATGTAAAGTAAAAGCGATACAACTACTTTGTATCGCTAATTTGTATCACTAAGTCCCCAACGCTTAAACAAGATTCTTCTTGCTTTTTCTTCTAACTGATCATTTAATGGTTCTAAATCTTGTAAACGATAATCTGGATGTTGTTTCTGCAGAGCTTTTACAATCATAAAATCTGCAATTTTTGGATTTTTGGGTAACAATGGCCCATGCAGATAAGTTCCAAACACTTGACCATTATAAAATCCTTCCATTTTTTCATTAAAACTATTACCATATCCTTTGATTACTTTGCCTAAAGGGTGTTTAACATTATATGTTTGGCCGCCGTGATTTTCAAATCCAACTGCAATAATTTTATTTCCATCTAGATTGCATTCAATGACGATATTGCCTATACAGCGCATACCGTCTTTTCCGGTATCTGTATAGTAATCAAAAAATTGTAGACCTTTGATTTTGCTGCCGTCTGCTGCAATATAATATTGCCCAAATAATTGATAGCCGCCACATACAAGAAAGAAAAAAGAACCTGTATCCATCGCCTTCTGGATATTCTCTTTTCTTGATAATAGATCATCGATCAACATCATTTGCTCTCGATCTGCGCCACCGCCAAGAAAGATGAGATCATATGTGCTGAGGTCGCAAGTCTCGCCAATACCGCAGGTATCAATCGTTATGCCGATACCACGTTCTTCGCAGCGTCTTTTCAATACCATCATATTTCCTTTATCACCGTATAGATCCATAATGTCATGATACATCCATACGATTTTAATATTTAGTTCCCTCATTTTTTCACCCTCCTGCTGATTGCATTTCTGGTAGGCAATAATGCAGTGTAAGTAGCTATGACAAATAATGTACATTGTTTTATTGAAAGCAATTGATCGATGGCTTGCTGAAGGTCTTCAATTACTTGGATGTCTCCACTATAACTTTCATAACGAAGCCGCAATGCCATATCGTAGGCTCTGGTACCGCTGCATAAGATTGCTTCTGTGGTTGAGGTCAATATCTTTTCAAAATGGGTATCATAGATCCATGAAACATCTGTACCGTCTTGTTCATGATCGTTTAAAACAACCAATACAGCTTTTTCTTCAGGATGGCTTTCGATCACTTTCATCACTTCATTTGCACCCGTTGGATTTTTGATAAGATTTAAGATACAAGTCTGATCGCCAAATTGGAAATGTTCGTTTCTTCCCCATGGTTGATGCGCTTTTTTAAAAACCTTATCAACGCATGAATGCTGAATTGTGAAAGTATCAGCTACAGCACAGACTGCAGCACAGTTATAAATGGCATACAAACCATCTTGCGGAGCTTGATAGGTTTCATTGTTCCAACAGAAACGGCGATGCCCTAAATCAATATTTGTTAATGCTATATCGGGCGCTGGTGTTGCAAAATGACAATTTGTACAGTGGAAAGCTCCAATGTGTGAATATTGATAATAACTGTATTCTAGTCGATGACCACAGCGTGGACAAAATTTTCCTTCACTAGCTTCGAAATTATGTTCACTGCTGGAAGCACATTGGGCAATTTCAAAGAAACAGCAGTCTGCATTTGGCGCCTTATCAGCTAAACGAACGACATTTGGATCATTTCCATTCAAGATGAGCGTTCCTTCAAATGTGGGCAGTACTTGTTCGATTGTTTCGATTAACTGTTCCATTTCTCTAGCACGGTCTAGTTGATCGCGAAAAAAGTTTGTGACAACCAAAGCATTCACTTTTAACTGCGGAAGGATATGACGGACATTGAGCTCGTCTACTTCCAAAACCATGGCATCTGCTTTTACTTTGCCATTGATTGATGTATTAGTTAGGATCGTCGTGGCAATTCCGGCTCGCATATTGTCACCTCGACGGTTACTGATCACTTTTTTTCCGGCCGTTTCAAATAAATCTGCGATCATATTGCTTGTTGAAGTTTTACCGTTTGTTCCAGTAACTAAAACGATCGTTCCATTAAATTTCAATTTTGATAAAATATTCGGATCTATTTTTAATCCGATTTGACCTGGCAAGCTTCCTCCTCTGTGTATGACAGAAAGCAGCCATTTTATGATTCGGGTCACGGTGATCGATATAAATCTCATAAAAATCCCTCTATTCTCTCTTATCGTGTAATCAATGCCTTTTTACATTAAAAACTCACTAAATTTCTGATTATCTTTTCATAAGCTGGTAAATGTCGGTATAGCCTGTATTTTAGGGCTTTATCGGCATTTTCCTTTGGGAAGATACTCTGCATAAGCTGGCATT
>NZ_LT699713.1 GCF_900155395.1 Merdibacter massiliensis
CAAAAAATTAAATCAACCAATAACAAATTATTATCTAACAGATAAACAAATAAAAATGATGCATACTCGATAATCAAATATCGAGTGTTGCACCATTTTTTACTATTCAACCTCTAAAGTCAGGTATCATAATAACAAAATCAAAAAAAGATTACAATTCTTTTTTTGATTTTTGATATGCTAAACGAGGAGAACCATCTTCTACATGAATGATGCCGCAATAAGCAAAACCATATTTTTTTAACAAATGCTGCATGATCGTATTATCCGCATGTGTATCGATTCGAATGTTCGTTATCTTTTGTTCACAGAATTGCAATACATTTGCGAATAGGTGTGGATGTTGTCCATTGCTTGCCAGTCGATGAATGGTTCCATAAGGAAGATCATTGAGCCAATGACCATCATATATCATTTGATAAGTAGGATCTTCTCCGATGATAAAAGCGAATGCTCCATAGATCTTGTTTTGCTCATCAAGAACATATAACTGTTTCTTTGCTATATCTTGTTGTAAAACAGCCATCGCCGGTTGATTATCTCCCCACTGATGTGGATTCTTGTTTGCTTTCATTTTTTCTCTGGCACAGGCATAAAGAACGGCTAAATCATTTAGATCATTTTGGCTCGCATATCGAATGTTCATCATGTTTCCTTTCTATCATAGGAGATGCAATTTATTGTAGCATAGATCAGATGAAATAGAAATAAATGACGGTTCATGTTATAATCTATACAAATAAGAACATCTGGGGGAAAAAGCATGTAAAATTTATTTCTGTCATATCTTTATCATATTTATAGAAAGGATCATGTTTTATGAAAAGGAACGTGTGGATCATGTACGCAATTGCGTTCCTGCAGGGCATGATATTTTATGCACCAATTGCCACTCTATATCGACAGGCACATGGCATTACCATTTTTGAAATTACATTGCTGGAAAGCATTTCTTTTGCAATATGTATTGCTTTAGAAGTTCCATGGGGCATTCTTTCAGAAAAGATCGGTTATCGTCGAACCATGATTTTTTGTTGTATTCTTTATTTCTTATCAAAGATTGTCTTTTGGCAGGCAGATGGTTTTTCTTTCTTTTTTATCGAGAGAGTATTGTTGAGCGTGGTAGTTGCCGGAATATCCGGTGTAGATGCCAGTATTTTGTATTTATCATGTGATAAGAAGAACAGCCAGCATGTATTTGGTATGTATCGCGGATTAGAAATGGGCGGATTATTTCTTGCCGCAATCCTTTTTTCTGTTTTTATTCAAGAACGCTATGATCAAGCCGCATTGTGGAGCGTATATAGTTATGGTCTTGCGATGTTGTTATCTTTTTTTCTTGTGGAAGTGAAGGAAGAGACAAGCAAGCAAGATGAACGAAATGCGATATGGAAGGATATACGGTCATTGTTTCAAAAAAAGCAGCTTTTCTTATTATTGCTTGCAATTGCTTTGTTCTCGCAGACACATCAAACGGTGACGGTGTTCTTAAATCAAATGCAGTACCAGGCTGTACATCTATCGGATGCTGGAATTGGAGCTGTATATATTGTATCTGCATTTGTCGGCATATACAGTGTTTCTTCTGCTTGGTTCATTAGAAAGTTAGGGTATTCACGCTCTATATATCTGGTGTGCGGCACTGCCGCTCTGGCTTGTCTTCTTTTAAGCATGACAAGCAGTATAGCTGGATCTGTAGGATCCATATTGTGGATACGTATTTTATATAGCATATTTGAACCAATTCAAATGGAACTGCAAAATCGGGAAATACAAACGGCAAACCGCGCAGCGATGTTAAGTGCATTCGCCATGTTTATGGATGGTGTTGCCATATTTACCAATCTCTTTTTTGGGTGGTTTTCGCAAATCGGTATTGCTTATGCTTTTTTATTAGGCGCATGCTTTTGTGCAGGAAGCGGATTGTTGTTTTTTCGCTATTTTATTGGCAAAAAGAAGTAGGGTGTAAATAATCATGCACCCTTTTTTAATAGAAACGATTTTATTTTATGCTATAATACTTTTAATTGAAAATAGAGTAGGTGATCAAATTGTTTCGTATTGGACAATCCAGTGATATACATCAATTGACAGAAGGCAGAAAACTGATCTTAGGCGGTGTAGAAATTGAACATGAAAAAGGACTGTTGGGCCACTCGGATGCGGATGCTTTGACTCATGCAATCGCAGAGAGCATTTTAGGAGCGCTTGCTTTAGGAGATCTAGGTGCACATTTCCCGGATACGGATGAACGATACCGGAATGTAAATTCGTTATATTTACTTTCTTGTGTATATGAAATGATGAAAGAAAAAGGATATGCAATCGGAAATGTAGATGCATTGATCATGATCGAACAGCCAAAGATGGCACCGCATATCCATGCGATGCGAGAAAATGTGGCTGCCTGTCTGCATTGTGCCTTGGATCAAATATCGATCAAAGCGACACGCGGAGAAAAATTAGGCTTTGTCGGGCGTGAAGAAGGTGTTTTGGCACAGAGCGTTGTGTTGTTGGTCAAGGAGGAAAGATAATATGCGTGTTTTGATCCAACGAGTGAAATATGCTTCTTGTAAAGTAAATGGAAAAATTACCGGAGAAATTGAGAAAGGCTTTCTGCTGTTTGTCGGCTGCAGTGATCGAGATGATGAAGAGGTCATAGCAAAAATGGCATCCAAAGCCAGTTCGCTGCGCATTTTTGAGGATGCACAAGGAAAAATGAATTGCAGTTTACAGGATGTGGGAGGAAAGATCCTCTCCATTTCCCAGTTTACTTTATATGCAGATTGTCGCAAAGGGCGGCGGCCGAGTTTTGTGGAAGCAGCCAAAGGAGATGTTGCGATCCATTTGTATGATGCGTTTAATGAACAGCTGCGAAAACTAGGCTTTCATGTGGAAACGGGTATATTTGGTGCAGATATGAAGATTGAATTATTGAATGATGGTCCCGTGACCATTTGGTTAGATAGTGATACACTTTAATAGGAGAAAGAATATGCAGATCATTGATGGGAAACAGATTGCCCAAAATGTAAAAGACGGGCTTCGAAAACAAATAATAGAATTTACTGAAAAAGGAATGCGTATTCCTCAATTAGTCGTTGTTTTGGTAGGAGAGAATCCCGCAAGCTTAACCTATGTCCGCAATAAAGAAAAGGCTTGTGAAGCAATCGGAATGGCAACAAAAACAGTGCGTTTGGCAGAGGAAACGACACAGGAAGAATTATTAAAGCTGATCGATGAATTAAATGCAGATACTGCAGTGGACGGGATCTTGGTGCAGCTGCCCCTGCCTGACCATATTGAAGAGCGCAAAATACTAAATGCAATCGATTCATCGAAAGATGTGGATGGTTTTCATCCAATGAATATTGGTAAATTGCTGATCGGGGAACAGACAAATATTCCTTGTACGCCAAAGGGAATCATGCGTATGTTAGAATCCATCGGGTATCAAGATCTAAGCGGGAAACGTGCTGTTGTCGTAGGGCGCAGTAATATCGTCGGAAAACCGATTGCACAATTGTTATTGGCAAAAAATGCAACAGTTACCATTGCGCATTCTCGAACGGCGCATATTGAGCAAATTTGTCAAGAAGCCGATATTGTAATTGCAGCTGTCGGTGTGAGCAAATTGATCAAAGCGAATTGGATCAAAGAAGGTGCAGTAGTCATTGATGTAGGAATCAATCGAGATGAAAATGGAAAGCTATGCGGAGATGTTGACTTTGAAGATGTTAAAGAAAAGGTAAAAGCGATTTCTCCTGTACCAGGGGGTGTTGGACCGATGACGATAGCAATGTTATTGGAAAACACGCTCCATGCATATATTGAACATGAAAGGGGAATAGAAAATGGACGTACCACAATATGATCTGAATGATATCATCGAAATGAAAAAAGAACATCCTTGCCACAAATCCAAACAATGGAAGATCATTCGCATGGGAGCGGATATTCGCATCAAATGCTTAGGGTGCGGTGCCAGCGTATTGATGCCGCGTGTCAAGTTTGAAAAGAAATTAAAGAAAGTAGTGGAACGGGCAAAACCGACAGACGAGTGAAAAAGCGTATCTTTGAGATATGCTTTTTTTTTGGCAACAGCACTTTACTTGCCTTTAAATAAATTTACTTAGATTTAACATGGTTTGAAAAACAATTAACGAAACGATGAAGATTATCTAATAATGGATTTGTATAATGATAGCTGTAAATGAGGAAAGCTCAGAAGGAGGAATGAACAAATGAAGTTCATGAAAAAAATGACAGCATTTTCAATCGCATGTCTGATGGGTCTGACTTTAGCAGGCTGCGGTGGAACATCATCAGGGGATGATTCAATTACCGTTTATTCACGCGATGCATCCAGCGGTACACGTGAAGCATTTGAAAAAGCAAATGATATGGAAGGGTCTTTGACAGATGCAGCAGTTACAGTAGACAGTAACGGAGATATGGCTACAAAAGTTGGCCAGGATGCAAATGGATTTGGTTATGTATCTTTGTCAACAGACTTTGAAGCAAACAACATTAAAGCATTGGATTATGAAGGGGTAACACCAACAGAAGAAACTGTTTTGGATGGCAGTTATGGTATGCAGCGTCCATTCTCTTATGTAACAAGAGCGGATGGTGACTTTGCAGATGATCGTACACAGGCATTGGTAGAAGCATTCATCGATTATCTGTGCAATTCTACTGAAGGACAGCAAGTTGTACAGAGCGCAGGTGGTATCGTTGACTTAGATAAAACAACACCTTGGGCTGAATTGAAGAAGAATCATCCGATCGTAGATGAAGACAACTCTGATTTGACCATTCGTACAGCAGGTTCTACATCAGTAGAAGGTACATTGAAAGCAGCATTGGAAGCATTCCAGGCAGAAGCAGGACAATTCCAGTTCACAATGACACAAAGCGGTTCAAGTGATGGCTACAAACGTGTTCTTGGTGATGAAAAAGACGGCGCAAACGCAGCTGATATCGGATTTGCATCACGTAATTTTGAAGACGGAGAAGATGTTTCAAAAGGTTTGTTAACTGGTCAATATTGTATTGATGCAGTCGTAGCCGTTGTAAGTGCAGACAATGATGCAGTGACAAATTTAACTGCCGATCAGATCAAAGGTATCTATACAGGAGAAATTACTACTTGGTCTGAATTGAAGTAATTGTTCAACTTCGAAGATGAGAACAAAGCCTTAGCAGTTCATTGCTAAGGCTTTTATAAGAAAAGAATAGTAGATAGGGTGAATGTATGGAAAAATTAGTTAGACCGCATATCAGTCCGGAAAAAAATCGAAAGAAGATGCAAAAAGATACAATCATGAAAAGCATCTTTCGAATTGCAGCCATCCTTTCAGGCGGTGCAATTGCTGTAATCGTTGTGTTTGTCTTCATGCGGGGCGTACAGCCGTTTCTTCCCGGATATGCGAATGGACAAGTAAATATTTTGGATTTTCTATTTGGTACGACATGGCGTCAAGATCAAGGGATATATGGAGTTGGATTTATTGTAATCAACACATTGTTAACTTCGTTTGGTGCATTGATCATCTCTTTTCCATTAAGCGTATTAACTGCATTATTTATCGTAAAAATTGCTCCTAAATGGTTAGCCAAAGTAATGACGACGATCGTTGAACTTCTTGCTAGTATTCCTTCTGTTGTATATGGAGTTTTTGCTGCTGGTGTGATTACGACAATGGTCATGAATTTAGCTGCATCCATTGGTGTTTCAACTGCTGGCGGAAACTCGTTTCTGTCCGTTATTCTATTGTTGGCCATCATGATCTTTCCAACGATCACATCATTATCCATTACAGCAATCAGCTCGGTCGATCAGGCATTGGAAGAAGGCAGTTTAGCATTGGGAGCAACAAGAACACAAACGAATTTTAAAGTTGTATTAATTGCTGCCAAATCAGGTATCTTTGCAGGCGCAATCTTGGGAATCGGCCGCGCTTTTGGTGAAGCAACCGCTGTTGCCATGGTAGCTGGAAACAAGATGTTTGGACCGACATTTGACTTGTTTGATATTACACGTACTTTAACCAGTACGATGCTTTCCGGATTAAAAGAAACGACGGGATTGGATTATGATATTCGTTTCTCCGTTGGTCTGGTATTGATGGTCGTGATCTTGATATCCAACTTTTTGTTGAATTTGATGAAGAAGAAAGTAGGTAATATGTCATGAAAGTAAAAACGGGAAATCAAAGAAAACGTCACTTTTATGATGGGATCTTACAAGGTTGTACATTTTTATCAAGCGGTATATCCGTTTTGGTCTTGATTGCGCTCTTTGTTTTCATCTTTTCAAAAGGTTGGTCTTTGATCAATTTTGATCTGTTAAAGAATAATTATTGGTCTGAAAATTATTCCGTAGAAACATTGACATCACAATCGGATACCACATTTGAACGTCCTGCTGATTTAAGCGAAGATGCATATTTTTCAGAAAAATGGGGTATTGCTTTCGTAGATCATGTAGATGCACATAAAGAGAAAATGATCCTTGTTGAATATATTGATGAAAATTCACCTTTGTATCATTTAAGCGATGTCAGTATCCGTAAGAACCCGAAAGCATTTGAGTTGCAAGTCGGTATGCAGATGACACGTTTGCAATATACAGATCAGGATGGAAAGATTCAGCTGGCTGGCGGATTAGCCGGGCATGGCGCACAAGATCTTGTGAATACGCTGGATCAAGATGCGGTCAGTGTGGATGCGATGTATATCCAGACCACAGGCGGCGGTATTCGCGGATCGATCATTTCTACATTCTATTTGTTGCTTGTTTCCTTGATCATTGCAATTCCGATTGGAGTTGCAGCAGCGATTTATTTAAATGAATATGCCAGAAAGTCAAAATTCAATATGATGCTGCGCAGCGGTATCGAAACATTGACGGGTGTTCCTAGTATCGTATTCGGTTTGATGGGTGTTACCGTGCTCTTCCCGGTAACACAGATTTTTGGAGCAACGACAACAAGCATCTTGCTGGGGGGATTGACAATGGCCATCATCTTATTGCCTACGATCATTCGATCTACGGAAGAAGCACTTCTGGTAGTTCCGCAGCATTTGCGTGATGCATCCTTGTCAGTAGGTGCCAATCAGTCACAAACGATCTTTAAGATCGTGTTGCCTTGTGCAGTGCCTGGTATTTTAACAGGCGTGCTGCTGGGCATTGGCCGCGTGATCGGTGAATCAGCAGCATTGATTTATACGATGGGAACATTCATCAATGATTCCCCGACATTGCTCAGTCAGGGAACTTCATTGGCTGTACAAATCTGGAGCATCATGAGCGGAGAACAACCAAATTATGAATTGGCATGTGCTATTTCGATCATTATCTTGTTCTTTGTCTTAATTTTGAACTTTGCAGTAAAAGTAATCAGCAAACGATTCTCAAAAGCTTGGTATTAGGAGGTAGCGTATGGAGAATGTAATATTTGATGTAAAACATTTAAACTTGTTTTATGGAGAAAAACAAGCTTTGATCGATCTTAACATGCAGATCGAAAAAAATGCGATCACTGCATTGATCGGCCCATCTGGATGTGGAAAATCCACTTTCTTACGCTGCTTGAATCGTATGAATGATTTGATCGATGGATGCCGGGTTGAAGGGGATATCCTGTTAGAAGGGCAGGATCTATATAAAGGAAACTTAAATGTCGTTGATTTGCGTACACGTGTAGGAATGGTCTTTCAAAAACCAAATCCATTCCCAATGTCAATATATGATAACATTGCTTATGGGCCTCGCTGTCAGGGAATCAAGGACAAGAAAGTCTTGAATCAAATTGTAGAACAGTCTTTACAGCGTTCTGCATTATGGGATGAAGTAAAAGACCGTTTGAAAGACAGTGCCTATGGTCTTTCTGGTGGACAGCAACAGCGTTTATGCATTGCGCGTGCAATCGCGATGGAACCGGATGTAATCTTGATGGATGAACCGACATCTGCCTTGGACCCTATTTCTACAAATAAAATAGAGGAACTGGCAACGGAATTGAAGAATGATTATACAATTGTCATGGTTACACATAATATGCAGCAGGCTGCGCGTGTGAGTGACTACACTGCATTCTTCTTATTAGGAGAAATGGTGGAATTTGACAAAACAAGCGTTATTTTCCAAAATCCAAAAGACAAACGTACAGAAGATTATATTACCGGACGATTCGGATAGTAGGAGGAAATGATATGATAAGAATTGATGGAAAACTCTCACAGATGGAGCAGACCTTGGTCAAGATGGGCAATCGTGTTGTCAGTATGCATGAATGTGTTTGCGAGGTATTGGCAGAACCAAATAAAGAACGTGAATTGGAAATCATACAAGCAGATGATCGCATCAATCATATGGAAGAAGAGATCAATGACCTTGCCATTGAATCATTAGCATTATTAGCTCCTGTCGCTAGTGATCTGCGCAAAGTGATTGGTACGATCAAAATTGCAACCGAATTGGAACGTATTGGCGACTATGCAAAAAATATCGCAAAATTTTTGATCAAACAAGACGGTTTGAGAGATTCAGTAGCAGATTATGCAATCTCTATGGAAAAAGACCTGATCACGATGTTGGAAAAAGCAATGCAATGCATGGTAGATCAAGATGAAGATGCTGCATTCGCTATTCCTGAGAGTGATGATCTGATCAATCAGCAGATGAAAGATATCCGCGAACAACTGCTTGCAAATACAAATGAATCAAAAGAAGATACCCTGAAAGAATTATTTGAGATCAGTGCAATGTTGCGCAATATCGAACGTGCAGGAGATCATATAAAAAATATTTGTGAACATGTTTTATATATGATGAAAGGTCAACATTACGATTTCGGATAATTCCTATTTGGATCACAGACAGGAGGGATAGGTTTGAACATAGAGATTCGGACAGAAAAGCTGACAAACAATGTGGTCAATATCTGTGAAACTGTCTGTAAACAACATGAAATATGTATTCAGATGTTAGAAGGAAAGGAATATCAGACTTTATACAAAGTGATGAAGAAGGAGCAGAGGATTCTTCGATTACAGGAAATGATCCAGCACCAGATCGAAGAACTTGCTCCATTTTTAACTACAGCTTCTACTGACTCCAGAAGATTGTTTGTATCGAAAAAAATTGTGGATGAGTTTGTGCTGATGAAAGACAATGCACGAACTGTAGCGGAATTTGCAAATCGTTGCAAAGATCATGATACACGGATGTATGTGCAGAAAATCGAAACGAAGCTGGTGGATATATTACGAAAGATTGCAAGATCTTATCAGAAAGAACAATTTGAGGAAGACAAAGATCTAAGACAGCTTTTTACAGAAACAGAACATGATCTAGAAGAATTCCGCATCAAGATTCAGCCGAGCGAATGGAAACAAAGCATGATCGAGAGTATGTCTTTGACCTTGCGCAGCATCTATACTATCTGTGATCACATCTATTATTTGTATACAGGTGAATCTGTATCAACTTCTTCTGTAACATGGAAATACAAACACTGAAAGAACCAAAATGGTTCTTTTTTACTTTGGTTATTGTTGGAATGTGTCTGATTATCATGAATACGGATGATTGCTTCAAACGCAATTGCAAAACAAATCAAAATATAGAATGTGTTTTAGCCTGCTATGTTTTATAATGATATCAGGAGGTATCTGTTATGGAAAATTTTGTATATGATATCAAAACAAAAATTTATTTTGGTGAAGGACAGATTTCACATTTGGGAGAAGCAGTTTCTGCTTGCGGAAAGAATGCTTTGCTGGTCTATGGTGGTGGAAGCATCAAAAAAATTGGTCTATATGACCAGGCTATGGATCAGTTAAAAGGTGCCGGGATCACAGTTACGGAATTAAGCGGAGTTCAGCCAAATCCAAAGATCGAAAGTGTAAGAGAAGGCGTGCGTCTGTGCAGAGAGCATGCAATTGATGTAGTCATTGCAATTGGCGGCGGCAGTACGATCGATGCTGCAAAAGTAATTGCCGGCAGTGTTAGCTATGACGGAGATCCTTGGGATATCGTGTTGGATCCTAGCAAAGTTGTATCCGTGCTTCCTATCATCTCTGTATTGACGCTGACTGCTACAGGGTCTGAAATGGATACATTTGCTGTTATCTCAGATATGACAAAAAATGAAAAATGGGGAACAGGGCATCCAGATTTCCGTCCATATGCTTCTATACTAGATCCAACTTATACATTCAGTGTATCTGCTTATCAAACAGCAGCCGGAACTGCAGATATGATGAGCCACATCATGGAAAATTATTTTTCTAATACAGAAGGCTATATGCAGGATAGAATGGCAGAGGCTTTATTGTCTACTTGTGTGAAATATGGAATCATTGCAGTAAATGATCCAAAGAACTATGAAGCACGTGCAAATTTGATGTGGACAGGAAGCTGGGCAATTAACGACTTGCTGAACTTAGGAAAGCCATGTGCATGGAGCGTGCATCCAATGGAACATGAATTAAGTGCTTTTTATGATATTACGCATGGAGTAGGATTGGCTATATTAACACCGCATTGGATGGAATATGTGCTTGATGAAAAGAGCGTAGATAAGTTTGTTGATCTGGCACACCATGTTTGGGATATACCGGTAGCAGGAAGAGATAAATTTGATGTTGCAAAAGAAGCTATTCAAAAAACAAAAGAATATTTCCTTTCAATGGGCATTCCAATGACTTTAAGAGAAGTGGGCATCGATGAAACTCATTTTGATATCATGGCGAAAAAAGCGAGCGAAGGAATGAAAGGGGCTTATCGTGAATTGACCCCAGAAGATGTTAAGAACATTTTTAAAGCCGCTTTATAGCAAATAAACAGCGAGATTTAATCGCTGTTTTTTTTGTCTGTTCAATAGGGCACATGAAGATAAAAGCCGTTTAGAAGTATTGAAAACATCGCATAAAAAGGGTAAACTATTAAGAGCGAGAGGAATGATATTTATGCCATTAACAGCAGGAATCGTCGGACTTCCCAATGTCGGGAAATCCACGTTATTTAATGCCATTACAAAAAGTCAGGTAGAGGCTGCTAATTATCCGTTTGCGACCATTCAGCCAAATGTCGGAGTAGTGGAAGTACCGGATGCAAGAGTTGACCGTTTAGTCGAGTTATTTCATCCAAAGAAAACGATCTATACTACTTTTGAATTCACGGATATTGCAGGTCTGGTGAAAGGTGCCAGCAAAGGAGAAGGTCTTGGGAACCAATTTTTATCCAATATACGGCTAACAGATGCAATTTGCCATGTTGTACGTTGCTTTGATGATCCCAACATCACGCATGTCGAAGGCAGCGTTGATCCTATTCGTGATATCGAGATCATTAATTTGGAATTGATCATGGCAGATTTACAGACTGTAGAAAACCGTTTGGCAAAAGTAGAGAGAAAGGCACAAACCAATAAGGATAAAGATGCTGTTGCAGAAGTCAATGTCTTAAAAAAATTACAGGAAGCATTGCTTGCTGGAAAATCTGCAAGAAGCGTTGATCTGGATAAAGAAGAACTTGCCATCGTAAAAGCATTCTCTTTGTTGACTCTGAAACCGGTGATCTATGTTGCAAATATGAGTGATGAAGAAATTGTAGATCCAGAAGCAAATCCTTATTATCAAAAGGTCAAACAGTATGCAGAAGCAGAAAACAGCCTGGTCGTGCCTATCTGTGCAAAGATCGAAGAAGAACTCAGTTCGCTGGATAAAGAGGAGAAAGCTGAATTTTTATCAGAGCTGGGAATTGCAGAAAGCGGATTGGATCAGATCATCAAAAGTGCTTATCATATCTTAAATCTTCGTACATTCTTAACTGCTGGAGAAGATGAATGCCGTGCATGGACCTTTAAAAAAGGAATGAAAGCACCGGAATGTGCAGGCGTGATCCATACGGACTTCCAAAAAGGATTTATTCGTGCAGAAACGTATGCATTTAAAGATATTGATGAACTGGGCAGTGAACACGCAGTAAAAGAAGCAGGAAAATTGCGTTTGGAAGGAAAAGACTATGAGGTGCAGGATGGAGATATCATGCATTTCCGTTTCAATGTATAGTTAGCAAAAGAGCAGATGCCGTCATCGTATCTGCTTTTCTTTTAGAAGAAAAAATGGTTTTTTGTTGAAAAGAATATATAATAGTGGTAGAGAAAGCAAACGTAAAGGAGTGGAGAATCTATGGAACGTTATTTTGGTGAAAATACCCCAAAACTGGGTTTTGGCTTGATGCGTCTTCCAAAAAAAGAGGATGGAAAAATTGATATCGAACAAACGAAACAAATGGTAGATCAGTTTATGGCAGCAGGAATGACTTATTTTGATACAGCTTATGTATATGATAATGGTGATTCAGAAAGAGCAGCAAGAGAAGCGTTAGTGGATCGCTATCCGAGAGACAGCTTTACATTGGCTACAAAATTAAATGCCTGGATAGGAATGCCGGATGAAGAAAGTGCCAAACAGCAGTTTTATACCAGTTTAGAGCGTACAAATGCAGGTTATATCGATTATTATCTGCTACATGCCATCAAAAATGAAAATATCAAGCGATATGATGAATTACATATTTGGGACTTTGTGAAAGAATTAAAAGAACAGGGTAAAATACGCCATTGGGGATTTTCTTTCCATGGAGGACCAGAGCTGCTTGACGAACTGTTAAAAAAACATTCGGATGCCGATTTTGTACAGTTGCAATTAAATTATGCAGACTGGGAAAACCCAAGCGTCACTTCTCGTGCAAATTATGAAGTTGCAAGAAAATATGGAAAATCGATCGTGATCATGGAACCGGTCAAGGGAGGTGTTTTGGCGAATCCTCCAAAACAGATCCAAGAAATTTTTGATGCGGCTGATCCAAATGCTTCCTATGCATCTTGGGCCATTCGTTATGCAGCAAGTCTGGATGGCATCATCACGGTTCTATCCGGTATGTCCAATATGGAACAGATGGAAAATAATCTGTCTTACATGAAGGATTTCAAGCCATTAGATACAAAAGAGATTCAAGTTATTCATCATGTGCAAGAAGAACTTGGCAAGATCAAATCAATTGCATGTACTGCCTGCCATTATTGCACGGAAGGATGTCCAAAACATATTCCGATTCCTAACATATTTGCAGCAAGAAATAAACAATTATTGTGGGGACAGATCGAAAGCGGAAAGCAAAGCTATGCCCAAGCTGTGGAAGGAAAGGGAAAAGCAAGTGATTGCATTGCGTGCGGACAATGTGAAAGAGCCTGCCCGCAACATTTACCGATCATAGAATTATTAAAAGATTGTGCAAAAGAATTTGATTGAAAGAAGAACAGACGTATTGATGTTTTTGCTGCGTCTGTTTTTCTTTTTACCTGACTGGTGTAAAATATTATTGTAAAAAAGAAATAAAAAAAACGTAAAAAATGTTCAAACTAGGTTCATTGCATTTTATATGCCTTTATTGTATCATTATAGCGATAATCCTATCATTAAAGTGAATTTGTAGTCACATGAAAAGATTATATATCCATTAAGAAGCAATATTGTAAAATGTCTGTAGAAGGACAAAGGAGTCTGAGAAAGATGTTAAAAAGTGTGTCTTATGTTATAAAGGAAAATATGACAAATATATATCGTATATTTTGTATAGCAAAGTATGAATTATTAGCAGATATGCGAGATTCGAAATTTGGGTTGTTTTGGAATTTTGCTTCTCCGGCAATTCAGGTCATAACATATTGGCTTGTTTTTGGAATCGGAATGCAGAGAAAAGGTTATGATGGAGTGCCTTATTTACCTTGGGTCATTGTCGGATTTGCTGCATGGTGGTATATATCACCATGCATAACTTCCGGCTGCAGTGCAGTTTTTTCAAAAAAGAATGTCATAACAAAAATGAAATTTCCGATCAGCGTTCTTCCTGCAACCATTTGTGTCAAAGAGTTTTTTAACCATCTGTGCATGATGGCAATTACTGTTGTCATGTTATTGCTATTTGGTTATTATCCATCTATCTATTGGTTGGGATTGATTTATTATGCATTTTGCGCATTCATGTTTTTGGAATCCTTGTCTCTGGTTACTTCTGTATTAACTATGATGTGGCGAGATGTCAAAAAGTTAGTTACTTCGTTGATGCGCATGTTATTATATCTTTCTCCAGTATTATGGCCAGCATCTTTTTCGGGAATTCATTTTATGTCTTTCCTGATGAAATTAAATCCAGTCTATTATGTAGTAACGGGATATAGGGATTGCATGTTCTTTGAAAAAGGAATTTTTGCTCATCCAGCGCTGACCGTTTATTTTTGGGGTATCGTAATTATCTTATTTTTGATTGGATCAGCTTTGATGTATCATTTTAAGCGTAAAATGGTAGATATGATATAATGAGGTGCTTACACATGTCTGAGAAAAAAAGTGAATATGCAGTTGAAATGCATCATGTATCTAAGATTTATACATTAAAAACAAAAGATAAAACAAAGAAAAAAGAGCAATTTTATGCTTTACGGGATATTTCTTTTCAAGTAAAAAAAGGAGATGTAGTCGGTATTTTAGGAACAAATGGCTCCGGAAAGTCAACCTTGTCTTTAATTTTGTCGGGAATTTCTGACCATGACGGCGGAGAAATGATCGTTAATGGAGAACAAGCCTTGATCTCGATCAATACTGGATTGAATCAGCAGTTGACTGGTGAAGAGAATATCAATGTAAAAGGAGCATTAATGGGTTTTTCAAAAAAACGCATTCAAGAAATAAAAGATCGCGTCATCGATTTTGCTGAATTAGGCGATTTCTTATATCAGCCGGTTAAAAAATATTCCAGCGGTATGAAATCTCGTCTGGGTTTTTCTATATCCCTGGCTTTGAATCCGGATATCATCATTGTTGATGAAGCGCTGTCAGTAGGGGATAAGGGATTTGCACAGAAATGCATGAATCATATGAAACAGTTGCGGGATTCAGAGAACAAAACGATATTTTTTATTTCTCACTCTTTGAACCAAGTGCGGGATTTCTGCAAAACAGGTATGTGGATCGAAGGCGGAGAGCTCGTGGAGTTCGGAGATATTAATGAAGTATGTACTCATTATTCTGAATATGTCGATAAATATAATTCAATGAGCGAAAAAGAAAAAAAGCAGTTGCGCGATGAAAAATTCGAGAAACGACTGATAAAAAAGTCTTCGAAAAAAACATTGTGGGAGCGTATATTTAGATAAGGAGAAATGGAAATGAAAACAGTGATTACTTACGGGACATTTGATTTATTTCATATCGGTCATCTTAACCTTTTGAAGCGTGCGAAAGCATTGGGAGATTATTTGATCGTAGCTGTCAGCAGCGATGAATTCAACCGGGGAAAAGGAAAAGTTTGCAAAATAAAAGATACGGATCGTATGGCAATCGTAGAAGCTATTAAATATGTTGATAAAGTAATTCCCGAAACTAGCTGGGAACAAAAAATTGACGATGTAAAGAAATATAATGTAGACGTATTTGTCATGGGAGATGATTGGAAAGGAAAATTTGACTTTTTGAAAGATTACTGCGAGGTAGTTTATCTCCCAAGAACAGAGGGTATTTCTTCAAGTCAGTTAAAAGAAGAAATAAAAAATAATTAGTTTTTGATTTCTTATCAAGGAGGAAATACAATGGGAAAGAAAGTAAGTATCATTGTTCCTGTATATAATGGAGAGGATTTCTTTGAAAAGAGTTTGCATTCATTATTGTCCCAAACCATATTGCAGGATCTAGAAATTATTATTATTAATGATGGAAGCAGCGATGATACACAAAAGATAATCGATGAATATCAAATATTATATCCAGATATAATAAAAAGCAAAACAGTTGAAAATGGTGGCGCAGGTAAGGCGCGAAATTATGCTTTGGACCTAGCAGAGGGAGAATATATTGGATTTGTAGACAGTGATGACTTTATTTCAAATACCATGTATGAAAAGCTCTATCGTGCAGCAATTGATACGGCTTCCGATATTGTGGTTTGTGGATATTATGTTGCTACAAATAGAACACTGCGGGCATATCAAAAGGGATATATGGATAATTATGGTAAAAGTGTATATGATGATCCCGATATTTTTGTAAATGGTGTGCCTTATCTTTGGAATAAAATATTCAAGCGTGATCTGATAGAAATAAATCATATACGTTTTAAAAATTTTCGCATATTTGAAGATCTAGAGTTTACTTATAAGCTTTTTTTCCTGGCCAATCGAATTTCGAAAGTTGATGAGCCTTTATATTATTATATGAAATGGAATTCACTATCTTTAACTGCAAAGTTTAGTGAACGTTTTTTTGATATTATTCCAGCAATTGATTCTTTGATTCAATTTACCAAAGAAATCAATGTGTATGATCAGTTTAAAGATTATTTGTTATTTATTTATTTGAATCATATGTATATTCGAATGAATGCAAATGTTTCTTTGTCCGATTTAAAATTAAAGTTTAAATATATTGATGCATGTTTTCAATATTTGGATATGAAATTTCCAAACTGGAAAGAACACAACTATTATTATGAAAATAAAAAAAGAAATAAAAAACGATACATATCAAAAACATATTGGAAGGTCATGTCGCTGCTTTTGAAGGTTATAACAAAAGTCAACAAATTGATGAGAAAACTAAAAAAATTTTTCAAGACCTTGTTTAAAAAGAAAAGCGGAGCAAAATACCTTCACTATGCAAAGAAAAAACCAATAGACGCCTGCAGCATATTGTTGGACTCACAACATGGTGAGGATCTTGACGGTAATATGTTTTATTTGTTAAAAGAATTGCAAAAGCCTATTTATAATAAGTATCGAGTGTATGTCAGTGTTTCGGCAAAGAGAATAGAAGAATTCGAGAAGAAAATAAAATTTTATAATATTGAACATGTTGCTTTATTAAAGGTAAATAGCAATAAATACTTGCGTACATTGGCCACAGCCAAATACTTGTTCAATGATACAAGTTTTCCGGTATATTTTACGAAACGTGAAGGTCAGATATATTTTAATACCTGGCATGGTACACCTTTGAAAACACTAGGCAAAAAAACAAAGGAAGATTTTTATAATATTGGTAATTTGCAGAAGAATTTTAATGCTGCAGACTATCTTTTATATCCAAGTGTATATATGATGAATCATATGGTAGAAGACTACATGCTTGCAAACATTAGTCACAATCAGATCGCCCTGACAGGCTATCCAAGAAATTCTATATTTTTCAATGATGATAGAAGAAGACAAATAAAAGAACAATTGGGTTTGTCTAATTATCAGATTATTGCTTATATGCCGACATGGAGAGGAACTTTGAACAATCAGGACAACGATGAATATGTGATTGATTTGCAAGCAAAATTAAGATTAATCTCAAGAAAGCTGCTGGCAAATCAACTCTTTTACATTAACGTTCATCCGTATTTAAAAGACTTTGTGCAGATTGACGGATTAGAGAATATTAAAATGTTTCCTAAAGAATTCGAGACATATGATTTCTTAAATATTGCAGATATACTGATAACAGATTATTCAAGCGTTTTCTTTGATTTTGCTTGCACGAGCAGGCCAATTATATTATTTGCTTATGACAAAGAAGCTTATATGAGAGAAAGAGGTTTATATATCAATTTTAATGCGCTTCCTTTTCCAATGGTAGAGACAGTAGATGATTTGATTGAGGCTATAAACAGTAAAAATGATGTCCAGTATGACAGCTTTATTGAAGAATATGCCAAATACGACTCAGCCAATGTATGTGAAAAGATTTGCAATCAGATCATTTTAGGTAAAAATATGGATATTGAATTAGTAAATATGCCTAATAATGGAAATAAAAATATTTTATCTGTGGTAAACGACTTGTCCTCCTACTTTTTGAATGAAAAGTTTTTTAGCTTAACACAGAGAAGCGATACGAAACGTTATAATTATTATTTGACTTATATTAATGCAAATGTATATAAACATAAATATGAATTGCTGAGGTTGCCTTCTGGTTATGAATATTATGGACAATTATTCAAATTTGCTTCTACTACAATGGGAGAACGAGTATTGTTATCTGTTTTGCTGCGATTTAAATTCGTGTATGCCTTATTTAAGCGAAAGATCAATTCTATTTTTACGGATGAATGCAAAAGAATTTTTAATGACATAACTTTTGATGTAACGCTTTTGATTGGCGAAAAAAAGTTTTTCCGACTGCTATTGTTTACACAGATGAAAGGAAAGAAAATTTTATATTTTCCATCTGGACAAGAATTTAATGATAAAATTTCTACTGTAATCTATCAAAGATTTGACAAGATTTTCGTGGAAGATAAGCAATCGTATGAACATTTAATTGAAAAGTATCCCGCTTGTCATTTTCAGTTAATCAAAGATGTGACATCTTTAGATCAATTATTAGAAAACTAATAGAAGGAAGTTCCATATGTACAGGATATTAAAAAAATTAATAACATTGGTTGTTCGTTTTGGATACAGAGCATTTTATAAATGGATACCTTGCCAGAAAAAAACAGTACTATTTATTGCTTTTCATGGCAGGGGATGTCTAGATAATCCTAAGGCAATTTATGAATATCTTATAAATGATCAAAAATTTAATAATTTTCATTTTATTTGGGCATTAAAAAAGCCGCAGACATTTACTAATAAGAACACGAAATCAATCAGATATCTTAGTTTGCAATATTTCTTTTATCTTGCCAGAAGTACTTATTGGATCAGCAACTGTAAATTGCCGTCATATATCTTAAAGAAAAAAAACCAAATATATTTGCAAACTTGGCATGGAACACCTTTAAAAAAACTGGCGCACGACATAGATGTTTCTGGAGATGCGAAGTTTTATCGTTCTGGGCTATCCTCAGATGAAATGAAATCTACTTATGATGATGATGTGAAAAAATATGATTACATGATTGCGCCTAATTCGTTCTGTACGAAGGTGTTTCAAAGTGCATTTGGAATTGATAAATGCAGACTGATTGAAACAGGCTACCCGAGAAATGATATATTGATAAATGCAGATGAATGCCTAAAAAATAGTATCAAAAAAAAGCTTAACATTCCTGAAAGTAAAAAAGTGATTCTGTATGCACCTACATGGAGAGACAACTCTTTCACTAATGCCGGATATACCTTTGAACTGCAAGCAGACTTTTTTAAGTGGAAAAAGTATTTAAATGATGAGTATGTTGTTTTGTTTAAACCGCACTACTTAATTATTAATCACTATGCAGCAGATAAACGTCTGGAAGGATTCTTGTACAATATTGACGCAGATGCCGAGATAAGTGAACTATATCTGATAGCAGATGTACTAATTACTGACTATTCTAGTGTTTTCTTTGATTTTGCCATATTAAAGCGGCCGATATATTTTTATATGTATGATATGGAAAGCTATAAGGATCAACTGCGTGGCTTTTATATTGATGTGAACAAAGATCTGCCTGGGAAAATTTATCAGGAAGAGGAAGCAATGTTAAAAGATATTGTTTCGGGAACATATGATTATTCAAAATTAAATTCATTTAATGCGTATTTTAATGAACATGAGGATGGAAAAGCATCAAAGAGAGTTGTTGATATTGTATTTAAGGAGCGATAAGTATGGGAATTAAAAAGCTGATTTTAAATATCGTACTTAGCATATGCAATGTATTTATACGATTAAGACCGATACAGAAAAATAAAATTGCTTTTATATCATTAGAAAGCAAAAAATTGGAATCTGATTTGAAATTAATTTATGACGGTCTTGATACGAATAAATACCATTTAGTAACAGTATTGACTAATTTTAAGAAAAATAGCTTGTGGATGAATTTTTTATATTTTTTAAATACAATCAAACAAATATTTGTCATCAATACTTCTACATTAGTGATTATTAATGATAATAATTACGTAGTCAGTAAGTTTAAACGAAAAGGCGTCAAGATCTTACAGGTCTGGCATGCTGCGGGTGCAATAAAAAAATTTGGTAATGCTATTCCGCGTGAATACCCCATCTCTAATTATGATTTTGTAATATGCAATGGGAAATACTGGATAAAACCCTATAGCCAGGCTTTTGGTGTTAAAGAAGAACAGGTAAAAGCGATTGGAATGCCTCGTTTAGATCATTTATGTAACAAGAATTTTATAGAAAAGAGCAGGACGAAATTATATCGGCAATTCCCGGAATTGAAAGGGAAAAAGGTGATTTTGTATGCACCGACCTTTCGTGGCGATATTTATCAGGGAATGCGCAAAGTTAATATCAATGTAAATTTCATCATTACACAGTTAGGGGAAGAATATGCATTTTTATTTAAACTGCATCCTTTATTAAAAACAGAAATCATAAGCAAGGATCGTCGTGTATATAATATGAACCAGCAAGATTTACATGAATTGTTTAGCATAACTGATATCTTGATATCTGATTTTTCTTCAATTATTTTTGATTTTTCTTTATTGAATAAACCAATCTATTATTTCGTTCCGGATCTGGATCAATATTTAGATGAAAGAGGATGTTTTGTAGATTATCGTCAATTGATGAAGGGCTGTATCGCTGAAAATGAACAGCAGTTAGTTGAGTTGATCAGGAAACGTGTTCCAGGCAATGAAAAGTATTTGTGTGAAAAATTTTTGGACTGGAAAGACGGGAAAAATTTGTATCGTACCCTACAACTGATCGATCATATCTTAAGCTAGGAGAAATGAAAAAATATTGTTTTCTTTGAAAAGGAGGGGAGAAAGAAGAGTTATGAGCAAGATTGATAAAAAGTTTGATTATAATATTGCTCGTTTACGTATCGCAGCATGCATTTTAGTAATAATGGTTCATATAACACATGCTTATTTGTATCAAAATGGAGTAATGGACCTAAAAAAATTTCCTGTTTTGATTGTATTGAATTCTATTGCTAGATTAGGCGTACCTTTATTTTTTATGATCTCAGGCTTGTTATGTTTAAAAAAATCTTACACCTTGGAAAAAGTCAGATCCAAAATTATCCATTATGTATATGTTTTAGTGATTTGGTCAATCATTTTCTTTGTTTGGAACGGATGGTATCTGCAGGAAGATCAATGCTTAAATCCGATATACTATGTTTTCGAACCTATGAAGAATCATCTCTGGTATCTTTATGTGTTAATAGGTTTGTATATTTCTTATCCATTGGCAAACATTATGATAAAGCATATGAATAGATCGATGGAAAATTATTTTTTGCTTCTTTGGCTATTATTGGCTGGCGGAGGAAATCTCTTGACCTTGTTGATGGATTTGAAAGGATATAATGTTAGCTTAGAATATAAAGTACCTATACTGCAGGGTACGTACTGGTTAGGTTATTATGTAGCCGGATATATTATATATAAGAGAAAAGAAGATATCAAAAATAAAGTTCCTAACTGGGCATTGATAATTGCTTTTCTTCTGTCTATCAGCTGTATCAGTGTACTAACTTATGCAGATTCCATCATCAATGGGGGGTTTAAGGTACGTTTTCTAACTTATGGTGAGCTGTTTCTGATGATTGCTTCGATTGCAATATTCATCTTGAATTATAAAATAAAAGAAACAAGGTTTCCTATATTGAACACGTTGGGCTCGTATACATTTGGAATCTATTTGGTTCATCCGATGTTTGTTGATATCGCAAAGGATTATATACATTTTCCTTATTCAATAGTATATATCTTTATATTTTTAATTCTTATTTTGATTCCAAGTACGTTAATCACAATAGGAATAATGAAACTGCCAAAAATAAAAAAGATTGTAACTTAATCAAGTGTGAAAGAATACTAGATCTTCTTCCGATGATGGGGATCTAGTTTTTTTATGAGAGAGGATTCATGGAAATACGAAATAAAGAGCTACAATGTGACAAAATAGTCATATTAACATAACAATAGTGTTACGGCAGAATGTAATAAATTAACCTATAATGAAATACGAAAGATGAGTTGAAATTTACTTTGTCTTAGTAGAAATGAGGGATTTCATGGCTTTTAATACAATTACATTTATAACATTCTTTTTAGTCGTCTTTATTGGATATTCTGTGTTTCCGAAAAGGTATAAATGGGTGTTCTTATTATGTGCTAGCTATTTCTTTTATTTGTATGCAAGTGTGAAATTTCTGATCTTCATATTGATTACAACACTGAGTTCCTGGATTGGAGCTTTATGGATTGAAAAATATCATCAATATGAAAAGATGTTGTCAAAAGAAAAAGAAGGCAATCCGAAAGTAATCAAACTGAAAAAAGAACAGATAAAAAAATATAAAAAACGAATTTTGATCAGTGTATTGATTTTAAATTTTGGTATTTTGGTATTTTTGAAATACTTTAATTTCTTTGCTGAAAATATGAATGCACTTTTTGAGCAATTGACATTAGGCAGCCAAGTACCAACGTTGAACTTAATCTTGCCTTTAGGTATTTCCTTTTATACTTTTCAAACGATGTCTTACTTGATTGATGTGTACTGGGGAAAAACGCAAGCTGAAAAAAATCTAGGAAAGCTTGCATTATTTGTTTCTTTCTTTCCGCAGATCATAGAAGGACCTATTGGTCGTTACAATGATCTGGCACCACAATTATTTTCAGAAAAAAAGTCTTCAGCATTTCAAATAAGAAGAGGCATACAATTGATGCTTTGGGGCTACTTTAAGAAAATGGTAATTGCAGATCGTGTTGCTATAATCGCTGATTATGTATTTGAAAACTATGCTCATATTTCAGGAGTAGGTGTAGCAGTTGGAATCTTTCTTTATGCAATTCAAGATTACACAGATTTTTCTGGCTGTATTGATATAGCCAGAGGTTGTGCAAGAACAATGGGTATAAATATGGCAGAAAACTTTCGAAGGCCTTATTTTTCAAGAACAATACCTGAATTTTGGAGAAGATGGCATATGTCTTTGGGGGCATGGATGAAAGATTATGTCTTTTATCCATTTTCGCTAACCAAAGGAGTGCGTAATTTAGGAAAAAAAGCGAAAGTGCGTTTTGGCAAGTCATTTGGCCGTACACTGCCAATTGCATTAGGAAACTTGCTCGTATTCTTTCTGGTCGGTGTTTGGCATGGAGCAAATTGGAACTATATCATCTGGGGACTATTCTATGGTGTCTTAATTGCTGTTAGCGGAATGATGAAACCGGTTTTTGAAGCTATGAATAAGAAACTGCATATTTCTGTACAATCAAAGGGATTTCAATTATTTCAAATTTTGCGTACGTTTATAATTACATGTATAGGATGTGTTATCTTTAGAAGCATCACAGTACAGGATAGTTTGTATATGATTTATAAAGTGTTCAATGATTTTAACATAAATATTCAAATTAAAAAAGAATTATTATCGTTCGGGTTGGATAAGTGGAATTGGATCGTTTTAGTGATGAGTTTAATTGTTTTGTTTGGAGTTGACTTGTTGCAAGAATATACTTCAGTAGGAGATTGGATAGATTGTAGAATTGGTATAGTCCGATGGACAATATATTTCGCTGTGTGTATTTCAATCATTTTATTTGGAATGTATGGTGCTGGATTGAATCCTACTCAATTTGTATATATGCAGTTTTAGAGGTGAAAAATGAAAAAGTATAAGAATTGTATAGAATTAATAATTTTATGCACTATAATCATATTTAGTTTTTTTGCTAGCTCATTCATCCTTGAGAGACAAGGATCTTCAAATGAATTGAGAGTTAGAAATTTTTATAGAATTGAAAAAAATAGTTTAGACGTTGTTTTAGTCGGAAGTTCTCTTTTTTACAATGGTTATAGCTCTCCTCTTGCTTGGAATCAGCAGAAAATTAAAAGCTATGTGTTAGCTACTTCAGGAGTTCCCATGGGTGTTTTAAAGTCAATGATACAAGAGGTCAGAAGAACACAAGATCCCAAAGTGATTTTAATAGATCTAAATAGTGTACTTTATGATGAAAAAATGGAAACAAGAGAAGGCATGACACGATATTGGATAGATAATATGCCTACGACACCTAATAAAGACGAGGTATTAAATGAATTGATTCCAACGAGTGATCAAGATACCTATCGTTATCCGATTTTAAAATATCATGAGAATTGGAAAAATATACCATCGTGTTTAAAAACGGCATATTTAGATTTGCAGTCAGAATTGACAAAAAATCATCTGGTTGTATATGGCATGCAAACTTCAACAAGAAAACCAAATAGGAAAAATATAGTAAGTGTCTCAAAATTTCATAAAAAAAGAAACCTATATAAATTATCTGGAGATCGTTTTCAAAATTTATTAGACTATTTAAAAAAAGAGGGAATAACTGATAAAGTTGCTTTTGTAGCAATGCCAAAATTTTATGATGAAAAGCATTTATATGAAAGAGAGTTACTAAATCAGGCAATTGAAATCGCTAGAAATAAGAATATTAAAGTTTATGACTTTGACATGGAAACAAAGAAAATGAATTTGGATGTCAATCATGATTATTTTGACAGGGATCATTTAAATATGTTTGGTCAAGAAAAAACAACTACATATTTATGTCGATTACTAAAAAAAGATTTTAATTTGAAAGAAAATTATTCAGATAGACAAAAGCAAATGTGGGATCAAGAATATGAAAGTTATCAAAAAATGTATGCATTATTTAGAAATAAATGGAATGAAGACGAAGATTTTACAATAAACTATAAAAATATAGACGAAGTAATTCGATAATGGAGATAACAATGAATAATGTATTAGAGTATTTAGAGAAAAGTGCAACGCAGTATCCAGATAAAATTTCATTTAGTGACCAAAAGCAGGAAATTACGTATCATCAGCTGTTGTTACGTGCAAAGAAAATAGGAACGACACTGACAAAACAATTTCAACCACGTACACCGATTCCCGTATATATGGAAAAAGGGGTCGATACGATTTGTTTGTTATTTGGTATTGCTTATGCAGGATGTTTCTATGTCATGCTGGATCTTCGTCATCCCAAAGAAAGAATCGAACAAATTTTAGAAACTTTGCAGGCAAGACAAATAGTGACTAGCGAACAAGAAAAAAATCGCCTTGCAAAGCTGGATCTTTCGGTGGAAAAAATACAATTAGAACAGTTGGAAAATGATATTGACGAAGAAGTTCTAAAGCAGATTCGAAATGCTCATTTAGATATTGACCCTTTATATGGTATCTTCACTTCTGGTTCGACAGGAAAACCAAAAGGAGTTGTTGTCTGCCATCGCAGCGTTATTGACTTCATCGATGTATTTACAGAGACATTTGCGATTACAAGCGAAGATGTCATCGGTAATCAGGCACCATGGGATTTTGATGTGTCTGTGAAAGATATTTATTCAACGATCTGTTGCGGTGCGACCATGCAGATCATTCCAAAAGCCTATTTTTCTATGCCAAGCAAATTGATTGATTTTCTTTGCGATAGGGAAGTAACTACTTTGATTTGGGCAGTAAGTGCTTTGTGTATTTTATCTACGTTGAAAGCTTTTGATTATCGTGTGCCTGCAAAATTAAAAAAGATCATGTTCAGCGGAGAAATCATGCCGATGAAACAACTGCATGTTTGGCAAAGCGTATTGCCACAAGCTATGTATGTCAATCTGTATGGACCGACTGAGATTACTTGTAATTGCACATACCATATTGTCAATGAGCAAGATAAAGAGAAAGCAGTCCTTCCAATCGGGAAACCATTTAAAAACGAACGCATCTTATTACTGGACGATCAGAACCATTTGATCAGTAATCCTATGGAAAAAGGCGAGATCTGTGTGAGCGGAACTGCAGTTGCACTAGGCTATTACAAAAATCCGGAACAGACAGGAAAAGCTTTTGTACAAAACCCGTTAAATGAGAATTGGCAAGAAATAATCTATCGCACAGGTGATATAGGTTATATAGGAGAAGATGGACTGCTTTATTTCAGCGGACGCAGAGATTTTCAGATCAAGCATATGGGACATCGTATTGAATTAAGCGATATTGAGTGTGCATTGACGGCCATAGATGGTGTGGAACGCTGCTGCTGCTTATATGAAGAAGAAAAGATCTTGGCTTTTTATGAAGGAACAATGGAACAAAAATTGCTGGTAAAAGAATTAAAGAAAAAGTTGCCTGCTTTCATGGTTCCAAATCACTTCATTTCTTTAGAACAATTCCCTTTAACAAAAAATGGGAAAATTGACCGTAGCGCTTTGAAAAAGCATTGGGAGGTGAATCACAAATGATACAAGACTACCAATTCGTAAAGAATGAAATAACCACACCTTCGTATGTATTCGATTGCGATATATTGTTGAAAAGAATAAGGATGATGCGCAAGTATTTCACCGATTCGATTCATCTTTGTTATGCAATGAAGGCGAATCCCTTCATCATCGAAGCTATTCAGGATGAAATTGACCATTATGAAGTCTGCTCGCCTGGCGAACAAAGAATTTGTGAAAGAGCAGGCATTGATATGAATAAAGTGGTGCTCTCTGGTGTATATAAAGCAAAAGAAGATGTTGAACATGTAATGCATCACTATTTGGATGGCGTGATCTACACAGCTGAGTCATACCAGCAATTTCAGCTGATCCATGGATTAGCAAAAGAGAAAGAGATTTGTGTGAAGGTACTGCTGCGAATCACTAGTGGAAATCAGTTCGGCATGGATGAAAATATTCTTCGTGCATTGATCAAGGATCGCAGTTCCTATCCTTATGCAGATATCATCGGTATTCAGCATTTTTCTGGAACACAACGTAAACGTTTATCGCAATATGCTTTGGAATTGAGTTATTTAGACGATTTGATAGAAGCTTTACGTAAGGATTACGATTATGAAACGAAGCTCTTAGAGTTTGGACCAGGATTTTACGTAGAATATTTTCAAGACAGCAAGCCTTATGATGAAGAAGAATTGTTAAAAGGCTTTGCAGAGTTATTGAAAAACATGCGTTACTCTGGTGAAATCACACTAGAGATCGGCCGTTTTTTGAGCGCGGCCTGCGGTACGTATTACACGCAGATCGTAGACATGAAAAGGAACCATGATATTGATTATTGCATCGTAGATGGCGGGATGCACCAGATGAATTATTTTGGACAACGAATGGCAATGAAGATTCCTTTTTATCAACATTTGTATGATGGAAAGCGAGATCCCAAAAAACAGCCATATCATATTTGCGGATCCCTTTGTACGGTGAATGATCATTTGGTCAAACAGCTCCCTTTACAAGAGGCGCAAATAGGTGACATCCTAGCATTTGCCAATGTCGGTGCATATTCAATGAGTGAAGGAGCCAGCCTATTTTTGAGCCGTGATCTGCCTAAAATTTATCTGTATGATCAAGAAAAAGGCTTATGCCTGATGCGTGATCGTTTCGAAACAAATATTTTAAATTACAAATAACATGGAGGAATTATGGAAAAATTAATTGCATTATTAAGTGAAATCTGCCCGGATGTTGATTTTGAAAACTGTACTACATTGATTGATGATGGATTATTAGATTCTTTTGCGATCTTGGAAATCGTTGCGGAAATCAATGATACATTTGATGTAGAAATTACAGCTCCAGAGATCATTCCAGAGAATTTTAACTCTGCTAAAGCATTGTGGGAAATGATCCAGCGTTTACAAGGATAAAGAAAGCAGAATGTCTATCTCTCTGTATTGAAAAAGAATACAGAACGATGGAAATCAGAAATAGGTAGCCTTTCTAAGGAAGCATTCACTAATATACTGTGAATAAATTTGCAAAATCCCATAAATAAGGGTAAAATAAAGTGGCTTGTAAAAGGTGAAAGGAGCCTAACGATGGATAGCAAATTCAATAAATTCAAAAACAAGAAAGAATTCGTAGAAGAGTTTAAGCGTCGTATCATTGAGCGTTATGGTCGTTCAATTGAAGAGGCACATATTACAGAAAAATATATAGTGCTGGGCGAAATGGTTCGTGATTATGCCAGTGTAAACTGGATGGATACGAAGCAAGTCATCAAAAAGCAACATGAAAAAGAAATGTATTATTTTTCAATGGAATTTTTGATTGGGCGACTTCTTACGAATAACCTGATGAATCTTGGTATCTACGACATTGTCAAGGATGGTTTGGCTGACCTTGGCATCAATATTAATGAGTTAGAAGAAATGGAGGCAGATGCTGGCCTTGGTAACGGCGGTTTAGGCCGTCTGGCAGCTTGTTTCTTAGATTCGCTTGCCTCTTTGAACCTTGCTGGGCACGGTAACTGTATTCGTTATCAGTTTGGTTTGTTTAAACAGAAAATTGAAAATAATGAACAGGTGGAAGTGCCTGATGTTTGGCTACAGTATGGAAACGTATGGGAAGTGCGGAAACCAAAACATGCGTGTGATGTAAAATTTGGCGGCCATGTTGATATGTGGTTTGATGAAAATGGAAAGACACATGTGAACCATATTCCTAATTTTGTTGTTCGTGCTGTGCCATATGATGTTCCAGTAGTAGGTTATGATACACGTGTAACAAATACATTACGTTTGTGGAATGCAGAGATCGCGCCTGATTTCGTTACTTCAGACAAATTGAGCAAGTATGTCGCAGAAGTAGACGAAATTACTCAAAACGTATATCCGGACGATTCCACGGAACATGGAAAGTTGTTGCGATTAAAACAAGAGTATTTCTTTGTATGTGCGGGAATCAATCAGATTATTCGCCGTCATTTGCGCAATTATCCAAATTTGGATAATTTGCATGAAAAAATTGCCATTCAGTTAAATGATACACATCCAGTTTTATGTGTACCAGAATTGATGCGTGTATTATTGGATGATTTTGGTTACGATTGGGATCATGCATGGTATATCGTGAAAAATACGATTGCATACACTAACCATACAGTCATGGCCGAAGCGTTGGAAAAATGGCCTGTACAGTATGTGCGTGAATTACTGCCGCGTGTGTACATGATCATTGAAGAAATTGACCGACGGTTCCGTTTTGAATTGGTGCATAATGGACATGCAGATATCATGAATAATGTTGCAATCATTCGTGATGGACAAGTGTTCATGGCACATCTGGCAATCGTTGGATCACACAGCGTGAATGGGGTAGCTACATTGCATACAGAAATCTTAAAAACAGACGTATTAAAAGATTTCTATACATTGTATCCAGAATATTTTAATAACAAAACAAACGGTATCACACATCGTCGCTGGTTGTTATATTCCAACCCGCAATTGACATCTTTATTGAAAGAAACGATCGGAGATGCCTTTGTGAAACAGCCGCAATGTCTGGAAGATCTGATGAAATATGTGGATGATCCGCAGTTACAGCAAAAGTTCATGGAAGTGAAGCTGGAACGCAAAAAGATCTTGGCAGATTACATTCAAAAAACAGTTGGAATTGAAGTGGATGTAAATTCAATCTTCGATGCGCAGGCAAAACGTCTGCATGCTTATAAGAGACAGCTGTTGAATATCATGCATGTGATCTATCTGTATTTACGTATGAAAGAAGATCCAAGTTTCCGCATTTATCCGCGTACATTCATTTTCTCTGCCAAAGCAGCAGCTAGTTATGTATTCGCAAAAGAAGTAATCAAGCTGATTCATTGTGTTGCGGATAAAGTCAACAATGATCCGGAGATTTCTAAGTATATGAAAGTGGTATTCATTCCGAATTACAATGTAAGTATTGCGGAAATTCTGATGAATGCAGCCGATGTTTCTGAACAAATTTCCACTGCCGGAAAAGAAGCAAGCGGAACAGGAAACATGAAATATATGATGAATGGTGCCTTGACATTAGGTACAATGGATGGTGCCAATGTTGAAATCGTAGAACGTGTTGGATTCGAAAATGCAGAAATCTTTGGACTGCGCGTGGAAGATGTCGACCATTTAAAACGCGAAAATGCATATAATGTTTGGGATTACTATAACAATCATTATGATGTCAAACGTGTAGTAGATGCCTTGACAGACGGAACATTCTCAAATGATCCAAATGACTTCCGCGTAATATACAATGAACTGATGTTTAAAAATGATGAGTACTTTGTACTTGCCGATTTCCATGCATATAAGGAAGCGCAGGAGCGTGTGCAAAACCGTTATCAAGATAAAGCCGGCTGGGCTAGAATGTGCTTGATCAATATTGCGAAATCTGGCTTCTTCTCAAGTGATCGTACGATCAAACAATATGCAGAAGAAATCTGGAACATTCACCCAATTGAAGTGAAATAAAAAGTAAATGAGGCTGTAACGAAATAGAAGATTTTAATTAAACGAATCTGTCTATTGAGGTTACGACCTCTTTTTTCTTTTCTTTACTTTGAAATTGTTTCAATTCTCCCAATTATCCCTGTTTTTTGGCATTATGAAAACACCTATTGTGGAAAACCCATCAACATTATTTATGCTTGTGCTTTTTTTCTTGTTTTTTTGTTATGATATTTCATCAGATTAAAGCCTACGCACACCAACAGGAACTC
>NZ_LT699714.1 GCF_900155395.1 Merdibacter massiliensis
ATGCTGGTAAATGCCAGCTTATGCAGAGTATCTTCCCAAAGGAAAATGCCGATAAAGCCCTAAAATACAGGCTATACCGACATTTACCAGCTTATGAAAAGATAATCAGAAATTTAGTGAGTTTTTATGGAAGAAAAGAAAGGCAGCATGATCATTCGTGTAGCACCAGATTTGGATAATCAAACATTTTGGCTGTATAAAAATGCACATCATATCGATCAAAATTGGATCGTAAAAGCTGCAGGCGTTCGTCAAAGACATATTGACCAGGCACAGTCGGTTAACTTATATATAACGAATTCATTTACTTTTCGAAAACTTTTAAATTTGTATATAGAAGCCTGGAAGCATCATGTAAAGACAATTTATTATGTACGTAGTCAAGCTCTGGAAGTGGAAGAGTGTGAATCATGCAGCGCATAGGAGGAACTAATGAAATTAAAAGAGAAACCGTTATTTAATGAAAATGGCGATATTGAGGTCCAGAAGAGAAGAATGATCAATGGGAACACAACGAATCTCAATGATTTTAATAATATGAAATATACCTGGGTCAGCGAATGGTATCGTCAAGCCATGAATAATTTTTGGATCCCGGAAGAAATTAATTTGACCCAGGATGTATTGGATTATCGAACTTTGGAAGATGCCGAAAGAACTGCATATGATAAAATTTTATCATTTCTTGTTTTTCTCGATTCCATCCAAACTGCCAATTTACCGCATATTGGCGAATACATTACTGCAAATGAGGTGAATTTGTGTTTGACGATTCAAGCATTTCAGGAGGCCGTTCATTCACAGAGCTATAGCTACATGTTGGATTCGATCTGTTCGCCGGCAAAGAGAGATGAGATCTTATATCAATGGAAAAATGATGAGCAGCTGCTAAAACGTAATCGTTTTGTGGGTGATCAGTATAACTCATTTTTAGAAAATAGGGATGATTTTAATCTTGTAAAGACATTGATGGCAAATTATATCTTGGAAGGCATCTATTTCTACTCTGGTTTTATGTTTTTTTACAATCTGGGAAGGATGGGAAAAATGTCTGGCTCTGCACAAGAAATTCGCTATATCAATCGTGACGAGAATACCCATCTTTGGTTATTCCGCAATATTTTGTTAGAATTGCAAAAAGAACAACCGGAATTATTTACCAAAGAAAAGGTGGAAGTTTATCGTAAGATGCTTCGTCGAGGTGTGGAAGAAGAAATCGAATGGGCACGTTATGTATTAGATGATCGAATTGAAGGCCTCAATATGCAGATGATCGAAGACTATATACGTTATTTAGGCAATCTGCGTGCTGCCGGATTACATTTTGAACCACTGTATGAAGGATATCAGGAAGTGCCTGCTTCCATGAAATGGGTAAATGACTACAGTAATGCAAATAATATCAAAACGGATTTTTTTGAAGCTAAATCAACTGCATATGCTAAATCCAGTGCAATCGAAGATGATCTATGATCAGATTGCCTGTTTGTGTGTAAAAAATGTTTTTCTTTTCTTTTAGAAGTTGTACTTTTATAAAAAATCGTTATAATATAACTATCAGCGATGAAGAGACAGAGTATATGTGGAAATCGTATAGAGAGTGCTTGGCTGGTGGAAAAGCAACGATTGAAATGTAGAATACACCTTGGAGCTGCTTTTTGAAAAGAAAAGCCGTCAATCTACGTTACAGATAAGAGTGCACTGCAAATTGTAGTGAAGTAAGGTGGTACCGCGTGATGAACGTCCTTATTGAAGGACGTTTTTTTTATTTTAGAAAAGGAGCTAAGACAATGACTTTATTTGAGGAATTAAAATGGAGAGGACTGATCGACAATGTGACGAGTCCGGACCTAGAACAAAAATTAAATGAGGGAGGAATGACTTTTTACATTGGAACGGATCCAACGGCAGACAGTATGCATATCGGGCATTTCTCCAGTTTGTTAACAGCGAAAAGATTAGCAGATCATGGACATCACCCTTTGATGCTGGTAGGAGGAGCTACAGGTTTCATTGGCGATCCTAAGGCAAGTGGCGAACGCAATATGTTAACAAAAGAGGTCCTTGAACATAATTATGCTGCATTGCATGATCAGATCAGCAAGGTCTTTGGTTTTGAAATGGTCAATAACTTGGACTGGACAAAAGATGTGACGATCATTGATTTTTTACGCGACTATGGCAAATTCTTTAATGTAAGTTATATGATCAATAAAGAAACAGTCAAACGCCGTTTGGAAACAGGAATCAGCTATACAGAATTCTCATATATGATCCTGCAGTCATTGGATTTCTTGCATTTGTATGAAACAAAAAATTGTACATTGCAGATCGGTGGTCAAGATCAGTGGGGAAATATTACTTCAGGATTGGAATTGATTCGTAAAAAACATGGTGCAGATGTAGAGTGCTATGGTCTAACAATGCCGTTGATCACGAAAGCGGATGGTACCAAGTTTGGAAAGAGCGAATCAGGAACGATCTGGCTGGATGCAAAGAAAACCTCTCCATACGAGATGTATCAGTTCTTAGTAAATGCAGAAGATGCTAAGGTCATCGAATACCTGAAACGTTTCACATTCTTGGGCAAAGAAGAGATAGATCGTTTAGAAAACTGTGTTGCAAATGAACCGCATCTTCGTGAAGCGCAAAAGACATTGGCAAAAGAAGTTGTTACGTTCTTGCATGGTGAAAGTGCATATAATACTGCTTTAAATATCACAAATGCATTGTTTAAAGGCGATATTCGTGATCTGACGCAGGATGAGCAAAGAGATGCACTCAATTCGATGGAAAAAAGACCATTATCACAATCAATGGATCTTGCTTCCATGCTGGTAACAACAGGAATTGCATCAAGCAAAAGAGAGGCTCGTGAATGGATCAAAAGCGGTTCGATTGCCATTAATGGCGAGAAGATCAGAGAAGAGAACTTTATGGTTGATGAAACACAACGATTAGTTGATGACATGCTGCTGGTTAAGCGCGGCAAGAAGAATTATTATGTCATCACTTTTCAAGAACAATGAAGATAGGCAGGGAATCTTGAGCGGATTCCCTTTTTTTTATTTGTTTCCTTTTGATGATTGTATTCATAGTATACAACGAAGGAGGAATGAAATGATCGTATCCGTTTGGGGAAAAGAAAATCGCATGGAGGAATTACGGTCACTGATAAAGAAAGAACACATTTGCATTCCGTTTGATGAATTGATCAATTTTGATCTGAGCAAATTAGATGCACTTATTCTTCCTATGCAATCAGTACAAGGAAATAAAGGGGATTATATGGACCGCCAGCATATCGATCTGCCAAATTATTTTTGGGAATGTTTGCGAGAGGACTGCAAGATCTTTGCAGGACGTGAAACCAGGTTTCTTGAAACGTTGCAACAACCTAAATTTTATTATTTACAAGATGAACAATTCATTGATGAAAATGCAAAATTAACTGCGCAAGGAACATTATTCTATTTTTTGGATCAAATAGATCGGGCCATGGAAGAATATCAAGTCGATATCATAGGAAAAGGTCATTGCGGGAAAGCAATCGGTTGTCTTTTACAAAAATGTGGCGTTCATCTCCGCTATATTCGTCACGATCATTGTATTGGCGATGATGAATGCTTGATCGATCACTGGCTTCCACAATATTGTGCACCGTTTGTCATCCAATGTTCTCCAGTTCATGTTTTAAATGAATCATTGATCAAAAAATGGCCGCCGCATGTACATGTTATTGATATCAGCGGATCAGAAAAACAATATGAAGATATGCTCGCAGAACATCGTATCCTTTATACAAGAGCGGCAAATTTACCGGAATTATTTGCCCCTAAGTCGAGTGCAAAGGCCATTTTTAACTTTGTAAGGAGGATGTGGAATGAATAAAAAACAGGTTTTGTTTGGAATCTGCGGATCATTTTGTAATCATAAGAAGATATTAGATCAATTAGCGAAACTGACAGACAGATACGATCTGACATTTGTTATCAGTGAAAATACGGCAAAACTGGATACGCGTTTTTTTCAGCATGCTCAATTTCGCAAAGCATTGTCTGCGTTCACCACGCACGATATCATTGATACGATACCAGAAAGTGAAAAAGTGGGACCTAAAAATCAATACGATGTAATGGTGATCGCACCGGCAAGTGCCACTACTGTCTCAAAATTAGTAAACGGTATATATGACACGAGCGTCACATTGGCTGCAAAAGCAATCTTACGTAATGATAAACCAATCTTGATTGGTTTATCTACAAATGATTTTATTGGAATCAGCGGGGCAAACTTATTGCAGCTGATTGCCAGGAAAAATATGTATACATTGCCGATGTATCAAGATGATATTCAACAGAAGCCACGCAGTATGAGTGCACGATTTGATGTATTAGAGGAAGCGATAGAGCATGTTTTGCAGCATCAGCAAATGCAGCCGGTTTTTGTGGGGAAAGAATAATGAAAGAGATATGGACAGCATTGATCACTCCGTTTGATCAAGACAATCAAATTGACTGGAAAGCATTGGAAAACATTGTACAAATGCAGATAGAAGAAGGTGTGGATGGTTTTATCGTCTGTGGTACCACTGCAGAAACCCCTACGTTATTGATGGAGGAACAAGAGCAAATCATTGAAAAAGTTTTATCTATCACGAAAGGACGAGTGAAAGTATATGCAGGCGCCGGTACTAATAACACAGCGACAACTTTGGCAAATATAGCCCGGTTTGAAAAGTATCCGTTGGATGGATATCTCATAGTGACGCCTTATTACAACCGGCCAAGTGAAGATGGATTGTACGCACATTTTGTAGCAGCCAGCGCAATGACAAGAAAAAATATTTTACTCTATCATGTCCCATCTCGTACGGGATCAGCAATTACAATTAGATTATTCGAACGTCTGGTGATGAAGTGTCACAACATCACAGGAATGAAATATGCAGCCCAAGATTATATGACGTTAGCAAAATTAAAGAAACTATTTCCATCTCTCTATTTTTATAGCGGGGATGATGTGACGTGTTTTGATGCTATTGCTGCAGGAGCAGACGGCGTCATATCTGTGATGTCGCATATGTTGCTGCCGGAGATGAAAACTGCAATTTTAACTAAAAATCAGGCAATGCAGCATGAATTAGAATTTTTTGCTAAATATTGTTTTCTAGAAACTTCGCCTTCTCCAATCAAATATATGCTGTCGCAAGCACACTTATGCAACAACATCCTGCGTCTGCCTTTATGTACTATTACAAAAGATACGCAGCACATACTTGACCAGGAGGCACGCACATGTTATGACAAACTTCGATTGAAAAAAAAGATAACATAATAACGGGTGAGCATGTGCGGGTCAAATTATTTGATGAAGAACACGAATTGGATCTGGAAGAAGACATCAATCAATTTTTAGAGAAAAACCCTATGATTGAATTGGTTGGAATTCAATTTTCGACATGTTGTGCAATGCAAGGAGAAGATCAGATTTTTTGCTTTTCTGCATTGATTCAGTATGAGAATAAAAAATGAGGTTTTATCCATACTAACTTTGTATGGAGGTGAATTGTGTATGAAAACAGAAATTTTTTGTGATGTGACATCTTGCAAATTCCAAAAGGATCAGCATTGTAATGCAAAGACAATCACAGTATGCTGTGATAATTGCATCCATGCCAAAAATGTGCATGAAACAGCATGCAGTTCATTTGAAAGTAAAAATTAACAGTTTAAAAAGAAAGTGTTTATTTCACTTTCTTTTTGTTTTTTTCCATGTACTAGAAAACAAATAGACGCAAATTCTGCAAAATGATATAATGCATTCGAGGGTGATAGAATGAAACGTATGTTTTCGATTCTTTTTGTTGTTTTTTTGCTGAGTGGATGTACGACAGTGAAGGAGCATCGTGCAGAACAAGAACAGTATGAACAGCTGCAAGCACAAATAGAAAATGGTTCACTTGCAATATCAGACGTGTTGCCTTTTGATTATGAGATAACATTGTCGGGGGATGATCATTGCCGTTATACTTTAACGATCGATCATTTTGAACATGCAATGTATGATATCAAGGTAGTGGCAATGCCGTTAAATACAAATGGGGAATGCAGCTCTCTGGGATTTGATGAAGATATAATTTACAAAGTGATCCCTAATCAGGAAAATACAAAAAAGGGTTACTATTCTGCCCTTACTTTAGAAGGCACGCTGACTAGTGAAGATGATCTGCTGGGAGTTGTCATTCAATGGAAAGATGCTTCAGAAGTGAATACATCACAATGTTATTGGGTGATCGATTGCGCAAGAGAAGCATAAGTTATCTATTTTTTCGTTAGAATAGAAAGCAGGTATTCAATGATTCGATTAGATAAATTTTTGGCAAATCAAGGATTTGGCACACGAAAAGAAGTAAAAAAATTAATTCGTAAAGGTGCTGTAAAAGTTGACGGCATCATTCAATGGAAAGATGATTATAAATTTGATGAAAATACAAATGTGGTATCTTTATATGATGAACCTGTTCTATACAAAGAACATACCTACATCATGCTGAATAAAAAACCAGGATATATTTGTGCAAACCAGGATGGATTACATGCAACCGTATTTGATTTATTGCCGCTGCGGTTTCAGAAAATGTCGACAGTCGGACGGTTAGATTTAGATACAAGCGGATTGTTACTGATAACTGATGATGGCATTTTATTGCATCGATTGTTATCACCTAATTATCATGTATGGAAAAATTATGAAGTAAGTTTGGAAAAAAATATAGATGCGGAAGCAATTTCTGCATTATGCAATGGAATAGATTTAGGTGATTTTACTACACTTCCCGCGAAAGTAGACATCGTTGATGAAAAGAAGATCCATCTATCTATACGCGAGGGAAAGTTTCATCAAGTGAAAAGAATGTTGCAAGCAGTCAATAATGAGGTCATTCAGTTAAAGCGAATCTCTTTTGGACCGTTAGAACTAGGTGATTTAGATGAAGGAGATTGGAGAGAATTAAGTGATCGAGAGATCGCTTTATTAAAGGAGGCATGCCGTTCATGATCTTAGAATGGATCGAAAAGAAAAAACATGGTCTTTCTTTAACATGGGACGAGATACATGAGATGATTCATGCGTATGTACATCAGGAGATAGCAGATTATCAAATGAGCGCTTTCTTGATGGCTGTGTGGTTTCAAGGCATGTCATTAGATGAGACGATTGCGCTGACGGATGCTATGATGCACAGCTCAAAGACGTTGGATCTTAGTGGATTAAAAGGAATAACATGCGATAAACATTCTACCGGCGGAGTAGGTGATAAGACTTCTTTGGTTCTGGTTCCTTTGGTGGCTGCTTGTGGCGGAATTGTTGCTAAGATGAGCGGCCGTGGATTAGGACATACGGGAGGTACTGTCGATAAGCTGGAATCCATTCCAGGTTATCAAACGACGATGGGAACGGATGCATTTTATGAGCAAGTAAAGAAAGTACATGCAGCTATTATTGGGCAAAGTGACGATTTTGTAGTTGCAGATCAGCTCTTATATGCTTTGCGTGATGTGACAGGTACCATTGACAGCATACCCTTGATTGCTAGCAGTATTTTATCAAAAAAACTGGCGGCAGGCAGTGAAGCTATTTTGCTCGATGTGAAATTTGGCGAAGGGGCATTCATGAAAACAAAAGAAGAGGCACAGCAACTGGCAGATTGCATGTGTGCAATCGGGGCGTATTTTCATCGAAAAGTCCATGCAATCATTTCAGATATGAATGAACCTTTAGGTTTGGCAATTGGAAATTCTTTAGAAGTTATCGAGGCAATCCACACACTAAAAGGGGAAGGACCGAAGGATTTTCAAACGCTTTGCATAGAAGAAGCAGCCATCTTGTTACAGATGACAGGATTGGCTGATACCTTGGAAGAAGGAAAACAAAAAGCAATCTGCTCTTTGCAGGATGGAAGTGCTTTTGAAAAGTTTTGTGAGATGGTAATGGCACAAGGCGGTGATGTCTCTGTTATAAAAGATCCTTCTCTTTTCGCTCAGGCAAGATTTGATACAACACTTTGCGCATTGACGAGCGGAACCATCCAAAAAATGCATGCTCGCTCTTTAGGAATACTAGCGATGGAACTGGGTGCCGGGCGAACCAAAAAAGGAGAGTCTATTGATCCAAGCGTTGGTATCGTATTCCTTCATAAGAGTCCAGAGAAAATAAAAGAAGGCGAAGCGATGGCGCACATTTATTCAAATCAGCCATTAACAGAAAAATGGATCCAGGATTTTTATGCGGCAATCGAAATACAGTAAAAATATAAAACAACCAGTATACAAAAAGATCAATTTCCATAAACATGGGAATTGATCTTTTTAATATTGATTTATTTTTTCAGGATCAAGGCAATGAGTACAAGCGGTTCTTCACCTATGTTTTCGATGCCATGGCTATGAGAACTTGGGGTCCATGTTATATCGCCTTCAGAAACTTTCCATGTCTTATCATCTTCTGTATACATGCCTGTTCCATGTATTATGCAATAGCTTTCCCCATCGTCAACATGTTGATGGTATCCGATGCTTGCATGTGGATCGATCGTTACACGAGCATACATCTTAACCATTTCATTCATATCTTCTTTTGATAAGAGATGTTCGATATGGATCCATCCTTTTCCTCCTGCTCTATTTTCAAAGTGCTGAATTTCCTTTTCCATAACGTACCTTCTTTCTTCGTATGGATATTTTAACATAATACCAAGAAAAAGAAGGAATAACTTTTAAGTTTTTTTTCATACTAATATTGGAGTGATGAGATGGCAAAAAAAAGATTGCTATTTTATTTTGTTTGCAATTTTTTGATCTTCGTTTCTTTGTCTTTTGTGAATGCACAGTTAATTCCTTTTATAAAATTCATCGGTTATTCCGGTATACAGCAGGGTGTCTTGCTGGCTGGCTGCGCGGTGGTTGCGATTGCAGGACAATTCTTATTTGGGTATCTTTGTGATCGATTTCATATGATAAAAAATTTTTTTCTCCTCGGTTTCTTTTTTTATATAGCGGCCGCGACGGGGATGTTATGGGTAGACAATGCTCTTTTTTTATATCATTTTATTTTGATCAGTTTTAGCGGAGGAATGGTAAAAGTGCTGATGGGATTAAACGAGACGTGGATGTTAGAAGCAGATGCCGCACATTATGGAATATTACGTGCAGGAGGAGCTTTGGGATTGAGCGTAGGCTCTATCTTGATAGGATATCTTGTATTATCCATTTCCTATCAAGATTTAAAATGGTATCTGCTTATTATTGGTATCATCAACGGAGTATTATTGTTTTTTTGCAAGGATGTAAAGAAAGAAAAAAGGGGTTGTCTTAAGGAAGATATAAGAAACCTCATCCAAAATCATCAATATGTATTATTGGTGATCACCTTGTTGTTCATTTATATCGTTGGTACTGCTGATCAATATACGGTTGTTGATAAGCTGTTAACAATCGGCGGAAATGCAAGAGATGTGGGATGGAAATGGTGTATACAATCATTTGCTGAGATTCCTATATTTTTCGCTGGCAATTGGCTGGTGAAAAAGGTTTCACCAATCAAATTGCTGATGTTTGGTATAGTTATGTATAGCATTAAGTTTTTTTTCTATGCATTTTTTGACACACCGCTTTTGTTGATTGGCTGCTCAATATTGCAGTTAGTCACTTTGCCTATTATTCTATTGGCCAGCAAGTTTTTGATTGTAGAACTAAGTGATCAACGTGTTGCCAGCAGTGCACAGATGTTTGCAATGGCAATTTATATAGGTGTGAGTGCTTTGTTTACACCGCTGATTGCTTCGTGGTTGGTTGAATCTGTTGGGCAGGATGTCACTATTTATATGTTTGCTGGTTTGTGTCTGATTCCTTTTATCCTGTCTGTTGTACTGCGAAAGAACGTAGAGAGTACGCATAAATGATGTGTTCAATCATATACAATAGCAAAGAGGTGTCATATGGATCTGTTGTATGGATATAGAGAGCTTGGTTTTATCATATACGCTCTATGCAAAGCATTTCTCCCGCTTCCATCTCTGGAAGTATTGCTGATTCCATTATGTGTAGATGCTCCCCAGTCCTATTTGCAATTTGCAGTCGAAGGGGCAGTTGGAACATGGATCGGAGGAACGATCGGCTATGGTATGGCAAAACGTTCAAAAGAAAAAATCATCTCCCACTTGCTCAGTCGAAAACAGATTGAGCGATGGGAGATGTTAATGAAAAAATATGGGGTATTTGCTGTGTTTATCGGAGGCATCACACCTATTCCCGATTTTATCTTACCTTATTTAGCAGGTTTTTCTAATATGAACTATATTGCTTTTTCTTTAACCGATAGCTTTTCGCGTTTTCTCAGAAGCTGGTTGATTGGATATTCCATTGCACAAGCTGCAGATATCATTGATTTTCAAGTATATGGAAATCTATTATGCTTGCTTGTTTTGATAGGAGGGATCCTTCGTTGGATCAAAGGCAGGTATTTTATTGCAAATGAGTGAAATAAAATAAGGAAGGATACGATCATCTTGCTGTAACTCCGGATGCCACTGAATACCAATGATGGGTAAAAAGGCATGATGAAAGGCTTCAATCGTTCCATCTTCACAATAAGCGTCCACTATGAGAGGATATTGAATCTTTGTCACTCTTTGATGATGATAGCTATTCACTTCACAAGGACGATCATAAAGTTGTCTTAAATAGGTATTTGTTGCAAAATGAAGAACATGACGATGCTCTTTCTGGTGCAGTATAGTATCATAACTGGTTTCTAATGTACCTTGAAAAAATAATTGCAGCATCTGCATGCCACGGCAGATTCCTAATATTGGTTTTTTTTGCTTGATAAAGGCTTCGATGATCGCTAATTCTTCAAAATCGGCAAAGCCATCATAATACTTTGAAAAACTATCTGCCTCTTTGGCTGCATAAACGCCAAAAGCATCTAGACCACCAGGAAGAATCAAACCGTCACAAGCATGTACTTCCTCCTGTATGTGGGTCACATGCAAAATTGGATGAAGAAGAATGGGAAGGGCAGAGAGCGGTTTGATCAATGAAGAATTAATGAAATATCGTTCGTTTGCTTCTAAAATTTGCTTGCGGCATAAGATACCAACACATTGCATCTTTCTCTCACCTAGTTATAGCGTATGCATGAACTTTCAAAATGCGATTATAATTTTTTTCCTTGCCATGTATTTCTCTTCGCCATTGCTTTGTCTATATCATTTAGTACCTGTATCTTATGTAAGGTCCATGCAGGAGCAATCAAATCTTTTGCCAGAGCATCCCCGGTCAAACGCTGGATGATGATAGAAGGCGGAAGGACTTCGAGCTGCTGAATGACAACATCGACATATTCCTCCATTGAAAGCAATGGAAATGGATGTTGCTGGTATTGCATGGCTATTTGCGTATTGTTCATGATATGCAGCATATGGATCTTTACAGCATCGATCGGCATGGATCCAACTACTTTGGCACTTTCGATCATGTCGTCTATAGATTCATTTGGCAAAGAGTTGATCAAATGTACACAAATTTTTAAAGGAGTAGGAGCAAGCGCTTGAACACATTGCTGGAATTCAAAAAAAGTATGTCCTCGATGGATCTGCTCGGCAGTTGCGTCATGGATCGTTTGTAACCCTAATTCGATCCATATTTCTTTTTTCTTTGCCAATTCGCAAAGAAAAGCAATTTTTTCTTCATTAAGACAATCTGCTCTTGTAGCAATCGCAAGAGCGCAAACATCTTCTCGTTCGATGAAAGGGACAAAACTTGCCTGCAGTTTTTCTATTGGACCATAGGTATTCGTGTATGCCTGAAAATAAGCCATTGCTTTACAATTCGGCCATTTTCGAGCCATGATCGCATATCCTTTTTCAAACTGATCGATCAAATCTCCATGTGTGACGATGCTATCGCCACTGCCGGCAGCACTGCAGTATGTGCAGCCGCCATAGCCTTTGGTCCCATCTCGGTTTGGACAGGTGAAACCAGCATCTAAAGGCACTTTTGCAACTTTTTGACCATAGTGATGTTTTAAGTAGTAATTCCAAGTATGATAACGTTTGTTATCATCTGAAAAGGGAAATGGATGTTTGAATTGTTTCATAAAATCACCGCATTTATTTTAACATAGTTTCATTTTTTTGCACCACTAACCAATTTATCAAAATATTTCATAAAAAAAGTAAAGGTTTTGTTTAGTTTTGTAATACTTTATGTTAAAATAAATCACGCAATTATAGGTTGGTGATGATATTGGAAAGGGAAGAGAGGAAAATTGAAGGAAAAAAAGGCATCATTTCCTACACTTTATTATATAAACAAGTAAAAAACATCAATATGAGGATCAATCGTTGCGGAGAGATCATTGTCAGCGCAAATCCTTTTGTTACGAAAGAAACGATAGATGCATTTGTATTAAAAAAAGAGGACTGGATCCGTAGCAAACAAGAAGAAATTGAGGATTCTCCAACATTGATGGATGACGAGCATATACAGCTTTTAGGGAAATCATTGCGTATCCGGCGCATGCCAAGCAAACATCCGCTTGTATATTATAGTGATGAGACATTTTACATCCAATACGAAAAAAAAGAACAATGCGGAAAGTTGGTTCAAGAGTACTTGGATCAATTATGTTATGATATTTTTTATGATATCTCTTTATTGACTTGCAAACGATTAAAGGCTTATGGCATTGCCATGCCGCAATTAAAAATTCGATTGATGAAATCACAATGGGGAAATTGTAGACCGGCAAAAAAACAGATTACATTAAATAAAAAAATGATTCATTATCCGGTGGAATTTATTGAATATGTAATTCTGCATGAATTTGCACATTTTGTATATCCGAATCACTCCAAAGAGTTTTATGCTTTGATCAAGCAGTACATGCCTGATTATAAAGAACGCATCGCTTTGGCCACAAAGGTCAAATAACGATGCGTTTTTTTTATATATCCCGATCCAGCACGTTTGCAATTTTACGGGCTTTTTCAATCAATTGTTTAAATTTCTTTGGTTTTAAGCACTGTGCACCATCACTTAGCGCACATTCCGGATGATCATGCACTTCGATGATCAGTCCGTCAGCCCCAGCGGCTACTGCAGCTAGAGAAGCAGCTTCGACCAGCTTCCAATCGCCAGTGGCATGGGAAGGATCGATGATGATCGGAAGGTGTGTCTTTTCTTTGATGATCGGAATTACGCTTAGATCTAAGGTATTTCGTGTTTCTGTTTCAAATGTGCGAATGCCGCGTTCACAGAAAATGACATTTGGATTTCCATTCGCCATGATATATTCAGCACTCATGATCCACTCATCAATTGTATTGGAAAATCCTCTTTTAAGTAATACAGGCTTTGTTGTCCGCTTACCGACTTCTTTTAGCAATTCAAAATTTTGCATATTTCGAGCACCGATCTGAATGATATCTACATATTTTTCAAATTCATCGATCTGTGCTTCACCCATCAACTCGGTCACGATCGGCAGCCCAGTTTGTTTGCGTGCTTCTACCATTGCCAGGATTCCTTCTGTACGCATCCCCTGGAAGGCGTATGGAGAAGTACGAGGTTTATATGCACCTCCTCGTAACATTACTGCTCCGGCTTCTTTTACTTCTTTCGCCAGTTCGATGATCATTTCTTTATTTTCTACGGCACAAGGACCGCCGATGACAACAATGTTTTCTTTGCCGCCGATGCGGATGCCGTTTACATCGATCACTGTGTCCTCCGGATGGAACATGCGATTTGCCAGTTTATACTTTGCTTGCACACGTACGACATTTTCCACGCAGCGATAGGCTTTCACCGCTTTCTCATCGATGATGGACGTATCACCTGTCAAACCGAAAACATTAAATTCGGATCCTTGTATTTCTACGGCTTTTACACCTTTCGCTTCTAAAGTATCGATCAATGCCTGTACTTCTTCAGGATTTGCATTTTTTTTAATGGATATAATCATAATTCTTCTCCTTCTATTGTAAAATATGTATAATAGCGTCTACACAAGATTGCAGGCTGCTGTTGTTGTCGACGATATAATCGGCGTATGCACGATATAAATCGATTCTTTCTTCATACATCTGTGCTACCGCATCTTTGCTGCTGCAAAGAGGGCGGGTGGCATCGCTGCCTACTAAATACTCTAATGATCGATCAATGAAAATGACGATTCCGTTTTGCTTTAAGTAATCCATGTTGATCTTATGTTTGATGATCCCGCCACCAGTGGCAATCACTTTTCCGTTGTATTTTGATAATGTAATTGCTGCCTGCGTTTCTTTCGCACGAAACAGCGGTTCGCCGCCTTCTTCGAAAATTGCAGGAATGCTTTTTCCTTCTTTTTCGACAATGTATGCATCCATATCAATCAATTCTTTATGTGATTTTTCAGCAATGCATTGTCCAATCGTTGTTTTTCCAGCACTTGGCATGCCAATCAGAATGATGTTGGAGCGTTCTTGATAAAGGTTTTGATATATTTGATCGATCACCTCATCATTGATCGTTTCATTCAAAAAATGTTCTACGGCTTGTTTTGCTTGTGCTACCAGCATCTCTAATCCATTTACCGCAATCAGCCCTCTTTCTTTCGCTTCTAGTGCCAGCTTGGTTGTAAGGGGATTGTAGACTACATCCATAACAGACTCGAGGCGATGGAATAAAGAAAGATCAATTGGTGAATTCCCAGTCTTTGGATACATTCCAACAGGGGAGGTGTTGATGATGATCTGTGCATCCAAATGCTTTTCTAAGCATTCTTCATAAGAAATGGCACCATTTCCCACAATGATGTCTACAACGATCATGCTGGCTGCTTTTTCATGAGCAACTGCAGCACGTATGGCGGCACTGGCACCGCCATTTCCAATCACCAGCACTTTTTTGCCTTCCATGTCAACATGATGTTTTTTTACCATGTATAAGAAACCTGTATAGTCCGTGTTATATCCCTTTAATTTTCCATCTCGATTCACGATCGTATTTACAGCACCAATTTGTTTTGCTGCATCATCAATTTCATCCAGATAAGGGATGACATTTTTTTTATACGGAATCGTTACGTTGATTGCTGTAAAGTCCCGTTGTTCCATGAATTTAGGGAATTCTTCTTTTGAAAGCGGGATCAGATCATATGTATAGTCTGCAATCGCTTCATGAATTTCCTTTGAAAAACTGTGAGAGAGTTTCTCTCCGATTAAACCATAACGTTTCATATCTTTTTCCTTTCTTTCTAAACAGAAATGTCTTTGCACAGGTAACAAAAAAAGCATCAACTTTTTTTGTTCGATGCTTTATAAATGCCTCAGAAAAACTCCAAGTATCAATAAATTGCATTGGATTCTCTGAGGCTATTAAAAGTAAAAGTAATAAGAAGAATTTAAAATCATGTGCATTTCAATCACTCCTGATGTATTTAGAATACAGCGATTCAAATCAAAATGCAAGCATTTAATTGAAAAAAAGCAACAATTTTCAAACATATTGAAAATTGTTACAGTTTATGATTGAAATTTGAACTGTTTTTCCGCTATACTGATTAATATGTTAGGAAGTGAATGATTGTGACCTCAATAAAAATACAGAATCGCGTGTTTGGGGATGGAAAGGTCTTGCTTTGTGCACCGTTGACTTCCCCTGATGAAAAAACGATGAGACAAGATTTAGAAATTCTATCTAAAAGCGATGCAGATATCATCGAGTGGCGTCTGGATCTTTTTCAAGAGGAGATGACATCCACATCTTTGATCATGCTATTAAAGATGATCAAAGATCATTGTCAAGATAAGTTGCTGTTAACGACCATTCGTACAAAAGCAGAAGGCGGATCATTTTCAAGTAGTATACAAATGTATAAAAATATATATGCAACTGTCATCCAGAGTCGTTGTGCAGATTTAATTGATATAGAATATTCGATGGCAGATGACATACGGGAGCATCTGATCTCGCTTGCACATGAACATGATCAAAAAGTAATCGTTTCATCACATGATTTTATAAAAACTGCTTCCTTCCAAGAATTAAAGACGTTAGCAGAAAAGATGGCAGAAACTCATGGAGACATCGTTAAGATCGCTGTCATGCCGAGGGATGCACTTGATGTGGCCCGTTTACTGGAAGTGAGCGCATGGGCAAAGAACTGTTTACAGAAACCATTTATCACCATGGCCATGGGACGTTTAGGCGGAATTACCCGTTTGGTTGGCGAAGAATTTGGTTCTTGTGTAAGTTTTGTGAAAGTATGCGATAGCAGTGCTCCGGGACAGCTGTCCATTCATGATGTGCAGACATTTCTTAAGTTCTTTCATAGGGTATTGTCTGAAAGAGAATAGAGAAAAACTTGTGAGTAATAAAAAAAGATAGTAAAATAAATATTAATGAGTTATCAGGTGATTTGAGAGGAGGAACAGGATGTATCGAATCATAGAAAAAGAAAGATTAAATCCTACAGTGACACGGATGGTCGTAGAGGCGCCCATGGTCGCAAAAAAAGCTAAAGCAGGGCAGTTTATTATATTGCGCGTGCATGAAGACGGGGAACGCATCCCGTTAACGATAGCAGATTATGATCGGGAAAAGAAAACAATTACGATCATTTTTCAAATAGTGGGCAAAACAACCATGTTGTTAGATCAATTAGAGGTTGGAGACAGCATTTTAGATTTCGTCGGTCCATTAGGGAAGCCAAGTGAAGTGGAAGGCTTAAAAAAGGTTTGCGTAATTGGCGGTGGCGTAGGCTGTGCCATTGCCTATCCAACGGCGAAAGCCTTATACAATAACGGCAGTGAAGTTACGGTCATCACAGGTTTCCGTAATAAAGATCTGGTAATCTTGCAAGATGAATTTGCAGCTGTCAGCCAACATTGTTATTTGGTGAGTGATGATGGAAGTACAGGAAAAAAAGGTTTAGTGACAAATGTACTGGAAGAATTGATTCAACAGGGAGAAAAGTTTGATGAAGTTATTGCAATCGGACCGCTTCCAATGATGAAATTTGTTTGTCTGTTGACAAAAAAATATGATATCAAAACAATTGTCAGCATGAATCCAATCATGATCGATGGTACAGGCATGTGCGGATGTTGCCGTTTAAGCGTTGGCGGGGAAATGAAGTTTGCATGTGTAGATGGACCTGACTTTGATGGGCATTTAGTTGATTTTGATGAAACGATGGCACGCAGTTCGACATATCGTGCTTTTGAGGCAAAAGCAAGAGAAGATACATGCAATCTGTTCAAAAAGGAGGTCGAATGATCATGCCAAATATGTCTTTGAAAAAAGTAGAAATGCCTGTTCAAGATCCAATGATCCGACGCAGTAATTTTTCTGAAGTTGCATTAGGGTATACAAAAGAACAAGCGATGGAGGAGGCGGAACGCTGTTTACATTGTCCAACTCGGCCTTGTGTAAATGGATGTCCAGTTTCTGTTAATATTCCGGATTTTATTTTAGCAGTCAAAGAAGGGGATTTTGAAAAAGCATATCATATCATAAGAGAAACAAGCTCTTTACCAGCCGTATGCGGACGAGTTTGTCCACAAGAGACACAATGTGAACAACAATGTGTGCGTGGTAAAAAGGGAGAAAGTGTTGCAATTGGCCGATTAGAGCGCTTTGTCGCAGACTGGTATCGAGAGAACGTGAAAGAAACCGTTGACAAACCAGAGATGAACGGTCATAAGGTTGCAATTGTTGGTGCAGGACCTGCTGGTCTGACTTGCGCAGGCGATTTGGCAAAAAAAGGATATCATGTATCCGTATTTGAAGCACTGCATGTTGCTGGCGGCGTATTGATGTATGGAATCCCTGAATTTCGTTTGCCTAAGGACGTAGTAACTCATGAAATAGACGGATTACGTCAGTTAGGAGTTGATATCGAAACAAATGTAGTCATCGGGCGTAGTGAATCAGTTGATGATCTGTTCGATCAAGGGTATGAAGCAGTTTTTGTAGGCAGCGGTGCCGGCCTGCCGAATTTTATGGGGATGCCAGGTGAAAATTTAAAAGGTGTCTATTCTGCCAATGAATTTTTGACACGCTGCAATTTGATGAAAGCATATAAAGAAGGTGTCGATACGCCTATTCAGCATGCAAATAAAGCAGTGATCGTTGGCGGGGGAAATGTCGCTATGGATGCTGCACGATGTGCAAAACGTTTGGGAGTTGATCAAGTAACGATCGTCTATCGAAGAAGCATGGAAGAACTTCCTGCTCGTAAGGAAGAAGTCGAACATGCGATGGAAGAAGGAATCGAATTCTGTTTGTTGACAAATCCGGTTCGAGTCCTTGGAAATGAAGAAGGATGGGTCAATGGTATCGAATGTGTGAAGATGGAACTTGGTGAACCAGATGCAAGTGGTCGTCGGCGCCCTGTAGAAATCAAAGACAGCAATTTTGTAATGGATATTGATTGCATGATCATGGCAATCGGTACTTCGCCAAATCCTTTGATTCGCTCCACTACAAAAGGATTAGAAACAAACCGCAAAGGCTGCTTGATTACTGATGAAAATGGTTTGACTACCAGAGAGGGTGTTTACGCTGGTGGTGATGCTGTTACAGGAGCTGCTACAGTTATCTTGGCCATGGGAGCTGGCAAAGTGGGAGCTGCAGCTATTGATGAATATATCCAAGATAAACAGAAATAATATAATTTGAATTTATCAAAGATTGAAAAAGCTCGTTATAATCGTTATTTTGACGATTTAACGGGCTTTTTTTATTACTGTGATTAACTATGATTTCAAAATAAAAACTATCAAGAAACTGTCAATTTTCTTTTTGTTTAGTTGAAATTAAATTGTATAAAGAAAAAAAGTCCAGTAATTGATATGTACCCCAAATCCTAGACAACTAGGAGGAGGGGTATTCTTATATGAAATATTCATGGGAATTTAAATTAGAGTGTGTTGAGAATTATAAGATAGGTAAAAGTAACGTTAAACCAAAATAT
>NZ_LT699715.1 GCF_900155395.1 Merdibacter massiliensis
AATTATTTAGCTCTAACACTTCGATGTTTTTCATAGCTAAATTATACCAAAAAAATGCATCCTTTCTCTTTTGAGATCAGATGCATTTTTTATTTTTGGCTATTCCTTATTCGTTACAGCCTCTTTTTTTGTATTTACTTAAACTGGATTTGTTGCTGTATCAAAGAGAATTACATCTTCTTGAAACAACTTTCATAGCATAATATGAAAATTATTTCCAATTTTATGAAAGAATGTGTTATACTATATGCACACTCTTTTAAAAAGAGATAGAAGAAAGGAAGGTGCCGATGATGGCGGATAAAAGAATTTACAATTTTTCAGCAGGACCAAGTATGTTACCGGAAGAGGTTTTGCGCACAGCATCCCAACAGATGCTGAATTATAAAGACAGCGGAATGTCTGTGATGGAGATGAGTCATCGTTCGAGTACCTACGATGCAATTATAAAGGATGCGCAGAGACGATTAAGAGAGCTTTTGCAGATTCCGGATAATTATAAAGTACTGTTTTTGCAGGGAGGAGCCAGTACACAGTTTGCTGCGATTCCTATGAATTTATTGCATAGCGGATGTGCGGATTATATCATTACTGGACATTTTGCGAAAAAAGCTTATGAAGAAGCAACAAAATATGGTGCGATTCATGTAGCAGCCAGCAGTGAAGAAGACAAATTCAGTTATATTCCAAAGCAGGATCAATTGGATTTACATCCAGATGCAGATTATGTTTATCTCTGCCATAATAATACGATTTATGGAACAGAGTGGAATTATGTACCAGAAACCAACGGTGTTCCGATTGTTGCAGATATGTCCAGTGATATCTTATCGAAACCAATTGATGTATCAAAATATGGTCTGATTTATGCTGGTGCACAAAAGAATATGGGGATTGCAGGTGTTACAGTGGTGATCGTTCGAGAAGATCTTTTAGGAAATACATTAGCTAGAACTCCTACTATGTTGAACTATAAGGTGATGGCAGATAAAGATTCGATGTATAATACACCGCCGACATATGCTATCTATATTTTGGGACTGGTATTGGAGTGGATAAAAAAACAAGGCGGCTTAGCAGCGATGCAAGAACGCAATGAGAAAAAAGCAAAGCTCTTATATGATTATTTAGACCAAAGTGACTTTTATATCACGACCGCAAAAAAAGAAGATCGTTCACTGATGAATGTTACTTTTACAACGCCGAGCAAAGAGTTAGATGCGCTGTTTGTCAGTGAAAGCATTCGTGCCGGCATGAGCAATTTGAAAGGGCATCGTGCGGTTGGCGGTATTCGAGCTTCCATTTATAATGCCATGCCTATAGAAGGGGTAGAACATTTGATAGAGTTCATGCGTGCGTTTGAAGCGACAAATGGAGGTAAATAAGATGAAAGTACAGTTGTTGAATAAGATTTCAAAAGTGGGATTGCAACAATTTGATGACACACTCTATGAGACGGGGGAACATTTCACAGATTATGATGCTATTTTGGTAAGAAGTGCAAACCTGCATGAAATGGAATTTCCTAAATCTTTAAAATGTATTGCGCGGGCAGGTGCCGGCGTGAATAATATACCTTTAGAAAAATGCAGTGAGCAGGGAATCGTTGTTTTTAATACACCGGGAGCGAATGCAAATGCTGTAAAAGAATTGACGATTGCAGGACTTTTGCTTGCCAGCAGAAAGATCGTCAAAGGAATTGAATGGGTTAAGACGCTGGATCCGAAAGGAATTGGAAAAACGGTCGAAAAAGGAAAAAGTCAATTTGCCGGTCCGGAGATCATGGGCAAAAAGCTGGGTGTTATCGGACTTGGGGCAATCGGTGTACAAGTAGCAAATGCAGCTGCAGCCTTAGGAATGGATGTTTATGGATATGACCCTTATATTTCTGTGAAAGCAGCGTGGACATTGAAAGCGCGTATACACCATATCACGCAGTTAAAGACGATCTTTGAGGAATGTGACTATGTGACATTGCATCTTCCTCTGCTGGACTCTACGAAGAATATGCTGAATGCGGAAGCATTTGAACAGATGAAAGACGGAGTGCGGATCGTAAACTTCGCAAGAGATGGACTTGTGGAAGAAACAGCATTGATTGATGCGCTAGAAAAAGGCAAAGTAGCAGCTTTTGTAACAGATTTTGCTAGTGAGGCATTGTTGAAACAAGAAAATGTGATCATTACACCGCATTTAGGAGCTTCTACACCAGAAAGCGAAGATAATTGTGCAAGAATGGCGGTCGAAGAGATTCGGGAATATTTAGAATCAGGAAATATTCGCAATTCTGTGAATCTTCCTGCTTTAAGCGTAGAAAAGGCGGCGAAAAATCGAATTTGCATCATTAACCGCAATGTACCGAATATGGTTGCCAAAGTATCTTCTCTATTGGGGCAATATGGTATTAATATCGAGACAATGGCGAATAAAGCGCGAGGGGATTATGCGTATACGATCGTAGAAACAGATGATGAAGTAGATATGCATACGATTCAAGAAATTGAAAATAGCGAAGGTATCATTAACGTTAGATTGATCCGGCAAATGGTTTGATTGGAAAAGGGCCTACCATACGATGATGTATGATAGGTCTATTTTTTTGTTATGAAAAAGGGATATAATAACATTGAAATAACAGGGGATTGAAGATGAAGAAGATATTGCATCAATTGAATGTTTTGACAATTATTTTATTGTTAGTGGAAGGAATAGTCATGATCGTTCGACAGGAACAGCTGTTCGGGGAGCATGGGTATTTGATCGTGGCCTGTTCTTTGTTTCAGATTGTCATGGGAATCGTTGTTTTCTTGATGGGAGCAATATTTCCGAAAAATCCAAGACCAATTTCAAAAAAAGGACAAAGTGCTTTGAAAATTTTGATGTTGTTAGCTTCTTTAGGCGGGAAAAATACATTCACTGTCAATGCCCATCGTATGATTAATGAAAAATTAGAAGTGCGCCGCGTCTGGGAGCCGACGCTCATTTTCATATGGCTGCTGATTCAAGTATTGTTTTATATGCTGTTGTTAGCTGCTGATATACGTTTTCATTTCTTTATCATTCTGTCTGTTCTTTTGCTGACTGCTTTATTTATTTCATCTTTATTGTGGAAAATAGCAGATGAGAAGGAAAGAGGAACCTATCGGCTGCATAGAGTGCTGCTGCCGTTGGTCATCGTGGGGATGGTGCTTGGCATAGGTGCGGGGCTCTCTTTCTTTTTGCAGCAGGAAAATAAAACAAGTAATTTAGAAGATCAATGGCAGGGTAAGGATGAAGAACTTGGAGAGATGCAAGAAAAGATAGATGCTTATCTGCAAGAAAAACCTGATCTTTTCCCCGAACAAATAGAAGAAATTCAAAAACAAATGAAGGAGATAACAAATGTTTTCTATGAAGAAGATATTGGAGAAATAAATGAAGGCCTCTCTATGGAAGAACTGGTTCAACGCATTGCGTCTGATTTCTATCCGGAAGATGTTTATTATAAAATCGTAGAAGAAAATGTAGTTGCTTGGACATTGCATGGAGAGGATATCATTGTTTACCAGCTGGCCAAAAATGAGGACGGCTACATGATCGTGTATGTGTTTGCTTCCTCATCTTTGAGCAAAGATGATGTAACGGGCAAAGAAGATGGTGTCTGGCATTTTGCTGAATAACGATTTTACAGATTGGTAAGTTGGAAGAATGTGATAAAATAGAGGCAGAGGTAATTGTAAATGAAAAATTATACCGTTGATACAGATAAAGCAAAGAGCCCGCTGTTAACAAAAGAGGAATTGATCAAAGAATTGCGATTGATTGGATTGTCCAGAGGTATGGTTCTGTTGGTGGAAGTAGATAGTGAACGCTTGCCTTATGTTGTTGGAGGCGAACAAGCTCTGATCGAAGCTTTGATGGAAATTGTTGGTTATGAGGGGACGATCATTACTCCTGCCTTTACTCCGGAACTTTTAGATCCGGCTAGTGTGGAGAATTGCCCGTTTCCTTATGACAGCTGGGAAGAAATACGGCGTAATGCGCTTCCTTATCATCCTAAGTTATCTATACCTGCGCAAGGCGATCCTTTTGTTCAGCAATTTTTACGCAATGATGGGGTCGTGCGTTCAAATCATCCTCTTTATAGTTTTGCGGCATGGGGAAAATATGCAAAAGTGATCTGCCGCCGGCATCCGTTGCACTTTGCGTTAAATGAAGAGTCTCCTTTAGGGCGGCTAGAAGAATTGAATGGTTATGTATTGTTGTTGGGAAGTTCGTTTGAACAAGCTTCGATCCATGCTCTGGCAAAGTATCGTTCGCATTTTCTGCCTGTATGTATCCGGCGTTTGCCGTTAGAAAAAAACACATCTCTCTTTTGGAAAGATGTGCTTGATTACCGAATGAATACAGAAAAATTAGATCAGGTGCAGGAGATGATGGAAGAAAGAAAAACTATTTCTTATTCCTATCTCGGGTATGCGCGGATCACATTCTTTTCAGCGCATGAAGCGAATAGCGTTGCCGGTATTTGTTATCATTCACAGCAAAGTGACTAAATCTTTACAAATTTTGATCAATCCTTCTTCATCTTCTTTTGAGAAACGGTCAAAAACTGTAGAATCAATATCCAGAACAGCAATCAGCTGTTCTTTTTTTATCAGCGGCAGCACGATTTCGGAATTGCTTGCGCTGTCACAGGCGATATGGTCTGGAAACTGATGGACATCGGCCACTCGTTGTACGGTAAGCGTTGAAGCAGCAGTGCCGCATACTCCTTTTCCAAGAGGGATGTGCATGCAGGCAGGTTTTCCTTGGAAAGGACCTAAGTATAATTCTTTTTTTTCTGCATCGTGTAAATAAAAGCCGACCCAGCTTACATCTGGCAATAGTTGGTATAACAATGCAGAAGCATTTGCGTAAATGGTAACAGACTGAGTTTCGTCTTGTAGTAAAGCATTCAGTTGTTTGGATAATCCTTGGTAAAATTGATTTTTGTCGTCCATATCATTACTATAGGCAGCAAGTGATCGCTGCTCATTCCTTTCTTGCTTTAGTGTATCATAATTCAGCTTAGACTGTATGAAAAGTTAGAAAGATGTTATAATATTCTGCACACGGAAAGGAGAACGCTCTATGCAGCTCAAAGAAAAAGACAGCGTTTATATACAGAGTTTTAAACATGATGGTTCTCTTCATCGTACTTGGGCGACAGGCTATGTCATTGAAGCAAATGATCAGCGAATCGTTGCAGTTACGGATCATGCGCTCGTATCAGAATCGGATGGAAGACGATGGGTCACAAAAGAACCGGCAGTTTGTTTCTTCTATCCGGATCGATGGTATAATGTGATCTGTATGATCCGTAAAGGCGGCGTTCATTACTATTGTAATATAGCATCGCCCAGTTTAGTGGATGAAGAAGCAATCAAGAATATTGATTATGATCTGGATGTAAAGATCTTCCCAAATGGAAAATTTATCATATTGGATGAAGATGAATATGCGGCACATAGCCGTCAGATGCAGTACAGTGCAAAATTGGATGTGGTCATTCATCAGGGATTGCAACATGTATTGAATGATATTGCTTTGCAGAAATCTCCCTTTGATAAAGAAGAGATCGATCACTTATATGAAAAGTACTTGCAGTTAAGCAAGAAGAATAAGTAATACATCCTTTAAAAAAATCTTAAAAACAAAAAAATGAAGAAAAAGTAAAAAAAAGAGATAAAAAGTGTTGACAATGTAAAAGATGGGTGATAATATAAACGAGCGCTTGCGGAGAGCAAGCTCGATCTTTGAAAACCAAACAGAGAAACGTCAATTCAAAAAAAAGAAGAAGGACGCAAGTCCGGATAAGAAAAGAAAAGACGCTAGCAAAGAAAAGCGAAGCGTAAGAAATGAGCTAAACAAAC
>NZ_LT699716.1 GCF_900155395.1 Merdibacter massiliensis
CATACTCGGCTTCGGTCAGAAAAACATTCTCATATCTGCCAAACGGCTTGTGCGGCTCTCCACTCACTCCCATTGTTTGGTTTTCTATCAGGTTGTTTATAGTAAGGTTGTTAGGGGTCGGTTTTCCGACCGTCAAAAGGTCGCTTTTCCGACCATCAGTAGGTCGGTTTTCCGCACTTATGAGGGTCGCTTTTCCGACTGTCATAGGGTCGGAAATCCGTACTAATGGCGGCAGCTTCACATACAGGCGGTTGGCTGCGGAAAATCCCGCCCGTTTCCGTTCCAGAAGTCCGGCTGCGTCCAGTTCGTGCAATGCGGCTTTGATGGCGGTCTGCCCCTTATCCAGCATTTCGGCAATCTCCGCTATGGGATAGACAATGAATGTCCTGCCCTGATCGTCCTGCCAGCCGTTCCGCTGTGACAGGGTGGTGCGGTCTAACAGCAGCGCATAGAGCAGCTTGGCGGTCTGGGAAATGTCCATTTTCAGCAGGAACCGGGGATATGGCAGGTAGGGCGGCAAGCCGGTGCCCAGCCCTACATAAATGGTTTCCTGCGTGTTGTCCGGCTTCATGGCTTCGCCCGCTTGGAGCGAAACGGCGGGCACTCGATGATAATTGCCCGGAAACTCTGCTTGCAGGTGCGGCGGCACCTGCGGCAAAGGGGGTTATAGGTGATACGGTTGCGCTCGTTGAGGAAGAACGCCCATTCTTCCTTGCGCTTCTTGCTCATTCTCGGCATTTGCGGCTCCTTTCTGCCGTTCCTGTCGGCGTGACGGGATAGGCGGTATTTGGTGTAGCGTTTCGGTGTCATTTTCGGGGATTTTTCCCTCTGTACGCCCCTTGAAAAAGGCGGGCGGTATTGCGGATAGGGGTAGATATGGGGGACGCTTTTGTGCGGTTTCGGTATCATTTCGGGGCGGGTTTCAGCGGTCAATTTCCCATAGCAAAGGGGTGTCCAAAGTGGAAACCCCTTTCCGGGTAGGGGTGGAACAAAACGGAACACCCTTATCGCTCCCAATCCCGGCGCACTTCTTTTGTCCGTTCCTGCCGGAGCATGGCGGCAAGGTTGGATTGGACTTTCAGCAGTTCGGCGGCTCTGGCTTTCTGCTCCCGGTACTCGGTGTAAAGCCCGTTTTTCTCGGAAATCAGAGCTTCATTTTCCGCTTGCAGCTTGGAAACGGCGGGCAATTTCTTCAAGCCCCGTTCCCGGAAATACCTCACCGCCGCTTCATACAGCGTCAGGTCTGCGTGATACGCTTCCCGGTATCGTTCCGGCTTCTTGGCGGTTTTCAGCCCGTCATGGGCGGGCTTGGTTCTGCGGTAAACGCCGATCTGGTGCATGAGTTCCTTGTTGGCGGTGATTCTGGATTCCAGTTCTTTCAGCTTTTCCCCAGCGGTGTGCTGCCCGGAAATGGCGGCTTCCAAAGCTGCGTCCACATCTTCGGGGCTGGAAAAACCATGCTCGGAAAGGAAATTCATGGTCTTTGCCATCTGTTTGAGGTTAAAGGTTTTTGCCCAACGCTCATAACCGATACCTTTTCCCTCGGCTCGCTTGGCGGCTATATCTACAAGCCGCTGCGGGCCGTCAGGGTTCGGGGTGATTTGGGCGGGTTTTGTCCGCTGTATGCCCTTAGTAAGCTGCGGCTGGTGTTCCTGCCTGCCCTGCGTCTTTGCGGCTGTTCTATGGATGTTCTGCTGGAAAACAGCAAGGACAGCGGCTTTGTCAAAGTCCGTCCCCAGCTTCCGGGCGGTGATGGGCTTCGTTCTATCTGGCGTGAGATAGGACAGCCGTCCCCGGCTCTCCTTGACGGTTACACCCTCCCGCAACAGGAGAGCGGAAAACTCATCAAAGCTGGCGGCGGTGGAAAGGGCTTGGCGTATGGTCTGCCGCAGACGGTCTTTGTCGGTTTCAAACTTGGTCTGCCGGGGTGTGATACCCTCGGCAAGCAGGGCAGCGTTTTCCTTGTCCAGCTTGGCTTGCCCCTTGCGCTTTGCCCAGTATTCACGCTCGGTCACTTTGTTTTTGCTGCCGTTCAAGAGGTCGATCTGGTAAAGCCCCTCCCGGTGGCACATCTCCATGACTTCGCTGCGAAAATACCGCATGGCTGCGGCGGTGCAGCGGTGCTTGTCCCCGGCTCTGGTGTCGCTCGCCCTGTCCATGTAGGGCTTGCGCTCCACCTCGGCGATCCGCAGGCTGTTAATGACAATATGCACATGGATATTGCCGCTGTGGTTGTGTCCGTCCGGGTGGGTGCAAATGATAGCCTGGTGTCCGGGGAAATGCTCTTTGCAGTAGGCAAGCCCCAACGCCTGCGCCCGGTCAACAGTCAGGCCGTTGTCGGCTGCGTCCCGTGGGTCAAAGCTGATGATATAGTGGTGGCTCTTTACATCGTCCCGCTTGTTGTTCTTGCCGTACCGCAGGTTTGCCCGTATGCAGGACAGGGCAAAATCCTCGTCCCCGCAGTTCAGCGTGTCCAGCCGGTAGTCCTGCCGGGGAATGAGCCGCCCGGCTTCATCAAGGGTGGGCTTCATGGTAAACTCGTCATGCTCAAAGGTCAGATAGGCTTCGGCGGCTCCGTAGTCGGCATTTTTAGAGCTGATATGCTTGATCGTTGCCATAGGCTTCACCTATCACTTTCAGCACCTCGAATTTGAGGGCGGCAAGGTCGGAAACGGCGGCTCTTACTTCGCTGGACAGGGCGTTGTAGGGTACGCCGTACTCATTGAGATACCGGGCGATCTGGTTTAGGTTGCTGCCGATTTTCCCGTACTGCGCCACAAGGGAAGATACGGCGGCAAGCATTTCCTCGCTGTGGGCAGTCACCCGGATAACAGGGGAAATCCGGCTGTAAAAAACGGCTTGCCGGATATACTCCGACTGGCTCATGGAGAGGGCGGCGCATTTGTCCTCAAAGGCTCTGCGCTCGGCCTCGGTCAGACGGGTCTTGACAACACATTTCCGCTTGGGGGTGTTGTAGGTTCTGTGTGGCATGGTGGCTCAACTCCTTTCGTTGTTGCTGTTTGTCCTCTCACTGATAGGAGAAAAACAGGGTGTAAATCGGAACTGTTTTTGAAAAATCCGAAAAAATATTTGCGGGGATTTTTCGGCGGCGTAAGCCGCAAAAGGCGGGTTTGGGGTGGCAACCCCAACAAGTATCTGACCGGGGGACAAATGAGCGAAAAGCGAAATTTGGTACACTGGTCGATACTTGCTCACCGTGACTGCGAACTACCCCTCACTTCCGTCCGCCACTTTTCCACGGTTTGTATAAATGCTTTTTGTAAATTCTCCTTTGCCTACTACTCGTTCATCGGGAGCCGGTTTTGGCAATCCGTTTGTCTTTTTCTGCTACTAATAATCCAAGATACAGGGTTATTGCCCGCTGACTGGAACCTTTTCACTTCAGTAATACAGAAAACCCGAAAATGGCAACCGGGCAGACAGAAAATTTTCCTGTTCACTCTAAACACCCCCGCCTTGCCTGTTTTGCCAAAAATAGACACAAAAAAAGCAGCAAATCTTTTTCAAGACTTACTGCTTCATGTGCTGCCGTTGGGCGGCGGTTTATTCAATTTTGGGATTGGCTGGGGCGGCAGCACTTCTTGCTGTCGCCCCTTGTCTGCTTACCAGCAAAGACAGCCGGGGCTGTCAACGGCGGGCGCGGCCCGTTCATCTTGATCGTTGACTGGCTCGGCTGATCTTGCTATTCGGCAGCCAGGCAAATGCTTTTTGTCGCCATGTTATTTCTGAATGCAAGATCATGTTCTACGAAGATCATTGTAGGAGAAAATTCCCTAATCAGATTTTCAATTTGCATTCGAGAATAGATGTCAATATAGTTAAGAGGTTCATCCCACACATACAGATGTGCTTGTTCACAAAGGCTTTTTGCTATCAACACTTTTTTCTTTTGTCCCGCTGAAAAATCTTCCATTTTCTTTTCAAACTGTATTCGTGAAAAATCCATTTTCCGTAAGATTGCCTTAAACAAACTTTCATCAACACGATTGGCTTCCGCGAACTCTGATAACGAACCGTTCAGCATAGAAGTATCTTGAGGTACATAGGACAATATCATGCCAGAACCTATTGCAACTGTCCCACGATGTTCTATTTGTTGCCCGACCAGTAGCTTTAGAAGGCTCGTTTTCCCAGAACCATTTTTTCCATCAAGGGCAATGCGTTCTCCCTGTTTTACTGTAAACGAGATTGGCTGGCAGACATTTTTACCGTCAAAAATCGGTACAACATCAGAGAAAGTCACTAAGGTATCTGAAAAATAGAGAAGCGGAGCTATTTTCAAATCTTCTACGGTTTCCAAATTTTTGAGAAGGCCGGACTTTTCCTCGATTGCCCGTTGCTGCCGCACTTCGATAGCCTTTGAGCGTTTCATCATTTTGGCAGATTTGTGACCAATATACCCTCGGTCAACCGGGCCGTTCCCATATTTTGACGCTTCAATTCGGTCTGACCAGACAGAAGTTCTTTTAGCGGCCTTTTGCATATTATCAATGCTTTTTTTCAGCTTCACATTTTGAGAGAGTTCAAATTCTTGTTGACGCTGGAAGTTGGTGAACCAAGTAGAAAAATTTCCACTTTGCACTTCGATGTTTGACCGATTGATCGACAGGATATGGTCAACACAGCCATCTAAAAAACAGCGATCATGAGAGACTAAGATAAATCCCTTTTTCCGTTTCAGGTATGCTGAAACGGTTTCTCTGGCTTTCATATCCAAATGGTTTGTCGGTTCATCAATCAGTAAAAAGTGTCCATCATTCAGAAATAGAGCGGCAAGCAGCACCTTGGTCTGCTCTCCATTGGAAAGCGTAAAAAATGGCCTCCAAAGTACATCATCACGGACTTCCAGATAGGATAGTTCTCTCAACAGCTCCCACTCTTCCGCCAGCGGGCAGACTTCCGAGAGAATATCCGTAGTTAATCTGTTTTTGTTGTTCACAGGATATGGAAAGTAATCAAATTGCACAGAGGCTTGTATTTTCCCGTGGTATTCATACTTTCCAAGCAAGAGATTTAGAAAAGTTGTTTTCCCTCTACCGTTTCTTCCAACAAACCCAAGTTTCCAATCTGTATCAATTTGAAAATTGACATTTTCAAAAATGTTATCATAGCTGGATGGATAGGCAAAGGTAAGGTTCTCGACTCGGATCATCGACATATCGCATTCCTCCTTTATTCC
>NZ_LT699717.1 GCF_900155395.1 Merdibacter massiliensis
ATTCATCAGCAGCCTTTACAGTGTTGGTATTCTCGCTGATGCCTTTTGCAATCATCCACATCTCCCGATACGAGATAAAACCGATTGCATCGCTATGGTCTTTCGCACCATGACGCTGTTTCTTTACATTGCCTTCAAATTCATCCTGCAATTTACGTTTATCCATCATAAATTGTACATAACAGAATTTTTTCAATAAAAACCACTTCATGATATATTGATAGATTGCTTCCTGAGCATTATCTCCTAATGCAGGCAGCTCTTCTCTTGCTTTTTGCTGTAATTGATTTCCTTCTTCTTTCGCTAATTCGATCATCTCATCATAATTTTTAAATAAATGACGGTCTACATAACGTTGAACCATACCTGCTTTTTCTTTCTTTTCGAAAAACCGTTCCATCGTTTCTTTAAAGATATTCTCCAGATCTTCGTGATAGACCATAGAGATGATCTCATTTCTTGTTCCTTCATACATATTATCAGGTTCACTGATTACATAATAATAAGCTTTTGCAAATATATAATCATTTTTATCCCCGAATAAAAGGATACTTGCCCGTTGACTATCATCATCTTTTCCATAAACAATATAAGGAATACAAATTTCTCCTTCAGGCATCTTAAAAGCATCTTTATATCTAATAATTTGATTAGCTATCGCCCCACGATTGATGTCTAAATGCAAATCTGTGCAAATCCGCAAATTCTCATCCAGATCATATAGATAACGCAATACTTTCGTCTCTAATTCTTTTGTTTCATCCTCTTCGATCATCCCCAAGTAATCCTCTAAATAACCATTAAATGAACACACTTCGCCTCCATCTCTTTGGTCCTTATGAGCTGTTAAGATGTCATAAATCGCCATACTGTCGTTCCTCCTTATTTCCCCTTTGAATGCACTATAGATGTGCACAGCAATATAGTAAGCGTTTTCATTCCACTATATAAATATTATAGTCCTGTATTGTTCTTTTTTCAACTGAAACCGACTTCTTTATATAGAATCGTAACAATTTTTGTTATATTGACAATAGGCTTTAAATATAATGAAAGGCAACCTCTATCGGCTGCCTTTCAGGGATGGGAAAAGAATGAAAAAGCTATTGCTTGAAGTCTCATCGACTTCGCTATTATAGTATTAAAAAAATATGGTTTTATTATGGTAAAAAAGTGAAGGTTTCATGAATATAGGTTTACATCATCTTTTTTTGAATGTAAAATATAAATAATATACTACGGTATTATCAGTTATTGGAGGAAGGCATCATGAAAGATATTGAATTATTGAATCTTTTGGAAAGCAATGCCAGACTATCCGTTTCAGATTTATCCGATATTCTTTTGGAAGAGGAAGAACAGATTGCACAACGAATGGACAGCCTGGAGAAACGTAAGATCATTTGCGGTTATCATACCGTAATTAATTGGGATAAGGCTTACCGTGACCAAAAAGTGATGGCAATCATTGAGGTTGGTGTAACCCCGCAACGTGATTATGGATATGATAGAATCGCACGCACGATTGCACGCTATCCAGAAGTAGATACAATGTATTTGTTAAGCGGGAAAAGTGAATTTATGTGCATGGTATATGGGAAAAGCATGTATGAAATTGCAAGTTTTGTCGCTGATAAAATAGCTTGTATTGAATCCGTAAAATCAACTGTTACTCTGTTTGTATTAAAGAAATACAAACAGAGCGGGATCATTTTAGATGATGATCGTAAAGAAACTGGAGAAAGATTGGTTGTAACTCCATGAATTATGAAGATATTCTATCTAACCGAGTAAAATCAATTCAGCCAAGTGGGATCCGTCGTTTTTTCGATCTGGCCAGTGAGGTGGAAGGCGTTATCTCGCTTGGTGTAGGAGAGCCCGATTTTGCAACTCCTTGGCATATTTGCGATGCAGCGATTTATTCTATCGAGAATGAGAAAACGCATTATACCGCTAATCAAGGACTCTTAGAATTGCGGCAGGAAATTTGTAACTATCACAAAAATCGCTTTCATATGGAATATGATCCTCATGATGAGGTAATCGTAACTGTTGGCGGCAGCGAAGCAATCGACATCGCTCTTCGTTCGCTGATCAACCCTGGAGATGAGGTCATTGTTATGAACCCTTCTTATGTTGCTTATACTCCAGGTGTAGCGTTGTCCGGTGGTATCAGCGTTCCAGTAGAATTACGTCACGAAGATGACTTTAAGCTTACTCCGGAAGCTTTAGAAAACGCGATCAGTGATAAGACAAAAGTTTTATTGATCAATTTTCCAAGCAATCCGACCGGTGGTGTCATGAGTCATGCAGATTATGAAAAGTTAGTTCCGATCATCAAAAAACATCATCTGATTGTTCTCAGCGATGAAATTTATGCAGAACTGACATATGATGGAACCTTTGCTTCGCTAGCACAATTTGATGAGATCAAAGACCAGGTCATCGTTATCAATGGTTTCTCAAAAGCTTTTGCAATGACAGGCTGGCGATTAGGTTATATTTTGGCAAACAAGACCTTGATTCAAGCCATGAACAAAATTCATCAGTATGTTATCATGTCTGCACCGACTGCTGCACAATATGGCGCCATCGAAGGTTTAAAAAACGGTCTTTGCCATGTCGATGAAATGGTTGCCGCCTATCGATCACGTCGTAATTTTATTGTCAGCGGATTTAACCGAATCGGTTTGCAGTGTCATATGCCGCATGGTGCCTTCTATGTATTCCCTGATATTCGTGCAACCGGCTTAAGCAGTGATGCATTCTGTGAACTACTAGTCAAAGAAGAAAAAGTAGCGTGTGTTCCAGGTACGGCATTTGGAGATGCCGGCGAGGGATTCATAAGGGTATCCTATGCCTATAGCATTGATCATATCAGAGAAGCATTACATCGAATGGAACACTTCTTGCAAAAATTTGATTTGCAAAAATAAAACTGGAGAAACTCCAGTTTTTTTAGTATCGAAATCTTTCTTGTATGTGCAGCCATGCCTGCAATAAATCATCGGCAATGAAATCAGCTTGACTTTGATCCATATGAAAACGAACTTCCCTTTTTGCAATGACATAAAGACCTGCCTGCTTTGCAGCTTGAATTCCAATGGATGAATCCTCGATCACAACACATTCTTTTTTTTCTGCACCTAGACGATGGACCACTTCCAAATAAATTGCAGGATCCGGTTTACTAAAAGGAACTTCATGACCACTGACAATTTGATCAAAATAAATTAGGATTTCATTGCTTTCTGCCATGTTTAATATATCTTTTTTGCTTGAACTGGAAGCAATCGCCAATTGAATTCCTTTCTGTTTCATTTGCGGTAAAATATACTTTACATGGGGATTCAATAATGTACCATAATCTAATTGTTCTTCACCAAAATATGCATGATACAAATCTCGCATTTCCTTTTCACTTTTTGTTGGATTCCAGAGTTCTCCTAACTTTTGATAGAAAAAAGCATCACTGCACCCAACAAAGATATTACATTGTTGAAGAGTAATCTTCTGACCATGCTGATGAAAAAAATCAATAAGCAGATATTGATACATTGCTTCAGAATCAATTAATACGCCATCCATATCAAAGATTACCGACTTCATATTCTATTTCTCCTTTATTTTCTCATCACTGCATCCCATAAAGGAATACTGTCTGCAGCGCCATTTTTTTGTACACTGAAAGAAGCTGCCTTGCATGCAATCTGTAAAGCTCTCTGTATTGCATGTCCCTGTATGCACGCACTTATATAAAATCCAGTAAATGTATCACCCGCACAAGTCGTGTCGACAACAGTCACCGGGTATGCCTCTTGATAAAAATAATTTCCCTCTTGATATGCCCATGCTCCTTTTTCCCCGCAGGTCAATACAATTTCAACATGTGGGAATTGATTGGCCAATGCGTGTATGATATCCTCATAATTCTTGCTTTCACAGGAAGCTAACGCCATTCCTTCAACTTCGTTTAAGATCAGTCGATCACACAATTCAATTGGCGCGGATAATAATGTTTCATCAATCGGCGATGGATTTAAAATAATGCGCATCTTTTTTTGATGTGCACGCTTTAACAGAATATCCAATAAATTAATTTCATTTTGCAATAGTAAAAGATCCCCTTCATCAAATGAATCAAAAACCTGATCGATCATCTTTTCTTCTATATCACGATTTGCACCGCCATATACGATGATACAATTTTGGCCGTTAACTACTTGAATAATAGCATGTCCACTCGCTTTTTCTGATTCAAATACAAACGAGGTGTTAACACCATGATCTTGCAGAAACATCTTTAGCTGATGACCGTCTTTCCCTATTTTTCCAGCATGATAAACATGCAATCCTGCATTTGCCAAAGCAATTGATTGATTTAATCCTTTCCCTCCGACTTGAGTATGATAATCTAATGCAGTAATTGTTTCTTTTGCACTTACAAAATGCGGCATCTGATACACATGATCCAAATTTAAAGAACCAAAGTTTAATATTTTCATAAATCTTCTCCTACTTCAGTATCCAACTCTTTTCTTTATTTTACAATAGAAAAAGCATTTCTAATAGATCAACTATAGAAATGCTTTTGACAGTTATCTCTTATATCATATAGTATACAAGAATCAACCTTTCTTAGTAATATTTGTACTTGAAATACATCTTAAGCATTTACCATATCTGCCATTGCTTTTTGATATGCTAAAGTTTTTTCATGTGCATTCTCCAAAGAGGAACCTTTTACACAATAATAGAATTTACATTTTGGTTCTGTACCGCTTGGACGAATGGCGATCCAGCTTCCATCTTCCAGATAATATTTTAATACATCCGATTTTGTAAAGCCTGTCAATGTGCTTGCAATCCCATTTTCTTTGATAATACATTCTTTATAATCCTCAAAACGAATGACATTTTCACCGGCAATTTCTTTCACTTCGCTGTTTCTTAGATTGCTCAAGATTTCTTTGATACGCATAGCGCCTTCTTGCCCATCAAGTTTTAAGGATGTTTGACTTTCTTCATAATAGCCTAGTTCATCATATAAACCATACAAGACGTCAACTAATGTTTTTCCTTTTGCTTTGTAATAACAAGCAGCTTCGGCTAACATCAAACATGCTTGCGGCGCATCTTTATCACGAACAAACGGTTTGATCAAAGAACCATAGCTTTCTTCATAACCGAATACGTAGTTCTTTTCACCGCTCACTTCATATTTCGCAACTTTTTCGCCTATAAATTTAAATCCTGTTAATGTTTTTTCGCATTCTACACCATATTTATTAGCAATTTTCTCACCTAGATCACTAGTTACCACCGTATTGAACATAACAGGATTGTCTGGCATCTGACCCTTTTCTGTAAGCTGCGATAAAATATATTCGATCAATACAGAACCACTTTGATTACCTGTTAATAACTTGTATTCACCGTTATGTTTCACTCCAACGCCCATACGGTCTGCATCCGGATCACAAACAAGGATGATATCTGCATCTTCCTTCTTTGCATATGCTAATGCTAATTCATAAGATCCTGGTTCTTCTGGATTCGGTGTAGGCGTATTTGAGAAATCAGGATCAGGTGTACATTGTTCTTCTACAGCAACGAAATGATAGCCTGCACGCGTATAAATCTCTTTCACAGGAATATTCGCTGTTCCATGTTCTGGAGTAAAGATGATCTTGATATCATCTTTATTCACATCTGGATTCAGTTGAATACTTAGCACATTCTTATAGTATTCTTCATCAACTTCCTTGCCAATGATCGTAATGAGTTTCTCTTCTTCTTTTGTAACATCTGCAGTAATAGCCAATTCATCTTCAACCGCATTGACACGATCAATGACCTGCTGTGCCAATGACGGTACTAACTGGCAACCTTTTTCATCATATAATTTATATCCATTATATTCTTTTGGATTATGAGATGCGGTAACCATGATACCGCCAAAACAATGAAAATAACGAACTGCAAAAGACAATTCCGGAGTTGGTCGCAAAGATTCGAAAACGTAAGAACGAATACCATGTTTTGCCAAAACACGAGCAGAGTCCATAGCAAATTCAGGAGACATATGACGGTTATCATAGCCAATCGCTACCCCTCTTTGTTTTGCTTCTTCGCCATTTGCCTCAATATAAGATGCGAATCCTTCGTTTGCTTTTCGAATCGTATGTAAATTGATACGGTTCGTACCTGGGCCCAATAATCCTCGCATTCCTGCCGTACCAAACTCAATGGTTGTGTAGAATGCATCATTTTTTTCTTTATCTGTCATATTTTCTAGAATCTCCTTATAAGAAGGATCTAGATTCGGGTGGTTAAGCCACCTTTCATAAGCTTCATTCACCATGTCAATCTTCCTCTCTTTATTATAGCTTCTGTTTTTATTATAGCATAAAGAATACTCGAAATATCACGAAAGCTAGAAAAAGTGAACGCTTTCATATTATTTACTATATAAAAAAAGCTACTATCACCAGATAATAGCCTCTCCTTCATCTTAAACGATGATCTTCTGTGCACGCAATACTTCTTCAATAGCAGCGATTGCAGCATCTTCGTCTTCACCATTGCAAGAAATAGTGATTTCAGACTGTGTAGGGATTCCTAAAGACATTACACCCATGATTGATTTCATGTTTACTTCACGTCCTTTGAAAGAAACATTAACCTCACATTTAAATTTGCTTGCAGCGTTCACTGCTACAGTAGCAGGACGTGCGTGTAATCCAACTGGATCGACTACAGATACAGTAATTTGTTTCATTTTCTAACTCCTCCTATGGTTCTTTACCTATACCTTATTTTACTCCTTTTTGATAACACTTACAATGCCTTTTTATTCAATTTATTGTTTTTTGCTATCGTTTTCCATTTTTTTCAAAATGCGCTCAATTTGCTCCATATCTTCCATATCATAACAAGGAATATTGGCTTCCTTTAACATTTCGGCAAATATTCCATTACCTGCGATCAGCTTTTTGGTAAAGGTCCCATCATAAATATGATGAACACCGCAGCTAGGACTGCGTGATTGCAAAATGGCTAGCTGTGCTTTATGATCCATTGCGATTTGGAATGCTTTTTCTGCCCCTATTCGATATTCTTTGTCTTTACTGATATGATCTTGATCCATCACGATTCCATCAACGATTTCACAAGGCTTTCTTGGAATTGGCAAACCGCCTAATACTTCGGGACACACCGATATGACCTTATGTCCTTTTAAAAGTGCCGCAAGCTCCGGCTGATAATTATCTTGCCCATTATATTTGCATTTGTTGCCTAATAAACAACTGCTTACCACTATTTTCATTTTTTCACCATTTATGATCAATCAACAAAAAATTCCATGCACAGCTCTGCAAGCAGATCATTGCCGACTACATAACTTGTATGATCCTCATTTTCCAAGATCAACAAATGACTGTTCGGTAAAAAATCAGCTAATTCTCTGGTATGTGCATCTTCGATAATATCATGTTCACCGGCTATGACCCATGCTGGTGCAGATATCTTTTGCAGATCCTCCTGCGTCAGCCATGGTTCTTGCAACATGAGCGTCATCAAAGGATTTCCATTTCTATAATACTCCTCCTGCATGGCGATCCGGCCCTCTTCTTTGATGCCGTAAGGGTGATAATTAGCACCGCATAAGATCATTTTATGAATCCGTTTTGGGAACCAGATAGCTAAGAATAAAGCGATGATTCCACCGTCGCTGAAGCCGAGAATGTCGACAGGCTGTGTAAACAATTGTTCAAACGCAAGCGCAAAGTCCGTTGCCATATCTGCATAATGGTATTCATTTACTTTCGAACTTTTTCCATGCCCTCTAGTATCAAACACATACACTTGAAAATGATCCTGCAATGCCTGCCACAGAACTGAAAAAGAGGTATGGTCTTCTCCATTTCCATGCAAGAATACGACCGGTTTTCCCTTTCCATGCACTTCATAATAGAGGTCTATATCATTTACATGAAGATATGCCATTTTTGATTCCTTCTTCCCAATTACTATCTTAACATGAAAAAGATGGCAAATGCCATCTTTTTCAAAGGGGTTAATATTTCAACAGTTCATCATACAATAGACCGTATGTACCAGCACTCTTCTCCCAACTGACATCCGTATTCATCGCATGACGAATCAATGTTGTCCAATCATCCTTCCGATTGTAGTATACATCAATTGCATAATACAACGTGTTGATAAGTTCATCTGAACTATAATTAGTGAAACTAAAGCCGTTTCCGCTCTTATCATATTCATTGAACGGCTGTACTGTGTCACGTAAGCCACCCGTTTCACGTACCAACGGCAATGTGCCATAACGCATCGAAATCAACTGAGATATACCGCATGGTTCAAATAGGGACGGCATCAGGAACAAATCACTTGCCGCATAAATACGATGAGCTAATGATTCATTGTAACCGCGGTAGAACACGATCTTCCCTTTATTGCCTGCTTCTAACTGCGCCATTTTTTCTTCTATCAGCGGTTCCCCGCTGCCCAACACTGCCAATTGAATAGGTGCTGCACAGATTTCATTTAATTTTTCCATCAATAGATAAAATCCTTTTTGCCAGGTTAAGCGAGAAACAACACCTACCAACAAGGTATTCGGATCCACCTGCAGCCCCAATTCCTTTTGCAAGGCCATCTTATTTTCTTTTTTCTGCATCTGTACATTGACCTTATTGAAATGATAAGGAATCTCCGGATCCGTCATCGGATTCCATGATTCGATATCGATTCCATTAACGATGCCCCACAAATCATATTTACGCATATTCAGGACCATTTCAAGATGTTCCCCATATTGCGGTGTTAAAATCTCTTGTGAATAACTAGGTGAAACTGTTGTAACCTTGTCTGCATAAAGGATACCGGATTTCATAAAGCTGATGCCGCCGTCATAACGAACATTCCCATTATCAAACAAATGATATCCTAATCCTAGACAGCTATCCAGCATCTCAACGCCAAAGTTTCCTTGATAAGCCAGATTGTGAATTGTATATACATGGCGAATGTTGCGATAACGTTCATCATAGCCATGCGCTTCCTTGCACAGGCAAGGAATCATCCCTGTATGCCAATCATGGCAATGGATGATCTGCGGCCAATAATTCAGCTGATTGAGCATTTCCAATACAGCCTTTTGAAAGTAAGCAAAACGCTCTCCATCATCATCATAACCGTACAAAGAATCTCTTTCAAAATAACCCTGATGCTCGATAAAATAGAAAACCACATTATTTTTAATGATTGAATATAAACGAACAGGAACTTCATGATAATTGATGGAAACAGAGTATTCTTTTTCGAAATAAAAATCTTGGTGATATTTCTGTGCAATCTTTTGATACAGAGGCATGACTACACGTACTTCATGACCTTTCTTTACCAATTCAGGAGATAAAGAACCGATGACATCGGCTAATCCGCCTGTTTTGATAAAAGGAAGTCCCTCACCAGCAACCATCAGGATGCTTGCCATCAGATACGATCTCCTCTCTTAATATATATTGGACGATCTGCCTCTCCGATCAATTCCTTTTTACGAGATGCAATTACTTTTTTATCTACAACTGCATATTTTACGATCACATCTTCACCGATAGTGACTCCTGGCAAGATGACGCTATTTTCGACCACAGCACCTTTTTTAATGATGACACCACGGCCAATGATGGAATTTTTGACTGTTCCCTCGATATGGCAGCCATTGGACACCATAGAAGATACAGCACTGCCTTCATTAAAATATTGTGTAGGTGCAGAATCATTGGTACGTGTATAGATCGGCCAGCCCGGTGAAAACATATCTTTTGCTTTTTCAATATTCAACAAGGACATATTGGCATCATAATAACTCTTAAAATCGCTGACACAGGCAAAGAAGCCGCGCAATGAAATGCCGCGTATGTCTAATTCTGAGCATTCGTCATTGATAATATCCTTGAACCAATACATGGAACTTGTATTCTCAGCTTTCTTGATCAAAGCGATAAACAATTCTTTTGATAAGATATACGTACCGCAAGAAATCGAACGATTCTTATAATTACCTAAATTCTGATCAATCGACAATACACCTTTTTGACGATTTAACATCAGCACATCACAATCGATAAAGGCATCTTTTGCATTATCCACATTTTTATAAAGAATAGAAATATCTGCTCCACTCTTTATATGCTGATCCAACAGCTCTTCATAATTAGCACGGAAGATCATGTTGCTTGCAGTAATGATCACATACGGATCCGGTGCATCTTCAATTGCCTGCATATTAAACATATACGCACTAATATCGCTGTTGTACACACTATTGTTGCTCATATCTTCTGCTGTTAAGATATGCAGCTTTCCACGTTTTGAATTGATGTTGTAGTGACGCCCAGTTCCCAGATGTTCGATTAATGAACGCGGATTGGATTTCACATATACCTGTATGCGGTCAACACCACTGTTGCTTAAGTTTGAAATAGAGAAATCAATCATTCGATATCTTCCCAAAAAGGAGAAAGCGGCTACTGGTCGATAGTCCTGCATTCCCTTAACGAGGACATTCGCACCCTCATAATTTACGATTCCGAATGCATCACACATATCTACTCACCCCTTACCCTTTTTGAAATCAATGCAATTTCTTCGCTCTTAGGATCGCCGACCACACATCCCGGATCGATCTTCACACCATCTGCTACAATTGCACGATAAACTTTTGCACCAGCACCAACTTCCACATTTGGCATTAAAACGGCTTCGCTGACTTCTGCTTCCTCTCCAATATGTACATTGGTAAACAACACAGAACTCTCCACATGTCCTTCAATGACACATCCTTGATTGATATACGCATTTTTGACAGTTCCCGTTTCGCTGACATAATGCGGCATCGTTGGAATATCCTCTGTATAGATTTTCCAAGACGGATCGCTTAGATCAAGATCATTATGCTTATCAAGCAAATCCATATTTGCTTCCCATAATGAATCAATTGTTCCTACATCTTTCCAATAGCCTTTGAATTGCCACGCAAATAAACGTTTTCCATCATTCAGCATCGTTGGAATAATATCTTTTCCAAAATCGTGATTGGAATCCGGATTATCCATATCTGCAATCAGCATCTTTCGTAATAATTTCCAATTAAAGATATAAATACCCATTGATGCAAGATTGCTCTTTGGATGTTCCGGTTTCTCTTCAAATTCAATGATGCGGTCTTCCTCATCCGTATTCATGATGCCAAAACGGCTTGCTTCTTTCATCGGAACCGGCAAGACCGCAATCGTTGCATCCGCATTGCATGCAATATGATGGGATAACATCTTTGAATAATCCATCTTATAAATATGGTCTCCAGAGAGAACTAAAACATATTCTGGATCATGTGTATCAATAAAGTCGATATTTTGTGATATGGCATCTGCCGTACCGCGATAAACATCAAAAGCAGTACCATCCTTTTCACGAGGCGGAAGCACATACACACCGCTATCTCGTGTATCTAGACCCCAGCGCTGTCCAGCAGCTGCATAAGAATTCAGAATGACAGACTCATACTGAGTCAATACACCGACAACATTGATGTTCGAATTGGCGCAGTTACTCAGCGGAAAATCGATAATTCGATATTTACCGCCAAAATAAACTGCTGGTTTGGCGTTTTTCTTGGTCAGGTCCAGCAAACGTGTCCCACGGCCGCCGGCAAGGATCATTGCCAGCATCTTATTCTGTTTCATATTAAACCCCCTTTAGGTTCTCTACACATTCAGTATACTACATTCTAACAAAAATTCCAGCATTTTAGTGTGTTTTTACCATATTTTGTATGCGCTTGCAAATTTTATTTCATTTTACTTCCTTTTTATTTATTCTTAAACTTCACTTTTATTTTATTTTGTTTCCACAGATTTGAAAACACTTTCGACAAAAATAGAAAAAAGTTTCATCTATTACTGCTATTTTTTTAATATAGAATTGATATTTTGATCTAAACGGATCAATTCATTTTCGATATCTTGTTGATTATGACAAAGATCATTGATGGTGGAATCCGCATTTTGCATGATCTGCTCATAATCTTGTGTCGTACGGACACTGCGTCCTTTCTGCATGACGGTATCCAATACATTCATGTCAAATTGACTTGTTCCGGGAATATCTTGTTGCAGATCCTGATTCACTTGGGGATCTTTCATCACTTTAGGCAAAACAGATACTGCCGGCAATTGCACAGCTGCCTTTTTTTGATAATCCTCATCACAGCTTAAATCACACATCAATTCCCAAGCCAGATCTTTTTTGGTGCTATGTGATGACATGGCAACCATCAATGTATCGATAGCTGATACATTGTCCCCATTCTCTCCAGATGGAAATGGCAGACATTCCCATTCAAAACCGGAAAATTTTTTTACACGCCATGGGTATGGCATATATGTACGATAGTCGCTATAATTCATTGGCTGAAAGGCAACCAGACCTTCATCAAACATCTGCGAGGTCACTTCATTTTGATCACATACGCGGTATATTTCACGTAAATACTGCACCGTTTCGATCATGCCTTTCGATGATAGATATACCGTATTCTTCCTTTCATCATAAAACTCCACATTATTCGTATAAGCAGCCTGTTTCCATTGATAGCCGCATATGCCATATTGATCCAGCTGGCCGTCTGCGTTTGTATCTTTTGTCACACCTTTTACGATCTGATAAAAATCATCCCATGTCCATGATTCATCCGGGACATCATAACCCGCTTCATTCAGCAAAGTCTTATTCACAAACATCAATTCCGGTACGGAAAGATAGGGCAAAGCATACAGAGTATCATTGAACATTGCTGACTGCAAAGAAGCATCATAATACGCATCTATAGAGAATGATGCATCGGTTTGCGCAAAAGTATCCAGCGGCTGCAGGACTTGATTATTGCATAAAGTAGAAAACAGTTCACTTGGCACAAACAGCACATCCGGCAGATCATCATCCAAGATCATTTGCGAGATGCTTTCTTCATACGTATCACGCGGGGTTCCGCTCACATATTGCACATCTACATTTGGATGCTTTTTCTCAAAGGATGCAAAAGCCTCATCTAACAACTGATAGCTGTCTGCCTCGGGAACATCCCAATTGCTTCCGGCAAAAACAGCAACACGTAAAATCGTTTTTGCATGATAAAATGAACAACCGGCAATTACTAACAAACACACAATACCCGACAGCATACATCTACGTTTCATTTTTCATTCAACCCCTTATATACGAGACGTTGATTGGAAACTGCCCAAATTGCCAACTGTGTACGGTCTCTTAAAGCTAATTTATCCAGTATCACGCTGATATAATTGCGTACGGTTCCTTCTGTAAAAGAAAGTTCGCCAGCAATCTCTTTGTTTGACAAGCCATTGGCCACACTGGCAATGATCTTCCATTCCGTCATTGAAAGATGCTCGATATCAGCAATGGAAATATCGCTTTCCACTTGGCTTTTCGCCATATCGGAAAACATGCGCATCGCTTTTATTGCCACCTGCGGTTGAATCACACCACCCCCGCCGGCAACAGTCACAATAGCCTGATACAGTTCTTCTAACGAAACGCCCTTTAACAAATAACTGCTTGCCCCATACTTCAATGCATCATAAATATACTCATCATCATCAAACGTCGTTAATACGATGACAGCAATCTGCGGATAATGTTCCTTGATCTGCTTCGTACATTGTACACCATTCATCTGCGGCATTCGAATATCCATCAAAATCACATCCGGCTGTTCCTTTGCAACTAACTGCAAAACTTCTTCTCCATCCTTTGCCAAACCGCAGATCTGAATATCATCCTTTGTGCTGAGAAGAATCTGTAAACTCTCTCTCATCAATTCCTGATCGTCAGCGATCATCACCTTAATCATTGCTTGTCATCTCCTTTCGCAGCGGCAATTCTACCAAAACCTCAAATCCCTGCTTGCCATAAAAGCGTATATTGCCTTTTAATAATGCGACCCTTTCTTTCATGTGATGCAGGCCAAAACCTTCTTCTACATTGGAACAGCCAATCCCATTATCTTCAATGATGATGATCAATGAATCTTCATCTTTTCCAAAAGAAATATAGATCTTATCTGCTTTTCCATGGCGAACACTATTCGTCATGCTTTCCTGTACGATACGATAAATGGTTTCTTCTTCATCTACCTGGAAGTGCAATGATCTCAGATGACAGACAAAGATAACCTGAACTCCCGTGGATTCGACAAACTGATCGATCATTTTTTTCAAAGCTTCGGAAAGAGAATGGTTTTCCAATGCATCCGGCCGCAATTTATTCACGGAACGGCGTACATCTTTCAATCCCTCTTTAGCGACAATGCTCAACCGATCCAATTGTTTCTGTGCCAAATGCGGATCAGCCTGCAACAATGCCTTTGCTGCTTCCAACCCTGTTGACAGCCCCGTCAGTGTATGACCTAACGTATCATGAATCTCTCTGGCCAAACGGTTTCGTTCTTTCGTTTCCCCCATCTTTTCCCGCATATCTGCCATTTCTTCTAATTGTTGATTCAGTTCTTTTAGTTCCCGGTTCATCTTTTGCATCTGTGTGCTCTCCAAGATCTGGTCTTGGATCAAAAAGAGGATATATACCAAAAAAATGATCAATACCAATGTGGAAAGCAAAGCAGAAACACTTCTTAAAAAATTAGCTGCCTGTGCAGTATAGGGATACAGATAGCTTTCAAATGAAGTAGTAACATAATAATCGCTGATCACATAATAATTTGTACTCAAAAACAAAATGATCAAGATCAATAACGCGATCCCTTTTGTTTTTCTATCTCTTGTCAATGTCAGCATGTTCGCTGTCACTAACAGAAAAATCTCATTGCTCGTAAAACTGATCAATCGCAATAACCATAAGCACAGCAGGATTTCTAAAAACAAAAACAGAAACTCACGCCAACGTGTTTCTCTGACCTTGTTGCGCATTTGCATGACAACTAATAAAACCGGATATAAAATGACCGTCAACCAGAGAATCTGCTTTGCAGGCAAAGGAATGACCTCGACCTGTCGCAAAAAATCTGCTGCTTGAAATTGTTCTTTTACTAAAGAAACCGTGCAATTAAACAAACAGGCAAAGAAGAATAGCTGCAAAAAGCAGGCAGCACAAAGCAAAGCATATGTCAATCGTAAACGATAGGCACTGTCTGTGAATAAGCGCAGGTTCATTGCCATCCCTCCAATAGATAATCATCAATATTCTCTTGATCCACCATGCTTACTTCGATTTTTTCTTCTTGCAGATCTTGTTCCCCCGTTTTTAATTGATATGCTGCCTGTATCGCTTTCTGTGCCATTTTCTTTGGATACTGCGCCACTGTTCCGCTCATATATCCTTCCTTGATCAATACTTTTGCTTCCGGTGCTCCATCTACACCAAGCACCATGACTTCGTCTTTTCCAATTTGCTGTTCCTGCAATGCTGCCACTGCTCCTAAAGCTGCCGGATCATTCAAAGCCATGATGACATCAAACTGGACTCCCTGATCAAACAGATCCTCGATCAAAGGCATGCTTTTCTCCAGCTGTCCTTCACAATCCAATTCCATCAGTACTTGATAATGCGGATCTTGCGCAATTGTATCTTTAAAACCTTGTAATCGTTCCACTGCCGAATTAGCTGCTTCATGACTAAGCAGAATGATATTTGCCGATTCTTTTTTTTCCATCATGTACTGTGCACACAACACCCCGGCACGATAGTTATCCGAAGATACTGTATAATCGATAAAATCCTCCCCATCATAGACATTTGTATCAATTGCAATGATAATGATTCCTTGCTGTTTTGCTTCTTTCAAAACATCGACCAAACCTCTGGAATCTACAGGATTCACGATCAATACATCAATTTTCTTTTCCATCATCGTATGAATCTGCTCAATTTGTCTTGCTAATGATAACTGTGGATCCATCGTGATCATCTTATCCCCGTTAGCCTCAATTTGATTGCGCAATTCTTCATCCATCACTTCATAAAACGGATTGTTCATCGTCATATAGGTTGCGCCGAACAGCAAAGGATCTTTTTTATCCGAAACCAATGAAGCCTTTGTATAATTCACAAGAAAAACAGTACACAAAAGTGCACAGCAAAGTGTTAATAAAAAAATACTGATCTCTAGTTTATGCTTTTTCATCTTCCTATGCTCCATTTTCCTACGTTTATTATAGCATCATTCTGCAAAATAAAAAAAAGTCTTTCATAACTGAGCAGATACTGCCAGTTATAAAAGACCATTCTTTTTAATAAGTCAATCTTGGATCGAAGAAACCGATCAACACACCTACAAAAGCAATGACAACCAATAACAGCATGACTTTCAGCGGCGACATCTTTTTCTTTGAAATCAGATACCAGCAGAAAATCACGAATACTGCAGTCAAACCTTTTGGAAGAACGGAATTGATCTGATCATTTAAATTCAGGAAAACTTCCCCTGTATCTGGATTTGTCATTTCAAATACTGTTGTAACAGTTACCCATGTAGCCGCAACAGCACCGATGACCATGCTTCCTAACATCATGATGCTTTCGCGAAGTGCTTTTGATTTTTCACCGGTTAAAAATTCTACAGCTTTTCCACCAAGTTCATATCCTTTAAAGTATAACAGACGCATACCGATCGTAATGATCAAGTTCCATGCAATGATGTAGAAGATTGCACCAACCGGTGAACCGCCAGTTGATAAACCTAATGCAATACCCAGCAATAACGGAATCAATACACCAACGACCAGAGAGTCGCCGATTCCAGCAATCGGTCCCATCAAACCTGCACGCAAACCATTGATCGTGTCGCCGTCAACACCTTCATTATTTGCTCGTGCTTCTTCCAGACCAACTGTCACACCAACGATGACAGATCCTAACTGTGGTTCTGTATTGAAGAATGCTTTATAAGTTTCCAGCGCAGCCGCTTGTTCTTCTTTTGTATCATAGAGATCTTCTACGATCGGCAACATTGCACACAAATAACCAAACGTCTGCATATGCTCTTGTGAAAAACAAGTCAAGTGTCCGTAATACCAATTCCAGAAGGATTTATTTAATGCCTTTTTTGATACTTTTTTCATCTTAGATATCCTCCTCATCATCGTCTTCATCTGCAGTGCTATTGACTGTCGTCTTGCCTAATTGAGCCAATTGAATTTGATAATTGATATAGGCAAACATTGCCGCAATGATCGTAGTAACGACCAGATTGATGCCCAATGCTGCGGCTAAAGCAAAGCCGACAAAGAAAGGAATGAAATCAGCCGCTTTATTAATGATCTGTTTCAATAAGATTGCAATTCCGACGCAAGGCAGCAAGGAACCTACGGTAAAGATCGTCTTCATCGGAATACCATCCATCGGCAATACTTCTTTGATCAAATTGACCATATCTGCTCCAACCAGACAGATAATGAATGTTGGCAGGAACGAACATACGACGTGAGAGATCCAAGGAAGTCCCATATCTACTAAATATAATTTTTTGAAATTTCCTTCATCAACAGCTTTCCATCCGATATGCTGCCAGATCAAGTTCATCGTTGCTGTACCATAGAACAATACAGTACCCAATGTACCGACCATAGCACCAAATGAAGTAGCTAAACCAATGCCGTCTGCATTGGCAGCATCCATACCATAACTCTTCAATGCTAACATAGCTAACGGAATACCAATATAACTAACTGCACGCACATCAGCAGAAACAGTTCCGCCAGGTGTGACCAATGCGATATAAAGCAGCTGCATCGCAGCACCTACCAAAATACCTGTACGTACATCTCCTAAGATCAATCCGCAAACCAAGCCGCCAACTAACGGACGCCCTAATGTATAGTTACCAACAGAAGAACCACCCATACCTGGCATACTTGCCAAACAAGCAAACAAGCCTAATAATGCTGCCTGAAATACATTAATTTCCATTGTCATTCCCCTTTCTAGTAACCAAATTGTCCTTTAAATTTATCCCAGTCACCAATACTTTCATCCGGGATCAAGCGGAATTCAACTTCATAACCTGCTTGTGCGATTGCTTGCAATGCATCTGCTTCCTCTTGTGTGATCGATTGATTATTTCCTAATTTCACTGATCCCGGACGATCATTGCAAGGTCCGATAATAACTTTTTTGATACCGCATTCAAATTTTTGATCTACAAGAATCTTCTTCATATCAATTGGATTCTTTGTGATCAAGAAGTATCTGGTATCGGAATCTAATACTTTCTGACACTTTTTCTTCCAATCTTCCATCGTCCAAACAAATGTCTTCTTTCCGCTTGCACTCTTATAAGCAGCTTTCAATACGCTATTATTTGCAGCTGCATCATTGACTGCAACGATTCCATCACAAGGATACTCCAATGCCCATCTTGTACATGTTTGACCATGGATCATACGGTCGTCTACTCGAATAAATGAAACTGACATCTCTATTCCCTCCTCTTATTAAATGTCCTCTTCTTCATCACTAACTAAAGCGAATTCTTTGATTGCATCTCCTGCTTCACGCAAGCAGGCTTCTCGGATCATTTCTACCTCTTGTTCTTTCATCATGACCGCATTCAATGCCATTGCTAAGTTCATGCCGCCGAATACGATCAAAGGTTTTTTTCCTAAGCTGTCCATGCAATTTAAGAAAGTCGTTAATGGAGAACCTCCGATCAAATCAGCTAATACGATCAGTTCGTCTCCTTCCTGAAATGTTTCCAACATTTCTTTGCAACGAACACTCAATTGATCAACTGCTTCCCCTTTTTCCAATGTGATACAACGAACTTCTTCACAATTGCCGACAAACATTGACAACGTGTCATACAAACCTCTTGCAAAACCGCCGTGTGATACTAAACATACGTATCTCATGATTTCACCCTCGCCCTTTCTGAATACGGTTTCATTATAGAGAATTGTTTCCTTTCAAAAAACTGTATTTTGTCAGTAGTTTTTTTGACGCGCATCATCTCTTTCATGACAAATGTCATGTCTTTTTCCAAAATTGCTCATATCAATTCAAAAAAAGCATGAATATTGCTCCTATCGGCCGATGACATTTGTCATGAACAGTTTATTTTGCAATGCTTCCTTCTCTTTTCAATACATCTTTTTTTTGTTATGCTTAGGGAAAAGGAAGTGACACAATGCACATTCAATTAGTCATCTTTGATGTAGATGGAACCTTATATGATCTAAATAAACACTGTATCCCTGCAAGTACCATTCACGCGATCCAACAGATGAAAAAAAAAGGGACGCGTTTTGCCATTGCTACCGGACGTGCCCATTATGGTTTGGGAAAAGCGCTCAATGATCTGCATGCCGACTATATTATCGCTGATAGCGGCGGAGTGATCGTAGATCAACAACAGAACATTCTCTATCATCAAGACATTCCTTATGAACAATGTTGTGCTCTTGTTCAATATGCTCAAGAACATGAAGCTGGTTTGTTGCTAAAATTTCCGAAACATATGTATATCTATCAGCATCCGGAAAAGATTGATTGGCTGATCGGACAGATGAATTCAGACATCGGCAGAGAACCCTTCATCTTTCATCCGGAACAAGACCGGCATTTCCTAGAATTACCGCAATGCGCCAGTCTGCATGATGATGAGGACCGCGTCAAAGAATTTGCTAAACATTGTCCCCTCTCTTTCCGTCAATTTTCAAAAAATGGATTTGACATCGCTCCAAATGGCGTAAACAAAGGGACCGGCATTCGAAAATTATTGGAGATTCTGCATTTACATAAAGAAGATTGCGCATGTTTCGGGGATAATTATAATGATATCGAAATGATGGAATCATGCGGATATCGCATCGCGATGGGCAATGCGATAGAACCAATTAAAGAAATGGCAGATTATGTAACCGCGCCAATTGATGAAGACGGCATCCAAAAAGGACTGGCGCACCTGCATCTCATATAACAAACCAAAAGAACAGATTTCAAAACGGGCATTCCTGTACATAAGAGCCATTGTATCAGAAGGATACAGATAGCTTTTTATTTGGAACACTGTCTTTTCATCAAAATCATCATACAACTATAAAAAAGCTATACAGTGGATAAACCACTATATAGCCTCCTATGCTTTGTCTATGATTTTACTATACGCTATGCTCTTTCTGCGCTCCATTCAATGATAGCACCATTTGCGCCATTGATCTCAAATTCATATTCCATGCCCTGGTAATGGATCTCTCCTTCATAGATGACCATACCATCATCATAATCTTGTTCAATTTGAATATTGGAGCTGGTAGCACCGCTCACTTTTGCTAAAGCAATCGACTTTGCTTTTTCTAAAGAAATGGAAGCACTTGTACTGTTATTCGTATTTTGTGAAGGTTCCCAGTTTTCAATATCATAATCTTTTGCCAGAATAGCACCATTGCTCTTTGCAATTTCATAATCATATTCTGTCTGATTTGCATAAAATTCTACTTCGTAAACTGCCTGTCCTTTTTCATAATCTTCTTTTACCTGGATAAATTTTGCACTAGAAGCACTAACACCTGCGTCCTGCAATGCAATTGTCTGTGCTTGTTGTCTAGTAATGGTAGATGCAGCTGATTGTGTTTGCTGTTTGGCTGTCTGCTTTTGAGCAGATGAAGATGAAGCTGTATTATTCTGTGTTGTCTGCTTTTGCGTGGAAGAAGAGCTGCTTGCTGTATTTTGCTTAGAAGTACTTTGTGTTGTTTTTACTGTTTCCTTTTCATGTTTGACAACTGTACCGCTTTGTTCATCGATCTCGTAATCATAGTGTGTATTATTTGCATTAAATTCTACATCGATCACAGAACGCCCGTCATCCAGATCATTTTTAATTATTAGATTGCTTACTTCGCTTTCTTGTACGCCGGCATGCTGCAAAGCAGCTGCTTTTGCTTCTTCTTGCGTAATGGCATTGGTATTATTTGTTGTTTGTGAAGCATTTGCCATCATCGGTGATGAAGGGTTTGCATATGCGCCGCATCCTGCCAATACAGTGATCAAACCTGCTGTTGCCGTTAGTTTCAATAAGTTCTTTTTCATATATTCCTCCATTTCCCCGCGCCTAAGGTCGCGCGGACACAAATATTTCATCAATAAATCTCACACGTCTCATTTTTTCGTGTTACCATATAAGAGAGGTGGTACACTACAGAGCACGTGGAGGTGAGTAGGAATTCTACTCAATTGAATATCCTGTATATATATAAGTTGCCGTCATCATCTCAAGCACAAATAAGTAGGACTTTGAGCCTGGACACTTATGATTGTTCAATCAACTGTTGTCGATTCGCTTTGATGACAGTCAATGCCACCTCTCCTTTTGCATGAAAGGAGTTTTTTTATGGTAATGAAAATCGTTCGTTTCAACTGTTGTGGCATGGATGTTCACAAAAACCTGGTTGTCGCTACTATTGGGATCACCGATAGAAAGACCAACATTACAGAATACTTCCAACGATCCTTCTCCACTTTAAACTCCGACCTATACCGTTTAAAGGATTGGCTGCGATCTCATCACTGTTCTGATGTCTGTATGGAGTCTACCGGTAAATACTGGATCCCGATCTTTAACATTCTTGAAGATGAGACCAATGTCCATTTAACTCACCCCAAGTATGTCAAAGCCATCAAAGGCAAGAAGACAGATAAGAAAGATTCCAAATGGATCTGTGATCTCTTCAAACATGATCTGATCAAGTTTTCGTTTATCCCTCCCAAAGAAATTCGGGAGATGCGTGAGATCGCACGTTACAGATACAAACTGGTCTGCATGCGTTCTTCAGAACGGAATCGTTATCAAAACTGTATGACCATTTCTAATGTCGGTCTGGCTTCTGTTGTTTCAGATCCTTTTGGCAAGACGGCTTCCAACATTATGAAAGAAGTCATGAAATCCAATGTGATCGATGATGACAAGATCCTAAAGCTCGTTCACAAAAACTGTAAGAACAAAGATAAGATACTGGACTCTCTTCATGGCTATCACATTGAATCGGATCAACGATTCAAGATGGAAAAATCTTTGGATCATATGGAATATTTAGATCAGCTCATTGATTCATGCGAAGTGGAATTGATTAAGCGTGCGTATCCTTTTCGCAGATCTTTTCAGCACATCACACAAATAAAAGGAATCAGTGCTTTATCTGCTATTCTTATCATCTCTGAAATAGGAATTGATATGTCTCAGTTCGAATCCGACAAACAGCTTGTCAGTTGGGCCGGACTTTCTCCTGCCAACAACGAGAGTGCCGGCAAGAAAAAGTCAGTCCGTATCTCAAAAGCTGGACAGTATCTCAAACCTCTGCTTGTCCAATGTGCTTTATCGGCCATCAAAGATAAGACATCTTATTTTGGAAGAAAGTATTCCAATATCAAGAAACGACGAGGTCATAAGAAAGCAATCATTGCGATCGCACGCATGATGCTGGTCAGCATCTACCACATGATCCTTACAGGAGAAGAATTTAATCCATGTGACCATGAATCCTTTATGGATCCAAAACCAAACGCCAATCCTTCACTTACAGTTGAAAAAGCATTGAACTTTTTAAAACAATCTGGCATTGATATTTCTTCTATTCCAGTCAACTTATAAATTTTTTCGATATCTTTTACCTCCTGTTTTTAAGTCGGCCCTTTTTGCGCATTTTTATTCACACTTTTTCCTCCTGTTTTCTTTTTACACTTTTATTGTAATTGGCAAAGATGAAAATAAGATGAATGCGGAAAATATTTTAAAAAAATAAAAAGGCACCAGCTGGCGCCTATACCAAGTCATACAATTCTAATAATTGTGCAGGACTTGTCTGCTGTTTTTCTTTTTGATCAAGCTGTGCAACGATGTGTCCCTCGTTCATGATGATCGTACGATTTCCATATTCGAAAGATTGACGAAGATTATGGGTGATCATGATCGTAGTGATATGATGCTCCTGAATAATTTTTTCTGTCAGATCCATAACGATCGCTGCCGTTTTGGGATCTAAGGCAGCAGTGTGCTCATCTAACAATAATAATTTGGGAGGAACGATCGTTGCCATCAACAGAGCCAGCGCCTGACGCTGACCTCCAGACAACAATCCCACAGGCTGCTGCATACGATCTTCCAAGCCAAGCCCTAAGCGCATCAATTGTTCGCGGAAATATTGATAATCGCTTTTTCGTATAGCCTTGCACAATCCTTTTCTTTTTCCTCTGCTGTACGCTAAGCCAAGATTTTCAACGATACTCATATCTGGTGCAGTTCCCCGCATTGGATCTTGAAATAAACGGCCGATATAGCGGCTGCGCATATACTCTGGTTGCTTGCTGAGGTCCATGCCATCTAACAGGATACAGCCTTCATCCATCATCAAAGATCCGCTGATCACATTCAACAGTGTGCTTTTCCCTGCTCCATTACTGCCTAATACACAGACGAAATCCCCGGCATCCAGGTGCAGAGAGACATGATCCAATGCTTTTCGTTCATTGACCGTATTTGGATAAAAAGTAATACTGGCATCTTTTAGATCTAACATATCATTTCCTCCGTTTCTTTAAATAAGGCAGTGAAATGGCGATGGCAACTAATGCTGCACTAAATAAATTCAGATCACTGGCACTCATACCGAATTGCAAAGCAAACGTTAATAAAAAACGATAGATCAAAGAACCGGCAATGACGCTGAACAAACCGCGGACGATCGTCTTATGTCCAAAGAACGCTTCTCCGACAATGATAGAAGCTAATCCCAATACCATCTTTCCTGTAGAACTGCTGACATCCGCAAAAGATTGATACTGTACCAAGATTGCCCCAGATAAAGCAATGATTCCATTTGCCAACGCTAAGCCTAAGAGTTTCATATGGTCGGCATTGATACTGGAAGCTTTCACCATCGATTCATTGCTGCCCGTAGCACGCATGCTCAACCCTAATTGGGTATTTAGGAATAGATAAACCAAAATGGTTAAGATCAGCAAAGCAAAACAGATAACAACTAAATCACCTATATCTTTTCCAAATATGGATTGTGCTTGTGTGAAAATCGTTTCAAAACCAAACAAGGAAATATTAGGTTTTCCTCCTTGGATACGGAGATTGACAGAATACAGTGCAGTCATTGTCAGGATACCGGCAAGGATCGGTTGAATGTGCAGTTTCGTCATCAAGATCCCTGTAACGATGCCGCAGCAGGCACCGCACAAAAATGCTGCTAATAAACCTAGATAAGGGTGGAAGGCAACACTGCAAACAGCAGCTGCTGCACAACCGCAAGTAAAGCTACCATCAATCGTTAAATCTGGTATGTTCAGGACGCGAAAGGATAAATAAACGCCCAATCCCATTATTGCATAGATCAGCCCTAATTCAACTGCGCCGATCATCACCGATATACTCATAAACTATCACTCCGTTTTCATCATCACTAATTTTTCATTTTCGGCAATCGAATCTGGCAAGGTAATCCCTAATGCCTGCATAGTGGACTCATTTACATAAATGCTCAGATCCGTTTTAAACTGTTTTACCGGAATATCCGCTGTCGCAGTTCCCTTTAACACTTGATCGACCATGCGTGCTGTTTCTCTGCCTAAATCTTCATAATCGATGCCGACTGTTAAAAAGCCGCCGTCATTGACCATAGAATCTGCTCCGACATAATACGGTATCTGATGTTCAATTGCACTTTGTGCACCAGCGCTCATGGCAGATGCGACCGTGTTATCATTTGGTGAAAAGATGGCATCGCAAGATGCGGACAGTGTGGTGACTGCTTGCTGTACATCATTTGTACTTGTCACTGTTACTTCCTGCATTTCAATATCATGTTCTTCACAGAATGCCTTTGCTTTTTCGATGTTCGTTACAGAATTTGCCTCACTTGCATTATAAATGACACCTAAGCGTTTCAGATCCGGGTCAACTTCTAAAGCTGTTGCCAAAATCTGATCGACCTGTACATCATCCATTGTTCCGGTGATATTTTTATCCGGCTTTTCCAGTGTCGTGGTCAAACCGGCTCCGATAGGATCGGACACCGCTGCAAAGACTACTGGAATATCCTGTGCATATTTTGCAGCAGCCTGTGCTGTTGGTGTCGCAATGGCCATAATAACATCGGTTCCATCACCCGATACAGTAGATAAGATGCTGTTTAGTGTTGAAGTATCATTGCCGGCATCATAATATTCGATTTCTATATTTTCACCATCTGTATATCCTAATTCTTTCAACTCATCCGTAAAACTATCGCGGATCGTATTCAAAGAAGAATGGGATACGATCTGTACCACGCTTATCTTCTTGATTTCCTTATCTCCATTTGCCGCTGTACATCCACACAGCATGCCTAACGTTGCTAATGCTGCAATCATAATTTTGTTCATTCGTCTCATATTCTTTTCTCCTTTTTTTCTTTCCTTTATCAATACACTTTCGCAGACAGCATTTCTGCCAAGCATGCATGGAATTTACCATGCGACCAACCCCTTTCATTTATAAAAAAAATCTGTCCAAAAGCATTTGCTTCAGGACAGATCAATTGACTCTGCGGTACCACCTGATTTGATTTTTCCCTATAAAAAATCCACTCTTCAAGATTCAAACAAATCTCTAGTCCGATAACGGGGACAGCCGTCGCACATACTCAGGTTCATCCTTTTCCTTTTGCCCTCCAGAGTCCATTTACAAACCCGCTTCCCGCGAAATTTCCACCGTCATCCGCTCTCTTTACGTGCGCTGCATGTTTTATCTCTCTGTCATTGGTTACTCTAACTTTATGAAAAAATGTAAGCAAAGTCAAGAAAAAAATGAAAAAAATTTAGTTTTTGTGAAAAAATTTCAAAAAAAGGCAGCATAAAGCTGCCGGACAACTAATTTACTTTTGCATCTAACGTATTGTCTTTTACAACGACATCATGTGCGCCGCCTTCTACGATACTAGTGGAAGATACCAAAGTGATTTTTGCTTTTTGCTGCAATTCCTCGATCGTTAAAGCTCCGCAATTGCACATTGTATGTTTGATCTTGCTGATCGTAAGATCCACATTGTCTTTCAATGCACCTGCATAAGGCACATAAGAATCCACGCCTTCGACGAAAGACAGTTTATTGGCACCACCCATGTCATAACGCTGCCAGTTGCGTGCACGTGCGCTTCCTTCGCCCCAGTATTCTTTCATATAGCTTCCGTTGATGGTTACTTTCTTTGTTGGTGATTCTTCAAAACGGGAAAAATAACGTCCCAGCATGACAAAGTCAGCACCCATGGCCAGAGCTAATGTAATATGGTAATCATGAACGATTCCGCCATCTGAACAGATAGGAATATATACTCCTGTTTCTTTATAGTATTCATCCCGGGCTTTTGCTACTTCAATAGTGGCAGTTGCTTGCCCACGTCCAATTCCTTTTTGTTCACGTGTAATGCAGATCGAACCGCCGCCGATGCCGATCTTGATAAAGTCTGCACCAGCCTCTGCCAGGAAACGGAATCCTTCTGCATCCACGACATTGCCTGCACCTACTTTTACGCTGTCCCCATAGTGATCGCGGATCCATTTTAATGTACGATATTGCCATTCGCTGAATCCCTCGCTAGAATCGATGCACAATACGTCTGCACCGGCTTCGATCAGTGCAGGAACACGCTGCTCATAGTCGCGTGTATTGATACCAGCGCCGACGATATAACGTTTATCCGCATCCAGCAACTCATTTGGATGTTCTTTATGGGAATCATAATCTTTACGGAAAACAAATGCCTTTAAACGCTGCTGGTCATCTACGATCGGCAGCTGATTCAATTTATGCTCCCAAATAAGATCATTTGCCTCAGACAAAGAACAGCCATCTTTTCCACAGATCAATTTTTCGAACGGTGTCATAAATTCTGTTACTTTTGTCTGGATATCCATGCGGGAAATACGATAATCTCTGCTAGTAATGATACCTAACAGTTTTCCCTCAGCCGTACCGTCTTCCGTGATTGCCATTGTTGAATGGCCTGTTTCCTCTTTCTTTGCTAATACATCCGCCAATGTTGCCTGTGCAGATAAATTGGAATCACTGCGTACAAATCCGGCTTTGGTTGCTTTGACACGGCGCACCATCGCCGCCTCGTTCTCTACGCTTTGCGATCCGTAGATAAAAGAAATTCCTCCTTCTCTTGCCAAAGCACATGCCATGCGCTCTCCGGAAACAGATTGCATGATGGCAGATACCATTGGGATGTTCATCGTAAGCGAAGGTTCTTCTTCTCCTTTTCGAAACTTGACGACAGGTGTTTTTAAAGATACATTGGCCGGCGTACACTCACTTGAAGAATAGCCAGGCACTAATAAATACTCACTAAACGTACGTGATGGTTCTGTAAAATAAGTTGCCACAATTTCACACTCCTTCATTTGAATTTTTTTCAATTATAATCGCTTTTAACTGAAAAATCAACCGTTTCCAAAAAATTGATACAAACGAAAAAAAACACGAGAAACATCGGCTTTTTTGAATGTTTTTACAAAGAAAAAAACACGCATTTTTTACATTTTTGCGTGTTTCTTTCATTTATTCTTCACTCTCGATAAACTGACAGATGATGGTCGAATACGGCTGGATTTCCAAGTCATACTGCTCCTTTAATGCGGAGCTCCCGTTATAATATACAATATCGGCCGGTTTCGGCAAATGATAGTACATCGTATTGCCGCTTGGGTTAAAGAAACACCACATTTCTTCTTTTGCATCTTTTGCTTTATAAATCAATGCTTGCCCATTGATTTCCTCAAAGACGACATTCTGATAAAGATCTTCCGTGATGCTATAACGGAAACAAGGATGTTCTTTGCGAATTTGAATCAGGCTCTTTGTATGTTCCACCATGTCTTGATAGTCATTTCTTCGTCCATAATCAATTTGATTGATCGCATCGCTTTGATCATAAGAATTACCAATTCCATGTTTGGTTCGGGCAAATTCCTGACCGCTGTGTAAAAAAGGAATTCCTTGTGCCAGCAAGACCATGGCGTTCATCATTTCCTGACGGCGCTTGCGAATCCAGCGCTCCTCCCCTCGGCAGCATTCACGCATCTTGTCCCATGCAGTATGGTTGTCGTGGCATTCTACATAATTTACCACATTTCGCGGATTGGCAAATAACTGCCCTGCACCGAAATCCACACAGCTTGCACATAAGCAATTCTTTACAACATCTAACAGATGTTCACCTCCGGTACAAAAGCCTTTATTAGCGATATCGTATACAGAGGTACTGCCTTTGATCACATCGCGAAAGCGATCAGAAAAGTGTGCTACGAAGGGCATCTTGCCTGTATTGGGAATAGATGCGCGCAACTCTTGAGGTAAAAAACTTGGCATATCCCATCCTTCGCCATACACCATAAAATCAGGATTGATGCTGCGGCAGCGAAGATAAATTTCATTCACCAGATCGCTGCTCAAGATTCCCATCAAATCTAAGCGGAGCCCGTCAATATGATAAAATCTGGTCATCCATACGCACGTATCGATAAAATAACGTTTGCTCATCTTACGTGTCGTATCGATATCATTGCCGCACCAGGAGCCATTGGAAAAATCCCCTTGTTCATTCATCAAAAAGAAATAATTAGGTATGATATTTTCAAATGCAAAATTCTCTTTATCATATACATGGTTGAATACCACATCCAAATTGACGCGTAAACCGTGCTTATGACACTGCTCTATTAACGAACCAAATTCACGCATGCGGGCAGAATAGGATAAAACGTTCGTACTGTAAATACCCTCTAAGCAGCGATAATGTACCGGATCATAGCCCCAGTTATAGAATAATTGCGGATACACTTCATCTACAGAACCAAAATCAAAAACCGGCATCAATTGAACATGCGTGACCCCTAGCGAACGCAAATAAGAAAAGCCCGTTTGCATTGCTTCTGTCACTGGATTTTCTTCTACAAAACCGCGAAACGTACCTGGATAATGTACACCGATTCCTGATTGAATCGTAAAATCACGGACACTTGTTTCATAGATGATTGCATCGCAGGCACTTTTCATTTTGGGAAGAGGATAGGTTTGAAAGCGCAGGCTTTCTTGATCGCAAATGGCACTGACCATGCTGTTGGCACCGCCGCAGATTGCATAAGGATCAATGGTCTCTCGCCATTTTCCATTTACACGGACATGATAGGTATATGCTACGCCTTCTAAATCACCAGGAACGACTGTACGCCATACACCTTTCTCTCCGCGTTTCAGCTCAAAAGCTTCACAGATGCCATTGTTTCTTTTCAATTCCAATACAATGCGAAATGCAGTTGGTGCCCATAATGCAAAAGACGTATGCCGACGGCTGTACATTGTCCCAAGATCATTTCCATCATAATAAAATTCTTCATCAAAACGATCACTTTTTACGATGTAGGAATATTCCGCAATCGTTTTTCTCGCATGTTCATGATAGACATAATATTCTTCCCCGATCGTCAACTCATCTTCGATCTCCAGAACATATTTTCGATAATTATTCTGTGTGTCTTCAATGGAACGGATCTTTAATTCAATGATCTGATCTTTGCTATCTTTAAGAAAGAAGCGGGAACTCTTTCCCTCATAGCTCTGTTTTGACATATAAACAACTACTTTGTCATACCCATCGATGTATGCCTCAAAATAATCTTTCTGTCGCATAGGAAGTTCATCCTCTCCTTTATATCATTGCTATTGTAACACAAGTAACTCAATTCTTATTTTCTTTTTTTGCGATTTCATAAGAAAACAGGGAAGATTCCATTCCCTGCATGCTCTACTGTTGTTTTTGTCGCTGAATAAAATAAGAAGCTTTTAATTGAAGACGTGTTGGGGCAAAACGAATCAGCATCCGCCCGCACTTCATCCAAAATCCGGGCACGATCACGCGCTGTTCACGAAACATGCCGGAAATTGCCTGATACGCAACATTTTGCGGTTTCATTCCTTTAAAGGCAAAGCGCACATTCGCAACCCGGTTAAACTCCGTACGTACAGGTCCCGGACATAACACGCTGATATGTACGTTGCTGTGTTTGTGTTTCAGTTCGCCATAAATGGCTTCGCTCAAACGAAGCACATAGGCTTTGCTGGCATAATAAGTTGACATCAATGGACCTGGCAGATAACCAGCTAAGCTGGCAACATTCAAGATATAACCATAATCTCTGGCAATAAAATCTTTTAGAAACAATTTGGTTAAGATGTGCACTGCTTTGATATTTACATTGATCATATCTAAATCGGTATCAAGATCCACTTCATCAAAGGAGCCATATGCACCGAAACCTGCATTATTGACCAAAATATCAATTTCTTCTGCTTTTAAGCGTTCATATAACAAACGACAGCTGTTTTCATCTTTGAGATCCATTGAAATGATCTGCACATTCCCGTCCAATTCTTCTTTCAGTTCCTGTAAACGTGTCATTCGTCTGGCAACCAGGATCACATCGATTCCCATATCTGATAATTGCCGTGCTATTTCTTTTCCGATCCCGCTGCTGGCACCTGTGATCAAAGCTTTCATTCGTGCACCTCCTTATTCATTTTCACATTCCCATTGACAATCACTAAAGCCATTGGATATCGTTCCTTTGACATGAAAATGGTATGCTTTCCCATTACGTTTCATTTGAAAATGAAACACAAATGCATCTTTTCCATCCTCGCTTAAAGTGATTGTCTGTAACTGAATGATTTCACCCAACTCTTTTCTAGTAAGTTTATTTTCTTTCTCCTGACTTTCATTATATTCCGATACAAAAGTATCCCCAATGCATTTAATTGCATCGTTGCGCCAGCCGGCCTGTCTCTTTTTTAATTTATAAAACAGATGCATAGCTTCTTCACCCGTTTGTTTGAGAAGGATCTCTTCTTTTCCAAATGTTAATGTTCCTTCATTTTTCACCGTTTTTTTCTGCGGCAATTCTTTGGGTACATATTGCTGCAATAACGCATCTTCACAATCCAGATCCAATAATTCCAGCAATTCCAGCCCTGCTTCGCATGGACGTACTTTTGCATGAAAGATCGTGTTCGCTTTTAGTTGCTGCTGCAAAGCATGTACGCCATCTTCATCGCTTTCTTTTTCCAATCGGATCTTTTCAACATGTACTTCCTCACTATTTTCTTCGTGCCATGCACTTAAGATCACGCTGGCTGTCCAATAAAACGCCTCTCCGCTTTTATGTGCACCGACACCGATCGGACCACATAATCCATAAACGATCAGCGGCTGTTGATATTGACTTTGTTTTTTTCCAAATATACGATCGAGGAATCGCATTTTCAATCACCTCTGTATTATACATTTTTTATTATAGCATGTGCCTTTCCATCTGTCATGATGCTGATTCCATCTTCCTTTAAAAGAAAAACAGTTTGTTTTCCATCCAAACTGTTCTTTCTTCCATCAGATCCCTTTGATCTGATGAAAAGCGTGTTGTGCGGCATTGGCACCGTCGCTTGCTGCTGTTACGACCTGCCGCAATGGTTTCGCAACAACATCTCCTACTCCATAGATCCCTTTGACCTTAGTTTCATTATTTTCATCTACCAACATGTAACCACGTGCATCACAGACATCCAATTCTTTCAGGAAAGAAACTGCCGGATCTGCACCGACATAAGGGAAGACTCCTGCGACTTCCAATGTCTGTTCTTCTTTGGTATCTACATCTTGCAGCACGATGCCGTTTACTTTGCTGCCATCATCCAGTATCGCAACAGGTATATGCTTTTTGATGATCACGATGCGTGGATTTTCTTCTACTTGTTTCTGAATATGTTCCTCGCCGCGGAAGACATCCCTGCGGATCACGATAGTCACTTTTTTTGCGAACTGCGTCAAGTAAAGGGCTTCCTCCAATGCGGAGTTTCCGCCGCCGATCACGCATACTTCTTTATCTTTGAAAAATGCGCCGTCGCATACTGCACAGTAAGAAACACCTCGTCCCACATTTTCTGCTTCACCGGCAATATGCAGCATGCGTTCCACTGTTCCGCTGGCAACAATGACTGCCTGGCAAGCATATACGCTGCCATCACTGCAGATTACTTTCTTCTTGTCACCATCCACTTGTATATCGGTTACTTCGCCATATGCATATTCAGCACCAAAACTGGTCGCATGGTCAAACATCTGTGATGCCAGCTCTGCACCGTTGATTTTTTGAATACCCGGCCAGTTGCTGATCTCATTTGTCTTGATCAGCTTCCCGCCTGGGGCACCCATTTCTAGAATCAATGTGGATAGTCCGGCACGGCTGCCGTAGATCGCAGCTGTCATGCCGCCTGGTCCTGCACCAATAATTATAAGATCGTAATATCGTTCCATTCGTGTTCCTCCTTCACTACGGAAATCAATTCCTGTAAATCATGAATCAAGCGACAAGGTTTCGCTTGCCTTAATTGTTCTTCTCTTGTTCGATCATGTGCAACAGCCACACTGTATGCATCCATTTCTTTTGCGGCCTGGATATCGATGATGGAATCTCCGACATAGATAACATCATCACGACCGCGTCCAAGCTGTTGACATGCCTGGATCAAACCGCTTGGGTCCGGCTTTGGTTTCTGCAATTCATCGCCTCCCAAAACGGCATCGAAATATGTCTCTAACTGTGTATGATGCAATCCCATCATGACGACATCTTTCATCTTATTTGAAACCACTGCCAACGGATATCCCATTTCATGAAGTGCAGACAGTGTCTCTTTTGCGCCTTCAAAAGGGCGGACATATTCATCATGATGTGCAACATTGTATTCGCGATAGACTTGAACAGCCTTCTCCACCATTGTTTCCTCTTGAAAATAACGGCGAAAGCTGACTTGCAGCGGCGGACCGAAGAAAGCATCTTTTTCTTCTTGCGTAACGCTGTGTTCTGGTAATAATTCATGCATAGCATGTTCAAAAGAAGCATCTACCAAAGGACGTGAATCAATCAATGTACCATCCAGATCAAAGATGACGATCGGTTTCTCTTTGCGAAATGGCCAACAGCGTTTCAGCAAGCGATCCCAGAATCCCAGGATCCCGCCAATACCGATCAAAACAAAGAGTAAAGAAACCAGCTGTGCAACACGCAGACCGCCTGCCATCAATGCATCGCTGCGCATTGATTCAATGATAAAACGAACAACGCCGTACCAAGCAAAATAGGCCCAGGCTAGATCGCCCCTTTTTCTTCTTCCATAACGTCTAAAGACGAAAACAATCAAGAAAAAGCCGATCAGATTCGCTATGCTTTCATATAAGAACGTAGGCTGGCGATAGGCTCCATCTATCAGCATGCGTTCTTTGATAAAAGAAGGCCATCCGTTATAATACGAAGGTTCTACGATACCTCCAAATGCTTCCTGGTTAATAAAATTTCCCCAGCGTCCTAATGCTTGCGCTATCAGCACATTGGGAAATATCGCATCCATCACACGCAAGCCGTTGATCTTGCGCCGGCGAAAATACCAGATTCCATAAGCAATGCCTGCGATCAATCCCCCATGGATCGCTAAGCCACCTTCCCATATATAGAAAATTCGGATTGGATCATATGCATACAATGTATTCCATTCGAAGATGACATAATAGATCCTGGCTCCAATAATGGCGATTACCAGCATCGGTACGAAAAAATCTTCCAGAACATTTTCTTTATAACCTTGTTTTCGCATCATGCGTTCACTAAGGGCATATGCAATAAGCGCACCCGTCAAAATCAATGCTGCATACCAAGTGATATGCAAACCGCCGATTGATAAGATGATGCGGCTAGTTGGAAACAGTTCCATCCACTTCCTCCTTGTTTTTCTCAATAAATTCTAAGACACGCTGTTCGAACTCTTTTGCAGAATCCAATCCGTTTTTTGCTAACAGATAATTGGTAACAGCACTTTCAATGATGACGCCCATGGAACGTCCTTCCCTGACTGGAATCGTAATTTTAGGAATTTCCACATCCAGGATGTTCACCGATTTCTTTTCTTCGATTCCTACCCTGTCATAATTGGCTTGCGGATCAAAATGTTCCAATGTGATCTGAAAATCAACATTTGATTTTCTTCCGACAGCACCCACTCCATACATTCTTGAAATATTGATGACACCAACACCGCGCAGCTCCAGCATGCCTTCTAACAACTGCGGCGGTCTTCCCACGATGCGGTTATGAATACGGGAACAATCTACACGATCATCCGCAATCAATTGATGTCCGCGGCGGATCAATTCCAAAGCAATCTCGCTTTTTCCCATTCCGCTTTCTCCGCAAATCAGCACGCCGACCCCATAGATCATCAGCAGCTCGCCATGAACAGAAACGGAACGTGCCAGCTTTTCATCTAGCCAGGAAATGATATTGACGATCGTATGATTTGTTTTTTCGCCGCAGCGAAAGACTGGAAAATTTTTCTTTATTGCGCATTCCCGCAAGATCTGCGGGCATTCATGTCCCCTGGTGATCACTATGGCCGGCGTTTCTTCACCCGTCAAGAAATCAAAAGAACGTTTCTGCGTTTCTTCACTCATCGTATCGATATATGCAATTTCTTTATCTCCCAGGATAACTAATCGCTTTGCCTGCGAGTAATTAAAGTAACCCGCCAATTCCAAACCGGGGCGGTTGGTATCTGTCAATTCGATGACTCTGTTTAAAGACTCTTCATCGCCAGTCAGCTGTTCAAATTGAAAATAATTGGCAAAGTCTTTTACACTTACATGTTTTCCTTCCATATTAAGCCTCCAATAATCGTTTCAGATATTTTCCAGTATAGCTCTGTTCATTTTTTGCAATCTGTTCTGGTGTACCGCAGGCTACGATCGTACCGCCTTCATCGCCGCCTTCCGGTCCAAGGTCAATAATATAGTCTGCACTCTTGATCACATCCAGATTATGCTCAATGACAATGACCGTATCCCCATTGTCCACAATACGCTGCAATACTTCCAGCAGCTTTTTGACATCGTGCGTATGCAGACCAGTAGTCGGCTCATCCAACACGAACAATGTCTTGCCTGTTGCTTTTCTTTGCAGTTCGCTTGCCAATTTGACACGCTGTGCTTCTCCACCAGACAATGTCGTCGCACTTTGTCCTAATTTCACATACCCAAGTCCCACATCTTTTAACGTCTGTAATTTATGTTTGATCTTGGGAACACTGGCGAAAAAATCAATGGCTTCTTCTACGCTCATCTCCAGGACATCATAAATATTTTTTCCTTTGTAAGTGACTTGCAAGGTTTCTTCATTGTATCGTTTTCCGCCGCATTCTTCACAAGGTACATAGACATCCGGCAGAAAATGCATCGAAATCCGCAAGATGCCATCCCCCTGGCAGGCTTCACAGCGTCCGCCTTTTACATTGAAAGAGAAACGGCCGCGGTCATAGCCGCGCATCCTGGCCTCAGGCGTCTGTGCATATAGTTCGCGAATATCATCAAAGACACCGGTGTAGGTTGCAGGATTTGATCGAGGCGTCCGTCCAATTGGATCCTGATCGATATCAATGATCTTGTCGATATATTCAATTCCTTTAATTTCTTTATGTTTTCCAGGTTTGATGCGTACACGGCCCAACGCGTGCTGTACCCCTTTTGTCAAGATCTCATTGACCAAAGAAGATTTCCCGGAACCGCTGACACCGCTGACGCAAATGAAGGTACCCAAAGGAAAATCTACTGTTACATTCTTTAAGTTATTGCATGCTGCCTTCACTACCCGCAATTTACGGCCGTTGCCTTTGCGTCTTTTTTTAGGCACTTCGATTTTCATCCGGCCACTTAAATAAGCACCTGTGATCGAATTCTCATTTGCCATGACCTCTTGCGGCGTACCGGCCGCAACCACTTCACCACCATGGATCCCTGCACCAGGTCCGATATCGATGATGTAATCAGATGCCCGCATGGTATCTTCATCATGTTCAACAACGATCAGCGAATTTCCAAGATCACGCATATCTTTTAATGTGGAAATCAAACGGTCATTATCGCGCTGATGCAGCCCGATGCTTGGTTCATCCAATACGTACAGCACACCGCTCAGATGACTGCCGATTTGCGTAGCCAGGCGAATGCGTTGTGCTTCTCCTCCGGAGAGAGAACCTGCAATACGATCCAATGTCAAATAGCCCAATCCTACATTATTCAAGAAACCTAAACGGTCCTTGATTTCTTTTACGATCAAACGGGCAATTTCTTCCTGCTGCTTGCTCAATTGCAGCTGCTCCATAAATATTGCCGCATCCCGAACGCTCATCGTCGTCCATTCATAAATATTCTTTCCGCCCACATACACGCTTAATGCCTGCGGATTCAATCGTTTTCCGCCGCAAGTCGGACATGGCATCTCTGCCATAAAAGTACCCAGCCATTCTCTGGACATCGAACTGCTTGTTTCCATATAGCGGCGTTCGATCAACGTAACGACACCTTCGATATATTCGGTTTTCTTTGTAACATTGCCGCTTCTGGAATACAATGTATAGGCAATTGGTTCATCCGCCCCATACAGCAGCATATCCATTTCGTGTTTGCCTATTTGTTCGATCGGCGTATCTACAGAAATATGATAATGATCCAACAAAGCCGAAAAGCGCTGCCATTCTAAATTTTCGCTGCCGACAATATTTTTGTAATACACGATACCGCCTTGTGCAATGCTTTTACTGCGATCCGGGATGAGATAATCAATATCTACTTTCTGCGTGATTCCTAACCCTTTGCACTCCGGACATGCACCGAAAGGGGCATTGAACGAAAACAATTTCGGTTCCAGTTTAGGAATCGAAAAACCACAATACTTGCATGCATAATTGCTGGAGAACAAGATCTCATCATCTCCGTAAGCAACAACCGCTAATCCATCGCTTAATTTCAATGCACTCTCTAAAGAATCATGCAGGCGAGAGCGGTCATCGCTCTTTACGATCCGATCGACAACCACATCGATATTGTGTTTCTTATTTTTTTCCAGTGCTTCCACTTCTTCTAAAATGCGTACTTCGCCATCAATTCGAACACGCACATAGCCCTCTCTCGTTAATTTTGCAAGCAGATCTTTATGCGTTCCTTTTTTTCCTTTTACGATTGGTGCCAAAATGACCAGTCTTGTACGATCCGGCAATTCCATGATGCGATCGACCATCTGTTTGATCGTCTGTGATGTGATCGGTTCATGATGGGTCGGACAGTAAGGCACACCAACACGAGCATATAACAAACGTAAATAATCATAGATTTCTGTTACAGTTCCCACTGTTGAACGCGGATTATTGCTTGTTGTTTTTTGATCAATAGAGATTGCCGGAGAAAGGCCTTCGATGCTGTCTACCTCCGGTTTCTCGCTATTTCCTAAAAATTGACGGGCATACGCACTCAACGATTCAACATAGCGGCGCTGTCCTTCTGCATAAATCGTGTCAAATGCCAATGATGTCTTTCCTGAACCAGAAACGCCTGTCATAATCACAAATCGATCTCTTGGTACATTGACATCGATGTTCTTCAAATTATTTTCACGAGCACCTTTGATCACGATCCAATCCTTATTCATTCAACCACCTCATTCTAGCTTTCCTCATTATGACGAAAGTCATACATCCAATTTCTTCGTTTCCTGTATATTATATAACAGCTTTTTTTATTTCGCACTCGATTCGCAAAAAAAAGACTTCTGTGAACGATTACAGAAGTCAATCCATCAAATTGTCATATAAATAATGATCAAAAAACAAGCGGTCACATAAAGCATAGAGCGTTTTTTGTACCAATGGTATACATAAGATGCCGATACCAACATAGATCCATTGCTGCATAGAAAGTTCAAACAATAAAAACCAGGATTTTGAAAATGGAACAAAAACACAGATGACAAATAAAATTCCCATGCTGCCAAACACAAGTATTCGATTTCGATTAAATGGATAACACACATGAAAGAGCACCGCTAATCCGCTGCAGCCCGCCAGCAATACGCACATCGTCGAAATTTGTTCATGGTTCATTGCTTCGATCGCAGTCAGACCATATACGTAAAAAACACTGAATACGACACAAAGTGCTCCCGGTAAAGCATTGCGAAAGACATTGACCAAAAAGTTGCCTGCTACTTTATCATGATTTGGTTCCAATGCCAGGAAAAAGGATGGAATTCCGATCGCAACCGTTGAAATCAAAGTTAGCTGAATGGGTTCAAAAGGATAGACAGGAATAAAGAACAGAGTGAATAAACTCAACAAAACAGAGAAAGTTGTTTTGACCAAAAACAATGAAGCTGTGCGTTGAATGTTATTGATCACGCGTCTTCCTTCATTTACGATCTGTGGCAAATGTGAGAAATCTGAATCTAATAATACGAGATTTGCGATGTTTTTTGCTGCTTCGCTGCCCTGCGCCATTGCAATTGAACAGTCTGCTTCTTTCAATGCCATTACATCGTTGACACCATCTCCGCTCATCGCTGTAATATGTCCCTGCTTTTTCAGTGCCAGGATCATATTTTTTTTCTGCATGGGAGTGACCCTTCCGAATACTGTATATGTTTTCATTGCTTCTGCCAATTCTTCGTCACTTAATGTTGAGGCATCTATACAAGCTTCCCCATTGCGAACATGACTGCGCTGTGCAATCTCCTTCACTGTTTGCACATCATCGCCGCTGATGATCTTGACATCCACTCCTTGTTCATAAAAATACTCTAAGGTCTTTGGCGCTTCCGGGCGCAGAGGATCGCTCAATACGATCACTGCCAGCAATGTCGGATCCATCCGCAGCAGATCATCCTGCAGCTTGTGTCTGCTGTGTGCCAACACAACCACTCGTTTTCCAGTTTTGGCATAGGTCTCGATCTGCTGTTGAACAGCGGGATCGACCTTCGAAAATAAAAAATGATAGGCGCCCAACAAATAAGTACCTTGCTGCTGATAAGTAACCGCACTTGCCTTGCGCGTACTGGAAAACGGCATTTTATCCAGGTATTTCCAGCCTTGCCTGTCACCTGCATACTGACGCAGTGCCTGTGCAGTAGCATTATTATCTTCCAAGTCCGAAAAGAAATGACCGATGATTTCTTTGATATCCATTTCCGCATACGGAATGATCGTTTCTACCTTCATTTTTCCCTGAGTCAATGTACCTGTCTTATCAAAACAGATCGTATCCACCCGTGCCAGCGTCTCAATACAATATAGTTCTTGAACCAAGGTTTGTTTACGAGCCAGTTGGATCGTGCCAACCGCCAAAGCAACGCTAGTCAATAATACCAGCCCTTCCGGGATCATTCCTACCATGCCGGCTACCGTGCCGGAAATCGCATCCTCTAACGATGCATGTGTCAGGAACAGCTGTTTCAAAAATAATAAGATTCCCATTGGTATGATGGTGATGCTTGCACTTTTAATGATAAAATTGATTGCATCTCGCAGCTGCGAAGGATGGCGCCTCACTTGTTTTGCATGTCCCAAGATCGTATGTACATATGTTTCTTTTCCTACTGCACATACTTGTGCATAACATTTTCCGCTCACCACAAAACTGCCGGAATACAAGAAATCATCCGTATCTTTCTGAATGATCTCTGCTTCTCCTGTAACCAATGATTCGTTGCATTCCACTCTTCCATGAACCATGATCGCATCACATGGAATCTGATCGCCGTTTTCTAAGATCAAGATATCGTCTAAGACAATTTCTTCTAAAGTCACTTGTTTTTGTTTTCCGTCACGCAATACTTTTGCATGATTCTTCGTTAACAGCGAAAGGTCATCTAAGACTTTTTTTGAACGTATTTCTTGAATGATCCCGATACATAAATTGGAAATGACCACACCTAAAAAGAGCATATTTCGATAATTGCCCGTAATGAAAACAAGTGCTGCCAGCACAATATTGATAAAGTTAAACAATGTAAACAAATTATCACGCACGATTGCCTGATAGCTTTTTGTCGTACGTTCCAATTGGACATTATAATCACCAAGATCCCTGCGCTGCTTTACTTCTGCTTCACTAAGACCATGATGCAAATCTGTATGTTGTCGCAATGTTTTCTCCAATTTGCAGCACCACCTTATTGTTTTTATTATACCATAGACTTTTTCATTCAATCTGTCATTTACGTCACGTTCATCTGTTCACTGAATGAAAAAAAGATGGCTGACCATTGGACCAACCATCTTTCATAAATTAAATCTCCATGAACTTCTGTGCTGCAGTTACGATTGACATCTTATAAACTTCTTCTGCATTGCAGCCGCGTGACAAGTCATTGATCGGTGCGTTCAGTCCCTGCAGGATTGGGCCAATCGCTTCCCAGCCACCTAAACGAGCAGCAATCTTGTAACCGATGTTACCAGCATCGATGTTCGGGAAGATAAATGTATTCATCGTTCCTGCAATTTCTGAATTCGGCGCTTTCAAAGCAGCAACCTCAGGGGCAACACAGCAGTCAAACTGCATTTCTCCTTCTACTTTATAATCTAACGGCATACGTTGCAAACGGATAGCTGCTTCGCGAACTTTTGATACGCTTTCTCCTTTTGCAGAACCTAATGTAGAATATGAAAGCAGACCAATACGTGGTGTAATACCTAATTGTTTTACTGTATTCGCTGTCTGCATAGTGATTTCAACTAATTCGTCTACGTTTGGATTGATGTTGATGGAACAATCGCCCATGAACAATTGCTCATCTCCCTTTACCAAAACGAAGCAGCTGGATACAATGGAATTACCAGGTGCTGCTTTTACCAACTGCAATGCCGGACGAACCGTATCTGCTGTTGAATAAGTTGCGCCTCCCAACAAACCGTCCGCATATCCCATTTGTACTAACATCGTACCAAAATAGTTTGTCTGCAGCAAAGCTTTACGGCAGCTTTCTTCATCCATCTTACCACGACGCAGCTCGATCATGCGAGTAACCATCTTATCCATATCTGGGAAGTCCTTTGGCGACATCGTAGGAATACCTTCGATATCATGGCCATATTCTTTCGCCGTCTTTTCAATTTCATCAAGATCACCTAACAAAACCGGTTCCAAGATTCCCTCTTTATACAAGCGCACAGCTGCTTCCTGTACACGGAAATCCGGTCCTTCTGTAAAGACGATACGTACGCCTTTCCCTTTGATCTTGTCTCTTAAATCATCTACAAACATTGTCTGTAAACCCTCTCTTTCCTATCATGATATATTATACAAGCGCTCTCACTAAAAGAAAAGGGGCAACAATGTGAAGTTTATCACATAAGAAATATGTTATCATGAAGATATTACAAAGGAGGCATGTTCATGCAGGTACATATTCAAAAATGGAAAATGGAAGATGCAGAAAAACTACAGCAACTCTGTGATCAAGCCGATCGCCGTTATCTCTCTGATCGTTTGCCTCATCCCTACACATTACAGAATACCACAGAATGGATTCAATATGCCTTGCAACAGGAAAAAGCACAAAAAGGCATCTTTCGATCGATTGTCGTCCATCACCATATAGTAGGAAATATCTCTATCGAGCGAAAAGAGGATGTCCGCTGTTTAGAAGGAGAAATCGGCTTTTTGTTAGATAAAACATATTGGTCCAACTCCATCACAAGCAAAGCAGTCGACCTTATCTGTAAAGAAGCTTACAAACAGCTTCCTTTACAGCGTATATCCGCTTTGGTCTATGCTCCAAACATCGCCTCAAGAAAAGTCTTAGAAAAAAATCAATTCGTCTTAGAAGGCATTCTACGAAAAGCAATCTTTAAAGACGGCAAGATCTATGATGCCTGTCTGTATGCCCATTATCGAAAAGAAACAGAATGAGGATTGCAAACAATGAGAGATGTCGCTATAATGTTCTTGTTAGCAGAGTAGAAATATGTGCGTTAAGTATCGGCTGAACGGGGAGTTGTCAGCCGGGCGAAAAGTTATCTTGCGGTACATGTTTCGCATCCCGCTGTTGCCTATGAAAAAAACAAACCTCTTTTTTCATATGCAATATGGAAAAGGAGGTATTTTTTATGAAACAGCTCTACCTGACATGGAAAGAAAGCATAAAAGAGAGCAGACGCGTGCAAGCGCTGGTTGGTGTAGCTCTATTCACTGCTTTTGACATCATTTTATCTACCTATGCCAGCATTCGTCTCATTCCCAATGTGCTGACTATTTCTTTTGCCAGTGTTGCAGTAGCAGCAAGCGGCTTTTTCTTTGGCCCTTGGCTCAACGGCATTGCCGGCATCATCACCGACAATCTTTCTTATGTTTTATATCCAAATGGCCCCTGGTTTCCAGGATGGATGATCAATGCGATGTTTACCGGTTTCTTTTACGGACTGCTCTTTTATAAACAGCCAAAGATCACATTAAAGCGCTGTATCTTCGCACGTCTGGGCATTGTTTTGGTCGTTAATTTCGTATTGAATCCGCTATGGATGTCTTTAACGATGGGCAATACTTTTCTTTATTATCTCAGTATTCGCATTGTCAAAAACCTCATTGCATTCCCTATCGACGTAGCTGTTTTATATTATGTATTAAAAGCATGTGAACGGATGCGTAACCGACAAGGTATTCACCGCAGCAAATAAAAAGGCCGACGGCCTTTTTTTATTGAAACAACTTTACTGCTTCCGATACAAAATATAAAGAACCGCAGATGACGATACGCTGATCAACCGCCATACGCTGCTGTAAAATACTCGACAGATCCTGTGCCAGCGGCAGCTGATATTTCTTTGCCAATGCAGAAAGATCAGCCAATCGTTCCTGTTGAAAAGGACAAAGGATCAATTGATTGCAGACTTTGCGTAAACACTCGATCATTCGTTCCCCTTCTTTATCTTTTAATACGGAAAACAAGATCGTATCAATCGAGAGATCTTGCAGGGTCGTGCACAATGCCTCGATTCCTTCCCGGTTATGTGCGCCATCGATGATCACCAGAGGCTGTTTCGAAACGATTTCAAATCGGCCTGCCCATTTGCTGTTCTGTATCGCCTGTAAACGTACGGCTTTATTTGCTGCAGGACATAAAAGCGATATGATTCGATAAGCCAACGCTGCATTTTCTGCTTGATAGCCTGCCATCGTAGACAGGGTGATAAAATCTCCTTCTTCACTTTCAAAACAGATCATCCCTTGTCTATTTGTATGCACATTTTCAGCATGGCATTCATAAAACGGCGCATGCTTTTCTCTGCATATTTCCTTGAACACTTCCAGACAAGACGGGCGTTTTTCGCTAGTGACAAGAGGAACCCCTTGTTTGATGATTCCTCCTTTTTCTCTGGCAATCTCTTCCAGCGTATTTCCTAGCAATTGCATATGATCATGCCCGATATTGGTAATTGCACAGATCTTGGGCTGAAATATATTGGTCGCATCCAATCGGCCTCCCAGTCCGGTTTCTAATATGACAAAATCAACTTGTTCCTCAACGAACCATTCCATCGCCAAATGGACATCAATATCAAACATCGCCAGATCCAGCGCTTGCCACCGCGTGTCGTAGCGATTGACCAAGCGCAAGAACACATCCTCTTTCATCCATGCATCATTGATCCGGATACGGTCATAATGGACATACAAAGCTGGTGATGTCAAAGTTCCTACGCGATAACCCAATGCTTGCAGCTGTGAACGTAAATAATTCACCGTAGACCCTTTCCCATTTGTACCTGCCACATGTATGATCGGCAAAGTGAACGCTTTCGGACACACTTCTTTCAAAAAAGACTGAAAAGCCGGAAGGTCTTTTTTATTCCGCCGTCTGGATTCGATAGAGCGCAATGCATCTTTTGCACAAACGTAGCTCATTTTGAAAGCCTCCAATCAATCGTGCCTCTGCCAAGTTCCTGTAATTTCTCATTGATCGTAGAAAATGGGCGAGAACCAAAAAACCCATGATAGGCAGATAAAGGAGAGGGATGTGCTGCCTGCAGCACCACATGTTTCTCTTCATTGATCAGCTTTCGTTTTTGCTGGGCCCACTTTCCCCAAAGAACGAAAACAGAAGGAGAAGCATGATCGTTTACAAATTGGATCGCATGATCTGTAAATATTTCCCATCCTTTGCCGCGATGACTGCCGCTTTTCCCTTCTTCTACGCTCATGACCGCATTCATCATCAAAATGCCCTGCTTGGCCCATTCGATCAAATTTCCATGCTGCGGTGTTGTGATTCCTAGATCCTCATTCAGTTCCTTATAGATATTTCGCAGACTGGGCGTTAGCTTTTCTCCGCGATTGATAGAAAAACACAGCCCGTGTGCCTGATGAGCATGGATATAAGGATCTTGTCCCAGGATAACGACGCGCAGCTTTTCCAGCGGACAATAATCAAAGCAGGAAAATAATTGATCATACGGCGGATAGATCGTTTTTTCTGCATATTCTTTCTGTACAAAATCCATCAGCTTTTGATAGTATTCTTGTTTGGTTTCCTGCGCAAAAAAATCATCCCATGTTTTCATCCTATGCCCCCTTATTCCACCGTAAACAAAGGTGTATCAATGTTACAGCGTTCCTCATAGCCAATCGTCAGATATTGTTGGTGTTCCATTCTTCTTTTTTCTATATTTCGTATGAATTCCTTTGCCATTTGATGCATTTCCACACTGCATAACGAAGCGTTGACGGCGGCTGTCGTTAACGCGATACAAGGCGCAAGACGTTTGCTGATGAAATAGCACAAAACTGCTCTTGTTGTTTCACTGATCACTACGCTGCTTCCTTTCAAAGTGATGCTTGCCCCAAAAAAGATCGCTAAATAACCTTGTAATTGATGATATTTCAACAAAACATCCTGTTTCATGTTCGTATACAAATACAATAATTTCTGTGTCAACAGTATCGCTTCATAGACAAAAGAAACATATTCTATCGGAATGGTCAAAAAACGCAAGATCCCATTCGCTAGTGATGCTGAAACAGAAGAAACTCCTGCCCGCAACATATGAAAGTGAATCATTTCATTTGCCATCTCCGTAATATATCGATGATCCATTCCTGCATCAAGCGGAGAACTTTCGATGATCCTTTCCATCTGCTCTTTCCCCGCATGGCAAGAGAAGCATTCTCTTAAAAATGCTTCTCTATTTACGATCCACGGTTTCCATTGTTCCTTCATTTCATCACCTCATGAATTACGAAGCTCGATCAAGATATCACGCAGTTGCGCTGCCCGTTCAAAATCCAAGACACGCGCTGCTTCTTTCATTTCTTTTTCTAAATTTTCCAACATCTTGGTCTTATCTTTCTTTGCCATCTTATTTTTCTTTTTCATATATGCTGCAGTCATCTCTTTTGTTTCTTTACTGCGCACAACATCATGGATCGGTTTGATGATCGTTTTTGGTGTAATGCCATGTTCTGCATTAAACGCCATCTGGATCTCGCGGCGACGATTGGTTTCATCCATCGCATTGCGCATAGACTGCGTAATGGTATCCGCATATAAGATGACCATGCCTTGCGCATTTCGTGCTGCGCGCCCAATGATCTGGATCAGCGAACGTTCGCTTCGCAAGAATCCCTCTTTATCAGCATCCAATATTGCAATCAAAGAGACTTCCGGGATATCCAGCCCTTCTCTCAGCAAGTTGATGCCGACTAAAACATCATATTTTCCTTTACGAAGATCTTGTATGATTTCGGTACGTTCAATAGTAGTTACTTCGTGGTGCAGCCATGCAACCTTAAAGTCCATATTTTTCAAATAAGCAGTCAGATCTTCTGCCATACGCACGGTCAGGGTGGTGATCAAAGTACGTTCATTTCGTTCGATTCGTTCTCTGATCTCATCTACCAGATCATCGATCTGTCCTTTGCTAGGACGAACCTCCACGACTGGATCCAGCAGTCCTGTAGGACGGATGATCTGTTCTACTACTTCACCATGTACTTTTTCTAACTCATAGTCGCCTGGCGTTGCAGATACATAAATTGCCTGATGGACCAGTTTTTCGAATTCTTCAAACCGCAGCGGACGATTGTCCAGTGCACTCGGCAAGCGGAAGCCAAAATTGACCAGCGTCTCTTTGCGTGAACGATCCCCGTTATACATGCCGCGGATCTGCGGCAGGGAAACATGGCTTTCATCAACGACCAGTAAAAAATCATCTGGAAAATAATCAAACAACGTATACGGACGTTCGCCCGGCTTTCTCCCGTCAATGTGACGTGAATAATTTTCGATACCTGGACAAACGCCGAACTGCCTCAAAGCTTCCACATCATAACGGGTACGTTGTTCCAAACGCTGCTTTTCTAATAATTTCCCTTCCGCTTCGAAATATTTCAAACGATCCTCCAGCTCTTCTTCGATCGTATCTGCTGCACGGTTGATGATATCCTGACTAGTGGCGTAGCCGCTCGCCGGATAAATGACATAGACCGTATACGCATTCAGCACTTTTCCTGTGATCGGATCGACTTCACAGATGCGCTCGATCTCATCATCGAATAATTCAACACGCAGCAAAAACGCATCGGTGTGCCCCGGCGCAATTTCCAAAACATCGCCGCGTACCCGAAAAGTACCTCTGCTCAGTTCCATATCATTTCGCGTATATTGTTGTGCCACTAAACGCTGCATGATCTTTTTGCGGTCAATGATATCTCCTACATGCAGAGAAAAGAACATATCGCGATATTGTTCCGGATTGCTCGCACCGTAAATGCATGCCACGGATGCAATGATGATCGTATCCCGGCGCTCCAGGATGGAGTTAACGGCTGACATGCGCAGCATGTCCAGTTCAATGTTCGTCGTCGCATTCTTATCGATGTACGTATCCGTATTGGGCAAATAAGCTTCCGGCTGATAATAATCGAAGTTTGAAACGAAATACTCCACACGGTTATGCGGAAAAAATTCTTTAAATTCAGAATATAACTGGCCTGCCAAGGTTTTATTATGAGCAAATACCAGAGTAGGTTTATTCACCTGCGCGATCACATTGGAAATCGTAAAGGTCTTTCCTGTACCGGTCGCCCCCAACAAGACCTGTTCTTTTTTCCCTTCTTGGATTCCTTTCACTAATTTTTCTATGGCCTGCGGCTGATCGCCCTGCGGTTGATAATTCGACACTAAATCAAATAATTTATCTGCCATAAATAATTGCCTCCGCCTTATTTAACTGTGTATCGAGCTGTTCTTGATTTTCATACCAATAAATCGTAGCTGCATCTGCCAAGGCCTGCGCCGTTTCATTGTCAATGACCCCGTCAACAGTCAAACCATGCTCTTTTTCAAATTGCCGCAAAGCCTGTGCAGATTTTGCAGAAAAGTATTCATCCACCCGATCTACATCGTATCCCAGAAAACGCAAATATATTTGTACTGGTTTTACGATGTCTGCTACACGATCTTCTTTCACTTGGATATCATTCTTATACAATAACATGGTCGTCGTACGCGCCTGATCCAACGCTACTTCAACATCCGGCTGAATTCCTACCTCATTGATCGTTGTCCCTTTGCTGGAAAACCACTGCGCACTCGTATATTTCAAAGAAGTCCCGTCACTGAATGGTACGCTTGTCTGCATGGTCCCTTTTCCATAAGTCTTTTTACCGACCATGACCACGCGATTCCCTAAATTGTCATCTAAAGCACTGATCAATGCTTCAGAGGCAGAGGCTGTATTTCCATTCATCAAGATGACGATCTGTTCAAAAGCAAATGGTTCATAATCGTCTTCCAACCGATATTCACTACGTGTTCCATTACGATCCTCCGATTGAAAAACAACGGTTCCTTTTGGTAAAAAATACTTTGCAATATCCATGGCCGCACTTAAATAGCCGCCGCCATTATCCCGAAGATCCAAGATGATTTTTTTCTCTCCGCCATCCCAGATCCGCTGCAATGCACTCTCCATATCAGCGGCGCTATTTTCCGCAAAAGAGGAAAGATGCACATACCCATAGCCATCTTCTACATAGGCAATGACAGAATTATCCACAACACTTGGCGTTACTTTCATTGTGATTTCTTTACCGTTTCTTTCAACAACCAGATCAATAGCTGTTCCTTCTTGTTTACTTAAAGTTTTCTTTATCGTATCCTGATCTAAAGTCGTACAGTCTTTTCCTGCAACAGAAATCAAACGGTCTCCACGCTCTACGCCTGCTTTTTGTGCAGGTGAATTTTCATATACGTCGATCACGATATAATTTCCTTCCTGATTTTCATAAAACGAGAGACCTACTCCGACAAAAGTTCCTTCCAGCGAAGAGGAAAAAGAGGCAGCATCTTCCAGGCTCATATAGCTCGTATGGATATCAACATCATTATTGGCCAGCGCGGCAATCGCATTCTCCATCAGCACCGTCGAAAGATCATCTATATCTTTCCCGAAATACCATTTCTCATTCATCAATGCATATACTGTATCAAACTTCTCTTTTTGTAAATTGCTCTCACTGGAACGAACGCCGCCAACGGTTGCTCTCGAGACAAAAAAACCAGCTGCAAAGAAAAAAAGACAACTGGCGATGATCGCAAGGTTCTTACGGCGCCGTCTTTTTTCAGCTGCAATTTCATCCGGCCATTTATGGCGTTCCAGCTTATATATCACGGTTCTTTTTTCCGACATCAAATCACCTCAATTTATTTCATATGACATCATACCACATTTTCAGCCATTCACAAAAAAAACGATGTCATCTTCTGTATACAGTTGGATGGCATCGTTGTTTGTTTATCGTTTCCAATGTAAATAACGGGTCGTAGATAAGAAGCTGCCGATCATGCCGATGATCATGCCTGCTGCTAACAACGACAGAGAAATCCATAGCACAAAAGGCCAAATAGGCTGTAACGCAAACAGTTCCGTAAATAAACGCCCGCCGATCATATCATAAAACCATGCATACCCAAAATAAGTAAATATACACGGCAGTATAGCACCTACAACACCGATCAATACACCTTCCATCATGAACGGTACTTTGATGAAATGATTGCTGGCACCGACATTGCGCATGATAGCAATCTCTTCACTTCGTGCATAGATCGTTGTTTTGATCGTATTGGAAATCAAATATCCGGTCAACAAAAACAGCAGCAATACAAAGATCAAACCGCCCTTGCGGATCAGATCCAATAAACTGATCAGGGAAGATACACTGGTTCCACCATATACCGCATCTTTGACAAAATCAAGTTTAGCGATTTCCGCACAGGTTGTCTCAATCTGATCTGCATTTTTCACTGTGACAAAAAATGCATTGCTTAAAGGATTATCTTCACCGCGATACATAGCGAAAGCTTCTCCTTTTTCTTTGATCATCAGCTCTAATTCTTCATCTTTATCTGATAAAGTAGCGACTGCCACATTGTCTACTTTTTTCAAAGCATTTCCGGCATCTTCTATTTCCTGTTTACTGTCTATATCACTGTTTAACACGACATGAATCTGTAATCCATTCTCAATATTTCCCGCAAACAAAGAGACATTGCCCGCCAGAATGAGAAACAAAGACAACAAGGTCAACGTGACTGTCACCGCTGTAGCTGCTGACAGTGACATTGCTATATGACGAATGAAGCTTTGCCCTGCCTTTTTCAAGTGATACAGCAGCATACGCAAGACCTTATTCATACTTCAGGTAACCGCCTTTCAACATATCCGCAACAACGTAACCTTCTTCCAAAGAAATCGTACGTTTCTTGAAATCGTTGACCAGCGTACTGTCATGTGTCACCATGACGATCGTTGTTTTTTCCACCTCATTGATCTTTTCCAATAATTCCATGATTTCTTTGGACATTTCCGGATCCAGATTTCCTGTCGGCTCATCCGCAATCAATACTTTTGGATGATTGGCAATCGCACGTCCGATCGTAGCACGCTGCTGCTGTCCGCCAGATAATTGATTTGGAAAAGCACGTGCTTTATCACTGAGCGAAACCAGTTCCAGCACCTCTCTGACACGGCGGCGGATTTCTCGTTTATCCATACCGATTACTTCCAAAGCAAATGAAATATTCTCAAAAATAGTCAGTGCAGGCAATAAACGAAAGTCTTGAAAAACAACACCAATATTTCTGCGATAATACGGTACTTTGCTATGTTTCAGCTTTCCTACATTGACATCGTTGACCAATACGGTCCCTTCATCCGGAATTTCTTCTCCATCCAGCAATTTGATCAATGTGGACTTTCCTGATCCGGTAGGACCAATGACATACACAAACTCGCCATCTTCGATCGTTAAATTCACATTGCGGAGCGCATGTACACCATTCTTATATGATTTTGATACATTTTCTAATTGAATCATGACGATCTCCTTCCTTAACCGATCAATGTTTCAGGACGCTCACGGCAAGGGGTGCTTCCCTTTGAATCACAACCGGTCGAAGGTGAGCTCCAGCCGCAGCCCCAAGCAAAATCGGCAGTGCGTGCAAACTGTGCTGCCGCATCTGATACAGACATGCTTCCTAAATTAATGATTTCAATATGACAATGCGGACCGCTGCTGTTACCGGCATTTCCTGTCAAACCTAACAACTGACCCTGTGAGACAGACTGTCCTGCAGAAACAGCCATGCCATTTTGTGACATATGCGAGAAAGAAACAAAATAAGTCGTTCCACCTACATTGACCAGCATGGCAATGTTATTTCCAGCACCGGCCGGATAACCGCTCCAATTGCCTAAATAACCGCTGTTGCTGCCAACCGGATTGGCTGTCCATACGACAAGACCGTCGGCAGGCGCATAAATAGGAGTACCGATCGCAACTGCACGATCGACCCCAAGATGCACACCTCCGCCCGGATAATACCATGTACCTGCAGAAGTTGGCCCGCTTATCGGATTCAGCCACCCATCACTGCTGGACGGTGTATAATTGTTGACCGTATCCATGCTGACCAGATTGCTGCTGATCGTTGAAAGATCCACTTGTGCACTACGCATCTGTTCCTGCAGCGCTGCTTCCTGCTGATGATACATCGTGATCATCTTTTCGCTGCTTTCACGCAGTTCTTCTGCCTGCTGTTTTTCTTCTTCCAGCGATTTTTTCTGATCCTGGGCATCTTGTTCCAAGCGTTTCTGTTCGCTTTTCTGCTGATCCAATGCTTCCTTTTCCTCTTTTAATGCATTGACCTGCTCTTCATCACTTTCCATGATGCGCTGCAATCCTTCCATCGTACGCATCATTTCCTGCAGATCTTTTGCGCCCATGATCATATCGATATACATGTTCGTACCGACACTCGCTTGTTCATTCACCATACGCTCTTTGATCTGAGCATCCCATTTTTTAATTTCTTCCTCTTTAAATGCAATTTCTTCCTCTAGACGAGCAATATTTGACTGAATATCTGCTATTGCCTGGTTTTTTTCTTCTATACGGGCATTGACCTCTTCAATCAATTTTTTTTGCTGTGCAACCAGATTCTCCAGATCCTGCAGATCGCTTTGCAGATTATCAATATCATCTTTGAAAGAATCAATCTGATTTTGCAAAGCATCCTGCTGTTTTTCATAATATTTCTTGAACTCGTTGCAGGCAGCGCTATCTGATGAAGATTCCTGCACACCGGAACATTTATTGACCCATGCAGCCTCATCGGAGAAATCATATGCTGATACAGAAATAGGAATGCCTATCGTTGATATCATCAAAGAAACCGCACATACTCCTGCTACTCCTCTTTTTATTTTCATCGTTTCCACCTCAGATATTTTCCTACTGCTAACGAACTACCGATCATACCGACCGTTATACCAATCAATAAAATAAGCAAACTGACATATCCAACAAATGGCCAAACATCCAACATGATAAACATGGAAGACAAGAAAACTCCTCCAAAGGCATGAAATACCAATGAATAACCGCCGATGATAAACACGATAGGAAGAATCGAACCAAAAACACCGATATACATACCTTCAATAACAAAAGGTGTCCGAATATACCAGTTGCTGGCACCGACATTCCGCATGATGGCAATCTCTTCTTGGCGTGTCTGAATGGTCATTTTGATCGTATTTTTGATCAATAAGATGGCAAGCAATCCTAAAAAGAGCACAAAAACGGCTCCGCCCAGACGCAACCCCTCAAATAGATCGACCATGACGGTTATGCCTTCTCCACCATAACTGGCAGTTACGATTCCATCCATTTTTTGCAACTGATTGCAAATCGATTGAATTTGTTGCGGATCTTTCACTTCTATAATGAATACATCGTACAATGGATTGCGATCTTCTCCTTCATAATAGCTGAACATCTCTCCATTTTCTTCGATTAATTTCTGCAGTTCCTCATCTTTACTGGAAAAATGACAAGATTTTACTGTGTCTATCTTCTCAATCTGCTGCTGCAGCTGTTCTCGATCTTTTTTTTCTGCAACACCAGGAGAAATCGTTGCCTGGATCTGAAAATCCTGTTCAATATTCTTCGTAAAATTGTTGATGTTTCCGGCAATCAGTACCAATAGTCCAACGATCAAAAGTGTAACCGTTACGGCTGTAGCGGATGAAAATGTCAATGATATATGACGTATAACGCTTTTCCAAGCGGTCGCAAATTGACTCGGCAGACTGCGAAAGAACTGAATCATGCTCGAAACACCTTCCTTTCTGTCGTCTGTAAAATGACTATGATTCCATAAATCGTTCTTATTATATCATAGTTTTATTTTAAAGCGATTGAATTCTGTATGAAAATTTTTACTTTTCCACCAGAAGGTGTAACAGTGAAAAAGAAAAGATGTATAGCTTTCTATACACCTCATACATCATCCGTTTATCCTTTCCTTTAACAGATCACGGATTTCCGCTAATAAGAGCTCCTCTCTGCTAGGTAAAGGCGGTGGTGTTTCCTCCTTTGTTTTCTTTACAAAACGATTGATTGCCTTGATGAACAAAAAAATACAAAGTGCAACCAGTAAGAAAGAAATCACCGCATTGATAAAATTTCCCACTTTGATCTGTGCATTTCCTAGTCCAATCGTCAATGCCGAAAAGTCGATTCCGCCCGTCAATACGCCAATGATCGGGGTAAACACATCCTGTACGAGACTATTCACGATCGAAGTAAATGCACCGCCAATGATCACACCTATGGCCATTTCAAGGACATTTCCGCGTAAAGCAAAGGTTTTAAATTCCTGTATAAATCTTTTCATAATTTCCCTCTCTATCATTCGGAGAATTCCTTCTCCATATTTCGGTCCCGATATCGTTTGCTTAATGTAAATCCTGCACCTGCTACCTCATTGGCATCATTCACTACAAAAAATGCCTGCGGATCAATATTTGTGATCAACCGCTGCAAAGAATTAAATTGCTTCTGTTTAACGACGGTCATGACCATCATCCGCTCTTCATTGGAATATCCGCCTATTGCCGGAACCAAGGTTGCACCGCGGTCCAGTTCATGATTGATCACATCTCGAATCTCTTTCCACTTTGGAGAAATGATAAATAACGTCTTGCTTGCTTCACTGCCAAATATCAATACTTTATTGATCACTTGACCACAAACAAATACTGAGACTAGTCCGATCATGCTTGCTTCAATTCCATACACAACGGCGCCAAGCAGAACCGTGGCCCCGTCAAAGCACATAACTAATAAGGATAACGGCAAACGAGTAAATTTATGGATCACCAGCGGTGGAATATCCATTCCCCCTGTACTGCCATCCACACGATAAACCAAGCCAAGCCCGATGCCGGTACATACACCAGCATAAATTGAAGCCAGCAGCTGATTATGTGTGATGGTCAGATCTGAAAAAAAGATATTCAGCAATGAAATAAAAACGGGATAGACGATTGCACTCAATACGGTCTTGAAAAAAAAGGCTTTTCCTAAACAAAGAGAACCCAGTACAAACAATCCGATGGTCAGCACATTGATCACAATGGTGGGCGGGATATGAAAAATCGGCTGCAAAGCTACCGCTATTCCCGCAGTTCCTCCGGACAAGATATTAGAAGGCAAAATAAAAAAAGTAACACCAAATGAAACGATCAGATTTCCTATCAGTACACATATCACTTCATATAACATGCGTCGTATTCTATCACTCACCCTAACACCCCTATTCATTTATTTATTATACCATAGAAAAAACTTGGGATGAAAACATCCCAAGCAATTATTCTGCTGATTGAATCTGCATTTTTAAATAAGCAAAAATGAAATCATCGAGATCTCCATCCATCACACCTTGTACATTGCTTGTTTCATAGCCGCTGCGATGATCTTTTACCAATGAATATGGATGCATGACATAAGAGCGGATCTGTGAACCCCATTCATTTGCCTGCTGTTCACCTTTGATCGCAGCCAATTTTGCTTCCTGCTCTTCGATCATTTTTTGATAGAGACGGCTCTTTAATACACGTAGAGCTTCTTCTCTGTTTTCATGCTGCGAACGGCCGTTTTGACAAGTTGCCACAAGACCGGTCGGTTTATGTACCATACGAACTGCAGAATCAGTCTTATTGATATGCTGTCCTCCTGCTCCGCTTGCCCGTTTGGTCTCTACGATCAGATCTTCCGGACGAATTTCGATTTCGATCTCATTATTGAACTGCGGCATCACATCCAAAGATGCAAAGGATGTATGCCGGCGTCCTCCCGAATCAAAAGGAGAAATACGAACTAAACGGTGCACACCTTTTTCCGCTTTTAAATACCCATACGCTTTATCTCCCTCGACCAAGAACGTTACCGATTTGATTCCCGCTTCTTCACCAGGAAGATAATCCAGCTCAGTTACTTTAAATCCTTTGTGTTCTGCATAACGCACGTACATACGATACAGCATGCCGCACCAGTCACACGATTCGGTTCCTCCTGCACCTGGATGCAGTTCCAGAATTGCATTGGATTGATCATATTCATGCGACAACAGGATGCTGATCTCAAATGTTTCAAAATCTTTGCTCATCTGTTCATATTCTTCTTCACATAAAGCAAAGAGTTCCTCATCCATTTCTTCCTTTAACATATCGCAAGTTTCATCCAGGCCAGAAAGAACATTTTCCAGTTTTTCAAAACTTTCGACTGTTTCCTTGATGGCATTCAGTCGACGAATCGTAGTTTGTGCTTGTTCAGGATCGCTCCAAAAGCCTTCTTCCATGGTCTTTGCGGTTAGTTCTTCGATCTTTAAACGCTTTTGATCTAGGTCAAAGTGACTCACCAAGTGCCTGCAGGCGTTCTTGATGAGTGTTCACCCCCTGTCGTATTTCATAAAGTTCCATTTTTATTCACCTTTTTCTTTTTTCTTTGCTTTTTGTGCCGCCTTTTCACGTGCTGCTTTTTCCGCTTCGATCTGTTCCGGCGACTTTCTTACGATACGCATGCGCAATAGGAAGACAACGATCTCGCGAGCAATTCGCTGTGTCATCTCCTCAAAGAGATCGTAACCTTCGCTCACATATGCCTGCAATGGATTATTCTGTGCATAAGAACGTAAATGGATTCCATCTCGTAATTTGCTCATCGTATCAATATGTTCGATCCAGTTGCGGTCCATGATACGCAATACGACGGTTTTTTCAAACGGCAAGAATTGATCATGCACAGGCTCGATTTCTTTTTCATAACTATTGTATACACGTTCAAAGCAATAGTTGACCAGACTTTCACGATCTTTTCCTTGAATATCTTCGACCTTGATTCGATCTTCTTCACGCATGCCCATCATGCCCAAGCCATCACAGATACCGGCATAATTGATCTGGTCTTCATGATGACTGACTTCCAGATTTGCCGCGATCGTATCGCTGATCACACGTTCGAACATGCCTTTGACGATATCGTGCACATCTTCATGTTCCAAAGTATAGTTACGCTGTTCAAACATGATCTCACGCTGCTTGCGCAAAACATCATCGTATTCCAGCAACTGTTTACGAGCATCAAAGTTATAGCCTTCGACACGTTTTTGTGCCTGTGTTATGGATTTTGTGACCATTTTGGATTCGATCTGCTGATCACCCAACTGATGGAATAAACCGTTGAGTCTTTCCCCGCCAAAACGTACCATCAGCGAATCTTCCAGAGATACGTAAAAACGAGAGAATCCAGGATCTCCTTGACGGCCGCTTCGACCGCGCAGCTGATTATCGATACGTCTAGATTCATGACGTTCGCTGCCTAAAACAGCCAATCCGCCTAATGCACGCGACTCCTCGCTTAATTTGATGTCGGTACCACGACCGGCCATATTGGTCGCAATCGTCACAGAACCAACTTGTCCTGCTTTTGCGATGATCTCTGCCTCACGTGCATGGTTCTTTGCATTTAATACTTCATGGGGAATACGTTCTTTTTTCAACATCTTGCTGATCAGTTCGGATGTCTCGACTGCAATCGTACCTACCAATACCGGCTGTCCTTTTGCATGCAGCTCTTTTACTTCATTGACCAAAGCCTCAAATTTTAGCTTCTTGGTCGCAAAGATCGCATCCGGATAATCGATACGGGCAATCGGACGGTTCGTTGGAATTTCAATGACGCGCATATTATATGTGGATAAGAATTCCTCTTCTTCTGTCTTTGCAGTACCGGTCATACCTGCTAATTTGGTATACAAACGGAAAAAGTTCTGATACGTAATCGTTGCTAACGTACTGCTTTCTTCTTTGATCGGTACACCTTCTTTTGCCTCGATTGCCTGGTGCAGACCATCTGAATACTCACGGCCTTTCATCAAACGACCTGTAAACTGGTCGACAATGACGATTTCCTGATCTTCACTGACTACGTATTCCACTTCATTTTTCATGATGTAGTTTGCACGCAGAGCCTGTGTGATATGATGCACCAATTGAGTATGCGCAACATCATAAAGGTTATCCACACGGAAGAAACGTTCTGCCGCTTTGACGCCTTCTTCGCTCAGCATGACCTGACGCGTTTTTTCATCGATCTCATATCCGCCGCTTACAAGCTTTTTCTCTCCGCTTCGTGCATCTTCTTCATAAACCGGTTTTCTCAATCGCTTTACAAATTGATCTGCCTGAATATATAAATTTGCTGTTTTTTTCTTTCCGCCGGAAATGATCAGCGGCGTACGCGACTCATCGATCAAGATAGAGTCTACCTCATCGATGACCGCCATCCATAACGGACGCTGTGTACGATCTTTGACATTGGTCACCATATTGTCACGCAAATAATCAAATCCTAATTCCGAGTTTGTAGTATAGGTAATATCGCAATTATATGCTTCTCGTTTATTCACCGGTAGCAGTTCTCGTTTATTGACGCCGACGCTCAGTCCCAGATAACGATATACTTCACCCATCCATTGTGCATCACGTTCTGCCAAATATTCATTGACCGTTACGACATGAACACCTTTTTGTGCTAATGCATTCAGATACACACACATCGTTGCGGTCAGCGTCTTACCTTCACCAGTCTTCATCTCCGCAATGTCGCCCTGATGCATTGCAATTGCACCCATGATCTGCACTTTGTATGGATGTTCTCCCAATACACGACGTGCTGCTTCACGTGCAGCCGCAAATGCTTCCGGCAATAAATCATCCAATGATTCGCCGTTTTGCACACGTTCTTTGAATGCATTTGTCTGTGCGATCATTTCCTCCTGACTCAAGCTGCGCATCTTGTCATCTAAAGCCAAGACTTCTTCCGCCTTTTTTTCTAACTTTGCCACAATACGTTTATCACTACTGAGCATACGTTCTAGAAAACCTGCCATGTTATGCCCTCCATTCTCAGCTATGTTGTTGTTTACTTCGATGCCTGATCAGCAGATCAGGCATTATCGCAAATATTGTAACACAACTCTTAAGCAACGCAAAACAGAAAAACGACTTTTCTATAAATAATCAAACCGGATCAGCTCCTTTGATCCGGTTCATCTGTCTAAAAATGAAAAAAGTTTCTCTTTTTATAGAGAAACTCAATTATTTTGTACCAAAGATGCGATCTCCGCAATCACCAAGTCCAGGCACGATATAGCCATGCTCATTGAGATGATCATCGAGTGCTGCCAAATAAATCATAACATCTGGATGTGCACTTTCGACTGCCTTGACTCCTTCAGGCGCTGCTACGATATTCGCCAGGCGAATATCGGTTGCTCCTTGCTTCTTCACCATATCGATAGCCGCGATTGCACTTCCTCCGGTTGCCAACATCGGATCAACGATGATCACTGTGGCATCCGCAATATTTTTTGGATATTTTTCAAAATAAGTATGCGGCTGTAACGTTTCTTCATCGCGGTATAATCCGATATGTGCAACTTTCAAAGTTGGTATCAGATTGCAAATACCATTGACCATTCCTAGCCCTGCTCGCAAAATCGGGACCAGAATGATAGGCTTTGCCAATTCATAAGTATCACATGGTGCAACAGGCGTTGTGATGTGAACTGGTTTTAATGGCAGATCCCGCGTGATCTCATATGCCATCAAACCGGCTACCTCATCTAAATTCTGACGAAAATCTTTCGTTCCTGTCTCTACATTGCGCATCTGTGTCAACTTATGCGTGATCAATGGATGCTCGATCAATTTATACATGTTTTTTTCCTTTCTTCCCAATAGGGGTCAATCTTCTTTACTGCCGAAAATATGAATGCCAAACTGCTGTGCAGGATACAAACGCAGATCATTACGCAAAAAACCGTGGCGGGAAAGCTCGTGTTCCAGCGTTTGATGTGCCTGCGCGCGCGTATTTCCTTCTTGCGAAATATGGGCCAATACAATTTCTTTCGTACGCTCTCCGATCACTTCCCGCAATACTTGTGCACTGTCTTCATTATTCAAATGTCCATAATCATTGATGATCCGCTGTTTGATATAAATCGGACGATTGGTCTGCATCAGCATTTCTACATCATGGTTGCTTTCAAACACATAGTAATCTGCATTGCAGATCCGCTCTTTGACATCATTGCGCACATAGCCGGTATCTGTGATATAGACCAGTTTCTCGCCATCTGCTTCCAATACAAATCCGATCGTATGCTCTGCATCATGGCTTAACGGCAATACCTGTACCTGGATATCTTTGATCCAAAAAGTCTCAAATGGTTCTACTTGCTGTTGTTCTCTTCCCAGGTCTGCCCAGGCATAGGCCGGTAAATGGCGGAATGAATTTAATTGGGCAACATGATCTTTATGGGTATGTGTGACCAATAAAGCATCTGCATCGCTTACATCACATTGCAGTGTCTGCAGACACTGCTGCAGATAGCGTTTGGTTCCTCCACAATCGATCACGATCTTCGTGCCTTTATGCTTGATCAGGCAGCAATTTCCTTTTGAACCGCTTTCCAACAATGCTGCTTTCATCTTAATAGCCTCCCTCTTCCAGGTGGTTATAAAAAGCAGAAATAGATTTATTGAAAACCAAAGAAACGTGTCCTACGCTGCCGTTACGATGTTTTGCCAAATTGAGATCGACAACTTCGTTAGCTTCTGCTCGCTCTTCCTGCTCGCTTGGTTTCTTATAATAGTCCTCACGATACAAAAACATGACGATATCTGCATCCTGTTCAATTGCACCTGACTCACGTAGATCCGATAACATAGGCTGTTTATCCGTTCGCTGTTCCACACTGCGTGACAACTGTGACAAGGCAATGACCGGACAATTCATCTCTTTTGCCAAAATCTTTAAATTACGGGAAATCTCGCTGACTTCCTGCTGGCGGTTGTCACCACTGCCCCGGCCGCTGCCGCTGATCAACTGCAAATAATCGATCACGATCAGGGAAAGTCCACATTCACTCATCAGCTTTCGACATTTAGAAAAGATCTGTGATACTTTGATGCTCGCAGAATCATCAATAAATATCTTAGCTGCTGCAAGCTCATTTCCGGCTTCATTTAATCGATTCAGCTCTTCATCACTGATGTTTCCGCCACGCAGTTTATTTCCTTCCACTTGACTCTTGGCGCTCAATAAACGTTTCATCAAAGAATCTGCCGGCATCTCTAACGAGAAAAAAGCAACCGCGCCTGGATTACGCAAAGCGGTATACATTCCCAGGTTCAATGCTAAAGCGGTTTTTCCCATTGCAGGTCGTGCCGCCAAGATGATCAGATCTCCGCGCTGAAAACCGTTGGTCATACGATCCAGATCCTGATAACCTGTACGCACACCGGTAATATGATTATCACTTTCCCGCAAAGCAACCAGCTCTTTGATGACCCGATTGACGACTTCCTTGCTGCTTTGGAATTCACTGGCTCTTCTGCTGCGGGTAACTTCTAATATTTCTTTTTCCGCATGATCTAATACATCATCTAAAGAACTGGAAGAATCAAAACCTTCTTCTGCTATTTGCTCTGCCGTTTCGATCAAACGACGCAAATGGTAACGTTCTTTGATGATATCGATATAGAAGATGCCATTCGCACTGGAAACGGCACTGTCGCTTAACTTGATGACATAATCGGCACCACCGACCATAGCCAGTTGATTTGTATCATTTAAACGGGTGATCAAGGTCGTAATATCCACATTCTGTCCGCTGTCTTGTAATTCCATCATGCAGCGATAAATACGCTGATGTGCTTCTACATAAAACTCTTCTGCATGCAGGTCCTGATCAATGGCCATGCGAACAAGAGAAGGGTATACTAGCATGGCACCCAGAATGGACTGTTCTGCTTCTGTACTATGTGGCAGCTCTCTTGCCATTGGATATACCTCCTCTCATCGCTATTTTGCACTTACATGAACATGAATGACCCCGATGACCTTGTTTTTATAAAGATCCACCTTCAGATCACTGTCTCCTAAAGAGGAAATAGAATCATGTCCCAGGATCTTACGGCGGTCAATATGAATCGCATGTTCATTTGCCAGTTGCTGCACGATCTGTTTTGTAGAGATCGAGCCGAAAGATCGCCCATTATTTCCTGTCTTGATCTGACATTGCAATACGATCTTATCTAAACGTTCTTTAATTTCAACTGCTTCTTTTTCCAACTGTTCCTGATGTAATCGTTCTGCCTCCTGCTGCTGATCCAATACTTTCATGCTTGTTTCGGTCTGTGCAACAGCTAATTTTCTTTTGAATAGAAAGTTGCGGGCATACCCGTCTTTTACCTCTACTATTTCATCTTTTTTCCCTACATTCTTTACGTCACTCAGCAGAATTACTTTCATTTTTTCCTCCATTTCCCCGCGCCTAAAGTCGCGCGGACACAAATATTTCATCAATAAATCCCACATGCTTTATTTTCGTGTTACCCTATAAGAGAGGTGGTATACTACAGAGCACGTGGAGGTGAGTAGGAATTCTACTCAATTGAATATCCTGTATTTTTATAAGTTGCCGTCATCATATCAAGCACAAATAAGTAGGACTTTGAGCCTGGACACTTATGATTGTTCAATCAACTGTTGTCGATTCGCTTTGATGACAGTCAATGCCACCTCTCCTTTTGTATGAAAGGAGCTTTTTTATATGGCAATGAAAATCGTTCGTTTCAACTGCTGTGGCATGGATGTTCACAAAGATCTGGTCGTCGCTACTATTGGTATCACCGATAGACAGTCGAACATCACAGAATATTTCCAACAATCTTTTTCCACTTTAAACTCGGACCTATATCGTTTAAAGGATTGGCTGAATTCTTATCACTGTTGTGATGTCTGCATGGAATCTACCGGTAAATACTGGATCCCTATCTTCAACATTCTTGAAGGTGAGATCAATGTCCATTTAACTCATCCCAAGTATGTCAAAGCCATCAAAGGCAAAAAAACTGATAAGAAAGATTCCAAATGGATCTGTGATCTCTTCAAACATGATCTGATCAAATTCTCGTTTATCCCTCCAAAAGAAATCCGAGAACTGCGTGAGATCGCCCGTTACCGATACAAGCTGGTCTGCATGCGTTCTTCAGAACGGAATCGTTATCAGAACTGTATGACCGTTTCCAATATCGGATTAGCTTCTGTTGTCTCCGATCCTTTTGGCAAGACAGCTTCCAATATCATGAAAGAAGTCATGAAGCCAAACGTGATTGATGATGACAAGATCTTAAAACTCATTCACAAAAATTGTAAGAACAAAGATAAGATACTAGACTCCCTTCACGGCTATCACATCGAAGCGGATCAACGATTCAAGATGGAAAAATCATTGAATCATATGGAGTACTTGGATCAACTCATCAATTCATGTGAAGCAGAATTGGTCAAGCGGGCTTATCCTTTACGCGAATCTTTCCAGCATATCACACAAATAAAAGGAATTAGTTCCTTATCGGCCATTCTGATCATCTCTGAAATAGGAATCGATATGTCTCAGTTTGAATCCGACAAACAACTTGTCAGTTGGGCTGGACTTTCTCCTGCCAACAACGAAAGTGCCGGCAAGAAAAAGTCAGTTCGTATCTCCAAAGCTGGACAATATCTCAAACCACTGCTTGTCCAATGTGCTTTATCGACCATCAAAGATAAGACATCTTATTTTGGAAGAAAGTATTCCAATATCAAGAAACGACGTGGTCACAAGAAAGCCATCATTGCGATCGCACGCATGATGTTGGTCAGTATCTATCACATGATCCTAACAGGCGAAGTATTTCAACCAACGGATTATGAATCCTTCATGAATCCACGATCCGATACCAAACAATCACTAACAGTTGAAGAAGCATTAAACTTTTTGAAACAATCCGGCATTGATATATCTTCTATTCAAATCAACTTATAAATTTTTTCGATATTTTTACTACTTATTTTTAAGTCGGCTTTTTTTTTACAGTTTTATTCACACTTATGTTCCTCCTCTATCGCATCTATAGTCGCTATCAACTCTTGTTCGATTTCCTTCACATCACTGTGTTCACGCTGCAATGCCGCAGCTGTAAAATGACCGCCGCCCTGCATATGCTCCATGATCACCTGTACATTTACATTACCGCGGCTGCGGCTGCTGATCGCAACGACATCATTTTCCTTGGACGTTTTTGCAATGACAAAACTTGCCTCCACACCGCGAATAGTTAATAATTGATCAGCTACTTGCGCCATCAACGGCCGGCTTGGATACATATCCTCCAGTACAGCGGCGATCATGAACTTATCATGATACAGTTTCGCATATTTTGCTATACGTGTTTTTTCTTCAAACTGGTCATATCGCTCACTTAAGATATTTTCTGTTGTGATCGGATCTGCTCCAAATTTTTTCAATGCAGCAGCTGCTTCAAATGTACGCGAGCCTGTACGCATCTTGAAGCGGTTCGTATCAACAACAATACCCAGATACATGATCGTCGCTTCTTCCGCACTGATTTCTACACGATTCGGCTGATATGCCAGCATCTCGGTCATCAATTCACAAGAAGAACTGGCACCGCTTTCCAGATAAGTCACCAGCGGCCCGTCCACAAAACCGGCACTGCGGCGATGATGATCGATGACAATGACGCGATTGGCCTTCTCGATCAATCTTGCACCGGTGCTTTGTGCCGGCACGTGATGATCGACCATGATCACAAGATCATCTTCATGTAAATAAGAAAGAGCAGCATCCTCATTGATAAATGCATGACGAGCATTTAACTCATCATGATACAAACGCAAGGCATCCTCCAGCTGGCTGTCTTTTGCGCAATCCTGCGAGACGATGAAAGTTTTTCGCTCACAGCGCTGTGCAATGCGCGACATACATAAAGCAGCTCCCATGCAATCAAAATCCATCATTTGATGGCCGACGATAAACACTTGCTGACTGTCGATGATCGCTTCACGGATCGTTTGCGACATCACGCGCACACGTACTTTGGAACGATTCGATTTGGACTCTGAATTACCGCCGTAATAATGTACGCTATGCCCATATTCCCGTACTGCCACTTGATCTCCGCCGCGGCTTTGCGCCAGCTCGATCAATTCATTGATCATGCCGTCCAACACAACATAGTCACTGGTTCCTCTGGCAAAGGCCATGCTCAAAGTAATAGATACATCCATCTCCTCACTTGCTGCACGAACCGTATTCAGGATCGAAAACTTGGATTCTTTTACTTTTTGAAAAATTTGTTCATCTAACAGAACCAAGATACGATCGCTGCGTAAACGGCGGGTAAACATTCCCATCTCGCGTGCCCATTCAGACAGCGGCTGACGGATCCGCGTATTGATATTTGATAAAATAGTTTCATCTTCGTATTGCTGGTATTCTGCATAATTGTCTAACTGCAGCAGTCCTACCACAATTCCATTATTGCGATATTTTTCTTCCAGATTATGCATTTGAGTAATATCGCGAACATATAAGACCTGTGCATCCTCTTTTCGCGTGATCTCATAGACATAGTCATTTAAATGACAAACTACTACTTCGCGTCCATCATCATTAAACAATTCTTTGATTGCCGTGATCCATGCAGTCAGTTTTTTTCCAATCAGATCCGGATAACGATCTTCTAAAAAATCATTGACCCACGTAACACAATACTGATCATCATATGTGATCAGACCGATCTTGCCAAACACCAGCGCCTCTTTCGCATCTTTTCCCAGCACACGTGAAATATCTAAATCGACGGTCTTCTTTTCTTTCTCCATGCGTGCCATGATCCAAATGATGATCAATATATTGACGAGCACGACACCTGCAATGACCAAAGCTGTCTGCTGCAGTCCTACCATAAACAAAATGATGGCTGCAAGCACTTGGGCCGCCATTACGATCGATAACTGAACCTTAAAGTTTTCCAAACGTTCCATGATAACACCTCACATCATTGCTTTCCGAAGACCAAATAACAGATCCGCTTCACCCAGCAATACAAAAGCTATATTAACGATAGGGACAAATAATGCTAGATAGACGAAGACCATGGTTATCTTTCGTACCTGATGCAATGCTAAATAAGCAAACGCACATATTGCCCCATAGATGACTGCGATCAACCATGCCCCCATTGCTAAGCATTCGATCAGCCATTGCGTTTCTACTTGTAATTCTATCACAATTTGCAATAAATATAGAAGCCAAATCAATAGGATAGCAATACCAAGTGATCGCGGTGCACGGATCTGCAGCAGATTTTTCATTGGAATCGTCTTTATATGCAGCCTTTTTAATAACATTTGCGCCCCTGCATGAATGATCAGCGACTGCAATACGGATAAAAAAACAATTGAAAAGAACAAAATGCTTTGTGCTTGCGGCAGCCAAGCCGCCATCTTATTTTGAAGGAAAGCATCGATCAGCGCAATATCTGCAGTGAGATCGTAACCAAAAAGACCAGCCAAAAGCAGCATCGTGATCATATTAACAGCAAAAGCAATCAAAAAGGAAAAGAATAACAGACAGGCATTGGATACTTTATGCTGCACACAACTGCCATAAACAAGACCAAGCAGCAAAGAGGACAGCAAATAAAAAAAAGAAGTCCAGGGAAGAAACGCCAATGAAAGCAGACAGATACTGCCCAAAGCAATTAACGCCCATCGAAGTCCATTGCGCGCAGCATACAGCAACATAGGAAATGCATACAGCCAAGGAATCGCAGCATCTATCAGAAATCCGCTGTATTGATTCAGCAATGCCAATATCATAGTCAATGCACTGATCAAAGCACCTTCGCTTAATTGTTGACTTTTCCGCATTTTTTTGACCTCCCTGATAAAACAAAAGTCCCCTGAAGCGGGGACTTAATTACTCAGCTACGTAAGGCAGCAATGCCATTTGACGTGCACGCTTGATTGCAGTAGCCAGCATACGCTGGTATTTTGCACGTGTTCCAGTCACACGTCTAGGAATGATCTTTCCATTGGCACTGATGAAACGTTTCAACAGTTCAACATCTTTGTAGTCGATATATTCAATCTTATTCTTTGTAAAGTAGCAGACTTTTCTGCGACCCATACGCTGTTTTTTGAAAGCCATATTGATCTCCTTTCTTAGAATGGTAAATCGTCACTTGCGATGTCAAGAGTATCCCCGGCATCAAAATCATTGGAGAAGGAATCCGAATTTACCTCATTTTGTTGATAGCCGTTGTTTGCCGTGTAACCTCCATTTGGAGCACTATAGGATGGCTGTTGGTAATTAGGCTGCTGATAAGACGGCTGTTGATAATTGGACTGTGCATTACCAGCACCCTTTGGTTCCAGGAACTGCACACTATCAGCAACAACTTCCGTCACATAGACACGTCTTCCATTCGCATCGTCATAATTGCGCGTCTGGATACGTCCTTCCACGCCTACCAAAGACCCTTTATGAAGATATTGGACCATCAGATCCGCTACCTTGTTCCAGGCAACACAGCTGATAAAATCAGCATCCGGCTGTCCTTGTGTTTTATAACGACGATCACAGGCTACCGTAAAAGATACGACCGAAGCATTGGAAGCGGTCTTGCGAAGCTCGGGATCTCGCGTAAGACGACCTACTAATACAACTCTGTTAATCATCGTCTCTCCTCCTTAGTTATCTGTTTTATTTCTCATCTTCTGTTTTTAATACCATATAACGAACGACATTATTGCTGATACGTGCAATACGCTGGAATTCCTCGATTCCTTCGTTATTGGCAGTTACGTTGATCACCACATAGTAACCTTTGTTCATGTGGTTGATTTCATACGCGAACTCTTTTACTCCCCACTCATCCACTTTGTCAATGCTACCTTCGTGGTCAGTGATGATTGCATGCAAACGCTCCATTAAGCTCTGACGCGCTGCATCATCTAAAGATGCGTTCACGATATACATGATCTCGTATTTTTTCATTCTGCACACCTCCTCTTGGTCTAACGGCTTCCCTATGGAAGCAAGGAACAGATGATTCTGCTCGTTTTAAGATTATAACAAACTTTCTTTCTGAAGTAAAGATATTCTTGCAGCATTTTCTTTCTGCCACTATCCATTTTCTTTTGCGCCAAATAGGACGCGATAATAATCTGTACTCAATACCTCTTGTGAAAAGACAATCTTATTGGATACGACTTTTTTCATATTGCTTACATATTCATCATCTACTTCTACACCTTTATTCGGGGTAAATTTACCCGTTTCAGAATCATATTTTCCCTTGTCGCTGATCCAGGAACGATCATTCCAGATAACTAACGGTGCAGCATCCGAAAAAACATCCCGTCCAACCAGCAATCTTGAATCATACTCGATTCCAAACAGATTTAACAGTGTTGGGACAATATCCAAACTGTAAGTAGGAGACGATATCTCACATGCATATTCTTTCTTTTCATCCTCTAAACTGCCTGACCACAACAACCATGTATTATGATCCCGATCCCAATCTTTCTCTATCGTCTGCTGATAAAGATCTTCTAAATAATCTTCCTCATTTCCAAATGTCTTTGACTGAGCCAAACCATATGGATAATGATCAGAAGTCATACAGATGACCGTATCATCTGCGATTCCTGCCTTTTCTAATTTTTCTACCATGAGTGTCAATGCTTCTTCCAGCTCCATCTGGTAACAGAAATAATTCAATGTCGTTTCTTTATATTGATCGCCCAATACTTCTTTGACCTTTTTCATGTATTTTTTTGTCTTTGCATCGCTGCTTACATAAGGAGCATGTCCGCTCAGCGTCATATAGTAAATACTGAATGGCTGCTGATCGATATACGTATCCATCGTCTTGTCAAAGAAAACGCTGTCGCTTGGCCAGGCATCCGTAATATCCTCCAAGCCGTTGCCAACACCTAAATATTTTGCGTATCCTAAATTTTCATGGGTCTGATCTCGATCATAATAATCATAGCTGCCGTTATGGAAAGCTGCACTATAATATCCTTGTTTCATCAGCTGTGTTCCCAGCGTATAATAATTTAGATTGCTTTTTGTTTCCAACATGGTTTCGACGCCATCCATCGGCACTAGTCCTGTCAAAAAAGAATACTCTCCTGTAGAAGTACTTCCGCCCCATGCCGGCTGATAATAATTTGAAAAATAAATACCATTATGTGTTAAACGATACAGCGTAGGCGTCAGCTCTTTATTGATTACCGCATCAGAAAATGCTTCAGCACAAATCAAGATCAAGTTCTTTCCTTTGAATAAACCCGTATAGCGGTTCTTTGTAGTTGGACGCAAGCTATTGACATAAACATGCATCGAACGCAGCGTCTCATCATCCGTATTCTCGCTTAACTCTTTAAAATCAATAGAAGATACATTTTGTCCATATTCTTTTGGTTCTTCTTTTTGTTCCTCCTGCGCAGCTACCAGTTCTTCTTTATCTGTATTTCCCAAGAGGTCATATTGCAAATTAAGCCGAAAACTAGTCAATAAACCAAATGCCTGTGTTGCTTTATCAAAATGATACTGCTGTGCATAAAGATCATGCAGCTGCAAAGGATATGTGGTGAATATTCCCGCTACGCTGACAACAATCCCGCATAACAAAACGATCGTTGATTGACAAATAGTTAATCGAGCAGCCCGTTTGCTTCTTTTTAGATACCATAAATAAAGGATCACAGGCAATAAAAAGAAAAAGATGACCGGGATGCTGGAAACAATCACACGCAAAAGTTCTGCAGAAAAACCGCCGACCACGCCTCCAGCTCCTGTTTTCATACCCGATAGGGTCATATACATCTGAAAGCTCTCCCGTATCAGGCACTCTGTGATATAGAAAATCCCCATAAGCAACAGCAAGAGTACATTGACGCAATGTTTCCATTTAGCTTTTAATGGCAAAGTAACCGCATCTAAAATCAATCCAGCTCCCAGTGTGAAAAGCAGCATTGGCAAAAAGCCCTTAAAGAGGCCTGTCTTCCCGATGATCCGCAACAATAATTCCAAATACAGCACAACAGCAGGAAATAATATTAGCATTGCCTTTTTATTTTTCAATTCTTTGATTTCCCTTATAATGCGATGCAATATCCGCTTGCATCTATGCTTTGTAAGAGAACAGTATTTTTTGATATTCTTTTGTTCTATCCTCATAAATCTATACCTGTCCATCGTTTCCTTGCTGCTGCCTGCAAAACACAAGGAATCAATTACCCTTATCATTCACCCTTCAGTTCATTTACCATTATAATAAACTTGCACCCGAATACAAGGACAACTTTGCAAAAATATTTATTCAAGATTGCTGCATATTGTAAAGATGTCTTCCGCATAGTATATTTTACTTATATATATTTTATCATTGGAGGAATGTATGCTCTCATCAAATCTAGTGCTGCTTGTTATTGTTTTCTTAATCTGTACTGCCATCTCTTATTATTTTAAGATCATTGCACAGGTATTGGATCACATCGAAAATCAATCTTCTTTCACATTTGGAAACCGCCATTTCTGGTATTTCGTTGTTCTTTTTTTTAATATTTTTGGTGTTCTGTTCTATTATGCAACCCAACGGAAACGGCATCTGAAATAGCAGCTACAAAATCATGGCGATATAAGAAATCAAATTATTGAAAAGATGGACACCGGCACTTGCTATGATTCCGCCGTGATGTTCATAATACCAGGCATTAAATAATCCAATCCCGCCATAAACAATCAAATAAATGAGATCTTGCCATTGTCCTGCAAAAAAAGAGTCCATCACATGAATCCAGCCAAAAGCAAATGCACTGATCAAAGCAGCTGCCCAAAATCCAAAGTAGCGCCGGGTACATGCAAAGACGCCTCCCCGGAATACGCTCTCCTCTACCATCGGCGCAAATATCATGATTGAAAACAACATAAAGTATGGTGCGATCACCACATTGGCTTGAATGACTTCTTGATTTGCACTGTCGCTTTGCCCGCTCAATGCTCCGCATAATAAACTTAAAATAACATTTAAAACAATGGCAAGAACACCGCCGGTCACCGTACGAATCAAAACTTTTGCCGGCTCTTTTTTTATCATATGAAAGGAACGTTTCCACTCATTCCAGCTCAATACAACACACAGCAAGATCAAGACAATGTAAAGAATGGTCAGTACGCCTACATTGAAATATTGTGCCTGCGGATCTATGCACAATGTGAGAAATGCAGCTATTTGCGGAACCAGCCAAAGATAACCTATAAAATAGGTCAGAAGCAGTGCAATCGTCCTTTTTATGGTCATTGAATTCTCTTTTTGCATCTGCTTTTCTCCCTCCTTTTTCAATGTATTCGATCAACAATGAATTGATTCTTTTATTATATAGTACTTTTTATACACATGATATCCTATTTTTATCGATTTCAGAAATTCTTCAACCGTTGTACACAAAAAAAGGGACATTTTGTCCCCTCTGTTCATACGCCCTTCTTTCGCAAATAATGTGAAGCATTCTGTGCGGCAATAGCACCGTCGCTGCAAGCAGTAACCACTTGTCTAAGATCTTTGGCATTGCAGTCTCCTGCTCCATAGATGCCAGGGATCGCTGTTTCCATGCTGGCATTGACCTGGATATATCCCTGCTGATTTAAAATCTGCAGATTTTGTAAAAAACTTGTATGCGGATCTAATCCAATATACTCAAATACACCTGCACATGGAACGACATATTCTTCATTGCTCTTTGTATCTAATGTTCTCACACCAGTTAAACAGTCATCGCCAACAAAACCAAGGATTTTTTGATACGTACGAATCTCGACATTCTCCTTTTTTCTTAATTGGCGGATCGCTACCTCATCAGCCGTCAAATCATAATTGGTCAATATAGTCAACTTTGTTACGATGTTTGACAAAAACAAAGACTCTTTCACGCCGGAACTGCCGCCGCCGATCACAACAACTTCTTTGCCGGCATATTGTGCACCGTCACAGATCGCGCACCAGCTGATTCCCTTTCTGGAAAAAACATCTTCTTTTTCTACATGCAGGGATTTTGGTGTCGTACCGATTGCCAGAATAACGCTGCGTGTCAGATAAGGCGTTTCTTCTCCTTCCATATATACTTTATGATATGGATCATCCGGCTCGATCTTGACTACTCTTTTCTTTTGAAATGGTACTTTCAGCTGTTTTGTATGCTGAAACATCCGATAGCCCAAAGCTGAGCCGCTGATTGAGCCAACACCGATATAATTTTGAATCTCGTTGGTTCCGTTAATTTGTCCGCCTGGTTCGCCAAAATCAACCATTAATGTGTTTAATTCTGCACGAGCCGCATAAACAGCTGCACTCATCCCAGCTGGACCAGCACCGACGATGATCACATCATACTGATTCATCTTATTACCTCCATGATCATTTATAAAAATCTCTTTATTATCATATCATTTCTATTTCTTATTTGCCATCCGCATGCTGTTGATTTTTACCATTTTTCTGTATCATCTGTTTCATATGGAAAGGCCGATGACTGTAGATAAGAAAATAAAATAAAAATGCCCATAGAACCAAAACAAAAAAATAAACGATATAGGAATGAATTGGTGCCTTTCTTTGGGAAAGTGCAGATGCCGGCGCTGCCATGACACTTTGTCCAGATTGTGCCATTTCCATTTCTTCTATATATGCATAATTTGGATTATGGATTGCGATCGCTGCTTTTTCTTGTTCCAATAAGGTCACCTGCACCATTTTACCATCTGCAAATAAATATACAGGAAGAACTTCTTCCATCTTGACCGTATCATCCACCTCGAAAGAAATAGAATCTGCTTTTGTCACAATAGCACATGTATCTTTCCATCCATCCTCCTGATTATATTCAATATTGAATAATGTACTTCGAAAAGTCGTTCCTTCAGAAAGCAGCGTAATCCCGTTTGCATCACAACTTTTCACTTTTGCTTCATATGGCTCTTCATGCAAAAAGGGAAGCAGTGCTGCTAATAAAACAAGTTCAAATCGCATTTTGATCACCTGTTTCTATTGTTCACTGCTTCCTTTTTTTTATTCAATTCTCATGCATTTCGCAATTGATCTGCCAGTTCTCTGATCTTTGTCAAACGATGTTTCATGCCTGATTTGCTGATTTCTTCACCAAAACGCTCATAACAAAGATCACAAAGTTCTTTCATGCTCGCTTCTGGATGTTCCTGTCGAACCATGATGACATGCTGCAGTTTTTCTGACAGAGAATCCATCGTACGATAATTCAAGATCCACTCAATATCCTCTAGCTGTTTACGGGCTGCTGAAATACTTTTCATTTCATTTGCTAATTCACAATTATCCAGTCTTGTCAAAGAATTTAAAAAATCACGTTGAATACGGTTATCCTCAAATTCAAATAACGCATCATTGGCTTTGCACATTCTTAAGAAATCTGCAATTTTATCACTTGCTTTTAAATACACCACATATTGATTACGCCGCTTGATCACTTTTGCCGGCAGATAAAAGCGATTCATCAATCGGCATAGAAACTTTGCCATTGATTCTTCATTGCTGCTGATTTCCAAATGATAATTGGTCGTCTGCGGTGCATTGACACTTCCTGACGCTAAAAAAGCAGCTGCCAGGTAACTCTGTGCACAACAATCTTTACGCAGCATCTTGGAAGAAATATGCGTTTGCAGGCCCTGATCTGTGTAGATCCCCAGATCTTTTAATATTGCAAGCGCCTGTGCGGCAACACGAATGACATAAATATTGTTTTTCTTTAACTTGATCTTACGAAGGACAGATAGTTGAGGAGATACTTGATAGAATTCTTTCAATAACTTCCAAATATGTTTTGCCGTGTTGGCATGTTCACACTGGATGCGAATATGCATTCCTTGTGAAGTGATGTTCATAGTAGAACACATTTGGATCAATGCAGCTAACTGTATCTTTCGGCAACATTCTTTCCAACTAGCCGCACAGATTTGGTTTTTGACTTCTGCGGTAAATGACATACTGCAACTCCTCACATTTCTTTTTCTTTACGGCATACGCAATATTTCTTCAACTACTGCTTTTACCTTTTGTGAATCATGACGAATCAGACCATCATCCATATTCATCAGATCTCTCTGCAGCACCAAATACGGATGCCGTTTTTCTCTCAACACCACCGGCTTGCTCCCCATTGCTGCATATTTCTCTAATATTTCTTTAGGATAGGTATTATTGTTCGTCACAACGATATCAACGGCATTGGCATATGCATGATGCAGGATCGCGTCTACATGATCTTCGATTGAATAATTATCTGTTTCGCCGGGCTGGCTCATAGCATTGCAGAAATACACCTTTGGGCATGGATTTGCTATGATCTCGTTTCGAATTTCATCAATGATCAAATTCGGCATGATGCTCGTATATAACGAACCAATTCCATAAATGATGAGATCTGCCTCTTTAATGGCCTGAAGAGACTCGCTTGTCGCTTTGATATCTCTTTGATAAAATACGCGGTCGATATGATTTCGGAACTTAGGTATATTGTCTTCCCCACGTACGATCGTACCATCTTCCATCATGGCAAACAATGTAACAACTTCTAATGTGGAAGGAATGATCTTTCCTTTTACCTTTAATACATGAGAGAAAGTGCGAATCGCTTCCATAAAACTGCCCGTGGTCTGTGCTAAGGCCAGCAATAACAAATTTCCTAAATTATGCCCGGCAATATCACCTTCTCCTTCAAAGCGATAATTCATCAACTCTGAAAAAATGGTTTCTTCTTCCGCCATTGCACACATGACATGACGAATATCTCCCATTGCCGGAATATGATAGCTATCGCGAATACGTCCTGTACTTCCTCCATCATCTGCTACGGTCACAACAGCTGACAACTGCACATCTTCGATGCTCTTCATCCCTCTCAGCATCACAGACAAGCCAGTTCCTCCACCAATGATCACAACTTTTTTCATATCCTACACCTCACAGTCTCGATGAGAGAGAAAACACTGATAACGATCTTTATATTCATTATACAGCCAGTTGGCGATCGTTACGCTTCGATGATGTCCTCCCGTACAACCGACGGCAATACTGAGATGACTTCTTTTTTGTTTTGCATACTGCTTCAACACATAGTCGATATAATCATGGAAGCGGCGGCAAAACTCTTTTGTCTCATCAAATTTCATCACATAATCATAAACTTCTTGATCATTTCCCGTCTTTTGTCTCAGATCTTCTACATAATATGGATTTGGCAAAAAGCGAACATCGCTGACGATATCTGCATCAATCGGCAGACCATGCTTAAATCCAAATGACATAAAGCTGATCGTAAATTCAGGTTTTACTTTAAAAGAGAGACGAGAGAATAACAACTTTCGCAATTCTTGCAAGCTAAGCTTGGTCGTATCAATATGCAAGATTGCACGCTCATTTAATCGATCAAACAGATCCCGCTCTACCTCGATCGCTTCTTCCAATGTATTTGCCATGGAATACAGCAGCATCGGATGATGTCTGCGTGTAAAACGATAACGCAGCAGCAGTTCTTCATTGCTGGCATCCAAAAATACGACATTCACGGTCATATCAATATTTTCAAAATAATTGACAAACTGCATATAGTCAACTGCATTCGTTGCCAAAGCGATATTGTCATAACGATGATCCGATTGCTCGCGAATCAAATGTCCTAAAGAAGAAATTAACTGTACAGGAAAATTATCAATACAATAATATCCCATGTCTTCCAGCACATTCATTGCACTTGTCTTTCCTGCACCGCTCATACCCGTGATCAATACGATGTTTTTCTTATTTGATCCGTTCATGAAATTCCCCCATTTCTTATATTTACATCTATTGTATCATAAAGCAAGCTGCTTGGAAAAACAACCTATTATCTTTCTTCTATGTAGTTTTCATTTGCCAAACAGCTGCTTACGAGAGCAGCTGTTGTGTTGCCCGCTGCAAATGAAAAGAAATTTGTATCAGTTCTTCGTTTTGTTTACAATATTCGCCTTCCTCTTCTAAAAAAACGACCAGTGTATGCCGTAACAAGGCACTTTGTTTTCCATCCTGCAATTCACCTTGCGCCAATGAACCAGCCAATAATGAACGCATTTCATCAAAAGCCTGAGAAAAATGCTCAATACAAAGAATCGTATAGGGACAGCGATGCAGCTTATGAATAATTGGATCCAATAAAAATGGATAGGCCTGCATGTCAAGTGAAAGATATGTCTTTTGTTGAAAGAATTCCTCACTGATCACTTGCAGGACCTGCTTGCTTTGTCTGATGTCTCCATTGATCTGCCAGCAGCCCAGCATTGCCTCTTGGCCTTTTTCTTCTCCTAATTGCGAGATTGCCCTTTCCATTTGCCCGCAGATCCATCCCATGTCTGACTGCTGCAGTACTTCCATCGTTTGTTGAAAACGCTGTTTGGCACTGAAGGGAATATGAGAAAGCGAAGTAATGACCTCTCGCACACACTGTTCATCCACTTGTTTTTTTTCATGTGCCCTGGCATGAGCACAACTGAGATCCAAGACATCCAATGCTTTGTCAGGGAAATGACCGATCGGAAGATAATAATCTGTCAAATGTACTAACTTCGGCAAAAGATCCTGTCCAATTTCCACTTGATGGAATCGGCTGTAATCTTTTGCTCTTGCCTGCAAGATATGCATCGTTTCTTTTTGATCCGGCTCTTTCAACAAGACACATTGAAAACGTCTTTGCAAAGCCGGATCTTTTTCAATATAACGTTCATATTCATCTATCGTCGTTGCACCGATACAGCGCAGTTCTCTTCGGGCAAGGCACGGTTTCAGCACACTAGCCACGTCTATGCTTCCCTCCGATTTGCCTGCGCCAATCATCTGATGCAGTTCATCAATGAATAAAATAGCATTTGGATGGGATCGAAACAATGCAATGATCTTCTTGATTCTTTCTTCAAAATCACCACGATAGCGTGTGCCGGCCACTAGGGTGTTAATGTCCAACGCATATATGTAGTGATCTCGCAAAGCCGAAATTTCACCATTCTGTATTCGTTGCGCTAATGCTTCGACTAATGCACTTTTCCCAACGCCGGCTTCTCCCACCAATAAAGGATTTGGTTTTTCTCTCCGCAGTAAAATTTCCACCAGCAATTCAATTTGTTCTTCTCTTTCTACATAGGACTGCCGCTGCTGAAAATTTAAACAGTACAGCGCATCTTGTTCATCCAAGGATACGATTCCTTGCCGGTCGCCTTTTTCCTTCGATAGCTGATCGATGTGTATATCATATCGACGCAGCAGTTCCATTGCCACACAAGAAGGATGGCGAAGCAGTACTTCCCCCATACAGTCTTCAAAGCTTTCACCATCACTTTGCAGCAATTCACACTGTTCTAACATTGTTTCCACCGTCACCGTGATCCGCAGTTCTTCGCCTCTTTGTTCTTTCATCCCAAACAAGATCATCGTATCATCACGTACTTGAAAATAATAAACACCTTGTATGGCCAACGCCTTCGCTAGTTTTCCTTTCCCGCTGCGCAGCAACGCCAAGAGGATATGCTCACTGCCCACGTAATCATTTCCCATTCGTCTTGCTTCTATTTTTGCTCGTTCCAACATTGCTTTTTGTTCCGCATTCATCTATCTCATCATCCTTTGCACTTTAACACAACCATAGTATGGATTCACCATTGTATTCTATGAAAAACAGTGCAGAAATCAGAACTCCAAGGCCTTCTCTTTTCCAACAAATCTGACAGAACTGTTACTTTTATGAACACTACTTTTCATATATAATATTGTTAGGTAAAAAAAGAAAGAGGGAGATTAATGTATCGTATTTTAGTAGTAGAGGACAATGAAAAGATTCGTATGGAATTATGCGATTTTTTAAATAAAAATGGTTATCAAAGCGAAGGGTGCAGCGATTTTGAGCATATTTTGGAAGATATCCGCTCACGCAAACCAGATTTGATCTTATTAGATCTTAACCTGCCTTTTATGGACGGTCATTTTATCTGCCGGGAACTGCGCCGCACCAGCAATGTTCCTATCATCATCGTTACGAGCCGCAATTCGGAAGTAGATGAATTACAGAGCATGCATTTAGGTGCAGACGATTATGTAACAAAACCATATAACTTACAGATTTTATTAGCACGCATCGCACGAGTATTGCAGCGTGTCTATGAGACAAAAGATTCCAACCATATGAAAGTTGGCGAAGTGACAATGGATCTGTCAAAAAGTCTGCTCACATATCGAAACAAAAATGTTGACTTAACAAAGAATGAATTACGGATCATGCATTGCTTATTTCAAAACAAAAATTCAATTGTCTCACGAGAGAAATTGATGAAACACATGTGGGACTGTGATGCTTTTGTTGATGACAATACACTGACCGTCAATATTAATCGTTTGCGGAAAAAACTGGAATACATCGGATTGATCGATTTTATCGAAACAAAACGCGGTATGGGATATATTATCTATGAAGATCTATGAGTTTCTGGCAGACAAACTGTATGTCCTGCTGACTGCAGTTTTTATTAGTATCTTATTGATTTTATTCCTGATTTCTTTGCAGATATCTGTTTCTATCATCTGCATGATCTTAGTTTTATATTGGATACTGCCCGTCAGTTATATATTAGTAGAGTTTATTCGCAGACGGCAGTATTATCAAAACTTATTTGAAACGATGCAAACCTTGGATCAAAAGTATTTGATTGCCGACATCATTTCAGAACCGCGTTTTATCGATGGCCGCATGCTTTATGCGATTTTAAGAGAAAGTTCGCGGTCGATGCAGGAAAATGTCAAACAATATCGAATAGCAGAAAATGATTACCGCGATTATATTGAAATGTGGGTACACGAGATCAAGACTCCGCTGGCTGCCGCAAAACTGATTGCCGATAACAATCCAAGTGATATTTCTTCATCTATCAGCGAAGAAATTGAACATGTACAAAGTTTTGTTGAACAAGCTTTGTTTTATGCACGCAGTGCAAATGTAGAAAATGATTACATCATCAAAGAAGTATCGCTTTCATTGATCGTACATAACGTTATCAAAAAACATTCAAGTGATTTTATTTATAAAAAAAACCGTATCGAATTGACCGATCTGGATGTTACGGTCTATACCGATCAAAAATGGATCGAATTCATCATTGATCAAATCGTTACCAATGCTTTGACCTATACTCCCGCTCAAAGCGGAATCATCCACATCTTTACAAAGAAAAAAGAGAACAGCATTCAATTATATATTCGCGATAACGGTGTCGGAATTGATCCGAAAGATATCCGTCGTATTTTCCAAAAAGGATTTACCGGCAACAATCGTCCGCACAATGAAAAAGCAACGGGAATTGGATTGTATCTTTGCCATAACTTATGCCATAAATTATATCTGGATATCGATGTGGAATCACGTCTGCATGAAGGAACAACGATGATCATCACGTTCCCATTATCCAATTTATTACTGTTAAAATGAAACGTGTGCTCTTTTTAGACATTGATGGCGTTATCAATCCAATTCCCCAAAAGAAGTTTCCCCGTTTTGATCCTCATCTGCAGTCACGGCTGGCAAAAGAAAAGGGAAGCGATGAATTTTATCATATTTCATTCACAGCGTTACGGCTTGCCTATGATTGCTGGGATCCTGTCGCATTGCGATTGTTAAAAGAACTCTGCGACAAATATCAATTAAAGATCGTTATCAGTTCTTCATGGGGATTATTTTATTCTTTAAAAGAACTGCAGTTGCTTTTTTCACTCTATGATCTTGCTTCTTATATCATCGATACCGTCCCTTACGTCGGTAAAAGAAGCGAAAATATCAAACACTACTTAAAGGAACATCCCGCAATAGATGTCTGGATCTCGCTAGACGATCTGCCTATGGATTCCATTTTTCCCCGCCATGCAATTACCACGCGCTCTGTCTTCCAGGAAAAAGATGCAAAAAAAGCCGAAATGTTTCTTGAAAAGCAGCTTTAGCTTACAATATTGTTCGCCAAGTGGCAGTAAAAACGATGTTATATTGTAAACACCTTTCTTATAATGAATTCAAAGACAGAAAGAAGGTGTTTTGATGAAAAGACATTTATTTCGTTACAGCAGCGTGATCTGCATTGTGATCTTGGCCATACTGGAGATCATCGTATGGTTATTACCAGAAATGATGGCTGGACCTTTATCTTATGTCTTGCTGTTTGCATTTGTCATTACGATGGCCTGCTTACAGCTGCATTCTTTCCACCATCACCTGAATAAAAAGAATAAAGGAGGCTACTCTTTATGAGCAGAATCTTAAAAGTATCCATGATCGAAAAATATTATGGCAGCCGTGATTCTATCACCAAGGCATTGGATAACATTAGTTTTGATGTAGACGAAGGTGAATTTATCGGTATCATGGGACCTAGCGGCAGCGGCAAAACAACTTTGCTCAATTGTATTTCCACGATTGATTCCGTATCCACCGGCCACATTTTTCTTCATCAGCAAGATATTACACAAATGAATAAACGGACATTGGAACGTTTTCGCCGTGAAGAGCTTGGTTTCATCTTCCAAGATTTTAATTTATTGCCATCTTTGAATGCATACGAAAATATTGCCTTAGCTTTAACAATACAAGAAATTGCGCCAAATCAAATACATTCTCGCATTCATACGATTGCCCAGCAATTAAACATCGCATCCATATTAGAAAAATATCCTCAGCAAATGTCAGGCGGCGAAAGACAACGAATTGCCTGTGCCCGCGCCTTGATCACAAATCCTTCTTTGATCTTAGCTGATGAGCCTACTGGTGCACTGGATTCTAAAAATTCCCGGTTATTGCTTGAAATGATGGAACAGATCAACAACGAATATCACACAACGATCATGATGGTGACACATGATCCTTTTTCTGCTTCTTATGCAAAGCGTATCTTATTCATAAAAGACGGAAAAATATTTAATGAATTGATTCGGGGCAATGATTCCAGAAAAGAATTTTTTCAACGTATCATTGATGTGACCACATTATTGGGAGGCGATGATGTTGTACACTAAGCTTGCATTAAAAAATGTCCGTGCCAGTTTTCACGATTACCTTTTGTATTTTTTGACACTCGTTTTAACTGTAACGCTGTTTTACTGTTTCAATGCACAAGATGCTGTATGGCAATTAACAGATCCCTCTTTACTTTCTGCTAACGTGATCGAATTATTGCAGATTCTAAATGAACGCATGCATATTCTTTCCTTTTTCGTTGCATGTATCCTGATGATCCTGGTTTTTTATGCAAACCGCACCTTCATCTTGCGCAGAAACAAAGAATTTGCTCTTTATTACGTACTTGGCATGCGGCAAAAGCATTGGGTCTGTGTTTTATATCTAGAAACCTTTTTCGTAGCAGCAATGGCTTTAGCTGCAGGTCTTGTTGCCGGTCTGCTTTTTTCGCAACTGATCACAACTTTTACTGCTTCTCTATTTATTTCTCATGTCACCTATCATTTTGTCTTCTCATATAGTTCTTTGTTGCTCACTTTATTTGTCTTCATTGTGATTTTCTTCCTAACCACTTTGATCAATATCATCATTTTGCTATATCGCCCGATTCGCTCATTTCATCCTCAGTTTGAAAAAACCATTCCCTTCTCTCAAAAAAAAGTATGTTGTCTCTCTCCTTTACTTGCTGTCTGTACTTTCCTGATAAGTATCCTCTTATTATATGATCTCTCATTCATTTCATTTATTATCAGCTTTCTTCTGATCACCTGCAGCAATCTTTTCTTTCTTCTGTCGCTTTATCATTTTTTTCCGCTTCTTATCAAAAAAAGCACTCATTATTGTTATCAGGGCTTGCATATGCTCACGATTCAGCGTCTGCACCGGCTCATCTCTAGTAATATAAAATCATTATGTATCTTGATTGGCATGCTTACGATCGGCATCACTTCCTTATTTACCGGTTTGTGTATCAGTAATAATTTAAATAGTGAAATTGATCATCTGACTCCCTACAGTTTTTCATTAATCCAGCCTTATGAGAAGGAAAACGGCAAAGAGGGACATGTCATGGCATTTGACGAAGAAATTAAGAGCTTGCATATACCAAGTGATTGGATACAATCAGAAAATATCTTGCACACTTATCAAAGTGAATTTACTTATCAAACTTTATACTCGTTATTTGATGATTATAACTTGCATGTATCTTGGGAACTTGCTTTATTGAAAGAACCTATTGAAATCATTCCCTTATCAAGCTACAACCAGTTGCGCAGAGATCAAGGATTAAAAAACATCAAATTAAAATCCGGGGAAATTCTGCTATACAGTTGCAATAAACGTTTTGCTTCTGCAATTCACAGCCTGCAGCAGCGACAGCCCTATATCACTTTATTTAACCAAACCTTTCATGTTTTACCAAAAAATGTGAAATCGCTTCGTTTAAGCAATGCGTTCGAAACTGCTCCCCACGATGCTGCTTATTTAGTTGTTCAAGATGCCATGATCCCTAAAAATGCAAAAAAATATATGGAGTATTGGAATATCGAATTAAAACCAGGTCAATCATCCCATCTGTTTAGCTCTATGATCGAAGAGCAGATAGCGCAATCACCTTCATCGGCATTAAATGAACACTTTATCATCAACCGTGACGAAGTCCATGATAATAATCTAGGCTTTTCTGTTATCTTTACTTATCTCTCCTTGTTTTTAGGTATGATTTTAGTTATTAGTCCGCTCATTATTTTAGCTTTAAAGCTGTTGGCACCGCGATATAACGAATTGGAAAATGCAAAACTGTTAGAAAAATTAGGTACGCCTCTTCGTTTACGCAGAAGAGATCTCTTTTGGCAAACGTTGATCTTCTTTTCCTTTCCTTTTGCATTAGCCTGTATCGACAGCCTTATTTTCTTAAAAGCGATCAAATCCTTCCTATACGATTTGAATCGCAGCGGCTATGCAGCAGCATTTTTACAAACCTCTTGCATCATCTTGATACTTTATATCAGTTATTTTGCTGTCACATATTTTTCCAGACGTTCAATAGCAGAAGCAGATACCATTTAAAAAGGAACTATGAAGTAATTATATCTGACTTTCATAGTTCCTTTTTTCTATTCCATATATGGTTTGAAATATTGCAATGCCTGGCATCCTCTGCCGGTATGGACACCAACAACGCTCACCAGTTTGATTACTTGTACCTGCACGCCCTCCAAGGCAGTTTCGATTTTTTTACGATAAACCTCTGCTTGCTCTGGCGCATCTGCATGTGCGACCGTAATGGAATAAGTGCTGTCTACACCATCCTGTTTCATGCGTTCGATCACCGTATCCATGGCCTTAGACATCGTCCGTACTTTACCGATTACATCGATCTTTCCTTTGGTCTGTTCATTGATTGCCAATACAGGTTTGATCTTTAACAGCCCTCCTAGCGTTGCTGCCAAAGGGGTCAAACGGCCCCCGCGCTTGAGATGCTGAAGATCATCTGGCAACAGCAGCGTATCTGTCGTATGAATAACTTGTGCACAGACATCTTTTATCTCTGGAATGCTTTTTCCTTTTTCCATCAACTGTTTTGCCAAACGAACCAAATAACCTTGTACAACTGCCGTTACATGACAATCCACATATTCAAAAGCAAGCCCTGTTTGTTTGGCAACCATTGCCATGGCATCAATTGTTCCAGACAATCCGCTGCAAATAGGAACAGCAAAAATTTGCTCATACCCATCCTCTTTCAACTGCGAAAACAGCTCTTCGATTTTTCCTAATGCAGGTAATGAAGTGCTTAGCATTTTTCCTTCCCGCATTTTTTCATATACCTCGTCAATCGAAATATCCAGTGAATCATTAAAATTTTGATGATCATAGCTTACTTGCAGAGGAACGCTATAGATTCCATCTTGCCGTAATTGTTCAATCGTTTCTCCTGTTCCACTATCTGTTACAATTGCTGTTTTCATTGGCAATCTCTCCTTTATTAATTTATTCTTCAACGCCTTCTACTTTCTTTTGATACTGGATAGCTACGACACCTAATCCAGTATGTGCTGCAATAACTGGACAGATCGTGCTTCTTTCTATCTTACAGCCTGGAAAAGTTTCCTCCAGTAACTGCTGTAACTGCGCTACGCTATCTCCTCCTTCGCTATCCAATAAGCGAAGTTTGTAAGTTGCCGCATCAAAACCATCTTCTTTTGCGACATCCACCATACGCGACAATGCTTTTGACATTGTACGTACTTTGTCCAACACATCTACTTTTCCACCGGTAGAAACATTTAGCTGCAAGATCGGCTTGATCTTTAACATGCTTCCTAACGTCGCCGCTAACGGTGTCAAACGTCCTCCACGTTTCAGATGCATGAGATCATCTGGTACCAGCAAAGTATTTGCGCTTTCTACGCTCGCCTTTAGACGACGTTCTATTTCTGCAGGCTCAACGCCTTGTTTTGCTAAAACAAAAGCACATTCTGCCAAGTAACCTTGTGCATTCACTGTTGTATAAGGATCCACTAAGGTAATTGGTAATTCTGCACGCTTTGCTGCTGCTTCGATCATGCTTGCAGTTGAGGAAATACCAGCTGACAAAGGAACAGCTATCACATGTTCATATCCACTTTCTTTTAATTCTGCAAACAACGCTTCCACTTGTCCAAGGGGCGGCATAGAAGTCGTCGGCATTTCTCCATTTTTTAATCGAGCATATAATTCATTTACAGTGATGTCGATACCATCAAGAAATTCATCGTCTCCGCATTTCACTTGTAAAGGTAAATAAAACAGACCTCTCTCTTCTGTCTGTACTTTTGTCCAACCGGTACCGCTATCAGTAACAACTGCTATTTTCATTTTCAATTCCTCCCAATCTTTGATTAAAAAAGAGCCAGTCTTATCCTATCATGTTTTGAAAGGTTTCTCAATGTACGCATCGTAAGAAGAAGATGACAATTCCCTGTATATGCATTTGGAAAAGGCTATTTAAATCAGCATAACCGGTAATCTAGTATTTAAAAATAGAAGTACTGTTTATTACTTATATATAATATCATATTCTTATCTTGAATTGCATAACTTTTCAATAAAATCCCTTTTGTTTCCTTATTTTTTATATTATAATGCACTCGGTGATATTATGTACCGGATCAAAGAAGATTCTGTTTCTGAATTAGAAATTAAAAAAAGCCGTTTTATTACTTATTTGCATCGCAGCAATACAGAAGAAGATGCTAAATCTTTTATACAAAGTATACGCAAATTACATCCAAATGCGACTCATCACTGTTATGCTTTCCTGATTGGTGAGCAAAATGAGATCCGCCGCAGCAATGACGATGGGGAACCTGCCGGAACTGCCGGCATTCCCATGCTGGAATGTTTAGACCTTAATCACCTGCAAGATATTACAGCTGTAACTGTACGTTATTTTGGGGGCATCAAATTAGGTGCAGGAGGATTGATCCGCGCATATTCAAAAAGTGTTTCTCACGCGTTAAGCGAAGCAAAATTAGTCGAAAAAAAATGGATGAAATGTTTTACCCTGTGTTTTGACTATGCTTTGATTGGCCGCATGGACTATTATTTCCGGGAACATGCGATCGAGATAACAGATAAACAATATGCCGAGACTGTACAATATACCTATCTTTCTGAAACGGACAACAGTGAAGAGATTGCCTCTATCACAAATGGACAATATCTGCCCGTTTACGAAAAAGATATCTTATGTGAAATATAAAAGATGTCAAAGAAAATGTACATTTCAAAGCGGGAGACCGCCTGTCAACAGCTCCAATCAATAATCAGACCATATCTTTTTACCATCACATTATTATCCTGGTGATGGTTTTTTGTTTGAACAAGCATCACTTTCTATTCAATAAAAAAAATCCCAACTATATAGACACACGACTATGAATCTCCTATGTCTACTGCAGCGGGATCAAATGATTGAATATATTATTTCTATTCGTCTTGTATAACATCTAATTTTTCATCTATTTGCTCCATATGACGTTTACACAAAGTCATATAGATAGCATCTGGAACAAAACACTGCGTTGCCGTTTCATAATATCCTTTTGCCTGTTCATAATCTCCATCATGTTCTAATTGCAGGCCCATCAAATATAAGATAACTCCCAAAGAGAAACCCTTGAATGTATTATCATTCACTGCATCCTCCATCTCATTAAACAGATCATTTCTGCCTTGTGCAATTACCTGATAGCTCCATTCGCTGCAAAGAATGAATGATTCCAAATTCGTATCGCGAATATCATTTAATAATTTTTCAGCATATTTATAATCACCATGGACCAGAAAATAATGATAATAGAGTTCTAAAAGTTTTTCCAAATCTTTTCCGCCGTAAAACTGAATACCTTGTTCCAATGCTTCTTTTAATGCATCCATTTGATTGGATGATCGCAATGCGTAAAACCGGTATAAATCACAGGTAAAATCGCCTAACATTTTGCGGTACTGTGGTTCTTCGCACAAAGTCAATAATTTTTTATAGTCTTTTTGATTGATTGCCTTGTTTAGAACGCTGATTTTTTGATATTTGCGCAATAGATAACCAACCCCAAAAAATACGACAACAATAATGATGATCCATACTACGATCATATTTCCTTGATTATTCATTTTATTTCTCCATCTATCTTTTCAAACATCATTATATAAAAAGCCAAATGAAAGCACAAGTAAAGATCGTGTTTTCATTGTACTATATCAATAGAAAGGCTGCCGTTTGGCAGCCTTTCCGATAGTCGGGTTGAGAGAGTTGAATCCAACTATTACGCTAAGATATCCCAAGGTACTGGAACCCAAGGTGTATATCCACCAGCCTGATACCAGATACCAAATGCACATCCAACAATACCGATAACCAATAATAACAGGATCAGTTTTACTGGAGTGAAGTTTTTCTTGATGATCAAGAAGTAGCACATCAAAGTTAGCAATAAAGGTAAGATGCAAGGTAAGATGCTATTCAAGTAGTTCTGAATTACAAGTGGATCACCTTGTCCATTTGGAATAGAGATAGCTAAAGAAGTTCCACCACCATAGTTAGCAATCAAAGCACCAATGATAAATACACCTAATACAGAAGCAGCGTGTGTGATTTCTTTTGCATGCGCAGTCATCATAGCTACTGCTTTTGTACCCATGTTGTAAGACCAGTACATCAAACCATAACGAAGTGCCATTTCAACACCGAATGCAATGATGAAGTACAGAATTGGTCCTAACCAACTGTGATCAATTGCCATCTGTGCTGTCATACCAGCAACGATTGGAATCAATGTCATCCAGAATAATGCATCACCGATACCTCCTAATGGAGCGGCAACAGAGATACGTACGGAACGGATTGTCTGGATATCCATTTTCTGTTGTTCCATTGACAATACCATACCCATAACGAATGTAACAGCGAATGGGTGAGTATTTAAGAAGTCCAAGTTATGAGTCATTGAAGTTGCTAAATCTTCTTTGTTTGTATGGATCTTTTGAAGACCTGGCAGCAATGCCCACAACCAACCAGCTGATTGCATACGCTCATAGTTGAAGCATGCCTGCAGCTGGCATGAACGCCAAACCATCTTGTTTAAAGTTTTATTATCCAGTCTAGGAGCAGGAGTTAAGTCCTTATATTGTAACATTTCATTACTAGATGCCATCACTCATACCTCCTTCTGCGTTTTTAGCAAGAGAATTGATTCTGAAATCCAACAATGCGATTGCGATACCGATGAAAGCAACCAAGATCAAGGCAGCAGAAGCTGTAGCTGCAACATTACCGAACAGCAATGCCATTGCGAAACCAGCTAATAACCAACCCCACATATCGGCAGCCATCATGATCTTCATCAAGATAGAGAAACCGACGAAACGCATCATAGCACCAGCAGCACCAAGACCTGCCATGAACCAAGTAGCATTTTCTTTGAAATCATTCAACGGACCAGCTGCAGCTGTACCACCAACATACGCAACGATAGCGATGATTGTGAACAATGCACCTAAGCCACCCATATGGATGTTCAAGCAAGCTGTAATTCCTTTTGGATTTGCTTCTTCAGCAGCTTTATCAGCTTTAGCCATCAAAGCAGAAGTAGCTGTAAATACCAATGTTACAACATACTGACCAAAAGTAGCGAAAATCATACAAGCACCTAAAGCAGTGTTGATATCCATGTTTGCTTTCACAGCAAATACCATGGCAACAATACCACCAAGTACTGCGTTCGGAGGCTGAGCTCCACCGATTGGCATATTACCAACCATCATCAATTCGTAGGTACCACCAATAGCAAGACCAGTTGTAGGATCACCTAAGATCAAGCCAATAATTGGACAAGCGATCATAGGACGATAAATCAACTCAGTCAATGAGAACTGGTCGATAGCAAAGATAAATGTTACAATTGCCAACAACACGAGTTCAACAATATTAATATCTCCCATAATTTTCTCCTTTCATTATTTAACCGATATTTAAGATTAAATAACCCTTTCTTTTGAACTAACTATTTCCACAGTTTGTCCAGATCTTCAGCAGCTGTATCCGGAACACGACGAATTTCGAGCTCTACACCCAACTCCTGAAGTTTTTTGAAACAAGCAACATCATCATCATTTACTGCAACTGAAGTAGCAACCTGGCGTTTACCTTCAGCCATATGCATGTTTCCGATGTTTACTTTTTTGATTGGCACACCGCCTTCTACCAGACGAAGTACATCCTGAGGTGTTTCACAGATAATAAAGATCTTCTGTGCAGGACTTGCTTTACTAATAATCTGACAAGTTTTTTCAATTGTAAAATAACGAGTCTGTGCATATGATGGAGCAGCCATGTTCATCAATCCTTGACGGAATTGATCTCCTGCAACTGCATCATTTGCAACTAATAGTAAATTTGCCCCGATTACACCAGTCCATTGTGTAGCAACCTGGCCATGAATCAGGCGGTTGTCAATACGAGTCAACATAATATTTGGCATTATTCTCTCTCCCTTCTACCAATAAATAATGAACCAAACAAGGTGGTTTTTTTAATCACCCAATTAAGAAAACCCTTTCATTAGCTCGGTTTCATTGTATGTAAATAGAGCCCACTTTTCTTTACACTTTTTAAAAATTGATTTGCACTTTTTAGTATTCATCAACTTTTTTATAAAAAGAATTACAATATATGACAATATTTTCTATTTTTTTTACAATTTTATCCATATTTATTCCTATTTTTTTTATGATTATGGATAAATATGTGATAAATTTGTTTTTTTCTTTTTCCGATTTATTCTTTTTTTCTTCTAAATTACCTATAATATGCATTATAATATAGAAAAAGTGTTTTTTACTTTCAAACCATCAATGGAGGTGGAATATTCATGTTCAATCGAACAACAAGTTTTCTTTTCAGTAAATATGGCGAAGTATTTCGTTCTATGCCTGATCCGGATTCAAGTATCATGCGAAATGCACGCATTTCCAATGTACGCCTCCGCGAGAAAGAAATTCATCATTTCATGAAATATGACAAACCAGTTTATATTCGTTCCATCAGCGGCATCATCATGTTGATTGTCGCCAAGGAAAATGATCCTCAAAATTACGAACGTTTTATCATTCATCGTGTCGTTAAATTGAAACCGGATACGATCTTTAATTTTATTTCTGTATCCCAAAGTGCCCGTTATGAGATCTGTTATCAGAATTCTGGTAAATATGAAGAGATTTCTACATACAATGGTGTACCGATCGTATATGAGCGCTTGCTGCCGAAGATCAATATTGAAGAAATTTTATGTTGTTACTATCAAGTACGAAATTCCAATTATTTTTTTCCAGGTGAAACGCATAATTATTTTGAATTAACTTATATAGATAACGGTTCTTTAACAACGATGGTCGATGGCGAAGATTATCATTTGGAAAAACTAGATTTGATGCTCTATGCGCCTGGACAATTTCATACACAAGAAACGGGACCAAATACATCTTGCAGCTATCTCACCGTCATGTTTGAATTGGATTGTGAAAACTCGTATCTGCTGACAAATCGTGTATATCATGCACATAAGCGAATTTATAATGCATTGACGAATTTTATACGGGTCAGCCAATTAGACAACATGTATGATGAAGATCTTATGATCTGTTATTTAAAGGAAATACTGGTCTATATATTACAATATGATTTCAATGATGATGAAGAAGTCTCCAGTTCGCCAATGCAAGAGCGCTTTGAAAACGAACTGCTTAATGAAATCATTCAATATATTAACGCCCATATATATGAACAATTTACGATTGAGGAAATCTGTCATCAATTTTCTATCTCACGCTCTTCGCTTCAAACCTTATTTAAAAAGAATCTAAAAGTGGCACCAAAGCAATATATCAGCAATATCAAACTTAATAAAGGGAAAGTCCTGATCAAGGAAAGCACCCATACGATTTCTGAAATATCCGCTATGCTCGGTTTTACTTCCGTTCATTATTTTTCACGCAAATTCAAGCAAGAGTTTGGCATCACGCCAAGCGATTACGCAAAATCCATTTATCATTAAAAGATGCTGACTGCATCTTTTTTATTGCTTGTTGTTTGAAATAGTGCTAGAATAATCTTAGCCTTGTTTTTAAGTAGAGGCGCGTTGATTATGAGTAGTGCATGGGAGATCGAAAGTCCATGATCATGTACGAAAGGATGATACGCCGAAGCAATAAAGTCAAATTTATTGCTGGGGATATGTTTAATAGACATATCACTGTCCTTTTTAAAAAAGGATGCGCTCTTAAAACAACAAAGTCCTCATAAATGAACGCCTTTGCTTGTTTTGAGATGCAAAGGCTTTTGTTTTATAGGGGGTTTTTATGGAAACAAAAAGAAAATTCAAAATGCCGCATGCATATGTCATCATTTTTTCAATGACGATACTAACGGCCATCTTAGCGAACATCGTGCCTGCTGGTACTTTTGACCGCATCACCGATGCAGACGGCAATGAAGTTGTCGTGGCAGGCAGCTATCATCTGGTAGAACGTGTTGGCTGCAGCATTTTCGATATGTTCAAATCTATTCAGCTTGGATTTATTGACAGTGCACAAATCATCTTCTTCATCGTATTTGCGTATGCTTTTGTCTATGTCATGATCAAAAACGGTACATTTGATGCTGTTGTTGGTTTCATCTTGCGCCGTGTCAGCAATCGCATCCACCTGATCATCCCGGTTTGTATGCTTTGCTTTGGCATCTTGGGATCAACGATGGGCATGTTTGAAGAAACTTATGGTTTATTACCAGTCTTTATCTCGATTGCCGCTGTCATTGGCTATGATGCGATTGTTGGGGGCAGTATCATCTATTTAGGGGTGGCGATCGGTTTTGCCTCTGCGACGATCAACCCGTTTACAATTGGAATAGCTCAACCGATTGCAGGTGTCCCGCTCTTCTCTGGTTTAGGTTATCGTGTATTCTGTTTTGTCATCTTTATGGGTATCGCTATCTGGTATGTTATGCACTATGCAAAGAAAGTAAAGAATGATCCGACAAAATCCTATCTGTATGGTATTCCGCTTGAAATGCAGGAAGTTGGTTCTAAAGAAGAATTGATGAGCAAATCTTTTACTTTGACACATAAGATCAGCTGTCTGATTTTTGTCTTTACGATCGGAATGTTATTAGTCGGTACAATTCAGTTAAAATGGTATTTTGATGAGATTGCAACTTTATTCATCATCATGACGATCATTACGGGTTTAATTTCTCGTTACACGCCAAGTCAGATTTGTGAATTCTTCATTGAGTCCAGCAAAGAAATGATGTATGGTGCTTTGTTGGTTGGTATCAGCCGCAGTATCCCATTGATCATGGAAAATGCTTATATCATTGATACGATCGTCAACTGGTTGGCCAATCTGTTGCAAAGCTTCCAAGGTGTGACAAGCGCAATCGGCATGCTGCTCGTACAAAATATCATCAACTTCTTTATTCCAAGCGGTGCCGGTCAAGCACTTGTTACGATGCCGATCTTAGCTCCTGTTGGCGAAATGGTAGGTGTCAGCCGCCAGGTAAGCGTCTTGGCTTATCAATTTGGCGATGGCTTCTCCAATATCTTCTGGCCGACAAGTGTGTTCATGATGTGCGGTATCATGCGTCTGCCGATCAATAAATGGTATAAATTCGTGACTCCATTATTTGGTTTGATATTTATTGCAGAAATCGCCTTATTGGTTGTGGCAATGCTGATTGGTTATTAAAGGAAGAGGAAAAACATGGATATTCAACAATTATTATTGCAGGCAGAGGATGCTTATGCTGCTTCTATTGAAGAAATTAGTGAATTTATCTTTCAACATCCTGAATTGGGTATGGAAGAGTTTGAATCAAGCAATTACTTAGCAAACTGCCTTGCTTCAAACGGTTTTACGATCACAAAACCTTATTTAGGTTTAGAAACTGCGTTTCGAGCAGAGCTGCAATGCGGAAATGGCGGATGCAAGGTTGCTTTTCTTCCAGAGTATGATGCATTACCCGGATATGGTTCAAACAACGACGAAAATGCGCATGCCTGCGGCCATAATTGGATCGCAGCCAGCACCCTGGGCGCTGCACTTGCATTAGCGAAAATCAAAGATCATTTCAATGGAACGATCGTTGTAATCGGAACTCCTGCCGAGGAAACGATCGGCGGTAAATGCGACCTGGTAGAGAAAGGTGCATTCGCCGATATTGATGCCGCAATCCAAATGCATCTCGGTGCAGAAAACAATATCAATATTTTTACATTGGCCATGGATTCCATAGAATTCAACTTTGCCGGCAAAGCCGCACATGCAGCTGCTTACCCGCAATTAGGCATCAATGCATTGGATGCTGTACAGTTAATGTTTGCCGGTGTCAATGCACTTCGACAGCATATGCAAAGTGATGCACGTGTGGCAGGCATCATTACAAAAGGCGGTGTGGCCTGCAATATCGTACCGGATCAGGCAAGTTGCCGTTTCTATATTCGTGCTGCCAAAAGAAGTTACCTGAAAGAATTAACAGAAAAGATCATCAATTGTGCAAAAGGTGCTGCTTTGATGACTGGCGCCACACTAGAATATCATAATTTTGAAAATTCATATGATGATCTCATCTACCATGAAGGTTTACGTTCCTTATTGCGTAAGCATTTAGAGGAATTAGGTATTACCAATTTTGTAGAAGAAGATGCACAAGCAAGCGGTTCCAGCGATATTGGCAATGTATCACAGGTATGTCCTTGCGTATATTGCGAGATCGATACTGGTGCCGCTCCGAAAGTATATGCGCACCAGGCTGATTTTTTAGACTATGTGCATGGTGAAAATGCACGCTTTACGCTCCATACCGCTGCCAAAGCAATGGCCTTAACTGCCCTTGATGTATTCTTGGATCCAAATATTGTAAAATAAAAAAAGAGGATGTAACAGTGAAGTGATTTCAAATTGTCACTACAACTGTTTCTCCTCTTTTTTATATGAATTAAATTCCGTCCTCTGATTCTACTTGTTCTACTGGTTTGAACTCATAACGCATGACTTGGTCTTTTCCAGTATTAATAGCCATATTGGTTAACATTTCCAATTCTTCTACAAATTGACGTCCCATATTGACTTCGATCAGCATTGGAAGATTGCTGCCAGCAACGATTTCAACATTACCGCGCGGGTATCCACACATAACTGCTGTTTTAAATGGCGAACCGCCAGCTAAATCAGAGCATACCAAGATTCCTTGGCAATCTTTCAGCTCATCCATTGCTTTATTGAGCTTTTTTTCTAAGTCTTCTACAGAATCGCTTGCCTCGAAATCAACCGCACGATAGTTTTGCAGATCTCCAGCAATCAATTCTAAAGAACTCGTTAAGCCACTTGCGAAATGTCCGTGACCTGTAACAATTAAACCTAACATCTCTGCATACGCACACGCCTTGAGCGTGTGCTCTCCTTTCTTCTGTTTACCTTATTATAACGTAATCTTAACGTTTTGTATATGGGTGAAGGATAACGCCTTTAACTACACGGTTTACCTCACCTGTAGGACATGGATTGTCAGGAGTGATGTCATAAGATAAGGATTTAAATAACGCAATCAACTGAGCAGCAGTAATATAGGCAAAGCCTAACAACATATTATCATGTGTATTTTCCATATTATAAGATACAGTATAGTCAACCAGGCCTGCAATTTCATCATCTGCCTTGTTAGTCACTGCCAGGATCTTGTTTCCTTTACGTTGTCCACTCATTTCCTTGATCAGATCCAATTCATACTGATGTGTATATGGATCATCACTTACATAAACAACAGTTAAAGTCTCATCATTGATAATTGATTTAGGTCCATGACGGAATCCCATTGGAGAATCAAAACAAGTACAAACTTTACCTGCTGTTAACTCTAACATCTTTAACTGTGATTCCTGAGCAATTCCTTTTAATGCATTTGCACCTAAGTAAACGATACGGTTGAAATCATAATCATTTACAATATCTGCCAATTGTGTCCAACCATCTTCTAACAGTTTTTCAGTTGCATTCAGAACATCTTCAAATTCTGCAGCAATTTCATCAATACGATCTAAATTGAAGCAAAGCAAAGTTGCCAACATCATATTAGAGAAACTGCTTGTCATTGCAAAACTTTGATCATGTGTCTCAGGAGTCAAATTGATGGCATATGCATTATGACGATCTGCAGCTGCTTTGGAAAGTGCACCTTCATGATTGCATGTTACAAATAAATGATAAACATTTTCGCCGCATACCTCATCTGCAACATTTACAGCACCAACAGATTCTGGTGAATTACCTGAACGTCCAAAAGAAACTAATAATGTCGGTCTAGTCTGAGACAGATAATTCTCTGGAGTTGATACGATATCAGTAGTTGCATAGGATTTTACTTTGAAACCGTTTGTTTTGTTCAAATAAGAATACAAAGCATTTCCTACATATTCGCTTGTTCCAGCTCCTGTCAGGATAATATCATAATCTTCTTTGCTTGTTACATTTGAAATAAAGCTGCGGATTGCTTCTTTTTCGTTTTTAATCTGGGCGATTGTCTTTTTCCAAGTAGCCGGTTGCTGGCGAATCTCTGTAGCAGTAAAAATACCATTCAGTGATTCCCATTTAGCATTGTCTTTACCAAAAATCATCTTTATCCTCTCCTTCTCATCAGTGTTCTATCTGATGTCTCTTTACAGTTCCTATTATAGTCAATGTTTGTACTTTTTCAAACTTCTCAAGATATCTTTGCTAAAATGTGCAAAAAGATAATTAATTTATAAACGTTTTCAGTTGTCATGTGGTTTTTGTCTGTTATAATGTTATTCAGAAAGCAGGTGTTTCAATGAAAAAGCAAAATAAAGCTGCCGCAAAGAGAGGGCAACAACCTATGATGATCGGTGGCTTCAATGTCTATCACGATGATAAAAATCGTACCATTTATTACAATCGATTTTCGAAAAGAGCCTATATTATAAAACCGAATGATTTTAGTACTTTCCAAACGTATAACATGCGTATCTTTCTCACATTGGCTGTGATCATCGTTCTCTTTTCTTTTTCCGATACCTTTTTAGCAAATCCGGTCTTTGCAATTGGTGTCGGTATCCTGGTATTCGCTGTATTGCAGGTAAAATTTAACGGTTTTTTAAAACATTGCACCAGCATAGCCAATTTTAATACGAAGGAAGCTTATGGGCATATCCAGATACTAGCAGTAGAGGATACAAAGAAAATTTTATTAAAGATCGTATTATTTGTTGCTTTAGCATGTTTGGTCGTTTATAACTCCTATGTGCAGAACTACAATACACTATCCTTGATCATCAGCTGGCTGTTAGCAGCTTATGCTACTTTCCAAGTGGCAATGGAATTGATCGCTCTTAATTATAAACGGAATCATCCTGATTTAGATCTGAGTTTTATCAAAGAGAATCATCCGAATAATAAGAAAAACAGAAGAAAATAGAGTAGAGGGAAGAAATTAATCTTCGCCCCTCTCATTGCACCGTACGTACGGGTCTCGTATACGGCGCTACATTTATATGTTAATACAACCTATCTTAGATAGTATGCTAGAGGATTGACCAATCCAGGTCTTTCCTCTTTTCTTATGGCTAGAATATCCGCATTAAGTAAGAAATTAATTACATTCCCATTTGCTTGTTTATATAGGCCAAGCCTTGTATTCGCTACCGAGTAGAGTTGTTCATCACTGAAGTGATATGGCAATTTCTCATTCAACTTTTGTAGATTTTTATATATCCTCGGTGGTACTTTCCACTGTTTTAAGATGATGACCCTTATTTTGTGCCTTAACCATTGTCCAAATTCATCGATGAAGTTCTTCATCCTTCCGATTCGAAAGTAGTTTATCCATCCTTTGACGATTTGGTTTATCCTGGTGAATGTTTTAGCGTTGGTCTGTGCTACACATTTCTTTCGAATGAGTTCCTTTCGACATTTATCATACAGGCTTTTCTTACTCTTCTTTGTAGGAATACATTCCCATTTTGATGAGTTCTTCCAGTATGCAAAACCTAGAAAATTACTATTCGTTGGTCGTACTACCTTTGTTTTGGTTGCACTGACTTTTAGGAATAATTTTCTCTCCAGCCATGATGTGACGGACTTCATCACTCGATTTGCTGCCATCTCGCTTTTAACGAAGATATTACTATCATCTGCATATCTCACAAAGCATAGTCCCCTTTCTTCCAGTTCCTTATCAAATTTATCTAAGTAAATATTTGATAGAATTGGACTTAGAGGTCCTCCTTGTGGCATTCCTATGGCATTTGCTTTGACAAAACCATTTTCCATGATTCCTGCCTGCAGGAATTTACGAATCAAATGCAATGTTGTCGAATCATTCACATGCTCTCTAAGTATTGAAATTAATTTATCGTGATTTACTGTATCGAAGTATGCTTCTATATCTAAATCGATGACCCATTCGTATCCTTCATTTAAGTAGTCCAGTGTTCGCAGGATGGCATCATGTGCACTCCTGTTTGGTCGGAATCCAAAACTATTCTCACTGAATTTACTATCATAAATATCTGATAACACTTGAGCTATCGCCTGTTGGATGACCCTGTCTACTACTGTCGGAATTCCCAGGGGTCTTTTCTTTCCATTTGATTTAGGAATATAGACTCTTCTTACAGGTTGAGGTTTGTATTTCTTCGCCAGTATCTGTTTCTTTATCTGTTCCCTATAGGCCTTGAAATACTCGTCAATTTCATCCACTGTCATCTTATCAATGCCAGGTACACCTTTATTACTTTTGACTCTTTTGATTGCCTCTTCGAGATTTTCATCTCTTAAGATCACTTCGATCAATTTCATGTTGTTGCTTCTCCTTCCTTTTGTAAATATATTTGGAACCATTCCCTCTACCTTCATTCCCATGGGATTACGATTCCCACTTATGGAACTATCCTCGATTTCGAACTATCCAAACATTGCGCATGGTGAGCTGCACCATATAAACATTAGGTCCTTGGGTATAGATGTCTCTACCTACTACGACCTCAGCTGACTTCTTGTGGTAAACCTTTTTCGACCGATGTTACCATCACTGATTTTAAAGATATTGGATTTCATCGTCCACAAGACCTCCCGGGGTAATTCACGAATCCTGTTTCTTTCACAACGTCCTGATTTACTGTCTTGGTTTTACGTTTACCTTTTGGACTTCGGTTTGATATGCAACCTTATCCACCATTTAGCCTTATATCCGGTTTCTGTTCGTACGCTCGAAAGAATCGCTACACCACTTCCTCCATCCTCAACATCACTGTTAACGACTTGTGGTTCGCTACACTTGGCGGTAACTACCTGTGGTTGGTTTATCTCCAACTGAATTCGTGCCATGCCCGGCACACATAGAAAAAAGCATCGACTTTTCAATCGATGCTTTCTTATTCTCTTATTATTTCCCAGGAAACAAAATTCTACATTATTTGCACTTTACAAATGATGGTTCCACATTGGCTTATGAAGAAATGCAAATGCATCCGCTGCATGATGTACATTACAGTTATACAGCTTATTAAATAATGCGATATTATTCAGCCGCGCCATTAGATAAGCCTCTCTACGCGGAATAGCAAACGGAAATACACGTTCGATCTTTTCTTCCTTTGATACGACCAACTGTACCCCGCTCACATTCTGTGCTATATAGCTTAATAATTGCTGCAATGCTTTTGAATCCAAATAAACGATTTCGATCACTTTTGCCTCTTGATGTTCAACCAGGTACAGGCAATAACCGCGCATCACGCCATTGGCATAGTAAAAACAAATTTTCTCTCCGCTATTTTTGATCTGTTGCAACAATCGATCATAATATTGCAAATTTCTGACAAAATAACCGTCAAAATGAGAAATGAACTGTTGATACAGCTGAAGCATCTGCTCACTGTCCCCTTGTGTATGTACCTGCGTACATTTACTTCGCCGGCATTCATTAGAAGCTAAAAGATAACGTTTGCTTGTATGCACGCACTTAAAGCCAAAACGCTCAAATAAACGGGGATTCATGACATACATCAAAGAAAATAATTGGTTATGACTTGCCTCATCCAATGCTGCTTGCAGCAGATCATGCATTTTATGACGGCGGCGGTAATCAGGCAAAGTAGCGATCTGATCAAACAAGGATACTTCTAAACAATAACCGTGAAACTGTAATTGAGCTCTGATCATTTGCAAAGTAGCAATCACTTTTCCATCTTCTGCAATATATAAGCAATGATCCGGATCAAATCGACTATGAAAATTCGTTTCCAGCATTCGCCGATGAATATTTGGATATGCGATCTCCAGCAAATGAAAGATCTCTGCTTCTTGTCCTCTAGCCCCTCTGTTGATCATTCTCTCACCTACTTATCATTATCAATTGTTTCTTCACTGTATTCCACATCAATGACATCTGGATTTGTATTTTGATTCACCTGTGAGGTTGTATTTTTATAAGATTGTTGTGTACGCTGCTGATTCTCATAATAGTCTTGATACTGTTTACGTACCTTGTAATTATGATACAAACTATAGATAAATAAAATGAGAAACAATGGCAGCAGATACGGCAGTAATGCAAAAAACAATGTACCAATGATCACCATGATCAAAATCATGATCCATACTTCCATATCTGTTCCTCTCTTTCTATTGATTTATGTATATTATACGCTAAAGAAGGCATAAAGAAAACAGTTTCCAACGAAACTGTTTTCTTGCATTATTTTTCTACTTCTAACAAAATGCCGCCAAAAGCAGGAACATTTACTTCAATCATAAATGGTTTATTATTACGGCTTACTCGGATCGCATGGCATTTTTGTGCCGGTACATCGATACTGCCGCCATAACGATTCCATTCTGTATTCAACACTTCTGTATACATTCCTTTTGTCAGGACGCCAAATACTTCCTGCGTATAAACATTTGGAGAAAAGTTCAAGATAACCACATAGTCTTTATCCTTTCCTTTTCGTATATAAGAGAATAAGTTTTTATCTGCATTATCTGCATCGATCCATTCAAAACTTTCCCAACTATAGTCATTTTCATATAAAGTAGGTTCTTTTGTATACAGCTCACCTAATTTTGCAAAGAATTTATGAAAAGCAGCATGGGCAGGGTAAGTTAACAAAAACCAGTCATTTTCTTTCTGCTCATCCCATTCACGCCAATGTGCAAGCTCATTTCCCATAAAATTCAACTTCTTGCCTGGATGCGTAAACATGTACAAATACAAGGTTCTGACCTGTGCAAATTTTTGTTCATAGGTTCCCCACATCTTATTGATGATAGTTGCTTTTCCATGCACGACCTCATCGTGACTAAACTCCATTAAGAAACGCTCTGAATAAAAATAGGCCATTGAAAATGTAATATTGTTATGATGCCATTTACGATAGACAGGATCCTTTTTCAGATACTTCAATGTATCATTCATCCATCCCAGATCCCATTTATAATCAAAGCCCAGTCCGCCATCCAACGTACTTTTCGTAACATTCGGAAAATCCGTAGAATCTTCCGCAATCAACATAATTTTTCCCTCATAGCGCTGGTTCAGCAGGTAATTCATTCGTTTAATAAAATTCAAAGCTCCTTCATTGACACCAAGCTGTTTATTTCCATGCCAGAAAATTGCGTTTGAAATGGCATCCATGCGCAAGCCGTCAAAATGATATACATCGATCCAGAAGGATGCGGCGGACATTAAAAATGAACGTACCTCTTCTTTCCAAAGATCAAAGTTGGCTGTTCCCCATTGACTGTCCGCATCATGTGCTTGTGGATATTCATACACTGGAGTTCCATCAAAATAGGATAATGAAAAATCATCTTTGACAAAATGTACAGGCACAAAATCCATGATGACACCGATATTTGCTTTATGTGCCTCATTCACCAAGTACATCAAATCATGACATGTACCGTAACGGCTCGTAACGGAATAATATCCTGAGCATTGATAGCCCCAGGAACCATCGAAAGGATATTCACAGAGAGGCATTAATTCAATATGCGTAAAATGATTATCTTTTACATACTTGATCAATTTTTTTGCTATTTTACGATAGTTCACAAAGGTTTCATCTTCATCTTTCATCCAGGAACCAATATGTACTTCATAGATATTCACCGGCTGATCAAAACCTTTATTCCGCTGTTGGATCCATGCGTCATCTTTCCATCCATCCCATGAAAGATCTTCTATGATGCTTGCCGTATTGGGACGCAATTCACTATAAAAAGCATATGGATCCATTTTATCTACTACACGGCCTGTTGCCTGTGTAATACGATATTTGTAAGAGTCTCCTACTTTCGCACCCTTGACATACAGGCTCCATGTGCCTCGTTCATCTACTTTTCGCATTTTATGACCTTTACAAGACCAGTCATCAAATGAACCGATGACCTGGATCTGCTGTGCATTTGGTGCATATACAGTAAAGCGTACCCCTTCTTTTTCTAGATGGGCTCCATAGAAGTGGTATGCTTCTAATGAATTTCCTTCATGATAATCTTTTAAATATTTTGCTTTCAAGAGAAATTCTCCTTTCTTTGTCTGCTACCTTTATTGTACTCCATTTTAAATAGAAAAACGATAGAATTTTGTAATTTTGTCCATAGATTGTAACGGGTTACATCAAAAAAAGATCTATCGAATTGAAATTCGACAGATCTCATACATCGTATGATCAATCCATTTCCAATGCACCTGTGTACAACTGGTAATAGACTCCTTTTTTAGCCAGCAGGCTTTCATGGTTGCCGCGTTCAATGATCCTTCCTTGATCCAGTACCATGATCACATCGGAATTTTTGATAGTTGATAAACGATGGGCAATAACAAATGTCGTGCGTCCGCTCATCAGTTTATCCATACCATCCTGTACCATTTTTTCTGTACGTGAATCAATGGAACTTGTTGCCTCATCCAGGATCAATACCGGTGCATTGGCCAATGCTGCACGGGCAATGGACAATAATTGGCGCTGTCCCTGAGAGAGAGAAGTACCGTCTCCAGTTAAATACGTATCATATCCATGCTCTAAATGACGAATAAATTCATGGGCATTTGCTAATTTGGCTGCTGCAATCACTTCCTCATCGCTCGCATCTGGTTTTCCATAGCGAATATTATCGCGGATCGTGCCAGAGAATAGATGAGTATCCTGCAAAACGATTCCCAACGATTTACGCAAAGAATCTTTTTTGATCAGTTTGATATCAATGCCGTCGTACGTGATTGAGCCTTGCTGAATGTCATAGAAGCGATTGATCAAATTGGTGATCGTTGTTTTTCCGGCACCTGTAGCGCCAACAAAAGCAATCTTTTGTCCCGGTTTTGCATAGAGTTCAATATTATGCAAGACTGTCTTGTTTGGTACATAGCCAAACGTAACATCATGGAATAATACCTCTCCGCGTAACGGCACATATTCCACTTCTCCGTTAGCACGCGGATGGCGCCATGCCCACTGTGTCGTATATTCTTGCGTTTCTTCAATATGTCCCTGCTCATCGATCTTACAGCGGGTCAATGTTACAACGCCTTGATCTTGTTCTACTGTCTCATCCATCAATTTAAAGATACGTTCTGCTCCTGCCATTGCCATTGCGACTGCATTCATCTGCATAGAAATATTTGAAATAGGCATATTGAAAGAACGGTTTAACTGCAAGAAGGAGGCCAAACCGCCCAATGTAAGACCTGTCCATCCGCCAATAGCGAGTACTCCGCCAAATATTGTAGACAACACATAAGAGATATTGCCGACATTGGCGATGACCGGCATCAAGATACTTGCGTACGTATTTGCTTTATAACTGCTCTCAAATAATTCTTCATTGATTTCATTAAAGCCTTTGATGACCGCATCTTCATGCGTAAATACTTTGATGACCTTTGAGCCTTCCATCATTTCTTCGATATAACCATTTTCACGACCCAAATTCTTTTGTTGCCGCTGGAAGTTTTGCGCAGAACGAGAACCGATCATATTGGCCACATTTAACATGATGATGACCATGAGAAAGGAAATAATGGCTAACGGCAAAGAAATCACAAGCATCGATACACCAACAAACAGCACATTGAATCCTGCCTGCAGCGACTGAGGAATACTTTGTGTGATAACCTGACGCAATGTATCAGCATCATTGGTATACACACTCATGATATCTCCATGTGCATGTGTATCAAAATAAGAAATCGGCAGTTTTTCCATGTGGGCAAACAAATCATCACGGATATTGCGTAAAGTTCCTTGCCCTACATTGACCAGGATTCTCTGATATGTGAAAGTAGAAAGTACTCCCATACCAAATATACACAACATCAGCAGCAGGATTCGCAACAAAGGAGCAAAATCTGGAACTGCGCTTTGAGATAAAGGCGTGATATAATCGTCAATCAATACTCGAATAAACAATGAAACAGATACATTCGCTATACTTGCCAGAATAATGAATATCAATGTAATTAAACAGGAAAATTTATAATGAGCCAGCACATAACGCAGCAAACGTCCAAGCACTTTAAAATTCATACGTCGCTTATTCATCGTCATCTGCCCCCTTCTTCTGTGTTTCATAGATTTCTTGATAAATGGCATTGCTCTTCAGCAATTCCTCATGTGTGCCTATACCATCGATTGCTCCATCATTTAACACGATGATGCGGTCTGCATCTTCAATTGAAGAAATACGCTGAGAAATGATCAGCTTGGTCGTATCTGGAATATCCTCGCGGAATGCTTTGCGAATCAATGCATCCGTCTTGGTATCCACTGCACTCGTTGAATCATCCAATATCAAGATCTTTGGCTTTTTTAATAATGCTCGTGCAATACAAAGTCTCTGTTTCTGTCCTCCAGACACGTTGCTGCCGCCTTGTTCGATATGTGTATCATAACCATCTGGAAAACGAGAAATAAACTCATCTGCTTGCGCCAATTGGCAAGCTTTTATCATTTCCTCGTCACTTGCCTGTGCATTCCCCCAACGCAGATTCTCTTTGATCGTACCAGAGAACAATACATTTTTCTGCAATACCATCGCAACCTGATTACGCAGTGTTTCCAGATCATATTCTTTTACATTCCGTCCGCCTACATAAACTGCACCTTTACTAGTATCATACAGACGAGGAATCAACTGCACCAGCGTACTTTTCGCGCTACCTGTTCCACCCAAGATACCAATCGTCTCTCCGCTTTTGATCTCTAAATTAATATTACGTAAAACCGCATCATTGTCATTTTTATCAAATTCATGCGTATAATAATCAAACGATACATTTTCAAAACGGATCGATCCATCTTTTATTTCATATACCGGATTTTTTGGATTATGGATATCACTGGTCTCTTCCAATACTTCGATGATACGCTTTGCAGAAGCAGTAGACATAGAAACCATGACGAAGACCATGGATAACATCATCAGGCTCATCAGCAGTTGCATCGTGTATGTGAACATGCTCATCAATTCTCCTGTTGTCAGTGAACCTTCCACGACAAATTGAGCTCCAAACCATCCAATAGCCATGATGCAGGCATACATTGCCAGCTGCATCATCGGTCCGTTCAACACTAATATCTTCTCTGCTTTACAAAACATTTGATATAATTTGTCACTTGCGCCTTTGAATTTTTCTGTTTCCGCATCTTCTTTCACATACGCTTTTACGACACGCATGTTCGTAATATTCTCTTGAACGCTGGCATTGAGATCATCATACTTGCGGAATACCTTACGAAATACCGGATACGAGAAACAAGTGATCAATGTCAGTGCAACTGCTAAGAACAGCAGTGCATACAAGAAATATACTGCTAGATTTGCATGAATTGTAAAAGTCATGATCATTGCCAGAATCAACATCATTGGTGCACGTACACACATACGCAAGATCATCATATATGCATTCTGCACATTTGTCGTATCTGTCATCAATCGTGTGATCAATCCTGCAGTAGAATAACGGTCGATGTTGCGAAATGAAAAACGCTGAATGTTTTCAAACATCGCACGACGGATATTTTTCACAAAACCTGCTGAGGCATAAGAAGCATTCTTCGCACTCAGAGCACCGCAGGCAAGCGAGAGGAATGCTACGACCAGCATGATGATCCCCATCATGATTGCTGCTTTCATATCCCCTTTGGAAACACCATTATCAATGATGAATGCCATCAATGTTGGCAAAGAGAGTTCCAAACCAACTTCTCCAACCATGAATAATGGCGCTTTGATCGAAGCTGCTTTGTATTCTTTTAGTTCTTCCAACAAACGTTTCATTGTTCTACCTTCCCTTCATTTGAAATATTATTTAATAGCCGCAGTAACAAAGAGCGGGCCAGCTGCAATTCTTCATCACTTAAGCCTTGATACAATCTTTCTTCCATCGCCTTAAAGTTGCTTTCCAGCTGCTTGGCACATTGATATGCCTTTTCATCTAAAACGATCTGCTTGTATCGATGATCTTTATTGCTTGGCTCATAATGCAAATACCCTTTTTCTTCCAAGCGCTTTAAAACACCTGTGACAGTCGGCTTACTGATATGGAAATAATGTTCAAGATCACGCGGATTGATTTCTTTCTCATCGTGCTGAATCAAAAAGGCCAAGATCCGCACTTGCAAAGAGGAGAGCTGAAATTCTTCATTACGTAAATTCAGATCCATCCGTATCCGAATATCGATCATCCGCAGTAAACTGCTGATCTTCATATTTTCTTCCATTTACTCACCTCCCCGCTAATTAGTTAGCGTACTAATTAGTATATTAACAATTATAGTAAGATATGTTATCCTGTCAAGAAGAAAAATGTGAATTTTTTCTCGAGACAAAAAGAAAAGCAACAGCCATTTATCTGCTGTTGCTGGATTCCTCCGCGCTCTTTTTACGCCATATTTTTTTCTGCATCTTTCGCGCTATGGATAAAATCGGATGATATTTATCTGATATCATGCCGGAAACCTCAATAAATAACTCAACGATGGTCATGATAATAAATAAAGATAGTAACCCGATTCCTTTATTGATCATATAACAATACGCCGTTAAGCCAAACATCGCCGTCACAATACACATGATGATGACAGTATTTTTATGTCCAAACTTATTCATCAATAAATGATGAATATGACTTTTATCAGCTTCTGAAAACTTATGTCCTTTTAATGTTCTTCGTAAAATTGCACTCAGGGTATCAATGATCGGCAGTCCAAGCAATAACAAAGGCAATGCCAGCGTCATGATCGTTGAACTTTTAAATCCAAGCAGCGAGATCGCCGATATGATGAAACCTAAAAACAATGCTCCGCAGTCGCCCATGAAAATACTTGCCGGATGTGCATTATACACCAGAAATCCTAATGTAGCACCAGCTAAGATCAATGAAATCATTTCAACATCACTTCTGCGTTCAATGACAGCCAGCATTGCAATTACGACCAGTATGATAACGCTGATTCCCCCGCACAGGCCATCTAACCCGTCGATCAGATTGACTGCATTTGTAATCCCTGTGATCCAAAAGAATGTCACGATCACCGATACGACACCCATTGAAATCGTAATCCCAAACGGCAGCCGGATCACATCTAAAGTTACACCGGAAGAAATCAAGATAATAGCAGCAACGATTTGAAAGCTGAATTTGTATAATGGGCGCAGATTGACGAAATCATCGATCAAGCCGCCTAAAAACATGACCGTAGAACCTAATAAAATGCCGTTCATCGACATATCCGTCTTCACAAATACCGCCATTGATACAATAAAAGCAAGGTATATCGCTGCACCACCGATCCGCACGATCTTCCCTGAATGTATCGTCCTTTCATTGATCTGCGCGTAAGCATCCAAACGAAAAGCAATTTGTTTGACGATTGGCGTCAGTATCAATGAAATGAGAAAGGGAAGAATGACATAAAGAACATCCCTCATAAAAAGTCCTCAGTCTGTCTTTATTTTACTAAATGCAAATTTTCTAGTAAAATGCCGGTACCTTCCGCAACACAACGAAGTGCATTATCAGCAACGAAAACAGGAATATGCAATTCGTCACGAAGCAGTTCATCCAGACCTTTCAGCAAGGATCCGCCGCCAGTTAAAACAATACCGCGCGTTACGATATCCGCTGCTAATTCCGGTGGTGTATTTTCCAATACCGTACGGCATGCATGTACGATCTCTGCTAATCGCTCGCTCAGGCATCCTTGGATTTCTGCACTATTCAATTCAATGCTGATCGGCAATCCGCTGACAAGATCTCGTCCGCTGACTTCCATTACATCTTTCGTTGAGCCCTTCCATGCTGTACCAATTTTTTTCTTTACTTCTTCTGCTGTACGATCACCGATCAACAATTTCTTTTCTTCCTTACAGAATTTGATGATCTCACGATCCATTGCATCGCCTGCAACACGAAGGGAAGTGCTCGTAATGATTTCTCCCAATGAAATAACAGCAACATCTGTCGTTCCACCACCGATATCCAATACCATACAGCCGCTTGGTCTTCCGATATCTAAACCAGCACCAACAGCTGCAACTTTTGGTTCTTCTTCGATATATACTTTCTTTGCACCGCTGCGATAAGCCGCATCACGAATTGCATTACGCTCTACGCTTGTAATATTGCTTGGACAGCAGATCAAAATGATCGGGCGGCGGAACATGCCTTTAATTTCCAATTTTTTAAAGAAATAATTCAACATGATCTCCGTTACTTCAAAATCAGCAATAACACCGTCTTTCAACGGTCGAATTGCCATCATTTTGCCAGGCGTACGTCCTAGCATCTCTTTTGCTTCACTGCCTGCAGCCAAACAACGTTTCGTTTCTGCATCAATTGCTACTACGCTAGGTTCATCAATAACGATTCCCTCGCCTTTTACATACATCAATATATTTGCTGTCCCTAAGTCGATTCCAACTTCTTTTGAAAACATGAACATTCCTCCATACTTGATTTATTAATGATATCACACTCTGTCAACCATATCCATAAAAATTCAAGGTATAACAGCTTTTATATTTTATCACTTTTTCATCTAAAAACAAATAGCTTGCAGAGAACAGCCAACATTTCACATTTTTCTTTACAGAAGAGAAAAGGCACTCCTTTTGGAATGCCTCATCATCCATCCGTTTCCACTAATGCCATCAGTTCTTGCGCACTTTTTTCATACACATCATTGGGATTTACCAATTGTCCTTTGACTTCGGTTACCAAATGTAAATGGTTGCCAAGATCTTTGCTATACACGCAAGTCCCTGCGTTAGCAATCGTATCGCCTTGTTTTACCTGGTCACCTTTTTTTACTTTTACATCCCCCAGGCTTTGCATCGTCACAGATAACTCTCCGCTTTGAAGCACGACCGTTTTACCAAATAATCCATCATCTCTTACATCAGCGATCTTCCCGGACAACATGGCAGTCACTGCAAAAGCTTCTCCATTATATGTATAGTCAATTCCTTGAGAAGAACGATACACATCCTCAAATTTGGTAAAAGTATCTGCTTCTTTATTTTCACCGTCAAAATAATCTACTGCAACTACTGCTTCTACCGTGAACGGTTTTATCGTTTTTTCTTCTTTTTCGGCATCCGGCAAAGGTAAGATCACTTCTTGATCATCCGCCATTGTCGGTTCTGCCGCTGTATCTTGGTTCATCATCCAGGTCAAGGTACCGACAGCTAATAGCGAAAATAGTGACAAGACGATGATTCCACGTTTTTTCCATTTGATTGTTTTATTTTCATAACTGAGCATTTCATCACCTCTATCCCCATTATGCCCACGCCTTTATGATTTATACACATTCATCCACTCGATTCCACTATAATAATGTTCTAATATCGCTTTATAGTCATAACCTTCCTTGGCCATGCCCTGTGCACCTTCCTGCGACATCCCCACGCCATGCCCAGAACCATATACTGTAAAAGTAACTTCATCATCTGCAACAGCAATATGAAAACAGCTGGACTTCAGCTGCAATGCTTCTCTAATTGTCCGGCCGCTATATTCTTGCCCATCGATCATGATTGCTTTGACATATCCGCTGTCATAGAAAATAGGTGCTTCAATTTCAGAAATCGATGATTTGCCCAACGCGTGAGCAAGTTCTTGTTTGCTGCATCGAAAAGTAGTGACATAATCTTGATCTATATCGGCGTCCCACGGCGAATCCACACTGCGCAGATAAGAAAGAGCACTGCTGTAATATTCTTCGCTGTTTGCCGTTTTCCCGCCGCTGCTTGCAAAAAAGAAGGCAGTAATCGGCTTTCCATCCACTACCATGATCTCTCCTTTTGTCGCATCCACCGCTTCTGCAATTTTTTCTTTACTTGTTTCATATTGTTCTTTCCATGCAGCTTTCAGCTGAGAATCATCCAGATACACTTGTGATGCTGTCGTATCATCTACTTTATAATTACGCGAAGCTACAAATGTACGGGCCGCAACTGCCTGCGCCTTCAATGCCTCCATTTCATAGGAAGGTGTCATTTCCGACCCGACCACTCCCTTTAGATATGTTTCCAAGTCCAGCTTGACGATTTCTTCACCTCTTTGCAAGGTCACTGTTTTCGTCTTCTCCTCTACTTGTTCTTTTAACTCCTCTTGCTGGATCTCACTGTGAAAGGAGGCTGTATTTCTTTCCTGTAATAACCACAGGTACATACAGAGGCATAAGATCAGCAAAAATAAACCTGCTTTATACTCAACACGCAAAAACGATCACATCCTCTTCCCACTATATGAGACTGCGATCGTTTTATATGCTTCTCTCTTTTAATTTTCTTCGATATTCTCTCGGTGTCATCTGATAATATTTGTGAAACACGCGATCAAAATAGAAAGGATCTTCATACCCGACACGTTTTGCGATTTCTTTGATCGATAAATTCGATTCATGCAGCAGCACACTCGCTTCTTTCATCTTTTCCTCCGTTATGAAAGTGATCATGGTCTTGCCAATCTCCTGTTTGAACAAACGGCTGGCATAACTGGCGGAAACCTGAAAATGGGCCGCAACCTCTTTCAGGCTTAACGGACGCTGGATATTATTATGAATAAATTCCATCCAGTCACGGACATCCCGGCGATAGCGCGGCTTATTTTGTTCCAAGATCCAAGTTTCAATGATGTTCCAGATCTGCTGCATTTCAATGCGCAATCGCTGTAACGTTTCACAATTGGAAATAAGTGCTCCGATATCTTCAAAAGGAAAATCTTTTGTTTGTACACGGAAGGTAATCTCTCTTCCTTCTACATTGCTCACAATAAAACTGCTGTATGACAACACATCATTTGGCAATATCCGATGCTCTTCCATATAATCCAGAATTTCTTCCTGTATTTGCCGTACACGATCAAAATCCTGTGCAATTGCGGCGTTAAACAGATCGCGATGAAACAGGATCCCTGTTGCTTGTAATCGTTGAAATTCTGGTTTTTTTGTTTCGCGCAGCACCAGCACCGATTCTTTTTCATAAAAGCGGTTACGACTGCACAACAATAAATGATCAAATTGTTCCATCATCTCTTGCGCCGAAGTAAAAGGATCACTGACAATTACCGTCATTTGATAATCTAATTGCTGAGTGAACTGCAAGTGAAAAGAGCGGGCAGAAAATAAAGCCTGTGTAATATCTGCACTGCGGAACAGGACAATTACGCTGTGCTGGTTCAAAAATAGAGGAACTGCATCCGGTTCGCCTAAATGATTTTCATTTAAAAGCCGTTCTAGCTGTGCCCGCAGATATTTACGATCGATCTTTCGCTGATGATGGATCAGATGAATGTGATCAATGCGAAAATAGGCAAGCAGTGCACCAGATTTGATAAAATCAAAATATGGATGCTGCAGTACTTGTTCAAAATCGGAAACATCACTGGAGTGATCTTCTTTTCGCAACAATAGACATTGTTGCAATTCACGGATGACACCCTCCACTACGGCAGCATGCAGCCGTTTATGCTGATGTGCCTTTACTTTTGCTTCTTCGATCGCTGCCTGTAATCCTTCTTTGCTTAATAAAGTATACAGCAACAGATCATCAATGCCGCTACGGACATAGGAACGAACTCGATAATAAGAATATCCTTCCATTATCAATAATATCTGCACATGCTCGTCCATGCGGCGAATCTGATGAATCAATGGGATGCGGTCTAACCGCTTCCCGCTCACACCTAATAAAATGATATCTGGACGGATCTCCCGATACAACCGGTATGCATCTTTGTTATTTTGGGCAAACGCCACGATCTCACAAGCCGTCTCTCGCCATGGAATCATATTTTTGATACGCAGCTGGCGACGCATATCTTCATCCACAACGATGACTTTAAAACGTTTAAGTGAGTCCATTAAAAATTGTCAGCTCTAGCAAGAAACGTCCGCACAGATATGCTAAAGCCATTGCCAGCACCAACAAAAGCACTTGCGCTTTCATGGGTTGACGAACATTGACAAAGCAATCAAACCGTACGCCGCTTAAAGCATAGAGCGACACCAAAAAACAAAGTAAATAAATAGCCAGCTTTACGATCGTATATACCATCCATACTCCTCTTTTCCACTTCTATTGTAACGAAAGCCGTCTTCTTTTTCAAATAATGAAAAAAGAAACAGAAATTTAATCCTGTTTCTTATCAAAAAAGACATTTCCTTCCAATTCCGGTTGTCCTCCATTATTTACATAAATAGCGCTGGAAGAGAAAACCATTAAAAACAACATTGCGGTCTGAATCCAATTGATCGTATGATCTAACATACCATGAATAACTACCGTTAATAAAAAGGCAACGATCAGTGCAAACAAAGGCACATCATAGCGCTTAGTATACAAACGTTTGATTTCCTTCAAATTTTCCCAAAAGTAAGAAAATAAGATCAACAGTCCAATAATGCCGTGACTCAACAATGGATCCAGGAACACATTATGTGCATGCATTGCCTTTCTTCCGTCATACAGTTTATAAAAAATCTGATAACACTGCGGTCCTCCGCCAAAAAACAAATGATCGCGGATCCCTAAAAGCGCCGTCTTCCATATGCGCCCCCGCACGATAAAAGAATCTAAGAAACCGCTGCGGGGCAGTAGGCTTGGATCGGCCAATACTGCCGTCAAACCACTTAAGATGATCCCCATTGACACGGTAAATGATTTCCAATGTCTTGTAAGAAAAAACATCACAGGTATGGCGACGACAAAAGATGCCCAAGCCGTACGGCATCCGGTCAGATACAAAGCAAATAAATTTAACAAGATGATTCCCCAATAAAAGAAGATTCGATGCAATGCCTTGGAGTATAACAGTTTATAGACACAGCATAATACTAGAAACTCAATCATCATTGCATATAAATTTGCATTGTAAAAAGTAGAGTTGACCCGCCAGCGAGGTGCATCTTCCACTTCCAGGTCCAAAAAATTGTAACCAAAATGGTCAATGATCCGAAAATATTCCATGATTGCCCAAATAAAGCAAAAGATGGAAATAATGCAGCAGGCATCAATCAACAGAATAAACAGGCGTTTATTGATGATACTGCGGTAAAACATATAGTATAAAAAAATCAATAACATGACGAATGACTGGACCATTCCCGTATCATTTTGATAATAAGCTGAAACTGCGAAAGAAAGCATGCAAAACAGAAAAATAAAAAATGCACGCGGCGTCTTACGTATGATCTTGATCAGTTGATGAGTGTATGCCAAATAGCAGAGTACGAAGACAATAGCGATCAATGAACAGAAATAAGGCAAAAAGATAGAACATGTGACAAACATGATCAAATATTCTTCAAAAGAATATCCGTCTAATTTGCGATGATAAAACGCTTTGATATTTTCGATCCATCTCATATAGCTCCTCCTCTATCCCTTTCGCTGCACGAGCTGAGAAAAATATCCTTGTGCCTGGTAATATTGCTGCAGCCGCTGCAATTTTTGATGATCCCGGTCAATCGCAAAGACCGTAGAACCGCTTCCCGACATCAATGCACTGTCCACGCCATCTTTTATCAATGATGCTTTTAATTCTTTTACTTGCGGATTCAATAGAAAGGCACTATATTCCAGCGTATTCCCTAATAAAGCACATAGAGAATGATAATCATCCCGTAATAGACATCGTTCGATAGCATCGATATCCGGATGTATGACCTGTGCAAAGTCAAGCATTTGATAAGCGTGTTTGGTGGAAACACCTGTTGCAGGTTTTACGAGCAAGATTTCAAAAGAACAGGCATCTTGCAATACTGTGATCTTCTCCCCAATGCCTTCTACACGGGCACTTTGATTCATCACACAAAAAGGCACATCTGCTCCCACTTGTTTTGCCCCTTGTGCAACCGCTTCTAAAGGCGCTTGAATATTTGCCAATTTCATAGCAGCACGGATGATGGCACCTGCATCTGCACTTCCGCCAGCCAGGCCTGCTTCCATTGGGATCCTTTTTTCAAGATGTATCGTAAAATGCTCCTGCAGTCCCCATTGCTGCCGCAGATAACGAAGAGCCTTCCATATCAGATTGTGTTCATCCAAGGGAACGCTTGGGTCATCACAGGTGAACATATCTTGATCTGACAAAGTAACATGCAGTGTATCATGCAATGATAATGGCAACATGATCATACGCAGATCATGATAACCATCCGTTCTTCTTCGTATGACATCTAATGATAGATTAATTTTTGCATTCGCATCTTCTTTCATTCTCATATACCTCATACAGGTGCAGAAATGCAGACAATGGCAACTGTTCACTGCGCACACCTGGTTCTATATCAGCCGCTTCTAAAAGAGCAGCCGCTTTATTTTTATCTTGACAAAAATTTGAAAAATTATTTAAGATCGTTTTTCGCCGCATGGCAAAACATGCCTTGACCATGGCAAAAAACATTTCTTCATCGAGTGGTGGATGTTCGATAAAACGAAACTGCAAGACTGCACTGTCCACATTTGGCTTTGGCATAAATACATTTCTTGGCACTTTCATCACCGGATGTACGCTGCAACGAAATTGTGTAATAACACTTAATGCATTGTAATCTTTATTGCCCGGTCGGGCATGAAAACGATCTGCCACCTCTTTTTGCATCATGACCGTAATCGCATCGATCTGCGCATCAGATTCAAAGATCTTAAATAAAATCGGTGTCGTAATATAGTAAGGTAAATTGGCTGCGATGACCACATCATAGCCCTGCTGCCGATAACGATCAACCCATGCTTTTAGATCCACTTGCAAAAAATCTTCCATCACCAACGTAAAATTATTTGCATCGGATAAAGTATCCGCTAAGACTTCTTTTAATCGTTCATCAATTTCAAAAGAGATGACTTCTTTGGCATACATACATAAAAATTGGGTCAATGCCCCGATGCCGGGACCGATTTCAAATACGACGCAATGATCGCTGATGACTGCATGACGGGCGATCTTATCTACTACACCGCTGTCCACTAAAAAATTTTGGCCATAACTTTTTTTGGCAAATAGAGAATGACGCTCTAATATTTCTTTCGTAGATGATGGTGTTGCAATCACCTTTTTCATGCAAATCCTCCCTTCTCTAACTGTTCACGGACTTCTGAAACACTCAGCTGCAGCAAGTTTAAACGTTTTAATAACGTCTTTGCATTGGGCTTTCCTAAATGATAAATTTTTCCCAAATACGCTCTTCGTTTGCTGCTGTCGCCCCTGCCTTGCAAACCTAGCTGCAGCAGATCCTCCATCGTAAATGTGACAGACGGTGTTTCAGCATAAGTAAAACAATGGCAAAGCGCTTCTTCTAAATCCGCTCTGCTGGCATGTTCTACTCCTACCTTACGGCTGGTCTTTGCTTTATTTTTTTCGATATAGGCATTCTTGCAGCCTTTTATTTGTTCATTGATCTTTGCGCGGATCTTTTCGCCTGGATGATCCGGGTCAGTAAAGATGATCACTCCATATTTTTCCTTTGCTTCCCGTATCAATTCGATGGTTTCCAATGAAAGTGACAGGCCATTGGTTTCGATCGTTTCACAATCAAAATATTGTTTTAATACATTTGTATCATGATGTCCTTCTACGACGATCACTTCTTTGATCTTCAACTGACCTACCTCCTATCTTGTTGGTATTATCGCATAGAATTGTATTTTTTTCATTAAATATTTCATATCTGTAAGTGTTTCTTCGTGTCCTTTATCTATAATTTACTGTATTTTTCTGTTTTTTTATAAAAACAGACGCATCTGCGTCTGTTTGAAACATCTATTTTGTAATTGCCTCTAAAATTTTCTCAGCAATCGGTTCAACATAAATGCTGGAACCTTTATCCTTGGTGTTTTCCATCATCACAGTCAATGCGACTTGATCATTTACCGCACATGTCCAGCCAATGACTTCTTTTCCTTCATTGACTTCTGCAGAACCGGTTTTTCCAGCCGCATGGGTTGCATTTGTTCCGTAATGATCCATTGTTTCTTGCAAGTCCGTAAAAATCGTCTTTGCCGTCTGTGCACTGTATGCATTTTCTTTGTACACTTTGCTTTCGCCATCAGCATAGATCAAGTATGGCTGCAGGATCGTTCCTTCATTGACATATGCCGTATATAAAGCTGTCAGGTGAACTGGATTCAATAACAGATCACCTTGTCCATAACCGGTTGCCGCTAGTGTTTGTTCATCCTTTAGATTTTCTCCATAAGTAGACGCACGCAATGATAATTCAAATGGAAGCGTTTCATTGAATCCAAGTGCATCCAGAGAAGAAGAGAATGTTTCTGCGCCAATCTGATCAGCCAAACGGGCAAAGAAAATATTATCTGAATACTTCAGAGCATTTGCTAAATTACTGTCTTCTGAATACTGCTGTGTTGTTGTTACATAATGATCGCCCCAGCTGTCATCTTTTTGCCAGCGGTCTGTTTTATCATAGACTGTACCTGCCGTTATGGTCTTGCTCTCTAAGCCAATGGCACCGGTAATGGCCTTAAATGTAGATCCCGGGCAATAGGTAGATTGAAAACGGCTCAGCAACGGATTTTCTTCATCATTATTCAACTGTTCCCATGTCTTGTCATCCATTCCATTGGCAAAATCATTTGGATCATAAGCCGGCGTGCTGACCAGTGCATAAACTTCTCCCGTTTTAGAATTCATTGCCACGCTGCTTCCAACATCATCTTTTACTTTTTCGTAAATTTCTTTTTGCATATCGATGTCGATCGTTGTTTTGATATCTTTTCCATTCACCGCTGCTTTCTCACCAATGGTCGCAACGATCTGACCATTCTCACTCACAACTTGCACGCTGACACCATCCTGTGCATGCAGTTCCTCTTCGTAAGCAGCTTCCAAACCACTTTTACCGATCCAAGTATCTTCCGTATATCCCTTGTCAGCATACTTTTCCAGATCTTCTGCGGAAGCTTTTTGTACATATCCGCTTAAATGTGCACAGATTTCCCCATATGGATATACACGTCCGCTCGTTTCCTGTATCTGAATACCTTGTATTGCTGAAAGCTTTTCTTTCAACTTTTCATAATCAGAAGCAGAGATCGTTTTTACTGGTACATACAATCCATCCTGAACCCACTGTGCTTCCATCGCATTGGTAATCGTATCTTGCGAAATATCCAGTACATCAGCCAGATCCTTATAAGAAGATCCACTTTCTTCTCCAGCCACAAAACCTACTTCATAAACTGTCCCATCTTGTGCGATTGCTTCCCCGTTTCGATCTAAGATCGAACCTCGACTAGCCTTGAGCGTCGTAACAGAAATACTGTTGTCATCACTTAATTGAGGGAAGATGAAAGAACTGTCCCAATTGATCTTATAGCCGTCTTCTTCCTCTACGACGACCACAGATTGATCAAATGCATACGTACCGATGACCGTATCCATGCTTTCATGAAAAGATACGTTTGTCCCTGTATTTGCATCCTCGCTTTTCCACTCTGTAAATGCAAAATTTTCCGCCTCTACACCTGCATAAATATTTTGATTGCGTGCCACAAAATCCTCTTTGCTCCATCTTTCCTTTGCATCGCTGCTCAAATAATCATACATTTCTTCATATTTTCCTTCTTGCAGCAGCGAAACGAATGCCTGCACGCTTTTTTGCGGTGTCGCGCGTGTTAAGATAACTGCTGCAACGATCACAACTATTAACACGGCTGCTGCTATCCCCGCAGCAATTCCCAATTTCTTTTTATCCCTCATCTTTTGTTTCCCCTCTCTTTTTATAACTTATGCGAAAATGCAAGATCATCAAGAAAAGCTAAAGACAGTCCCTGTATGATCGTATCCACAATTGCAAACCGCTCTGTTGACAAATAATCTTGCGGCGTATGTGCATCGAGCCCATAAACAACCGAATTCCCTATTTGCGCTGCTATTTCCCAAAATCTTCGATATGGATATGCGATCCTTTTTTCTTTCCCGTACATGCGCCATCCATATCGGCTGCCGCCTAAATTCACTTCCAATGGTACATTTGCCTTTTTTGCCGCCAGACAGATCATCTTCGCCGCCGTATCGCATGCGTTGTTCCATTGTGCACGTCCATACATGAACATATCCGGATGCGCAACGATATCCGCCATGCCTTCTTCCAGTGCCTCTTTGATCTGGCCTGCATACAACAAAATATGTGCATCATCTGTTTCTACATAATAGTCTCCCAATGCCTTTCCATCACGTACAGCCATGGAATGCTGACCGATGATACAATAGTCCATCTGGTTTCGATACACTTGCAGTTCTTTCTTATATGCTTGATAATTTTCAATTTCCAAACCGATGTAAATATCGATCTGATCCTTATACTTTGCCTGTAAATGTTGAATAGAACGAATATAGTCCTCTAATTCACTGACATCCATACGTTCTCTTGGATGATATTGACCAGGATAGGGAGCATGATCGCTGAATCCGATCTTGGTGTAGCCGGCTTTGATGGCAGCTAACACATACTCCTCATCTTCCCCAACAGCATGTCCGCATCGTTTCGTATGTCCATGGTAATTAAAGCTCTGTTTCATCATATCTCCTCTTAAAAATCTTCTTCTTCATATGTAAAACCTAAACCGTGCACCTCATCTGTATCTGTCACTATTATAAATGCATTCGGATCGACTTTTAACACTTCATGTTCCAGCATCGGGTATTGTTTTTTAGAAACTACCACCATGATCACCGGACGCTGTTCATGCGTATAGCCTCCATGCCCGCTTAAGATCGTCGTACCTCTGGCTAATTCCTGATGAATATACTGTAACATTTCTTCATAACGTTCCGATATGATCATGCAATTTTTTGATTTGATAGCTCCTAATGTCAACATCTTATCTATGGAAACACTGCTGATAAACACTGATAAGATTCCTACCAGTGCCGCTTGGAAACCATATGTTGCAATACCTAACAATACAGTCAATGCATCTGTGATCAATACCAGCGTCGCTAAAGGAAGATGCGTATATTTATGCGCCACTAGCGGAGGAATATCCATACCGCCGCTGCTGGCCCCAAAGCGAAAGATCAAACCAACACCGCATCCCATAAAGATACCGCCGTAGATCGTTGCCAGATAACGGTCCATCACAAAGTAATCTGTAGGAAAATAAAAAGTAACAAACCAAGATAAAAAGGAAATCAATAAAGGGTAACAGATTGTAGAAACCAACGTTTTTAAAGCAAAGCGCTTTCCTAAAAAAAACAATCCTACAAAAAATAAAGCAACCGTCAATCCATTGATCACGATCGTCGGATCTACATCAATCAAAGGCTGCAGCGCAACAGCAATACCAGCCACTCCGCCGGTCAGCACATCATTTGGCAAGATAAAGACCGTAACACCGATTGCTAACACCAAATTTCCAATCATGACAAAGAAAAGATCTTTCCATGCTTCTTTATTTTTCAATCTGCTCACTTCCTTATCTTTCCATCTGTTTCCATTATAGCATGTAAAAATAAGAAAGAAAGCGCATCATTTTATTACACCTCTAAGTTTTTTTCATGCAACTGCAACGCTGTTTTATGAAAAAAGAGAGGCAAACCAAGATTTAGGCTCTACTTCCGCTACACAATAATTCCATTTTGCAAGGGTCCCTTTCACCAAAGCCCCCTCACCATCTCCTTGCGTGATCTGCAAGGTCCCTTGTTCCATACCTGCTTTGACATCCTGGCTTTCAAACAGAGACAAGTTATGTACCAATACGGTATATCGGCTGTCTTTTTGTATTCCCATCATCAAATCCGCATACGTATCTTGTAATTTTTTTTGCAATGGATACGTTTCTTTTGTATCGGAATCAAAATGAATCTCATATGCAACACCTTCTTTGTCTTTCGCCACGACTCCGCCGCTGAGCAAACATAGCCAGACGATTGTAAACAAAGCAAATTGTTTTTTCTTCAACATATATTCCTCCATTTTCCCGCGCCTAAGGTCGCGCGGACACAAATATTTCATCAATAAATCTCACACGTCTCATTTTTTCGTGTTACCATATAAGAGAGGTGGTACACTACAGAGCACGTGGAGGTGAGTAGGAATTCTACTCAATTGAATATCCTGTATATATATAAGTTGCCGTCATCATCTCAAGCACAAATAAGTAGGACTTTGAGCCTGGACACTTATGATTGTTCAATCAACTGTTGTCGATTCGCTTTGATGACAGTCAATGCCACCTCTCCTTTTGCATGAAAGGAGTTTTTTTATGGTAATGAAAATCGTTCGTTTCAACTGTTGTGGCATGGATGTTCACAAAAACCTGGTTGTCGCTACTATTGGGATCACCGATAGAAAGACCAACATTACAGAATACTTCCAACGATCCTTCTCCACTTTAAACTCCGACCTATACCGTTTAAAGGATTGGCTGCGATCTCATCACTGTTCTGATGTCTGTATGGAGTCTACCGGTAAATACTGGATCCCGATCTTTAACATTCTTGAAGATGAGACCAATGTCCATTTAACTCACCCCAAGTATGTCAAAGCCATCAAAGGCAAGAAGACAGATAAGAAAGATTCCAAATGGATCTGTGATCTCTTCAAACATGATCTGATCAAGTTTTCGTTTATCCCTCCCAAAGAAATTCGGGAGATGCGTGAGATCGCACGTTACAGATACAAACTGGTCTGCATGCGTTCTTCAGAACGGAATCGTTATCAAAACTGTATGACCATTTCTAATGTCGGTCTGGCTTCTGTTGTTTCAGATCCTTTTGGCAAGACGGCTTCCAACATTATGAAAGAAGTCATGAAATCCAATGTGATCGATGATGACAAGATCCTAAAGCTCGTTCACAAAAACTGTAAGAACAAAGATAAGATACTGGACTCTCTTCATGGCTATCACATTGAATCGGATCAACGATTCAAGATGGAAAAATCTTTGGATCATATGGAATATTTAGATCAGCTCATTGATTCATGCGAAGTGGAATTGATTAAGCGTGCGTATCCTTTTCGCAGATCTTTTCAGCACATCACACAAATAAAAGGAATCAGTGCTTTATCTGCTATTCTTATCATCTCTGAAATAGGAATTGATATGTCTCAGTTCGAATCCGACAAACAGCTTGTCAGTTGGGCCGGACTTTCTCCTGCCAACAACGAGAGTGCCGGCAAGAAAAAGTCAGTCCGTATCTCAAAAGCTGGACAGTATCTCAAACCTCTGCTTGTCCAATGTGCTTTATCGGCCATCAAAGATAAGACATCTTATTTTGGAAGAAAGTATTCCAATATCAAGAAACGACGAGGTCATAAGAAAGCAATCATTGCGATCGCACGCATGATGCTGGTCAGCATCTACCACATGATCCTTACAGGAGAAGAATTTAATCCATGTGACCATGAATCCTTTATGGATCCAAAACCAAACGCCAATCCTTCACTTACAGTTGAAAAAGCATTGAACTTTTTAAAACAATCTGGCATTGATATTTCTTCTATTCCAGTCAACTTATAAATTTTTTCGATATCTTTTACCTCCTGTTTTTAAGTCGGCCCTTTTTGCGCATTTTTATTCACACTTTTCACCTCGTATTTGAAGTATAGGTATACTTGTCCTTTTTTATACCTTAAATATCCATTTATTTCCTAATATCTTATGAACAATGTGCCAAAAAAACGGTATACAACAAGTTTGAACTGTCTTTCTATTTTTGATAAAATTTACGTAATTGAATAGCGGGTGATTTCATGAATACATTTCAATCATTTTCTTTTGGCAGCATCATTTTGGTTGATGATGCATTGCGCTTGCCCTTGCAGCAATCCCTATTGAAAGAGAAAAGAGGAATGCTCGGCGTCTCTTTTCTCTCCTTGAAAAACTGGATCAAACAATTTCAATCAAACGAGAACCATGATGATGCGCTTTTATTTGCCTACCGTCAACTATTAGAAGAACATAAAGAACAGTTCCCGATCTTTCGCTCACAATTTTCTGATAGCGCATTTTTAAAAGAATGCGCAAATTTCGTTCAGGAATTAAAATTATATGATGTTCCTTTGGATTCCTTGCCTTCGCAAACACCAAGCGAAAGAGAAAGAAAGCAGCTTCTTTCTCTTTTACTGCCCCTGCCTTGTGCTGGAGATGAAAAAAAGAAAGCATTGCGGCAGATACAGGCAATCACGGATGCATCCCATATTTTCATTTATCCCTCTTTTTTTACTTATTACGAACAAACGATCATACAGCTTCTTCTCGAAAAAGGAGCAGCGATGCTGCAAGCAGAATTGCAAGAACAAACACCTGCATTCTATTACGCTGTAAATATGCGTCAGGAAATAGAAGGCATTGCTCAAATGATCATTGAAAAGGGACAACTTGCAGAAGATATTTCGCTTTGTGTGCTGGATCCGTTCTACGAACCGTTAGCGGCACAGATCTTTGATCGTTATCATATTCCTTACACCATCGTATCAAGCAGCTTGCAGGTCGATCTTTCTGCGCAAATGCAAGCTTGGCTGCACTATCTGGCAAACCCTTCACAACAAACCTTGATTGATCTGTTGAATACCCACGCATTTGCTTTTGAGACGAACGCCCTCATTCAATATACGCAATTGTTTCATGAAAGGATCACAGATCCTATCCAGCTACACAGCAATCAAATACAAACAGGTGCGCTCTTCGATGAATATACGCTCAAACAGATTCAAAAGTTAGAAGAGAAAGCGATACAGCAGCAAACACAGTTACTGCCTGTCTTGCAAGAAGCGCTCTCCTGTTCACCGCAAGAAGTGCTTGCTTTCCTTTGTGACCAGTTTGCAAAACGCTATCCAAAGCCAAGTGAAGAGCAGCTGCGCTGCATGAAGCAAATACAAGATCTCTTCCATGAAGTGTATGATCATCTGCATGTAAAAGAAGATCTTGGATTTCTAGAACAATTATTAAAAGCGAAGCAAATTGCAACTGGATATGATCAATTACAGGGTGTGATGATCCATACGATAAAAGAATTGCATCATGAACGAAAGATTCGTTATGTTTGCGGTGCAACCATGGATGCATGGCCTAACTTTGTTCCCCGAAAAGGCATATTTGATGAGAAGTATTGTGTCGATCTTGCTCTGCCTTCCATGGAACAACGCTATCAGCAACATTTGATGCAGTGTGAACAATTATATCATGCGCAGCAAACGCTGATCGTCACATACCCGCTAGGCACTTATGAAGGGAAGACAAAAGAAGCCAGCTTGGAGATGGAACAATACATGGAATCATATCATATACAGGCAAAAGCATTGCCTCTATCAGCTGTCCATATTCAACAGCGCCATTTGCCTGCACTGGATACATCGATTGCTAAACAGCTATATTTACAAGATGGAAAATTACAAGGTTCCATTTCTGCTTTTGAACGCTATCGCCAGTGTCCTTATTCTTATTTTTTACGTTATGGATTGCGTTTAAAGAAACAAAAAAGCGAAGTGGATGACGCCAAGATTGGTTCTTTGATCCACGCACTGTTACAGCAATTGTGTGAAGAACATGGTAAAGCCTATGTTCAGATTGCTGCAAAAGAGTTGATCGAACGCATCCAGAATGAATTTCTGCCGTTACACCAGCTCTATCCAAAAAGAGAACAGGAAATCAAACAATGGCAGATACGTTTGACAAAACAATTGCAAGTTCTGTTTTCGACACTCTCTTCATTGGAAGAACACAATCATTTACAAGCACGCGGCTTTGAACGTCCTTTTACCTATACACTGCCTCTTTCAGCGGCCGATTTGGAAATGCATGGTGTGATCGACCGTATCGATACAAGCAATCATATGGGTGTGATCTTAGATTATAAAAGCAGCAAAAAAACACTCAGTGCCGCAAAAGTATACAGCGGTCTGCAATTACAGCTTTTGACCTATGCAATCGTCCTGGAAGAAGGCGATATTCCTGATTTCGAAGAAATCAAGGAAGTGCTTGGCGCCTTTTACATCTCAACGAAAATGGAAAGCATACAGCAGCCGGCTTTAAAGATCCAGCGTCAAAAGAAAACCTGTGTACCGGTTGAAAAAGAAGAAATGATACGTGAACTGCAAAAGAAACAACGATTAAACGGCTGGATTTTCTCGACATCGATCGATCTTTTTGACGATGATGCCACACACGTCGCCAATTTAAAGATGGATAGTAAGGGAGCCGTTGTAGGCAGAGATAAAAATGCGATCCGTTCATTATCCTCATTAAAAGCAGGAATCCAAAAGATCCTGACCTATATCGGAGAAAACATCTTGCAAGGAAATATTGTCTGTGAACCAAGCGAAAACGCTTGTAGCTATTGCGATTTTCATTGTATCTGCCGTTTTCATGGACAGCCCTATCCAAAAGCAGCCATTATTGATGAACAGATGGAATACTGTATCGATCTGCCTCATCCACTAAAGGAAAAGGAGGAAGAAGTAGATGCCAAATTGGAATGAACAACAACGTCGCGCCGTTGAATTACGTAATCAAAATATCATCGTTTCTGCTTCTGCCGGCAGCGGCAAGACCACTGTATTAGTAGGCCGTCTCATGGATCTTGTTCTCAAAGACCGCATCCGCGTCGATCAGATCTTAGCCATGACCTTTACAGAAGCAGCGGCCAATGAAATGAAAAAGCGTTTATCCGCTGCCTTGCGTAAAGAAAGCGAAACGTGCACCGATCCGGAAACAAAGGCATTTTTGCTGGAACAAATTACCTTATTGCAAAATGCACAGATTTCCACGATCCATTCTTTTTGTTTATCCATTGTACAATCTTATTATTACATCATCGGGTGCAGTGCGCAGCAAGTCAATCACATTGCGGACAATGCCAGCATGGAACGATTTCGTGCCATGGCCATGGAGACTACCTTAGAAAAATACCAGGGAGAAGCACTGACTGCCCTGGCTCAGCTTTTTTCGTTTCGTATCGAAGAAACAAAAGACTTGAAGAAAACGATCATTGATCTTGCCGCATTATCCGCCAGCCGTCCAGATCCGGATGCCTGGCTGGAAAAATGCCTGCAAGCTTATCAAATATCTTCTTTTGACGAATTACCCCATGATATACAAGAAGCATTTTATGCTTACCTGTCTTTAAAGCAAACACAGATCCTGCAGGCATTATCACAAATGCTGCAGCTTTTCGTGGATGAATATAGCGATAAAGCAAAACCGATCGAAACGATCCTCTTAAAAAAAGAACGTTATCAACAAGCATCCCTTTATTTAGAAACGAAAGATTATGAAAACTATCGCCGTGCATTTCTTGTCTGCAGCGGACTATCGCTTCCCCGCACACCAAACAAAGATGATATGCGTTTTGCAGCCTATAAGAAAGAAATCACAGACAGTGAAGATGCTTTAGCAGCTATTCTTTATGAGAAAGAAACCTTATTAAAGGATATGCAATCAGCCGCACCATTTGTTTCTACGCTTATCCAATGTACGCGTACTTATCAAGAAACCTATCAATCTCTCAAACAAGAAGCACAGATGATTGATTTTGATGATATGGAACATTTTGCTTTGCAGATCTTACAAGCAAATGATCGTGCGATTGCAAAGGAGTATCAGAAGCAGTTTTCGATCATCATGGTCGATGAATTTCAAGATACCAATGATATCCAGGATACGATCATTTCACTGATTGCCCGTAAAAACAACGTATTTCGTGTCGGCGACATCAAACAATCGATTTATGGTTTTCGCCATGCACGTCCTTCGATCATGCAATCCTATATGGATCATCCCCAGCCGCAGGATACGGTGATCTATTTGTCTAACAATTATCGTTCAAGCGAAACATTAGTGGAATTTAACAATGTTTTTTATGAACAGCTGATGAACCTCGATTATTTTGCCAGTTCTTATCGCCAAGCCGATCATGTCCAGATTGGCGGGGATTGGCAAAAGAAAAGCAAAGTACCTGTCCAGTTTTACGGATTATTGATCGATGAGCTCAAAACAGCCAGTGAAGAGTTTCGAACCATCAGCCGCAATCAATTAAAAGCTTTATGGATAGCTTCTACCATTCAGAAAATGAAGGAAGAACGCAATCTGGCATGGAAAGATTTTGTCGTTTTGGTTCGCAGCAATCATTCCAAAGACGATCTGCGCAGTGCCTTCGACCGCTTGCATCTGCCTTATTTCATTGAGATCAAGCACGGTTTTTATCAATCAAGTGCGGTAGAGCTCATTCTATCTTATCTTCGCTTTCTCCGCGATCCAGAAGATGATATCGCTTTTGCCGCCATTGCTTTGTCGCCTTTATTCGATCTGGATGAAAATACGCTTGCACTTGCAAAATGCCGCCGTTCTCCACATACTTCTTTTTATCATTATTTTCTAGAGCACCCTTTTAAAGGAATCGATGCATTGATACAAATACTAGACCAGAAAGAATTGCCGATCCACACATTATTAAGCAAGATGTATGATCAAAATGACTTTTATTCTTATCGTACCTCTCTGCAGGAAAAAACAAATTTAGATCTTCTATATCAGCAGGCCGTTCAATTCGAACAAGAACACAGCAGCGATCTGCATGCATTTATCGATTATATTGATTCGATACAAGATGCACAAAGCGCTGAAGCAAACCCCATATCTCCTGATGAAGATGTCATTCGTGCAATGAGCATCCACCAATCCAAGGGGCTGCAGTTTCCCATTGTCTTTCTATGGTCCAATGATTCACAAGATGCTTTAGATTTTCGTTCTCCATTTTTATTTGATGCGGATATGGGCATCGGCATTCGCTATATGGATCCAAACCGTTTCTTACGTACGACTATCGCTCGCATAGCGATCCAGCACAAAAAGGATCGCGAGCAATTAGAAGAAGAAATGCGTATTTTATACGTTGCTACCACAAGGGCGCAAAATGAAATGTATATTGTTGACTGTATCCGTTCTCCGCAAAAATTTGAACAGCCCTTAACCAGTGCTGCAGTCTTCTCCCGTTGCGGCTATACAGGATGGTTATTGCGTGCGTTTGCTAAAACTGCTTCTCCATTATTTCAAGTAATCTGGGTCCATGAACCCTTTGCTTTGCAGCCATTGTCCATCCAGAAAAAGCAAGCTGAAAAACATAAGCTCTACGCAAAAGAGACATATGCCATCAACAGCACCAGTGCTTCTGCAATAAAAAAAGGAAAACAATTTCCTGTGTTTCTTCCAAACGATACGCAAGCAGGCGCAAAAAGAGGATCTTTGTTGCATGAAATCGTATCTCAGCTGCACCCGCCATTCAAAAAGGAAGAAATTATCCATTTGTTTGAGCAGACAAAACAGGAAATGACGGCAATCGATCTGACACAGCTGCTTGCTTTAGGAAAAAATACACAGTATATAGAGTGGAGCCAGTATCCAACGGTTTATCATGAATTACCTTACAGCGTGCAGATCCAAGATCAACTGTTATATGGATATATTGATTTCTTTGCCATGAATGAACAAGAAATCATCATACTGGACTATAAAAGCGATCATCTGGATGCTCCTGCTGCTTTCATTGAACTATATCAAGCACAATTACAGACATACGCCGATGCTATGCAGCAGCTGTATCCACACCATTTGATCCATACCTGGATCTACTCATTTTATCTGCAATGCATGATTCCTGTACCTCTATATTAAAAAATGACCTAAATGGTCATTTTTTATGCATTATTTAAATTAAACTGATGAAAGGTATTCGCTATAGTATAGATGACGCTGTTCAAAAGGCCATCTTTTGCACTTTCGATCATCAATTGAATCTCATAATCATGATTTCCTTCGTCCAAGATCAAGATCAAAGCTACCAGCAAACGATGTTCCTGCAAAAACGGCTGATCATCTTTATCTTGCTCTTGAATCGTTGTTTCAACAAAATGATTCTGCTCGAGCCCTTCCAAGACTTGGCTTGGCAAAGCAACACTTCCGTTGTGATACAAGATTTTTCCTTCTGCTTCATGGATATCACATTTTTGGCAAAAGTCCAAAACACGCTGTTTCATTGGAAGACGCCAATCTTCAAAAACTTCTAGCTGTCCGCTGCCATTGAGATCTTTAAAACCAAAGCCGTCAGCCTCCATGATCTGCACGCCAGCATTAGGCTGATAGCCGATATTCTTTCCGCCTTCATTTACGATCGTACAATGATTCTTATTATGTTTTAGAGACCATTTTGATTTCATCTTCATCATCCTTTCGATATGTACACTATAACACCCATCTTGCTTCAAGTTGTCAGCAGAGTATGTGAAATTTTGTTATCCTTCTTCCTGCTGCATGGTTTTGACTACTGCACTAAGATACTGCACACATTGTTCAATTCCAACCTTGCTTGTATTGATCACCATGGAATAATTCGAGATCGCTCCCCATTTGCGATCCGTATAGAATTCATAAAAATTCGCACGTTTTCGATCAAATCGCTGCATTGTTTCTTCTGCCTTTTCTGGTTTTAAATGATACAATTCGATTCCTCTTTGTATGCGTTCCTGTTTGTCCGCATAAATAAACAGCGATAATACATTTGCTTCATCCTTTAATACATAATCACCGCACCGGCCAACGATCACCGCACTTTCTTTTGCGGCAATTTCACGAATCAAACGTGCAGCACTTTCAAACACTTCATTATTGACAGTCAATGAAGTAACCATAGATAATGCGGAGCGGCCGCCTACTTCATACATTCCGTTTTCCCCTCTATTTTCATCACGGAAAAAAGCACTGGAAACACCTAATTTTTTTGATATTTCTTCTAAAAACACTTTATCGTAACACTGGATGCCCAATGACTCCGCCAATTTTTCACCAATCAGCTTTCCTGCACTTCCATACTGTCGGGAAATCGTAACTATTACACGCTTGCTCATATGATCACCTTTTTCTATATCTATACGATAACAACACCTATACACATTATAACAGAGGTTATAGCTACTTTGTAGAAAGAGATTGAAAACGATTTATCATCGCCAAACAATTGGATTCATCATATATTCCTCCATTTCCCCGCGCCTAAGGTCGCGCGGACACAAATATTTCATCAATAAATCTCACACGTCTCATTTTTTCGTGTTACCATATAAGAGAGGTGGTACACTACAGAGCACGTGGAGGTGAGTAGGAATTCTACTCAATTGAATATCCTGTATATATATAAGTTGCCGTCATCATCTCAAGCACAAATAAGTAGGACTTTGAGCCTGGACACTTATGATTGTTCAATCAACTGTTGTCGATTCGCTTTGATGACAGTCAATGCCACCTCTCCTTTTGCATGAAAGGAGTTTTTTTATGGTAATGAAAATCGTTCGTTTCAACTGTTGTGGCATGGATGTTCACAAAAACCTGGTTGTCGCTACTATTGGGATCACCGATAGAAAGACCAACATTACAGAATACTTCCAACGATCCTTCTCCACTTTAAACTCCGACCTATACCGTTTAAAGGATTGGCTGCGATCTCATCACTGTTCTGATGTCTGTATGGAGTCTACCGGTAAATACTGGATCCCGATCTTTAACATTCTTGAAGATGAGACCAATGTCCATTTAACTCACCCCAAGTATGTCAAAGCCATCAAAGGCAAGAAGACAGATAAGAAAGATTCCAAATGGATCTGTGATCTCTTCAAACATGATCTGATCAAGTTTTCGTTTATCCCTCCCAAAGAAATTCGGGAGATGCGTGAGATCGCACGTTACAGATACAAACTGGTCTGCATGCGTTCTTCAGAACGGAATCGTTATCAAAACTGTATGACCATTTCTAATGTCGGTCTGGCTTCTGTTGTTTCAGATCCTTTTGGCAAGACGGCTTCCAACATTATGAAAGAAGTCATGAAATCCAATGTGATCGATGATGACAAGATCCTAAAGCTCGTTCACAAAAACTGTAAGAACAAAGATAAGATACTGGACTCTCTTCATGGCTATCACATTGAATCGGATCAACGATTCAAGATGGAAAAATCTTTGGATCATATGGAATATTTAGATCAGCTCATTGATTCATGCGAAGTGGAATTGATTAAGCGTGCGTATCCTTTTCGCAGATCTTTTCAGCACATCACACAAATAAAAGGAATCAGTGCTTTATCTGCTATTCTTATCATCTCTGAAATAGGAATTGATATGTCTCAGTTCGAATCCGACAAACAGCTTGTCAGTTGGGCCGGACTTTCTCCTGCCAACAACGAGAGTGCCGGCAAGAAAAAGTCAGTCCGTATCTCAAAAGCTGGACAGTATCTCAAACCTCTGCTTGTCCAATGTGCTTTATCGGCCATCAAAGATAAGACATCTTATTTTGGAAGAAAGTATTCCAATATCAAGAAACGACGAGGTCATAAGAAAGCAATCATTGCGATCGCACGCATGATGCTGGTCAGCATCTACCACATGATCCTTACAGGAGAAGAATTTAATCCATGTGACCATGAATCCTTTATGGATCCAAAACCAAACGCCAATCCTTCACTTACAGTTGAAAAAGCATTGAACTTTTTAAAACAATCTGGCATTGATATTTCTTCTATTCCAGTCAACTTATAAATTTTTTCGATATCTTTTACCTCCTGTTTTTAAGTCGGCCCTTTTTGCGCATTTTTATTCACACTTTTACACCTCTATTTTATTTGATAGTCTGTGGATAATGATAGCATCGCCATAGATGGGCTATTCGCCACTTTTTGTGTGCTGTAACCGGAAATGTTTATACTGTCCGGTGTATAGCCCAATTGTTACCAGATCATCAACTGGATTACGGCATAACCCTTTTTTTTGTTTGCTTAGTATTTGTATAGCCGTGAAAGATAATACGACTAATATCACTTCTATCTTATCGAGTGGGATAATAGCTGTCCCTCTGATTAACAAGTACATTTGGTTCAACACAAAAACCTATTGTTCTATTGAAATCAAAGATAGAAAGATTTATAAAGTATTATAACGAACAAAGAATAAAAGAAAAGTTATGATGGATGAGACCTGTCCAATACAGATTCTAGCTTTTAGCTGCATAAAAAATGAGACGACAGAAGTCGTCTCTCAAAAGTCTAACTTTAAGGGGGACACCTCAGATATTACTTTTTCTGAGATATTTTCATTTTTGATTGACAGTCATAAAAAAGAAAATCACTGGCTTTGAAAGTTACAAAGTACAATATTTATGGAAAATTAAATCAATGTACAAAAGGAAAACGATTTATTTTCTCATGAGATAAGGGGCTGCACAAAATAATGGTGTTAGCAGAAAAATATTCCTTTAAGTCTTATCAAAAATATTTAGGCAAGAACCATTAAATGCATCCTGAATTATATCAATAAATTTGAAAAGTAAATAACTATAAACTCTTTTTTTACTTCATTTATCTATTTTAGTGGGAATTTATTCATACAATAGCTTAAGAAAACAAATGTAATTTCTAAAAAAAACGAAAACTGCGCTTGAAAGCATGAAAAGACCGTACAAATTCCTGTCGTATTTTTCTTTTATACATTTCTCGTTTTACTTTGATCCATCAAAGCGATACATAGGCACTTCTTGGCTATGCTCAAATAATTATTTAGTGATATAGTAATAGCCATACAAGAAAGACTCTATAATTGCATATTAATTATATATAAGGATAAAATACATTCTTGCAAATGCAAATAAGCCATGATTGGATAGATATACCCTGATCATGACTTATTTTTTACTGTTTAAATTTTAGAGTTCTTCCCCATCTGTATCAATCACGTGCTGATACCAATAGAAGGAGTCTTTTTTATATCGTTTATTGCTTCCTTGACCTTGATCATCGCGGTCAACATAGATGAATCCATAACGTTTGCTCATTTCACCAGTACTTGCACTGACCAAATCGATGCATCCCCACATTGTATAACCAATCAGTTTCACTCCGTGTTCAATAGCAACCTTGCACTCATGCAAATGATCTTTCAGATATGAAATACGGTAATCATCATGAACTTTACCATCGACTAATGTATCTTTAGCTCCTAATCCATTTTCTGTAATGATCATAGGCAATTTATAACGATCATACATAACTTCCAAATAATAGCGAAGTCCCTTTGGATCATAGGACCAGCCCCACTCCGAATAATTTAGATATGGATTTCTTGCCCCATTGGCGAAATTTCCTTGTACGATATCTTTAATTTCATGAGTTGTCACTAAGTTTGACATGTAGTAGGAGAATGTATAGAAGTCCACTGTACCTTGCTTCAAATCAGTAAAATCATCAGGTTGTGTTTCCAGATGTACATCATAAGTATCCCACAAACGTTTTGCAAATACCGGATACTCACCGAAAACTTGGGCATCACCAGTATAGAAGATGCCTTTTTCCCAACGATAGCGATTTTCCAAAATATCATTTGGATCACAAGTACTTGGGTAATTAGGAATTCCGCAGATCATGGAACCCACTTTATTTTCCGGATCGATTTCATGGGCTAATTTGACTGTCCGTGCATTGCAAACCAACATGTTATGAATCATTTGAAAACTTGTTTGATGGGTTTCTTTGTTGGAGATATTGCCAAACATATCTAGCATCAACAAATAATCATTCATCTCATTGAATGGCAACCAGTATTTGACCATACCTTTGAATTCTTCCAGGCATGTCTTTGCAAATTTCATGAAATAATCGATCATTTTTCGATTTGTCCATCCGCCAAAAGTATTTTCTAAATATAGTGGAACATCACCATGGAAAATAGTTACCAAAGGTTCAATATTGTATTTATGCAATTCACGGAATACATCTTTGTAAAATGCGATACCCTTTGCATTAGGTTCTTCTTCATCTCCATTTGGATAAATACGCGGCCAGGAAATTGACAAACGGAACATTTTGAATCCCATTTCAGCAAACAGTTTGATATCTTCTTTATAGGTATGATAAAAATCGATTGCTTCATGACTAGGATAAAAGTATCCATCTACGACTGCTAATTTAGCACCTGGCGGCAATGAACCGCCAAGGTTGCTGTTAATCGCACCAGGATTGCCGTCCTTGTCAATATATGTCAACTGTCTTCTTTTTTCAAAGGAGCCGGCTGTCTTACAATCTGAACTTGACAAACCTTTTCCATCAATATTATAAGCTCCTTCAATCTGCATGGAACTAGTGGCACCACCCCAAAAAAAGTTCTCTGGAAATTTACTCATTCTATTCCTCCTTGTGATTATTTCGTACAAATCAATTCAAGTGTATTCTCTGCAAGGAATAATTCCGAATTGATTGTCATCAAGGTATCTTGAGCATGAATGAACAACATCGTCAAAGTTGGCTGGTCATTCATGACCGTATCTTGTAAAACTTTTGTTTGTAAACGATGTGCTTCTGTAATTTTTTTACGCGCATCTTTTAATTTTTTTTGAATTTCATCCCATCCTTTGTCTTGCTTGGCTGCTTGAAATGCCTCATTGACAAGAGTTCGGCAATCACCAGCATGCAGGATGATCTTCATTGCTAATTCGTTTAATTCTTGTGCTGTATATTCGCTCATTCAATGCTGTCCTCACTACACTTCTTGCGCAGCTATATCCCCTTTTGCTGCTTTTGCGGCTGCTTTTTCGTCTTCTAACTTACATTGTTTGTCATAAACTCTGAAGAATGGATAGTAAATCAATGCTGTTGCTGCGAAGCAAACGATATGCAGCAACAAACCACCGATGATGTTACCAGTTGCAAGCGGTGCATAAAGAATGGAAGGCATCGTAACACGGAATGGTTCTACCGGAACTGCAATCAAACCTAATGCAAAAGTAAACCATACAATCAAACAGTTTGCTAGACCTGCAATCCAGAATGGTACCATCAGTACCGGGTTGAAAGCAACAGGTGCACCATAAACGACCGGTTCATTGATATTGAAGATCGAAGGTATGATAGCGGCACGGCCAACTGTTTTCAAGCGTTTAGATTTTGCCAAGAAAGCCATGAAACAACACAAAGCTAAAGTTGCACCTTGTCCACCGATAAAACACATCTGGAAGATCTCATACGTATGTAAATTTGTTGCTGGTAATCCTTGTGCAACTAATGCCAAGTTCGCATTTTGCCCTTCCATCCAGATCAAAGACATTAACGGATATAAGATCCATGCCGAAATACCAAAAGAATACATAAACAATACCATTACAACAACTAATAAGAAACCACCAAATGATTGTGAGAATGTTGAAATTGGCATGATCAATGCACGGATTGATTCAATAAGATCGAATTTCAGGCCAAAGGTCAAAACAATACCAAACAATAGACACAATGTCCAAGGAATAATGGAATTAAACCATGTAACGATGAATGGTGGCAATGAAGTATTATTCTTGAAGAAAGCAAACTTTGCAAAGATATTGAATACGATTGCAGTAATATAACCAGATACCAAAGCATTCAGCATACCACCAGCACCCAAGTTAGCAGTAGCCAATACTAAATTGCCAGCTTCATCATAGTGCGGGAATACTAACAGCAAGAACAAACCTAAACCGGCTAACCCTGCTTGACGGGCAACACGACGTTGTCTTTTCTTTTCCATAATGATACATGGCAACTCATAAGCTAAGAACAAGCCAAACAAGCCAAATGAGAAATTACTTAATTCTGTCAAATCCGGCAAGAAGGTTAAGCCAAATCCACGAAATACCCCAACTAGTGTTGCAACAGAACCAACCAATGTTGCCGGAACAGCTGCCAAAATGGCTTCCTGTGTTGCACCGATCCAGACATTTTGTCCGATTTTTTCAATGATAGGCGCAATGCTCTTTTCCACAAAATCCATAAATCTTTTCATAACATATCTCCCTTCTTATTATAAATATCCCTTCTTTATGTTGTAATTATTTCAATGATTTCAATGCTTGATCTAACAACCCCTCTCCATTCAATGATCCATAGACTTCGCCATCAATCAATACGACCGGAACATCATATTCTTCCGCAATGTCTTGGATGGCAGCCAAACGATGTTGAAAATGTGGGCCAACCATGACCAAATCCACTTCATCAAGATAATCTTCGACTTCGGATTCACTGCATGCACGAACACTGATGTCCATTCCCCTTTTTTTTGCGGCTGTCATTGCATTATTGGCCATAAAACCACTTGATGCGCCAGAACCGCAGCATAGCAGTACTTTTTTCATAACGTTCCTCCTTTATACTATCTGAGGTCATTATAAAAAGCTTAGATTATTTGATTCAAACCTAAAAAGGTTCCGCAGGTAGGAACTTTTATTTATTTGATAACGAGATTTTAAATTTCTATCATAAAGGAAATTATAAGAAAGATAAAAAATGGGGAAACTGTTAAATATCAGGTTACTGATATAAATAAAAATTCTATGTCTTTATTTGCTTTCAAGAAAGCTCTAGGAAAGACGATTAAAAGCGCAATGATAATAGGAGGTTAAAATGGATAATTCACAAAAAATCGTAGAGTATTTATCAAGCAAAGAAGGATATACCAAAGCCGGTGAGCTGTCAGATTTCTTAGGGATTTCGACACGACAAGTACGTAAATACATCGCCAGCATCAACAAAAATAAAAAATATATCCTTTCCAGCGGACAAGGATACCGGCTGAATCGCTCTCTATACAGCGAATTTATCCTCAAACAACGCAATATCACCAGTGAACAAGAATATCGTCAAAAATACATCATTCAAAAACTAATAACCAATCCCGATGGCTATGATATCTTCGATCTGGCGGAAGAATTATACGTGTCTGAGAGTTCCATAAAAAAAGATTTACAAAATGTACGTGTATACTTAAGAAAATGTCATATGGCTTTTACCACCAACAAGAACATTGTCCATCTGGATGGAGACGAAGAACACAAACGCCGTTTGATGCATTATTTTATTCAAGACTATACCTTTGATTCCAATTTATATGAAGAACATTTTTCCCTATTTAATGAAGAATACGATTACAAACTGATTGAAAAAACCATTAAAGATATTTTAGATCGCTTTGATTTACGATATAACAGCTTATTGCTCAATAATATTGCTATTCATCTTATTATCATCTTGAGTCGTCTTAACAGCGGATACCAGCTAGATACCATTTCTACCAGCAGGGAAATTGATACATCGATCTTTTACCAAGCCACAATTGAAATCGCCAACTGGTGTGAGAAAAATTACAATGTGGAGTTCAATGAAGCCGAGTTAAGTAATTTGCACTTACTCATTGCCAACACGATCACATCGTCCAAAAAGATCAATTATGAACAGCTCACGATGCGTAATATCCATGATTATGTCGATCAAAGATTCATTGATATTACCAAAGACTTACTAAAAAAAGTAGAAGATAATTATTATTTACAATTGTTCAAAGATAGTTTTATCACGAAATTTACCTTGCATATCCAAAACTTATTTTATCGTGCACACCATAATTTTCAGATTAAAAACCCATTAGCGAGCATGATTCGTACTACCTACCCACTGGTCTACGATATTGCAGTATTTATCACACGCGAATTATACGTTTCCTATGATATAGAGCTAAATGAAGATGAAATTGCCTTTATCAGCTTTCACATTGGATCTTATTTTGAAAACAATGCCTTTGGAAAAATGGCACGTGTAAATTGTCTATACATCTACAACGATTATTATGATTTTTATAAAAACACTTTAAAGAAACTACAAACACGTTTTCACAACACATCAATCATAGAGGCCAATATCAACAGTGATATCAAAGCTCTAGTAAACGAGGATATCGATTTGGTCATTTTACCGCCTAATTGTACTTCATCATTTAATATTCAGACAATTTCAGTTGGTTTCTTCCCTGATCAAAAAGATTTTAATCGCTTGGAACATGCTATTAACGCAATTGCCGAACAAAAACAAAAACTAGAATTGCGCGAATACATTCTCAACTTTTTTGATGAATCACTCTATCTAAAAGATCCCGATTATGCTGATGGTTATATCGCTGTCAATGCCATGTGTGATCATCTGAAATCGCTAGGATATGTTGATGACCCTTTCAAAGAAGATGTGCTACATCGTGAAAAAATTGCAACCACCGCATTTAATGATGTTGCGGTTCCACATACACTAACCAGTGTGTCTACCAAAAAGAGCTTTATCTATGTTGCCGTTTTCACCAACGGTATTCAATGGACTGATGACAAAGCGGTACATTTTGTGGCGATGATTGGCATCAATGATAATTCCAGACGTATTTTTACCAAATTCTTCGATCAATTAATCAAACTGCTAGATAACCCAGTCACATTGCAAAAGTTGATAAATACTAACGATTTTAATGAGTTCTATCAAGCATTGAATTCTTTGTTTACATCATAAGGAGGTTGTTAAGATGAGTTTTCCAAAGAATTTTCTATGGGGCGGCGCTACTTCATCCTGCCAGTTAGAAGGTGGCTGGAATGAAGGTGGCAGAGGAATGGCAACGACGGACATGGTCGCTTTTGAAGAGCCTGATAAGCGCGGTTTAAAAGGTATTGAACTAAGCTGGGAACAGTTACAATATCGCAAAACACACGAAGATGAGTTTTATTTTCCTAAACGTTATGGTATCGATTTTTATCATCACTACAAAGACGATATCAAATTGTTTGCTGAAATGGGATTCAAAGTATTTCGCATGTCCATTTCCTGGCCAAGAATCTACCCTACCGGCATTGAAGAAAAACCAAATGAAGAAGGTCTGCAATTCTATGACGACGTATTCGATGAACTGCATAAATATGGAATTGAACCACTGGTTACCTTGCTGCATTACGATATTCCTTTATATTTGAGTGAAGAATATAATGGGTTTGAAAGTCGGAAAACTGTGGATTGTTTTGTCAAATATGCAAAAACTGTATTAGAACGTTATCAAAACAAAGTTAAATATTGGTTGACATTCAATGAAATCAATATCACCTTAGGCAGTCCTTATTGTGGATGCGGAGCATTTATGTCTAGGAGTTTAAAAGATGAAAAAAACTTTAAATATCAGCTCTCCCACAATCAATTTGTCGCCTCAGCTTTAGTTGTACAAACTGCTCATGAAATCAATCCTGAAATGAAAATTGGTTGTATGATCTGTCGTTTAGAAAAATATCCTAATACACCGGATCCAAAAGATGTATATCAGTCGATGTTTGAAAGTCATCTCAACTACTTCTATATCGATATGCAAGTATTAGGAGAATACCCATATTATATGAAACGTATTTTTCAAGAAAATAAGATTCACATCGATATGGAACCCGGTGATTTAGAAGTATTGAAAAAAGGCGTCGTCGATTTTATCTCCATCAGCTACTATGAAACATATGTATGTAAATATAATCCAACACTGGATCTAATCGATGCCGGCAGTTTGATTGCTCCTATCAAAAACCCCTATTTACAAAATACTGACTGGGGCTGGCCAATTGATCCTTTGGGTCTGCGCACCACTTTAAACAATCTGTATGATCGCTATCATAAACCAATCTTTATTGCTGAAAATGGTATCGGCTGCAAAGATATTTTAGAAGAAAATGGTTCTATTCATGATCCTTACCGTGTGGATTTCTATCGTGCACATATCGAACAATTGCATGAGGCCATTAAAGATGGAGTCGATGTATTCGGCTATGCGATGTGGGGACCAATTGATATTGTCAGCAACTCAACCTCAGAAATGAGCAAGCGTTATGGATTCATTTATGTTGATCGTGATGATCATGGGAAAGGCACCAATCAACGTTTAAAAAAAGATTCATTTTATTGGTATAAAAAGGTCATTGCCAGCAACGGTGAAGACTTGTCCTAAAAAACGACAACATTACCATGTAATGCCAATAGGATAGAGGAGTAAATTCTAGATTTACTGCCCCTTCCATTGAACCAAACGTACGGGCCTCGTATTTGGCTCTACATTTATATCGAAATTACAAACTCTTAAGATAGTAGTTAAGGGGATGGACCAGACCTGGTCTGTCCCCTTTCTCTTTGCCTAGAACTATTGGTGACAATATGAAGTTGACTACATCTAATCCACTTCTTCTGTACCACCCTAATCTTGAATTTGCACATTTATAGATATCTTCTTCGTTAAATCTGCATTTATATTTAATATTCAATGCCTTTAGATTTCTATAGATAGTCATAGGTCTTTTCCACTGTTTGATGATAATACATCTTATTTTATGGCGTAACCATTGTCCAAATTTTTCAAGAAATAGCTTTATGCTTCCTATCTTAAAATAGTTAATCCATCCTCTTACTATTTGATTGACCTTTGTAAATGTAATTGATAGAGGTCTTGAAACAGCTTGTTTTCTTGATAAGACTACTTTTATCTTTTCATATAAACGTTTCTTTCTATTTTCAATAGGTCTGCATTTCCACCCCTGACTATCCTTATAAAAGGAAAATCCTAGAAACTCTCCTTTCATTGGACGTACAACTTTTGTTTTCGTGGCACTAACTTTCAAGAATAGTTTCCTTTCTAGCCATGATGTCACTGACTTCATCACTCTATTTGCACTCATTTCGCTCTTCACGAAGATGATGCAATCATCTGCATACCTTACAAATCTTAGACCTCTTGATTCTAGTTCCTTATCAAATTTATCTAAATAGATATTTGATAATACAACACTGATAGGTCCGCCTTGTGGGGTTCCGACTGTTGTACTTTTAATAAGTCCTTCATCTAATACACCGGCTCTTAGATATGCTCGTATAAGATGTAACGTTGTTGCGTCATTGACATGTTCTCTTAAGATTGAAATTAACTTGTCATGATTTACCGTATCAAAGAACTTCTCAATATCCAAGTCAACTATCCATTCATACCCTTCATTTAAATAATATAGCACTTCTTCCATTGCCGTATGTGCACTACGTCTTGGTCGGAATCCAAAACTATGTTCACTGAATATTGGCTCATAGATTTGACCTATTACTTGTGCTATGGCTTGTTGTATAACTCGGTCTACAACCGTTGGAATGCCTAATGCTCTTCGCTTACCATTAGGCTTTGGTATATAGACTCTTTTGACTGGCATTGGTCGATACTGTTTATTCATTATCTTATAGATAATTTCCTCTTGATATTGTTTAAACCACTCTTCAATTTCTTGCACTGTCATTTTGTCTACTCCCGGTGCGCCTTTGTTCTGTTTGACCTTTTTGATAGCTATCTCCAAGTTCTCCTGACTTAAAATCTTTTCCATTAATTTCATTTGCTGCTCCTCCTCCATTTGTAAATCTATCTGGAAACATCCCCATTACCTTTACCATCTATGGTTACGCTCCATAGTTCTAGGCTATCCTCATATTCGGACTGTCCAGACATTGCTTATAGTGATTTGCACTCTATAAACGTTTCAGTCCTTCAGTATTTCTACCTACTATGACTTCATCTGACTTCTTATGATAAACCTTTTTCGACCGAGGGTACTATCACTGATTTTAAAGTTTACTAGACTTCCTCGTCCACAAGACCTCCCGGGGTAATTCATGAATCCTATTTCTTTCACAACGTCCTGATTTACTGTCTTGGTTTTACGTTTACCTTTTGGACTTCGATTTGTTGTGCAACCTTATCCACCATTTAGCCTTATATCCGGTTTCTGTTCGTACGCTCGAAAGAATCGCTACCCCACTTCCTTCACCCATGACATCACTGCCAACGGCTTGTGGTTCACTACACTTGGCGGTAACTACCTGTGGTTGGTTTATTCCCAACTGAATTCATGCCATGCCCGGCACACACAAAAAGGTCATGAAACAGAAATTCTTGTTTCATGACCTTTTTTAACAAGCTTCTACCAATGACGGAAAGTTCCTCCATCACAAGAGATCCCAGCCAACATTGGATTGAAGTTTTGGCGGTTTAGCATCGGAAGATCACTTTTAATCAAGCGACATCCCATTGATATTAAACGAATATTGCGTAAATCGCGAATATTTTGATCCGGTTTACCTGAAACAATGATAAAATCACCACTTTTACCCGCTTCCAAAGTACCCGTTATATCCAACACATCACATAGCTCGGCACCATTATAAGTAGCAGAATGAATAGCTTGTAATGGTGTCATGCCTACATCTTCAACCAGCAATTCGACTTCCCGTATCGTCGCTGTTGTACCATCAACCGGATCACTTGGCAATAAATCCGTACCGGTACAAATCTTGACACCGGCTTTTACAGCTTTTCGACAAGAACGAATGTGCTCCTGTGCTGCTGCTTCTTGTTTCTGTAATTGCCATGGCGGTGAACCATGCTTGCGCAAATAATCATTACAATGCGATACCGACAAGGTTGGTGTTAAATATGTGCCTTTTTCTGCCATCATTGCGCACGTTTCTTCCGATAAAGTATAAGCATGTTCTACCCCGTCCATTCCCAGACGTACTGCTTGAGCAATTGCTTTATCATTGGAAAGATGTGCGGTAACTTTCTTAGAATTTTGGTGTGCCACTTCGATGCATGCTTTGACTTCTGCTTCTGTCATCTGGATATCCATCGTACCTTCATAAGCTTCTGCCAAACCACCAGTATACAATAATTTGATCTGGTCAACACCGCGTGCTAATTGACTCCGCAACCCACGAATAAATTCATCTGCACCAGAGCATTGCACGCTGCGCGGTACAGTATGACCATGTCCTGCATGCGGACAAAGTGCAGAACCACAAGATATGATGCGCGGTCCGCCTAACATGCCTTTATTAATTGCATTACGTACTGCAATCTCTGATACATCGACTGTTCCTACACCACGCACAGTTGTCGTTCCGCATAACAATGCTTCACAGGCACGGCGATAAGTGACCATTGCCCGATAACTGTCACCCCATGGATCATCATAATGATCTAAATATGGCAAATTCAAATCCAAGTGCACATGTGTGTTGATCAGACCTGGTAAGATTGTATATGTATCATCTCCCAAATCCAGAGTAAAGACTTCTCCATCTTGCAGCATCTGCTCATCAAAATTTTCACTGCTGCCACAATATACCAAATGATCCTTAGTAATGTCATCAACATCATTGACAAAAGCGACTATTGCATCTTCTACAGCTGCTTTTCCGCTGCCATCCACCAATCGCACATGGCGGATTACCGTATACTCCTTGTTCATAATATATCCCTCTTTTCTTTACCCTCTCTATACCAAAACCAGACTTATTGGTCAAATAAAAATAAGTTCCCACAAAACAATACATTACCGACACCTTCTATTTAAATCTTTCTCTTAATTACTCGGAGTTCCTAATTTTTTTGCTCTTGTTATTCAAAAACTTTTCTAATCTCCAACTTTTACCCAGGAAGAAAAAACCCGAAATAGCCTTTATTCATCGACTATTTCGGTATTTTTTCTATGGCGCCCTCTGGGGGGGAATCGAACCCTCAATTAGCCCTTAGGAGCGACGGACCTTTCAAAAAAATACCTGTTTTTTTTCTTTCCTTAAGTTGTTAAAATATGCCCTATTTATCGACTTTTTCACTATATTATAGTGTTATTATTTTACCTGCTGATATCGATTAAAATTAGGTGATTTTAAGTAGTTTAGTGGCAAAAAAACATCTAAAATTTGTTAGTTTTTATGTCAACAAAATACCATAAAAACTTATTGAAAACTGTCAGAAAATTAAAACCGCCGCTACACAATGTACTGAACCCCCCCCCCAAAAAAAAAACTTGAACATGGATAAATCGACCACTATTTAAATCATCTTTTAAAGCGGGATAATTAATCGACAGCATCAGGACATCCTAGTATCGATCAAGAATGTTTTGTTTTTACGATCTCAAGATCATTAAAAGAAAATGGCGGTATTCTCTATCCATCGACAAATTACATTTCCCTATCGCTTTTGTGAACACTAATTCAATTGCTGTAATCTTGGCAGAGGTCAAAGATACATTAAAGAACTCAGCAAATTCTAGAATTGCTGTTCCATAATCATAGCTGAACGATCTTTAAGATTCTTAGTCTCTACACCATGGATCATTTCTTTAAGCTTTTGTTTCCTCACAACATATGGATTTGAGATGTGATCCAGTAAAGAATACAGTGTTTTCAGTCTAAACACGAACAGGCACCTCTTCTCTATAAAAGCATTGATTTTCACCGAATACTAACATATAATGTAAGTGAGAGGTGATAATATGATAGTTACTTATGAAATATTGAGAAACTCATTAAGTCCATATAAAGCACCAGATATAAAAATAAAAAGAATGAGCGATAATGGTGAAATTATCAAACTTACTAAAAATTTATATGTGTCAGAGTTAAATACCCCCGGTTATTTAGTAGCGAATGCCATTTATTCTCCATCTTATTTATCATTTGATTATGCATTAGCTTATTATGACATGATACCTGAAACAGTATACACTTATACAAGTGCTACATACAATAAGAAAAAGAAGAAACAGTATACAAATGCATTAGGCACTTTTACATATCGCGATGTACCGCCAAAAGCTTATCCATACGAACTGAATATTATTCACGAGGGCAATTATTCTTATGTAATTGCAACCCCTGAAAAAGCTTTGTGTGATAAGTTATATACACTTAAACCAATGAATAATAAAAAGAGTATGTATGATTTATTATTTAATGATTTAAGAATAGAAGAAAATGTCTTTAAAACTTTAAATTTTGAAACTTTATCTACGTTATGTGATTTATATCATAGTACAAATCTTAAAATATTAAAGAAAGTGATTGGTGATTACTGTGAAAACAATTCTTGAACAAATGATAGAAGAATATCATACTAAAAACAACGAAGATAAAAGAAATGCCATAAAAGAAGTTATGCAAGAAATTGTTTTATGCGGACTTAGTAAAGCAGGTTTTTTCAAAGATGCAGCATTTTATGGGGGTACAGCTTTAAGAATATTCTATGGTTTAGATCGTTTTTCCGAAGATTTGGATTTTTCGCTATTAGCTAAAAATAAGGAATTTGATTTGACACGGTATTTTCCTATTTTAAAAGAAACCATAAAATCATTTGGATTAAATGTTGAAATTGAATTAAAAGCAAAAACAAAAGATTCTAATATACAATCCGCTTTTTTAAAGGGGGACACAATTGAACATTTTTTATTGTTTTATCCCGATGATTTAGTACAAGGAATTAATAAAAACGAAAAAGTTAAAATAAAATTTGAAATTGACACTATGCCGGCGGATTTTGCGACATATGAGGTAAAATATAAATTATTACCAATACCGTATAGTGTAAAACTATATGACGAATCATCTTTATTTTCCGGTAAGATTCACGCCATTATTTGTCGTTCTTGGAAATCGAGAGTAAAAGGCCGCGATTTATATGACTATGTTTTTTATCTGGCACGAAAAACAAAATTTAATCTGCCTCATTTGAGAGAAAAATTGATTGATTCTAATTTTATCGATTCAAATACTGAAATTTGCTTAGAGGATGTAAAGAGAATGATCGTTCAGCGTTTTAATGAGATTGATTTTGAAGAAGCAAAAAAAGATATTACCCCGTTCATTAAAAACACTGATTTATTGAATATTTGGTCTAAAGAATTTTTTGTTAGTATAACATCGGAATTAATTAACAAATAAATTATAAAGGCACAAATCAACACTTATATATCCCTAGTCAAGTAGAAAAAGAAATAATTAAAGATCTCATTGTGACATCATTATCGTCTAAAATCTTCAGTACTTTCTTGTTTACTTTCAACATTAGCCATATCGTGATATGGCTACAACCAATCATCGTTAATTGGCTTAGGATACTCATTTGCAGTATTTGTTCAAATCGCACCGGCTTGGAAAACTATTAAGCAGAAAGGTTCTATCTTCATGGAAATCTCACTTCTACAGATTTCACCGCCAGCTCTGTAGAGAAGTATCATTATCCTTTTATTGGGTCATTGCCGATACAAGTTGTGATCTTATATTTATAGCAGGAGTTCTCGCTCCATCATTTAATATCTTGGCGTACCTGCTAAGATAGCTCACCAATAAAAGAATGTCTTGATGATCTGGAATATGCACTTTTCAAATAACAACTGAAGGTTTTAAAAATTACTCCCTTCACTTGTATGGACAGAGAAGCAAAAACGTAAGGTGTTTTTGAAAAAATACTCAAGATCCTCGTTTTACATCGAAGAAACTTGAGTACTTTTTACTGTAAACTATTAAAGTTATTGTAATTCTTCACTCTTTGATGCTTCATAAAGATCAATGACCATTAAAGCATCATAAAGTGTTAAACCTGCAATTCTCAAATAAACATATAGTTTTAATATCGAGACCATCTTTATTACCTCCTCTATATGTTTATTTACTTTAAACTCCCCTTTTCCCAAAAGATTTATTGTATGAGCCAATCATTTTTGTATATATCATTTGACACATGAAAAAATTTTCTCGGTATAACACCATTTTGTTGATAATCGTGGATAATGCACCCTGCAATAATGATTCCAAATAAATCTACACGTCCATCCAAATTAAAAGGATTTTCACAAGGTCTAATTAATCTTATTTCATAATCAAGATTCTTTTGTATAACAAAGCCTTTATAGTCTTTAATTTCACAAGGAAGTTTTTTAAACACTGGAGGATCAATAGAAAATATTCCCGATCGTTTTCTAGAAAACCTTATACTATCTATCTCATAGTAGTAGCTGATACTATTCATATCAGCCTCGTTTTTTATAGCTGCCATAATATTATACATGCTCATAATTTCCACCCCAGGAATATTATAAATACTAATAACAGATTTTAGTAGTATGCGATCTCATGTCCCTATAATACCCTGCTGTCATTTAATTAATCGGTGTTTTTTTTTGGAAAGATTGGGTGACAAAAATTGATGTCTTATTTTTTGGTTGGGTGGCAAAACACTAAAAATGCTGCCACCCACCCTCAAAATAACTAACACCTTGAAGTTCTTAGTTATTTTGCCACTTTTTTTGCCTCTTGCCACCCGTTGCCACCCAAAAATCGCCCTAATTTCCGATTCCTCCCCAAGAAGCAAAAAACCGAAATAGCCTTTATTTATCGACTATTTCGGTATTTCTCTATGGCGCCCTCTGGGGGAATCGAACCCTCAATTAGCCCTTAGGAGGGGCTCGTTATATCCATTTAACTAAGAAGGCAGATATTATGTTATAGGATATCAATATGTTCTCTTTATAAAGTATTGTCAATATTTCATATGATAATCACCTAAGCAATGAAATAAACAATATTTAATAAGCAGACGAATAAAATAATTGGCTGATCAATCTGAATGATGGTTTGACAAAATGCTTCACAAAGGACATTCCATTTATCTTAATTATGTCCATTCAAACAGATATATTATAGCCAAGGATAAGTGAGAAGTCAAAAAAACTTATAGATAATAAAAAGATAGAAAAGCAACTCATTCGTTAGCATATGCTAACGTCACTCTATTGACCTGTTTGTAAAGTTGTGCTATGCTAACTACGCACCATAACAATCGATTGTAGAAGAAGAGAGGGGATGAAAATGATGCCACTGATTTTTGCAAAAATCGGAGAAGAAAGCACGATTCAAAAAGTGAATGGAAACGAAGAAACAAAACGGTTTTTAGAAAATCTAGGATTTTTAACTGGTACAAAAATCATCGTCTTGTCTATGATCAGCGGAAATATGATCATAAATATTCGAAATACACGTATTGCCATTAACAAGGAGATGGCAAAATGTATTCTAATCAGCGAATGACAGAAAGGAGCTATCGATATGACTTTAGGAGAAGCAGTTGTTGGAAGCACCGTAATTGTTACCAAAATCGAAGGTGACGGAGCTTTTCGTCGACGGATCATGGATATGGGGATCACAAAAGGGACACAGTTATATGTGCGTAAATATGCACCATTAGGTGATCCTATTGAATTAACCGTTCGCGGATATGAATTATCCGTAAGAAAACAGGATGCAGACAGTGTACTTGTCAGCATTGTAGAAGGAAGGTGAAAAAATGCATATGAGATTTGCATTTGCAGGAAATCCAAACTGCGGTAAAACAACAATGTTTAATCAAATGACCGGAGCGAATCAGTATGTTGGAAACTGGCCTGGCGTAACCGTAGAAAAAAAAGAAGGTAAGTGGAAAAAGAATAAAGATATTACGGTCGTCGATCTGCCCGGTATTTACTCTTTATCTCCTTATACATTGGAAGAAGTAGTAAGTCGTGATTATTTATTACATGAGCAGCCGGATGTCATCATCAATTTGGTTGACGCGACAAATATAGAGCGGAATCTGTATTTGAGTACACAATTGATGGAAATGGGTATCCCTGTTGTCATAGCATTGAACATGGCAGACTTGTTAGAAAAGAGAAATATCCATATTGATAAAAACAGTTTAGCTTCATTATTGCATGTACCTGTCGTAGAGACATCGGCTTTAAAAGGACAAGGTTTAGATCAACTGATGGAAACAGCTATAAAACTGGCGGAAGAAAATAAAAAAAGAACACAGCATGGTATTTTTTCTTCACATCTGGAAACGGCAATTACAAAAGTTGAGGACCTGCTGCCTTCCGTGATTGAAAAAGAAAAAAAGCGCTGGTTTGCCATCAAGTTATTAGAAAGAGATCAAAAAGTATTCGAAAAGCTTGAAATATCTTCTCAATTGAATGCAACTTTAGAAAAAGAAAGAAAAGCACTTGAAGAAGAAGCAGATAATGATATGGAAAGCATCATTACAGATGAACGGTATCGTTATATTCAAGAGATTGTTAAACAAGCTGTAAAAAAAGCAAAAAATGAGATGAGCGTGTCTGATCGAATTGACCGTATCGTCACCAACCGCATTTTAGGTATTCCGATTTTTATTGCGGTCATGTTCGTTGTCTATTATATTTCCGTTACTACGGTTGGAACGATGGTAACTGACTGGACAAATGATGAGTTTGTGGTCATGATCCAGACAACAGTAGGTGAATGGTTAAGTACATTAGGAACAAGTTCGATTATTCAGTCCCTTGTCGTAAACGGTATCATCGGTGGCGTTGGCGCTGTATTGGGGTTTGTTCCGCAAATGGCAATCTTATTCCTGTTTCTTTCCATTTTGGAAGATTGTGGTTACATGGTACGTATTGCGTTTGTAATGGACCGTGTTTTCCGTCATTTTGGTTTATCCGGAAAAAGTTTTATCCCATTGTTAATTTCTTCCGGATGCGGGATTCCAGGTATCATGGCTTCCAAGACCATTGAGCAAGAAAACGATCGCCGGTTAACTATCATGACAGCAACCTTCATTCCATGTGGTGCAAAATTACCTGTGATTGCACTGATGGGAGGTGTCATGACCAGTTATATTACGACCGGAAGTTATGAAGCTGGCGGATGGATTGCCCCATTAATGTATTTTATAGGCATCCTGGCTGTTTTATTATCTGCTATCATGCTGAAGAAAACAAAACCTTTTGCAGGAAAGCCGGCCCCATTCGTTATGGAACTACCACAATATCACATTCCGTCATTAAAAACTGTTTTATTCCATGTATGGGAACGATTAAAAGGTTTTATTATCAAAGCAGGAACCATTCTGTTCCTGGCATGTGTCGTCATGTGGTTTTTGTCCGGCTTTGGTTTTACGGACGGCAGCTTCGGCATGGTAGAAGATAGTGCCGACAGCTTATTGGCTGCCATCGGCACAACGATTGCTCCTATTTTTGCTCCTCTTGGATTTGGAGAATGGCAGCCTGTAGCAGCTTCATTATCCGGTTTCACTGCCAAAGAAGCTATCGTATCTACGATGGGCGTATTGGCAAATGTTTCTGAGGATCTGGCAGAACAGCCAGTCATCGTTGCACCAGCGGTTGCTGCTTGGTTCTCCTCATCTTTAGCCGCTTTCTCCTTCTTATTATTTAATCTACTCGATTCTCCATGTCTAGCAGCTATTGCAACCATGGCCCAGCAGATGCAATCTAAAAAATGGTTCTGGTTTGCTATTCTATTCCAAAATTTATTTGCTTATGCAATCTGTTTGATTGTCTACCAAATCGGTTCTTTATTGATGGGAGGAACATTTGGTATATGGAGCTTGATCGCCCTTGTGTTATTGCTTGGAATGCTATATATGCTGTTTCGTCCAGATCCATATAAGCATCAAAAGCAATTTGCTCCTAGAGCAGTCAGAGAATAAACAACACGAAAGGAGAATATCCTATGAGTGATATATTGATTGTAGCTGCTGTCATTAGTTACTGCATTTATCTTCTATGGAGACAGAGAAAAAACGCAAAATTTGCGGCTCGCATGGGAAAGATCATGGGATGCAGCGGATGCAGCCATTGCGGATGCAGCAGCTGCCAATCTGACCAGCAAAAATACAGATGAAAGAATATGGGCAATGTGCTTGATTCTATGTTTTATTTCCTCCTCCTGATTCCTGTCATCATACAACTGATAAAAATAGAAAGGAGCGGTTTCTATGCAGCCGATAGATATATGCATTCTCTTGATCGTCATCCTTTTGCTTGGCTTTGCATTCATACAAGCCATTCGGCACTTGAAAGGCAACGGCTGCTGCGGCAGCGGTCACTGTCATTGCAAAAAGCATCCAAAACAATAAGTATTATATTGTAATCCGTATAACTGAATAATCAACTATTTAAAAATCCTGCCAAAAGAACCGGAGTATTTGATGATCTTGATCAAGACTCCGGTTCTTTTTATATCAATCATGACACTGATTTTTGCAAAGAATACTATTCTTTTGTTTATGCATCATCGCCATAGCGAATGCCTGCACTTTTCCTTACCTGTTCAAATACTTGCATCACCAGACGAGTTTCTTCTTTCAATTGACGATATTCTTCCATATCATTATTTGCAATGATCTTAACAAAATCGTGAATTTCATGATAAAGACTGTAGCTGCTTTGTTCAACTGAGCAATCTTCGCTTTGTTTGGTTTTTATATCGTGATAAGTAAATTGACCGACAATGCTTGGCTGCGAGTGAACAGAAAACGTACCTTTCGTTCCCTGAATCTGCGTAATCAACTCACTGTTGCAATCTTTTGCACATGTAAATGAAGCGACAAACGTTGTATATTGCAAAATGGCAGTTCCGCTTGTATCAATTCCATTTGGTCCAATATTTGGATAATACTGTACCTTTTCTGGTTTACCAAACAAACCAACGATAAAATGCAGGCAGTAGATACCGATATCTGCAAGCGCTCCTCCTGAAAAAGCAGGATTAAAAACATTCGGATTTTCACCATTGACATACGCATCATAGCGGCTGGAATACTGTGAAAAATTAGAGTGAACCAGCTTAATTTCTCCTAACTGAGGCAATGCTTCTTTGATTTTCAGATAGTTAGGTGCATGTGCTGTAATAATCGCCTCAAAGATGAAGCGATGTTTTTTCTCTGCTAATGCAAACAGTTCTTCACATTGTTTGACATTTGACGTAAAAGGCTTTTCACAAATGACATGTTTACCCTTATTTAAAATTTGTTTTGCATAAATGTAATGCAGCGAATTTGGAGATGCAATATACACGATATCGATTGCAGGATCTTCTAACATGGCATCTAAATCTGTGTAGATGGTCGATATATGAAATTTTTCTGCTAAAGAAAGTGCATGCTCCTTTTTTCGCGTGTACATAGCCACACACTGAATACCTTCATTTGCTTCAACAGCACTCAAGAAAGCATCTACGATAAAATTGGTACCAATTGTTGCGACAGTTAACATATTTTTACCTCCTGTCCTTATATCTTTCTTTCAATATACCATATTTTATATTGAAATGAATCCTTATCCCTATTTTGCTTATATGTTTCGTGTATATTCACACTGTCGGACAAGCAACTATAATTCCATGATATTTCCCATTTCATTTTTCAAAAAAATGATACTATTTTATTCTCTCGTGATATTCTCTTTTTGTATTTTTCATATGATAATATACGTATCGCTATGATTTCATGAAATCTGTACTTAAAATAGAAATTCGCTATTTGTGAGGTGTACAATCACAAAGAAAAGAAATACGATTTGCTCATAAAGGAGAAAAATTATGGACAGCAAAAAAATAGGAAAATTCATTGCACTAAATCGAAAGAAAAAAGGGTTAACACAAGAACAATTAGGAGAAAAATTAGGAGTAAGCAATAAAACCATATCTCGATGGGAAAACGGCAATTATATGCCGGACCTGTCCTTGCTTGAGCCACTTAGCAAGGAATTAGGAATATCTTTAAATGAACTTTTAGCAGGTGAATATATTGAAAAGGAAAAAATGATTGAATATTCCGAACAAAATATCAAAACGACCATTGATTACACAAAGAAAAAAATCAATCACGAACATAAAAAAATATCTGCCTTTCTCATTGGCAGCGGTATCTTTATCTGTATCTTTGCCTTTGCGGTATTGCCATCAGAAAACAGCTGGGGACAAATATATTCACTCATTGGACTCTTATTGATCGTGTCCGGGATTTATAGAGAACTGCCGTTTACGTCATATTGGAAAAAAGGAGCCGCTTCCGCTGCTGTATTTTTTCTAATTCTCTCTCTGTTTTTCATAATCGATTATATACGGGTCATACAACTGAAACAGCCGCCTACGTATCGATATAAAGTAACTGCGATTTATAATGATTCAAAACGAATCGAATATCAAAATCCTTTTTACAATGTTTATCGAATCAATGCTGATACTCCAAATGAATATTATCTTATCGATCGTGAAAAACAATATACAATAGATACGGTTCCGGCAAGTCCCTTTAATCTAGAGAAAAGCGGGATACAAAATCTCTTACAGTATCAAAACAAATATGTTGGCAATAACAGCAATACAGGACAACTGATAGAAAATCTGCCTCTGTCTGAATATGGATTCGTATTTGAGATTGATTCCGAAAACAATGGTATCATTATCGATTATCATCATACTGACAGGTACAATAATGAAAATATGTATATACAAAAAGCTCTCGTATATAATTCCATTACATCCTTTGCTTTGATAGATAATCTAAACTATATCCGATTTAATTTCAGCGGCAGCACTTATTCTGTCACGCGTGAAGCAATTGAAAATAATGATCCCCATTTTAAAGATCTTTTAACGAACGATACGATCGATCTTCAAAATTTTAATAAGTATGTAGATCAGAGGATCAAAGACACTACATTTATTTCAAACATACTTCGCTTATATACAAAATAAATATATTTGTTCATTTCATGGAAGCTATCATCGCTTCCTTTTTATTTAATTTCCCTGCAACCTTTTTCTATTTTTAACATACTTATATGAGAGCTTGCTGATTGCTTAACAACATTCTGTTTTAAATGATAAATCTAATCGATGCTATTTTTAGATAAGAAAGATATAAATTGAACATGGCGATCCATACTTTCTCCCATCATGCCAACAGCCTTTCCCATGGTGAATGCTGCTAAGATCGTACCAATGCCAAGGCCATCTAAATACCCTAAAAAAACAAACGTTAATACAGCAGTAACAGCTAAGCAAGTCACATCAAAAGAAATTTTTATTTTGGAATAAGTTACACTTATGATCTTTGATAGTTCCCGTGGGAATAAATCAGTAGGAATGATCGGCAAACCGCAGCGATTGGACAAGGCAATGCCAAAACTGATCAGCAGATAACTGATGATAAAATATATGACTCTCATCCATAAGGTGGTCGGTAAAATGTAAATCCATGACTCATAGATGTCTAATAATTCACCAAATGCGAATCCCACGACAAAACTAAACAGATACTGTGGAATAAATCTTTTTTGCAGCAGCATCAAACTTAAGACTAACAACCCTTGAAATAGATAAGTCCATGTACCCAGCGAAAGTCTCGGAAGTACCTGGGAAAATGCAAAGGGTACACTGGAAATAGCAGATATCCCAGATCCGGAATATAACATCAATACGACTCCAAAGCTGTTGATCATAACCGCAATGACCAATGCAAGTTCCCCTCTTAAAATACGTTTCTCTCCATCCATACATTTTTCTTCCATCTATTGATTTCCCCCTAATGGCTCATTTCATACTATAAATAACATATTCAAGTGTAAGCAGAACACATCTGATAAGCAAATCAATATTTTTTATGAAATAATAGATTGAATCTATCGTTTACTGTATAATAAGGGTATATTAGGAGATATATAGAATGAATTTATATTATTTACGTTACTTCGTAACATTAGCACATATGCAGCATTATACAAAAGCAGCCGAAAAACTATGTATTGCCCAGCCCAGTTTGAGTCATGCTATTTCGCAAATGGAAAAGGAATTAGGGCTTCCTCTTTTTGAAAAGAGCGGACGTAAGACCACCCTCACCCGTTTTGGCGAAGAATTTCTAGTTTGTGCTGAACAGACATTATCTACATTAGATGCAGGAATTGCTTCCATTCAGCGCAGTGCCCGGGGAGAAGGTTTGATCCGATTGGGATTTCTGCGCACATTAGGTGTAGAATTTGTTCCAAAGTTGGCTGCTGATTTTTTAAATGCAAATGTTGGATCCGATATTCAATTTACCTTTCATACCGGAGTGACCCAAAACCTGTTAGAGGGATTAATTGCCAAAAAATTCGATCTAGTATTTTGCTCAAAACCACCTGCTAAATTAAATCTCACTGCAGTTCCGGTACAAAAACAAGATCTTGTTTTAATCGTCCCTAAAGACCATCCGCTATCTTCAAACCATTCCATTGACTTAGCTCAGACAGCCCCTTATCCTCAAATTTTCTTTGATGAAAGTTCCGGCATGCGGTCAGTAGTAGAACAGATGTTTGATCAGATTGGAATAGAACCTCATATTGCCTATGAAACAGAAGAAGATCAGGTCATTGCCGGATTAGTTGCGCAGGGATTTGGTATTGCAGTCGTTCCTTATATGGATCTTCTGTTGAAACTTGACCTTAAGATCCTGCAGATCAATTCTCCTGCTTGTGAACGAGAATTATTCATGGTGTATGACAACAATATCTGTCTGCCTCCGGCTGTTCATCAATTTTGTCAGTTTGTTCTAAACAATAAATTCCCGCAATAAAAAGGAATCATATAAATAATCTATTATATTATAATATAAATTACATATTTACTTTCTTATCTCCTAAATACGATTTATTATCTGACAATCAAAAGCGGTCTTCTCTCAAAAAGAGATGTTTTCAACATTAATTTGCTGAACAAAAAGATAATGATAAAACAAAGATCATTTTCGCATTATAAATAAGCAACGAGTCTGTAGGCTGTTCCTATCTCTATCTTATAGATCATGTTGCAATACAAAGTGGTTAACAGCGTTATAGTGAATGAAAACGACTGCTTTACAAAAAAAGGAGGCTGTTATGATCAATAATTGGTTTATCCGTACCGGCATACTAATCTATGTTTTATTAACCTGTTTTCATCGATTCCTGTATCCGATCCCTGACAGTATTTATATTCCATTTGCCATCATCGGCATCTTGTTGATCCTGTATGGTTTTCTTGTGAACAAAAAAAGAGAGGTAAGAAAATGAAATTAGCAACAACGTATATTTGTGTAAAGGATATGCAACGATCTCTGAATTTTTATAAACAGCTCTTGCAACAAGAGCCTCTCTATATGAATGATGATCGATGGGCTGCATTTGATTGCGGAAATCAACTCGCTCTTTACAATGAAAAATATGATATTGAGCTGATAAAAGAAAAGAAGGCTGCAATTCAGTTCAATCAAGCTTACCTACACCAGTTATGCAGTAAAGAAAACAAACAGAATAACTGCATGATATTGAACTTTGTAGTACAGGATCTAAAGAAAGAATACAAACGCATCCAGCAATTACAGATCGGCGAGATGTCTGAAATCATGTATATAAATATTTTTCATCCTTACTACTATTTTAACGTTCTTGACCCTGATGGAAATGTGATAGAAATCACTGGTCAATATACACTTTAAAGAATCGCAACCGCCAGTTGACATATTGAAAAGCTGTATTGATAGCATGCAACTTGTTCAAATGGTATGATTTCATCGTAAACTAGCAGGAGGATAAATTATGATTTTTGCAGATAAACTTATACGATTACGCAAGAAAGCGGGTTGGTCACAAGAAGAGCTGGCTGCACAGATGAATGTATCCCGCCAATCTGTATCTAAATGGGAAAGTGCACAATCCATTCCCGATTTGGATAAGATCATTCGCCTTTCTCAATTATTTGGGGTAAGCACGGATTATCTTTTAAAAGACGAATTAGAAGATATGGAAGAAATAGCTCAACCAATACAAGCAACAGAAGAAACTGCTATCCGAAAGGTCACGATCGAAGAAGCCAACCAATTTATTAAAGTGAAACAAGAAACTGCACATATGATTGCCTATGGTGTATTTCTCTGTATCATTTCCCCCATCTGCTTGCTTTTATTAGGCAGCCTCAGTGAATCAAAACAATTTGCTATCAGTGAAAATACAGCGGGCATGATCGGTCTGATCATACTTTTGATTTTAGTTGCCATTGCCGTAGCTATCTTTATTTACAGTCACAGTAAAAGCGCACCTTATGAGTATTTAGAAAAAGAAGTTTTCGAAACTGAATATGGCGTGACTGGAATGGTCAAAGAAAAAAAAGAGCAATTTCATTCGACTTATACAAAAAATAATATTATAGGGGTAACTCTTTGCATTTTAGCAATGATTCCATTTTTCTCCGGTGCAATGTTTGATCAGACTAATGCAGTATTACTGGTTCTGCTTTTATGTCTCGCCTTTGTTATTGTCGGTATTGCGGTCATCTTATTCATAAAAGTCGGTGTCATTTGGGCAACTTATGAAAAATTGCTGCAAGAAGGCGACTATACAAAAGCAAAAAAAGAGAAAAGTCCTATCATTACTGTCATTACTACCGTCTACTGGTTGACCACAACTGCCATTTTCTTAGCAGTCACCCTGCCGACAAAAGAATGGAAAGATGGCTGGATCATCTGGGTGATCGCCGCTGTCCTCTTTCCAGGCGTGATTGTTATTGCGCAATGTTTTGACAAAAAGAAAAAATAAGTGATATGAAAAAAGTATTGATTCACGGATCTGGCCAAAAAGCGGACAGCTGGAATAAAATGTTATCTTATATAGAAAATAAAGAAGATTTTTTATTTCCTTCCTTAGCAGATTTATTAGCGGAAAAGCCGGCCGCTTATCCTAATATTTATCATGCGTTTTCTAACTACTGTTCGTTTCTTCCCTCCCCTTTCCATTTATGCAATCTTTCTCATGGCGGCATTTTAGCACTGAATTATACCATTGAACATCCGGATAAAGTCAAGAGTCTTGTGATAATTGCAACACCTCATCAGATTCCAACGTTTCAATTTTATTTTCAAAAGCTGATTTTTTCCTTACTGCCGCCATCCTTCTTTCAACAAATGGCATTTAATAAAAGACAAACATTGACATTGGGGAAATCTCTCAAGGATTTCAATTTCCGCACAAAACTGCATCTAATAGCCTGTCCCACTTTGCTTTTATGCGGTGAAAAGGATAAAACCAGCATGCATTCTCTTTGTTATTTTCAAGAGCATATCAAACAAACAGAATATAAGTTTTTTCCAGGCATAGGTCATATCGTAAATGAAGAAGATCCACAACAATTAGCAGAAGTCCTTCAGCAGTTTTATCAATCACTTGCTTAACACTATGATACATTTTACAGATGATTTACATGAATAAAAAGCAAACGCTGAACAAAAAAAGAGCTGGATGTTTTGACAGATAGCATCTGTACATCAACATACAACAGCTCTTTTTTATTGACATGATTTTTGAAATATCTTATGTTCTTTTATTTCTTGAAATCCATTCTTTTTATAAAAATGATGTGCCTGCAGTCTTTTAAACTGCGACCCTACTTGTATGCTCCCTAATCCGCGCTGCTTTGCAAAATGATCCACATACTGTACCAGCCGTGTGCCAACTCCTTTTCCTTGATAATGCATAGCTACTGCCAAACAGTTGATGATCAGATAAGAAGGTTTATGAATACTGTACTTTATGACAATCTCCATTACCCCAACGATCTTATTCTGTTCTTTTGCAATGAACACATAGTTATCCAAATCCTGATATACGAATTCGATCATCTTCTCCATTTCATCGATCGGATAATCATACTGCATCACTTCTTTATATAGATCATGAATTTCTGCAGCATCTTTCCCTCTGGCTTCTTGAATAAGCATATTGGTTCTCCTTTTTTATAGATTATATATCCAAGTGTCATCTAAGACAAGTCATTCCAATTCATCTATTTCTGTTCTTGACAGATCAAAACATCGGATTAAAATAAGTATTGTTATAATAAGAATACTTATTATATGGAGGTGAATACAATGTATTCGTTACATTATTTATTGATGAAAGCACATACGATGTTGAATAAAAAAATATTATATAACGCAGCTTCGATATCGCTTTCACCCGGTCAGCCCAAAGTGTTGGAATGTTTATTTTTACACGGCGAAAACAATCAAAAAGCGATTGCAGAACATTGTGAAATTGAACAAGCAACAGTGGGAACCATTCTTTTACGCATGGAACAGGAAGGTCTTATTTCTCGATTTAACCGTGAAGGTGACCGCCGTTCCTTATATGTCAAGCTCACCCAAAAAGGAATGGATGCAGCAATACAAATGAATACTATTTTTTCTTCTTGTGAAAAAGAAGCCAGCAAACATATGTCACAAGAGGAAATTGATGAGCTAAAACGTTTATTAACAAAATTTTGTCAATCTATCAATGATCAGAAAGGATGTGGCAGCGTTGACTAATTCACTTATCAAACGTATTTTGATTCTTTGTTTCGGTCTTTTTATCATGGCATTTGGTGTAGCTTTTTCAATAAAAGCAGCATTGGGAACTTCACCTATATCCAGTCTGCCTTATGTCATCAGCCTTATTTCCCCTTTAACAGTAGGAACCGCAACAATTGCAATGCATTGTGTCTTAATTACATTGCAGATCGTATTATTAAGAAAACATTACCAGCTGCTTCAACTCGCGCAGCTTCCCATTGCCTTTTTATTTGGTTACATGACTGACTTTGCTGTATGGGCAATTTCTCCATTACAGGCAAACAATTATTTCATCTCCATTCTTTACTGTATAATTGGTATCTTATTTGTTGGTATCGGTGTCAGTTTAGAAGTCAATGCACGATTGGTCCCTCTTGCCGGTGAAGGTTTGGTCTTAGCTGTCTGCCAAGCATTTCATCGACCATTTCCGCAAACCAAAATTGGATTTGACTGTACACTGGTCATCTTAGCGGTTCTCATTTCACTTTTTGCTCTACACAATATCGAGGGAGTACGTGAAGGAACTGCTGCAGCAGCAGTATTTGTCGGTCTCACTTCCAAACAAGTTACCCGTATCTTATTTCCTTCCAAACACCAGTAATTCTATAGTCTTAGATTTATCTATATACAAAGACTTTTATTTGACATTCACAGAAAAGAAACTAAAATGGATTTGAATGCATTACTCTTTGCAATCACATATAAAGGGGAGACTACAAATGAAGAAAGCAAGTACAAATACTGATCAATTTCTAACTTGTGAAAGAAAATGGGTCTTTTACATCCTAATCTGTATTGCCGGTTATTTCGGTGCCTACACTTATGTCTTAAGAGGCAATATTTTCTGCAATGCTCAAACAGGAAATATCGTACTGATGGGAATTGCTTTTGGATCGGGCAAGATTTCTGAAGGGGTTTATTATTTGATTCCTATCACGGCATACTTGCTAGGTGCTTTTATCTCTGAGATATTGCCAAATCCGATCAAACACTCATTGGCAATTCGATGGGATACACTACTAATCTTATTAGAAATCATTGTAGTCATCTTTTTAGGATTTCTTCCTGAATCTGCGCCTGTTCAAATTTCCCAAGTAGCGATCAACTTTATTGCTTCTATGCAATATAATACATTTCGTCAAGCAGAAGGAACACCAATGGCAACGACATTCGCTACCAATCATATACGTCAGATCGGCGTTGGACTGGCAAAAGAAGTACGCCATCTCCATACAGAAAATAAAACACACCGGAAAAAATTATTCCAACATTCCAAGATGCTGATTTGTTTCATATGCGGAGCCATGATTGGCGCTTATTTCTGTCATATCCTATTAGGAAAAGCCATCTGGTTAACATTAATTCCCTTTGCCTTCATTCTAATCAAACTATTATATGCCGATCTTTATCTGGAAAAAGAAAAATTAGAAAAGAAACCGCTTGGTCATTAATAGAAAGCCGATGATTCGGCTTTTCTTTTTATATAGTTATTAGTTGACAAAATCAACTAATAACTATATACTTGATTTTGTCAACTAATGGAGGTGGTATTTTGCACAAAGAATCGCTTGCTTTTTACATTGCTGTTCTCCGTAAATATTTTATATCTTACTGTAGCGATCGAGTAGCTCAGTTAGGTGTAACCAACGGACAATTATTTATTTTAATTTATATTAGTAAGAAGAAAAAATGTGCACCTAAGGAAATTAGTTCTTATTTGCGTTTTGATGCCGGACAGTTAAATCGTACATTATCGAAACTGATCGAAAAAAATCTGATCATTCAAAAAAAGAATGAAAATGATCGGCGCGCAAATGTCTTAGAACTAACTGAACAAGGAAAAAAAGTGGTCGAGAGCAGCCGTGATTTATTTTATGAATGGGATGAACAAATATTATCTCATCTTACGATAGAACAAAGACAGCAATTGCTCGATCAACTGCATAATTTAGTTCATCAAACGAGCCATGATAAAGGAGGTAATTTATGATGAATCAATTAAAAGAATTTATGCAAGTATTAACTGGTCAATTTGATAATATACAGCAATATGAAGAAAAGAAATCTATGCAATTGGATTTTCCTTATGCACGGCATGTAAATACTGCATGTAATGATAAAATAAAAAATCTGCCTGCAAATTTTACCGGCATATTTATGGTGGAAGAAAGCTATTATACAAATAACGGTTCTACCCACGCCAGCCCTCATTTATTTCTTTTTACAGAAGAGGAAGATGGTATTCTGTTAACTTCTTATGAATTGCCAAACGAATATGATAAAACTAACTTTACCTACGAGAGTCTTCACCAACTTAGTTATGATGATCTACATCCATCTAACAAATTCACCCCAGCCCTTTATACAAAAAAAGGAGATGTGTGGGAAGGAGGCAGCATCAGCATGTTCTCTCCTGTAGTAAAATTCACCTTATTTGAACGTTTTTCAACAGATCGTTTAGAAGTCAGCGAAACAATGGAAGTAAATGGAAAACGTACCTTTGGCTTTGACGAACCAATTATTTATAAAAGAATAGAATAAAATGAATGCTCCTTATAAACTATATGGTAAATAATTTAAGAATCTAAACTAGCCATCATATTATCCTAATGTTGATGGCTTATTTTAATATAAAATATTACTTTTCTATTTGCCTATATAATATCAATTTGATACCTTATTAAACATTTTACTACGGTCATCAATCAAATTATTAAAATAAGATCTAATCTCTTATGTGGGCTCATAATTTTTTTAATATTCATACATCTAATAATAAAATCCTACCTCTGTAGATTTAACAAAACTAAATAAGTTACTTTATCTACATTAGTAGGATTTCTTGACATTTTTCTATATTTTGACATTAACGATCCCGATGCATTCTAACAACATATTTGTATTCATTTGCTCGATAATAATTTTTAGAATATTCTATTGGGAGATTAATATCATTATAGGTAATCCGTTCTCGATAAAAAATAGGTTCATCTTTATCTAAAAACATTGATTTTCTAATTTCTGGCGTTGTCATTATTGCTTCTATAGTTTCACTGGCATCACCTAAATGCACATTATTTTTTTCATAAAAATCATATAATGAAGTATCTGCGTCAAATTGATCCGCTTCTAAAGGTAAATGAAACCTTGTCGATATATAGGTAATAAAAATACCTGATATTCGACCATTTAACAAACGAAGCCTTTCTAAATAAAATACGTCTTCTTCTGGTTCAATTTGAAGAAACTCAGCCACTGTTACAGAAGCTGGTCTCATCTCACTTTTCAAAATAATTGAAGATGGTTTGCAGCCATTGCGCTTTGCGTCTTCACTAAACCCAGTTAATTCGTATAAATCAGAATACTTTTTCTTTGGCAAAACAACAGAACCTTTTCCTTTAATTTTTTTTATATATCCGTCTTGCTCTAAATCTGTTAACACTCTTCGCACAGTAATCCGCGAAACTCCATACGCCTTCTGCAATTCGGACTCTGAAGGGAGATAACTCCCAACTTCATAGGTAGATGAAGAAATTTTATGATACAGTTCTTCATAGATTGTTTGATATAAAGGCTTTTGTTTTGTCATAACAGTACCTCCCTCATTACAAATCAGACCTTATTTGCAATAATGGTCAACAACAGAGTACCCTTTATCCTTCACTTTCTAATTCTATACCGTTATAAACTTTCATAGATTCTTTTACACTGTTTAATGATTTTTCCAAAAATCCATGAATATCTTTTGAATCAAGCGTTGTACGACTTAATAGTACCTCTAATAATAATGGTAAATTAACACCAGTAATTACGTCAATCCCTTTTTGAATAGAAATTGCTAATGATGCATTAAATGGTGTTGCTGCAAACAGATCAACCATAATACAGCAAGGAATATTCCTATCTATATAGTCATCAACTGCCTTATTTAATCTTCCTGACAATTCTTCCACATCATCCCCATTCATAAAGCAAAAAACATCAAAATCTTCTTGTGGCCCTACAATCATATCAATAGCATTTTTTAAGCCTTCTGCTAATGTAGAATGGGTACATACAATCACACCAAACATACTTTTACTCCTTTTCCTGCTGTAATCTCCATTTTTTAGCCTGCTTGCATGCATCTAAAAATTGTTTAGCTTTTTCAGGGTTTATTGGATTACGCATATCTCCATCTTTTATCCATGTTGCTACAGATACACCATCATAGTATTTTAGAAGTTCTCCGACATTTTCACCTGTTGCACCTCCACCTAAAAATATTGGTACATCAGGTAAAAGTTTTCTAGTTTCTTGAACATAATACAAACTCTCTTCGGCATTTTTTCCACTCATGAATATGCCATCCGCAAATGCACTTTTAACGATTCTTTTTGCTGCCAACGGTTTAGGATCAGGACATAAATAATTTGCATTGACTTCTTGTACATCTGCAAATACAGGGATTTTACTTCCTAATCTTTTTTTCATAGATAGTATTTTATCACATTGTCCAAACATAAAACCTGTTGTGTCCACACTAACCCCTGTATACAAATGCTCGACACGAACAAAATCTGCCTTGGTTGCTGCTGCGACCACCAAAGAAGCTACCCCATCCCAATTCACCAAAATACCTAAAATTTTATCAGGATAAAGTTCCTTTAGTTTAGCAGAAAGATAAGTCATATAAGCAATAGTTTCAGGTCTAGCCTGTTGCGCAATCGGTCCATCATGCATATTTTGCAATATGAATCCATCAAATCCCATTTGAACAATCATCTCTGCTTCTTTCAAAACATTATCCGTAATACTTTCAAATGATTCACCTTCATTTAAATAACTACCTGGCATCGCTGAGGGCTGAATCATCACAAAGGCTAATGGATAATTTTCTTTTTTAAACATCTGCATCCTCCTCATACACAAACTTCATCAAATCTGTTGGTCTCAATATTCCTTTTTCAGTGACATATCCAGTTATAAATTTTGGCTGTACACCAACTAATTCTATAGAGGTGAAACTTACTTTCTCTTTTAATTCATCAGGCCATTCTTTTGCCATAGTTTCACTCAAATTCTTCTTTAAAACAGGTTTATAAATTCCATACAGAGCACGCATATCATTTTTTAACAACGGAGTCAAAACATAATACGGAATATTATGAGATGAACAAAGCTCTGCTAATATATCTGAACCAATCGTATTAAATGCTGTTCCATCTGGATAAAAGGTCTCTGCTCCAATGAAAGCCATTTCTACTTCATTTAAAACTGAAAGCATGGAAGCGTCTGGTATAAAGTGTACTTGATGCCCTGCCTCAACAATTTTCTTTACAAAGGGGTACCCTCCATTAATAACACGGCTTTCCGGAATATACACTTTTAATAAATGTGAACAGTGAGCTACTGCTTTTTCGACTGTACTGGAATAGTCATAAATCATGATCGTTTGAATATTTTTTAATAAACGGTCAGTATATTTTAAAATTCGCGCTATATCTTCATCCGAATTTAGAAAGTACTGATCAATAGCTAAAGAAACGCGTTTGTCAAATTCTGTTTCTACTCCACGATCGATTAACTTTTGAATTCGATTTAAAGCAGTTATTATTGCATAACTTGAGTTTCCGCGAGTTTCTTTAAAAAAATCTCCAATTTCCTTAATGATCTCTTTTGCTTTATCAATGGGGTACACCTTAGCGGTTTCTCTAAACATATTAGAAATCATGCGGATATGGTTGCTTGCACCTAATGAACGTCCTGTCACAATATCATCAAAATCTTGTAAACAAACAGCAGGAACATGGTTTCTTACCATTTTTGTATCCATTTTGACCTCCTTTACACGAAAGGAGAGCGAATGCTCTCCTAAATATTTAATATTTTTTTTGCATTCTCATAAAACATTTTATTTTTAAACTCGTCAGAAAGGTTTAATGTATTAAACTTCATAATAGATAATTTAGTAAAATTAGAAGGATAATTAGAGCCATACAAGAAACGATCAGCTGATAATTCTGAGAATGCTCTATTTAATGATGGTATCTCCGTTTCATAAGACGTTTCTAACATCAAATTTTCATTTTCTTTTTCTTTGCATAGATCTACAGTTCCATACGCATAATCAGATCCACCCAAATGTTCAATTACAAATCTTACATTTGAAAACTGTTTTGTGTAATATACCCATTGCTCTGGCATGGTATAGAAACCTTGTCCAGTAAACATTTTAACAACCAAATGCCTTTCTTCACAGACTTTCAAAATAGGGCAAATATTATAAGCGAATTTTTCAGGTCGGTATCCATGTTCCAAAGAATTAAATTCAATCATACGAATTTCGGAAAATTTAGATACTCTCTTTACTTCATCTACTGCATCATCTAACTTTGGATTAATCACTGCACAACCTATTAATCGCTCTGGATACTGTCGCACTAACTCTATAATTTTATCATTTGCAGAAGCAATAGAAGATCCAAAGAAAGTAGATATCACACGCTTTTCGATACCATTTTCTTTCATATCCTGAAGCAATTCTTCTACATGATACTTTTTTGTAATTGGATCACGATCTACGTGAGCATGAAAATCAATAATCATAATTATCTCCTTACAAGATTCCTGCTAAAACACCAAGAATACCTAAACAGATTGTAAATACCATCAATAAAATAATATTTGCTTTCTTTTTATCAATTAAGTAATACATCAAGAGAGTATAAAGTAGTGGAATCAAATTTGGCATTAATCCATCCAACACTTCTTGTAAGGCAACAACAGTTTCTCCTTGTGTATAAGAGACGTTTAAAGTAACATAAACCAATGATGAAATAAAGCCACCGCAAACTGTAAATGCAGCAATTCCTGCATATTTGGTCAAGCGATCCAACATTCCACCTTGTTGCAAATTAGATACTAATGCTAAACCACCTTCATATCCTTTAAAAATACCTAAATAACGCACCGTCATACCAACAACTGTCATTACAACCAAGAATAAAATTGGCCCAATCGCACTTGTATAATTACTAGCTGCAGCCATGGAACATGCCAATCCCGCCATAATAGGTCTTAATGTACCATGAATCAATGAATCTCCAACACCTGCTAATGGTCCCATCAAAGCAACTTTAATTGAATTAATTGAATCAACATCTATATCGCCTACTTTTGCATTTCTTTCTTCCATTGCACACGATATACCTATACAGAAAGAAGCCATACGTCCTTCCGTCAAAAATAATTCACAATGTCTCTGATATGCTTCTGCTCTTTCATCTTTATCTTCATATACTTTATCTAAAACAGGAATCATACCTTGTAAAAAACCATCAGCCTCCTGTCGAGTAGTACTATTTCCACTTTCAATAGCCAACGCATATCGGAATGTTCTCCAGAGATCTTTCTTTGTCACCACACTATAACTTCTGGCTTCTTCATCCACATTTTCAACCGTATCCGCATCCATTTTTTTCTTGTCACCATAATAATTCATTGCAACACAAACAATCGCAACTAGTGCTACACCAATCATGTTTACGCCTAAATACGATGCAAAAATAAATCCAACGATGAAATAAGGCCAAGAACTTTTATCTTTTACGCTTCCTAACAGCAATGCGACACCGACTGCCCCTAATAATCCGGTACCAGCAGCGATACCATCAATTAACCAACTAGGAATAAAATCGATAAACGACTGTACATAAGAAGCACCAAAATATACACCAACAAATACAGGAAGACCAAAGAATAAATATTCAAATATTGAAGGAATAATTGATGTCCACAATACTACTTTCTTTGGATTCGCCTCTGCTGCTGCTTTATCAACCTGTCTTTGCGTAAATTCATATATCGTAGAATTACGGGTCTGACGGAATATCTGACCTACGAATGAAATAGGCAATGCTGTAGCAATTCCAACTTCAACGCTACCTGTCGCACAAGCCAACGCAGCTGCTAAGCCAGCAGATACTGTTTCATCAGGTGGTATAGCCGTTCCAACGAATATTACAGCAAGAAACATTAGTTCAACAGCTGCTCCAACTTCCAAACCTGTCCCTAAATCTCCAAATACAAGTCCAACCATCGGACCAATAACAATAGGTCGGTAGAAGAATGTATGCAAGAAAGCTTTATCCAAAAAACCAATCCATACAATGATAGATGTTAATAAAGCTTGTAGAAATAAACTCATATTTTACCTCCTTTTTCTATCTTTTTATTATCCAAATATTATCCAATTTTTTTTGCAATCAATTCCATTGGATCCTTTGCCCGTTCTTCTGGAACTGCTTTTACTTCCAAAACAATACCTTTCTCATGTAATGCCTTTAGAGCTTCTACATCATCTGGTTCCACATAAATATAGTCTAACAATTGTGTTCGTCCTACTTTTGATTTTGAATTACTAATATTACCTACAATAATTTTTGGGACTTTCAATCCCATTTCCACTAAAGCATTCGCCTCTTTTGGGTTTCTTACAAGCATTAAAACATTAGTATTAGTATTGTCTTCCATAATTCTTTTGATTGTACTTTCCTTATTCAAAATCTCCAAAGAAATACCTGAAGGGACAGCTAATTTTAAAATAGTTTGTAACATTTTATCCCCTGCTGCTTTGTCATCAGCAACTAATATCATCTTTGCATTGGCTTCTTTGATCCATTTTGTTACAATTTGTCCATGAATCAATCGATCATCAATACGACATACATTAATATTCATTTAATCCTCCTCTTCTTTCCATAATTTTGCAGCATTCTTATGAAAAACATATTCTAATTCTTCATCTGTAAAACCCATATGATAGATTTTTTCAATTTCACATTCAACTGACTTATATGGCCAATCTGTTCCAAACACGATACGTTTGGCACCAACACAATCCTTTACTCTCGTTAAAACATCTGTTTCATAAATAACTGACGTTTCTAGATAAATATTAGGTATGTCTCTTACAGCTTCAATAACACTATAGCCAAACTCTCTGCATCCCATATGTGTAAATAGAAAATTGATCTTTGGATGTTTTTTTGCTAATCTCATCCAAACAAATGGTGTACTTAATGGACTCGTTCCAACATGCGTCTGTACATGTACTCCGTATTTTTCGATGTGTGTTAATATTTCATCTAATTGTGGTGTATTATCTGCATAGTATCCATGTTTCCACGAATGAAACTTCACACCTCTGTACTTACGTTCCCCTAAGCATAAATCAATTTCATCATGAGCATCAGGCGCTTTCGGATTAATAAAAGCATATGGTAAAATACGATCTGGATATTGATTATAACATTCATAAACCAAATCATTTTGGACGCGATTTACTGTTCCCGATAAACTACTAATTCCAACTTTGGTTATCCCATATTTATCCATATCTTTTACTAAAGCATGGGCATCATATGGTTCACCAGAACTTGTTTTTCCCATATGTCCGTGAACGTCATACATAATCATAGTAACCTTCTCCTTTCTTCTCGTTATACTTACATGATATACTTATTATAACATGTTGTCAATATATGGATGCTTTTATCGGAAATATTTTGTTATTATTATAAAAAAGTTTTTATCAATTTCTTTTTCAACTGAATGTATCCATTTTTTCTTATACCGAGGTGCATTAGTTTTTCCATCAGCATATAATTCTACAAGAAAAACAAGTACTCCGGCAAATAAAGACAACCATAACGAAGATTGCATAAAAAAATAAAATGCCGCACCGATAATGATTGATAAAAAAGCACTGATCAATAGGTTTTTATAAGCAAATAGTTTATATTGTTTTTTACTTTTTTCGACTAAATCAAGTATTTTTTCGTATTCTTCTTTATTTAAGCATATTTTATCTTTTTTTATATATTTTAATTGTGAATCTGACTCTAATAAAGCAAGTTCATAAGCAGCACAAAATAGTTCTAGCTTTTTTTGTTTTTTTTGTTCTGCATCTTCTCTCATTTTTTTCAACATAGAAAACATTGCGTTGGCCGAGATATATTTAGGTAAAGATTTTTCACTAAATACAGATTTTCCTTCTATAAAGGTTTGCAACATATCATAATCATTCATAAGTAATCACCTCTATCATAAGTATATCACATGTTTTTAATCTTGTTATATCATGTTTTGTGTTTTTTGCTTTAACGTGTTGTTTTTTATTGCAATTCATGTTTTACTTTTCTTAAATAGAGGAGGTTAATCTATGTCAAAAGAAGCAAAAAATATCTTTTTAATCATTTTATCTGCACTTCTTTCTTCACTTGCTGTAAAAGGTTTTGTCGAGCCCGCTAATCTATATCCGGCCGGTTTTCTGGGTGTTGCAGTGTATTTAGCAAATTTAGGAAATACGTACCTTCACTTATCTTTTTCTTATAATATAATATTTTTATTTCTAAACATATTCTCTACATTTTTAGTATTAAAAGTAGCTGGTAAGAAACTGATTTTATATTCAATATTGCAGTATCTTCTAGTATCTATATTCATCGCTATTCTTCCCTCTTTTCAATTAGTGAAGGATGTTATGTTATTATCAATTTTTGGAGGAGTTCTTGCCGGAATCTCTTGTTGGCTTGCTTTACAAGCTAATGCATCTAGTGGAGGAACTGATTTTATTGCTATATTTTTTTCTACAAAGTTTCAACGTTCCTCTTGGACTGAAGTCATGATCTTTAATAGTATTATTCTGATCCTTGCCGGTTTTTCTTTTGGATTTGAAAATTCTTTTTATTCTATTATTTACCAATTTATTGTTACATTTATCATCAATCATCTTCATACTAGATATCAACTATTTTCTCTGCATATCATCACGAGTAAGCCAAAAGAAGTATCTGAATTAATTCTTCAAATAGCAAATCACGGATTAACTGAAATTAAGGCAAAAGGGGTATTCTCTGGAGATCAGAAAACAATTTTGTTTATGATTTGTAATCAATTTGAAGTTGAAAACATCACACTACAAGTACAAACAATCGATCCAAACGTATTTATCTCTGAGGCTAAAGCTTATCATGTAGTTGGCTATTATTTGCAGGAAAAATTATCATAAAAAGGATCCTTAATTATAGAATCCTTAAAGTCATATATTAATTTTAATGATTAATAGGTTAATTCAATTAATATTATTTTATTATCTAGCAATTTCATATCGTTATACAAATCTATTCATTATAAATCATTCGTTTGCTCATTCCTCCATCAACAACAATATTTGCTCCATCAATAAAATCATTTTCTTCTTCACATAAAAACAAGCAAAGCTGTAATATATCCTGTGGCTTTCCTACCCTGCCGCAAGGATGCTGTTCATGGTCTTCTTTTGTTAAGCTGTCATATTGCTTTGTTTCTATCCATCCCGGTGTAATAGTATTGACCGTGATATGCGTATTGCTTAGAGAAACACACAAACTGTTTGTAAAAGATACGATTCCTCCTTTAGATGCGCCATATGCTTCCCAATGTGGTTCGTTTTGATGGAAACGGGTAGATGCGATATTAATGATTCGTCCATATGTACGTACTGAAGATTGTGCAATATATGCTTTTGCACAAAGAAAAGCACCTCGTAAATTTGTTTTGATGACATCATCAAATTCATCTATGGTAATTTCTTGGATTGATTTTTGAAATTGACTGATTCCACCATTATTGATCAGTACATCCAACACTCCATATTGCTGTTGAATCGATAAAAAACACTCCTGTACTTCCCTTTCATCTCTCAGATCCACTTGATAGCAATGAATACATGGATCACCAAACTCTCCTGATGCAAGATCCAAAGAAAATACTTCATAACCTGCTTTAGCAAAACCTTCACATAAGCATTTTCCAATCCCGCCATTTCCACCGGTAATCAAAACTTTTTTCATACAATCATCCTTTCTCATTTAAAAAAACAATTTATTCCGCCAATGATCGATCATGGAAGAATGATATATTTGATCCAGGCATTCTATATCATGTATATTGCATTGTGCAATTTCTTCAATCTGGTTTAAACGATAAAAAAGTGTATTTCGATGCACATGTAATTTCTCAGCAGTTAAAGATATGTTAAGCCCTTGCTGATAAAACTGCAGACATGTTTGTACCAGTTCCGTATTTTTTCTGCGATCATACTCTTTTAAACGAACATATTCATTGCATATCAGCGTTTTTAATTCTTCCTGATCATATCTCTGCAGCAATGCGTAGAAAGCATATTTTGAAAACGGAAAAATAGGCTGTCCATGATCAACGATCCTTCCAATTTCTCTGGCTTGCAAAGCCTGTTTTGCATAAAGACGTAATTTAGATAAATCAAAAAATAAGCGGCTGATTCCACAAGAATACGCGTATTGCACACATATTTTCTCAATTTGATCAACCGTTGCCTGGATCTGCTCTTCCCTTGCATAATTACAGACAACCAATATTTGATTCTCCGTAACAAACGCTGTAGTATCTTTGGACAAATCATTGATCAAATTGCAGATATAATTCGCATAAGCTTTTCCTTTTTGATCCTGTTCCTTTAAAGACAATACTTTATACATTGGTTGAAATTCCCATTTAAATTGCATGATCTCATTTTCAATATCTAAATGGTTTTCCAAGGTCATATCTAATAATTCACGATAAAAATACTCTTTCCTTGAATAAGATGGATGCATGCTGCCAACTGTATCGGCAAGCAAAACACCAAGCGCATCACATACCATATCTGCACGTTTAGTTTCCTCTTTTGAAAAGACATGCATCACTTGAAAGACGATCAAATAGCCGTATACGACCCCTTTATGCATGATCCTTCCTAATATCCGAGGAATCTTTTCTCCTAAATTTGTATTGTATAAAAAGGAAGTTCCATGATGAAATAACTTTTTAGAAGCATCATCTACTTGAAATGCTTCAATAGACTCTTTCGAACAACAATGATATTGTTTTGCATAATTCCATACTGCATCGTCAAAATCTATTTCATCATTCATTGCGATTACGCGAAAATAACGATTAGTGATCATGACCGGATTATGAAAAAATTGTTCTTTCAATGTCGAAACTGTCTTATTGATCGATGATCCTTGGGTCATCAAGCGAAAAAGGATACCGATATCCTCCATGACTATTCCCTTCTTTCCATGTTGTGCATATTGCACAACCATCATAACATGTTTTTATCTTTTTTGACATTGTGAATAATTTATCAATTTTATTATAATGTTGGATAGAAAGGATACAAGGAGGTTTATTCATGAAGTACAACAAATTATTTGAACCTGGAAAAATAGGTAAACTTACTCTAAAAAACCGTTTTATCGTCGGCGCAATGGGTGTTGGATTTGCTGAATTAGGAGGAACTCCAACTGATCGTACCGTTGCCTATTACAAAGCAAGAGCAAAAGGTGGTTTTGCTTTGATCATTACAGAAGTCACTCGTGTACAGGATAGTGAATTCTGCACACCTTACGAACCATCCCTAGGAGATGACAAGCATATTCCGGCATGGAAAAAAGTGACCGATGCTGTTCATGCAGAAGGGGCCTATATCTTCCCGCAGCTGCATCAACCTGGAAGACAGTATACAAAAGCGATTCTAGGGCATGAAGTTTCTGCTCCATCTCCTCTAGCTTGCCCTGTATTTGATGAGACTCCACATGAGTTAACTACAGAAGAAGTCTGGGATAATATTCATTTATTTGGCGATGCCGCTCTACGCGCGAAAAAAGCTGGCTTTGATGGTGTAGAAGTACATGCCGGGCATGGATACCTTGTTCAACAATTCTTATCTCAATTTACAAATCGACGTTTTGATGAATTTGGCGGTTCACTAGAAAATCGTGCAAGATTTGCTTGTGAGATCTGCAAAGATATCAAACGCAAATGTGGTGATGATTTCCCAGTAATCATTAAATTGTCAAGTGAAGAAAAAGTACCAGGAGGTTTAACGATTTCGGATACCAAAATCTTCGCCAAGTATTTTGAGGATGCCGGCTATGATGCAATTGAAGCTACGATCTGTACCTATGCTTCCCTCGATTGGATGAGTGCGCCTGAAGATGTTCCAATGGGTTTCAATGCTTATAATGCAAAACAGATCAAAGAAGGTGTTTCCATTCCAGTGATTTCCATTGACCGAATCAACACGCCAGAAATTGCAGAGGACATCTTAGAAACAGGCAAAGCTGATTTTGTTTCCATTTCTCGTCAGTCTCTGGCAGAACCTGAATTTCCAAATAAAACAAAAGAAGGAAAAATCTCTGAAATTACTCCATGTATCAATTGTCTGCAATCCTGCATGGGCTATATGACAGATCCAAATCATTTGCAGGCTTGTTGTTTGGTCAATCCGCGTGTTGGCCATGAAGCAGAATATACTTTTGATCCTGCACAAACAAGTAAAAATGTTATGATCGTTGGTTCTGGTCCTGCCGGTCTGTATGCAGCATATGTGGCCAGCAAGCGCGGACATCACGTAACCGTTTATGAAGCACAGGATAAACTGGGAGGACAATTTAGAATTGCTGCATTGCCTCCTGCTAAATCTTTGTTAACCGGACCTCTTCGTTTCTGGATCCAGGAAGGAAAGAAAAATGGTGTACAATATGTATTAAACACTGCTGTAACCAAAGAGCTCGTTGAAGAGAAGAAACCAGATGTCGTTATTTTAGCAACAGGTGCAAAACAGTCCAAACCGCCAATCAAAGGTATTGATATGGAAAATGTATTCATGGCAAATGATGTCATTGAAGGAAAAGTAAAGGTTGGTAGAAATGTTTTGATTGCCGGTGCTGGATTAGTCGGACTTGAGACAGCTGACTTCTTAAGAGAAAGAGGCGGACGTACCAGTACGATCATCGATATGTTGCCTGCACCAGATTATGGTGTGCTGGGTGTTGGTACACATTTGCATCAAAGATTGGATTCAAATAATACCCAGTATATCATGGGTGCCAGTATCCAGGAATTCACTCCAGATGGAGTAAAATATACACAAAACGGCGAAGAAAAAGAAGCTACTGGATTTGACAGCATCGTTATTGCACTTGGTTCTAAATCTTATAATCCTTTAGAAAAAGAAATCAAAGATTGTGTGAAGGAAGTATATGTCATCGGTGATGCTTCAAAAGCAGGACAGGCCAACAAAGCAACTGAAGAGGCTGCTGCAGTTGCATTTAAGATCTAATAGTCTAGGCTATCAGTTTGATCTGATAGCCTTTCTTATATTCATTTTTATGCACGTTTTGCTCGTGCATTTCTTGTACATATTCAATCCGTTATATGAGAGAAATCCCCTAGACGAAGGACTTTTCGTTGCATTAAAATAATAGAAGAGATATATTCGATTGTTTGGAGGTAATCACATGGAAAAGAAATATTTCTTTTTTGACATCGACGGAACGTTGACAGATATGAAGACCAAAAAAATTGTTCCTTCTGCTTTAGATACATTGCATAAATTACAAGAAAATGGTCATTTTGTTGCGATAGCAACAGGTCGTGCTCACTATAAAGCTCGTGCATTCATGGATGAAGTAGGCTTGCATAATATGGTTGCCAGTGGCGGAGGCGCATTGGTCATCGATGATCAATTGGTAGATAATATACCGCTGCCTTTAGAAAAAGCAAAAGCAATCTGTCATCAGGCAGAAGCATTGGGATACGGCCTCTTACTAATGTTAGATGATTCTATCCGTGTATACAGCAAGAATGATTTATTTCGAGAGCAGGTCGGTGAACGCAAAGAGCCTACAGAGTATATCATTGATCCAAGTTTAGATTATGATACACTGCCAGCCATTTATAAAGTGTATGTTTCTATTTCACAAGAAGATGAACATCTATTGACGTTAAAAGATACAGTTGGACATCTGCGTTTTGTCAAAGATTACTTAATGTTCCAGTATGATAAAAAAGATAAAGGCATCGAACAAATGATGGAGCATCTGCATGCTCCCGTCTCTGATGTGGTTGTTTTCGGAGATGATTACAATGACATGATCATGTTTGACCCGCGTTGGACAAGCATTGCAATGGGAAATGCTTGTGATGCGTTAAAAGAAAAAGCCACTTATGTCACAGCCGCAAATGTTGATGATGGTATTCAAAAAGCATGTCAGCACTTTGGATGGATCTGATATATAGAAAGCAACTTCCTATCAATGGAAGTTGTTTTTTTATAAAAATGAACCTGTCTTCTGACAGGTTCATTATACAATCTAATTCAATGATAGTTTCTATTCTTTCATAACAGCAAGCATGGCATCCGCCATCGTTGTTAAGATGATGCAACAAGAAGTAGCTCCTGCATCCAGATGTCCTTTGCTTCTTTCTCCTAAACGAGCTGCACGGCCAATTTTTGCAACTAGATCTTTTGTATGTTCTTTTCCAGTTTCTGCTCCCTGTTTCATTGCTTCCAGACATTCTGAAAAACTCTTGCCAGCATCTAATGCTTCTTTAAACTGACGTTGTGCTGGAGCAATCGTATCCACTAATGTTTTGTCTCCCTCTTTTGCTCCTGCCAGATCCATCAGACCTTCTTTTGCATTCAGCAAAGCTGTCGCAAATACTTCCGCTGTTATTTGTTCTTCATTTTTTGTAGAACGGCTCAACTTGGAAAACATCGTCCCATAGATAGGCCCCATGCTTCCTCCTATATCCATGACAAGTGTTCTACCCAAGATTTTTAAAGCCTCGCTAAAACTAACATTTTCTTCTATGCGGTCTTTTGCCATCATGAACCCTTTGTTCATATTGACACCATGGTCACCATCCCCTGTTGCACCATCGATCTCACTTAAATATGCCGCATTTTCATGGATCGCTTCAATGATTTTGATCACAATGCCAGCGTTTCCTTGATTTTCTACATATTGCATATCATTTTCCTCCAAACTGTGTTAGTCCCATCGTTTCTACTTCTTCATCGATGCATTCTTTTAACTCATCATCCAGCTTCATCATCGTCAATGTCACTCCGTTCATCTCTAATGATGTGAAATAGTTTCCTACATATGACTTATAGATCTTGATTCCTTTTTCATCCAGGATCTTTGCTACTTCTTCAAAGAAGATATATTGTTCCATGACTGGTGTTGCGCCTAATCCGGATACCAGTACCACTACTTCATCACCAGCTACAAAAGGCTGATCTTCCACAACCAAACGCGTCATTTCTTCTGCCATTTCTGCTGCAGTTCCCAGTTTCTCTACCTTGATGCCCGGTTCTCCATGATGCCCGATTCCAAATTCCATCGTTCCATCCTCAATCGTGAAATTTGGTTTTCCGTTGGCTGGAATAGTACATGGGCTCAATCCTACACCTACGCTGCTCGTATTATCAATTGCTTTCTGTGCTGCTGCGATGACCTCATCCAAGCTAGCTCCCTGATTGGCCTTCGCTCCGCCTACTTTCCACATCAGGATCTCTCCTGCTACTCCTCTGCGTTTCGCTCTGTCTTCTTTTGGCGCACTTGCGACATCGTCATTGGCTACGACTGTCTTTACTTCGATATCGTCATCTTCGGCTAATTCCATCGCCATTTTTACATTCATATTGTCGCCTGCATAATTTCCATATAGGCAAGCGACTCCCATTCCTTGATCAACTGCACAGAATGCATCATAAAATGCTTTTGCAGTTGGACTGGAGAAAATCTCTCCTACAGCAACGGCATCTACCATATTTTTACCACAATATCCAATGAATGCCGGTTTATGTCCGCTGCCCCCGCCAGTTACGATTCCTACTTTGCGTTTTTCTTTGGCAAAATTCGACACGACTACTCGCGGATCATTTTCATCCACATGTATGATATCTTTATGACAGCGTTCAAATCCTTTCAGCATATCTTCTACTACTTCATTTGGATCATTGATGATTCTTTGCATGTATGTTACCTCCTTATGATCTTATGCGGGCCTTCTTTTTTATCGATACTGTTGATCGATCTCATTGATTCTTTCAACTTTTGCAGTGCTTCCGCCTCCAGCAAAATCGCATTCCAGCCAATGATCCAGCAGCATCAGTGCATATTGCGGCGCGATGATCCTTGCGCCCATGCACAATACCTGGCAGTCATTGCTCTTTCTGCTTCTTTCGATGGAGAACAGATCATGTCCAACTGCTGCACGGATGCCCGGCATCTTATTGGCAGTAATAGCCATTCCGATTCCTGTACCGCACATCAAGACACCTTTCTCACAACGTTTTTCGATGATCTCCTTGCATAATTTTTCTGCAGTATCCGGATACAATGATGGATCTGTATTATACACGCCCACATCTGTTACATCATACCCTTTTTCTATCAAATGCTGTTTTACCATTTCTTTTAACTGGAAAGCAGCTTCATCACAACCTACTACGATTTTCATATACTATTGTCCTTTCTTCCCCATAGAAAAGAGCGGTTTTCACCGCTCCTTCACCTCGGATCTGGTGAATTTTTAAAGCTCAGTAATTGCAAATACAAGTTTTACTGGTTTTGCTTCAAAATTTACCAACTGATAAGATACACCAGCTGGAATGAAGAATGTATCTTCAGGCTCTAAAATAAAGCTTTCCTCTAGCTCTGGCAAATTCACAGTTACAGGTCCATCTACACAGTACAATGCTGCATCCCCTTTATGTTTGTCCGGATCTGAACAGCGAGGTCCATAACCGCCAGCCGGTAAAATGAACTCACCGAAATGTCCATAATCATTGCTTGTAATGAAACGCATTAACATTGGATGTTTGGTACCATGTACGTTGTTTAACTTCTCAAAATCACGTACAGCATAAACAGCACCTGTTGCTCTCGCTTCACTTGCATCAACTGGCCAATGTCCGATATCATCTGTGCATCCCTGACGAGAAATATCTTTGATCTTATCTCTCATATTAGGCAATTTATCATTATTTGGTCCTTTATAGAATTTCGTCTCTTCATCCGTTGGGATTACAGCAGGCGGAATTTGCTCGCTCCATGCTTTTGGTGTGATGAAATATAAAATACGTGTTTTTTTATCAGAGAAGTTATGGCAGCAATGCCATGCTCCTTCCGGCATGAACAATCCTTCACCTGTCTCTAAGTATGCGAATTGACCATTTCCAGAACGTTGAACTACCGGTCCTTGCAAAATATAATAAGATTCATCACCTGGGTGAATGTCCAGCGGTGCAAACACACCTCCTGGTCCTAATTCATAGATACCTAACATAAAAGTATCAGTTGTTACGATTGTAAATGTATTATCAGATGTAAATGCATTGTTCGGCGGATATAAAGCAGTTGAATAATCCTGCTTGCGAATCAATGTTGGTTTTTTCTCATCTGGAGAAAATGGGAACTTTCCCATGATGTCAAATAATTTTGCCATTAGATAAACTCCTTTCGTTGACCTATTTATACTTTTATATCTCATACATCTGCTCTATGACAGATGTATGAGATCATCGTATTTCATTTCTAATATGAATCAAATTTAGTAATTAGTCTTCTTCTTCCACTGCATCTTTCTTCAATGCGATCAAGATAACAGCTGTTACGATTGCACCAACTACGGAAGCAATGATGAAGCTGATAGGACTATTCATTGCGAAGAGAACGAACAGACCACCATGAGGTGCTTGAATTGTCAAGCCCATCAGATAAGATAATGTACATCCTACTGCAGAACCTGCCATCAATGAAGGGATAACCTTAATTGGATCAGATGCAGCAAATGGAATAGCGAACTCTGTGATCATACCAACTGCACCGGCAAACAAACCAGCCAATGAACCACGTTCAGCACTTGTGAAACGGCTCTTTTTGATCAAGATAGCTAAAGCAATTCCCAGTGGAGGTGTAATGGATCCAACAAAGTTTGCACCCATTACCATGTAGTTGCCAGTATCCATTGCGGCCAATGCAAATGCATATGCAACTTTATTACAAGGACCACCCATATCAAATGCAAGCATGCAACCTTGAATAATACCAAGCAATACTAAGTTACCAGTACCTAAACTGTTCAACATATCTGTCAAAGCAGTTGTAACTGCTGCGATTGGTCCACCAATGACATACACCATGATCAGACCCATAGCAGCAACGCCTAACAATGGAATGATCAATGTAGGCAGCAATGAACGAAGAGATGCCGGCATAGGAATCTTTTTCAATAAAACTACTAAGTAACCAGCAATGATACCACCAATCAAACCGCCAAGGAAACCAGAAGCCTGATTCAATTCCCAAGGGTCAGTAGCCATCCAGCCTGCGATCATACCTGGAGCAATACCTGGCTTATCCGCAATGCTGTATGCTGTATACGCACCAAGAATTGGAACCATCAATCCAAATGCAGCTTTACCTAACCAGAATACAGTTGAAGCAAAATTGCCTCCCATTGCCACATCGTTTGGAATATTATAACCACCTAGCAAGAAACCGATTGCAACTAACAAACCACCTGAGATTACGAATGGAAGCATATATGAAACGCCAGTCAATAACGCTTCCTGTATTTCTTTTAACTTATCTTTCATCTTTTTTTCCTCTCTTCTTTATTATTATTCGATTATGATTATTCGAAGATGATGTCTGGATTTTTGATTACATCATGTGGAGAGAATTTTTTAATTTTATCTTTGCAAGAATTGAAGCGCTCTGCTTTAGAAACCCCTACATCGTTTGCAAAAACAATGATATCTGCAGATTCAATATCTTTTGTTTTCAGCTGATTTTCAATGCCTAGAGCACCTTGTGTTTCAACTTTGCATTCATATCCTTTTTTCTTACATACTTTTTTAATGGCTTCCGCAGCCATATAAGTGTGCGCAATACCTGTTGCACACGAAGTAACAGCAACTACTTTCATATGTTCACCTCTAATTTATTCTTCACTGCATGTCTTTACGAGCTCCATCAGCTCTTCATAATTATGGACATCATCCAAATGGTCAACAAACTCTTCCTTTGCCAACAGTCCTGCCAATGTTGCTAACACACGCATGTACTGTTCCCCGCTTTGACTACCTGGAATTGCAAGCATGAATACATATTTTACTTCCCCAGTTTCACCGCAGCTTTGATAGGTGAAAGGTTCTTTGCATCTGCAAAAACCGATACCGCTTGAAATTACTTCATTGCATCTTCCATGCGGAAGACCAATATAATTTCCCATGTACGTTGGTCCCATTTCTTCTCTTTCTTCCAATGCCTGAATATAAGCCTTTTGATCAGTGATGATACCAGCATCCAGGAACTTTTTGCTCATAAAATCAAACATCTCTTCTTTTGAGGCAAACGGTTCATGATCTAATGTAACTGCCTCTTTTGTAAGGACCTTGCTCAGATCAATTTCTGTCATAGGCGAAATCCCCTTTTCTATCATTAGTACTTACAAGTTTTACCATTTTTAAACATGCGTAAAACATCTTTTGCATATTCTTTCATGAAACGATATGCTTCTTCATCTACTTCATGCCAGAAACCATTTCCTTTGATTTCATTCAGGTATTCTTGCATATGTTTTGTACAAGCTTTTGCCATGTAAGAATAATAATTTACTTTTGAGCAACCTGCAGTAATAGCTGCCTGTACTTGTTTTTCGTCTACACCGCTTCCGCCATGCATTACCACGCGTGTTGTAGCAGGCATTGCCGCACGAATTGCTTTTACACGATCGATGTCAAGGATAGGAGGTTCTGCATAAATACCATGTGCCGTACCGAAGCAAACAGCCAAAGCATCTACGCCAGTAATTTCTGCAAATTCTGCTGCCTGAGCTGGATCAGTGAATGTTTTCTTGATTGTTTCATGCGTCCATCCACCTCCATCGCCATGTGTATCATCTTCAGTTGAAGTCATGATTCCTAACTCTGCTTCCACTGTGATTCCTAAAGCATGTGCCATCTTAGTGAATTCTTTCAACTTTGCTGCATTTTCTTCAAAAGGCAGTGCACTCAAATCATACATGATGGAACTGAATCCGCAACGCAAAGCACGCATTACAAAGTTGTAATCACTTCCATGATCCAGATGAACACAAACAGGAACTTTTGCTTGTTTTGCATATTCCACCATTTTTGGACCAATCAATTCGATTGGAATCAATGGATCATGCACCTGCGCATGGTCAATGATCACTGGAGTCTGCATTTCTTCAGCTGCATCAACAACGGCACGCAATGTTGCCATATTTGGTGTGTTGATACATCCGATTGCATAACCTCCTTCTTCTGCATTTTTCAAGATCTCTTTTAAATTAACTAACATCTTTTATTATCCTCCTTCCTGATCGATCAGTCTTCGATCGATTCTGCAATTTTTTTAAGGTTTGCTAAACCTTGAATTGCCAATTCCTCTCCTGTATCTGCGAACTTTCTCCAAATTGCACAGTTACCATTCAGCTCTTCAAAGCTTGGATCAAATGATTCAATTACACATGGCCCATCATATTTGATCTTCTTTAGAGCTAAGAAAAATTCACGGAATGGAACCATTCCTGTACCTGGGATTCCCCTATCATTTTCATTTACATGCACATATCCCAAATACTTCTTGCCACACGTTTCTACCGCTTTTGTAAAGCTCTTTTCCTCACGGATCATATGGAAGCAGTCCAAATGAACAGCCATATTTCCTGTTCCCACATCTTTGCAATACTGAACTGCATCTTCCGCGATGTTTAAGAAATGTGTTTCAAACCGGTTGACACACTCCACACAGATCTTTAAATCTGGGCAGACCTTCAAAGCATATTCTGCGACTTCCCGCATTGCTTCTACGCTGCGTTTCCATTCTTCCTTCGTTCGAGGTTTTCCTGTTAAACAACCCCATCCAGCATAATTGACTCCACCAAGAATCTTGCTTCCAAGTTCTTTATTGATATCTACTAACAATTTCAGTGAGTCAATACCAGCACGCCGAATAGATTCATCTGGCGAAAGAAGATTTCGTTCTGCATCCAGCGTTGTCGTTGTTACTGGAGTTAGATGTGTCTTGCTTAATTCTTCTTTGACTTTTTCTAATGGAAATGTCTCAGGATGTGCAATAGCAAAATCGATTGCTTCAAATCCCAGCTCTTCTGCTTTTTGAATTACCCATAGATCTTTCTCTAAGAAGTTTTCTGTCCAGATAAAAGTATCTACGCCGAATTTGATTTTCATTCTAACCCTCCTTTTCTTCTTCGTTTCTTTCTACCTTTATGTTAAGCGTTTTCATTTTACTTTTCCATATACTATAATTTTCGTTTTTGCACGCATACACGTGCAATAAGCTCGTGCAAAAGACACTTTTCTAACATGCCGCTCTCGATCTTTTTTTTGCAAAAACTGCAGATCTGCATTCTTTACACCTCGTTCTTTTTTAAAAAATAAATTGCACGAATGCTCGTGCAAAATTTAGATTTAATTTGTTAGGAGGAAACTGCAGATATGCTTTATACTAAAAAAGTAGCATTTGTTTTCTATATTATTTTTATATATAATATTTTTAAAAGACTGTATATGATCATAGAACAGCTGAGGTGAATTACATGATTGATATTACCACAGAAAAAATTATCTGTGTCCTTTTAAATTACCAGGAACCAATCACTTCTAGCCAAATTGCAAAAGAAATCGGCATGAGCAGCAGCACTGTGAAACACAATATTCGTTTTGTACGTGAATTTGTCGAGTCCACAGGTGCTTCATTACGCTCCATTCCAGGCAAAGGTTTTCAGATCATTTGTAATGAAATACAGCATGCTGAACTGGAAAAGCTGTCAAATGATCCAAGGAATCAATCATACTCATTTGATTTTCGTAAACATTATATCTTAAACATCTTGTTCCAACGCAATTCCAATTATACAACTCAAATTTTTGCCGATGACCTAGGAGTCAATCGAACAGTAATTTCAAAAGATCTAGAGTTGATACGTGACTTTCTCAGTTATTTTGATCTTCATTTGCTGGTGATCAAAAATAGAGGCGTTACATTGCACGGAGATGAGTTCAATAAACGACAGGCTATCATTTTTGAAAATAATCGAAGTTATGAAGAAACAGAGAAAACCGAAGCTCCAGTTTCTTTGGATATCCGTGTGGATCAGCATTTTTTTCATTACTTCACACATTTTTACCCCCATCAAGATATTTTGACTATTCAACGCATGCTGCAAACAGCAGAAAGTACCTTGAACTTCAATTACAATGATGTTTCGTTTACACAACTGATCGAATATATCGCATTGACCTTAGAACGGATTGCGACAGGGAACATCATACATGAGCCGAATATCTTAGATAAATGCAGGATCAACAAGGAACAGCTGTTAGCTGCTGAAGATTTGATCAATCATGCTCTTCCATCTTATTCCAAACAGTCTATGACACATGAATATCGTTGTCTAGCAGCTCAATTTGCATTAAATGGTGCTTATGACCGTGCTTCCAGTACGATTAAATCTGACTATTACGAAGAAATTGCACAGCGTTTTTTGAATAAACTGAATACGATCATCGTCAATCAAAAGATCTTGATCAATGAAAGTATCATTACTGATCTTGGGTTGATCTTGCAGAAAAAGAAATTGCAAAAAAGCTATCAGTTGATCAGTGGATCCGTGTTGATCCAAGATATCAAGAAAAACTTGCCTAGCCTCTACGGCATCATCATGGCAAACAGTCAGCTTTTGGAATCAAAGCTGCATATCAAATTCTCTGAAAATGATATCGCCTATATCACGATGCTGATCAGCAATGCCTTGGAAGAGGACCTGATGACTTTCCGTATTGCTCTGATTACGAGAAAAGATTATAATACCTCTAAATATCTGCAGCATAAAATTGAAAAGAATATCATGTATCTCAATTCTATTCAATTATTTTATTATGATCAAATGGATATCAATCTGGACGATTATGATTTGGTTGTTTCCACCGTACAAGCCAAAGAGTTAGACAGAAACAACTGTCTTTTCATCTCTTCCCGTGTGGATGACCAAGATATTAATTTGATCAACAACCGTCTCAGTCAGATTCAGAAAGTAAAACAAAATATCATCGTTTCCAGTGATCTGTTCCACGAAAATCTCATTTGTTTAGGATTCAATGCACGAAATAAAGAGGAAGCATTAAATAAAGGAGCACAAATTCTTCAGGAATATGGTGCTGTCAATGAAAATTTCATTGAAAACATCAAAGCAAGAGAATCCATCCTGCCAACTTCTATCGGCAACGGCGTCAGCATTCCGCATGAATTTAAAAAGAATGTCAATCAAGGTGCGATTTCTATCTTGATCTTGGATCATCCTGTTCATTGGTCAAAAGAAGATAAAGTAGACATCGTATTTACCATGGCACTGAATTTCGAAACAAATGTGGAAGTAAATAACTTTTTCTCCCGCTTCTATGAATTGATTTCTGATGAAGAGGTATTAGATCACTTCCGACATGCACAAACAGCAAAAGAAGTCTTACAGATCTTAAGCGATATTGGATTATAAAAGTAAGCATCTGTCAGTTTCTGCGAATTCAATAGCACTATCTTGCCAGATTCCCTCCTTACTGGATAAACCCGTAAGGAGGGTTCTTTTATTTACGGCAAAACAGGTAAAAACAATTCCAAATAGCCGAAACAATACGATGCTTTTGATTCATCTGCTTATAAGAAAGATACAGAAATCATATATTCATGCTTATTTGAGGGATATCCTTGATCCAACCGTTTCTTACCTCACTGTTTGCAGCCTTGCAAATTTTATTTTGTGCAAATAATTTCAGTATTAAATGATTCTTTTTGCATTTCTTTCAATATTATTGAAAAAGCATTGATTTTTATACTCTTCCTTCCTATAATTTTCCTATTGAGATGAGGGGGATACATAATGGCAAAAACCGCAAATATAACAGAAGGTTCGATCGTAAAACCACTTTTTTATTTTTTCTTTCCCATTCTTTTAGGAACTTTCTTTCAACAATTGTATAATACCGTAGATGCTTTGATTGTTGGTAACTTCCTTGGGAAAGAAGCACTCGCAGCTGTCGGAGGCACTACATCTACTTATCTAAATTTATTCGTTGGTTTTTTTGTGGGGTTATCCAGCGGTACCACAGTTTTGATTTCACAATATTTTGGATCACGTAATTATCAACGTATTTCGCGCACGGTTCATACTTCGATTGCCCTGTCTGTCATCATCGGGCTGTTCCTCAGCGTGATCGGCTTCTTCTCAGCACGGGCATCTTTATTGTTCTTAAACGTGCCATACGAGATTTTAGATTTATCCTTAAATTATATCTATATTTATTTCATCGGCTTATTTTTAATGTTGATATATAATATGGGCTGTGCAATTCTGCGTGCTGTCGGTGATTCCAAACATCCCCTGTATTTTTTGATTGCTTCTTGTATCGTTAATATCATCTTAGATATCTTATTTGTTTATATATTCCGCTGGGGCGTTGCAGGCGCTGCCATTGCCACGGTCATGGCACAAGGAGTTGCGGCCGCACTTGTCATTCTATCTCTTTATCAAAGTGAAGATGCTTTGCATTTTTCTTTCCATGATTTATGTTTAGACTTGTCTATTACCAAAGATATCTTTAAGATTGGTTTCCCTGCAGCAATTGAATCTGTTCTTTATACCGTATCAAACTTGATCATCGCAGCAAAAATCAATGACTTTGGTGTCAATGTCATTGCGGCAAATACTGCCTATGGAAAGATCGATGCCATCTACTGGATGATCTTGCAGGCATTTGGCATTGCCATTACCACTTTTGTCGGGCAGAACTTTGGAGCTAAAAAAATGGACAGAGTAAAAAAAGGAATCAATTTATGGACTGCAATTTGTTTGTTGCTTTCCATAGCAATATCCCTCATCATGGTCTTCTTTGCTCCGCAATTATTATTGCTGTTTAACAGCGATCCTGAAGTCTTGCGCATAGGAAAACAGATCATCATTTGGATCGTTCCATTCTGGTTTACTTATGCCCCGATCACTTTAATTTCCGGCAGTCTGCGCGGCATGGGCAATACCTTGATTCCTACGATCATAACCGCAGTGGGTATCATCGGTCTTCGTTCTGTTTGGATCTTGTTGATTCCAAATCTTTCTTTACAAGCTGTATTTATGGTATATCCGGTGACCTGGGTCATTACCTCTATCGTTTTCTTATTTTATTATTATTCCGGATTATATAAAAAGAACATTGTTTCTGTTGCTTAAAACTGTTTCGAATAAGAAACAGTTTTTTTGTCGAAAATAAGATATTTCTACTAATTTACAACAACACATCTACTAATGATTTACTAAAAAAGATCTCATAAAGCACATATACTTTATGAGATCTTGCATCTTATTACTTTTTCATCCATTCTTTTCCGCTTTGCCAAGCTTGTCCAACTTTTTCACCAATCGCATAATAACCATACTGCATTTGATCAAACACAAAAGCATTTAATTTCTTTGCATCGATCTTTCCCGCAGCATCCAATACTTTCTCATCCGCTAACACTCGTTCGATCTTTCCAAGAATACGCAGGCCATATGGCTGTTCCTGCATTTCTACGACCGTGCATTCCATCGTTAATGGATATTCACTAATGATCGGCGCATCCACACGTTCACTCTTGATTGCATGAAGCCCGCTGCGTTCAAATTTATCTGCCATTTTATTGGCGCTGGCAATTCCAAAGAAGTCAGATTCCTTTAATGTATCTGTCCCTGGAACAGATAAAGTGAATGCCTGCCGCTTTCTGATATTTTCAACCGTCTTGTGATCAGCTTCTAAATTTAAAGCAACCATATTCTCCGCGCAGATACCTCCCCAGGCCATCATCATGACATCTACCGTATCGTTCTCATTGTATGTCGCGATCATATACGTCGGCATTGGAAATAAAAAAGGCTGTACTCCTAAATCTTTCATCATTTTACCGCTCCTCTCTTAAAATTGACGCTTGTTTATTCCTATACTATAATCATAATAGAAATAGGTAATAAAACAAGTACGTACAATAAAGTACGATACTTACCGAAAGGAAAGTGTAACATGAGCTGCATACAGGATGCAAAATTAGAAGAAACAGGATTTAACTATACGATGTCTTTAATTCAAGGGAAATACAAGATGTTTATTTTATATGCTTTAATGGATTTTGAAGTTGTGCGTTTTAACGAACTGAAACGTTATATACAAACAATTTCTTATAAAACATTAAGTTCCACTTTAAAAGAGCTGGAGGCAGATGGCTTGGTCTATCGCAAAGAATATCCGCAGATACCGCCAAAAGTTGAATACAGCTTAACTGAAACAGGAAAATCATTGATTCCCATCTTAGACCAGATGTGTGAATGGGGAGACAAACATCGAGGCAAGTAAAAATAAGAAAGACTCTGTATCAAAAAGTTGTCAGAATTTGTATTATCTTCCTGCTTACAAACTAGTTATCAGCTGGTTTTATCCCAGTAATCATTAAAAAACACTTTGCTTTCACAACAAAGTGTTTTTTTATAAAATAGGAACTGTTGTAAAATCCGGATATATCGCATCTGCAACCTGCATGATGGTGCTTCGATCTTGCCCACGGTCAGAAGAAATTGCAACTACATGGCAGCCGGCCGCTTTTGCGGATCGCATAGAATATAGTGAATCTTCAAACATCACACACTGTGCTGGCAGCAACTGCAGTTTGGAAATAGCTGCCAATGCCATTTCTGGCGTCCGTTTTGTCAGACCGCTGTCTTCACTTGATAAGATAAAATGCATGTAATCCAACATTCCTAATCGCTTTAATACTGCTTTGGTCAGTGGTACATCATTTGCAGTTACGACACACATTTGTTTTCCTGCTTCATAACATTGCTGAACATACTGTATTGCTCCATCCACTGCAGGTATATGATGCTCATATTGATCACGCACTTCAGAAATAACGAGATCATACATCGTATTGACATCCATATCCAGATGGAAAATTCGAATGATTTCCTCTAATACTTCACTAAACTTCATTGCGGAAAAAGCAGCTCTTGCTTGCTCAATATCCATTGTTAATTGTAATTTGTCAAACAGATGCAAAACAGCATCTTCCCAAACATGCATTGATTGGATCAAAGTGCCATCTAGATCAAACAAATAACCTTTCATAGCCGTTTCTCTCTCTTTTTACCTGTCAATGATTCTATATGCATACAATATACTTTCGTGATCTCTGCCACCTTTTCCTGATATGGCGGCGTATCTGTCGGATAGTAATGCTGCATCAAAACATCTAAACCATGCAATTTTTCTTTTCCCTGCAGTTCCTCGACATACCCTATTCCGCTCACGCTTTCATAGTTCATCGTACACGAATGCTTTGTTGGATCATATACTACGCCATGCCCTTGGTGCATGAAAAAACGCACTTTCGGATTTTTATTTAAAAGGTCTACTTTTTTTCCTTCCAGTGCACTGTGGAAATATAATAATATCTCCTCTTCTTTCATTTCTACACCATAGCTCAAAGCGACTAGATAAGGTACATCGCCATGTGGATCTTCCATCGCAATGTAGACACTTTCACAGGCATGCATCACCGATAATATTTGTGTTTGATCACTGATTTCTCTATCTTTCCTTCTCATATAAATCGCCTCAAATAAAAAAATGGCGCGCCCGACAGGGATCGAACCTGCAACCTTCAGAATCGGAATCTGACACTCTATCCAATTGAGCTACGGGCACACTAAAACGTTATTATTATAGCGCATCCTTTCATACAAAATCAAGCAAAAGAAAGAGGGATCTCCCTCTTTCTTATAATAAGATGATATTATGCTTTTTACACTTTTCAATCATAGGTGTAGGCCATGCACCTGCCTGTACCTCTCCGATATGCGCTTTGTTCAACAATAATAAACAGATACGGGATTGTCCGATTCCGCCGCCCATGGTCAACGGCAATTCGCCATCTAACAATGCCTTATGAAATGGCAAGGCAACTCGATCCATACAGCCGCTTTTTTCTAATTGTGATAACAATGACATGGAATCCACACGAATGCCCATACTGGAAATTTCAACAGCTTGATCGATGATCGGATAATAAATCAGAATATCGCAGTTTAATGCCCAGTCATCATAATCCGGTGCCCTTCCATCATGAGGAATACCACTTTTTAACCGATCTCCAATCTGCATGATACACGCAGTTTTATGTTCTTTTGTGTATTCGTATTCACGTTCTTTCGGCGTCAGCATCGGATAGAGATCTTCTAGTTCCTGCGATGTGATAAAAGATACTTCTTCATGAATAAACGGCTCTAGATTTTCAAATACCTGACATAACTGTTCTTGGGTTTCTACTAAAGCACGCAATATTTTCTTCACTGTTTCCTGTAAATGAGAAAGTGTTCTTTGTTCCACGCTGATGATTTTTTCCCAATCCCATTGGTCTACATAAACAGAGTGTAAATTATCTACTTCTTCATCGCGGCGAATCGCATTCATATCTGTATAAATACCTTTATTAACTTCAAACCCATATCGTTTCAAAGCCATCCGCTTCCATTTGGCTAAGGAATGAACAATTTCAACATCGCCTTCAATATCACGAATATCAAAAGTAACCGGACGCTCGACCCCATTCAGATTATCGTTTAAGCCGCTATCCTTTCGTACGAATAATGGTGCAGATACACGCATCAAATTCAAATGATAAGCCAAACGACGTTCAAAGAGATCTTTTACATTTTTGATGGCAATCTCCGTTGCGACATAATCCAATCGATTTTCATAATTCTCTGGCAATATCAATTTTCCATCTTTCATTTGACATAAGCCTCCTTTTCTTTTGCATTATGTTTCTATTATAAGCGAAAAAAAGCAATGCCTCAAGAAAAACTGACTGCGCATCCAAACGATTTTATATCCCGGCATTTCTAAAAAAAAGACGAAGTTCGTCTTTTTTATGCATATTGATTTTCTGTTTTCATCTGTCCATATACTTTCTCTTTTTCATATTCAAGCTCTTCCATAGACAGTTTTGCATTTGCCAGCATCAATCGAATTCGATTTTCCTGATTAACACGAGAAGCACTAGGATCATAATCAATTGCTACTAAATTTGATTGCGGATACACATCCTTGATCTTTTTAGCCATTCCTTTGGCTACGATGTGATTCGGCAGACAGCCAAATGGCTGTGCTGAAATGATATTGGAAACACCTTCTTTGATCAAAGACACAACTTCCGCCGTTAACAGCCAGCCTTCTCCCATCTTAACACCTTGATTGATAAATCCATCTGCATTTTTGATTACTTCTTTAAAGCGGTCTGGTGCATGGAACGTACCATCTTCTTCTACAAGACGGGTAAATGTCTCCTGCATACGGATCACTACATTCTCTGCTAATGATAAGAATGGGAATGTAAGCGCATGACGATGATAATAGCGGTGATCCACACGGCTATTCTCCAAGCAATACAAACCAAAATCAGTTACACCGCTAAGAACCGGTTCAAACCCCTCGTCGATCAAGAAATCTTCCAGATGATGATTGCCTAAAGGCGCATATTTCATATAAATCTCGCCAACGATCCCGACACGAATCTTTTTCTTATTATGGCGGGGGATTGCCTTGAAGCGTGCAATCAGATCCTTATAAAATTGTTTGGCATCGCTATACTTATTTTGTGTAAATTTTTCGCTGAGCTCTTGAATCAAGGAATGTATTAATCGATCACAATCACCTTGATGAATTTCATAAGGTTTCACTTGATTCTTCAGCCACATGATCGCATCTCCATACAAGAAAGCATATAATAATTTCTTTCCCAACGGCAATGTCAATTCTACACTGTTTTCTTTTTCTAAACCGGAAAAATTCACAGAAAGAACGGGAATATGCTCCCATCCTTCTTGTTCCAAAGCTTTGCGCAGCAAGAAGATATAATTGCTTGCACGACAGCCTCCGCCGGTCTGCGTGATGGCCAATGCCACTTTATTTAAATCATATTTTCCTGATTTCAATGCAGAGATCATCTGCCCGATGACCAGCAGCGCCGGATAACATGTGTCATTGTGTACATGACTCAATCCCTCTTCAACAACATTTTCTCCCTCATTGTATAATACTTCTACATGATAACCGCCTGTCTCAAAGATCGCCGGAAATAGACGAAAATGAATATCCAACATACCTGGTACCAATACAGTATGTGTTTTTTTCATATCTGGTGTAAAAATTCCATAACTCATTCTGCATTACCCCCTTCACGATCTTCGATTGCAGCCTTCAAAGAACGAAGACGAATCTTTACTGCACCTAAGTTATCAATTTCATCAATTTTGATTTGTGTATAGAAGCGGTTCTTTTGTTTTAAGATGGATTTGACTTCATCACTTGTGATTGCATCAATACCGCATCCAAAGCTTACCAAGTGTACCAGTTCCATATCTGGCTGCTTTGCAGCATAATAAGCTGCCTGATATAAACGCGCATGATAGGTCCATTGATTCAATACATTGACCTTCTTCTTTTCCTGTAAAGGAATGCTTTCTTCACTGACAACAACAAATCCTAATTGCGTCAGCAACTGGGAGATCTGGTGAGAAATGAATGGATCTCCGTGATATGGACGTCCGCAGAGAACCACGATCGGATGATGATGTTCTCTGGCATAAGCGACTGCTTTTTCATGTTCTTGATGCAATTGTTCATGGAAATGCTGATATTCCTGCATGCCTGCCGCGATTGCTTTTTTGATCAATGCACGCTCATGTACCATCTCATGTTCTTTGAAATAAGCACTGATCCGTTTTTCAAAAACTTTTAGATCATCCAAAACAATATAAGGATTCATATAATCAACATCGCCTAGATCCATGTTTGCGCCAATTGTCTCCGGATAATAGGCAACCAATGGACAGTTAAAATGATTGTCACTGATTTTTTCATCGATGTTATAGGTCATGCATGGATAGAAAATCCGTTTTACTTTTTGGTCCAAGAGCCATTGAATATGCCCGTGTACTACCTTTGCCGGTAAACAAGCCGTATCACTTGGGATCGAATGCTGTGCTTTATGATACATTGGTTTGGTCGTCTGCGGCGTCAAAATGATTTCATACCCTAATACATGGAAAAATTCACTCCAGAATGGTAACAGGTCATACATATTCAAAACAAATGGAATACCGATTTTTTCATCATGATGATATTTTCCGCGGTATGCATTCAATAGTGTATTCTTGACTTTATAAAGATCCGGCAGCTCTTCCCGCACCTTTGTGCGCAGTACCGGCTTTTCACATTTATTTCCGGCGATCAACCGTTCTCCATCCGAAAATGTATTTACCGTCAATGAACAATGATTGGTACATCCTTTGCAAACAATACCTTTCGATGTATGCGAAAAATGTTCTAATTCTGTTTGATTCAAAATGCGGGACGATCCCTTCGAATGTCTTTTCGCGATCAAAGCAGCTCCATAAGCGCCCATCAAATGGGCGATACTCGGACGAATGACCGGCATTCCTAGTTCCTGTTCAAAGCTTCGCAATACGCTGTCATTACGGAATGTTCCTCCCTGCACAACGATCTGTGTACCCAGATCCTCTTTTCGTTTTGCACGGATGACCTTATATAATGCATTTTTTACCACGCTTCGACAAAGACCGGCTGATATATCTTCAATCGTCGCACCGTTTTTCTGTGCTTGTTTTACACCTGAGTTCATAAACACTGTGCAGCGTGTTCCCAGATTGACCGGATGTTTTGCTTTCAATCCAAGTTTGGCAAACTCTGGTGCGCTGTAACCTAAACTTTTCGCAAATGTTTCGATAAAGGAACCGCATCCGGAAGAACAGGCTTCATTCAGCACGATGTCATCGATACGTCCATCGCGGATCTGAAAACATTTGATATCCTGTCCGCCGATATCCAGGATATAATCGACATTGGGATTAAAATATTTTGCTGCTTCATAATGCGCCATCGTTTCGACAGATCCTTCATCCAAATGAAAGGCATGGCGCATCAATTCTTCCCCATAACCGGTTGCACAACTGCCCGCCATCGTGATGCGATCTTGACCGATTTCGTAGATCTTTTTCAAATGTGTCAGCACAACATCCAATGGACTTCCCTGATTGGAAGTATAGGCTTCATATAATAATTGACAGTCTTCACCGATCAACACAAGTTTGGTGGTCGTTGAGCCGCTGTCCACGCCAAGATATACTTTCCCGCTGTAAGTTGCCAAATCCCCATACGTCACTTCAGACAGTTTATGACGATTGACAAACGCCTCATAGTCTTCTTTTGTTTCAAACAGCGGTTCACTCTCTTCTTCTTTGATCGGCATATTTTTTAATGCTTCTAATTTTTTATGTAGTTCATCGTAAGTATAGCGTTCGCTTGCACAAAGTGCACTTCCAAATGCAACAAAATGAATTGCAATTTCCGGACACTGCGCATGATCATCGTCTAAATGCAATGTCTCTTTAAAACGCTGACGCAATCCCTTCAAGAAAAACAAAGGGCCTCCTAAGAAAAGCACGTTTCCTTCGATCTTTCTTCCTTGCGCAAGAGAAGTGATCGTCTGATCAACGACTGCCTGAAAGATACTGGCACACAGATCTGCCTTATCCACACCCTGATTGATAAGCGGCTGGATATCACTTTTAGCAAATACGCCGCAGCGAGATGCGATCGGATATAACCTTTGATATTGCAAACTCAATCGATCCATCTCTCCCAGATCCACATTTAATAAAGATGCCATTTGGTCAATAAAAGCACCGGTTCCTCCTGCACAAGTAGAATTCATTCGCTGTTCAATGGCTCCCTGGAAAAACAAGATCTTTGCATCTTCTCCTCCCAGCTCGATGGCAGCATCTACATTTGGATAGTATTTACGAACAGCTTGTGCACTAGCAAATACTTCCTGTACAAAAGGAAGGTCCCCTTCCTGACTCATTCCCAATGCCGCACTTCCACTTAAAGCAAAATAAAATGGTTCGTTATTGATCAATTCTTTTAACTCTTCGATTTTAGCTAATGCTTTCTCTCGAATCTGCGCCTTATGGCGTTCATAGCTCTTGTAAAGAATCTCACCATTTTCATTCAATACAACAGCTTTGATCGTTGTACTTCCTATGTCAAATCCGATACGGTAGCTCATTCCATCACCTCTTGTTTATTCAATTTCTATCCTTTGTTTCCAAATAATCTTTTAAGCCATGCAACAGCAGACCGCTGCTGTAATTTGCAAATTCCTGTGGGGTATACTGGCATCCTTCCTTAAGCCAGTTTTTACACAGATACATAAATGCATGTGCAAAATACATGGATAATGCATCATTGCTATAAAGTGTTTTTCCCCCGTCTTCTTTTCTTACAACAAGCAGTATTTCCTTGATCAACTGTGCAACATGCGTACTAAACATGTTATCAAAATCGTTTTGCCCTTGCACCTGAAATGCCCTAGTAAAAAATACATGATGATCATAAATAGTCTCGCATAATGACAAGATCACATGCACAATATCGCCAGTCACTACAAATACTTTTTGCGATTCATGCAGCAATTCGTCGCTGATATAATTCAAAGCAGCATATTTGTCCTCAAAATGATTATAAAAAGTTGCACGGATCACCCCTGCTCGATCGCAAATCTGTTTGATCGTTATTTTTTCGAACGGCTTTTCCTGCATGAGAAGCTCCAAGCTCTCAGCCAGAAAGTCTTTCATCTTCCATTTGCGGTTCTCCATACCCTTCTCTCCTATCATTCTTCTTTAGAGCGGAAACAAGATCCACAAAGTCGCTGCATAATACACCAGCGAAGACACAAAGATCATTCCTCGTTGATAAGCTGCACCCAGATAATAGCCAATCCACAAAGCCGCATGGATCGCAATGAATGTCAATACAAACAAGACAGCACAGGTAGCAACGATATTTTCCTGCATCAATCCCAGTGCGATCCCCAATACGATTGTATCGATCCCTGTAAAAACGGCTTGTTGAAGGCTCTTGCGATAACTGAATGCAAGATCCAAATGTTCCTCATAATGTTTTCGGCTGATGACCTTCATCAACAAAAAGGTGGCTAAACCTACAAAGATCACCGCAGACAACAAACGATCGACTTGTATCATATGCATAGATTCTACGATATGCGACAAAAGCATCCCAAACCATAACATCAATGTATTGACACTTGCAAAAATGAATGCATGGCAGCCGCCTTTTGCCAGCTTCATTTCACGCATGGAAGATCCTCTTTCCATCATGACAACGAAACTGTCTAAGCAAGATACTGCCAACAACACGATCAATGTCAGTTTCATGCAAGTCCCTCCCTCTGGATAACAACGTATATCATTTTAACATATACACGTATATCCTGATGAATTATATCAGAATCTCCCGCATTTTCCGCTATACAATCTATTTTGAATGTCTAAATTTTTTAAGATAATTCAAACATTCCCGTATATAATTGATAATACTGACCTCTCTGTGCAATCAGCTCTTCATGATTGCCTCGTTCAATGATCACACCATGATCCAGTACCATGATGGCATCCGCATTGCGTACAGTAGACAAGCGATGGGCAATAACAAAAACTGTACGGCCTTCCATCAATGAATCCATGCCTTTTTCAATCAAACGTTCTGTACGTGTATCGATGCTGCTGGTTGCCTCATCCAGGATCAACACAGGAGGATTGGCAATCGCTGCCCGCGCAATTGCCAATAACTGTCTTTGTCCTTGTGATAAGTTTGCGCCGTCCCCGCGTACCATTGTTTCATAGCCCTGCGGCAGACGACGGATGAAAGAATCGGCATTGGACAACTTGGCCGCGCGTACCACTTCCTCCATTGAAGCATCCAGTTTTCCATAACGAATATTATCGGCAATCGTTCCCGTAAACAAATGCGTATCTTGTAATACGATGGATAAAGAACGACGAAGATCATCCTTGGCAATCAGCCGTACATCGATGCCGTCATACGTAATGCTTCCTTCATCAACATCATAAAAACGGCTGATCAGGTTTGTAATTGTTGTTTTTCCTGCACCAGTCGCCCCGACGAATGCAATTTTCTGTCCTGGTTTCGCATATAACGTGATGTCATTTAATATGACCTTGGAACGATCATATCCAAATTTCACGTGATCAAAACGGACATCGCCCGCTAGAGGCACTAATTCAACACTGCCGTCTTTCCGCGGATGACGCCATGCCCATTGACCGCTGTTATGTGCACATTCATATAATGTTCCATCCTTATGTTTTGCCACATTTGTTAATGTTACCTTGCCTGCATCCAGTTCTGGTTTTTCTTCCATCATCGTGAAGATACGTTCTGCACCGGACAAAGCAACTAAGATCAGATTAGATTGTTGAGTAAATTGATTGATCGGCATTGCCGTCTGACGAACAAATACCAGATAACTTGCCAAAGACCCAACATCTGTCCAGCCTTTGATAGCCATGATGCCGCCTAAAACTGCGACGATCGCATAATTGATATATGACAGTGAAACGACCATCGGCACCATGGTGGAAGAATAGGACATCGCGCTGGTTGCCGCTTTTTGCAACTGTTTGTTTCTTCTTTTAAATTCTTCCATATTCGCATCTTCATGATTAAACACTTTTACCACTTTTTGCCCATGGATCATTTCTTCGATAAAGCCGTTCAGATTTCCTAGATATTTTTGCTGATGTCCGAAATAATAACGACTGCGTTTCCCGCTGAATTTGATATAAGCAAACATGATGATATAACATACAAAAACGATCAAAGACAGCTGCCAATTTAAGATAAAGATCAATGTTAGGGTACCGACGATCTGAATAAAGCTCTGTACCATCATTGCAAAGCTGTTGTTCAAAGCATCGGCGATCGTATCGACATCATTCGTGAAACGACTCATCGTATCCCCATTAGGGTTCGTATCAAAATAGCGCAAAGGAAGCGTCATCATGCGATGAAACAAATCTTCGCGAATCTCTTTAATGATCTTTTGTGCAACGACGACCATGATCTGTGTGTATCCAAAAGCAGACAGTACGCCTACTCCATAGATGCAGGCAGTAAAGATGACAGCCAGGATCAATCCATCTACATCGCGAGGCACAATATAATTATTGACGATCGGTTTCAACATGTAGGTACCAAATAAATTTGCCAATGCGCTGACAGAAACCAAAACAGCCACTAGCAGCAATAAGAAGCGATGGTTTCCCATATAGTGCAGCAGGTTGCGCAATGTTTTCCAAAAATTATCCGGACGTTTATTGCTGATTGGTTTCGCCATGTTCGCTCACTCCTTTCTGTTGCGATTCATAAATTTCCTGATAGATCTCATTATTGGCCAATAATTCTTCATGTGTGCCGATGGCATTGAGATGACCATCTTCCAAAATAATGATCTGATCCGCATCCATCACAGATGAAATACGCTGTGCAATGATGATCTTGGTCGTATCCTTTAATTGTGCTAATCCGTTTCGGATACTGGCATCTGTAGCTGTATCAACAGCGCTTGTCGAATCATCAAAAATTAATATTTTCGGTTTTTTCAATAATGCACGGGCAATACACAGACGTTGCTTTTGTCCGCCGGATACGTTTACTCCTCCTTCTTCAAGATAGGTATCATATTTATCGGCAAAGCGTTCTACAAATTCATCTGCACATGCAATTTGACAGGCCCGTTTGATTTCTTCATCTGTTGCATTCGGGTTCCCCCATCGCAAATTCTCTTTGATCGTACCAGAGAACAATACATTTTTCTGTAATACGATACCGATTTGATCACGCAGATGCTGCAATGGATACTCTTTTACCTCATGTCCTCCTACTTTCAAGGAACCTGCACTAATATCATATAAACGCGGAATCAAGGAAACCAACGTACTTTTTGCACTTCCAGTACCGCCGATGATGCCAACGGTCTGCCCTTCTTTGATCTGGAATGAGATATCGCTCAATACATTTTCTTTTGCTTCCTTTTTGTATTTAAAGCTGACATGGGAAAATTCGATCGTGCCGTGTTCCAAAACCAAGTTTGCCTGGCCATCCACAATATCGGAAGTTTCATCAAATACTTCACGGATGCGCTGTGCACTGGCTAAAGATCGTGTCAATAACAAGAAGACATTGGAAATCATCATCAGGGAATTCATGATCTGCAGTACATAACTTAAAAAGCCCGTTAATTCACCCACCTGCATGCCGCCGATAAAGATCAATTGTCCTCCGAACCACAGGATAGCAATTGCGGCAGCATACATCGTCATCTGAAAGGCAGGTAAGTTCAAAACAGCATAATGGAATGTATTCTCACCGATTTCTCTTAATTCTTCATTGACCTTGCCAAACTTATCTTCTTCATACTCTCCGCGCACAAAAGCTTTGACAGCGCGAATTGCGATCAGCGTCTCTGAGACGATCGAGTTGACATGATCCACTGCTTCTTGCAATCTGCGATACATTGGTGCAATTTTCTTCACGATCAATGCCAATATGATGCCTAAAACCGGTGCACAAACCAAAAATACGACAGCTAGCTCCGCATTGATATAAAATGACATTGCTAGTCCAAGAATCAGCATGACCGGACCGCGAACACATGGGCGTAATCCCGCATTGATCACATTTTGCATGACTGTTACATCACTCGTTAAACGAGTTACCAAGGAAGAGGTATCGAAATGATCAAGATTAGAAAAAGAATACTTTTGTATGCACGCAAATTCCCTCTCCCTCAATACTGCACCAAAACCATTGGCTGCAATCGCTGCATACTTGGCATACAGCAATCCAGTAATCAGAGAAAGCAAAGCACATCCTGCCATTACTACTCCTTTATATAGAATGTAATTGATGTCATGCGTTGTTACTCCCACATCAATGATATCTGCCATGATCATGGGAATAAACAATTCAAAGCTTGTTTCAATTACAACAAATAAGATTGCAAGTACCAATGCTACACGATATGGATACATACTTGAAAAAACTCTTTTCAGATCATGCATCATCCTCTCCCCCTTTCTCATCATTGGTATTTTCATAAGCGCGAATCAAATAATCAAAAAACTGCTTTCGCTCTTTTTCATCAAATCCCTTTAGCATCTCTTCTTCTACTTTTTGACAACACTGGATCCACTCCTGCAGACTTTGCATGCCTGCCTTTGTGATTTTTAAACATATGGCTCTGCGGTCTTCTTTCGGTGATGTCTTTGTTAGATAGCCTTCTTCCAGCAGTTTTTCAATAATGCGTGAAGTCGTTGCCGGCTTGATATCACAATAAGCTGCCACATCCTTTAACCGGCAGTTTTCGTGATCACGCACATACAATAAAATTTTCGGTTGCCCGCTGCTGATACCGATTTCCTGCATCATCGGACGTATTCGATTTTTATATGCTTGATGAACACGAAAGATCATCATGTGAAATGACTTTTTCATCCTATTCCCTCCAAATAGTTAGTAATCTAATAATTTGTAAGCTAAATATATGCCCAAACATATGGTTTGTCAAGAAAAAAAGAAACATTTCTGTTTCCTTGTTAATCACTCAAAATGATGAAATGGGATGTCTGGATCTTTCTTATCCAGCAGGCAAGCCACAGCATTTAAAAGCAGTACGCAAATATACCCGCCAAATAAGAGACACAAAGCAGATATGCTTTGTACCAATAATAAAGAAATCAAATATGACATCCCATAATAATAAAGAGATGTTGACCTTAAGTAATCAAGGATTGCTGAAACAAAGATCAAAATACTAACGATCAAACAGATCCAAAAAACAACTTTACCGCAAATGCGCAAAAGATGGGCAAGCTTTATCCAGCTTTCTTTTACTTCAAATTCACTGTTTTCTCTACCTAATTCTACATTAGTTTTCTTTTCTTCCAAAGGTTTGTCTGTCTTGTCGGTTTCATGCAAAGGTTCTTGTGTAGACGCAAGTGGTTCATCTTTTCCTTTTAAGAAATCTTCGATCATTGAAACATGCAGACCAGGATGTGCATGTAATAGTTCCTTGACATATTCTTCATATGGTGTACCTTCTATATAAGGGTGTTCAGCAATGTACTTTTCTATTACAGGCGCTGCCATTTTTCTTTGTTTGGCTGCCAAATAAGGAAAATCAAGAGCATCTTTAATCTCATTAGGATCTAACTGCAGTTGTGCGCTTAAAGTGGAAATATAGTGTTCTGCACTTAGATAAATTGGTTCATCTATGCTCAAAATGATCTGATCATTTACTGTTTTTAATGCTTCTATATCTTTCATACTATGCTCCTTTACATGATCGGTGAAATTATATTTAAAAATGCACGTACAAATCGACGAACGATCGAGATGTCTTTGCATTCTTCCAAAGTAACCAGATGCGACTGTGCAAAAGACTGCTCAAAATCTTTTCGTATATCGTGTAAACAAGAAGTTTGATACATCCACACACCGCATTCATAATGCAGATAATAAGATCGATAATCCATATTTACAGTACCGACAACTGCACTTTGATCATCCGCGAGCATAACTTTACCGTGTACAAAACCTGGCGTATACTCATATATCTTTACTCCCGCTTCGATCAAACGTTCATAATTACTGCGTGTTACCTCAAAAACAATTTTCTTATCTGGAATATGCGGTACCAATATCCGTACATCTACACCATTCTTTGCGGCCAGCATCAATGCCATTTTTGTTTCTTGATCAATGATCAAATAAGGTGTGCTGGCATATAGATACTGACAAGAGCTGTTAATCAAATTGATATGGGTCTGCTGTCCGACATAATCTTCATCTGTTGGACTGTCGCAGAAAGGAATGACATATCCATTTGCCGGATAAGAAGACATTGTTGATGAAATAAACTGTAATGGATCACTTTTTTCCTCTTCATCAAAATTCCAAAACTGCAAAAATAAAACAGTAAATGTTTGTACAGCTTCTCCTTTTACCATAACCGCCATATCTTTCCAATGACCGAAACGTTCATACTGATTAATATATTCATCCGCCAAATTCACGCCGCCCGTAAAAGCAACTTCCCCGTCAATGACCGCAATCTTGCGATGATCGCGGTTATTCATCTGCAATGCCAGATGCGGTTCGATGGGATTAAATACTTTTGCTTTGATGCCATAACGGCGCAACGTTTCATCATAATGCGGCGGCAATGTTGTGATACAGCCTGCATCATCGTAAATCAGGCGTACATCAACGCCCTCTTTTACCTTGTCTTTTAAGATGTCCAGTACTGTATTCCACATGATACCTTCCGCAATAATAAAATATTCTAAAAATATGTAATGTTTTGCTTTCTTTAATTCATCGATCAACGCTTGGAATTTCAATTCTCCCAAAGGAAAATAGGTAACCTCGCAATGTTCATAAATAGGAAAATTGCCGCTGTGCCAACAATAGCTTGCTTGTTTATAGGCCTGTGGTTCTTCTTCGCGCAAAAGATCAAACATCGGCTCTTTCCGCTTCATGACCTGGCGAAATTCCTCAAGAGAGCGTTGATCACGTATACGCAGCTCCTTTGGAACCTTTCTGCCGCCAAACAAAACATAAAACAACCCGCCCATAACAGGCACTGCCATGATCAACAATACCCATAATATCTTAAAACTTGGATTATCTTCGCGATTAACGACATATACGCTTGCTATAAAGCTTAAGATGACAGATAAAATATAAAACCAGTAAAACTGATAGCTTAGCAAAACGATCAACACTGCCAAAACGATCAGCTGTGCCAGGATCAAAATACCTACGAAAAACAGCTTGCTTTTAAAGAAACTCAGGATTCGTTTTAAATACATGAGATCCCTCCTTTCAATTGAGCGAATCTTATTTGCGTGGTATCGCTTTATTCAGCAATTCAATGATAAATTGTATATTGGATTCATCCAATTCTTTGTCTTTGGATGTTTGCGTATTTTTTACGACCAATGAACCCTTTGCATCCATCTCGCCAGAAGTGATCAAAATACCTTTTTCGAAATAATTCATGACTGTTTGTATGCATTTATTGCCATTCATGTCGAATAGACGAATCGTATCCTTCTTGTTGCCAGAATGCAATAAAGAAGCTAACCGCTTTCCATGCGTTCGATAGCCAATTCCAAAAACATCGCCCTTAGCGATACAGTCAAGCCAGATCACATCTGGATTTTTATTTTGTTTCAAAAAGTGTTCTGCCAATAGCTGAGCACCGGGACAATTATGGTCGCAGCGATCTACAAACACAAAACCGATCTTTCTTTTTTGATCCGCCTGCAGTGACTGCATGAATTCCACAGCCGCAATAATCGAGCTGGAATTGCGGTTTGTATTATGGCGATTGCCAAATCCATGAAACAACATCCATAACAAAGAGATAGTACCGGCAAAAATAGCCAAATTTAGAATGACCTGCAGCTGTAAATTTTGAATGTTCGGTGATACAAACAAAATAAATAACAAGATGATCCCATAAATCAAAAAAGCAGGCACGTACGTTGCAACCATATTTTTATTCATCGAGCGATTTCCATCCATCGGAAAATATTGTGATTGATACCAAAAAATACGGGACGGCGTATCGTAAGGCACCGCGATATATAATTTTGCACTTTTTCCAAATGAATAAATTTGATCTTTTACCTTGCCGCGAAAGCTCATCTTATCGATTGTTTTAGATGTATAGCCTTCTTCCATAAAGATCTGATCCAATTCTTTTAGAAAATTATTTTTTGAATGAATCGAAAACCGTTTTGGAAATTTCTTTAATACCAAATGCCGAATATCCATACAAATACACCTTCTGTCCATTTTTATATCATGCAATATTATACACGAAAAGCGAAAAAAAAGCGACCACAAAGTGATCGCAAAGGAAGAGACCGGCAACGTGCTATCTTCGCAGGGGCAGGCCCAACTATTGTCGCCGCTGGAGTGCTTAACTTCTGTGTTCGGTATGAGGACAGGTGTGTCCACTCCGCCTTCATCACCGGATCTCTTTCCTTGAGAGTCAGCCTCTCAAAACCGAATAACAGCTCGACTTCAGATCAAGTCCTC
>NZ_LT699718.1 GCF_900155395.1 Merdibacter massiliensis
TGGAGTGCTTAACTTCTGTGTTCGGTATGAGGACAGGTGTGTCCACTCCGCCTTCATCACCGGATCTCTTTCCTTGAGAGTCAGCCTCTCAAAACCGAATAACAGCTCGACTTCAGATCAAGTCCTCGACCGATTAGTATCAGTCAACTCCACGTATCGCTACGCTTCCATCCCTGACCTATCTACCTCGTCGTCTTCAAGGGGTCTTACTACTTGCGTATGGGAGATCTCATCTTGGAGTAGGCTTCGCGCTTAGATGCTTTCAGCGCTTATCCCTTCCCTACTTAGCTACCCGGCCGTGCATCTGGCGATACAACCGGTACACCAGCGGTAGGTCCATCCCGGTCCTCTCGTACTAAGGACAGCTCTCCTCAAATCTCCTACGCCCACAACAGATAGGGACCGAACTGTCTCACGACGTTCTGAACCCAGCTCGCGTACCGCTTTAATGGGCGGACAGCCCAACCCTTGGAACCGAATCCAGCTCCAGGATGCGATGAGCCGACATCGAGGTGCCAAACCTCGCCGTCGATGTGAACTCTTGGGCGAGATCAGCCTGTTATCCCCAGGGTAGCTTTTATCCGTTGAGCGACGGCCCTTCCATTCGGCACCGCCGGATCACTAATCCCGACTTTCGTCCCTGTTCGAGTTGTTGCTCTCACAGTCAAGCACGCTTCTGCATTTGCACTCGTCGATTGATTTCCATCCAATCTGAGCGTACCTTTGGGCGCCTCCGTTACTCTTTGGGAGGCGACCGCCCCAGTCAAACTGCCCACCTGACACTCTCCCCATGCCCGTAGCAGGCACCAGGTTAGAACTCCAATGAAACAAGAGTGGTATCCCAACGTCGGCTCCTCGTACACTGGCGTGCACGTCTCTATCGCCTCCCACCTATCCTGTACATGCTTCATCAAAATTCAATATCAGGCTGCAGTAAAGCTCCATGGGGTCTTTCCGTCTAGTTGCGGGTAACCTGCATTTTCACAGGTACTAAGATTTCACCGAGTCTGCTGCCGAGACAGCGCCCAAATCGTTACGCCTTTCGTGCGGGTCAGAACTTACCTGACAAGGAATTTCGCTACCTTAGGACCGTTATAGTTACGGCCGCCGTTCACCGGGGCTTCGGTTCACTGCTTCGAGTTGCCTCTGACAGTTCCCCTTAACCTTCCGGCACCGGGCAGGCGTCACCCCCTATACTTCGTCTTGCGACTTCGCAGAGAGCTGTGTTTTAGTTAAACAGTCGCTTGGGCCTCTTCGCTGCGGCTCTTTCTCAAGAGCACTCCTTCTCGCGAACTTACGGAGTCTTTTTGCCGAGTTCCTTGGCAACAGTTCTCTCGCTCACCTTAGGATCCTCTCCTTGCCCACCTGTGTCGGTTTTGGTACGGGCCGCATATGGATTATCGCTAGAAGCTTTTCTTGGAAGCTGGCCTCATGTGCTTCGCTACTTGCCGAAACGTTCGCTTACCTCTCGCGCTCTGCATCCCGTGCACGCATTTCACTATGCACCTGCTGCTTCGCTTCGCCCTAAATCCGTTCATAGGGTCACACTAGCCTTCTCCGTCACTCCATCGCTCCATATACGGGTACAGGAATATCTGCCTGTTTTCCATCCACTACGCCTTTCGGCCTCGCGTTAGGTCCCGACTTACCCAGGGCGGACGAACCTTCCCCTGGAATCCTTGGGCTTTCGGTGTGCAGGATTCTCACCTGCATCTCGCTACTCACACCGGCATTCTCACTTCCATGCTCTCCACCGTTCCTTCCGGTACGGCTTCCCCGTGCATGCAACGCTCCCCTACCACTCGATCAGATCGAATCCGCAGTTTCGGTAGTATGCTTAGCCCCGGTACATTTTCGGCGCAGGGTCACTCGACTAGTGAGCTGTTACGCACTCTTTGAAGGATGGCTGCTTCTGAGCCAACCTCCTAGTTGTCTGTGCATCCCCACATCCTTTTCCACTTAGCATACATTTTGGGACCTTAACTGGCGGTCTGGGCTGTTTCCCTCTTGACCATGGACCTTATCACCCACGGTCTGACTGCCGGATATCTCTCACCTGGCATTCGCAGTTTGATTATACTCAGTACACCGGGATGGCGCCATCGTACATTCAGTGCTCTACCTCCAGATGCCTCCCTCCGACGCTAGCCCTAAAGCTATTTCGGGGAGAACCAGCTATCTCCGGGTTCGATTGGAATTTCTCCCCTAGCCACAACTCATCCGCCAACTTTTCAACGGTGGTCGGTTCGGTCCTCCATTCAGTTTCACCTGAACTTCAACCTGGTCATGGCTAGATCACCCGGTTTCGGGTCTACGATACCCTACTTGCGCCCTATTCAGACTCGCTTTCGCTTCGGCTCCGCGTCTCCCGCTTAACCTCGCACTGTATCGTAACTCGCCGGTTCATTCTACAAAAGGCACGCCATCACCCCTTAACGGGCTCTGACTTCTTGTAGGCATACGGTTTCAGGTTCTCTTTCACTCCGCTCCCGCGGTTCTTTTCACCTTTCCCTCACGGTACTCGTTCACTATCGCTCACTTGGGAATATTTAGCCTTGACGGATGGTCCCGCCTGCTTCCGACAAGATTCCTCGTGTCTCGCCGTACTCAGGATCCCACTTCGCTTCCCTCAGGTTTCGCTTACGGGACTCTCACCCTCTGCGGTATGCCTTCCCATGCATTTCTGCTACCTTCGTTCTTGCTACTTCCGTGGTCCTTCTACCCCGATCCTAAGATCGGTTTGGGCTCCTCCCCTTTCGCTCGCCGCTACTCAGGGAATCACTGTTGTTTTCTTTTCCTCCGGGTACTTAGATGTTTCAGTTCCCCGGGTTCCTCCCTCACATCCTATGTATTCAGATGCGGGTGACATCCTATGACGGATGCCGGGTTCCCCCATTCGGATATCGACGGATCTTTGCGTCCTTACCGCTCCCCGTCGCGTTTCGCCGTTTGGTGCGTCCTTCTTCAGTTCCAAGTGGCCAGGCATTCGCCGTACGCCCTTCCTTACTTGATCTTTTTCGTGTTTTCCGAGATTTTTCTTCTTCTGTTTAACACTCAGTTTCAATCCTACAACTTTTTGTTATAGACCTTTTCTGTTATGTCTTTGCTGTTATTCAGTTTTCAAAGATCGACTCGCTTCTTCTTCTGAAAGGCTCAGCCTTTCAAAACCAAACAGGAAACTTCCTTCTCTTCTTTCTCCTTAGAAAGGAGGTGATCCATCCCCACGTTCCCGTAGGGATACCTTGTTACGACTTAACCCCAGTCATCAGCTCTACCTTCGACGGCTCACTCCCTAAGGTTGTGCCACCGGCTTCGGGTATCTCCGACTCCCATGGTTTGACGGGCGGTGTGTACAAGGCCCGAGAACGTATTCACCGCGACATGCTGATTCGCGATTACTAGCGATTCCAACTTCATGAAGTCGAGTTGCAGACTTCAATCCGAACTGGGACGGCCTTTCCGAGATTCGCTTCACCTCACAGTGTCGCTGCTCTTTGTAGCCGCCATTGTAGTACGTGTGTAGCCCAGGTCATAAGGGGCATGATGATTTGACGTCATCCCCACCTTCCTCCGGTTTGTCACCGGCAGTCTCGCATGAGTCCCTAACTTGATATTGGTAACATGCGACAAGGGTTGCGCTCGTTGCGGGACTTAACCCAACATCTCACGACACGAGCTGACGACAACCATGCACCACCTGTCTCCTTGGTAACCTCCTCTATGTCTCCATAGACTCGCAAGGGATGTCAAGACCTGGTAAGGTTCTTCGCGTTGCTTCGAATTAAACCACATACTCCACCGCTTGTGCGGGCCCCCGTCAATTCCTTTGAGTTTCACACTTGCGTGCATACTCCCCAGGCGGAGGACTTATTGCGTTAACTGCAGCACTGAGTTTCCCCAACACTTAGTCCTCATCGTTTACGGCGTGGACTACTAGGGTATCTAATCCTATTTGCTCCCCACGCTTTCGTGCTTCAGTGTCAGTTGCAGGCCAGGCGACCGCCTTCGCCACCGGTGTTCCTCCATATATCTACGCATTTTACCGCTACACATGGAATTCCGTCGCCCTCTCCTGCTCTCTAGCTCGACAGTTTCCAGAGCCAACAGCGGTTGAGCCGCTCCCTTTTACTCCAGACTTATCGTGCCACCTACGCACCCTTTACGCCCAATCATTCCGGATAACGCTCGCCACCTACGTATTACCGCGGCTGCTGGCACGTAGTTAGCCGTGGCTTTCTGGTAAGATACCATCACTCCTCCATCATTCCCTATGAAGGCCGTTTTTCTCTTACAACAGAGCTTTACGATCCGAAGACCTTCTTCACTCACGCGGCATTGCTCGTTCAGGGTTTCCCCCATTGACGAAAATTCCCTACTGCTGCCTCCCGTAGGAGTTTGGGCCGTGTCTCAGTCCCAATGTGGCCGTGCACCCTCTCAGGCCGGCTACGCATCATTGCCTTGGTGGGCCGTTACCCTCACCAACCAGCTAATGCGCCGCAGGTCCATCCAGCTCCAGAGCCGTAGCTCTTTTCATGATGACAAGATGCCTCGCCATCACCTATCCGGTCTTAGCTGTCGTTTCCAACCGTTATCCCGGTGATCTGGGCAGGTTCCCTACGTGTTACTCACCCGTTCGCCACTGAACCTCTCAAAAGCAAGCTTCCAATCGGCTCCGTTCGACTTGCATGTATTAGGCATGCCGCCAGCGTTCATCCTGAGCCAGGATCAAACTCTCCATTTGAATCGTTTGTTTAGCTCATTTCTTACGCTTCGCTTTTCTTTGCTAGCGTCTTTTCTTTTCTTATCCGGACTTGCGTCCTTCTTCTTTTTTTTGAATTGACGTTTCTCTGTTTGGTTTTCAAAGATCGAGCT
>NZ_LT699719.1 GCF_900155395.1 Merdibacter massiliensis
TCCTTGGAAAGAAGATCCGGAAGCCATGGTCATCGGATAATCATTAACGACCGAAATACATCTGTGTTTCGGTTTTTTAATGTCCAAATAAAAATACTGGTTTTTTTGATCAAATATTTGTATAATAGTACAAGCTGTGCCATAGGAAAATAGAGAAACACTTCGTTTGTTTTTCTGAAAATATGGTATAATATCTAAAAAGGTGCATTCCGTAAAACAGCTATGATAGAAAGGAGAATATATGCATTCACAACAACATTCTCAGGCACCGCATGAGTTAAGCAGTTTTCGAAATGAATATAATAAAACAACAGTAGAAAAAAACGACACTCTCATCTATGCGATGGGAGGTTTAGGTGAGATTGGAAAAAACACCTATTGTTTTGAGCACGGCAACGAGATCCTGATCGTCGATGCTGGCGTTCGTTTTCCGGAAGACAACTTACTCGGTGTCGATTACGTTATTCCAGATTACACACATTTGATCAAGCATAACCGCAAACGCAAGATCTTGGTGATCACCCATGGTCATGAAGACCATATCGGAGGTATTCCATTTTTACTGCGTTCGGTTCAGATCGAGGCCATCTACGCTCCTCGTTTTGCCAGTGCTTTGATCCGCAAAAAATTAGAAGAACATCGAATGGTGAAAAATGTAAAACTGATTGAGATCAATGATCAGTCATCCATTCATATGAAACATTTTACCGTCGGTTTTTTCAACACGATCCATTCTATACCCGATTCACTGGGAATCCTGATCAATACACCAAATGGCCGTGTCGTAGAAACCGGTGACTTTAAATTTGATTTGACTCCGCTGGGATTAAATGCCGATTATCAGGTAATGGCCTATATGGGTCAGATCGGGGTCGATCTGTTGATGAGCGATTCCACCAATTCCGGTGTAGAAGACTTTTCCATCTCGGAGAAAAAAGTTGCGCAAGAGATCATGGATATCATGCGCAAGACCACAGGACGACTCATCGTCGCTACATTTGCTAGCAACGTCTTGCGTGTCGCACAGATCTTAGAAGCGGCAGTAAAATGCGGCAGAAAAGTTTGCATCTTTGGACGCAGCATGGAAAATGTCGTTACGATCGGCCGCAAGATGGGAAACATCAAGATCGGAGAAGAACATTTCTTGGCTCCTGAAGAACTCAACCATACCCCGTCCAATAAGATCTGCATCGTATGTACCGGTTCCCAGGGAGAACCATTAGCTGCCCTTTCCCGCATCGCAAACGGTACCCATCGCTGGATCAAATTGATCCCAGGCGATACGGTCGTTTTCTCTTCTTCACCAATTCCGGGAAACGGCGGAAGCGTCAACCAGGTCGTGAACAAACTGTTCCGTGCCGGTGCCAATGTATTGACAAAATCCGTCTTGAACAATCTGCATACGACCGGACATGCTTCCCAAGAGGAACAAAAACTAATGCTGCAATTGATCAAGCCGAAATACTTTATGCCGGTGCATGGCGAATACAAGATGCTTGTTCAGCATAAAAATACTGCCATCGAAACCGGAGTGGCACCGGAAAACATCTTCACTTGTGCCAATGGCGATGTCTTGATCCTGCGCGACCACAAGGTCTTCCCAAGCAGCTGGCGTATCCAGGCAGATGACATCTATGTAGATGGCAATGACATCAGCGGTCTATCAACGGCCGTGCTCAAAGACCGCAAGATCTTAGCCAATAACGGTCTGGTCTCTGTCGTCATCGCAATCGATTCCAAAGAGAACAAGATCTTGATGAAACCAATGATCGTATCCCGCGGATTCGTCTTCATCAAAGATTCGCAAAGTCTTTTAAAGGAAGCCGAGAACATCGTTTATCAGGCATTGAAAGACAAGATGGCCCAACGGACCACTTTTGGGGAATTAAAAAATTGCGTACGTTCGACCCTGGAGCCATTCCTCTACAATAAGACACATCGAAATCCGATCGTGATCCCGGTCATCATCAACTCTAAGTCAACGATGGCACAGATCGAAGCGATGCGCGCACAGCGAAACACGAAAACCAACAAAGCAAAAGCGGAGGAAAAAGAAACTGAAGGCACAAACAAAAAGAGTGCCAGCAAAACGAAATCCTCTTCTAGAGCCACAAAGAAAAAAGCAGCAAAAGTAACAGAAGCTTAACAGATGCCGTATACAGTTCTCATAAGATACAACTGTATACGGCTCTTCTTTTTTTGATATCCATATGGTAGAATAAACACTGCATGGAGGTGGATCAATGGTTAAGAAATTATTAAAGATCGTTGCAGCTTTGCTTGTCATTGCTTTGATCGTTATGGTGATGATATACTATGCACTTTTCATTTCGGTCAACCATACGAAAGTACGTTATGAAACGCTCACCTCCACAAAGATCCCAAAAGAGATGAACGATGTAAAGATTGCCTATTTTACAGACTTAGAATATGGATTCTCCATTGACAAAGAACGTTTCTCTTCCATTGTTGATACGATCAATTTCAATGGCGCAGATGTCGTGATCTTTGGAGGCGATGTATTTGATGACGCAACCGGCATGAGCGATGAAGATTTCTCTACCGTAACTGCATTATTAAAGAAAATAGAGGCACCGCTGGGAAAATTTGCCGTACTAGGCGAACGAGATTGTGTCAATGAAGAAATTCGAGACAAAATCACGACAATGCTGCATGACGCTGATTTTGAAATTCTCAACAATCAAGCCCTGCGGATCCGCAATGGCACCAACAGCGGAATCGTATTGGTCGGCATCGAACCGCTGGTAAATGGAAACCCAGATATTGCCGGCGCAACAGCTAAGATCAGCGAAGAAGAATACAATATCTTATTGACGCACTGTCCCGATTTGTTTGCCCAAAGCGAAATTCCCTATGCCTCGATTTCTTTGGGAATCGCCGGGCACTCTCATGCTTCCCAGATCAACCTTCCATTGATCGGACCTTATAAAAGGGAAGAAGGCGCAACGAAATATCCCTTAGGAAAATATCAGATCAACACTATGGAATTACAAGTATCTAGCGGTGTTGGTACGACCGGCATCAACGCTCGTTTATTTTCACCAAGCGAGGTCGTTATCTATCGTTTGCAGCATAGTGAATAACATAAGAAAAGAGGCTGTAACGAAATAGAAGATTTTAATTAAACGAATCTGTCTATTGAGGTTACGACCTCTTTTTTCTTTTCTTTACTTTGAAATTGTTTCAATTCTCCCAATTATCCCTATTTTTTGGCAT
>NZ_LT699720.1 GCF_900155395.1 Merdibacter massiliensis
AGGTCAGGTTGGTGGTGACGATCAGCGGCCTGCGGCTGCGGTATCGGCTGTCAATGACGCTGTAAACCTGTTCCAGCCCGTATTCTGTTCCACGCTCCATGCCGAAATCGTCCAAAATCAGCAGCGGATAGCGGTAGAGCCGGGAGATGTACTCGTTCCTGCCCTCAAAGCTGGCAGCAAGGTCATTGAGGATTGCGGCAAAGTTCGTCATGCGGACGGGAATTTCTTTCTCCATCAGGGCGTTTGCGATACAGCCTGCAAGGTAGCTTTTGCCGGTTCCCACACCGCCCCAAAAGAGATAGCCGATGTTTTCGGCCTGCATGGTGTCCCAATGCTCCGCATAAAACCGGGCAACAGCAGTCTGGGGGTTCCTGCCGTTGTCGTTTTCAAAAGTCCAGTCCCGCATGGCGGTATCGGAAAATCCCCGGCGTTTCAAGTCCTCTACGGTGTCAAGGTGTCTGCGCTGCTGTTCGGCGGCTTCACGCTCAATCCGCTGCGCCCGCTGGCAGTCGCACTCTGCCGGGTGGCGGTCAAGTCCGAAAAGCGTCTTGCCCTCCGGGAAGTAGGCTTCCTTGGGTTTGCGGCATTTTCCGCAGTACAGCAAACCGTCCTCGCCTTTGTAGTCACCGCTGTCCGGCTCGGTATCCGGCAGCAGATTGATATTCTCGATTTTGTTCATAAACTTTCTCCCTCCTTGCAGGTGTAGTCCGGGACGCCCTGTTTCGAGGCGTCCTTTTTGTCGTTCTCCGCCCAGATCCGCAGGGCGGCGGCATAGTTCTGGTAGATTCTCCCGTTGGCGGCAAGGTAGCGGCTCATTTCCTCAATGAGCCGTTCCAGTCTGTCCGGAAACTCGGTTTTCAGTTCTGCATACTCGGCTTCGGTCAGAAAAACATTCTCATATCTGCCAAACGGCTTGTGCGGCTCTCCACTCACTCCCATTGTTTGGTTTTCTATCAGGTTGTTTATAGTAAGGTTGTTAGGGGTCGGTTTTCC
>NZ_LT699721.1 GCF_900155395.1 Merdibacter massiliensis
TTAGCTCTAACACTTCGATGTTTTTCATAGCTAAATTATACCAAAAAATGCATCCTTTCTCTTTCGAGATTAGATGCATTTTTTATTTTTGGCTATTCCTTATTCGTTACAGCCTCTTTTCATTTGTTATCAAATTTAGAAAAATAAATGTTCGATCAAGATTTTTGTACCAATCAAGATCAAGATGATACCTCCAAATATTCCTGCATATTTTTTGAGCAGACTTCCCAGTTGGCTGCCCAAATATACGGCAATAAAAGAAAGAACAAATGTCGTAACACCGATAATGAGGATGCTGGTGTAGATATTCACTTGTAAAAAAGCAAAAGTGATGCCGACTGCCAATGCATCAATGCTTGTTGCTACAGCCAGCAACAATACATGTGTCAAAGCAAGATTGCAGACCTGGTCATCTTCATCTTCTTCTTTGATTGATTCACGGATCATATTTAAACCAATGATTCCTAGCAGTAAAAAGGCGATCCAGTGATCGATCGAGGTAATCATTGACTCAAATAATTTACCGCCTAACCATCCGATGAAAGGCATCAGTGCTTGAAATAGACCAAACCAAAAAGCCAGTTTACATGCACATTGAAAACGGTTGTTCTTAACACACATTCCTTTTGCAATAGAAACAGCAAAAGCATCCATGCTTAAGCTGATGCCAATTAAAAATACAGCAAAAAAAGACATATTCGATCCTCCCAAAAAAAAGACTTATACGTGAAAAAAACACGTATAAGTCTCGCTATTTCAGTTTAAGCCAGATTCCATTATGAATCATTATGTTGACTTAATCGCTCTTAAGAGCCAGCTACTCCCTTAGACAAGTATCATAATAACAAAATCAAAAAAAGATTACAATTCTTTTTTTGATTTTTGATATGCCCGTCTTTAGAGGTTTGCACCATGAATGTTTAGAGGCTATTCTGAGAAAAAGTCGAGATTATCCAGTATTTATCGTTGTTTTTTGTACTTTAAATTTATTTTATTTTTTTTATTTATTTGATATAA
>NZ_LT699722.1 GCF_900155395.1 Merdibacter massiliensis
CAAAAAATTAAATCAACCAATAACAAATTATTATCTAACAGATAAACAAATAAAAATGATGCATACTCGATAATCAAATATCGAGTGTTGCACCATTTTTTACTATTCAACCTCTAAAGTCAGGTATAATAGCATGCACAATTTTATTTGGCAATAGTTTTCCCCATTTTTCTTTTCTGATCTTTTTATACAAAAGGGAAAAGCGAACATTGCTGTTCGCTTTACACATTTAAACTGACGCGGATTGCCTGACTTACTTTTGCTAATGTCTCTTCATCTAAGGTACAGATCCAATGCATCAGACGGCTTTTATCAATTGTCCGCAACTGTTCACATAAGATCATCGAAACGTGACTCAAATGTTTTGCACTAAAAATCACATGAGTAGGAATCGGAGGTTTGCTCATCTTTTTCGACACCGGTGCAATGATCACTGTTTTTGAATAGCGATTGCCTTTATCATTTTGGACAACGACAACAGGCCGTATTCCTCCTTGTTCACTGCCAACGACCGGCGATAAGTTTGCATAGTAGACATCACCCCTGCGGATCACTTCATCACGACCACCTGCATGCTCGATAGAATCGCAGCCATTTCCTGCGCATCTAGATCTTCACTATAAATCGTATACTGCACGGAATCCATCACCGCATTCATCTGTGTACCGTCATATTGACCGATCATGCCAATCGAATCGATCAGATCTCCGCTCATGATCACTGTTTGTGTCGTATCTTCACTTTCTGCGATCTGTTCAACGATCGTAAAGCTTTTATCCCCGCTATATTCTAATATATGCTGCAATGTTCCGTTGTTTTCAACAACGGAGCTGTTGGTCAGCGTTGCATCCATCGTTTCCATCGGAAGCAGCGGGAGATCTTCCTGCATCGCTCCTGTCGCTGCAGTTTGTTTTTCTAATTGCTGCGGAACTGCAAAATCTTCTTTTTTCAGACCTGGTTCATAGTCTACTTTATGAAATACAAGTTTCAGTTGCGACACATGATCGTCATTAAATATTTCCAGATAGGAGATCTTTGCATCAGATGTGAATACCATCTCCTGCTGTGTAAAATTATGGTTATTCGGATAGGTGACTTTCGCACTTACTTGATACCCGTCTTTTGTTTTTTCCACCTGTGTTCCTTTTTCTTCCATGATCTCACTCATCGATTGCAGCAAATAAGGCTTTAAGGAATTGGTCGGCCAATTTCCCTCAAACTTAAAAATTTGATTTAATGATGGCGTAATGACGTAGACCCCATCCTCATTGCGAATAATTTCCTGTTCCTGATTCAGGTCTTTATCCGTCAAAGATACCTTAAAATACTCTTGGTCTTCTTCTTTTAAGTACTTCACATTGATCGCATAGCTTCGGATATCTTCCCCTTTCGTAAGTTCCATGTCCCCTTCTAACAAATAGCTTTTCAAATTTGCTGTCGTCTCTTGAAATTGTTGTTCAAATGGTTTTTCTTTCAATAAGAGAAGCAAAGCTGCGACAAGCACAAGTGCACCAGCGATCAGAATGATTGCTTTCTTTTTCATTTTCGACTCCCTTTCTTTCATCCTAATGTATGTAAGACCAAGCTGAAACATGCATATTCACTTGACTCATTCATACAATGTCATGGGGAGATATCATGAAAAAAATCAAAATCATCGCTTTGCTGCTGCTTGTGTTATTTGCTATCGATCATATGTGCTATATCTTTTTCTCTTTTCCTTCCATTTATCACTATGCCACTTTACATCCAGCTTTCGAAAAATGGTATGCTTTGATGCTTGGCCTCGGCGCAATCATTTCATTATTATACCTGGGAAAAGAGGACACATAAAAACAGCAGATATCATAAGATGCCTGCTGTTTCTTTTTATTTTACTGTATACCCAATATCGCCGATGACGCCACGTGCTTTCATCACATCATCCTGTGTGCCTTCCACGATGACTGCCTTTCGTGGAAGATCCACTGTATACTTAACAGATGTTTCCGATAAAGCACGATCAATTTTTGCGGCACAATGTTCACACGCCATATCTTCAACTAAAATAATTGTCTGCATCTAATTTCACCTCTTTGTTCCTATTATAGCACTCTGTTTTGACAAATGCTATTTTTATGCAATGATCGTACCTGTTTCTTTCGTGAAGGTGCCGCGCAGATGGATCTGTATATTTTTTTCTTTCGCATACTGTACACAGCGGTCATGCAATACACGTACTTTCATATTTAACATTTCATCATATGTCAGATGATCATAGCGTTTTGCGAGCGGAGACAGCTTTGGATCTATATCATACACCCCGTCCACATCTGTATAAATATCTACTTGTTTCGTTCCCAGCATATCTGCAAATAAGACAGCGCTGAAATCACTGCCGCCTCTTCCTAACGTCGTTACATCTCCGCATGGCGCCTGTGCAATAAAGCCGCTGGCTACTGCCACATCATGATGAGCCAATGTCTGTTTGATACAGCGCGGCGAAAGAGAAAGCACATTTGCATATTCATAGTGATAATCCGTCAAGATCCCATTTTTATGAAACGGAAGTGCATAGGCCGCTATCCCCATATTCAGCAATTCGCTGCATACGATCAAAGCAGACAGCTGTTCGCCCATGGAGACCAGCCGTGCCTTTTCTTCCTTTGTCAATCGTGAAGAACCCATGCTTAACAATGTATCTGTCGCATAAGGACTAGGATATCGCCCCATTGCCGATACGACCACCAATACTTTTGCCTGTTTTAACTCTTCGATAATGTGTGAATATGCTTGTTTTCTTGCTTTTTCATCACTTAAGGAAGTGCCTCCAAACTTCATGATCTTGATATTCATATCTCCACCCCACAGTCCTTATACCCTATGCAGAAACAAGAAAAAAGGATAGGCATTTACATGTCTATCCAATCTGAGAGGCCTTGTTGTTCAATTTTTCATATACCGGCAGCATCTCTTGTTCTTTCACTATTTTTGCTATCTGAGCAGCCGGAAACCATTTAGCTCCTTTCACTTCATCTTCTTTGTGAGACAAAGGAGCAAGCGGATCGCCATAGAACAAATAGGTAACATTGATATGCAGATGTGCACTGACAAAACGATCATTTTTCCAATGCCGCGGCACCCGCAACACATCAATGGCTAGTGGTGTTGGATCAGCCAGCTGTAATGCTTCTATTCCTGTCTCTTCTTTCCCTTCGCGCTGAGCTACCTGCCACAGGTTTGCATCCCCATCACAGTGCCCGCCGCTCCATCCCCAGGAATCATAAATACGATGATACACGAGCAGCACTTGTTTTCGATCCTTGGACATGATCCATGGCGACGCACATAAATGAATGATTGGATTCTCTCTTGTCAATAAATTATGAAAAGAAGAAAATGCCTGCAAGATCAGCTGCCGGTCTACTTGTTCTTGTTGATTATATGGGATATAGTTTTCAAACAGCTCTTTTAACTCTTGCATATTTATTTTCCTTCTTTCATTTTGATCCAGGTGCAGGCAGCATCATAAAAAGTCCGATAAGCAGTAGGGATCGCATAATTGTCTTCGATTTCTTCTATGCTGTGATAATGGTGATCTGTATCCATTGTCTCAATCAGAAAGGCATGCATATGCCATTCGACATGTGAAAATATATGTACATGGGGATGTAAAGCGATGATCTGCTGCGACTGCGGATACATTTCTACAATTTGTTTTTGATCCAGCTTTCCTTCCTTCATCGGAAAACCATATAAATTAGCTAACAATCCTTTGGAAGGCCGCTGAACTAATGCGATCCTATTTTTGTAAACAAATACCAATACCGTATATTCCTCCACCCGCCGTGCTTTTTTCTCTCCTTTTTTCGGAAATTGATCTTCTACTCCCCTTCGATGCGCTTTGCATTGCAAAGAAAGCGGACAACGTTCACAATCCGGTGTTTTATTCGGCATACAGATCAAAGCGCCTAATTCCATGATTGCTTGATTGAAATCACCGGCATCCTCTGCATTTGGCAGAAATGCACTTACATAGTCTCGATAATGTTTTTTCGTTATTTCTTTGCTGACATCTTCCTCATTTGCCAGTATTCGTGAAAAAACGCGCAATACGTTGCCATCCACTGCACAAACACGCTCTTGATACGCAATAGAGGCAATTGCACCGGCAGTATAGGGGCCAATGCCTGGCAACGTACACAATTGAGCATACGTTTTCGGCAGCTCTCCATCATACTGTTCCACACATGCCTGTGCGCATTTTTTCATATTCCGCACGCGGTTATAATATCCTAATCCTTCCCAAAGCTTATGCAACAGATCATCGTCAACAAGCGCCAGGTCTCTTAGAGTCGGCAAAACAGCAAGAAAGCGTTCATAATAAGGAATTACCGCTTCTACTCTTGTTTGTTGCAGCATGATCTCGCTTACCCAAGTACGATACGCACTCACTTGTCTTCTCCAAGGCAGATCGCGATGTTCTTTGCGATACCATCTCAACAAATTTTGCTGAACCTGTTGGATTTCTTCTTGTTTCATTGCTATTTCCATCTGCTGCAGCACTCCTTTTACAAATCGTTTTCATTATAAGTAAAAAGTGCCGTAAACGCAAACACGGCACTTTCCATCTTACATGATTTTCTTTCCTATTTTCTCTGGAGCTTCTTGCAAAACATTGCTTTCATAGCTGGTGATATGCTTTCCTCTTTTACGATAAGCCTGTATGCCATCTTGAATGATCAGATCTAACAATTGTGAAAATCCAACACCTTCCCATTCCCACAAATAACAAGATAAAGAGCCAGGAATGGTATTTAATTCATTGACATACAGTTTTTCCTGTCCTTTATCATACAAATAATCAATGCGTGCCACACCCTGAATTTCAAACAATCGGGCAATTGCTACTGAACACTTTTGTACTTCTTCCACCAGTTTTTCTTCCCGGACCCACAAACGTTTTTGATTTATACTCTGTTTTTCCGTTTTGCCGATATATTTTTCGTCATAGCCAAGCAAATCACCATGATGGATCACCTCTTCTACCGCACTGCTGCGATATCCATAAGGTGTATGCAAAATGGCACAGTTTAATTCACGCATATCTTCCAAACATTCTTCTACCACGACATGTTCGCCATAATTCCAGGCCTGTTGAATGGCCTGTTCACATTCCGATGCAGAATTTACTTTTTCAATGCCGATGCTGGAACCAAGCAGTGCCGGTTTTACCATCAATGGATAACGCAAAGAAGCTATCTTCTTTGCGCAAAGTTCTGTTTCCTCTCCTTCCCGTATCTCAATAAAGGGGACAACCGGGAAGCCTGCCTCTTTTAATAAGCGTTTCTGTATTCCTTTATCTTGGCCGATCGCAGAACAAAGAAGATCGCTCTCGCAAAATGGAAGCTGCAGCATGCGGCAGAAACCAGCTGCACTGCCATCTTCTCCATTGATTCCATGAAACAAAGGCAATACCACATCAAAAGGAATCGCAAAACCTAGCCAATTTGCTTGATTCTTTACTAACATCGGCTGTCCTTTTCTTCGTTCAATATGCACAGGATGCAGCTTTTCACATAAGCTCTGCAAGTCACGATAGTTTGCCATATGCCGCAACGCTTGTCCATGATAAAACTGCCCCTGTTTGCTCACATAACATGGAATGACTTCATATTTTTGTGTATCCACATTTTCCATCACCATCAATGCTGTCAAGATACTGATTTCATGTTCTACACTGTTTCCGCCAAACATACACAATACACGTATCTTCATTTTCTCACCAGTCCATTCTATGCAATCCCTTTTATTTCATGATTAAAAATATCAGGAATGTCATTTTCGATCAAAATTGTTTTCTTTCGAGAAGTCAAACTCTTTGCGAATGTAATTGCCTCCTGCATCGTGCCGCAAACATGGATCTGCTCTTCTGGAAACTGCTGTTCGATCAAAGAACCATAAATTTCTTTGGTCTGCTCCTTTCCTACCAATACGACTTCATCTGCACTTTTCGCAATTTCTTCCCCAAAAGCACGGCTGTGCGATTGCTGCAATTCGCCTAACTCCATAAAACCAGGCGTAATGATTACACGCCAATTCGGCATTTCTTTTAATACCCTGCATGCTGCCAGTGCGCCTTGCAGATTGGAATTATATGCATCATCGATCAAAATATCCGCACCCATTTTTTTCATTTCTAACCGGTGTTCAACAAACGGCAAATGTTCCACCGCCTGTTGCAGATCAGCCATCGGCACATGTAAGATCCTTGCCAAAGCAATCGCTGCTGTTATATTCAGAATATTGCATTCGCCTAGCAGCCGGGTATGGAACGGATAACATTTATGACCAATCTCTAAAACAAAATGTGTGCCCTCTTCTCCCATATTTGCAGAAATTATTCGCACATTTGCCTTTTTTGAATACCCATAAGTGTAAATGCTTGCTGTTGTATGCAATGGATAGGAACAGATAAACGGGTTATCCACATTCAGGATGCCGATGCCCTCCGGAGGCAACATTTCTACCATCTTCATCTTTTCTTCCACAATTGCTTCCTGCGAGCCAAACGTCTTCAAATGCTGGGGTCCGATTGCTGTTACAATTGTGATCTTGGGTTGAACAAACGAAAGCAGCTCTGCTAATTCCCCGCTGTGATCGCTTCCCATTTCACAAAGAAACACTTCATGCAACGGATCCAATTCTTCACGTATCGTTCTGGTTATGCCCATTCGATTATTATAGGAATGCGGTGTCTTCAGCGTATAATAATGATCTTTTAATAATGCATATGCAATATATTTCACACTTGTCTTGCCATAGCTGCCGCTGATGCCTACCCGGATCATTTGCGGACAGGCATTTAAACGTGCTTTTGCATCTTGTACATAACTATTTTGGATCATATGTTCCATCGGCAGCACCACATAAGATGCTATCGGCAGCAAGATCCATGGTATCATCCACAGCAGCGGCAAACAGCAAATATAGAGTTCATAACTCAACGTATAACGCATCCCGATAATGGTGATTCCAGTCAGCAGAAGCAGACAGATACTAAAACGGCACATCCGGTTTGTAAAACGTAACATGAATGATCGCTTCTTATCTTTTAGACGCTGGAACTGCACATACAGATAAATAAGCGTAAAACAAAAAACAGAGGGACTGCGCGCTTCTTCCACCTTTAAAAACAAAAGCAATAAAAAAGGCAGTAAGAGCTGGATCCGTTTCCAGACACGCTGAATGGAAAATTCATCCGCAATCCAGTTTCGATAACGATCCAAATGATAATGACATTGTTGAAACACCCCTAAGGAAGCATACAGATCATGCCCCTGCATTGCCAAGACACCAATCAGTTCTAACCACAACATCTGCTCACCCCCAAAAACTGCTGGATATCTTCTATAAAGCGAAACCCTTGATGATAATATGCAAAATGATCTTCTCCCCGATAAACGATCAGTTTTGCCTGCGGCAATAATGACTCCATCTTCCTGGCCATCCAAAGCGGCGTCTGCTGATCTTCACTGCCCCAAACCAACAATACCGGACAGTGAATATCAGGCAATAATGAAGACAGATCTTCATTTACCGCTTGTACCAATACCTTTTTTAATGCAGGATCTGCATTTCGATAGTCACTGCTCCCAAAGTGAATGGGCAACTTCAGCTTTTGATTGATGCGATACGCCTTCTGTTTTGCACGCTTCCATAGCGATAAAGGTGCCCGTAATCCTGCTGCCCCCGTTAAAACCATTTTTTTCACTGGAAATCTTGCCGCATAACGGATTGCGATACGTGCTCCAAACGAATGTGCAATCAAAATGGGATTCTCTATTTCATACCTGTTTAAGAGTTCAAAAAGACAGGTAACATAATCATCCATACCCCATCCTTCCCGCAATGGAATACTTTCTCCAAAACCTGGAAGATCCAGATTTACCACACGATAAGATTCCTGCAGCTGACATTGCAATAAGCGCATCATCGAAAGATCTTGTCCCCAGCCATGCAGCAACACAACACCCTGTCCTTCCCCACTACACTCCACATGAAGATGTACACCATCCATTTCAACCATTGACTTCCTCCCATGAAATCATATGCAAAGAATCGACAAGAGATGACATTCCAACATCTTCCTATAATAAAAAGGTCATAAACAGGAATCCCATTCATGACATAAATAGATATTTAACTAAATACTAAACAACCTCTACATGATTGATTATAACTTCTCTAAGGTCATATGATATAAAAATACGATTTTTAAGATCATAAAGTTCATATTCAAACAAAAACAATAGTTCAAAAATACAATAAAATACAATCCTTAAGAACGACGATCATCATAAATCGTTGTATCGCTTGGTTCAAAAAAAACAATAAAATACAATCCTTAAGAACCGATAAAATGTATTATGTAATATATGTGAGGTTCAAAAAATACAATAAAATACAATCCTTAAGAACACTCGTTGTAAATCCTTTACCAATGCGCTGTTCAAAAAATACAATAAAATACAATCCTTAAGAACGTGTGTTCTCTACTTTTTTAGGTTCTGCTAGTTCAAAAAATACAATAAAATACAATCCTTAAGAACAACGAATCAACAAACAAAATCGAAAACAACGTTCAAAAAATACAATAAAATACAATCCTTAAGAACAACCCGTCATAGTTTTTAGCTCCGTTGAAGTTCAAAAAATACAATAAAATACAATCCTTAAGAACTGATGGTCAACAGCGCTCAAACGCACTGGCGTTCAAAAAATACAATAAAATACAATCCTTAAGAACTCTTGGCAATGTACTTAAATAAAAAACGCGTTCAAAAAATACAATAAAATACAATCCTTAAGAACCACAGTGGAGAAAGCAACAGTTTCGAGCAGTTCAAAAAATACAATAAAATACAATCCTTAAGAACTGTTTTGTGGAAGATTCCGACGTGCTTGTTGTTCAAAAAATACAATAAAATACAATCCTTAAGAACTAGACGCTTTACGCTGATAATGCACTCATGTTCAAAAAATACAATAAAATACAATCCTTAAGAACCAGCACCACGTATAAATCTATGATATCTGTCGTTCAAAAAATACAATAAAATACAATCCTTAAGAACAGCATATCAATTTGCTACAACTACCGTTGTGTTCAAAAAATACAATAAAATACAATCCTTAAGAACACTCTGCTTTCAAACCAACGTCTGTACAATGTTCAAAAAATACAATAAAATACAATCCTTAAGAACGTAAACTGTTTTTTTAAAAAAAGAGGAATTGTTCAAAAAATACAATAAAATACAATCCTTAAGAACCATGCCCAACCTATTATATTACAGGCGAAGTTCAAAAAATACAATAAAATACAATCCTTAAGAACGATAACTACACAACAAATACCGTTCAACCGTTCAAAAAATACAATAAAATACAATCCTTAAGAACCGTCATTAGAATTATAACATAAAAAGCTTTTATTTATCGGTTATTTGAGTATTATCTTTGTCAAACATTAAATAAAAAGTAGTTGTATGATCATGTAATTGTGTATAATATTCCATTATTTTTTCATTTTGTAACTCAATATATTGCTGTACGAATGGGGTAAACATATAAGAAATGAAAGGAAATTCAGATAATTCATAATGAATGCATTCCAAAAAATCTTTATTTGACATAGAAATAAGTGAACATGATTCTAGTTCATCATAGTTACCCTTTTCAAAGCAATTATCTATTATAAACAACAATCCATCTTTAGCATATTCTTTCATCCACTCTAATACCTTTTGTGTAACAGGAAAATCGATATAAATCAAACTATTCTTTTCTCTATTTAAATATATCAGCAAATTATACAGTGCCATATAGAAAGTATCTGCTGTTTTTGTATCAATATCAATTGACAGCATTTCAACTAGTTTACTGATATCAAAATCGATAGAGTTAATATCTATAAAATCATTTGTATATTTTGACAGCAATTGTTTTAATTTGATCATACCTAAATCAGTTAATAAGTCATGCATATCTTCGCGAATGCGATCTATAGAAGTAAAGTATTCCATATTACTTTCTATGATCTTTGTGAATTCTGTATTTAATAAAGACTTTGCGCTGAAATGGAAATTCTGCTCAATGCTTGTTTTAGCATATGGAAGATAAATGAATTCTAATTCATCATACAGAATCTGTACACCATCATCATTAAAGACTTTGCAAGCATTCTTTTTCTTTTTCCCAAAATAATTAGACAAACAACTAATAAAGTTTTCTTTATATTCATTGTCAACTAAGAAATTCAAGTTTCTTTTTGTCGGAAAACAATAAGTTTCTTCTTCATATATCACTTTCATCATTCAACCCTCCAATCATGAATGTTAAGCTAGTTGTTGTAATTTGTTCTTGCAAAGAATAACTTCCATTTATATTCGATATATTTTGAAATTGTCGTTCTGTTACGATTAAAAAACGAATATCACCTTGTGGCGGTGCATGAATAATTAAACGCCGTTCAGCAGTATGAACAGAATCACTATTGATACATAGTTTCGAATAAACGGAATATTGTAAACGAATAAATCCTTCACTTTTCAGATACTTTATAAAATCCCGATACCATTTTAAATGAAGCTTTGTTTCTGTCGGTAAATCAAAAAGGACAATCAATCGCATAAATCTATTCTTCTCCATATAATTGAATACCTTGTTTAAGGTCCATTGTAAGAAATGCCTCTTCACCTGTATTTAAATAAGCGATATATGTATCAATAATTCTTTCAATTGCCATATTTAAGCGAAGCCATTTACCGTCTACGAAAATCTTTGCTAATGGTAAGTGAATCAATTCTTTTTTATGTTTTACTGTAAATACATCTTTGATATATAAATATACCCATGCATCTACAATTACTCGAAATGGTTCTATAAAATCATATGTTAAGTTAAAAGGATTTGACTCTCCCATATGGTGAATACCTAATTGTGTTAACATCCCTCTAGCTGCAATACATTTCGATATATAGCTGGCAATGATTTTATAGCCGTAATTTAATGCATAATTAGTAGCTGTCTGTTCTTCTCTAGTAAATTCTTTTCCAAACAAAATAGAGAAATATAAGCGAGCACTGACTGCTTCACGATTAGTTTGATCATCATTATACACATTTTCTCTGTATTTTTTTAACATGATACTATTTTCATCTTGAATATTCAGAAGCTGCAAGATATCGATTTCAGATTGGATCTTTTGTTCTATTATTTTTTTCCATAGATGTTTTTTTCTTGTAACTTTCCATTGTATCTGTTTATTTAACTGTTTAAACACTAAAGAATGGGTGTTATATGGTTGAAAAATGCCAATTGGATCATTCTTGGAATCACAGATGATCACATTAATATTTTTTTCTATTAGTTTTGCTAATAATGGAATAGTAATCGTTGTTTTGTCATGTGAAAAAATGACTGTATTGATGTCATTTAATGGAATATTTTGATAGTTATGATCTACAGTTATTTTCATTCTATTTAATGTTAATGAGACAATACACTCAGAACCGATAATGACGGTTTTCCAGCCCATATTGACTATGAAAAAGGCAGCCACAATTAGCTGCCTCTGATAGTCTACGAATCAATCTTATTCTTCCAGATTGTATTCTATTGTATTTTTTGACAATATTATTCTACCATGGATTTACATATTTTCCAAGAGAAAGCTTCTTTTTTAATTTTTGAATATTTTTGTACAGCTCCTTTCGGACCATCGATCAGTAGAGTGCCTTTTTCATTATACGCATATCGAATTCCCAGTATGCTGCTTTTGATTTTGATATAACGTGCTTCCTCTCCTATTGCACTTGCAGTTGGACAAAATTGACCAAATATCATTGGCCATGTACATGGGCGATTGACGACCAGATTTAAAAAAGCCGCTTTTTCTAAAAAAGTTTGGAAGTTTGTTTCTTTTTCAAGAAATTGTACGATGCCTTTATAATAGCGCTCTTTCTGCTGTACCTCCATCAAATTGTCCACACAGAAATTGATCATTTCATGAATGTCTACATCTTGAAATTTCTTTTGTCCGGATGGATGTATATGCGCTAGTTTAAAATCAAAGTGAATCGAGAGTGCTTTGCGGAAGAACGCCACCTGTTCATAAATTGCATTGTAGCTGAATTGATAAATGTGTTTCAATTCTAACTTTTTCTTTGCTATCGATCCAATATTAAATTTCTGTATGACTTGATTTTGGGTATCGTAAATCAGATCATTTTTAAATGCACGGATACAGAAATAATATTCTTTCAGGTTTCCATTTTCATCTAACAAATCAGTTTCTTTATAGTAATCCCGAATCAACCGAATATATTTTTCTTTATCAATCGTACCATCGCTGTGAATGATGACTTTCGGTATATGAATTGCTACATGTTTCTTTTTCCCTTTTTTTGTCGTGTATTTATAAAAATCAACTGCTGCACAATTAATAGAGGAAAAAGCATGAACGGCATTATTCACTCCTAAAATGCTCAATGGAGAACGTGGATCTATATCGGATGGTTTTAAGATCGTTGCATTGAAAAATTCCCCTTTATAATTTTTTTCTGCTTTGATCGAATACAACGGTGTCGTTGACTTGATCTGGGATACCAGAGAATCTGGATGTGCAGGATAATCACCATACGTCTTCCAATAAGCAATCTCAATAAATGTATTCAATTTGGACTGCTCGCTTTTTTCTTTCTGTTTTGGATCCGACTCCGCCTGCATCATCTGAAGAAAGTTTTGATAGTTTTTCTGATTTCCCCGTTGATCATAATTTGGATAGTATGTAGACAATACTTGATCAGCAATGCTTACAATAGCAGCGTCATGTGCATGATGCTGGCTGCCAATGTCACGATTTTTCTTAAAGCGCAATGCCTGACGGTACACAGAAGTAAATGCAGAACGCAAAGACACGATATGTGTCGGATAATCATTCACTGCATTATATGCACGTAATATTGCCATAAGTTCGCGAATGATATAGCGTGTATCTACTAAATTACGGTTGATAAAGCCGAAAACTTCTTCACTAGAAGATAGCATCAGTTGTTTTACTTTCTTTTCCGATATCATTCGTAAATCGAACAACTCATTTACGCGGCGAATAAAGTCGCTGGAAGTAATCACTTTACCTGCTTTATTTTTAACTAGATCTTGTTCGATATACTCCAATGGTACACGATCTCCTTTTGCACTATTGTATACCTTATGGATCAATATCATATTATCCATTGAATTATCGCCAAAACCTCTAGGCAATACATGATCCATTTCATAATCCTGTAAATGATGCAAATCAATTGGATCGCCGGAAATCATATCCAGCCCGTTTTGTCGAATATACAATTCAATTTTTCTTTTATTCGAAGAAAGATAAGAACTTACTTCTTCCCAATCTTCTATTGCGTGTGCATATAATTTTTTTCCTGGCTGCTTCAATTGTTCTTCTAAATAATGATAACAACGTTTCATTTCATCAAAATGTTTTGCAGGCACTTCTCCTTGACGAGAACTGTCTTTCAGATCTCTTGCGGTTTCTATTACTACACGGGCAGGCACACCATATGTATGAATAATTTCCTCATATAACTTGAAACATTCATTTAATGCACGAATGACTGGGCGGGAAATAGGAATAAACGGTTTTCCGTTTTCAATCAATAAATCAATAGAAAGGTGCGGATTCTTATTTAACTTCTCCATATATTTATTTGCAGCAAAGTTCAAAGGTTTGCCGTCTTGATCTTTGGCTTGAGAAATCAAGGTCATCTGTTCATTGGTGTATTCCGCACAATTATCATTAAACAACGCATCGATCAAACATTGTCCGCCCTCATTTATTGGTGTCTCCAATAAGAATTTCTTAGAAAAAGCATAGAAACCATTTGATTTCAACTTACTTAATTTTTTCGCACTTCTTTCATCAAAACCCATTTCTTGCTGGAAGTAAATTGACTTAGAAGTTTCTTCGTCAAACAGATTAATATTTAAAATGATATTCTCTAACTGCTCGATTCGTTCACTCTTTTCAAATAATTCTGTAATCGAAGTAATGGCTAACTGTGGCAATATTGAACAGATAGAATGATATAAAGTATAACATGAGCGGAATTTTTGACTTCCGCTGTTCTTTCTTGTTCCAAATGTTTTTAACCCAAGAAGAGCAGCCACCTCTTGATAGTTTACCTTGGTATTTTTTAAAAACAACTGATCAAATATCAATAACTTGTCTTCCAGCGTTAAATAGTAACGATTTTCATTTTTATCCACTGCCTGCAGAACGTTCAGCTCATTTAATATATGAAAAGTCTCAGCAATAAAAGACCCTTTAGGAAGAGCAAATTCCTTCGGCAAATAAGTACAGTGCGATATCATTGCAAGCTTCCAGCGGCGGATACTTTCATATTCATCAACTGCATCTTTACATGAATAAGCATAACTATAACGAAAATTCCCTTTTTTTACCAGCCAGGCATTTTTTGCATTTTCTGATAACGGACCGATAAAGTATGGTATACGAGCCTGCATGATGGTGATACAGACTTCAATAAAAGAATCCGTCAGTATCGTTGGGTAATAGCTCTGCTGCTTTCTTAGAATAGCACGTGCTTCTTTTACATATAAACCATTTGGATATTTGTTTTCAATATTTTTAATTACCCTTAACTTTTTCCCTGGTGAAGATACCTTCATCTTGCTTTGAATTGATTTCACAGCTTCTTTATAAGCAGCTGCATCGCTTTGCTCTAAAGCATAGATTTCTTTCACATGATTTAATTTATCGACATCCAGTTCACAAATATATTGATATTGTTGCAATACTTTTGATACTTCGATCATATCGTGCAATTCAATCACGCACTCTAAAAAATCGTTTGTCTCCTCTTTTTTTATTAAAGTTAAAATATCCACATTTCCTGATGTATCTTCTAATGCAACAGACTCACTGATTTTGGAAAGATTTGCCTTATAGCCCGATAGCAAATACAACAATTGCTCTAAAGCTTCCTCATCTAGATTTTCTTCGTTTAATAACTGTTTTATTTCTTTCTTTGGGATTTTTCCATCTGTAAACAAGCGTTGCAAGATCTTCTCTTCAAATGCTTTCTGATTTTCAATCTCCACATAAGCAGAAACTGCATCATAGAAACGTTCTTTAAACAAAGCAAATGTAATACCATCTTGAGAGTCAAAATTAACATTCTCCATTAAAAAATGACCGCGCGTACCGCAAATATTGTAAAGTGCTAATAGCAATTCACGAAAAGACACTTGTTCCTGCAAAGCACGTTTGCGAAGATGATAGATCGTCTCATCTTTAGGCCTTGTTATCGTTGAGGTATCAGTTGTAAAGCTTAGAAACCCTGGTTGCATGATTTCTTCTTTCATTATGACATGAAAGTCAACAAATGCTTTTTTTAATTGTTCCTTTCTCCATTTTTTGCGTCGCAAAGTTCTTCTTGCCTGTCGATTGTTCCTGGCATCAGCAGCAGGTTTTGCCTCTTCAAATAAATGGACTCCCAAATCAACTAAATGATTGGTCTTCGTATCAATCACGCTCCAACCAATCGAAGTAATTCCGATGTCCATCCCCAATGTAAATTGATCCATTTCTTCCTCCCCTTTACATTCTTTTCTTTTATTATATCAGATGTAACCGGATACAAAAGGTTTTGATTTCAAAATATAAAAAGCAATCTCTTAAAGAACCAAGGATTGCTTGTTTTCAGTTATTCTTTTTCGTTAGTTGCTTGTGAACCTTCTTGTTTCTGTTCGTTTTTACTATCGTTTTTTGTTTCTCTTCTATTTTTACCTCTTATATTTTTTTGTTTCCGCTCCGGTTTCGTATGCTTGCGTTCACGGAAAATACGGAAGATGACACCATCTGCTGTGTTTTCGCCGCGAACCTGGTAATGATTTGCCTTTACAACTTTGCTGACAATAGACAATCCTAAACCGAAACGCCCGCCTTCTCCTTTTTCATACGGTTTGAATAACGTATCGATCCGGCTTTCATCCATGCTCGGTCCATCATTGGCAATAGTCAAACCTTCCTCTTCATTCAGATGGATCACAATGATGCTTTGTGCATAGCGCAACGCGTTCTCTAATATGTTTTCCACAACAACACGCCAGGATTCCCATAATCCATCGAAGAATATTTCTTCCAGATCCGTTTCAATGCGAATATCGTTGCGGATAACGGCAATATTCAACAAGACCTTTTCTACGACCTCTTTCATATTGGTGACAACGCCTTCCGCATCTTGTGAAATCAAATATTCCACTCGATTCATATACAGCAGGCTGTGTACCTTATTTTCTAATCGGTCCGCATTGTCAATAATGACATCTACGCTTTTCTCTAATGTTTCATAAGGATAAATACCGTCTTTGATGCTTTCGCCATACGATTTGATCGTCGCGATCGGCGTTTTTAAATCATGTGAAATATTATGGATCATTTCTTCTTTTGTCTTTTCCTGCCGCAACAATTCTTCACGCATGCTGACTAAGGCTGCCGCCAATTCTCCGATTTCATCTTTACGATTCAAGTGCAGCTCTGCCTCTTTTCCAGCTTTGACTTTCTCTATATAATTCCGCATTTGATTCAATGGATGAATCAAAGAAACGACCCAAAGCATCATGATCAAAAAGATAAAACAGAATGCCATGACAGTGATATATAAGATGCTGTTGATCATCATGTCCTTCGCGTCTTGTGCATAGTTCTCATCCATATAGGACATCAGCACATTGCTCGTACCATCATTCATCAGACGGACGCTATAGCAGTATTCCACTCCATCGATTTTCATATGACCGTGTTCATATTGCAATTTTTTAGGAGCTGTCTGGTATAACTGCATTCCTTTTTCCATCATCTTTTGAATCAATGCATTGTTTGATGAAAGTTCTTCCCGGACCAGATCCACATCACTTTCACTGCTGATATATTGAATCTTTGGATCATTTTCACCATTGATGACATCTTGTATATCTACGATCAAATGCATCTGTGAATTCGTCAATGCTCTGCGTAACTGACTTTGTGTAAAGTTTTCATTTCCTTCTCCGCCATATAAGCTAACGATCATATCCTGGGAAGTATCTAGCGTCGTGTACATTTGTTCACGAATGACGTTTTCCACACTACCGGTAAGATAGACAAAGAAAAATGCCGTGAAAAAGGAAATGAGGAAAAAAATGATAGCCGCTAACTGCTGGGAAAGAGACAGTGAACGGATAAATTCCCCAAATCGTTTCATGTTTTATCCTAAACGATATCCATATCCATAAATCGTATGGATATTTAAATTCGGCAGTTTTTTACGAAGTCGGCGCAATGTATCATCTACGACACGATCACTGCCGTAATAATTTTCTTCCCATACATTTTCTAATATCTTGTCACGCGAAAAAGCAATTCCTTTGTTTTTGATGAACATCATCAATAAATCAAATTCTTTTGTCGTCAGATCGATTTCATCACTTCCGGCAAACACTTTACGCTGCTCTTCATCTAATTCATAGCCATCGATCAAGATACGATTATTATCATTTTTATAGACACGTTTGATGACATTATTTACACGCAAGACAAGTTCTTTCGGTGAAAAAGGTTTTGTGATATAATCATCACTTCCTTTTTCCAGACCGATGATACGGTCAAATTCCTTGTCTCTGGCTGACATGAATATAACAGGGATATCACGGCCTTGCAAACGAATTTCTTCGATCAGATCAAAACCGCTTTTATCATCCAACATGATATCCAGTATCCACAAATGTACATCATCATCCACTACATGTTCACTTGCTTCCTCATATGTATAATAGGAACGTACTTCATATCCTTCTTTCTTTAAATATTGAGCAACAAGATCATTGATTGCTTTTTCATCTTCTACGACACAAATGACTTTTTTCATCTTTTCCTCCATTTCCCCGCGCCTAAAGTCGCGCGGACACAAATATTTCATCAATAAATCCCACATGCTTTATTTTCGTGTTACCCTATAAGAGAGGTGGTATACTACAGAGCACGTGGAGGTGAGTAGGAATTCTACTCAATTGAATATCCTGTATTTTTATAAGTTGCCGTCATCATATCAAGCACAAATAAGTAGGACTTTGAGCCTGGACACTTATGATTGTTCAATCAACTGTTGTCGATTCGCTTTGATGACAGTCAATGCCACCTCTCCTTTTGTATGAAAGGAGCTTTTTTATATGGCAATGAAAATCGTTCGTTTCAACTGCTGTGGCATGGATGTTCACAAAGATCTGGTCGTCGCTACTATTGGTATCACCGATAGACAGTCGAACATCACAGAATATTTCCAACAATCTTTTTCCACTTTAAACTCGGACCTATATCGTTTAAAGGATTGGCTGAATTCTTATCACTGTTGTGATGTCTGCATGGAATCTACCGGTAAATACTGGATCCCTATCTTCAACATTCTTGAAGGTGAGATCAATGTCCATTTAACTCATCCCAAGTATGTCAAAGCCATCAAAGGCAAAAAAACTGATAAGAAAGATTCCAAATGGATCTGTGATCTCTTCAAACATGATCTGATCAAATTCTCGTTTATCCCTCCAAAAGAAATCCGAGAACTGCGTGAGATCGCCCGTTACCGATACAAGCTGGTCTGCATGCGTTCTTCAGAACGGAATCGTTATCAGAACTGTATGACCGTTTCCAATATCGGATTAGCTTCTGTTGTCTCCGATCCTTTTGGCAAGACAGCTTCCAATATCATGAAAGAAGTCATGAAGCCAAACGTGATTGATGATGACAAGATCTTAAAACTCATTCACAAAAATTGTAAGAACAAAGATAAGATACTAGACTCCCTTCACGGCTATCACATCGAAGCGGATCAACGATTCAAGATGGAAAAATCATTGAATCATATGGAGTACTTGGATCAACTCATCAATTCATGTGAAGCAGAATTGGTCAAGCGGGCTTATCCTTTACGCGAATCTTTCCAGCATATCACACAAATAAAAGGAATTAGTTCCTTATCGGCCATTCTGATCATCTCTGAAATAGGAATCGATATGTCTCAGTTTGAATCCGACAAACAACTTGTCAGTTGGGCTGGACTTTCTCCTGCCAACAACGAAAGTGCCGGCAAGAAAAAGTCAGTTCGTATCTCCAAAGCTGGACAATATCTCAAACCACTGCTTGTCCAATGTGCTTTATCGACCATCAAAGATAAGACATCTTATTTTGGAAGAAAGTATTCCAATATCAAGAAACGACGTGGTCACAAGAAAGCCATCATTGCGATCGCACGCATGATGTTGGTCAGTATCTATCACATGATCCTAACAGGCGAAGTATTTCAACCAACGGATTATGAATCCTTCATGAATCCACGATCCGATACCAAACAATCACTAACAGTTGAAGAAGCATTAAACTTTTTGAAACAATCCGGCATTGATATATCTTCTATTCAAATCAACTTATAAATTTTTTCGATATTTTTACTACTTATTTTTAAGTCGGCTTTTTTTTTACAGTTTTATTCACACTTGATCACCTACATTCCTCTCTTTTTTACTGCCCTATCAATGTTATTGTATCAAAACCAGAAGAAAAAAGCAGTGTTATTTTATGTTTCTTCTGTGGAAATTATGTGATTGCCGAAAATGAAAAAGCACCTTTGTGCACGACATACACAAAGATGCTTTGATTTTACAGATTGTTTTCTTTGATAAAATCTACGATGCGATATACATAGTCATGGCAAAGTTCATCTGTTTTTGCCTCTACCATCACACGTACCAATGGTTCTGTTCCACTTGGGCGGACCAAGATACGCCCTTCGTCTCCCAATTCAGCACTTACTTGATCGATCTGCTCTTTCAATTCTGCAGATTCCATCGTTTTATTTTTATCTTGAACTTTTACATTGACCAACAGCTGCGGATAGATAAAGAGATCTTTTCCTAATTCTTTCAAGGATTTCTTTTCATCCACCATGATCTGCAGCAGTTTTAATGCGGTCAGCAAACCGTCTCCGGTAACCGCATGCTCTAAGAAAATGATATGTCCGCTCTGTTCACCGCCGATGCGGAAATCATTTTTCTGCATGCATTCAAATACATACTTATCGCCGACTGCTGTTTGCTCGTAATCAATCACATTATCGCGCAACGCATGATAAAGTCCCAGATTGGCCATTACAGTTGTAACTACGGTATTTTTATTCAATGTATTTTTCTTTTTCATATAACGGCCGCATACATACAATGTGTAGTCGCCGTTAAATAGATTGCCGTCTTCATCTACTGCAATCAAGCGGTCTGCATCGCCGTCAAATGCAAAACCGACATCATAATTGCCTTCCCGCATCATCTCTTGCAAGCTTTCCGGATGCGTAGAACCACAATTGGTATTGATATTGATGCCATTTGGAGAACTATGGATCGCTTCCACCGTAGCCCCTAATGCTGTCAATGTTTCTACTGCGGTAGCTGTCGCACTGCCGTTTGCCAGATCGACAGCAATTTTCATGCCGCTCAAGTCAATATTGACGATTTCTTTTAACCATGATTCATAGATTTCCAATCCTTCGCTCCATTCAATGACGCTGCCGATTGCATCATCTTTTGCCAGCGGGATATCGATCTTTCCATCAATATATTGTTCAATGGCATCCTCTACTTCCGGATTCATTTTACATCCTTCCTGGTTAAAGAGTTTGATACCATTATCATAGTATGGATTGTGGGATGCACTGACCATGATACCGCAATCAAAATGTTCCTTGCGAATCAAATAAGAAACACTTGGTGTTGGACACACGCCCAGCAAATAAACATGTGCACCGGTTGATGTCGCACCAGCCGCTAATCCCATTTCAAACATATCACTGGATAGACGGGTATCTTTGCCAATAATGATCTTTGCATGACGATTTTTGCCATAATGCCATCCTACATATTGTCCTATGCGGATCGCCATCTGCAATGTTAAATTTTCATTGACTCGCCCGCGTGCTCCATCTGTTCCAAAATATTTACCCATATTGTGTTCTTCCTTTCCTAATTACTAACAGTAACCGTGACCTCATTGCTCGCCAACTGATAGTTTACCAATCGGTTTTTTCCAGTTACTTTTAAAGTAACTTTGCTTTCTCCATTTGTAGAAATTCCTTTGAGATCTGCTGTAACAATGATATCTTCTTTATCGATGTTTTGCAACATTTCTTCGCTTCCATATACGGTTACATCTACATTTTTCGGATTTGTCGTTATTTGTTTGCCGTCTAATTCTTTTGCCTGATTTGTGAACTGTATGGAAATATTCTCAATCTTTTTGCTTGTTTCTTTTCCAACAGTAACGCGAATACTAATTTGATTTGCATCTGCACTCGTCACACCGCTAGGCAATGTGATCGGCATATTTAATGTTCGGTTGCTGTTAATTCCCGAAACCGGCAAAGAAACCTCAATTTGGTCAATCTTATCCAAGACGCTTTGTTTGCCGTAAAGTGTAATTTCATTTAATGAAGCAGTGCATGTTTCAATAGCTAATCCATCCTCCATCGAACCTACCGCAACAATTTGGATCGGCACTGTCTTTTTCGGTCGAGTAACCGTAACTTTCGTATGCATGACGTCCGGAATGATATCCACATCCAGTTTCTCTCCTTTTTCATTGTATGCAGCCAATGGTGCATCCACTTCAAAATCGCCATTTACATTTTTGACATCAATCAGTGCCTTTACATAAGATACTTGTTTCAACGTATCTTCACTGGCACGCACATTGACAGTATCACTGTCAAATTGCGGTTCACCCAAATCATACGTAGCATCCATCTGTGCTAAATTGACATAATCATACCCTAAGGTATAGGTCTTCGTCACTTTTTTCTTCAAAACAACATTCACATTCCCTGACTCAATAAAGGCAACGACACGTGACGGTATATTCTTTACTTCTAATTGAATCTCACTGCTGCCTTCACCTAACTGCCGTAGATCTGCTACGACATTCAAGTTATTCTGCTGGCGAATCATCTGCAGATCATTGATATCGCCTTGTAACTGCACATCCACTGTCTCCGGCACGCCGCTGACCTCATAGGTTTCCTCATTGACCAATACGGTAACTGGCTGTGAATAGAAAGTATATACCTGTCTTGTTTCAAAAAGAGAAGATGCATCATCGCTGATATTGACCACTGCATAGACCAGTATCGCCAGTAACAAAGCAACTGCTTTTCCGTATCTTTGTGAAAACAGAATACGGTCGGTCCAAACCGAGATCCATTTATAAAACCGGCTGAACGCTTGTTCTACTTTCGAATACTGTTCAAAAAAGTTCTCTTTGATCTCTTTTCTATCTTCCTTTTTCTTTCGTCTGCGAATCATGAACGATCACTTCCCTTCCGGCGGCGTCTTGAGGTATTCCGCCGTCCTTGCAGTTTGACAACGACTGCTTCTGTTGGAATATAATCATTCTTTTCCTGTAGGGGTGCTGCTTCTTCTTTTAGTACTAGTTCCCCCTCATCTTCATCTTGATCAAACGGTCCATCGATCTGATAGCGTTCCATCAGATATTTGCGTAACTGCGATACACTATATACGCGCAGATCTCCATTTTCCGCAATAGAGATGTTTCCCGTTTCTTCACTAACAATAATCGTAATAGAGTCTGTGATCTCACTGATACCGACTGCTGCGCGATGACGAGCACCATAACTAGTCGGCAGCTCTCTTGTCGTTGGCGGGAAATAAGCGGCTGCGCAGGCAATTTTTACGCCCTGGATGATGACAGCACCGTCATGCAGCGGTGTTCCATATTGAAAGATCGAACACAGCAGTTCACAAGAAACCTGTGAATTCATACTTGTTCCAGTCTTAATATAATCACTGAGATCCTGTCCCTGTTCCAGCGAAATCAATGCACCTGTCTTTGAAGCAGACATCTGTGCACAGGCTTTCACTAATTCGTCCACCAGATGCGCTCTCTCATTGTTCGTCAAAGACACCAAACGTGTTAAAACGCTGGTTTTTCCAAGTTTTTCCAACAGCATTCGAATCTCCGGCTGAAAAATGATCACAACTACGATCACTCCCCAGCTCAGCACCATGTCCGCAATGTAATTGATCGTCGTCAATCCGATCATCATTGCCAATCCTTTTACGATAAAGATAAATAAGATACCTTTGAAGATTTGTATTGTCCTAGAATTATTTCGAACGATACGCAGACCAAAAAAAATCACTGCCCAAACGATTCCAATATCAAGAAGCGCCCGTACGACATTCCATATCTCGTTAATTGTTAAATTAAACATAGACACTCCCTTCTAACATCCATATACTTTATCTCATCAGATCTTTAATACAATCTGCTACAGATAGATAGACTTGTTCACTTTTCTCCCTGATTTCTTCTGGAGCCATTCCCACGCTGAATCCATGGTAAGCTTCGATCATCGGCAGATCATTAAAAGAATCCCCGATCGTATAGACATCGTCATCATCGATTCCAAGATACTGCAATACATATGACAGGCCTTCTGCCTTTGAAATACCAACAGGTACGATGTCGACACAATTGCGATTTGCATAGGCTTCAATATATCCATTAAACTGCTCATTGACATAACGTACGATTCGCTGTGCCAATTCATCATCATTCAATGAAATAACGATCTGTGCGATCTTCCCTCCATTCAACAATGCTTCTTCATCTTTTTCCTGCGGCATATTTGCATATTTTACATCTTCTTGTGAAGGATCGATCACAACACGATGACGGTGAAAACCATCATTCAACACATAGCTTGCACAAGGCAATGTGCGAATATACTCAATAAGCTCCAATGCTTTATCAAAATCCAGATAACTGACCTGCAGACATTTTCCAGATCCGTCATAAACGACACCGCCATTGTTTAATACGATAAAATCACAATGAAAATCATTGTTTTCTAATTCCTGTAAAAAAGATTCCATGCTTCGTCCTGTCACGACAACAAACAGATTTCCAGCATTCTGCCAACGTTTCACTGCATCCAGATCTTCTTCTACCACCTTTGGCTCATAGCGTAGCGTTCCATCATAATCACTGGCTAATAGTTTCATAAGGTGCCCTCCTCACTTTTTTAATCATCCTTATTTTATCACACTCCATCTTCATATTCATTCTTATTTTCGGAAATCAACTGGAGAAATATCCTTCCTTGATGTTTTGACAGAACATATCATTTTATTTTTTCTATTTCGGCTGATCAAAAAAGATATAGACTTTTTTGCATAACACTTTTCTGAGCAGACATACTAGCTACTGGGAGGTGCTAAACAATGGCAAACAAAAAATACCGTCCAGGTATGAACTGTGAGAAAACCGGAAAATATTCCCGTTACAACGCTGATGGAAAATGTGTAAGTGAAGACATTGACGTTGAAAAGGGAAGACGATTCCCACCTGCTCAGGAAGAAGGCTGTTACTATAAAGAACAGTAGTTCTTTCTGAGATAGCCAGAGTCAAAAGGACTCATCCCCAAAAGCCGGCACATGCCGGCTTTTCTTTTTACGATGCGGTTGTTATAATGAGTTGCAAGGAGGAAGATCTATGCATAAATGGCTGTATACAGTGAAAAGTGAAGAAGCACAAATGCGGTTGGATCATTTATTGCGCACTAAGCTGCATCTGACCAGAAAGCAGATCAGCCGATTAAAGTTTATCGAACATGGCATCATGGTCAATCAACATTCCGTAAGAACAAATTATATAGTGAAAAATGGGGATGAGATCGCTTTATTGCTGCAACAGCCCTGCATAAAAAATGAAATTCCGCCATTGAGCATTCCATTATCCATATTATATGAGACAAATGACTTCATTGCCGTACACAAACCCAGCGGTCTTACTTTTCATCCAAGCCCGGGTCATTACTATGATACATTGAGCATCCAATTAGATCATCTGTTAAAAATAAAAGGCAGAGGGACAAGATTGTATGCTGTCGGTCGTTTAGATAAAGATACATCTGGGATTGCTTTATTTGCCAAGCATACGATCGGTGCACAGCGTTTGCTCAAACAAAGGGCAGAAGGCATCTTAAAAAAAGAATACCTGGCTATCGTTCATGGCCATACGCCAGCAAAAGGAACAATTACTTCTCCTATACAGAAAAAAGCGAATATGCTGAATTTTATGGAAGTACATCCAGAGGGAAAAGAAGCCTTTACTCAGTTTGAACAAATCCATGCCAATGAACACTTCTCTCTATTGCGTGTACAGATCAAAAGCGGCAGAACGCATCAGATACGCGTACACATGCAAAGTATCCATCATCCAATCGTAGGGGATCCTCTTTATGGCAACAAAGATGAAAAATACCCATTATGTCTGTTTGCCCACCAATTGCAGCTGCAGGATCCTTTTACAGAAGAAATGATTTATATAGAAGATCCTGACCAGAGCTTTGCTTCTTATTACTACCAAATCTTTAAACTGGAGGATGATGACAATGTTTCAAAAGATGCGCAGAAGTAACCAGCAGCTTTCAAAAGAAGAAAGTGTTCTTTTATTACAACAGTGTCAAAGCGGCATATTAGGTGTGATCGGAGATGACGGTTATCCTTATACGGTCCCTATCAATTACGTTTATCATGATGGCCATATTTATTTTCACTGTGCGAAAGAAGGACATAAACTGGAAGCAATTCAAAAACATGAAAAAGTTTCTTTTACCGTTGTTGCAAAAGAAAAAATAGTACCTTCACAACTGACGACCTTTTTCCAAAGCGTCATCTTATTTGGAAAAGCACATATCATAGAAGATGCGCAGCTGCGTTTACAGACTATCCGTCTTCTTGCATCAAAATACAGTCAGGATAAAGAGAATATAGAAAAGGAAATCAAAACAGAATGGAATCGTCTATGTTGTGTAGACATCGAAATTGAACATATCAGTGGAAAGGAAGCAATTGAATATACAAAAATGAGAAAAAACAGCTGATTACTCAGCTGCTTTATTCGTATACGTATTCGATGCCTCTAAGATCTGCATGAATTCATCACCTGTGATCGTTTCATGCTCATATAAATATTTTGCTAGTTCATGCAATTTCGACATATGATCTTTCAATAGCTGTTTTGCTTCATCATGTGCTTTCTGAATAAGGGCAACCACTTCTTCATCTACCCTTGCCGCTGTTTCGCTGCTGCAAGCAAGAGTTGCATCACCGCCCAGATATTGGTTATTCACAGTCTCTAAAGCGGTCATGCCAAAGGTATCGCTCATACCTAATCGTGTGATCATGGCACGTGCAATCTTTGTTGCTTGTTCAATATCATTGCTGGCACCGCTGGTAATTGAATCAAAGATCAGTTCTTCTGCACAGCGGCCGCCAGTCAAGGTCATGATCTTCGTATACGCTTCTTGTTTGGTCATCAAGTTACGTTCATCTTCTTCGACCTGCATCGTATAACCTAATGCTCCACTGGTCCGCGGTACGATCGTAATCTTATGTACAGGAGCACTTCCTTTGCTTAAAGCCGCAACCAAAGCATGTCCAATTTCATGATAGGAAACGATCATCTTTTCTTTATTTGAAATAACTTTGCCCTTTTTCTGGTAACCGGCTATAACCGTTTCAATTGCTTCTTCCAGATCCTTTTGTACAACAGATTTTCTGCCGTCTTTTACAGCCAATAAAGCAGCTTCATTAATGATATTTGCTAAATCAGCACCGCTGGCACCTGCACTAGCTCTGGCAACTGCATTGAAATCAATTGCAGGAGAGCATTTGACATCTTTTGCATGCACACGCAAGATTGCCTCACGTCCTGCAAGGTCAGGTAATTCAACCGGAATACGGCGATCAAAACGTCCCGGACGCAATAATGCAGGATCCAGACTTTCCGGACGGTTGGTTGCGGCTAAAATAACAACGCCTTTGCTGCCGTCAAAACCATCCATTTCAGCCAACAGCTGATTCAGTGTCTGCTCACGTTCATCATTTCCGCTGATGCCAGCGCCATCACGTTTTTTCCCGATCGTATCGATCTCATCGATAAACACGATACATGGTGCCTTCTCGCGTGCCTGTGAGAATAAATCACGTACTTTAGCAGCACCTCGTCCAACGAACATTTCCACAAATTCACTGCCGCTGATTGAGAAGAATGGAACACCCGCTTCTCCCGCAACAGCTTTGGCCAACAACGTTTTACCAGTTCCAGGAGGCCCTACCAACAAGGCACCTTTTGGCATCTGTGCACCAATTTCTTTATATTTTTCCGGCTTATTCAAGAAATCGACAATTTCTTTCAAAGCTTCTTTTGCCTCATCTTGCCCGGCAACATCTTTAAATGTTTTGCCGTCTTGTGCCGGTACATACATCTTGGCATTGCTTTTGCCTAAATTGCCAAAACCAAAACCGCCGCCGCCAAATGTCATCGAATCATTGCCCATCTTCTTTTGCATTCGTCTAAATAAGAAGGAACCAATGCCCCAGAAAATCAATAACGGCAGGAACAGAGTAATCAAATAAGATATGATCGGGTTCATTTGTTCACTCTGCACTTTTGTGAAAGTTGCTCCTGCTTCATCCAGTCGATCAACCAAACGGGAATCCTGCATCGTGGCTGTTTCATATACGACGGATTCATCGCCTTTCAGCGTATAATAAATTTCTGTATCGTGTACTTCTACCTTTTCTATCTGTTTTTCTTCTATACGATCAAGAAATTCACTGTAGGAAACTTCCTTTATTCGATTGTTATCTAACATTGGGAAAACAATAAAATTAACTGCCAGCAATGCCAGCAAGATCAGAAGATAGTATCGATACAATGGTTTTTTCTGCTTGTTCATACACTTACCTCCCTGTGTTGCTTTTGATTATACTCCTTTTTAGCACTTTTTCAACAAGAGTGCTAAAAGTTACATAATTCCACATAATTTTACGTCTTTGTAATAAAAAAGGAAGCACATAAAGTGTTTCCTGTCTTATTCGAATAACAATTCTACATGATAATGCTCTAACCAGTAGTTGATTTGCAGCAAATACGCAATCGTTTGCGGTGTTGTCATCAACTGCCCATACCAAGGAATGCTGCGTTCTTCTTTTAACAAATTTTCTACTCTTTGCTTTTTTAACAACTTAAACAATGGCGCATCTGCATTCGTTAACACTTCTTGCATCTGCCTGCTGACACATGTGCGATAAAGCGGATGCCATGTTTTTGGATAAGGACTTTTCTTACGCCATAGCACTTCCTGCGGCAATAAACCTTTCATAGCCTCGCGAAGCAGTCCTTTTTCATATCCGTCATGATCTTTCATTTCCCATGGGATGCTGTAAAGATACTTTGCTAACCGTACATCACAAAATGGAACACGCACCTCTAATGATGAGTACATGCTCATTCGATCTTTTCGATCCAGCAAAGTCTGCATGAACCATTTCATGTTCAACATGGTCATTTCACGCAGGCGGCGCTCATTGGGATCAATGCCTTGTACACAATCCGTATGTTTGCAAGTATCTTGATACCAGCTTGTTACATACGCTTTTGGATCGATGTCTTCTAACCATTCATCTTTTAAAAAAGATGCGCGATACTGCGTGGTCTGCGACCAAGGGAATCCCTCTTTCATGCGTATCTGCGGATCTCGAAACCACGGATATCCCCCAAACAGTTCATCTGCACATTCACCTGACAAAGCCACTTTGACGTACTGTGCAATTTCTTTGCAGAACAATAGCAACGAACTGTCGACATCCGCCATGCCTGGCAGATCCCTCGCATCCACTGCAGCATACAAAGCTTCTGCCACATCCTGTGGTTTTAACACGATATGGTGATGTACACTGTGGATACACTTTGTCATCTGTTCAATATAATATGGATCTGCATTCGGCTGAAATTTTGTTGTATGAAAATATTTCGCATTATCCTCATAGTCTAAAGAAAAAGTATGCAATGTCTTTCCTTCTTTAGCAAACTGTTTACTAGCTAAAGCCGTAATGATACTAGAATCCAGACCTCCAGATAAAAAAGTACCAACTTCTACATCAGCCTGCAACTGCCTATGAATGGCATCCGTTACCAGCATCCGTACTTTTTCCACCGTTGTTTCAAATGAATCCTTGTGAACACTATCTTTCATATCCATGTAGATCCACGAATGTATACCATGGATATCGACATATCCGCAAGCACCTGGTTTTAACTCTTTGATTCCTTTAAATACGCCATCTCCGCCGATTCGGCCGGGTCCAAGCAGCATCAGCTGCAAGATACCGTTTCGATCTACCTGAGGTTTTACGAAAGGGTGTGCGAATAATGTTTTGATCTCGCTTCCAAATAGAAATGCATCTTGAACAAATGTATAAAAAAATGGTTTGACTCCCATCGGATCACGTGCAATAAATAACTCTTTGCGATAACAATCCCAAATAGCAAATGCAAAGATTCCATTAAACTTCTCTACACATTTTTCTTTCCATTGCAAATAAGCACACAGCACTACTTCTGTATCGCTATGTGTTGTGAAAGTCCAACCATCTTCTATTAGTTCTTTTCGCAATTCAGAAGTATTATACAGCTCTCCATTATAAACGATACAACAATGTTCCTTCTGCATCGGCTGTCTTCCTCTTTGCAGATCCACAATGCTTAAACGGGCATGGATCAAAGTGACATATTCACTCTCCCAAACACCTTTTTGATCAGGTCCTCTTCGTTTCATCGTCTCTTGCATCGCATTTACATATGCATTCTGCATCGAAAGCAGCGGATGCTCATAATCGACGATTCCAGCAATTCCACACATGGCCATCCTCCTTGCAATATCACTGTATGTTTCATGCAGAAGAGGAATTGGGCAACTGCCTAGATACTAACGATCATAATAAAATTGTGTCCATTTCCCAAAATAAGTATAACAAGGGAACGTTGGATGTTTTTCACGTCTTAATTCATGATTGGCCAAGGCAATGGCATCTTCTTTATTTTTTTCAATATAATCAGGGGTAATCGGACAAGCATGATGACAAGGAAATACTAAGTCCACTTGATCCATCAAAGGCATCAGCTTGTCAAAGCTTGCAATATAAGCATCTAAACTTCGATGTGCCCCGAATAAATAAATCGGCCCTTCTTTTTGCACACTGTCTCCGGGGAACAACAAACGTTTGTTTCTTTCAATAAAAGCAACACTTCCATGCGTATGGCCCGGTATCTCTATGGCTTCTAAACAATAGTCACCACATGTAAAGACATCTCCTTCTTTTAATGGACGTACCTTTTGCTTCTCTTTGATCAATGGCCAATCTCTTTCGTTTACATAGCAGAAATCAAAATCAGCCAATCCTCCGCAATGATCGTGGTCTGCATGGGTCAATATGACTGTGACCGGCAATGAAGTTATTTGCCGCACTTGTTCATATACATGACTGTCTTCAAAGCCCGTATCCATTAATAATGCATCCTTTGCGCCAACAAATAAGAACTGCCGTACACGCTCATCTCCTAAAATAAACAGATGTTCCATATATTCATATGCTTTCATATCATTACCTTCTTCCTGCTTTCAAAATAGCACAAACAGATGGTTCATGCAATTGAGAATTCCGTCAAAATCGATATATACACCCTATATAAAACCGTTCCCAGTTTCCCTTTTTTTTATGTTTCTCCTGTGCTATCATTAACTTAATCATAAAGGTAGAGGTGTTTGTTTTGGGTACTGTTCGAAAGATCACAATGAAAGAAATCGCACAACTAAGCGGCGTAGGCAAAAGTACGGTCTCCCGCTATTTCAATGGCGGTTATGTAAAAGAAGAAACACGTCAAAAAATCGCAAGTGTCATCCAGCAATACAATTATGAACCGAATACTTTTGCTCGTTTAAAAGCAAAAAGCAGCAAGATGATCGGCATCATCGCTCCTTGTTTAGACTCTGTCGTTACATCACAAGTATTGATGAGCATTGATCGTCATCTTCGTCAAGAAGGTTATAGTACCATGATCATCAATACAGATCATCAAGAAGAGCTGGAATTGCAATATTTAGAAAAGTTATGGCGAATGAATGTGGATGGTCTTATCCTAAGTGCTACCCATTTAAGTGAAAAACATTATGATCTGCTTTCACAAATTGACATTCCTGTCGTTGTAGTAGCCCAAAATTATCGTGACGGCGTCTGTATCATCAATGATGATTATTATGGCGGAAAATTTGTGGGTAATTACATTGGGCTTCACCACCATCATCAAGTTGCCTGTTTATGTGTAGATACCTGGGATGAAGCTGTCGGCGTCGTTCGCCGGCAAGGAATCATTGACGGATTAAAAGAAAGCGGTGTAAGTGACCCTTATATTTATCTATCTGATTTTTCATTTGCTCATGCATGTGAACAAGTAAACCGGATCTTGGAAGAACATACGATCGATGCCTTGATTTGTTCTACCGATCGCCAGGCTCTTGGTGCCTATAAAGTTATTCGTGAACACGGTCTGCGCATTCCGCAAGATATTTCGATCATTTCCTTTGGCGGCTATGATATCAGCGAACTGATCACTCCGCGCTTGACCACCGTGCGTTTCGACAGCGAATATAGCGGAAAGTGCTGCGCTCGAACGATCTTACGCATGATCAATGGAGAAGAAGTACAGCCGATTCAATATGTCAACTATACATTTATCGAAGGCGAAAGTGTAAAATGAAACTATTCCAGCTATCCATTAGAATAGTTTAAACAATCATAAGGCAATCTCCAATGATACATATGCATTTATACATGAGGCTGTAACGAAATAGAAGATTTTAATTAAACGAATCTGTCTATTGAGGTTACGACCTCTTTTTTCTTTTCTTTACTTTGAAATTGTTTCAATTCTCCCAATTATCCCTGTTTTTTGGCATTATGAAAACACCTATTGTGGAAAACCCATCAACATTATTTATGCTTGTGCTTTTTTTCTTATTTTTTTGTTATGATATTTCATCAGATTAAAGCCTACGCACACCAACAGGAACTCCATTTCTACATTTTTGATGCTTCTCCTATGTAATCTGTCATAAGCATAATCTTCTTTTATCACTCCAAAAGCTCCTTCGCTTTGTATGGATCTTTGCACTCGATGATGGATTCCTTCTTCGCTATTTAGTTTTTTTCTCGCTGTTCTTTCAAACTCCTCAAGTATCGGATTCACGCTTATCGTTCGATCTCCCTTGGCTTTCGTACATTGAGATTTNAACAGGAACTCCATTTCTACATTTTTGATGCTTCTCCTATGTAATCTGTCATAAGCATAATCTTCTTTTATCACTCCAAATGCTCCTTCGCTTTGTATGGATCTTTGCACTCGATGATGGATTCCTTCTTCGCTATTTAGTTTTTTTCTCGCTGTTCTTTCAAACTCCTCAAGTATCGGATTCACGCTTATCGTTCGATCTCCCTTGGCTTTCGTACATTGAGATTTGAGTGGGCAATCCGTGCATTTGCCACAACTGTGCGTTTGATTGATTCGATAATATTTGCTTCTCTTATCAACCGTTTCATTGATACAGCCAAATTCATGTCCTGCCGGGCAGATATATCTTCCATTTCCATTTCTGTTCCAGTTTGATTTGATGAATGTTTTTTTCTTGTAGCTCGTTTCTTTTTCTTTTGAATACATCATATATTTGATATAGGCTTCCATATCATTTTCTAAACAGAAGAAATAATTATCATAGGATCCATATCCTGCATCCGCTGCTACTGTTTTAGGCATCCTGTTATAAAGTGCTCTGAATGTTTCAAGAAATTTGATAAATGTCTTTTGATCGGTTCTATCCTGATAGATACAAGCCAATTGGATATATTCGCTGCTTACTGCTATCTGTGCATTGTATCCTGCCTTGAAGATTCCTGTCTTCATATAATGGTCCTCTTTCATGTGCATCATCGTTGCATCGTGGTCTGTTTTCGAACAGCTGTTTCTGTCAGGTCCGCATAGTTCAATTCTTTCCAAACAGTTTTGCAGTGTTTCTTTGTATTTCATCAATTCATCATAATAACGCTGGATCTGGCTTTTTCGCTTACCTTTTCCATAAATGAAAGTGATTCCCTCTTGTTCAACGATATGAAAAATTTGGTTAGCCATATTCTCTATGTCTTTTATTGTCCACTCCTCTTTTTGAGATGCTTCAATACGATCACCCAGTTTCTTGACCCATTCGTTTAATCGAGTGAATATTTTATCTCTTGTTTTGATTGCGGTCTTTTTCCAGATGAAAGTAAACTTGTTGGCATTGGCCTCAAGCTTGGTTCCATCAATATAAACCGTATCATGATCAATTGACGGATCTAATATCTCAATTGATTCAAATATATCTCTAAAAATGAATTGGATGTCATATTTTAAATACTTTTGGATGAAACGATGAAATGCCATGTGACTTGGCGTTTCCTCCTGCATCAAGAACATGAAACGGATGTCTGTTCTACAGCTTTTTTCAATATCTCTTAGACTATAAATATGATTCATGAACGCAAACAGGATGACTTTGATCATCTTGAAGGGATTATATTCTTCACGCCCTCTGTGAGCAGGGTGATCAAGATATTTGTTCCAGTTGACTCCTTCCATCACTTCAAGAAAACTGTACACCGGATCAGAAGAATCGATCTTTTTTTCACAATCCAGTGGTAAAATCATCTGAAATGCGGTATAATTCCTATTGCTCAAATAGGAATGATTTAGCTCTAACACTTCGATGTTTTTCATAGCTAAATTATACCAAAAAATGCATCCTTTCTCTTTCGAGATTAGATGCATTTTTTATTTTTGGCTATTCCTTATTCGTTACAGCCTCTTTTTATTTGCTATTTCAATGATACAAAAAGACTCCTCCTGATAAACAATTTTTATCTATTTCAAGGGAATCTTATTTTAATTGAAATAAATTATGGCAGCATGTCCAAAGATACTTTTCTACACTTTTGCATTCATTGTATATACAATTCCATCTGCAAAAGCATCCAGTTCTTATTCTTTGCTGTTTTGCAGTGTGGAAACAACAGTCATCTCTGTATCCAATATGCTCATCTGCTTCATTTCTTCATCTAAGAACTGATGGATCAGTGAATCGGCTTTGGGCGTCCATGAACCATTTTCAATGATATCACATATGCGGTTTTGCACATTCAATACTTTCATATCGATCAACAGGTTATGCATCAATGAGTAAATGCCCAAATTATACGTAACCGAAGAAAATACAATATGGCTGTATTGAAATGTTTCTGCAATTAAAGTAGAGAAATGTGTATTTGATACATCATACACTGCCACATCCTGAATACCGCGTTCTGCTAGTTTACCAGCCAATGACTGTGCAACAGTTTCTGTATTGCCATACATGGAAGCATAAACGATCAATACTCCTTCTTTCTCTGGTGTATAGGTGCTCCAATGTTGATATTTATCAAACAGATAGTCAAAATCAAATTCATCGTTAAACAATTTACCCTCTAACGCTCCAAAAGAGCCAAAAGCATCTACGGAGAAACAATGCTAGGTTTGCCAAACGTCATCGTATCGCCGCCCATTCCACCATATTCTTTTGGAAACAGATTATTCTGATCCATCATAAATGCAATTGGTTTGATTTCTTTCTCAGCAAACGCGCGTACTTTCTTGCTCCTTGCTTATAGTAAACTTCATGTTTTCCTCCTTTTGGCATATTTTACCTGCCTCTATGCTCAGCATAGCAAAAGGAAATCGCTTACACAAAAGTAATGCCCAACTTTTTTTGCACTAAAAAAGCGAATATCTGCATCCGCAAATATTCGCTGAAAGATCATCCTTTTCAAAGATGACTCTGATTTTTGTTAAAACTGATAATGAATGATCTCTTTATATTCATTAAATAATTTTTGATTCAGTTCATCACCGCCATCAATATTCGCACTATAGAAAATCGGAGGATTTTTCATACCGCAATCGACTAATTTTTGCGTTAAAGCTGCAACAATGGCATTTAACATCATTGCTCCAATTACCGTAGAAGTAGGAGATACCTTTTGATCCAATCCTTCGATTTCTACACAGGCATCGCCAACATCACCATGATTATCTAAGATGATATCTGCAAATTCATATAATTTCTTATTCGATGGATGTCTGGAAGTCACTTCTTTCGAATATGCCAGATTTGTAATGGCTATCACCTGGGCGCCTTTTTCTTTTGCGGCCATCGCTATTTCAATAGAAACCGGATTCCTTCCAGATACAGAATGAATGATGACTACATCTCCTTCTTTGATATCTGCTTTACTGTTCGCTAAGATCGTTCCATAACCAACACATCGTTCCATTTTGCTTGTCATAGTAATTGGTTTCGTGTCCACCATGATTTCTCTTCCAAAGATGGGATTGAACAACATTAATCCGCCAGCGCGATAAAATAACTCTTCGCTTAAGATACCGGCATGGCTGGCTCCAAAAGTATAAATCGATTTTTTATTTAATACTGCTTCTGCCAGCAAGTCTACACATGCTTCCATGGCAGCACTTTCTTCTTTTTCAATAATATCCATTAACTCATGGATTCGCTGTAAATATTTAAATTCCATACTATGCAATCAATCCTGCAATGAAGCCTTCTACAATTCCCCATAAAGAGAAGTCTTGACCGCCATATACCAGCATCCATTGCTGGATTGTATTATTGAAGAAGTATGCTCCGAAACCAACTAAGAATACCATAACAATACCACAAGCAGCTGCACCAATGATACATCCGCGAATTCCACCTTTTGCATTACCTATGATGGCAGCACATCCTGTTTCAAAGAAACAAGTCGAAATTAACGGAATGACCACAGTTGGGAACATGCCTGATGTTAACAGCAAGGTAATGATGGACGTGATCATTGCAACAATAAATCCAATCAACAACGCATTTGGTGCATAAGGGAAAATAACCGGTACATCCAATGCAGGAATAGCATTTGGAACCACTTTATCGGCAATTCCTTTGAATGCAGGTACAATTTCAGCAATCATCATACGTACACCTTGCAGCATAATGGTAATACCAACACCAAAGTATATTGCATGAGTAAAAATGTATGTGAAGACGCCAGTCGTACCTCCTGCATATCCCCAGATCTCGCCTGGATCTTTTCCATTCGCCACTAATATAAAGTAAAGCACGATATACGTAACGGCAATCGTAATAGATCCTGTGATCGAGATTTCACGCAAGAAGCCTAATGATTTTGGTACATTTAAATCTTCAGTAGAATGTTTCTTATTACCAAATACACTAGCTAATCCGGCAGATAACAGAGAAAGACAAGTTGTAGGATGACCAATCGTAAATGAATCCTCCCCTGTAACAGATCTTACTAATGGTCTCATCAAATTTGGTGAAATAATCATGTATAATGCTGTAAATACGGCTGCTAAACCAATTAATTTACCACCTGTCAGCCCTGCATCTACTCCTGCAGCGATAAATACAAACGGGAACCAATATAACATATGTCCTGTTAGGAAGATTGATTTCCATTTAGTAAAACGAGCAACCAACAAGTTAATAGCAAACGCTACGATCATAACGATACCGATCTGTGTACCATACTCAGCACCAATATCGACCGTAGTTGATGGAATCGCACTAGGAGTAATCGCATTAAACGCCAGAGAAATTCCATCAATTGAATTTCCTGTAATCAAACCAGTACCACAAGAAAGAATGAAAAAACCAATCGCTGTCGTTAATGTACCGCGAACAATTTCAGAAAAAGACTTCTTTTGCAAGATCAACCCGATACAGGCAATCAATGCCAAAAAGATAGCCCCCTGGTTAAAGATTTCATTAATGATAAAATTCAAAATTCCCATAATCTTTTCTCCTTTTTTACTTTAGTGATTCAAGATAAGCTAGTGTTTTCTCTTCTACCTCGGCCTTGTTCATGAAGTTTTTCAATGCAATGACTGGTACAGGCGCACGATCTTTAATACGATCTGCCAGTTCTTCAGAAATAAAGATGACATCACATTCATTTGCACAACAAGAACCAACGTCTCCACAGAATGCCTCAATTTCATAATTATGCTTTTTTGCAATTGATTCAATATTCATTCGCAACATTAGAGACGATCCACATCCAAAACCACAAACTGTCTGAATTTTTGGAATTTTCATTTCAACCTCACTCCTTTCTCCTATTTATCCTGAAACAAAGAATACAATTCTTCTTCGTTTTTACAGGCAATCATTTTTTCTACGATATCTTGATCCATTAATATCTCTGCGATTTTCTGCAATTTGTTGATATGGCTTGTCTTATCAGTACAAGCTAAACACATAACGATTCGCACCGGATCATGCTTGCAATGAAATAAAATGTCATTTTTAAATGTAGCAATCGATATGTCACTTTGCTTAACTTCGGCACATGGTGCAGCATGTGCCAATGCAAACTGAGGCATTATGACGATATATGGTCCAAGAGTATTTACGCTGTCAATCATATTTTGTACATATTGCTTGCTGATCGCTCCTTGTTTTACTAACGGCTGGGCTGCAATTTGAATTGCTTCTTCCCAGTCTTTTGCTGTCTTTCCTACTTGAATATTCTCCAATCGAATTCCTGTACTCATATTCCCTCTCCTAATCATGTAAACCTAATATGGAACAAACATCAGATAATTCATTCATCTTTTGAACATTTTCTTTTTTATCAAGAATATTTGCAATATTCATCATCTGGTTTTGCTCTTTATCATACACACCTAACACAACGATCATATTGATCTGTTTAATATTAAACGAACCAAATGGAAGTTCATTCTTTAACACCAATAACGATACACAATTTTGACGAACACCATCTTCCTTGCTTGCATGTACATAGGCAACTTTTGGTGTAAACACCATATATGTGCCATAATCATTGACTGCATTGATCATTGCCTGTACATATTTTTGATTAATATAATTTTTCCTTATCAATGGTTTTGCTGCCATGCGAATAGCTTCTTCCCATGAAATATTTTTTTCAAAACAAATCTGTACATGATCATATGGGATATACTCTTTTAAAAAGTGCCTGTCTTGCTTTTGATCATTCTTTTTTGAAAAAAATAAAGAACACATCTTTGAAAAAGACTTTTGAAATAATGTATCCCTGATAATTTCAATATCGCTTTGTTTCAAGAGCGGATGAATATACAACACGGATTCATCTTCTATTTCAAATTCATTTGTAGATAAAATCAGATCTACTGTATTCTGTTTTAGATATTCTTTCGCTTCTTCAATAGAATAAGGGCCAATGATGTCACAATCGCCAAATATTTGATACATCCTTGCTTTTAGTATGGAACTGGTTGCTAACCCAAAAGCACAAATGATCATGATGCGTACACGCAATGATTCCTGAATTCCCGTTTCAAAAATGGAGGCTAAGTACAATGCAATATAAGAAATTTCATTTTCATCAAAAGATAAATCATAATTTTCCTCAACAACTTTTATTTTTTTCTTTGTAAACTCATAAATGACAGGAATCGTATAGTATACTTGTTCTATCAGTTCGTTCCGTATATGGATATTATTTTGACATCTATATATGGCTGCCTTCATGTGTAAATGCAATCCATGAATCGTATCCTGTAATGACTCCCGGTCAAAGTCATGAATATCCTGCAATTCATCAATCAAATATTCAGAAATAGCACGAGCTTCATGCAGAATTTCATCTTCATCAGTCATCCGCCCTTCTATACGTTCCGATACCAGAATAGAACTAATATATTCTATTTCTAAATCTGCAGATATATACTGATGCAGGATGCCTGCTATCTTTTCTACTTCTTCATTGGTCATTTTTAAATTGGAAGTTTCTTTTAAATAATGTTTATGATCGATCCGATCAAGTACAAATGCTAAAATTAACTCTACCCGCTTTTTATCCAAATATTTATAATGCAATACTGTCTGTATTTTGTTGATCATGGCATTGCATATATCTATATATTTTTTCATCACCTGATTATGACAACAAACTTCCAATATTACACGCGAATGATCACTGCATAAAATCAAATCTAAGAAACGGCGCCGTATTTCTATTTCTTCTCCTTCAACATGCAGTCCAACTCCCTGCACCTTTTTTATTTGTATATGATTTTCATTTAAATTTCTTTTTATTTCTTCAAAATCATTTATGACCGTTTGCTTGCTGACATAACAAAAATTGGCAATTTTTTGAAAGGTTATGTTAGGAAAAATCAATAATAGAGTTTGCGCGATTGCTAACCTTTCGCTCTTGGAATAAACAATATTTTCCTGCTTATTCAAAATTGATCCCAATTTTTTTATTGCATCGCTTCCTGCTTGAATATAAACACCTTTTCCTTGTTTACGAATCAATAGAACATCATTCTCTTTTAAAAAAAGCTGTACATGATCCAGATCTTTTCGTATCGTTCGTGAACTAACTGCATAAAAGCTTGCTAACTCCTTACTTGTCACAAAAATGTTTTTTTCAAGCAGGAATTCAATGATCTCTTTTTGTCTTGTAGTTAATGTGATCATATTTCTTCTCCTAATAACAAAATAAATTATTTACATTTATTTCTCAACAACAAATAAGTTCCCCTATTGTGGAACTTTTTTTAACATCTATGGATGATCTATCATCTATATTTCTATATGAAAACAGATGCTTTTCTTCCTCTTTAAAACGAAAGAAAAGCATCTGTTAAGCACTCTGTATTGTTCTTTTTAAGTTAAGAATTATTTTTTTCTACCCTGGAATCTTTATAGACCTCATCCGAAAGATTCTCTTTTACTGTCTGTAAATCGCTATAACAGCGAGAAAAATTCTCAATTGCTTTTGCATCTGTTTTTTCATCCTCATATGAATAAATTTCAGTAATATTCAGATCGTTTGATGTCGAACTCAAGTCTAATGTATATTCACTAGAAATCGGCGAAATACGCACACTGTAATAATCTGTATTTTGTTCTGTTTTGTATTCATCTTCTTCACTTACATTCACACGATAAATGTAATACGCACTGCCTTCTCCAAAGTATTCACTATACTCATAATAGACAGCTATCATATCCATGCTGTTTATTGTGATCTTTTCTGGGCCGAATACATTTCCTTCTGCTTCCATGATCTTTTCGTTTAATGCATCCTTTGTAGATTGTTCGAACTGTTGTGAAATTTCGACAGGAATATCTGCAAAACTGCGGTACACTTCTGTCAAGCCTTCTACTTCGACCTCCCGTTGTGCATTTTCTACTTTTAATTTCAAGCTGCGTGCAGTTTCCTCACTATAGTTTGCTGTTATCGTAGTCGTATCTCCATTGGATAAAGCTCCGTCATTTTCTACGACATAATCGACATCATATACAAAGGAAGCAATCTCTGGATTATTGATGTCATAATCGACATCACAGCTTACGTATGCGCTGCCTTCTCCATTATAGCCGTCAAAAGTGACCTCACAAGAGCTTGTCAAATCAATTGGCGTGGTACGGGTAGCCGACCAAATGGATACAGCTATGATGATGACGAATACGATTGCTGCAATCACACCAAAAATCTTGATATTCTTCTTCCCTTTTTCGCTCTTCGCGTACGTTCGCCATTTCTGTGATAATTTTGCTGTTCCCTGCGCCATCTCTTCAGCGGCTTTCTTGGCTGCAGTTGCTGCTGCATCGCCTGCTTGTTTAGCCGTAGCCTGCATTTGAGAAAGATCTTCCTGCGACAGTTCTTCTCCCTTTTTGATAAAGCATAAATAACCCGCCATCACACCGATCACCAGCTGCAACAAGATCATCAAGATCAACCATACATCTGCATTTGCTCCAGAATACGCTAAAGACCAAATTGCAGAAAAATTACCGCTTAATAACTGCTGGATCGCTCTCACTGCCGAAAAGCTGAGCAATGCCATCAAAAGTGCAGCGACGCTGCAGCCTCCTAAAATATACAATGTCATATTCTTTTGCTTTAAATAGAAGATGACAAAAGCATGGCACAAAACACCAAGCAAGAGCAGTACAAAATTTATGTAGAACAATGTACATAAAACGGATATCATGGAAAGAATGCTTTGATAGTTTCCGCTGCTCATCGCAATAAAATAAATTGCCAACATGAGAACACCCAGAATACCATCAGCGAAAGATAGGTACAAACAACGTTTCCGTGTAATGTATTGTTTTAATTTTTCCATCCCTGTTCCTCCTAAGTTTAATTGATTATATTATATCACATAATTTCACACAGTCATTATTTGAGCTGGTTAAAAATGCAAGAAACAACTAAAAATGATTGTCCTGTAAATATAGAAAAGATGTATTTATATCTTTACGAAATACCCGAAACTAAAATTTTATGGAATCGGTACCAGATTTTTAGTGAAATCTATTGACATTCATTGTAAGCGGTTATAAAATAACAATGTAACTGATGTGGTACCGATTCCACATATGCCGCATAAGAGGAGGATACGATTATGGATTATGCTGCAATTGCTGCACAGATCATTGAACATGTCGGCGGAAAAGACAATATCCGTAGTGTTCAGCACTGTGCGACCCGACTACGTTTTCAATTAAAAAATGCAGATCTTCGTAATGAAGAAGCAATTACAGACATTGAAGCTGTCAAAGGTGTCTTCATGACAAACAGTCAGTTTCAGATCATCTTAGGCTCTGGTTTAGTAAATCTTGTTTGTGACGAGGTGCAAAAACAAATTGGCATGACAACCGACAGTGCACCTGTCGAAGAAGAAAAACAAGGTTCTGCCGTTCAGCGCTTTATTAAAATGTTCTCAGATATCTTTGTGCCGATCATTCCAGCCATCGTTGCGGGCGGTCTGCTCATGGGTATCAACAATGTATTGACTGCAGCAATGTTCGAAGGTGGAAAATCGATCATCGACATGTTTCCGCAGTTTCGCGACTTGGCAAGTGCTATTAATATTTTTGCCAATGCGCCATTTACTTTCCTGCCTGTATTGATCGGCTTCTCTGCTACAAAGCGTTTTGGAGGCAACCCTTATTTAGGTGCTGCGATGGGAATGATCATGGTCCATCCTGACCTGTTAAATGCCTATTCGCTTGGTACCGGTGTAGAAGTCCCTACCTGGAATTTATTTGGTCTCAGTGTGCAGGCTGTCGGTTATCAAGGAACTGTCTTGCCAGTACTTGCGGTTTCCTGGATCTTGGCAAATATTGAAAAACGTTTGCATAAAGTAACACCTACCTGGTTAGATAATTTGACTACGCCGTTATTGTCCATCATGGTTACTGCATTCATCACCTTCTTGTTTGTTGGTCCAGTATTACGCGGTGCCGGCAACATCTTGGCGGATGGCATTACATGGCTGTATAACACATTAGGTCCAATTGGCGGCGGTTTATTCGGCTTAGTCTATGCTCCGATCACTTTGACTGGCATGCATCATTCTTTCATACCGATCGAAACACAGTTATTAGCTTCCATCGCTGTCACTGGCGGAAGTTTCATCTTTATCACAGCTTCCATGAACAATGTTGCGCAAGGTGCTGCTGTATTGGCCGTTCTCTTTAAAACCAAAGATGTGAAGTTAAAATCTATCTGTAGTGCCGCTGGAGTCAGTGCTTTATTAGGTATCACAGAACCGGCGATGTTTGGTGTCACTTTAAAGCTTCGTTATCCATTTTATGCTGCCATGGCAGGATCTGCAGTCGGCAGCGCATGGTGTGCCTTGTTCCATATCTTGGCACAGGCATTAGGTGCTGCCGGATTGCCTGGTTTCATCTCTGTTTTGCCGCAGGATTGGGCAATGTTTGGAATCGGATTGCTATTATCTATGCTGACATCTGCTATCGTAACTTTATTCTTCTGGAATAAAATAGAAGAAAGCAGCCAGACTGAGAAGAAACAATCAAAGAAAGAAGAAACACCTGTTATCGATGAAGAACAGCCGTTGGTTTTATTGAGCGCAGTCAACGGTAAAGTACAAGATGTTACGAAATCAAGCGATGCAGCATTTGCAAGCGGGGGCATGGGCAAAGGTGTCTGCATCGATCCAACAGACAACATGATCTATGCGCCATGCGATGGCAAAATTGCCTTTACGTTTCCAACCAAACACGCGCTGGGTCTTGTCAGTGATCAAGGAGTAGAAATTATGATCCATTGCGGTATCGATACCGTGAATATGGAAGGGGAAGGATTTGAAACACTTGTATCGCAAGGGGAACATGTACACGCGCACACACCTCTGATCCGCTTCGACAGCGAGAAGATCAAGGCTGCCGGCAACAGCGATCAAACGATGATGATCATTACCAATAGTGATCAATATGATATAGAAATACATGAACATGAAGCCGCTGGTTTTGATGCACCAGCCATCACAGTTAGGAAGAAAGCAAATGATTAAAAAATACCATCCCGTTTATAAAGAAGAATATGAACAATGGATTGCCGCACATCAACAAGAAATTGAAGAAGTAAGCAAAGATCCAAGACGATTGCATTATCACTTAATGCCAAAGATCGGCTGGTTAAATGATCCAAACGGGCTTTGCCAATTGAAAGGTACCTATCACATTTATTACCAGTATGATCCTTTTGATGTCAGAGGAGAACTAAAACTCTGGCAGCATGTTACTACAAAAGATTTTATTCATTATGAAGAACAGGAACCATTTTTATTCCCGGACAGTGAATTAGATACACACGGCGCTTATTCAGGTTCAGCTTTTATTCAAGGAGATACGATTCATTACTTTTATACAGGCAATATCAAACTGTTTGATCGTGATGACTATGATTACATTCACAATGGACGTGTTGCCAATACGATTCATTTAACAAGCAAAGACGGTGTCCACTTTGATGAAAAGCAGCTGGTCATGGGCATGCAAGATTATCCAAAAGGGTTTACACAGCATATTCGCGATCCCAAAATAATAGAAGAAGACGGAATATTCTATATGGTACAAGGTGCCCGCGATATGAAAGATCATGGTGCGATCTTGCTCTTTGCTTCCCAAGATCTGAATCATTGGCAGTATGTACGCAGTTTGCAAAGCGACGAGCCGTTTGGCTATATGTGGGAATGTCCGGATCTCTTTGAATTAGAAGGACAAAAAATACTGATTACTTGCCCGCAAGGAGTAGATACGCAAGGCGTGGATTATGCCAATGTGCATTCTACTGTTTGGATGCAGGTAGATGGTACAATAAAAGATTCCCTTCGCATTTCACAGATTCATCAGTTAGATCGCGGTTTTGATTTCTATGCACCGCAGTCTTTCCAAGACGAACAGGGAAGACGGATCCTGATTGGCTGGATGGGCATTCCGGATGCGGATTATACAAATCCGACAACGGAAGACGGATGGCAGCATGCGCTGACGATTCCCCGCGAATTGCACTGGAAAGACGGCAAATTATTTCAACAGCCATTGAGTGAATTAAAAGTATTGCGTAAAGAAACACTGCATTTTAATGCAAAAAGTTTATGTGAAAGACAATACGATGGCGAATGCTATGAATTAGAAGCATTGTTCCAGGAATGTGAACAGATGACCCTTTCTTTGAATGAAGAAATACAGATTACTTATCAAGATCACTTGTTCACTCTTGATATCACAAAATGCGGTTACAAGCGCACTACCCGCAGTGTCTATCTCGATTCATTAAACAATATGCGTATTTTCTCAGATACTTCCTCATTAGAAATATTTCTCAATGACGGCAGTGAAGTTTTTACGACAAGAATTTATCCAACACGTCCAAGATGTGTTACACTAAATACAAAAGAAGGGGATACAAAGATTACACTCTATCCTCTAACTGCACATCAAGTCAAATAAAGGAGGCATTCCATGAAACAGAAACTTTGTGTTATTGGTGAGGCATTAATTGATTTTATTCCTGAGCGAAAAGGTTGTGATTTAAAAGATGTAGAAGGATTTCGCCGCGTTGCTGGCGGTGCACCTGCCAATGTGGCTGGTGCCGTTGCTAAACTGGGAGTTCCTGCAATGGTACTCACTCAGTTAGGAAAAGATGCATTTGGCGACCATATCATCCAATCATTAAAAGAAAGCGGTATTGACACATCCCATATTCTGCAGACAGCAGAATATGACACTTCTCTTTCTTTTGTGTCATTACGTGAAGACGGCAACCGTGATTTTAAATTCTATCGCCGCACAGCAGCAGACCTGCAATATGATCCAAATAATATTACCGAAGATTTATTAGATGACTGCGGGATGGTTCACTTTTGCAGCGTATCCTTAGTGGAATCTCCAATGAAAAAAGCACATCAAGCATTATTAGATCTCGCGATGAAAAAAGGGGTGCTCATTAGCTTTGATCCAAATTTGCGTTTCTCTTTATGGGAAGATCAAGATGCACTTTACCATACGATACAAGAGTTTCTGCCTTATGCAGACATCATTAAATTATCTGATGAAGAACTAGAGTTTATCACAGGAAAAAAGACAATTGAAGAAGCATTGCCAATGCTGTTCTCCCATCGCTGCAAATGCGTGGTCTATACACAAGGAAAAGATGGAGCCACCCTATATCGCAAGAACGATCATATTTCTGCGAAAGGGCATCAAGTACAAGTGGTTGATACGACCGGAGCTGGTGATTCTTTCATTGGTGCATTCTTATACTGTCTGTTGAAGGAAGGAACAGACAATCTGGAAGAGATTTCATTAGAATCAATGAAGCATCATTTAGAATTTGCAAATTTATATGCTGCCCACACGACTACGATCGCTGGCGCATTAGCTGCTATGGCTGATCACGAGCAATTACGCAATTTCCAACACATGTTAGATGAAGATGAATAAGAATTAGAAACAGCATGTAAAAACAGTCATTTTTATGGAATGCTTCATCAGGCCTGACTTAAGTCAGGCCTTTTTTGATCATTCTCTTTATGAAACAGCATTTAAGTTTCAAATTGCCGTGTTTAAGATAATTATTCAAAATAAAAACCCTCTCTGCTAGCTTTATATATCCAGCAAAGAGGGTAACTATCATTTTTTTAATGTAATTGTTCCAGCATGATGCTGCAGCCGTCTACTACACAATGCAATGCATTTTCTGCAACAAATACAGGAATTTTTAATTCGTTACGCAAACGGACATCAAAATTCTTCAACAAGGAACCTCCCCCTGTCATCACGATACCGCATTGTACGATATCTGCTGCTAATTCCGGCGGTGTAATTTCCAATACTGTGCGTACTGCACGTACGATTTCATCAACAGCGCCACGCAAAGCAGATTCAATTTCATTTGAGTTTACCTCAATGGAAATTGGTAGACCGCTGTCTAATGCCAATCCGCTTACTTTCATTGTCAACGGTTCTTCCATCGGCAATGCCGAGCCGATGCGGATCTTTACTTCTTCCGCCATTTGTTCACCAATTGCCAATTTCCGATATTTACGCAAATAATCCATGATCAATTGCGTAAAGCGATTTCCAGCTACTTTCAGTGATGTAGAACATACGATATCGCCCAATGAAAGAACGGCAATGTCACTGGTTCCTCCACCGATATCTAGTACCATGCTGCCGCAGGCTCTGCCGATATCTAATCCCGCTCCAACAGCTGCAACTTTTGGCTCTTCTTCCAAATAGACACGTTTTGCTCCTGCACGATAGGCACAATCTCGTATAGCATTTTTCTCTACTGTTGTAATATTCGTCGGATGACAAATCAGGATAATATTTTTTCGAAACATACCTTGTAAATTGCACTGTTTGAAAAAATAATTCAGCAACATCTCTGTTGCTTCAAAATCAGCAATGACCCCATCTTTTAATGGACGAATACTGATCATGCTGCCCGGTGTACGTCCTAACATTTCTTTTGCTTCTTTTCCTGCAGCTATGCATTTTTTTGTTTGCGCATCAACTGTCAAGACAGAAGGTTCATCCACAATGACCCCTTCATTATCCACACAGATCAGTAAATTAGTCGTACCTAAATCAATCCCTACTTTACGCATTCTACTCACTCCTCAATGTCCTATACCAGTTTGATTCGATTAAACGGGAAAAGAACTAGCATATCCTTAGATATAATTTCACTTCGATGAAAAGGTCCAAAATAACGGGAATCAGTTGATCCTGTCCGGTTATCTCCCATCAAAAAATATTCATCGACGCCTAACTTCACCTCATAAAAATCCATGTCTGCATGATGTTTGGTTGGTTCATCGATGATATAATCCTCAATAACCGTTGTTCCATTTACAGTTAATACCCCATCTTGATAACTAATGACATCGCCTGGGATCCCAACGACCCGTTTTACGATCTCACCTTCTTCGCTTTGTGCTACCACAATATCAAAGCGATCAATAGAACCACCCAAAACTATCGAAAGACGATTGGAAATACAGATATCAAAGTTGTTGAGCGTTGGATTCATACTAGAGCCGCGTACAACAACCGGTTTCGCAATAAAGTTTGTAATAATCAAAATGATTGCGACACCAATGACATAATATTTCAGCAGGGAAAAAATCTGTTTGGTTAATGGCATGATTGCTTCCAAATTCCGTCTGATTCGTGTCTGACCGGTATTCGACATTTTTCTTGCCATAACCGAAAATCCCCCTTCCTATTACCGTCATTTCTAATGTGTACTCTGCTTTTGCGTATTTCCAACAATCACCCGCTTTCTGCTAACCACATTCTGATTCTATCCTATTATAGCATAGAGCCCCTCATTTTTACCTACCTACTTATGATAATTTTATTTCATTTTTGTAAGTCGTTCACCACTTTTTCACCTGTCCATGATATTTCTTCCTTTTTTCATCCCTATCTGTTTTTTTTCCTCTATTTGCGATACACTAAGAGGGGAAAAATCAAGGAGAAAAATTTATATGAATTCATTAAAAGAGTTATTTCGCATTGGACCTGGCCCTTCCAGTTCACATACAATGGGACCTCAACGCGCCTGCTTAGAAATGCTGCAGCGTGTTCCTTCAGCAGATCATTTTTGTGTTACCTTATATGGATCGCTTGCCTTAACTGGAAAAGGCCATTTAAGTGATGTTATCATCCAAAAAACATTTGTGCCAAAACCATGTCAGATCATCATGAATACAACAGACACCATGCCACATCCAAACACATTAAAGTTATGCGCATATGATGCCGATAATAATCTATTAAAGGAAATGATCGTTTATTCAATCGGCGGCGGTGCCATTGTGATCAAAGGGGAAGAAAGCAAAGAAGGAAATCATATCTACCCTCATCACTCATTAGACGAAATCAACGCCTACTGCAAAGAAAAACAAATGGATTACTGTCAATATGTTGATGAGATGGAAGGTGAAGAAATCAATACATATCTCAATGAGATTCTCATTCAGATGTGTAAAACGGTGGATACCGGCCTGAATGCCACAGGGATCCTGCCCGGCAAACTAAAAATGGAACGGATCGCCCGCTCCTTATTAACAGAAGCCATTTCCTGTGACGGATCTGAAAAGGAAAAACTTTTATTAAGTGCCTATGCATATGCCGCCAGCGAGGAGAATGCTGCTGGGGGAATGACAGTCACTGCACCAACCTTAGGCAGCAGCGGCCTGCTTCCATCTCTTTTGTATTATTATTACTATGATTGTAAAATGCAAAGAGAACAGCTGGTCAATGGATTAAAGATTGCTGGTTTGATTGGCAATCTGATCAAATACAATGCAACAATTTCAGGTGCACAAGGCGGCTGTCAGGCAGAGGTAGGTGCTGCCTGTTCCATGGGAGCTGCCATGGTTGCTTACTTAATGGGGCTCAGTATGGAACAAATTGAGTATGCGGCAGAAATGGGAATCGAGCATCACCTAGGTTTAACATGTGATCCGGTAGGAGGTTATGTCATGATTCCATGCATCGAACGAAACGCTGTTTGTTCTCTGCGGGCCATTGATGCTGCCGTCTTGGCAAAACATTTACGAAAAGTACATAAAAATCGAGTTAGTTTTGATATGGTCGTAGAAACTATGAACAAAACAGGAATGAAATTGCCAATTGAATTAAAAGAAAGCGCACTAGGCGGTTTAGCCAGTGTCATCAAGATTTAAAAAAAGAAACTCTAAGAGAGACTTGTTTCTTCTTAGAGTTTCTTTTCTATTAGCTTTCCACTTTTTTCATCAAAATATAAGCATCTTGTATGAGACTTTTCTTCTTCCGTTAGTTCTTCGAACCATTGATCGAAACGTTCTAGTTTTTCTTGATCGATGAGATATCCCTTCTCATGTTTTTTTACTAACGTTTCATTTCTTTTCTGCAACCGCTGTAAGCGAATCCATTTTGGACAACGCAGCCAGATAAGCTCATAATTTATTTTATGTGCTTTACAAAATTGAATGACTTCTTTACGCGATTCCCTGCTCCAATGACCATGATCTAAGATACAATTCATTCCCTTATTGATCAGCTGCTGCATCAGCAGACAATCATAAGCACGAATATTTCTCTCTAAAGCTTGCAATGCCTGCGGTCCTTGACAATGATCTTGTAATCGTATTGCCAGATCATCAATAGACAAAATGACCGTTTGTTGATCATCACTATATTGTTGTGCAAACGTAGTTTTGCCCGCAGCCACTTTTCCACACAAGATCATTACCTTTGCCATAAAGTTTTGCTCCTTCCCTACAGCATTTCTGTAATGATCTTGATAAACAAAATCACCAGGACAACAATGATCAATGGACGCACAATGCGAATTCCTCTTTTCATCACCAATGTGCTGCCAATATAATTTCCCGCAATGCTGCAAATAGCTGCGGCAATTCCTAAAGTAAACACAATCTGTCCATTGATCAGAAAAACAAGCAAAGACATGACATTGCTTGCCAAATTTATAAATTTACTGTTACCGTTAGCTGTAGCAACACGCATACCGGCAAATGTCGTAAATAACAAAATTAAAAATGTTCCCGTCCCAGGTCCATAAAATCCATCATAGATGCCGACAACAAACGAACTCAGTGCAACGACTTTATACACATGTCGTTTTGGCAGATCGATTTCCGATTCACGCTCCTGCAGGCCTTTTCCGCGCAATACATGCCATGCAACAAAAGGCAATAACGGCAATAAAATGATGCGAATGATATCTTCACTTGCTAACAAAGATACATTCGATCCGATTGCGGCACCTAGCAATGCGCAACCCACACCAATGAGAGCTGTATCTACTTCCACTAATCGTTTGCGATAAAAACGAACAGAGGATACCAATGTTCCCACCGAAGAAGACAGCTTGTTGGTCGCAATCGCCATATGGGCAGGCAGGCCGGACAAGAAATAAGCAGGGAGCGAGATCAAACCGCCACCGCCTGCTATCGAATCTACCAAACCAGCTAAAAAAACAAATGGACAGACAATCAAAAACATCTGTAATGAAACTTCCATATCCATAACCCCTCTTTATTCCCGTTTCATTATATTGATTTTCTATTCCTCACGCAAGAAATCCAATCATCTTTTCAAAATAAAATATAATTTTGATTGGAAAACCAGTGTCTATGACAGATTATTTTACATTCGTGGTATAATAAACCAGTAATCAATGGAGGAAGATAGAATGGCAGACGTATATGAACAATCATTAAAATTACACGAAGAACATCATGGAAAGATCCGTGTGGAATCAAAAGTAAAGGTAGAAACGATGCAGGACCTCTCGCTTGCTTATACTCCCGGTGTTGCACAACCATGTCGGGAGATCCACGCTAATGAAGAAGAAGTATATCGCTACAGTGCAAAAGGCAATCTAGTAGCCGTTGTATCCGATGGCAGCGCCGTATTGGGATTGGGAAACATCGGCCCAAAAGCAGCCATGCCTGTAATGGAAGGAAAAGCAATCTTATTCAAAGAATTTGCTGATATCGATGCTTTTCCAATCTGTTTGGATACACAGGACAGTGAAGAGATCATTAAAACCGTCAAATATCTAGCACCTACTTTTGGAGGCATCAATCTAGAAGATATCAGTGCACCTAGATGCTTTGAGATCGAACAGCGCCTAAGAAAAGAATTGGATATCCCTGTTTTTCACGATGATCAGCACGGCACAGCCATCGTGGTCAGCGCAGGGATCTTAAATGCTCTTCGCCTAGTAAAAAAAGAGATTGCCTCAGCACGTTTTGTCATCAATGGTGCAGGCAGTGCAGGAATCAGCATTGCGACCTTATTAATGGAAATCGGAGCAAAAAACATCATTATGGTCGATCGTCTTGGTATTTTATGTGAAGGGGAAGACTGGATGAATGATGCCCAAAAAGAAATGGCAAAAAAGACAAATCAAGAACATCTGCGAGGTGATCTGCGTGATGCGATAAAAGAAAGAGATGTTTTTATCGGTGTCAGTGCGCCAAATATCGTAACAAGCGAAATGATAGCAACAATGCATTCAGATGCAATCGTCTTTGCAATGGCCAACCCTGTTCCGGAAATCATGCCGGATGAAGCAAAAAAAGGCGGAGCACGCATTGTTGCGACAGGACGCAGCGATTTTCCAAATCAGATCAATAATGTACTAGTTTTCCCAGGCATTTTCCGCGGTGCATTAGATGCGCGTGCCAAAGACATTACTGAAGAGATGAAGATTGCCGCCGCAAAAGCGATTGCATCCATCGTTTCAGATGAAGAACTAAATGAAGAATATATCATTCCCGATGCTTTTAATAAAAAAGTAGTGCAAGCTGTTGCACAAGCTGTCATGAAAGCAGCAGGAGAAAAGAAATGAGAGAAATTTCGGTAAATCAAATACGCGATATCATTGCCCAGATGGTCATGAAGATCAATGTCGTTTATCCAGAGGATATCCAGACATGCATGCAACAAGCAGCAGAAACCGAAACACATCCGATTGCTCAATCTACGCTGCAGTTCTTATTAAAGAATGCTGCAATCGCAAAAGAAGAAAAATTGCCTATTTGCCAGGATACGGGCATGGCAATCGTTTTCCTCAGTATTGGTCAAGATGTTCACTTTGTTGATGGTTCCCTTTCAAAAGCAGTAAATAAAGGCGTTGCTCTTGGCTACCAGAAAGGATACTTGCGTAAATCTGTCGTTGATGATCCTTTGTTTGACCGCATCAATACCAAAGATAATACTCCTGCGATCCTTTATACTAATATCATAGAAGGTGAACATGTAGAAATTTTAGTAGGCGCAAAAGGATTTGGCAGTGAAAATATGTCTACGATCACTATGTTAAAGCCTGCACAAGGAATACAGGGCGTAAAAGAAACAGTAATCAATGCCATACGTCAGGCAGGTCCAAATGCATGTCCTCCGATGGTCGTAGGTGTTGGTATCGGAGGTACATTTGACTATGCAGCTATGCTGGCAAAAAAAGCAACACTGCGTGCAGACTTGCATAACCCAGATCCTCGTTATGCGCAACTGGAAGAAGAATTGCTTGCAGAAGCAAATAAACTTGGTATCGGACCGCAAGGGATGGGTGGAAATACGACCGTTTTTCGTATCAATGTCGAACAATTCCCAACACATATTGCCGGTTTGCCTTGTGCGGTCAATATTTCCTGTCATGTAACACGGCATGCAAAGGAGGTATTATAATGAAACATATGCAATTACCTCTTTCTATGGAAGAAAGAATGCAGCTCAAAGCTGGGGATCTCCTTTTATTGACTGGAACGATCTATACAGCAAGAGATGCAGCTCATAAACGGTTAAACGATTTACTAGACCAAGGAAAGCCCTTGCCGCTTCCTTTGCAAGACCAAGTCATTTATTATGTAGGTCCCACACCTGCCCCTCCAGGACATATTTATGGAAGTGCCGGTCCAACGACCAGCATGCGTATGGATGCCTATGCGCCCCGCTTATATGATCTAGGTTTGGCCGCAACGATCGGCAAAGGCTATCGTACACAACCCGTTACAGATGCCTGCATTCGAAATCATTCTCTTTATTTGGTCGCAATCGGCGGAGCAGGTGCATTATTAGGAAAATGTGTAAAAAAAGTGGAACCAGTTGCATTTGAAGATCTTGGTGCCGAAGCCATCACAAAATTAGAAGTTGAAGATTTCCCTGTAACGGTTGCCATTGATGCACAAGGGAATAATGTATATCGAAAATAAAAAGTACTCTAATATGAAATGAACACAATTTAAGTATTCGTAGATCAAAAGGAATAATTCCTGAATTAAATAGGAATTATTCCTTTTATTGTTATCGTGATTCTATGCATAAATTTCCTGTATTCTCTACACGCATGATATATATTTGTTTAGCTTGCATCTTTGATGCTCAACAAACCAAAGATGCCTATTCACAATTCTATGAATAGTAAAAAATCCACTTGTCTATACAAAGACAAATGGATTTCACGTTAAGCATTGCTTGCAGCAACTTTTACTTTACTGAAGAGTTCGGCAATGATCGTACGTGTTTCTGCATCATATTTGAACACTTCATCATTCTTGTTATCCGTACGTGGGATATAGGCATTGATTCCTTCATACATACCGCCTTCACCGCTTAGTTCATCCATTACTTCCTTATTTGGAGAAGTGTATCCTACATAACTGGAGTTATCCATTGCGGCATCATATGTACAGACATAATCAATAAATGCATGTGCTAATTCTGGATTTTCCGCATTCTTAGGAATGACCATTGCATCTGTCCACAAGTTTGTACCTGTTTCCGGCATATAGAATCCCATATTTTCATTCTCGCTCATAACGTAAGCTGCATCCCCAGAATAAATCAATCCAAGTGCTTTTCTGCCTTGCGCCATGTTATCGATGATCTCATCGGTTACGATTTCTGGTTCCATTGTTTCTACACATTGCAATAACCACTCATATGCTTCATTCAGCTCATCCCGGTTGGTCGTATTCATAGAATAGCCTAATGCTTTTAACGCCATCATAAAACTGTCACGCTCTGAATCATATAAGTAAATATCCCCTTTATACTTTGTATCTAAGAAGATATTAAATCCTTCTTTTTCAAGATCAGCTTCATCTACTTTTGTTTTATCATATACGATACCAACTGTTCCCCAGAAATATGGAACAGAGTACTCATTTTCCGGATCATATGATAATCCCATAACGCCATCATATAGCTGATCTAAATTCGACAATTTACTTTTGTCCAGCGGTTGTAACAAATCTTCCTGAATCAGGCGTTCGATCATATAGTCACTTGGCACCAGCACATCAAATGATTCTCCATTTGCTACTTTAATGTACATCTGTTCATTTGAATCAAAATAGTCTACTTTGACCGTTGCTCCTGTTTCCTGTTCAAATCCAGAAATTAAGTTTTCGCCCATGTATTCGCCCCAATTGTATAGGTGCAGTGTTTGTCCTTCAAATGGACGATCTCCTCCACCTGAGCTTCCGCATCCGCTCATAGTCAGCACCATTGCCCCTGCTAGTGCACTAGTCAACAATTTTTTCATGTCTTTTCTCCCTTCTTTGCCGAATGATCGGTATTACATTGATAATCACAAGGACTACCGTTATCAATACTACTACTAAAGTAGATATTGCATTGATGCTCGGGTTCACCCGCTTGCTCATGGTATAGACCATGATGCTCAAGTTTTTGACTCCTCCTCCTGTAACGAAGTAAGAGATGATGAAATCGTCAAATGACATTGTAAATGCGATCAAAGCTCCGGAAACGATACCCGGCATGATCTGCGGTACCAATACCTTTGTTAATGCCTGCCAAGGTGTTGCCCCTAGATCCATGGCAGCATCTGCTAAATTAGGATCCAAAGAACGGATCTTTGGCATGACACTTAAGATAACATACGGTGTACAGAATGCTATATGTGCTAATAACATCGTTAAATATCCACGTTCAATATGAAATGTGATAAATAACAGCATTAATCCAATTGCAGTAACAATTTCTGGATTCATGATTGGAAAGTCATTGAGCTGCATGACCAGCTTACGTAAAAATTTCCGGCTTTTAGAAAGGCCGATTGCACTGATCGTACCTAACAAGGTGGACACGATCGTCGCAATCAAAGCGATGCTGATCGTCGTGTACAATGACTGCATCATATCCCGATTGTGATACATGCGTTCATACCAGATGAAGCTGAAGCCTTCAAAATTCGTTAATGATCTCCCTGAGTTAAAAGAGAAGATCACCATAAAGACAATTGGAAGATAGAAGAACAGCAGAATCAGTGCCATCAGCACTTTTCCAACTACACGATTATTTTTTTTCATGCGCGTTTCTTCCCTCCTCCCGTATTATGCTCATCTACACGGCGGATCAGATACATGCAGAGCATCATGATCACTGCCATGATCATCGAAATGGCAGAACCAAAATTCCATTCTCCTACTGTAATGAATTGATTTTCAATGACATTACCTATCAAGAAGAAAGAACCGCCGCCTAATAATTTAGGAATGAAGAAAGAGCTGACAGCCGGTAAGAATACCAATGCAATTCCGCTGATGACACCTGAAAGAGAAAGTGGAAAGGTGACGCGCAAAAATGTCTGCACTTTATTTGCCCCCAGATCCGCACTTGCCTCTAACAGCGAATTGTCCATCTTGCATAAAGAAGTATTGATCTGCAAGATCATAAAAGGAATGAAGTTATAAACCATGCCGATCAGCACAGCTCCTTCGCTATAAAGCAACTCTGTATCACCCATTCCAAAAAAGCTTAGGATACTGGAAACCACACCGCCTTTCGTCAATAAACCGATCCATGCATATGTACGAACCAGCATATTGATCCATGTTGGCAGCGTGATAGCTAAAACCAGGATATTGCGCATGCGATCTGAACTGCGTGCGATAAAATAAGCAATTGGATAGCCTAACAAGACACAGATCACCGTTGTCTTAAAAGCAATCACCAAAGAACGCCATAAAATCAATAAAAAATCTTGGTCGGTAAAAAAACGAATAAAATGATCAAAAGTGAAAGTAAAGTTCACAATGCCATTGCCGCTGTCCGTCAATGCATAAAAGAGGATCAGCAGCATTGGCAGCAAGATCATTAAAATTGTCCAGATCACATATGGAGCAGCTAACTGAGAAAATCGTTTCATCAGAATCCCATCTTCTCCATTACATGGATATCTTCTGGGAAGAAAGTCAAGCCGACCTCTTTGCCTTCTTCTACATAATCCGTTGTATGTATCTTGAACTCACGTCCTGTTGTAGAGAACGTGATCTGATAAACACCTTCGCTTATATTTTCATCATCAAAATCATAATCAACATTGATATCGATGGATTGACTTTCATCACTCAATTTCCATCCTTGTGCATTGGCCCATGTCTTCAGGTCTGTGTCCAAAGCAACGGATTCTTTGATCTCGTCTACCGTTTTAAAGAAGTTAAACGCCATTACTGCTTCATTCGCCCGCTCATTCTTTACGAATGGTTGGTTTACAACAAAGATCCGTCTTTGCACACTAGTTCCTGCGGAAGTGGAGAAGGTAACCGGGTATTGTCCCAATTCCTCTTTCAGATCATATTCAATCTTCGAGATGGAAATATATTCATCTGTTTCTGGATCCCAAGCCTGTGCATCTGCACGTGCAACGATTTCTTTATCATCCAGATCTTTTAGATCTTCAATATCCACATAAAAATCATTAGCGCTGATTTTTTCTTTCCCATTGTCGCCTGTTACATCCTGATTGCGGATCACATGCATGTTGACCGTAACCGAAGTACCCGGCAGCGTTTCTACCATGACCTCATAATGCACGCCTTTAAACAATACGCTCAGCACTTCACCTGTTAATTTGCCTTTATCAACCTCAACGATATCAATATCCTCCGGTCGAATGACAACATCTACCGGTTCATTCTGTTTAAAGTCACGATCTACACAATCAAATACGATATCATCAAATTTCACCTTGTAATCTTCCAGCATCACACCTGAAATGATATTGCTTTCGCCGATAAAGTTGGCAACATAGCGATTGATAGGTTCATTGTATATTTCTCGCGGACTGCCGGCCTGCTGGATTTCTCCATCTTTCATGACAACGATTTTGTCGGACATTGTCAATGCTTCTTCCTGATCATGCGTAACATAGATAAAAGTGATGCCGACCTCTTGCTGAATGCGTTTTAATTCATACTGCATTTCTTTTCGCAATTTCAGATCCAATGCTCCTAATGGTTCATCCAGCAACAGCACTTTTGGTTCATTGACAAGGGCACGTGCGATTGCCACACGCTGTTGTTGTCCTCCACTCAATAAAGTTACATTTTTATCCTCATATCCTTCCAAGCCAATCAGTTTTAACATTTTCATGACTTTTTGCTCGATGACATCTTTGCTCATTTTTTTGATCTTCAAGCCAAATGCAATATTCTGATATACGCTCATATGTGGAAATAATGCATATTTTTGGAATACAGTATTTAATTCTCTTTTATGCGGCGGCACTTTCGCAATATCTTCGCCATCAAAGATGATCGCACCTTCATTTGCCTCTAGAAAACCGCCTAATATACGAAGCAGCGTTGTTTTTCCACATCCGCTTGGGCCTAACAACGTAACAAACTCATTTTCATAAATGTCTAAATTAATGCCTTTCAGCACGATCTGGCCATCGAAATCTTTCACGATATTTCGAAACTGAATCAGTTTTTTCTGTTCCATGCTTCCTTCCTCCCCTAAAACATCGGCGGTGTCGTGATCCATAGGATTCTTGCTTCTACACTGCCCGGATTACTTAAATAATGGCTTTCGGTCCCTTCGATATAGAAGGTTTCTTTCGCTTTGATACGATAACTTCGATTCCCTTTTACTAATAAGATGCTTCCTTTGAGCACATACCCAAACTCTTCTCCACTGTGGCTTGACATCTCCATGCTTTTTGCCCCTGGACGCAAAGTCAATAGGATAGGCTCCATGTCATTTTTCTGTGCATTGGGAACGATCCATTCGATCTTATATTCATCACGCTCATCCTCAAAAAAATCAGAAGTATGAAACACGATCTTCTGTTGTTTTTCCTGCTGAAAAAAATGGGAAAGATCCGTACCTAGTGCTTCCAGTATATCTTCCAAAGTCGAGATACTGGGACTGGTAAGATTGCGTTCTACCTGTGAAAGAAATCCTTTGGTCAGCTCGCTGCGGCTTGCCAGTTCTTCCAATGTCAGATCATTGGAAAGACGAAGCTCTTTGATCTTCTTTCCTATATCCATTGCACGCACCTCCTTGTTTTGTAATCCTAAACTTTTCGTTCAATAAAACCAAACAAGAATATTATACACGCTGTCATTGCAATTGCAATATAAATTTCAATATTATTAAATTTTTTGTTTGAAATTACTAAACTTTCCAACTGTATGCCTATTTTGATTTTTATATTTCGAATACACATGCACTATTAGGATAGATCAATATATGCATCTTTAAACAAAAAAAGCTTTGCCTTTTTTCACATTGACAAAGCTTATATTGCTGATATTACCATGTTGTTAGTGATTTGGGGAAAGATACACTTCTTTGATCACCGCTAAATTTTGCATAGCGCTGCTTTTCGCGATTACTTTCCAAGCGAGCAAGGAAATGGTGAAATCAACCATGCTGTGTACAAGCGATCCAATCCCTACCAATACAAACAATAAATAAAATAAAGAAGATGCATCATAGCCTCCATACATCGGGAATACGATCAACACCTCGCATACCGCATGAACGACACCGATCACAAAATTAAACACAACGATCTTCCACGGACTATGAAAAAGATCCGGATGTTTTTGTAAGTAAAGTGCTCCTCCATACGCCCAGATAACATGGGTAAGTGCCCGCAATACAACAGGCAGCGTAAACCCTGCCAGATAGAAACCAACGGTTGTACCAAGCGCAACTCCTAATGCTGTCATCGGTGAAACGAACATTGCGGCCATGATTGCCACATGGGAACCTAAAGTAAAAGACATCGGCTCTAACAAGATCTTGATTGGCGAGATCATAGGAATTAAAATGCCGATAGCAATCAACATTGCTGTAATGCACATTAACTGCACGTGCTTTTTTGACTGACTCATAAAACAACCCCCTTAGTATAGATATGTGTCAAGACACATATCTATACTATACTTTTTGAATGAGCAAAAGTCAATAAAAAACACAGAATACTCTGTGCTTTAATGTTTGATTGGCAATCGTTGAACGATCAACGGCACAAGGATAAGTCCTACGATACAAGTAGCAATCATATATGGTGCATTGTAAATAATGGATCCCCATAACGTTGTTTCCCATACCAATACTCCACCAATCATGTGTGAAACAAAACGCAGAAAGTTTGTAATAAGCACCCCTGTATAAAAATAACCAATATTCGGGAACAAACTTGCAATGCCGTAAATTGAAAATGCAAATAAATAGTCCAGGAAGAATCCTAGTAAGTTGGACATATACATTGGACCTGTTACAAATTGAATCAATACCGATACAACACCGGAAATCATCGCTTTCTTCCATCCCAGATGGTAACTGCAGACCAGCAACACAACTGTTGAAATACCGATGCTTCCGCCATTAGGCATTTTTAAGAAAGGAATAAACGAATTGGAAATCACATCCAGCACCGCAAATAAAGCAGCATACATTGCCATAAAAACCAGATCTTTTACATTTTTGTTCATAAAAAAACACCTCCATCAACGAGGCGTAAGGATACTGAAAAAAATACAGACTCCCTACGCTGGCATTACCCAGATCAGGTCATGAGGGACCGGCGATTTGCTCATCTCAGCATTTTCTTTAAAAATGCGCCCCTGTCTTTGACAGTTTTATTATACGTTTTTTCGCATAAATGCAAGAAAAAAAGGTGATTGCCCACCTCTTAGTGCCGCAAGCGAAAGGTCTTAGAAGCATGCTTGCCGATCAAATAATAAGCAATCACCGCATAAAGAAAAGAGAATACGATCATTAAGATACCGAATAAGAATGCATCTACACGAAGATAGATAAATGCAAAGCACAGTATATAAGTGATCCCCATAACCATGCCATAGGTAGCACTTTTCGTTTCTGTTGCTGCATTATACGGCTGTAACAAATAATAACAAGTTAAATAATGAATAGAGAATAATACACTGGATGCAAGCACGCTGATGATGACAACCAGAGAAGTCCATGCAAGGGTTGGATCACATACAAGCAATATTCCGGCATATCCTGCCCCTAATATCAAGGCCGGCAATAAATTGATACGAATGACGGCAAACAAACGAAGCCGAAACAAAGACAGGATCGTTTCTTTTCTTCGATAAAACGAATACGTCAACATACTGTGATCACAATTGCGAAACATTGCCTGCACAACAGATTTTCCTGAATGGAACGAATAAACCAAAAAAATCAAATATGGCAAATACACCAATAATACATCTCTTCCTTCAGCTTTTGCTTGAGGAAAATACAATAACGCTAGAAACAATACCAGCCATACAAGCAAAGTAATCAATGAGATCCGCTTTGCATAACGCCACAACAGCCGTTGATGCCGTTTAATAAAAAGCTCATTGAAATAAGCATACCCATGCTTGTTGCTTGTAATCAAATGATCATCGCTGATCTTGTTTTGATAATTTTCATTTGTGACCGTATTCAAACTTACATGTACTGCCGTATTCTTTTGTTGAAAAAGTTGTTGAGCCAAAGAACGATAATGAGCAAACTTCCATAAATAAGGAAATACGAATAAGCCAAATACGAAACTGCATGATGCCGCTGTCATGATACAGAAAGCGGGAAGAAACAGTTTAGGTATAATAGCACCATAAGCCAGAAAGAAACAGATCGCAATCGTGCCCCACACCCATTTGACAGGGGAATTCTCATTGCGTACAATGCCTTTCTGTTCATAGTGATAGAGCGATACAGCTACACTGATCGTTTTTGCGCCGGCAACGCCAAAAGGCAATAAACCAAGCCAAACAGGTGCCTGCCATCGTATAATCAAGAACAACAAAAACGCCTGTGTTCCCACAAATACACGAGCTATTGAATATAGGTGTTGTGTGACAGAATAAGATCGGGCATTCATTCGCATCAAAATAATTGCATAATAAGTATCTTTTCTGGGATCAAAAACTCGACAATTACAAACTGCTCCGGCAATGGTCAAAAACAAATAGATATGCGCAAATGCATCATAGGAAAAAGCAAAATATTGCATTGGAAGAAACACACAGATAAACAAGTACAAGCCATTATTCAAAAACATGGAGAGAAATTCCCAGATGATCGAACATATCAGAGCAAATCTCTTTAATCCTTTGGAAGCATATAAAGAGATTGGCAATAACCGTTTGATCAAAGGGAGTTGTTTCAATGAATATAGGATCGTATTAACACGATAAGCAATGCGTAAACGCATAGAGATCCAAAATGTATCAATCATGTGACTCCTCCCGTAATGCAGATAAAATAGAGTGACGGAAAGTTTCTTCATCCTCTATCTTCTCTATTTGTGTCAATGTTCCTTGATTTAATACTACGATTTCATCACACAGATCTAATGCGAGTTCCATGATATGCGTAGACAAGATCAAGATACAGTCTTTTTTCAATTCCCGCAAGATGTCTTTCATTTCTTCTGCAACAACTACATCCAGCGATGTCAATGGTTCATCCAGCAGCAGCACTTTAGGATGAGCAATGATATTGATCAACATCTGCATCTTGTTTTTCATTCCATGCGAATAATCTTTTAACAATCGATCTCGATCTTCCGTCTCGATATTGATAAAATCAAAATACGAATCGATTGATTTTAGATCCGATATCTGATCTGCATGAATTTCAATAAAAAACTTTAAAAATTCCCTCGCTGTTAGAAACTCCGGTACTTGCGGGGTGGAGAGCACATAGCCAATTTGTTCCATAGTTAACGGCATTACTTGTCCTTTCTCCTCTAAATAAAAAGAGCCTCCATCAATTATCAGATCCTGATTCAAACAGTTGAACAAAGTTGTCTTGCCTGCTCCGTTGCGTCCAAGCAATCCATAGATCTTTCCTTGTGAAAAAGTAAAATGGATATCTTTCAGCACTTTCTTTTCTTCAAAATTCTTTTGTAAATGTTCAATTCTTAATTGCATAACGACCTCCGCCCAATTGTCCTCATCATACCATGAAAGATGCTTCTATCATACCCCCCCCCCCCACGATTTTTTGTCAATAAAAAAGAAGTGTGGATTCTACACTTCTCTTTCATGCGCCTGTATTTGCTTTTCATATTCTGTCAATATTTCATCGAATCGCGCATATGTAGAAACACGGGCCAAACGCTCTTTAACCGGATGGCTTCCCGGCAATCCTTTTATATACCACGCGGCATGTCCGCGCATCTCTTTCATTGCGACATTTTCACCTTTTAAATCAATGAGGCGATGTGCATGTTCTCTTGCGATAGCAAAGCGCTCTTGATAGCTCACTTCTGGCAGCTGTTCTCCAGTCTTCAAGTAATGCACGCATTGGCGAATCAGCCAGGGATCTCCTAATACGCCCCGTCCAATCGCAACAGCATCCACACCGGTCTCATCAAACATTCGCTGCATATCCTGCACGCTGCGCACATCTCCATTTCCGATCACCGGAACGGAAACAGCCTGTTTGACCTGCTGAATGATCTTCCAATCAGCCTTTCCCTCATACATCTGTGCACGAGTGCGGCCATGGATACAGATCGCACTGGCCCCTGCTTCTTCCATATATTGCGCAAACATCACTGCATTGATATGTTCACTGTCAAATCCTGAACGAAACTTTACGGTCACTGGTTTTTTTACTGCTTGAACGATTTCCTTGACCAAAGAACGCGCATATTCCGGTTCTCGCATCAATGCACTTCCTGCATGCGCTTTGATCACTTTATTAACAGGACACCCCATATTGATATCGATGATGTCGCATTGTGTTTGCGTATCCAACAGCTTTGCAGCATATACCATGCTTTCGATATCATGTCCAAATATCTGCAGACTCATAGGATGTTCCTCTTCCAGCACTTGGGTCATATTCAACGTTTTTCCATTATCATAATATAAAGCTTTGTCACTGACCATCTCTGCACAGACCAGCCCAGCACCAAACTGTTTACAGATACTGCGAAATGCAATATTAGAAACGCCCGCCATTGGCGCAATCACTAAACGATTAGGAATAGATACATCCTTGATCTGCCAGCTACTGCTTGCTGAAAGTGTCGATGAATTTTTCGAGTTCACGCAGTTCCTCCTCACTGAAATGGTAATGTTCATTACAAAAATTGCAAGTAATATCGCAACCGTGATCTTCTTCGATCATCGCTTTTCGCTCTTCTTTTGACAATGTAGTCAACACTCTTTTCATCGTTGCTTTTGAACAATGACATTTAAAGCAGATATCTTGTGACGACAGGATCTTTACATCCGGAAATGCCTCTTTCAGTATCGTTTCCAGTGAGTCTTTTTCTTTGATCAATGTGGACATCGGCGCTAACTGTGACAGTACCTTTTCACAGAAGGCAATATCTTCTTCCGTAGCATCCGGCATCATTTGCACGATCATTCCTCCAGCAGAAATGATATGGTTATCTGTATCCACCAATACTCCTACGCTGACAGCACTTGGCGTCTGTTCGCTTACTGTAAAATAATAAGCGAAATCATCACCTATCTCCCCGCTTTGCAAGGCAACGGCTCCTGACCAGTTTTCTTTCATGCCCATATCCTTGATGACTTCCAATGTTCCTTCTTTGCCCACGGCAATGCCTACTGCCAATTTGCCAGTATCATTGTATTGATAATGTACATGCGGGTTTGATACAAAACCACGAACATGACCATCACTATAAGCATCTACTAAAACGGTACCGATCGGACCGCCGCCGTTGATGCGGATAGTCAATTGTTCTTTTTCACTTTTTAACATACTGCCCATCATGGACCCAACGCTCAAAGTTCTGCCTAATGCGGCAGAAGCTGTCGGCCATAAATCAAAGCGCTGTCTTGCTTCTTCTACAAGATGTGTAGAAGAACAAATATAAATGCGTACATGTTCCTCGCATGCGACTGCTTTTAACAAATAATCCTTCATAAAACACCCTCCTTTGGAGCTTTTCAAGTATAGCATAACTCCGTATGCCGTGCATATTTATTTTACCACGAAAATAGAAAGCAGGACGTCTGTCCTGCTTCTCCTGCTTATTGTTTTTTTGATAACTCTTTTACTGCTTCATCCAATTCATCTTGCGAAACTTCCGGCTGTGTCGGCACATCCTCTGTACCCTCAGCATCGGTTGACGTTTCTTCTTCTGAACTGGTTTGTATATCAGCAGCATCTTGCGTTTCTTCTGTTTGTTCTTCCTGCTGTTGCGGAGATGTCAATGTTCCATATTCCACCAAATTATTGATCTGTTCTTTTGTCAAAGTTTCTTCCTCAAACAATGAATTTGCGATCAAATCTAATAAATCGCGGTTTTCGGAAAGGATTCGCTTACAGTCAGCATAACATTCATCTACGATCTTGCGGACTTCCTTATCAATTTCTGCCGCAACACCTGCAGAATAATTATTTCCGTTATTGTAATCCCTTCCCAAGAACACATTGCCTTGCGGGTCTGCATATTGAATAGGTCCTAAAGACGACATACCAAATACACGAACCATGTTTTTCGCAATCTTTGTAATCTTCTCGATATCATTGACTGCACCTGCGCTGATTTCGCCAAAGACCAATTCTTCCGCTACGCGTCCGCCCAGCAGGCCTGTAATTTGCGCCATGTACTCGCGTTTGCGATGAAAATACTTTTCTTCCCGCGGTGTCATCAAGTTATAGCCGCCAGCATCCCCGCGTGGAATGATCGTTACTTTTTGTACCATATCTGCATCTTCCAGCTTGATACCGATCACCGCATGCCCAGCTTCATGATAAGATACCAGATGTTTATCATCTTCATTGTATTTTTTCGATTTTTTGGCCGGTCCCATCATAACGCGGTCGATTGCTTCATCCAGATCATCCATCGTAATCATCTTACGGTGATCGCGGACTGCCAGGATGGCACCTTCATTCAATACATTTTCCAGATCAGCACCCGAGAATCCCGGTGTTCTTTGTGCCAAATTTTCTAATGAAATATCTTTTGACAGTTTCTTATTGCGCGCATGTACACGCAAAATAGCTTCTCGTCCTTTTTTATCCGGCAGGTTGACTGTGATCTGACGGTCAAATCGTCCACTACGCAACAATGCCGGGTCCAATACGTCCGGACGGTTCGTTGCCGCAATGATCACGATTCCTTTGTTCTCGCCCATGCCATCCATTTCAACCAATAATTGGTTCAATGTCTGCTCACGTTCATCATTGCCGCCGCCCATACCGGCACCGCGCTGACGGCCAACGGCATCGATTTCATCAATAAACACGATGCAAGGAGCTGCCTGCTGTGCTTTTTTAAACATATCGCGCACACGGCTGGCACCAGTACCGACAAACATTTCTACGAAATCAGATCCACTGATGGAGAAGAAAGGAACATCTGCTTCTCCGGCAACTGCTTTCGCCAATAAAGTCTTACCTGTACCAGGAGGGCCCACCATCAATAATCCCTTTGGAATACGTGCCCCCATATCCGTAAACTGTTTTGGATTTTTTAAATAATCGATGATTTCTCTTACTTCTTCTTTTTCCTCATCACATCCGGCTACATCCTTAAAGCGCACTTTTACATTTGATTGAATCTTCGCCCTTGATTTTGCAAAATCAAATGCCTTATTATTTCCGCCTGCATTCATCTTAGAGAAGAAAAAGAGAAAAACACCAACCATGATCAAGACTGGAAGCAGGCTTCCAATAATGTTCATAAATTGATTTTCACGATTAGGGTCTGTAACTGCAATTTTTCCTTCACCTAGTATTTTTGTCAGCCATTGAATATTTTCGTCTGTATTCGGTACGCTGACCGTAAAGCTTTGTGTAACTCCATCTTTATCCTTATACGTACCTTGTACATCAATGACCGTAGATCCTACAGAAAGCGAGGATTGCTGGAAATTCATCGTTTCTGCTTCACTTACAAATGTTGAGTAATCATAATTTTTTGTCCGGCTATCATTGCTGAAAATGATCAGCGAAGCCAGAATGATAATCACCAAGGCATAAGGCAGGTAATTCATCCATTTTTTCATTATTTCAACCTCCTCTGCGGCGAATAGTCAAATTTACTTTTTCTCGTAAACTGACGGTTTTAATACACCGATATATGGCAGATTACGATACATTTGGTTATAATCCAAACCATAACCAACCACAAATTCATTTGGAATCTCAAAGCCGACATAATCTGCCTGGATCTCAATCACACGACGATCCGGCTTATCGAGTAGCGATACGATTTTCACTTCTGCTGCTCCTTTATTAAACAGCAGCTGTTTTACTTCTTTTAAGGTCCGTCCTGTATCTACGATATCTTCAACCAACAAGATAGACTCTCCTTTTATGGATGTATCTAAATCCTTATTGATCTTTACATCTCCAACAGATTCTGCGCCATCATAACTGGATACATCCATAAAATCGATTGTGATATCTAAATCGATATGTTTCATGATTTCCGCTAAAAAAGGGACACTTCCTTTCAATAAACCAACTACGATCGGAGTTACTCCTTTTCTTTGGTAATCTTCACTAATTTGTTTTCCTAATTCCTTACTGCGTTTTACAATTTCTTCTTCACTTACTAAAATACGATCTATTGCGTCTATCACTTCAAAATCCTCCCAATGTAGAACAATCTTTATTTTATCATAAATATGGTAGGATTGTTAGAGAAATGTGTAACATCACACCCAATTTTCGGCACAAATATCACATCCCCCTTGGCATTGACCATGACCGGCCAGCATAGACGTTCATCCATCGGAATATGACGATCTACAAACCAGCGATGAATCTTCTTTGTCCCAAAACGCAAACGAATGGCATCGCCGGCTTGAACAGGGCGAATCGTAATCGGAAAATCTTCTTTTGTCAAAGTAATGCCTTCAATTTTTTCCCCATGGGCACTCAGCATAAAATGAGGGGTTTCCATATAACATATCTCATCATATGTGTACAAATAATCACACATCTCTAGTTTATCCACAGATAGCCGCTCATATTCCTTTTTTAATGCCCAATGTACATCTAAAGACTGTGTCCACTGTGCTTTTCCATCCTTCATGCGTCTTAGCAGATCTTTTTGTGCTGCTTGCGAAAGAGAAAGATTGCATTCCTTACGGATCCAATGCTGCAGAAAATAAGCACGATGCGGCTGTGATAACAACATTTGACAAGTTCCATCCCAAGCTGCCAAGAAGGTATCGGCTTGTTCTTGTAATACGCAAAGATTTTCGTTTGCTTTTTTTATTTCCTCTAACAGTGCTTCCCGCTGTATTTGATTCATTTTTTCCAATTGGTGATGCCGTACTCGATTACGCTCATAATCGTCACTAAAATTGGATTCATCATCCTCATAAGGAACGCCCTCTTGATGACAATAGGTACGTAATTGCTGCCTGGAATAAGATAACAACGGCCGTACCACACGAACACCGTAAATGATGCTTTCTTTTTTCAGGCCATAATACGCGGGTAGTGAGCCGCGCTGTTTTTGCATCAAGTAAGTCTCCAGCACATCATCTTGCTGATGCGCCACTAGTACGCCTTCACATTGATATTGCACACACAATTGCTGATAAAATGCATATCTTTCTTTTCTGGCATTTGCTTGAAAATTGCCTTTTTCTTCATTTTTAGCATACAGTACATGAATCGGAATGGACCATTGTTTACAATAACGTTCGCACAATCGCTGATCACGATCTGCCGTATCACGATGATGATAATTAACATGTGCACAACATAATGCAATATGATTTCGTCTGCAGATATCTAATAATGCCATGGAATCGCCGCCACCACTGACACCAATCACCCAACGGCCTTTTTCAAGCATTTTTTGATCTTCCAATTTTTCCATGAACGTATTATAGTACACAGTTTTTAAATACGCAATCAATTAACCTGAAAACAATGATTTACTTCTATATCGAAAGAAAAAGACAGAATACTCTGCCTTTATTTAATTAAGAAACGGTTCTAAACGTAATAAAAGTGCTGTTGAATCATCATCTCGGACTCGTCTATTTAATATTTGCATCAGTTGTTTCAGCTCGTCATGTACATCGCCTTTTTTTCTTGTCTGCATCCAATACTGTACCTCTTGTAAATGTATACCGTCGCTGATCATCAATATCTCATCCTCTGGTTCTAATTGCAGCTCTATGCAGTCCGGTTCTATTTCCTCTATGATCCCTACAGGAAGAGAATGACCATCTAATTGTAATAAATGTCCTTTGCGGATCAAAAAAGTAGGACATGCCGCAGACTTTACTAAATATGCTTTTTTTGTATGAGCATTCATGCAAATGATATCCAATGTGGCAAAAACATCGCTATGAATAAGAGAGTTGATCGTTTTTACCGCTTGTACTGCTTCCATATCACTGGCAATCATGCGCTGCAGGATGCCGCTGATCAAAACCGAGCTCCTCGCAGCCTCTTCTCCGCACCCCATTCCATCTGACAATGCACAAATCGTCAACATCTCATGACGAAAAATCGAACAAGTGTCTCCATTTTCCTTCTCATTCACGCTGATGGAGTCATAATATGCCTCCACTCGCCATTTAGGAGAACTGTCAAAAAGAAAGGAAGTTGAACGGTAAAACAAATGTGAATCTTGCAAATATGCAATATGGAAATCACTCATATATAACGTATTCAACAAGGGCAATAAGGTTCCTTCTATCTCTTGCTTCGATACTTGATCGATCTCGCCTTTGATCCGAATATGCACATCTTGTTGTTCCACTTGCAATGAATGAACATTAAATTGATAACCTTCCAATATTTCTTGTAACATATGGGTATCCATACGAGCAGATTTTGTATTAAACAATAAAGCCATCTGTTCTACCCCGTCTGCCATTTGAAATAATAAGCCGCTTTCCTGCTGATGCAGATGCTCATAAAATTTTCCCAACGAATAAAAAATACCTGAAAAGTTTTGCAAGCGCCGTTTGATCCTTCGAATTTCCTCATCTTGTTCCTGTATCGGCAACAACGTTGCCGTTTGCACATTTCTTTGCCAGATAAGAAACTGTAATAAAAGAAAGACAATCATAATGGTGCACTGTAAAACATCTGGGTGCAGCATCCAGTTGGAACACACATATAACAATACAGCCAGGCTGTTCGGTTTTGCCAGACGCAGAAATAAAACGGTGAAGCAAACAAGGATGGGGAGATGAGAAACATACATGCTCATCAACAGGATCAATATGCCGCCATTCAATGGCCGACATAAAAACAGAATCAGAGAAGAAAAGATGATCGTAATGACATCCGCATCCTGCGGCAAATAATACAGCAGCAACAAGCAGAGAGAAACTAGCATCGCCCCTTTCCATAAGTCATTTTGCTGCAGATCATTGTGCATCCATGCATCACTATGCAGCTGCTCTATATACAATGCACTTAAAAGTCCCATGGCTAATACGATCTTTTCAATATCCTGTAACTGAATGACATAGGTGAGCTGAATCGCTAAATTAATCACGGTCACCCAGCGCGGCATGGAAGCATGGGCAATGCTCACACAAGAAACAAGCACAAAATAAATAAGGATTCCCAATATGGTCAGATATGCAGTAGAAACAGACAGAGCCAATAAAAAAAGCGATAATGAGAAGAAAAAAAATAACAGTGCTTTTCGATTATGCAGATATCCATACGTTAATATGGGAAACAATGCAATATATTGAAAGCGCAGCGGAAAAACAGCTACGATTATCCCTGCGCCCAGATATAAAAGGATCTCTAAATTTGTATGTAAGCGAATCCCCTCATTATTTCTAACAATCTTTTCCACAGCATCACCTCACGGATTTATTGTATTGAGCATGTGCGTGAAAAATTGTCATTTTCTGCGGTTACTTTCAAAAAGATGCATCAACCGATCACCTGTTGCATACGATGATAAATTTCCGTAAAAAGCGGACTGTCTTTTTCTAAATGAGCTTTGATATCTATGATACGTGCCGTATTGATAAATTTACAGTCATTTAAAAATAAAGTGGATGGTTTACGCAAACCGGGAAGAAGACCTAACCGCATCAAATGTCTTTTTCCATTCGGATTTTCATAGCGATCATACGCCTGTTGAAATGCAAGCGGATTCCCGCTCATCGGAATGACAAACGCTTTCCCATGAAACAATTTCATGATAATGCCGAAATGTTGAAATCCAATCTCACATTGATAAGCATCTGCACCGAAATCGATAAAACAAATATCTCCCACATGAACTTCGATTCCCACATCTTCGCAGGAAAACAAAGCACAGCGTTCACTATGATTTGCCTCTGAGATCAAATGTTCAGCTTTTTCTTTCCGATTCATTTTTGAAAACAAAACTTGTTTTTCGCGCAATAGTTCATCCATAAGATTTTGCCATTGCAGAAGCGTCTCTTTTGAGAAAGATCCTTTTCCTTGTGTATATAATGTCCGAACATCCATACGATTCCTCCTTTCATCCCTTATATACGTAATGATTCATTTTTCCCCTGTTGTTTTCATTCAAAGTATGTCCAGACATTCTCATTTTCATACAAAAAAAGCATTGATTCCAATGCTTTCATGTTATGTTTCCGGCCGGTATAACAACCCTTTTTCTTGTAAGGAAGCCTGCACTCTTTGAAACATTTCTTCATCTTTACAACGGATCGTATGCAAATGTACGCCATGTGTCAGCTCACTTAGCGGCTCATTCCCTTCAATTTTAGAAATAAACTGATCTACTTCATAGCGAGAAGATAATTGCAATGACGCAACAATCTGTCCATATGTCGGATGTTCAACGATCACATCCAATACCTCGGCTCCCTGATCAACGATTGCATATAATTCTTCCTGCATCCGTTCTCTTGTATGGGATACCGCCACTTTTTTCTCTAGTCCGTTCGCTTTTCTTTCTAATACATAGCCCCGCGGAGTAGCTAATATTTTCATACCGCTTGCCCGCAATAAAGCAATATCTCCAACAATGATCTGTCGGGAAACGTGCAGTAACTTAGCTAAGGTGGATGCGGAAATGGGTCGCTGACTATTTTGAATTTCTTCTATGATACGCTCTTTTCGATCCATCTTTCATCCTCCTTTATCACCACTATCTGCATTATAACAGAAAAGTAAAATAACTGTCATAGAAACTGAAATAAGATTGCAAAAACGATCCATGGCGCAAATGGCAGCCTCGTCTGTAAATTGACTCTTTTAGTCAATAAAATAAACAACGCAAATACACCGCCGACCAGGATGCTATAGCGCATGGCCGATAAAAAAGCGTATCCATAAGCAAAGGCTGCTGCCATGCATAATTTAACATCACCCCAGCCAAAACTGCCTTTCCAAAAGAAATAAAGCAAAATCACGATACCCACAATAATGATACAGGCATGGATCCTCTCCGAAAGAGGCACTTCTGATTGAAAACTGCTAAATATGAGAAAAGAAATTGTCAAGGTATCTGGAATGATCATAAAATATACATCGATCAAAAAAATGAATGCCAAAAGCAGAAGAAGAAAATATTCATACAGTGATTCAGAAAGAAGATAGAGAACAGCAGAGAGCATAAAATAAGCAAATATATGATACCAGTGCGTCGTATGAGGCATGAACGCAAACACTAACCACAGAATGCCGCTCGCAAACAAGATCCATAAAATAATTACCACCCTTTCCCTTCTCCTATACGAAAAAAAGAAGGATTTCTCCTTCTCTCTAATGATAAGTAATGATATCTGATGCTATTTTTCTTTTTGGCTTTAACGGGTCAATATCTGCATACCCAACTGCGATGACGCTCACGATTGTTTCTTCTGGCGGAATACTTACTATTTCACGCAGACGTTCTTCGCTGCGAATCCCCATTACTAAGGTGCCTAAACCAAGTTCAGTAGCTTTTAACAATAAATTCATTGTCTGTAATCCGAGATCATAACAACCCCAGCCATTTCCTAATTCATTGCTTGGTTCCCCAGTCTTTTCAAAACCGCTGCGATTTTTTACAAAAGTCTCAACGATCAATACAGGGGCATCTTCTACGTTTTCGCCATTAAAACGAGCAAGACCCTCCCATTTCACTTTCTCCAGCATCTCTTGTGATGTAATCACATGGTAACGGCCAGTTTGTGAATTTTTCCATGTAGGAGCTAGGATTGCTGCTTCAATGATCTGTTCGATCAATTCCTTTGCAACTTCTTTTTTTTGATATTTACGAATACTTCTTCTCTTTTCCATAACATCTTGTAATTCCATCTGTATCTCCTCCTGCTCTTTTATCTTCTTTCCTTCAGTATACCCTCTTTTCATACAAAAGAAAATCACCTTTTTCGACAGACCAATAAATAAAAATGAGCATCGCTCATTTATCGCTCATTTTTATTTTAATATAATTTCTTTTTGTACTTTTCCTGCTTTTTCACTTTGTACCTGTAAAAGTACAGTCTGGCCTTTTTTTCCTTTTACGATCCATGTGATCTTTTTCATCAAAGGCGCATTATTACCCGTCTCAATACCATCGTAACCATATTCCGTATTGATATTAAAGAAACCTGCTAATTCTTCCACTGTACTACTTTGTGTCAGAATTTCTGCATTTTTCAAACTGATTTCCAAAGGCTGGTTTACTTGTGCTTTCTTTGCCTCTTCACAAATATAGGTTGGTAAATAACCTTTATTGGCAATCACTGCATCGATCTGGAAAATATCTTCACTTTGTTGCGTCACTTTCACATCATCAATGATCAGTTTCGGTAAAACTTTTGCATGACGCAATGCAAATGCCGTTGTCTTCTCCATCTCTTGCAGCAAATAATCTGGCGGACAATTCTGACAAGTAAATTTAAAATCAATGCCTCCGATCTCAACATCTCCTAATTGCGGATGTGTGCAATGTGTCCAAGGTAAAATGCCGGAAGGACAATGCTCTTTTACCCATGCTGTTACTTTGAAGAATTCTTCTTCTTTTTTTGCATCGCTCTTATCTCTTTCAATCGGCCATTGTTGCGGACATCCAGCTCTTTCTTTCACATTCCAAAGCTCCACTGTATAAGCAGGGATCCCCTGTGTATGATAACACCAGTCATCAAATGCTCCAGAAGAATAGTTAACTGTATCTTGTAAAAAATTATCAAAGATATTTACAACAGGATAGTGCATTTCCTGAGTTGCCATCACGCCAATTTCTTTATACATGCGCATGTCTTCCTGAGAAGCTTCTTTACTAGGCATCGTTCCCGGAGGGTAAACAAGCACTCCGCCTGTCGTATGCATCGTCAATACACTGCCAATATTTTTGTGAGCAATAACAAAATCGGCAACCGCTTTATTTTCTGGATTCGATAAAGGATATTTCCCGGCACCCGGCTGTCTGGCTTCGATAAACCATCCGAATGGATAATTTCTATTAAAATCTAATCCCCATTTTTCTGTACCAATTTTGATATTTACACCATCAAAATTTACGATCGTTCCTTCTGTATAAATATTATAAAATTCACCTTCCTGATCATCAGGCAAGCGCTTAGTCATGACAAAATCATCGCCATCGCGCTTCTTCCATGCACCAAACGGAGTCTTTACACGCATCATTGCAATAATACCGTCCTCATTGATATCCTGCGCATGCAGTCCGTCATCTAATGCTGCTTTTGGATAGGGACGATTGACAGAACGAAGCTTGTTAGCGGTATGCAAATACTCATCGCTGCCGTCCGGTGAAATCTTAGGGATCACATAGATCGTTGTTTCTGCTAATAACTTTGCCATGGATGGCTCTGCATGGTTTGTCAAGATTGCATCGATAAAATGCATACATGCCATAGAACCGGTTACTTCCCCCGCATGATGATTCCCGTCCATGTAGTAAGCCGGTTTATCCATAGCGTCGCCTGTCGTTTTATCTGTCAGTGTCACCGCCCAGACGTTTTTACCCTCTTCGCTTACACAAATACTTTCCAGTTTCATGATTGTAGGATATGTTTCCTGCAATGTTTGTAAACAAGCGGTCAATTCTGCATAGTCATAATAATGATCATATTGAAATGTCGTTTTCATTTAACTCCTCCTTTTACAAAACCTTGCTCAAAAAGTCAATCGTACGTGGATTCTTAGGGTGTTCAAAAACTTCCTGCGGCGTTCCTTTTTCTTGAATGATACCTTGATCCATAAAGAATACACGATCACTGATTTGTTTTGCAAATGCCATCTCATGTGTCACAATAACAATGGTCATTCCTTGATCTGCTAATTCTTTGATAACATCCAGTACATCTTTAACCATTTCCGGATCCAATGCACTTGTCGGTTCATCCATTAAAATGACATCTGGATTCATGGCAAGCGCACGAACAATTGCTAAACGTTGTTTCTGCCCGCCTGATAATTTACGCGGATACTCATCTTTCTTATCTAAGAGTCCTACTTTCTCTAACAAAGCACAAGCATTTTTTTCTGCTTCAGCTTTGCTGACACCCAATTCCAATGTAGGTGCCAAGGTAATATTCTCTAATACGGTCAAATGTGGAAATACATTAAAGTGCTGAAAGATCATACCCATTTTTTGACGATGCTTGTCAATATCGATATTTTTATCTGTAATGTCCACACCTTCAAAAATAACTTGGCCCTTGTCTGGTGTTTCCAGCAAATTTAAACAACGTAAGAAAGTTGATTTTCCACTTCCGCTAGGTCCGATGATCGAAACGACTTCTCCTTTATGAATTTCTTCACTTACCCCTTTCAGGACCTCTAAATCATTAAAACTTTTATGCAGGTTTACGACCTGAATCAATGCATCATTAGTCACTGACACTCAATCTCCTTTCCATGAATTTCACACCTTTTGACAATGTGAATGTAACAATGAAGTAAATCAAACCAACGATCACTAATGGTTCGATCGATTTATACGTTGCTGATTTGATCACGGTATTGACCGTCATCAATTCTCCAATAAAGAAGGTAGATGCCAAAGAAGTTTCCTTTACCATCATAACAAATTCATTACCTAACGCCGGCAATATATTCTTGACTGCCTGTGGAAGGATGATCTTTGTCATTGTATTGCGATTGCTCATACCTAATGACTTAGCTGCTTCTCTTTGTCCTTTATCTACAGACTGGATACCGCTACGAATGATCTCTGCAACATATGCACTACTGTTAATGATCAATGCAATGATAACACTGACTAACATCGGCATATTGCCGCCGGACAATGTAGAGAAGACAGTAATAAATAACCATAATTGCAATAACAATGGTGTACCACGAATCAATTCTACATAAGCAGTGCAGATTGCCTGTACGAGCTTATTCTTGCTCATTTTGATCAATGCAAAGACAGCGCCGATCAAGGTTCCGCAAAGTACAGTAATTGCAGCTAATCCCAAAGTAATCAATAGACCTTGCAATAACTGCGGCCAGAATGCTTCTACGATTTGAACGATCGTTCCAAAAAAATTCGTTGCAGTAATCGAAGTCATATTGTTATTCAATTCGATTGCCTCTTCATACCATTGTTCATAGAGTCCCTGTTCATTGACATCTTCTAGGATCTTATTGACTTCTTCGATCAGTTCTTTTTCACCTAACGGTGCCCCGACACGCGTACCAGCATATTCAGCACTGATATCGAACTCCTGTTCCATCATCATCAGTTCACTGTTATTTTCTGCATATTGGATACCAGTCGGTTCTGATGTCGCTACCGCATCTACACTGCCATTTTTTAATAAAGCAACACCATCATCAATGGAAGAGATACTTTGCAGCTGTGTATTCGGCAACTGATCTTTTACATACTGTTCTTGAATGGAACCAGATTGAGCAGCAATCTTAATACCATCTAAATTATCAAATGTCTTATATTTTTCAGCATCTGCGCTTCGAATCAATACGCCCTGCCCTGCTGATTCTGAATCAGCTTCCATATTATAACCAATGGACATCTCCATAGACTGTGCTCTGGCAGGTGTATAAGCTAGTCCTGTAATTGCCAGATCAATTTGTCCAGTAGATAAATTAGCAAGAACCGTATCAAAATTGGAAGCTTCAATACGCAGATCTACTCCCATACGTTGTGCGATATATTTTGCTAACTCTATATCGCTGCCGACATATTGATCTTGTCCGCTTTTTGTTGAATCAATAAATTCATTCGGCGGGAAGTCAGGAGAAGTTCCTACGATCAACACGCCTCTTTCTTTGATTTCATCTAGTAATGACTGCTTACCATCCTGTGTTTCTTCAGCAAAAATATGGATCGGCATCCAAGCAAATGTCAATGCAACAGCCATCATGCACGCAAATAATTTCTTTAGTTTCTTCATTATTTCGTCCCCTTTCTATCAAAAAAGTCCTTGTCATCAGACAAGGACGTTCATCACGCGGTACCACCTTACTTCCCATATGGCTCTCCCATATGGACCCTCGACCTTTAACGCAGGTTTTACGGCCATTCCCTCACTTTGTTTCGAGAATGCAACTCCAAGACACGTTCATCATCTTTGTTTACCTGCTTCCACCACCCGCAGGCTCTCTAGCAAACGCTGTATGATTACTTCTTCTCTTCCTTGTTTTTTTTATATAAAAACGTCCTTGTTATCAGACAAGGACGTTCAATACGCGGTACCACCTTACTTCCCATATGGCTCTCCCATATGGACCCTCGACCTTTAACGCAGGTTTTACGGCCATTCCCTCACTTTGTTTCGAGAATGCAACTCCAAGACACGTTCATCACCTTTGTTTACCTGCTTCCACCACCCGCAGGCTCTCTAGCAAACGCCGTATGATTACTTCTTCTCTTCTTTGTTTCTTGTTAGTATTATACGTGCCTTTTTTATAAAATGCAACTAATTTTTTGAAAAAATATCAATTTGTTTCTGAAAATGTTTTCATTCATTGGCATGATCATAGTCCATCTGCTCAACTGTCCAATCTTTTAAAACTGCTGCATACTCTTTTGCGTAGTAATTTGCCTTGTGCAGATCATGATCTAAATAATTTCCACATTCTTTGCTGCAGGAAGCGCCTGGAATCTCTCCTTTGAATTCTGCAATAAAAGCTAAAGTCTCTTTTACCAACAAGAGAGCTTGTTCCTTGGACATAGTATCCCTTGTTAATAAATAAAAACCTGTCCGGCATCCCATTGGACCAACATAAATGATCTGTTCACTCATTTTTGAATTTCGCACATAAGTAGCAAACAAATGTTCAAACGTATGCAATCCCGCATTTTCTAAATATCCGCCTTGATTTGGTTTCACCATACGCAAATCATACGTTATGACATCTCCATCTATCCGCGAAACATACATGCCCTTTTCTAAACGATCATGATCTACACAAAAACTTTTTATTTTTTCCATCTTCTTTTGCTCCTTCATAAAAAGATCCGCAACTGCGGATCTTTACATACCTAATTTTGATCAGCCATCGCCTGTGCATATGTACGGCGTTCTGGACTCAAATTATCTACATAATAGCGAACCGTCAATGTACCTGCACATTTGCTTCGATTTTTTGGTTCAACGATAAAATTATCGCCTTCCAACATCTTTGACAACATTGCTTTGCAGCATGCATTTAAATTTTTTACCCCCGGTTCACATTCATTCATAAAATCTTTTGCATTCACTTCGATATAAAGCCACAATTTATCGTGTGCCTCACACTTCATGGCTTGTAGACGTTCACAGTATTTTTCAACACTCCATTTCTCCATAATGCAAAACTCCTTTTCGTTTTCTCTTACGATTATAGCATGTTTACAATACAATGACAAATCGCCGTTGTTTTTTCATCTTCTTTCATTGTCTTACAAATCTTCTTTTTATATCAAAAAAGAAGAGAACAGATTCTCTTCTTAACAACTATAAACATTAATAGGCAATGATTTCAACACCATGTTCTCCGATATAGATCGTATGTTCCCATTGTGCACTTAATGATCCATCACAAGTATAGGCCGTCCAGCCGTTGTCTTCATCGATGAACAATTCCCATCCTCCGGCATTGATCATCGGTTCTACCGTGATCACCATGCCAGGTGCTAATACCATACCTGTACCCCTCATTCCTATATGCGGAACGATCGGATCTTCATGAAACCCGTTGCCTACACCGTGCCCTGCAAAATCACGAACGACGGTATAACCGTTTTTATGTGCATGTTCCATGATTGCTGCACCAATGTCGCCAACATGGCCCCAAGGTTTGATTGCATCTAATCCGATCTGCAAACATTCCTTTGTTACTTCTACTAAACGTTTTGCCTCCGGCGAAACATCTCCGATCATGAACATACGGGATGCATCTGCGTAATGCCCTTTATAGATCGTTGTAACATCTACATTGACGATATCTCCTTCTTGCAAGATCACATCTTTGCTTGGAATACCGTGACATACTTCATCATTAACAGAAGTACAAACGCTTTTAGGAAATCCTTCATAATTTAATGGAGCCGGAATACCGCCATGCTCTATGGTGTAATTATGCACCAGTGTATTGATATCCTCTGTTGTCATTCCTACATGGATTCGCTCGCTCACCATATCCAATACACCATTATTGATATCCGCTGCTTTTTTTATCAATCGCAGATCTTCCGGACTCTTGATCAAGGAACGAGCCGGCATGGAATGCCCTTCTAATTTCAAGATATTATATCGGTCATCCCATTTTTCATGGCAGTGTTTATATTTCTTTCCACTTCCACACCAGCAACGAGAATTTCTCTGTATTTTCATATTATCACCCTCATTTTATGATTATAACACAAAGTTGAAATAAACGCTTCCCTTTCAACTCTCCTTCGCATGCAAAGCAAAAAAGAAGCCATATGGTGGGTGCATATGGCTTCTCTGCTACAGGATGAAATGAAAAAGTTGATATTAGGGATAGAGGTCCATCCTGCAACAAGCTTTGCAACAGCATGCTCTTTTGACAAAGACAAGACAGATACACACTGTTGCTATTTAAGCATAGCATTCGATTGTGTTGTTTTTGTGACAGTTCTGTGAATTTTTTAAAGGCCGCAATATATAAACAACATTCGATTTTTCCCGCTAAGATCTTTTATGATTTCAATTCTGGCTTGTGGAAAAAACTGTTTGGCCAGAGCGGACAAACGTTCCCCTTGATCATATCCCATTTCGAAAGCTAAGATTGCTTTTTCTTTCAATACACGATGTGCATTTGCAAAAATCTCCCGATAAAATTTCAATCCGTCTTCACCGCCAAACAAAGCAACATGCGGTTCATAATCTACAACACTATGCTCCATCTGTTCATGTGCAGGAATATAAGGCGGATTTGAAACTAAGATATCGCAGTGTATCGCATGATCGATAAACGGCTGCAGCATATCCCCAACCAAAAATTGAACATCCGCTTCATTGGATATTGCATTTTCTTTTGCAACTTTAATTGCTGCCTCACTAATATCGCTTGCCGTCACATGCAGATTGCTTTCTTCCTTGCACAAAGATATCGCAATGGCACCGCTGCCTGTACCTACATCGATCACATCGATTTCCTGATCAGGAAAATATTCATCATATGCAGCCAAAATATTCGCTACCAATTCCTCTGTTTCCGGACGAGGGATCAATACATCGCCATTCACTTTAAAACGGTATCCGTAAAACCATTCAAATCCTAAAACATGTCCCAAAGGCTCCCCTTGTTCCATGCGCCGAATGCCCTCTTCAAAAGATGCCAAGAGATCATCTGGCACTTCTTCATCATATTCCATATAGAGATTGTGTGCCTGCATATTTGCCAGCTCTAGCATCAATAACTGTGCAGCTTGTTCTCCCTGGTTTGCTTCATACAAGCGTTCTTTGGCATCTCGTAATACTTGTCGATAACTTGCCATTACTTTTCTCCTGCCAATTTTGCCTGTTGATCTGCTTCGATCAAAGCATCTAAGATATCATCCAAACGGCCTTCCATCACACGGTCTAGTTGTTGGATCGTAAAGCCGATTCGATGATCTGTCACACGATTTTGTGGATAGTTGTACGTACGAATTTTTTCTGCACGATCGCCTGTTCCGATTTTTGAACGGCGTTCGATACCTTGTTCTTCTTCTAACTTTCTTTGGTGTTCTTCATAAACACGGGAACGAATCGTCATGAGTGCAGTAGCTCTGTTTTCGTGTTGTGAACGTCCATCCTGGCATTTGACAACGATTCCTGTCGGTTTATGCACGATACGTACAGCAGAGTCAGTTTTGTTGATGTGCTGCCCTCCGGCACCGCTGGAACGCATGGTTTCAATTTCTAGATCATTCATATCAATTTCGAAATCTTCCGCTTCTACTTCTGGTGTTACCAAAACTGTTGCTGTAGAAGTATGAATACGTCCCTGGCTTTCTGTCTTAGGCACACGTTGTACACGATGACTGCCGGATTCAAATTTCAAACGCCCATAGACCCCATCTCCGCTGATCTTACAGGAAACCAGCGCAAAGCCGCCAGCTTCACTTTCGTCCATTTCGATCGTTTCGACACGCCATCCTTTGGATTCAGCATATTTTGTGTACATGCGGTATAGATCTCCCGCAAAGATGTTTCCTTCATCTCCTCCAGCAGCACCGCGGATCTCTAAGAACGCATTATGTGAATCGTTTGGATCTTTTGGAATCAATAATACTTCCAAACGGGAAAGAAGCTGTTCTTGTTTAGGTTCTAATTCTTCTACTTCCAATTTTGCCATTTCACGTAATTCTTTATCATCTTCATTTAACAACGCTTTCGCTTGTTCCAATGCTTCTGCTGTTTTCTTATATTCCGTGTATGCTTCTACTACCTGCGTCAATTCTGCCTGTTCACGTCCTAATTTTGCAAGTTGTTTACTATCTGAGGTAATCTCTGGCATCATCATCAAATCGGTGATCTCATTATAGCGGTTGACCATGCCTTCTAATCGTTCAATCATTACACTCATCTTACTACCTCCTTTAAAAAACCATAATTTCGCTTTTATACTATATCATGCCTCAGCACTTTGGAAAAGAGGATTTTCTGATGATTCTATGCTTTTTTCGCATTTAACAAGGCCTGAAATAAAGACAGACATCCTTCTTCCCGGTAGGAAGGAACAATTTGTTTTGCATATTGTTTACAAAGTGCACTTCCATTCTCCAAAGTCACCCCATAAGCGCTGTGCTGAATCATCTTTGCATCGCTATTGCCATCTCCGATAGCCGCTGTTGTCGCAAAACTTTGACCGGTCAAAGCAAACAATTCTTGTAAACCGTTTTCCTTGGTGCATTTTTCCTTCACGATATCAATGATCGTATCCGTACTGCGAACAAGTTGATATGGATATCTCCCGTTTACTTCTTGTTGAAAAGGTATAAAAGCTGTATCCAGTATCTCTTTCTTTTGTGAAGCAGCACATTTCCAAATTTCATCTTTTACATAAATAGACGGCCGGTCGGTGATCAAATAATCGATCTCACAATTTTTATGGTCTAAATAAAAACCTTCGCTATAGCCACTGGCAATCATATAAGATGGCTGTGCAATAGCAAAATCAAGTCGAAGCTGTACAGCTGTATTCCAAAGAAACAAACTATCTTCTTTCTTTATGTCATGTAGAAACAACACTTTTTTATTTGCTACATCATATCCCATCGTCCCATTTTGAGCAATGATATATCCCTGATAATGATCCATCTGCAATTGCAATGCAATCGGAAGGATGCCTTGAAAAATACGTGCAGATGCTAAAACAAGAGTAACTCCTTTTTTTTGTAAAGAGATTAATGCATCAGCAACTGTATCGCTCAGACGAATGCCCCCTCCCGGGGCAAGCAAAGTACCATCCAAATCACAAACAAGTGTCTTGATGTGCATAATTATGACCTCCATCCTTTTCACACAAAAATCGTAGCATATTTTTACTTGATTTTCTATCGATCCCTCTAACCATGACAAGCACAGATCTATTCGTTTTCCCGTTTCTTTTCTTCTTTCTATCGTAAAAAAATGCTATACTATTATTGATTCCCAAATATCGGAAGATCCAGGGAAATCAGCCGTACAGCGTTTTCTTTCATACACCCAATTAAGAAAACTTATCCTTTTTTATAGCTATGCTTGGAGATTTCCACTCTCCAGAACTAGAAAACGACTGTTGGCTTCTAATAAAAAGAAAGGATAGATGTTTTATTCAAAAGAAGTGGAACTTTTTGAATAAAACAAAGAGGTATTCATATGAACGAAAACCCTTTAAAGCAAATTATCGCAAAGCAAAAAGCAGGTGAAGCTGTTGGAATCTATTCTGCCTGCAGTGCAAACAGCTATGTAATTGAAGCTGCAATCGAATGTGCAAAACGTGACAATTCCTGTGTCCTGATCGAATCTACAGCTAATCAGGTCGATCAAAATGGCGGATACACAGGAATGAAACCAGTTGATTTCCGCAACTTCGTGCATGAGATTGCTGAAAAAGTTGGATTCCCTACTAATCGCATCTTCTTAGGCGGAGATCATTTAGGTCCTTTAACTTTTGCATCCAAACCAGAAGCAGAAGCAATGGCAGATGCACGTGAATTGGTACGTTGCTATGTCGCAGCTGGATTTACCAAAATTCATATCGATACAAGCATGAAAGTTGCTGATGATGATCCAAATGTTCGTTTAAGCGATGAAACGATCGCCCGCCGCGGTGCAGAATTGGCTCGTGTCTGCGAAGATACATATCAGGAACTGCTGAAAACGGATCCTGCAGCCATTCGTCCTGTTTACATCGTAGGTAGTGAAGTTCCAATTCCAGGCGGTGCACAAGATCCAAATGCCGGTATGCAGGTTACACGTGTAGAAGATTTTAAAGCAACAGTTGCAGCCTTTGAAAAAGCATTTAAAAATGAAGGTCTTGAAGAAACTTGGAAAGATGTGATCGCTTGCGTCGTACAGCCTGGTGTAGAAGAAAAAGATGCCGGATGTACAGAATATGATCGAGCAAAAGCAGCAGAATTGATGGCCAGCATCAAAGAATTCCCAAATCTTGTATTTGAAGGACATTCAACAGATTATCAGACGAAATACAAATTAAAAGAGCTGATCGAAGATGGTGTCGGCATCTTAAAAGTTGGACCAGCATTGACTTATGCAATGCGTGAAGCTTTATTTGCCCTTGCTTATATGGAAGAAATGATCATGCACGGAAAAGAAGAAGAACAGTCTCATTTTATTGATGTATTGGATCAAGCTATGTTAGCAGAACCAAAGAACTGGAAAAAGCATTACCATGGAGATGATGATGAATTATGGTTCAAACGCAAGTTCTCTTTCTCTGACCGCAGCCGTTATTATATGCCGGTACCTGAAGTAGAAGCAGCAAAAGACAAACTATTAAGCAACTTACGTAAATATGGTGTTTCACTTGCTGTTTTATCTCAATTCATGCCGCTGCAATACACAAAAGTGCGCGAAGGTGTCTTAGAGAATGATCCGGAAGCATTGATCAAAGATCGTATCAAATACACTATTGATGAATATTTGTACGCTTCCCACCAGGAAAAGTTGTTTTAATGATTAGAATGCCGGTATGCACCGGCATTTTTTTATATACAACGAAAAGAAATTCATTTGTTTCCTTCTCACAAACACTTCTTTTCATGTTATATTGTAGTTAGTGTAAACGCTATCATAGAATGATTAGGAGGGAGATATGAGCAGACTCACGATCATGACCGCTACGAAAGCTCAGCGTGTCATTGAAGATCTTTATAAAGATCTCGAAAGAAGAATCATAGCCAGTCCACCGGGGCTGTGTCCGGTGGATATGGCCAGTGCTTTTTTAAAACTTTGCCATGCGCAAACTTGTGGAAAATGCGTGCCCTGCCGTGTTGGACTTGCACAGCTGCAGTCACTATTGGAAGATGTCTTAGAAGGCAGAGCATCGCTTGATACAATTGATCTTATTGAAAAAACAGCCCAATCGATTTCATGGAGTGCAGACTGTGCCATCGGCTATGAAGCAGCAGAGATGATATTAAAAGGTGTCAGAGGATTTCGCGATGATTATGAGGAACACATATTATATGGAAGATGTACGGCCAGCCTGAATCAGCCTGTACCTTGTGTCTCCTTATGTCCTGCGGGCGTTGATGTCCCGGGATACATCGCTTTGGTAAAAGAAGGAAGAAATGCAGATGCTGTCCGTTTGATTCGAAAAGACAATCCGTTTCCTGCCGTATGTGCCTTCATTTGTGAACATCCTTGTGAAGCACGCTGCCGTAGAAACATGTTAGATGATCCCATCAATATACGCGGTATCAAACGTTATGCCGTTGACCACGCAAGAAATGTACCAGCAGAAAAATGTGCGCCTGCTACAGGTAAACGCGTTGCCATCGTCGGAGGCGGACCAGGAGGTTTGAGCGCAGCCTATTATCTGCAGCTGATGGGCCATCAAAGCGTCGTATTTGAAAAAAGAAAACAATTAGGCGGCATGCTGCGCTATGGTATTCCGAATTATCGTTTACCAAGACAACGGTTAGATGAAGAAATTCAAATCATCCTATCTACCGGTGTTGAGACGCATACCGAAATCGATATTGGAAAAGATATTACGCTGGCCCAGCTAGATAAGCAATACGATGCTGTCTATCTGGCAATTGGAGCACAGAACGATAAAAAGGTCGGTATTCCTGGTGAAGAAGGTGAAAATGTCATATCTGCCGTTACCATGCTGCGAAATATTGGTGATGATCAGTTGCCAGACTTTACAGATAAGCGCGTACTTGTAATTGGCGGCGGAAATGTTGCAATGGATGTTGCCAGAAGCAGTCTTCGACTAGGAGCAAGTTATGTCGGCATTGCTTATCGAAGAAGAAAAGAAGACATGACTGCTTTACCTGAAGAAGTAGAAGGAGCTTTGGCTGAAGGTTGTGAATTATTGCAACTACAGGCACCAAAACGCATCGAATTGGATCACGAAAATCGTGTATGTGCACTTTGGGTGCAGCCGCAAGTCATCTCCACTTATCGTGGAGGAAGACCTGCCCCAAAAGATGCCGAAACGAGCGAACAGCGGATAGCCTGCGATATTGTCATCGTTGCCATCGGACAGGGGATCGAGTCTCAGCATTTTGAAGAACAAGGTGTCCCGATCCGTCACGGAGCCATTGATGCTTTAGATTCTTCCGGAGTAGAAAATAAAGCGGGAATCTTTGCAGGAGGGGATTGTGTTACTGGTCCCGCTACTGTCATTCGTGCCATTGCAGCCGGTAAAGTAGCTGCAGCCAATATCGATGAATATCTAGGCTTTCATCATATCATCGCTTGCGATGTAGCCATTCCGGCAGCAAACTATGCAGACCGTCCAAAATGCGGACGTGTCCAATTAAAAGAAAGAGGATCCACGCAAAGAAACGAAGATTTCGATTTGATCGAACATGGTATGAGTCAACAAGAAGTCCAGCAGGAATGCGGGCGCTGCTTGCGGTGCGATCACTTTGGCTTTGGCATATTCAAAGGAGGTCGAACAACCAAATGGTAACCATTACGATCGATCAACAAAAAATAACAGCGGAAGAGTCTGTCACGATTTTGGAAGCTGCTCAAAAAGCGCATATCCAAATACCGCATTTATGCTATTTGAAAGATATCAACGAGATTGGTGCCTGCCGCATCTGCGTGGTCGAACTAGAGGGGAAAGACAAACTTGTTACTGCGTGCAACACCATTGTACAGGATGGAATGGTCATTTATACAAACTCTCCTAAAGTACGCGCAACAAGAAAATGCAATGTACAATTATTATTGTCCCAGCACGATTGTGAATGTGCTTATTGTTCCCGAAGCGGCAACTGTGAATTACAAAAAATCAGCAATGACCTGGGAATTACTTCTCTTCCTTTTGAAAAAAAAGTTACGTATATCCCTTGGAACAAGAACTTTCCTTTGATTAGAGAAAGCAACAAATGCATCAAATGTATGCGTTGTATCCAGATTTGTGATAAAGTGCAGGATCTGCAGGTTTGGGATGTTCAAAAAACCGGATCCAGGACAACGGTCAATGTTTCTTTCAACCGCAATATTGAAGAAGCACAATGCAGTTTGTGTGGGCAATGCATCACGCATTGTCCTGTCAATGCCTTACACGTGCGTGAGGACAGCGAACGCGTTTTTGATGCTTTCAGCGATCCAGATAAAATCACGATCGTACAGATTGCACCGGCTGTACGCGCTGCATGGGGAGAATCACTTGGTTTGCCTAGGGAAGAAGCAACCATTGGAAAATTAGCAGATGCTCTACGGAAGATGGGGGCAGACTATGTATTTGATACAGACTTTGCGGCAGATTTAACTATCATGGAAGAAGCTAGTGAATTCCTGGAGCGGTTCAAACAGCAACAACACCTGCCAATGTTTACTTCTTGTTGTCCAGGATGGGTGCGGTTTCTTAAATCACAATACCCTGATATGGCAGATCATTTGTCATCTGCAAAATCACCCCATCAAATGTTTGGAACGATCACGAAAACCTGGTTTGCAGAAAAGATCGGGGTCGATCCTTCTAAGATCTACAATATTTCGATCATGCCTTGTGTAGCCAAAAAACAGGAAATCGATCTTCCAAATATGAATGATTCCGGTTATCGCGATGTTGATGTCGTTTTGACCACAAGAGAAATCAGCAGAATGATCAAAGCTGAACACATTGATGTAAATTATTTAAAAGATGATCCGCTCGATGACCCGCTTGGTACCGCCAGCGGTGCCGGCGTGATCTTTGGAGCCAGCGGCGGTGTAATGGAAGCAGCGTTGCGCAGTGCATATTACTTTGCGACCAATCAAAATGCAGATCCGGACGCTTTCTCCCATGTACGCGGCATGAAAGGATGGAAAGAAGCTACTTTTCAGATGGATGGCAAAGAAATACGCTGTGCTATAGTGAGCGGATTAGGCAATACACGAAAACTCATGCAGGCATTACGCCGTAAAGAAGTTGCCTATGATTTCATAGAAGTCATGGCCTGTCCAGGAGGATGCAGCGGAGGCGGCGGACAGCCAATTCATGAAGGCGTGGAACTGGCAAAGGACCGTGCACAGGTTTTATATCATTTAGATGGAAATTCGAAGTTGCGCTTCTCTCATGAAAACCCGGCTATTCAAATTCTTTATTCAGAGTTTCTAGGTAAGCCGTTGTCGCCATTAGCAAAACAGCTGCTGCACACAGATCATGATGCTTGGCAAATGCCGTTGTATCAAACAAAGTAATCTTGGAAATATGAAAATACCTATCTGATCATAGTAAAAACTAGAATTAGATAGGTATTTTCTTTTTTCATTTAATGCAGGCTCCTTATCGATTAATTCTTTGTCCGCTGACAACTGGTCCACAATCAATATAATCTACTTTGTAATCATCAACTGCTTTTTCTGTCACGACTAGCATCGTTGTCATTGAATAGCCTTGTTTACGGATAAAATCAGCATCCACTTTTACAGCAGTCTGCCCTGCATAAACAAAGTCTCCCTGCTTAATATAAGGATGAAAACCTTTCCCTTGCAAATTAACTGTATCGATGCCTATGTGGACCAAAAAGCCATTTCCTTCTTTTGTTGTTACGCCAAATGCATGTCCGCTTGGAAACAGGGCCGTTACCGTTCCATTTACAGGAACCACTACTGTATCATTGGACGGTTCAAATCCAATGGTCTGTCCCATGCATTCAGTACTGAAAACAGGATCAGCGATATTGCTTGCAGGAATCATTTCTCCCGTAACAGGTGCGCAAACGGCATCATCTGGCATCCTTTTTATTTTTTCATCCGGTTGTTTCCTTTTAAATAAACGCATATTAGTCTAAACACGCTCCATTTGTTTCAATCACATTCTTATACCATGCAAAACTATCCTTCTTGATTCTTTCTTTTGTCCCATTTCCATGATCGTCTTGATCCACATAAATGAATCCATATCGTTTTTTCATCTGAGAGGTAGAGCCGGCAATCATATCAATGCAGCCCCAATACGTATAGCCAAAGCAATCCACGCCATCTTCATTGATGGCAAGCATGACCTGTCGCAAATGGTCGCGTACATACTCAATTCGATAATCATCATGAATTTTTCCATCTTCTACAGTATCATTATAACCAAGACCATTTTCTGCTACGAATACCGGTTTTCTATATCGATCATACATTTGATTCAACGAATAACGCAGTCCTATCGGATCTATTTGCCATCCCCATTGTGTCTGCTTTAAGTATGGATTTTTTTCACCTACCAATAGATTGCTGTTGCTTAGATCTTTTTCTTCTCTTCCCGCGCTTGTTACAAGACTGGCATAGTAACTAAACGAAATAAAATCAACTGTGCCCTGTTTCAGTGTTTCCTGATCATCCTTTGCAAAATGAACAGATATTCCTTCTCTCTTCCATTTATTTAAAAGTGCAGGAGGATAACTGCCAAAAGCTTGTACATCTGTATAAGAAGTATCTTCTAATGTTTCCAACAAACACTGCATGTTATCTTCTGGTTTGCAAGTTTTTGCATATTTCAGATTTTTTGTAGACATGCATCCAATCTTTATATCCGGATAATGTGCATGCGCATATTGAATGACTTTTGCACTTGCCACAAATTGATGATGCAATGCCTGCCAGCAAGCTTGTTTTTCATCGCTTGTCTTTTCTTTGATCATACCGGCACCCACATAAGGAATATGCACAGTAGCATCGATTTCATTGAACGTGATCCAATATTTGACTTCTTCATGAAAAGCATCTAAGATGCATTTCCCGTAACGTTCAAACAGATCGACCAGTTTTCTGTCTTCCCATCCGTTGTATTTTAAAGATAGGGCTAAAGGCAGATCAAAATGAGACATCGTTACTAACGGTTCAATGCCGTTCGCCCGCAAGGTATGAAAAACGTCTCGATAAAATTGAAGCCCTTCTGGATTGGGAACCTCTTCTTCTCCTGTAGGAAATATCCTGGACCATGCAATGGACATTCGAAATACTCGAAATCCCATTTGCGCAAAAAGCTGTATATCCTTTTTATAATTATGATAGAAATCAATACCTCTGCGTTTCGGATATAATGCATCGTTACGATCTTGTGCAGCTTTTACTATTGTTTCATAAGGTAATTCGAAACATCCGTTTTTTACTTTTTCATCAAACTGGAAAACATCCCAAACAGAGAGACCTCTGCCGCCTTCTCTGCATCCGCCTTCAATTTGATTAGCAGATACAGAACCGCCAATCAAAAAATGCTCTGGAAATTTCATATTTATTCCTTCTCTTCTTTTAATCCAAGAACTGCAAGAGTGATCATGGAAACAATAACAGAAACAACGATAGCTAATACATAATACAAGAATTTATCACCTAAGAACAATGCGATTCCTGCCAGCGGAACAGGTCCAATACCGATACCAACTACACCAAACAAGGAAATGATGATTCCTCCTGCTGCACCGCCAACAAAGCAAGAAATAAAGGCATTGCGATAGTTACTAACCACACCATACAAAGCAGGTTCCGTAATACCGATGATTGCTGAAAAAGCACTTGTAGAAGCCAATGATTTCATCGTTTCCCGCTTGCTCTTGATTGCGATCATCAACGTCGTTCCGGCAACAGCCGCATTGCCGACTGCACAGAATCCTAAGATCGGGTCAATACCAATTTGTGCAATCTGCTGTAATTCAATTGGTGGAATCGCTTGGTGCAAACCAAAGAAAACCAGAATTGGATAGACACCGCCAAATACAATTCCGCCAAAAATGCCTGTTGTCTGCAATAACCATACTGAACCATTACCAACAGCATTCGCAATCGTATTGATCACCGGTCCAACCAAGCATAACATCAACGGCGTCATGATAAAGATCGTTAACAATGGCACAAACAAGAAAGAAACAATTTTTGGTATGATGCGTTTCAATCCTTTCTCGACCCAAGACATGATGTATACACCAATGATAATCGGGAAAACAGTTGCTGAATAATTGACATATTGAATAGGTAATCCAAAGAAATCTATCTGATCACCTAATGTAGCAAAATTTGGATGAATCATGATAGCTGCAATTACAACTGCAACAAATGGATTTGCTTTAAAGTATTTTGCAGAAGTATATGCTAACAGAATTGGCAAGAAATAAAATGCTGCATCACCGATCATGTTCAGAATACCGTATGTGGTAGTCGTTGCATCTACCATACCCGCAAAGGTCAGTGCAACCAGTATCGCTTTACTTAATCCCCCTGCTACCAATGCCGGGAAAATAGGAATAAAGATCTGCGTTACCATTTCTACCAGCTTATCCATGATATTCTTTTTTTCAAGATCTTGATCTTTATGTTCGTTTACGATTTCTTCACTAGATAATCCTGCTATCTTGATCAGGTCAGCATATACTTCATCCACTTTGTTGCCAATGATGACCTGTAATTGTCCATTATTAAATAATGCTTTGTTCACAATTCCAATGGAATCTAACTGTTCCAATTGCGCCTTATCATTATTGACTAAATCGAATCTTAGACGGGTAAAACAATGTGTAGCTTTGACGATATTTTCTTTTCCACCAACAAACTCTAATATTTGTTTTGCTTCCGTTTCGTATTTCATAATAATCTCCTTTTCCTCGAGGACTGCAGTTCCTTTACATGCCTTATTTTAGTGAGTTAAGCCCTTTCATACAATTACGAAAAGGCTATCATTTTCGATTGCTTAGTTACCTATTCCGACTTCATATATGATAAAATATAAACATGAAAATGCTTGATGAAATAAAAAGTGAATATTCATCCTGTAGAAATATTCATTTTGTAAATGAAAACGAAATGCTGCATGCAAAATATGATGTAGGTAGAAAAACGATTCTAAAAGAAGGATATTACATCTTTCAAACGCAGGAAAAGTTTTCTACCTCAGTTTGTTTTTTTCATAATAAACAAATGTCTGCTTTGCAGTTTTCCAATGGCTCTCCTTCACTCTATCATTTTTCCGATAAAATATTTTCTCCATTTAAAACAAATTATATGGAGATCCGTTATATTTTAGAAGGATTTTTACAAGTAGAAATCAATGGAGAAACTTTATGCATGCAAGAAGGGGATCTGTTAATTGTTTCAGAAGATGCGATTCATCGCGATTTACCAAGTCAATCTGAAGGTATCGTATTAAATATTTCCTGCATCAACGATGTATTTACTCCTGTTTTCTTTGAAAAAATTGATACAAGTCCATTAAAAGAGTTTTTAAGAAAAAGTATCCTTTTTTACAATCAGGATAATAAATATATCTATTTACAAAGCACTTCCAAATCACAGTCAGAAGAAATGCAATGGTATTGTTACAACTTTTATCGAGAAGCAAAGAATCAATACCCCGGCTATGCTGATATTTGTGTTGGACATTTAGTCCGCCTTTTTTCCTTATGCATCACCAGTTATCATTTTCATTTTTCAAAAAGTGATCATGCCCTTTATTTAGAGACTTTATTTCATTCCGTCAGCGAATATATGAAGGAAAATTTAATTTCTGTCAAACTAAAAGACTTAACAGAAATCTTTCATCACAACCCGGATTTCTTCAACCGGCTGATAAAAAAACACACTGGAATGACGTATTCGCAGTATCTAATATCTTTACGTATGGATCGTGCAAAAACACTTTTAATTACGACCGGTCTTTCGATCGAAACGATCGTATTTCAATGCGGATATAATAATAAGGGGTTCTTTTTCCGGAAGTTTAAAGAATATACCGGCTATTATCCAAAAGAATATCGACTATCCACTGTCATCAAAAACAGGTAACACTTCATAAGAAAACTGATGTACTGAACCATCTTGTCCTTTCTTAAAAGTTTCTGTAAAATAGCCATGTAAAGGAGGATTACGATATGAAAATCGGTATTTTAGGAGCAGGAAAAATTGCACATACAATGGCAGCGACACTCATCCAGATGAAAAACAGCAATATTGAACTGTATGCTGTTGCCTCTTCTTCTTACGAGAAAAGCAGACCTTTTGCACAAGAATATCATATTGCAAAAGCCTATGGTTCTTATGAGGAATTAGTAAAAGATCCTGATGTAGAATTGATTTATATTGCGACCATTCATACTATGCATTATGCACATGCGCTGTTATGCATAGAAAACCACAAACATGTATTAGTGGAAAAACCGCTGACTATTTGTCATCAGCAAGCACAGAAATTATTTGCAAAGGCAAAAGAGAACAATGTTTTTATTAGTGAAGCCATGTGGACCAGGTTCATGCCTTCAGCAGCATTTCTGCAAAATATACAAACCTCTCAACTGATTGGAGATGTCAACAGCATCGATGCACATATCGGTTATCGCCTGAATGATGTACAGCGCATGGTCGATCCTTCCTGCGGTGGAGGTGCATTGCTAGATATCGGTATCTATTTATTGCATTTCGCGATGATGGTATTTTCGAACAATGTGCGATCTGTTGAAGGCAGCTGCCTTCCTCTTTCAACAGGTGTAGATGCAATCGATTCCATCACCATGCAATGGGATAATCATTTAGCTACTCTGCAAGCAACCATGCTATCAGACAGTGACAATCACGGTTATATTTATGGTTCTCAAGGTTATTTAAAAGTAGATAACATCAATAACCCTCACAAGATCGAACACTTTGACCGTTCTAACCAGCTGATCGATACTTATGATTTTTCAGATCAAATTACTGGATATGAATATGAAATGATCGCAGCTGTGCAAGCCATTCAGGAACATCAACTAGAATCTTCTTTCATTCCTCATACACTGACGCTGCAAGTATTGCAGTATATGGATCAATTACGTCAGCAATGGTCGATCCATTATCCGCAAGAACAATAAAAATACAAAGACGCAACTCCCTAAAAGTTTGCGTCTTTTTTTGCTTATTTCATTATATATCTTCCCATACGATGCAGTACAAATATAATAACCTGCGTAATGAGATATACAAACAGGGTTTTAAACAGATCTATATGTGCAATTGACGTATAAATAATGAAACACAAGATAAATATAGGAGCAAAGATAAGAATACGAACTGGCAATGACTGACAAATATGCTTCTTTTCCAAAAACATATTTAAAACATATACTGCGCCAATGATGACACCCGTACTGCAGACAACGAATAAAGTTTCCATAATGATTTCCTCTTATATGCATTACATTGTGATTATAGCATTTTATTAATTAATAGGAATATTTATCTTACATAGTTTTGTTAGAATATTATAACTTATTATTTTCTCACAACGTTAACTTTTTGGGCTATACTTTATCCGGCTGCTGTCCGTCATGAGCTTTCCATCTGCACTCTGTAAGCTGCATATTGGAAAAAACTGCTTTAAACGAAGAATTCTCAGGTGAACAAGCATAAATGCCAAAGCGTATCGTTTCATTGCCTTTGTGCATATGACAAATCCGCATTTGTTGAAAGACAATTCCGTCATAGGAGCATTCTATACAATAGTCATCCTCTCTTCGGCTGAAACGATACCATATGGAGCGAATGCCTGCATCTATTTCAGTGGTTGCCCAATCAGAATATCCTAGATTGGTAACAACACTGCCTAAATGCTGAAACTGAGCATTCTCATATTCAACAGATGCTTTTAACCAATTCTCGCTGTCCAGATACATCACGATTCCACACTGATCAAAACGGCAATGACTATCTTGAAAATCTGTTTTTACAATAAAACTAAAGAATTTTTCATCTGTCTCCATTTGAAAAACAGGCGCATTGTCATTTCGAAAATGATAATACGTTCTTTGCCACAAATCTGTATAGGGCTTTGTTATCACTTCAACTGAATGCTCATTTACTTCATATTGTTTTGGCTGTCGTATCCAATAAAATCGGTTTAGATCCATCATTTCTCAACTCCCCTATCTACTATATTACAACAATGCACCTGCAAATAGATGCACTTTTATCAAAAATATCTTATGTATCGGGCAAAACAGCAGAAATAATTCATACTTTATTTATAGTGTTGATAAAACAAAATGAACGATCCATGCGATGAAAGAAAGGGCCATCAGTCCGCAAGACACTAGCAATATTCTTTCTTTATTTAATCGATATTTCGCATAAAAGGTGAATGCACTAAACCCGGATAATAATGCCTTATAACCTGCGGTTTCTTCTCCTACGACCATTGAGTAAATCATTAATAAGGCAATGACACAAAGCAAAAAAATCGCACCCATAAAAACTGCTTTATACTGGTTATAATTTGACAGCTTTATAAAATTTTGTTCCGCCTGCTGCATATATTTTTCTTTTGAAATATGTTCACCAGATAATATTTCATTCACAGTAACTTCTAATATTTCACTCAAAGGCTTTAAAAGCCGAATATCCATCAAACAGATACCACGTTCCCATTTACTGACAGCATTTTTACTGATATTCAATCTTTCAGCCAGCTGTTCCTGTGTGATATGTTTTTCTTTTCGACAGCTGCTAATAAACTTGCCAATTTTGATTTGATCCATCACTCACGCCTCCCTGTCATCAAAGTAACATATTTCTTAGGTCAATTCCACACACCTCAGGTTTACTTTGCCATTTCTGTGTTGACATGATTTGATGAGAGGCCTGTTTTCTATTTACTGCATTCTCGTATGCAAATGAAAAAGCTACTCTTTTTTCTTCATGACTAATTGAAAATTGGAATCATAGTACAATCCCAATTCTTCACAAATTTTTTTATTAACAGCTTCAACAGCATCATGATATTCTTTATACTTTGGAGATAGTTTGATCATATTTGGTATAAAAATATCATTATAACCTTTATTTTGTAATTCTTTCATCAATCTTCGCTGAGTGAATCCTGCTAAACTATATTTGTATAGAATGCTGTTTCGTATTTTCACACCTTTCACAACTCTGTTTTTCAGTTTCTCATATTTTTCTGGTGTCATATCTTTATAGTATGCCATATTCTGATCTATTTTTTTGATCATCTCATTCATAGCTGGTCTGGGAATCCATTTATATAATAAAAATCCCATCACTTTGTAACTGAATGGCAATCGAATGGTTGTTGTATCCCAAAAATCAACGATATTATCGAACGCTTCCTGCTGTTCTTTTGTTTCTATGCTTATTTGTAAATAAGGCAGAAAATGATTGATAAAATAATATCCGACAAATCCCGGAACAGCATCCTGCATCGCATCTGCTATTGTTTGATAATCCAATAGTTGATATATCTCATCCACATTATGCGTTTGGATAAAAGTTTGTAATGCTTTTACTTCATCTGCTTTTTCTGATAATTCCATTTTCCTCTTTTTAAGAATATCCAAAAGAATCTGATCCTGATTTTTCTTTTGCAGTTCCTTGATGTCTTGGATAGAGATGCCCAACTTTCGATAGACGGAAATCTCTTTCAGTGTCTCAATATTTTCTTTCGAATAATTTCTATACCCATTACTGTCACGTTGTACCTTTAGCAAACCCTCTTCTTCATAATATTTTATTGCACGTTTGCTTAGCTTTACTTCTTTGATCACTTCATTTATCTTCATATTCCTTCTCTCCTTCAATAAAAGTGTAATCTTATACGTAACGTGCAGGTCAACAAAAATTCTATTTTTCTACGTTCAAATATATACAGTCAAGAACTATTCATTTGAATCAGACAGTTACTTTCTATAAAAAAATAGAAGCACTGATGAAAACGGCACAAAAGATTGATTTTGCTGAAAAAAAGATTTCTATGGTAAAGTGCACTCTATAATTTGTGTTGGGAATTCCAGGTACATATTATAGAGTGCACTTCATGGAAAGAATATTTTACATTTTTAGGATTCACACATTATCAATTTTCCATCTTCCAATCGATAATGCATCTTACATCTTTCTGCTAGTTGATTATCATGTGTAACCATTATAATCGTTTTCCCTTTATTATTTAATTCTGATAATAACTTAAATACCAATTCTTTATTCTTCGGATCCAAATTCCCTGTCGGTTCATCAGCTAGTATGACATCGCAAGGTTTGATTAATAATCTAGCCAATGCGATTCGCTGTTGTTCTCCCCCAGAACATTGACATACTTTTTTATTTTCGAATCCAGAAAGTCCAACGATATTTAAAGCTCGCTGTATTTTCTCAAAACGTTCTTTTTTTCTTTGAACAAAGTTAAATACTAAATCACAATTATATTCCACTGTTTTATTTTCTATAAGAGCGTAATTTTGAAATAAATACCCGATATGATATTTTAATACCTTTTGTGCTTTCCTAGAAAATGGCTTTATATTCTTCTGCCCAAAATAATGCATTTCGCCTTGATCGGGAGATTCCAACAGACCTATGATGTTTAACAATGTCGATTTACCACTTCCAGATAAACCTGTGATGGCAATAAAATCACCTTGTTTTATATCCATATCTAAATGATCTAAAACAACAGCTTTCTGATATCTTTTTATAATATCCCTTAATTAATTCTATAATTGTATCGTTCAATTAGATTCCTCCTCTCAATGCAGGTACCATTTCATGCTTCTCAGTTTTATGTATAAAAAACAGAATATTTATCGTATCTAAAGTAAAAAACAGTAATGAGAATTCAATACAAATCGATATAGGATAATGGTTCAAGAGCAAACTTGCTAATATGACTATTACATAAATAATAAAATTGATCAGCCATATGGATCCATATCTTTCGATCTTGGATTTTCCATTCAGATATTCAATAGCAATTTCCTTTTTATAATTATCCATATACAGGTAACAAAACTGAATAATAAATAGGCCATAAAGCAAAATAAAGATGATCGTAATTGAAGCGCAGCTTAATATTGTATCTTCACAGTTTATGAGTTCCCGGCTGACATTCACATCCATTTGATGTACCAAAAAACTTTTATTTGTTGTGCTTGAAACCAAGTCTTCAATTTCACTTCCGCTCTTATTTGAAAATAAGACATTGTTTGGATAGATATTCATGCCAGTATATTTCGGATAATAAACCAAGATAGGCTGCTTGACTTGATAAAGCGGCTGATCTGCATGTAAGTTTTTGTGCACACCAGTGCTTTCCACATAAACGGCTGTACCATCATCCGGACGATAAATTGCCGATTTGCCAAGAGGAATCAAGTAGGTTTTTTCTTTGAACTTTGATAAATCTATTTTATTATGATCCTCATCATAGAATTGATAATTGTTTTCTATCAGATATGTCTTGTTCACATACAAGAGAGGAAGACTTTCTTCAATACCTTGATAATCATACAATGATAAACCGGTAAGACTGTAAGCTGTATAATCGTTCATATATGCATAATCGGACATATCAAAATAGATGGTCTGATCGTAGATCTTTTGCAGTTCTTCGGAAGAACCATTAAAATAAGAAAAAGTATAGAAACTACGCAAATAGGATTCGTTTATCTTCAAATATTGGTATTTTTGTAAGTTTGGAATCAATCTATTAAATGTGGTGATGAATGGAGAAAGAACAACTATAGAAATAATGATCTTTAAGCCAATATTAGCATAATTCATTAAACTGTATGATTGATTGTTCTTTAACTCTAAGACATGTGTTGTAGTCTTGATATAAATAGCCGATGCCAGTAAGACAATTGGAACCAGCAGCATGCCATAGAGCATATAGCTGAAGTTTTCATTGATTAGATCAGAAAAGTATGGATCAAATACATCCGTAAAGAACATCAAAAGCAAAAATGTACTAATAGTAAATAACAGATATAAAATAGCTAGAAAACGAAGATATAATTTTATCGCGATAGATAGGGTCTTTCGTCCGTGTAGTCTCATGATCAAGATTTCTTTTTTGTCTTTTGTTATTAAACAGATGATTAAAAAAATGGTAATCATGATGCTGCAGATGATTACAAATAAAATTTCTCCTGACCGATATGTACTTTGAATTGATTCTTCACTTCCTCCATATCCGCCGACAGCTTGAAATTGAAAATCATTTGTATAGTATTTTAATAAAAAATTCTTTATATCTTTCGCACTTTCTTCTGAGTCCAAGTAAAAAGTAATAATCGGTTCATCTGCAGCATTTAAATTGCTTACATTCATTATTTGAATTACTTCATTTTCCTGCGAAAAATGCTTATTGTTATAAGAAGAAAATGTACCAGCTGCATTTTTGTCATTTGAATCTGATGAAAGGTATTACTTATTTGTTGAAGAAGTTAATGAGATTTTCTTGCCGCTCGTCATATGGATCGACTTATATATCCAGCGATCATCTACAGTTTGAACATAGTAATGGTACAAGTAAGTTCCATCCTCTGTTGGCATCAGTTTTTTTATGATAAATTGGATATTATGATCGTCTGAATATGCAGTAACTGCTTTGGCCAGATCTTCCGCTTTCTCTTGATTTTCGATCACCAAATTATAACAATGCTTTTCATTAGATAAAGCATTTTCTAAATTTAATATATTACTATAGTGAATATAATTAAATGAATCGTAAGTATAGTAAAACAAAGCACAAGCAAGGAAAATGATAAATGCTCCTAAAATTTTTTTCATTTCTTTTCCTCCTGGTATGAATGAAGCATCAGAGCAGCTCTGATGCTTCATTAACAATATTCTTTCATGCTTAATAGATCAATACTAACAGATAAACTTAAATGCAATAACTTATATTTGTAGAAAAGAGGCATATACATGTAACAAACATAAATAATAGAATGATCTCAAATAGGAATATATAGATAAAATAATAACTATCTCTCTTATTTTGCAAAATCATTTGATACCTTTTATAGATTAGCCAAGGGATGCACGGCAGAGCTATTAAATTTATAAACATCAAGTTAGACACACGCATGATAAGCATAACAGGTATACAGCAGAGAAGAATCACAAAAATTAATACCGAAAAATAAATGATATAAGATAATTCCATTTTTTGACTCGTCTTTGAAATCTGTTTAAGAATTTTTTCAACAATAAATGGGAACATAATGAGCAAAATAAATAATATACCTAAAACAAATATATAACTGAATTCCATTTTGTTCACCTCTACCTTTCTATTAGAACCAGAATTCCATACATACTATAGACAAATATGAGTAGATTTTATTTCATGATGATTATTCTCACACAAGAATCAATAGTGAAATAAAAACAGCAAATAGAAAAAATCATCAGTAATCCTTTATATAGAATATTGCTGATCATATGAATATTACAAAATCATTATGTAGAATCATGCTCTTCCTCATAAAGACGAATGTTTCTATAATCCGCCGTACTGGAATCTGCATGATGCAATCCATAACTATTCTCTATGCATTTCTTAAAAATCAACAGGATAATAAATTATATGTGATAAGAAAGCAGTACACGTTTTATCAGGTATCTAACTATATTTTATATAAAAATCATAGCAAAAATTGTCTTGTATAATAAGACTTTATATATCTTTTTAAAAATGTTATTGTTAAATAATAAATTTATGTATATATAATTTTTATTAATTTGATAAATATTCTTGTATCAATATATGTTTAGCTTAGAAATTACTTTATTTATTTAGTAATCGATAGATATCAATAGATTTTTATCCCTTAAAATATATACAAATATAAATATGAATCCAATAATCCTCAGCTTGCATATTCATTCAAACCATATGCATATTTTATGATAAATATTGACAACTATCCTATTAAAATGTGCAATATATAAGTGAAATATGCTATTTTTTTGTGGTTTTCTATTGTGCATTTTTTTATTCTGTCTATACTTATATGTAAAAGATCTGTTACACAATGCTATATTCAAAACGAAAAATAGATAGGTATTTGTTAAATTGAAGAACAGAACCAAATAAGACATCATTGACCAGTAAAGGTCCAAGACAAGCAGATAAGGATAAATCCATCATACGATTTGGTTATCAAAATGATAAAAGTATCATCTATATCTATTTTGTAGAGGGAGCAAATTATAAGATAATTACTAAGTATGATTATTAATGCAAAATGTCTTAAAAACACATCTAAAATTGAGCCATCTAAACAATATATCGAAAATGATACACTTATTATTTTTGATAAACTACAAGTTTTTTCCAGAAATTGATACTACGATATTTAAATTCTTCAAAATCGATGAACATTTTGATGTAATATGTAGAGATGCTCTTTTAAGAGTTAACTATTAAAGAATAACAACAAAATCAAAATGAGGTGATAAGTGTGAATAAAACTGTAAAAAAAAAGCCGACTTAAAAATAAGTAGTAAAAATATCGAAAAAATTTATAAGTTGATTTGAATAGAAGATATATCAATGCCGGATTGTTTCAAAAAGTTTAATGCTTCTTCAACTGTTAGTGATTGTTTGGTATCGGATCGTGGATTCATGAAGGATTCATAATCCGTTGGTTGAAATACTTCGCCTGTTAGGATCATGTGATAGATACTGACCAACATCATGCGTGCGATCGCAATGATGGCTTTCTTGTGACCACGTCGTTTCTTGATATTGGAATACTTTCTTCCAAAATAAGATGTCTTATCTTTGATGGTCGATAAAGCACATTGGACAAGCAGTGGTTTGAGATATTGTCCAGCTTTGGAGATACGAACTGACTTTTTCTTGCCGGCACTTTCGTTGTTGGCAGGAGAAAGTCCAGCCCAACTGACAAGTTGTTTGTCGGATTCAAACTGAGACATATCGATTCCTATTTCAGAGATGATCAGAATGGCCGATAAGGAACTAATTCCTTTTATTTGTGTGATATGCTGGAAAGATTCGCGTAAAGGATAAGCCCGCTTGACCAATTCTGCTTCACATGAATTGATGAGTTGATCCAAGTACTCCATATGATTCAATGATTTTTCCATCTTGAATCGTTGATCCGCTTCGATGTGATAGCCGTGAAGGGAGTCTAGTATCTTATCTTTGTTCTTACAATTTTTGTGAATGAGTTTTAAGATCTTGTCATCATCAATCACGTTTGGCTTCATGACTTCTTTCATGATATTGGAAGCTGTCTTGCCAAAAGGATCGGAGACAACAGAAGCTAATCCGATATTGGAAACGGTCATACAGTTCTGATAACGATTCCGTTCTGAAGAACGCATGCAGACCAGCTTGTATCGGTAACGGGCGATCTCACGCAGTTCTCGGATTTCTTTTGGAGGGATAAACGAGAATTTGATCAGATCATGTTTGAAGAGATCACAGATCCATTTGGAATCTTTCTTATCAGTTTTTTTGCCTTTGATGGCTTTGACATACTTGGGATGAGTTAAATGGACATTGATCTCACCTTCAAGAATGTTGAAGATAGGGATCCAGTATTTACCGGTAGATTCCATGCAGACATCACAACAGTGATAAGAATTCAGCCAATCCTTTAAACGATATAGGTCCGAGTTTAAAGTGGAAAAAGATTGTTGGAAATATTCTGTGATGTTCGACTGTCTATCGGTGATCCCAATAGTAGCGACAACCAGGTTTTTGTGAACATCCATGCCACAGCAGTTGAAACGAACGATTTTCATTGCCATATAAAAAAGCTCCTTTCATACAAAAGGAGAGGTGGCATTGACTGTCATCAAAGCGAATCGACAACAGTTGATTGAACAATCATAAGTGTCCAGGCTCAAAGTCCTACTTATTTGTGCTTGATATGATGACGGCAACTTATAAAAATACAGGATATTCAATTGAGTAGAATTCCTACTCACCTCCACGTGCTCTGTAGTATACCACCTCTCTTATAGGGTAACACGAAAATAAAGCATGTGGGATTTATTGATGAAATATTTGTGTCCGCGCGACTTTAGGCGCGGGGAAATGGAGGAAAAAATGAACAAGATCAGTTCAAACGAAAAACTAGCAATAGGAATCTGTCTAGGATTAGCAATAGGTACCGTCTTTGATAATATCGGCATAGGATTAGCTCTCGGTGTAGCCTTTGGAGCCATTTGGGGTTCAACTGACAATAAAGATCAAAAATGAAAGTATTGTTTTCTATGTTGATTTTCGTTGCTTGTTAGAAACAAGCATTCTTTATACGATTTAAATGTAGAAAGAAAGGAATGTTTTAACATGATAAACGAAAATATCAAGTATTACCGTAAAAGAAAAGGTATAAGCCAAGAAGAAATGGCAGTAAAGCTGCATGTTGTTAGACAAACCGTTTCTAAATGGGAAAATGGGGGTTCACTTAGATAAAGATACCACACCAATCCCACGCTGACTTTTGCTCAACCAATACAGCCGGAGGGCTGGATAACAAGAAAAGGCGGTATGCGCCCCGTGGAGGGGTAGCATATCGCCTTTTCTTGTGGGGGTTTCCAAAGGGGGCAACGCCCCCATTTGGCACACGACTTTGCGAAGCAAAGTGTAGTGTGTTATACGCTCTGTCGGCGTTGTCGTGAAAATGCCGTTGCCGCCGGGGAGGGCAAGGGCATTTGAAGCGGCAAGATTTGAAGCGGCAAGAAAACAGGGCTGTGCTTGCGTGGCGTGGAGCCGCAAGCGCAGGTCTGGTTTCATCAGCAGACAGGGCGTATATGAAAGCCCCCGTCCCTCGTCCTACGCTCCGACTTGTGGACAAAGTGTCCCGAAGTTGTGGCCACACTCCCGGAAAAGTAGCAGGACAGCGGGCAACCGTCAAGGCTGAAATGAACGGGGTTACACCCGGCCTTGACCGCCGCCCGCCGCCCCGCTGGATGGGTGGACAAGGCGGCCAATCCCTCAAAGTGCTTGGCCGCGCTCTTTCTGATTTTGAGGTATTCAGTTTTTCAAAATTGAATAATCAAAATAAATTTTTTCGATTGAAAAAATTTTATTTGTTATCATCTTCAATGCCATATTTTTTCTTTTGCCGAATCACATAATTACTGATTTTTTCATCATATAGTGGATACTGGTAATCCAACTGGCATGCCACTTCTGACGAAACCTCCCGGAACAATGCCATACATTGTTCAAAGGATTCCCACATATGGGGATAGGAATCCATATTATAAGTAGACATAAGTCGTTCCCACAATTCCTCTGGGACATATTGCTTCATAAATTTATAGTTTTTTCCCAAACTGAAATGAAATCCCTGTTTGATACCAATCAGCCAGGAAATCATGCGAAGCAATTCTTTTCGTACTATATCATTCATATGGTCAATAGCAAAAAGAATTTCTTTGCGGCATAAGCCCTTTACTACATATGTTGTAGTATTCCAAAATTCATTACAGCAATCGTCAAACATTCTTTGAGTAGGCTTCTGCAAGTGGTAGTCTATATCCGTTGGTATTGGCGGCTTTACGATACGGTTGTCTTTATCCAACAGTAACTTTACCAGTTTATCCCATGTAAAATACTCGTCTATCAGTTCCAGCGGCAGCAAAGTTAAATCTATCTTAACATCATCAGTAAACAGCATTAAATATGAAAATCCCTTTTCTACAGCTGGAAATAATTCCATATCTTCCGGCTTTTGCAGAATCAACCTTTCACCAAATATATCTAGCCATTTATCATCACTTGTGAAGCTGTCCATATCCGTAACAAAAAAAGTAATATCAAAATCCTGAAAATCATCAGGCGGAATATTTGTATTTGTTCTAGATCCTTCCAAAGTAACCATGCGAATGCGTTTGTCTGTTTTTGCAAAATTCAAAACAATATCATAAACTTCCTTTTCTGATCTCATTTTTTCCTCCATTTCCCCGCGCCTAAAGTCGCGCGGACACAAATATTTCATCAATAAATCCCACATGCTTTATTTTCGTGTTACCCTATAAGAGAGGTGGTATACTACAGAGCACGTGGAGGTGAGTAGGAATTCTACTCAATTGAATATCCTGTATTTTTATAAGTTGCCGTCATCATATCAAGCACAAATAAGTAGGACTTTGAGCCTGGACACTTATGATTGTTCAATCAACTGTTGTCGATTCGCTTTGATGACAGTCAATGCCACCTCTCCTTTTGTATGAAAGGAGCTTTTTTATATGGCAATGAAAATCGTTCGTTTCAACTGCTGTGGCATGGATGTTCACAAAGATCTGGTCGTCGCTACTATTGGTATCACCGATAGACAGTCGAACATCACAGAATATTTCCAACAATCTTTTTCCACTTTAAACTCGGACCTATATCGTTTAAAGGATTGGCTGAATTCTTATCACTGTTGTGATGTCTGCATGGAATCTACCGGTAAATACTGGATCCCTATCTTCAACATTCTTGAAGGTGAGATCAATGTCCATTTAACTCATCCCAAGTATGTCAAAGCCATCAAAGGCAAAAAAACTGATAAGAAAGATTCCAAATGGATCTGTGATCTCTTCAAACATGATCTGATCAAATTCTCGTTTATCCCTCCAAAAGAAATCCGAGAACTGCGTGAGATCGCCCGTTACCGATACAAGCTGGTCTGCATGCGTTCTTCAGAACGGAATCGTTATCAGAACTGTATGACCGTTTCCAATATCGGATTAGCTTCTGTTGTCTCCGATCCTTTTGGCAAGACAGCTTCCAATATCATGAAAGAAGTCATGAAGCCAAACGTGATTGATGATGACAAGATCTTAAAACTCATTCACAAAAATTGTAAGAACAAAGATAAGATACTAGACTCCCTTCACGGCTATCACATCGAAGCGGATCAACGATTCAAGATGGAAAAATCATTGAATCATATGGAGTACTTGGATCAACTCATCAATTCATGTGAAGCAGAATTGGTCAAGCGGGCTTATCCTTTACGCGAATCTTTCCAGCATATCACACAAATAAAAGGAATTAGTTCCTTATCGGCCATTCTGATCATCTCTGAAATAGGAATCGATATGTCTCAGTTTGAATCCGACAAACAACTTGTCAGTTGGGCTGGACTTTCTCCTGCCAACAACGAAAGTGCCGGCAAGAAAAAGTCAGTTCGTATCTCCAAAGCTGGACAATATCTCAAACCACTGCTTGTCCAATGTGCTTTATCGACCATCAAAGATAAGACATCTTATTTTGGAAGAAAGTATTCCAATATCAAGAAACGACGTGGTCACAAGAAAGCCATCATTGCGATCGCACGCATGATGTTGGTCAGTATCTATCACATGATCCTAACAGGCGAAGTATTTCAACCAACGGATTATGAATCCTTCATGAATCCACGATCCGATACCAAACAATCACTAACAGTTGAAGAAGCATTAAACTTTTTGAAACAATCCGGCATTGATATATCTTCTATTCAAATCAACTTATAAATTTTTTCGATATTTTTACTACTTATTTTTAAGTCGGCTTTTTTTTTACAGTTTTATTCACACTTATCTCCTCCAATTATTGAAATAGGTGTGAAGCCATTTTAGGGCTTTCCCGCCTTGATTACCCTTTAGCAAAGACGGGCGGGACTGTCAACGGCGGCGCATGAAATGCGCCGTTCATCTTGACCGTTGACTGGCTCGGCTGGCTTTGCTATTTTCTCGATGAAAAACAATTTATTCGTATTTATTTCCATCATTGTCATAGTAAGCCACATGAATGGAATACTCTTTTTCTGGGTTTTTAATTGAGATAATATCCATATCATCTGTGTTGTATCTCAATGTATCTTGCACTTGTCCATTTATTGTATAAGTGATTTCAGCATACTCTGTTTTAGCACCATTAAACCAAATTAAATCATACCATTCTCCGTTTATTGCAACGCCACCGACAATAATCTCATCACTATTTCGGTTTGTTGATGTACTAAATTTGTAGTCTCCATTTCCTGTTGGTTCAAAGATAGCAAGTGTAGATTTATTATCTGTACTGTATGCTCCACTCACGATATAACCGCCAAGTTCCAGTTCTTTTGCGATAGTCCATTCATTCCCTTTTGAAATTGCGGTGTTCAATATGCTTTCTCTGCTGGTAATGGTATCTCCTTTGGGAGTTAAACTAAAGAAATATAAAAAAGCGGCAGCAACGCAAATAACAGTCGCTGAAATTATCAGTAACCACTTTTTCATAACCAATACCTCCATATAATCTGATTTATTATTCTCTTACTTGCGTCCCCGCTGCGGCTTTGGATTTTTCAGCAAATCCGATTTCTGTGCAATCTTTTTCAACCACTTCTTTTCTTCCTCTGACAGTTTCCCATAGTTCAGCTTGAGCCGCTTACAGATAAATGCCATAGCCGCCTGCTCCGGGTCGCTGTCCTCTCTGGTGGTTTCCTCTGCGGTCTGCAAAAAATCTTCCAGAGGATTGTCCTCCGGGACGCTGAAAAAATCGTCCTTGTGGGCTTCCCGCAGGTCGAAGGCTATCTTGTTTATGTCCTGCTGTATCACATAGCGGCAAAAGCTGTCATCGTCAATATGGGCGGCGATAAGCTGTCGCAGCTGTGGGTCAGTCAAGCCGGGATTGTGTTGTTTCATAATCGTTGCACTCACAGCGTCCACAATGGCGTTTGCGCTCTGCACCTGCTTTCCCGCTACGCCGTTCACATAGATTTCAAGGTCGGCCATGAGCCGGGGAAAATCCGGGTGGGTCGCCAGTTCACACAAGAGGGAATTGTCCACCCGCCCGCTTTTCAATAGTTCAATCATATCGTCGCTCAAACGCAGGTCTGCAAGATCGGCGTTTGGGTGATTTTTTGTTTGGGAACGGCCCAGCAGATAATCAACAGTCACTTCGTAAAACTTTGCTAACTCAATAAGGGCATAGTGGCTGATGTCCTTATACTCGTCCGCTTCATAGCTGCCAAGCGCAGATTTGGAGAGGTGCGTCTGTTCCGCAAGCTGTTCCAGCGTCAAGCCACGCTCCACACGCAGGTCTTTTAGTCGTTCTTGAATAGTTAGGGCCATACTCTCCCCCCCTCTGTCCTCTGTTCTAAAATATCATCCAATCTTACCACGACTTTTTGATTTCTCTTAATAAAGCAACCGTAATATCTTTGGCAATACTTGATGCTTTTGCACAGTTTCCGTCAAAATTATCAACTCCGCTGTGTTTTTCAGTATCGGTCACACACCGAATGGCGATAAACGGTATGTCATTTGCATAGCAGACATGAGCGATACTGGCAGTTTCCATGTCAACCGTCAAGGGAGCAAATTCATCGTTTATTTTTTGCCGGCTCTCATCGGTTATAAACGATTCTCCCGTTACCATACGGCCCCAAACTACCTTTCCAGAAGTTGAAAGCTTGTCAACAGCAGACTTTGACATATCTATCAGCTTTGGGTCTGCCACAAAAAACACAGAATTCATCCACGGATGAAATTCCGTTAAAATGTCTGGCGCTACATCGTGGTAACAAACTTCTGTGGAGATAACTGTATCGAATATTTCAAGTTCTGGCTCCATACCGCCCGCTGTCCCTGAATTGATAATTATATCCACGCAAAATACATCTATCAAAAGCTGAGCGGCTATGGCGGCATTTACTTTGCACACGCCGGAAAACAGGGCGACAACTTCTACACTATCAATCTGTCCAGCATGGAATTTCAGCATAGCTTTTTCCGTTATCTTACAGTTGCTTATCAAGGGCAAAAATGGGGCGAGTTCTTCGTCACCCGCACATAAAATTCCGATTTTCATAGATTATTGTCCTCCTATGGCTTGAAAGCCAATTTTTATGTTTATTTTACCATAATTCCGAGAGCACGGAAATAGCCTGTTTTTTAAGCCGATTTCCTACCTTTCGGATATACGGGACGGGCGGTCATTTAGGTGTAGACTTAGGGTAGTTCATCGATGGACAGCACCTTGAAAACAGAATGACCGTCCAAAAAGGAATACCCCGGCTGGGGAAGCACTGCAAGGAGCCAGCTTCTGGACACTTTGTCCAGAGGTCACTTCGGGACAAGTTGTCCCGAAGTTGCGGGGAGCGTGCCTCGTCGCCGCAAGCTGCGTATCATTCGCTTCCGCCAGAGGGCGAAAGCTCACTCGCTCCGCTGCGGCTCCTCTCCCCACAAAGTCTGACGACTTTGCGGGGGCCCCTGTTGGGAACACGCCGCAGGCATGGGGCAAGAAACCTTTTCGGGGAGAACGGCAACGGAAAGCAAAATGGAGGGAACGCATGAGAGATAACCCCTATAAAGACTTGCCGCCGCTGGAACGCAGGCCGGACGGTTCCCTTTACCGCATGACACCGGCGCAAAGGAAACAGGCGGCCAGCCTGATACGCCAGGAGTGCTGTTGCTGTGAGGACGGCAACTGCATTGTCCTTGATGATGGGGACACCTGCACCTGCCCGCAGACAGTTTCTTTCTCGGTCTGCTGTAAGTGGTTCCGCTGGGCGGTCTTGCCGCTGGACGGGACGCTGGAAGCGGAGATTTTCCGGGATAAGGACTTGAAACGCTGTGTGGTCTGCGGCGGTGTGTTCGTCCCCAAATCCAACCGGGCAAAATACTGCCCCGGCTGTGCCGCCAGAGTTCACAGGCGGCAGAAAACAGAAAGTGAACGGAAAAGGAGGTCTGCTGTGGACAGTTAGGAGCGAAAAAAGCCTTGATTTATTAGGCTCCGCAAGCCCCAAACCGGGGCAGGTGGTATAAAGTATCGCCCGCCCCGGAAAACGGGCTTCTAACCGTCCACAAAACACGATATGACAAACACGATTTACATTCATCAGCCGGAAAAGGCGTTCAGCTTCACCCGGCTCCCGAATTTTCTCTTTGAAGCCCCCACATTCAAGCCCCTGTCTAACGAGGCAAAGGTTCTGTACACCTTTATCCTGCGCCGGACAGAGTTATCCCGCAAGAATGGGTGGGCGGATGACTGCGGACGGATTTTCCTGTATTACCCTATCTGCGAAGTGGTTGACCTGCTCCACTGTGGGCGGCAGAAAGCGGTGAACACCCTGCGGGAACTGCAATACGCCGGACTGGTGGAGATCCAGAAGCAGGGCTGTGGAAAACCCAACCGCATTTTTCCAAAATCCTATGAAGCGGTTCCAAACACCGACTTCAAGAAATCCCGTTCTGGTACGCCGGAGGACTGAAAACCGTACCCTTGAAGTACGGAAACCGCCCCCCTAAAGTACGAAAACCGGACGGTATATAGAAATACAAAGATTAAAATGATTTATTTATATCCATTCCATTCCTATCGTATCAGAGATAATTCTGGCAGGATTTTCCCTGTGGAAAACCCAGGATAGGAAAGGAATGGGGAAAGGAGCAGAATGGCACAACACGCAATTTTGCGGTTTGAGAAGCACAAGGGCAACCCGGCAAGGCCGCTGGAAGCCCATCACGAAAGGCAGAAAGAACAATACGCCAGTAACCCCGACATTGACACAAGCTGGAGCAAATACAATTTCCATATCGTCAAGCCGGAGGGACGCTATTACCACTTCATTCAGAGCCGTATCGAGCAGGCCGGATGCCGAACCCGCAAGGACAGCACACGGTTTGTCGATACGCTGATAACCGCCAGCCCGGAGTTTTTCAAGGGGAAATCTCCAAAGGAGATACAGGCGTTCTTCCAAAGGGCGGCAGATTTCCTCATTGGCCGGGTAGGACGGGAAAATATCGTGTCGGCGGTGGTACACATGGACGAGAAAACGCCCCACCTGCATTTGACCTTTGTTCCGCTGACAAAGGACAACTGCCTGTGTGCAAAGGAGATTATCGGCAACCGGGCAAACCTGACGAAGTGGCAGGACGATTTTCACGCCTATATGGTGGTGAAATATCCCGACTTGGAGCGTGGGGAGAGTGCCAGCAAGACAGGCCGGAAGCATATCCCCACCCGGCTTTTCAAACAGGCGGTTTCCCTCTCCAAACAGGCCAGAGCCATTGAAGCCGCCCTTGACGGCATTAACCCGCTGAACGCCGGAAAGAAAAAAGAGGAAGCCCTCTTCATGCTGAAAAAGTGGTTCCCGCAGATGGAGAACTTCTCCGGGCAGTTGAAAAAGTACAAGGTCACAATCAATGACCTGCTGGAAGAAAACAAAAAGCTGGAAGCAAGGGCAAAGGCCAGTGAGCAAGGCAAGATGAAAGACCGCATGGAACGGGCAACGCTGGAAAGCGAATTACACAATCTCCGCAATTTCGTTGACCGTATCCCGCCGGAAGTGCTGGCGCAGGTGAAACGGCAACAGCGGCACACAGTAAAGGAAAGGTGATAGATATAAGCAGAAATTTTCGCCGCCCCTGTGCGGCATTGTACCTTGAAAACTGAATATGGAGGACACTGGATGGCAAAAAGCGAAAGCGATATTTTTACGCCCCGGACAGGGCAGGTCATACAAGCAGAGAACGGCACGCAGTATTTTGTATGTGGGAACAACCGTATAAAAATCTCCGAACACTTCGCCGCAGGCGGGAAGCCCCTCGGTGATCTGATTGTAGATGTGGTGCGGCATACCGCAGAAAAAGCCGCTTCAACCTGATAGCCCATCATTGATAACACGCCCACGCTTATGATATAATTGCCATAGAGCAAAAGTATTGTAAGCGTGGGTTGTTTCTTTAAGAAGGAGGATTTTTAACGGTGAAACAACCTTACAATACTACGATTTACAACACGGCGCTTTATATGAGATTGAGCCGGGACGATGAAAACTATGGTGACAGCGTAAGCATTGAAACACAGCGGACAATCCTGCAACAGTACGCAAAGGAACAGGGACTTCATGTAGTCGGTGAGTATGTGGACGATGGCTGGTCGGGGACGAACTTTGCTGGGGTTAGATAGCGATACTTTTTACATCTACCATGTTGCGGCGGTCATGGTTGACAACTTGCGTCGGCTCCTGCTCGGTATCAACCTGTCCGACAAAGCTATAATGGATTTCGATTTTCCGGGTGTTGGTTTCCCGGTCTAATTCATGTATCAAAATACGGTCGATAAACTCATGGACGTTTTCATAGGTCAATTCCTGTATGTCGCTGTATTTCCCGACAATCTGAATAAACCTTGATATATCCCTTTTTCGCTCGGTAACGGTTGCGATCTGCTGTTGTAACTCGTCTATCCTTGCGGCAAGGGATTTCTTTTCGTCCTCATAGCCGGAAGTTAGAAACACAAACCGTTCATCTGTCAGTCTGCCTAATGCGTTGTCCTCATACAGCTTGCGGAAAAGCGTGTCAAGTTCGGTCATACGCGCCTGTGCTTTGAAAAGTTCCTTTTGCTGCTGCGCTAATGCCTTTCTCGCTTCCATGTCGCCGTACTCGGTAGCTTTACAGATAAAGTCCTGTTCGTGTTCCTTAACATACCGCAAAACCCGCCGCATATCTTCCAGCACTAAATCAAGAAGTACGTTTTTGCGGATATAATGAGAGGTACACTCGCTGCCTGTCCTTGCCCTGTTGCGCCATGCGCCGCAAGAATAGGAAAACTTGCGCGGCTCGATATTTACGCCCTGTTGGTAATACATCTTATGTCTGCAACCAGCGCAAAACAGCAAGCCGGAAAAAATATCAATCTCCGCTGCTTTTGTCGGGCGGTGGCGGGTAGCAATCCGCTTTTGCGCAAGTTCAAAGGTTTCCTCGTCAACAAGCGGCTCATGGGTGTTTGGGAAGAAATAGCGTTGTTCTTCTTCGTTCTTCCGGGTCTTTTTCGACTTGTAGGATACCTTGTGAGTTTTCGCGGTTATGGTATGCCCTAAATATTCCTGCCTTGCTAATATGTCATAGAGCGTTTTGTCCGGCCAAGTATAGGGGGCGATCATTGCCCGCTGATACCGCGCCTGTCCTGTACGCTGATAGCGCAACGCTCCAATCGTCAAGACTTTGTTTTCCGCAAGCCATTTTTGGATTTCGCACATACGCACGCCGCTAACAAACATAGCGAAAACCTGTTTGACAATCGGCGCGGTTTCCGGGTCGGGTATAAGGTGGTGGCGGTTGTTCGGGTCTGGGATATAGCCGTATGGATATTCCCCGTTGACGCGCTCGCCTTTTTGCGCCTGTGCCTGTTTAACTGCGCGGATTTTCTTGCTTGTGTCGCGGGCGTAAAACTCGTTAAACCAGTTCCGCAAGGGGGTAAACTCGTTATCCTCCCGCGCTGTGTCAACTCCGTCGTTGATCGCGATATAGCGTACTCCGTTTTCGGGAAATACAATCTCTATGAGTTCGCCCGTTTTCAGATAGTTTCTGCCAAGACGGGAAAGGTCTTTGGTAATGACCGTCGCCACTCGTCCGGCTTCCACTTCCTGCAACATCGCTTGCAGCCCCTCGCGCTCAAAACTCACGCCGGAAAATCCGTCGTCCACAAAAAACTTTGTGTTCAAAAAATGGTGTTCGTCCGCATAGCGTTGAAGTATCATTTTTTGGTGCTGTATGCTTCCGCTTTCTCCGGCTTGCATATCCTCTTGACTTAAACGGCAGTAAAGGGCGGTGATTTTATTCGACTGTAACATTAGTCCTCCTTTCCGACAGCCGAATAAACAGGTATAATGTGTTGCTATCATTATACCATATCCCGCCGCCTAATGCACTACTCGGACGCTAAAAATCCCGGATTTCCGGGCTTTTTCTGCAAATCCTTTACAATGAGTTTCTCAATCTTTTTATGGATTGTATCGGTTGCCTTTTCACTCGGCAACGCTTGAACAAGATAGGTGATTTTCCCTATTTTGCGTTCGGTTGTAATTGTCTGTTTTTTATCCATTAGAAAAACCTCCTTTTCCTGTATGGATAAACTATATTCGTCAAAAGGCAAAAACGGGCGGTTGTTAGCTGCAACCTCACGGGAGTTTCACCCCGGCCCATGCTTATGGGTGCGCCGCGCAATACTTTGAGGGTGTTCAACGCGGGAGTATCATTGTGCCGCCTTGTATGTCGTCGCCCACAAGCTGCTAAACCTGTTTTACGGCGCGGTAGTTCTCGCTCGGCTTTTCCCCTATGGGGAAAAGCTGTCATGGCGTACCCGCCGACTGGCTCGGTACAGACGGAATGTACCCGTTTGCCTGTTATGCTGCGCACCAAAGGCCGCTTTCTTTGTCAAAGAACAATAGGCTTTGTCGGCCTGCAAAAGCACATCAACAGCGGATATGCTTTTGCGGAACGACAAATAGCCCATAACGGGAAGCGTGGAAAGGGGACACGCTCCCCGCATGGGCTAAAAGATTATCCTACATGAAAAGCAAGGGTGCGGGTAATAAGGCGCACTTGCAGCCTGTTACGCATTTCCTCGTCCACATAGGAATAGGTATTGCCCGCGTCGTCTTTCAGCGTGCGGGTACAAAGTTTCGCTATGTAACCCTCGTAGTGCTTCAAGATCGCGCACATGGCGGTTGTGTCGCCGTTTGCCGCTGCGGAAATGACAGGGAACGGCAACAGATTTTCAGACTTCCTAACGGTATTCATCATCTGCTTTTCCCTCCAAATACTGTTTGATTTTCGCAAGCGCGGATTTCCTGTGCCGGAAAACCGTCGTGCGTACAACATTCAGCAGTTCGCCAATTTCCGCGTCGCTCATATCCAAGAAGTAGGACAAAAGGATAATGTCGCGTTTCCTTTCGGGCAAAGCGTTAAGGGCTTCGGCAAGCAGTTCATTTTTGACGAGTACATCAAAGCCGGACACTTGAAAACGGAAATAATCGCTTTCGTATTCGTCCGTTGTGAAAAGCTGCGCGAGTTCGCTTTCGCTCAAATCCGAAAAAGTAACTTCGCGTGCTGCGCGTTTCGCAAGAGTGCGGCGGTGGCTTTTCGCTTCGCCGACCAAAGTTTTCTTTGCTAATGCGTCGTACTGATGTTGTATTCTTTCCTTGTCGGAAGAAGATAGCTCCATAGAGTTCACCTCCTTCCCGCGTGGAGTAGAGGACGGGAGTTAAGGGCTTGTCCTCTCTGCCCCTTTCGCTCCGTACCCGTTCGGGAGATGGCTCTTGAGTGCGCTTTTCAGAAAAAAGTTGAAAAAAGCAAAATGCGCCCGTCCGCAAGACGCGGACGGGCGCAAAGGAAATGTAAGCAGTAGCTAAATGTATTGACAGTTCACATTCATAGCCGGAATATCCCGCTTGCGGAGCATAGCTTTTTTTGACCGCAAAGCATTAGGCGGGTTACAGTAAATAAAAATGGACACGGCGATACCTCCCCGATACCGCCGTATCCTTAAAAAAGGGCGACTTTAATACACTACCCGCAATCCATTCTATAATAGGGAACAGCGGCTTTTGCGCAATATTAAATAAAAAAGCCGATAACACATAGGTTTTTTGACCTAATGCGTTATCGGCTCTGCGTCTATGCGTCTGGCACTTTTAATCATTTTTTTTTGAATTTATTATATGTGTTAGCTAACTGTCCACAAGCCGCGTTAATCTCTCTGCCATGAGAAACTCTCATAGTAACTTCAAGTCCTGCTTGCTCTAATTGATGTTTGAATGCAACTATTTCCCGTTTCTGTGGTGCTTTAATTCTTGAATTGCTTGTTGGGTTGTATTGTAACACGTTAATCATAACTTTTTTGCCCCGAAACCATTTTGCAAGTTGTCTTACATCTGAGGGCCGGTCATTTATACCCGGTAAAAGCAAATACGCAAAGACAATTTTGCGATTATGCCTTTCAGAATAGGATAAGGCTTGCTTAACAACATCTTCAATAGCATATATGCGCATGTGAGGAATAATACGATTTCTTGCAGATTGTGTTGCTGCGTGTAAAGATATTGTCAACTGAATTTTAAGATGTTCCTCGCGCAATTTTTTTAATTGATCAACCGGACCAACTGTTGATATGGTAATGCCGTCGGTTGGAAAGTTGAGCCCATATCTATCTCGGAGAATATGGATTGCTTTTATCAAGTTGTCATAATTGAATAAAGGCTCTCCCATACCCATAAAAACGATACGGTTTACTTTTCGACGCAACAATATAATCTGTTGTACGATTTCTGACGATGTTAGATTACGAACAAAGCCATTTCGCCCGGACTCACAAAAAATACAACCAACAGGACAACCGACTTGTGTGCTCACGCAAACAGTTCCACCATCTCGCCGCTTGATAAAAACCGTTTCAATGTATTTGTTGTCTTTCAGTTCGTAAACATACTTTTCAGTATCACTGCTTTTGCAAATATTTTTTACCAACATTGATAGATTTTTTTTGCGTGGTAATTGCTTATATAATTCTTCATATAAGGCTTTTGCTTCATTCTCGCCAATAACTTCCGACATTTCTTTGTAAGTAAATCCGTATGGATCATTCCGTACTTCCGCAGGCGTATATTTAGGTAAACGTTTCATTTTTATATCCTTTCTTCTAAATAATAAAAGTTTGTTTTTCTGTATTTTTGATTACAATCTCTAATTTTTCTACATCAATGATATGCGTCAATTTGCATTTAGGGCAGAAAAGAGGAAAATCTTTTAATACAGTATTATGAAATACTTGAACTCTCGTCTTTCCGTTACAAATCGGACATTTTATCCAATATTTTTTAAGCATTATATTTCACTCGTCCTTTTTACACAAAAAAATGCAGGTCAATCCTCAACATGAGCATTGACCTGCATTTATAATGCACAGAGCAGTACAACAAAACTAAGGCATAGCTTGCACTATGTCTATACTATATCTATACGTCGTTAGTTTTTTGTATAGCATCCGCAAAATAAGCATGACAAAAAAGCCCATGTTGAAAATGGGAAAATCCTTTTTTTCAATGCTTATCTAATACGCATGCTATGCAACATAAACGCCGCCTCCTTTTACATAAATTTTATTTTATCAGAAAATCAGTCTACTGTCAATACACAACAGGAAGTATTTAACCTAATGATATGAATTGTGTGGACATATCCAAAAAGAAAGGTGAACTGTAAAATGTAACAGGGTGAATGAAAATGGCAAAAAGACCCGTACCATTGTACGACTTTAAGGCTTTCGGGGCAGCTATAAAAGCCGCGAGAAATGAATACGGCGAGAGCCGCAAAAAGGTAAGCGACGAGTTATATATTTCCCCGCGCTACCTTGCGAATATCGAGAACAAGGGACAACAGCCGAGTTTACAGGTATTCTATGACCTTGTAACCCGGTATCATATTTCGGTAGATCAATTTTTCTTCCCGAACAGCAATGCGGAGAAATCCACCGGGCGGCGGCAGCTTGACGCGCTGCTGGACGGTATGAGCGATAAAGGCATACGGATTGTAACCGCAACAGCAAGGGAGATAACGGAAGTCGAAAAAGCAGAGGATTAACCTCACAATATGAGAAATCGGGAGATTGCAGCGCATGGCGGCTGCAATCTTTTTTTGCGTCCAAAATCAAAGGAACGCGCAACAAATACCGCCTTTCGGTGGGGGTATGGAGTAGATAGCAAGCACAGCAAACGAGTACCCGTTTGCGGAAAATGCTTGTTGGGATAATCCCAAACCCTTATACCGAAAGGCGGTGCGGAAATGGAAAACCGAAAGAGAAATATACAGATGAAGTTTTACGTTACGGAAGAAGAAAAGCGGCTGATCGACGAGAAGATGAAGCAGCTTCCCATAAAGCAGTATGGGGCATACTTCCGTAAAATGGCGATAGACGGGTATATTCTTGTCGTTGACCGAAGCGACACAAAAGCATATATCCGGGAACTGCAAGCGGTGAGCCGGAACATCAACCAAATTGCAAAACGCGCCAATGCGACGGGGACGGTTTACAGGCAGGATATAGAGGACATTAAAAAGGCGGTGGACGAGATATGGCGGTTACAAAGACGCACCCTATTAAATCAACCTTAAAGGCTGCGATAGACTATATCTTAAATCCCGAAAAGACAGACGGGAAGCTGCTTGCGTCCTCTTTCGGCTGCGGGCTGGAAACCGCCGATATTGAGTTTGCATGGACGCGGGAAGCTGCCGGAGATCGCGGCACACATTTAGGGCGGCACTTGATACAATCCTTTGCGGTGGGAGAAACCACACCGGAAGAAGCGCACAAAATCGGCATGGAACTTGCCGGGGCGGTATTAGGCGGCAAGTATGAGTTTGTTTTGACAACTCACGTCGATAAAGACCATCTGCATAATCACTTGATTTTCAACGCGGTTAGCTTCGTTGACTACAAAAAGTACCATTCCAACAAGCAAAGCTATCACTTTATCCGGCGCACCAGCGACAGGATATGTAAAGAGCATGGGCTATCCGTCGTCGTACCGGGACAGGACAAGGGAAAAAGCTATGCAGAATACACCGCCGAAAAGCAAGGGACAAGCTACAAAGCAAAGCTGAAAACGGCGATAGATACTCTCATTCCCCAAGTGAAAGATTTTGACGAACTGCTGCGCCGCTTGCAGGAAATGGGGTATGAAATCAAACAGGGCAAATACATTTCCTTTCGCGCTGCCGGACAGGAACGGTTTACCCGCACAAAGACGCTCGGCGCGGCCTATACGGAAGAAGCGATAAAGGAGCGTATCAAGGGCGTGTATGTTGCCAAAACAAAAACGCTGCGGGAAGATAAGAAAATCCGGCTTGTCGTCGATCTTGAAAACAGTATCAAAGCCCAACAGTCGGCGGGCTATGAACGGTGGGCAAAAATCCATAATCTGAAACAGGCTGCTAAAAGCATGAACTTCCTAACCGAAAACAAGATTGAGTATTATAGCGAACTTGAAAGCAAGATAGCCGATATTATGACCGCTCATGACGCGGCGGCAAAGGCGGTTAAGGAAGTGGAACAGCGTATGTCTGATTTGTCGCTGCTTATCAAGCACACCACCACATACCGACAGTTAAAACCGATTTACGATGAATACCGAAAATCGCCGGACAAGGAAAAGTATCTGCGGGGGCATGAAAGCGAAATTATCCTGTTTGAAGCTGCGGCAAGGGCATTAAAGGAAATGCAGATAAAGAAGCTGCCCGATCTCGCCGCGCTGCGCAAGGAGTATAGAAGCTTAAACGACAGGAAAACCAAATTGTATGAAGATTATCGGCAAGCCAAGAAGCAAATGCAGGAATACGGCGTTGTCAAAAAGAACGTCGATAGTATTCTTTACCCGTCCCAAAGCAGGGCGCGGGAGCAGGAGCGATAAGGCGCAAAACATGGGGTGGCAAGTGGAATGTTAAGGGCTGAAAACGCCTGTGTTTCTGCGGCTTCCAGCGCATGAAAACGACATAGACGATAAAGTATATTCAAACCCGCAAAAACGGCTTTCTAATTGTCCACGCAAGGACAAAAAAAGAACAGGGGCGCGGTGCCGGAAATCGGCAACCGCGCCCCTGTTCTCTATGGGCTATTCCTCGTCGGTCAAGATAAACTCCCTTTCGGAAAACTCGCTGTCCGTCATGGCTTGCAGCTTGTTCACCGCTGCGGCGGCAAGCTGGCGCATATCCTCGTCCATGTAGGGCATGGCGGCAAGGATATTTTCAAGCGTTGTTTCCCGGCTGTCCTCGGCGTAGATCGCAACAATGTTTTCTTCCTCAATGGTAAAGCGGGTATTCATGCTATCAAACCTCCAAATCCTTTTTATGCTCTTTCTGTTTATCTTTCGGCTGCTGCGCCGCCTGTTTCTTGTATTCGTCCAGCTTCTTCAAAATGGACGGTTTTTTCTGCGGCTGTTCCCGTTTCTCGGCTTTTACCGCTTTTGCAAGGTCGGTAACGGAAATCGCTTCCCCCGCCTTTGCCCGCTGCTCAAAATCTGCAACGGTGGGCGTTTGCGGCGTATTGTTGATAAGCCCGTCAAAATTGTTGTCGTTCTGCTCTATGGTGTCCTCGACGTGCTTTAAGGGATTATCCCGCTGCGGCTGCTCGGCGGCTATGGCATAAGCCTGTGTGCCATTCCCCATAATGAGATACTTCCCGTCCTCCGACGCATGGTGAAAACCAAATCCCGCCGCTTCGATCTGTTCACGGCTCATATCGGTAATATGAAAATTGCCCCTCGGCGTTCTAACGGTTTCACCCGTCAAAAGGCTGTCGGGGGTCGCTTCCGGCTGCTGCTTTTCAAGCTGCCCGTCCTTGTAGGAATATCCTTGCGCCGCGATTGCTTCAAGGGTCTTGCCCGTAACGTCGCCATAAATCCGCTTGTCTGCGTCAACCAGCATTTGCAAAGTGTCTTGTACGGTGTCGGACAAGGCTTGCTGCTGTTCGGGCGGCAGCTTGTCAAATACGGGGGTCTGCTGCTCCTGCAAAAACTCCGGCACTTGCTGAAAACCGATACTGTCTACATAGTGGGCGGTGTCCTCGTCGTTCTGATGAAGCACAACAATGTCGGAAACGGAAAGGCTATGCCCCTTAAAGTCGGCGGGGTGGTCGATATTAAACCTTTCCCAAATGTCGCCCAGCGTCATATCCTTTGTAAGCGGTGCAGTATAGACGAGTTCATAATTTACCCGGTCAATGGTAAGTCCAGCCGCTTGCAGACGGTCATAAGGCTCAAAGCGCAAGTCCCTTGTTTCGTCCCCGCGCTTTAACTGATAAATGGAAAAGGTATCGCCCTGCTCCTGCTCGGCTTGCCGCTGCTGCTGCAACTCGGTAAAATGCCCCTCAATCTCGGTAATGAGTTCCTTTGCGGTGGTCTGTATTGTTTCAAGGGACGCTTTTAACTCGGTCATTTCCTTGCCGCTGCTCCAACCAGCCACATAGCCGAAAGAGTAATCGGAAGTATCAAGGCCGAAATGCTGGCAAACCGTATAAGCGACGCTTTCCGCTTCTACCTCGCAGGTATGGCGGTCAACGCGGTTTTGCTGCTCCGGCGGGGCGTTTAAGTCTACGTCGTGCAGCTTCGCATGGGCGATTTCGTGAATGGCGGTCTTTACCGCCTGTAATTCACTCACGCCCTCTTTGATTGCAATACGCTTGTCGGTCAAACTGAAATACCCATTTGCGCCGTTTGTGATCTGCTCAAATGCAATCGGGACGGGGGACGCTTTTTCAAGGGCGGCGAAAAAATCCTCGTACTGCTCCACATCGGCAAGCAGCGGTTTAACGGAAAGGTCGGGAAACTCCTTGCCCTCGGTCTGCGAAATATCAAAGACGGTTATAACCTTAAAGGCGGGGACGGTGATTTCCTTTTCTTCCTTTACCACTTTTCCCTCGCGGTCAAGCATGGGCTTTCTCGTTTCGGGGTCGATTTTATCAACCAGCTTTTTCACCTTGTAGGGCGCGGGGGCAAAGATTTTAATGCCTTTCTCGCCTTTCTTTACATGGCGGTCAAACTCCTTTTCCCATTGACGGAAGCCCATTACCAAATTGCCGCCCTGCATAGCAATTAGGATAGTGTTATTCAAACTATAATCATGGAACTTTGACATAGCGGTTAGAAACTCTTTGTAGCGGTCGCTGTCAAAAATCGCCTGTACGCCCTGTTCCAAACGCGCGGTGATCTCCTTTACCTTTTCGGCGGGCTTTTCGGAAGTAAGGATAATGGGGACGACGGGGCGGGGCTGCTGCGGCTCTGCGGCCTGTGCGTCTGCTTGCTGCGTTTCGGCTGCGTCCATATAGGCTTTGTCCTGTTCGCCGCGCTCCGGCTGCGGGTAACTCATAATGCGGTATTCTTCCGGCACTTCGCGCCCCTCAAACTGCCGTTCCCACTCGTCGCCGCTTTCCACGATATAGCCGTACTCGGTAAACGCGCCTTTTTCCTGCGCGGCAGCGTTCCTGCCAAAAGTAGAAAGGTCAATGCCGCCTTTCCATTCTTCGGGCATTTGTACCATGCCGGATTGATTTAAGTAATAGTCGCCCAAATCGTGGTAGTTATGTACTTCGGGGATATGGACGTAAAAATCCACGTTGTAGGTGAAGTCAATTACCTGTCCAATATTTGCAAGCCCGTTTTTCTGCTGCAAAGCTGCGTTCAGCTTGCCAACCTCGGCGGGGTCAAGCTGTTCGAGCCGCGCCGCAAGAAAATTGAGTTCGTCCACGTCGGCGGCGCATACCATTTCATAAGGCAAGGCAATATGTTTCTCCGGGTCGTCGGAATAGCCGCGAATGGAAAAATCCTGCGGGTTGTCGGCGGTAATGCCGACGTTCCGCATAGCTTCGTGCAACTGCTCCTTTGTGGCGGGCATATCCAACCAATAGCCGCCGGGGTCGCCCGCGTCAAAGCGGCTGCGGTTGCCTATCATAATAGAAAACTGTTCGCTCATGTGTTCACGCTCCTTTTCCTGCCCGGTATTTTCGGGGATAGCTGCCGCCTGTTGCTGCTGCGGGGGTTCTTCGCCCTCTATGGTGTAGTCCGGCATGAGCATACCGTTTACTTTGAAATAGTCGGCGTACTCCTGCGGGATAGGCGGGGAGATTTCCGTAAACAAGCGGTCATACGCTTTGATACGCCCATTCAGATACTTTTCCATAGCTGCCTTGTCGGTGAAAACCTTTCTATCTTGTCCGGCAATCTTCGCTTGGGTTCTGCTTGGGCTGTTGGTGCGCACGCTCCATGTAAGCGTCCATGAATACGGGATAGATTTCTGCGCTTCTTTGTCGTAGCGGGTATTCTCGTAAATGTAGTAATTCATCTGATATACCCGATTGCTGCGAATATGGCGGTTATGCTCGGTGGTCTGCCACTCGTTAGCGGTGTGCTGGACGTGCGGCGTTCTCACATATTCAAGTGTTTTATCCAGCAAAAGCGTTCTTCCCGCCTGTTCTTCCCATGCGGCGGCGCGTTCTTTAAGGTCGTCAAAAATCGCCTGTTCTGCCGCCGCGCTTTCGCTGCGCATGGAAAGTAGCTGCGCAATCGGCAAGGAAGCATAAGGGGCAATCTCCCTGTCCTTTGCTTCAAAATATATCCGGCGTTCTATCCGCATGGTTTCGGCGGCTTCTAATTTGTCATGGTCGTATGAGGAATACGGCATATTCTTTCATCACGTCCTTTCTCGGTCATATAAGGGTTTGGGACTATCCCAACAAGCAAAATGCCCGCGCTCTCTATGGGAAGCGCGGGCATTTCTCGCAAACGGGTACTCGTTTGCTGTGCTTGCTATGTAGTTGTTTTTATCCGTAAACGCCTGTTTCTCTCGCTTTGGGCTTTCTGTCTGCGGCGTATCTTTGCCGCGCAATCGGGGCAGTATTTCGCCCGGTTGCTGCCCGCCGCAAACGTGCTGCCGCATACCGCGCAACGCTTCAAATCGGTTTCCCCGCTGCGGGTGATCTGTTCGCAAAGCTGCCTGTCGGCGGGTAATACCGCTTCGCGGAAATAGCGGCATAGCAGCGAATAGCTGATACTCTGCACACAAACGCAAGTTTCCCCGTCGTCCAGCAGCAGACAATTCCCGCAATCGTTGTTTGCACAAGCGGCGCGGGTCATTTTCTTTACGGCGCGGTATTGCTTTTCATCAAGCCTTATCATTTTCGGTTCTGCTCGACGCGGAAGTTTACATACTTGCCGCCTGTGTCGGCAAGCAGCACAACTCCGTCAAAGGTCTTTCCCGTCTTGGTCGAGTACATACCTTTGATTTTTACCTTTCCGTCTTTCAAAAGGGCGGCGGCAATCGCCTTTGTGAAAGCCTTTTTGCGCTGCTCAAAAAAGCGGTCATTCTTCCACATCACAAAGCTGCAAGCCCTGTCGGAGCAGTAAAAGTTTTTCTTGCCCTCGTAAACCGCCGCGCCGCAACGGGGGCAAGTGCCGATTGCTTCCCGCTGCGGGGTAAACAGCTTCGCTTTATCCTCGGAAATCGCGGAATAGGTCTTGACAAGCCCCGCTGTCATTTCCTCAATCCCGCGCATGAAGTCGGCGGGGCTGTCGCTGCCCTTTGCAATCCCGGTAAGGCGCGTTTCCCATTCTGCCGTAAGCTGCGGGGACGTAAGGCTGTCGGGCAGAATAGCGACAAGGTTATACCCGTCCTTTGTGGGGATTAGCTTTTTGCCCTTGCGCTCGGCAAAGCCCGCGCTAATGAGTTTTTCAATGATACCCGCCCGCGTCGCGGTGGTGCCTAACCCTTTGCGCTCCGCGTCCTCCGGCGTGTCCTCCTTTCCCGCACTCTCCATAGCCGAAAGTAACGTATCTTCGGTAAATGCCTTTGGGGGCTGCGTGTAACGTTCGGAGATCTCCGCTGCCGGATTGTCAAAGGTCTGCCCCTCGGCAAGCGGGGGTAAAACCGCTTCCGGCTCTGCGTCCTCGTCCTGTTCCCCGGACGCGGCGCGGGATAGTCTTTCAATCTCGCGCCAACCCTCGCAAAGCGTCGTCCTGCCCTTTGCGGTAAAGGTATAGCCGCCGCAAGTGAAAACCGCCGTAACCGCTTCATACTCATAGGGCGCGGCAACGGCGCAAAGCAGTTTTGCGCACACAAGGGTCATTAGCTTTTTCTCACTTTCGGCAAGGGAAGAAAAGCCCGTTTTCACAAACTCCGCTGTCGGCAAAATGGCGTGATGGTCGGTTACTTTGCTGTTGTCGCAAATCCTCGCAAGGTCGGCTTGCAGCTTCACGCCCTGCATAAAGGGGAGAGCAGCGCAAAGGCCGGTGATAAGTTCCTTTGTGCTGCCCTCCATATCGGAAGTGATATATTTGCTGTCGGTGCGGGGATAGGTCAAAAGCCGTTTTTCATAAAGGGCTTGCGCATAGTCAAGGGTCTGTTTCGCCGTAAACCCATACAAACGGTTTGCTTCCCGCTGCAAGGCGGTGAGGTCAAACAGTTTCGGCGGGGCTGCGGTCTTTTTCTCTTTTTTAAGGGAAGTACAAACGGCCTGCGATTTCTCGCAAGCCGCTTTCATCTGCCGCGCCGCCGCTTCGTCGTCCTGCCTTTCGGAAAGGGCGGCAACGCCGCCAACGTCCAGCCGGACGACATGATATTTCTCTTTCTTAAAGCTGCTGATTGCATAGTCGCGGTTTACCAGCATAGCAAGGGTGGGCGTTTGCACTCTGCCGACATTCAATGTTTTATGGTAGAGGATAGAGAAAAGGCGGGTCGCGTTAATGCCAATGAGCCAATCGGCCTTTGCTCTGCAAAGCGCGGATTGATAGAGGTTGTCATAGCCGCGCCCGTCTTTGAGATTTGAAAAGCCCTCGCGGATTGCACTTGCTTCCATGCTGCTAATCCAAAGGCGGGAAAAGGGCTTTTTGCAATTCGCCTGTTCATAGACAAAGCGGAAAATGAGTTCCCCCTCGCGCCCGCTGTCGCAAGCATTGATAATCTCGGTAACGTCGCTGCGGTGCATAAGGTCTTTGAGAATGGAAAACTGCTGCTCCTTGCCGCTGGCAACAATAAACTGCCACTCCTGCGGGACAATGGGAAGATCGTCGTACTTCCATTTACGGAATTGTTCATTGTAGGTCGCCGCGTCTGCAAGGCTAATCAAATGCCCGATACACCACGACACAAGGTAGCCGCCGCCCTCAAAATATCCGCTGCGCTTTTCATTCGCGCCCATAACGGCGGCAATCGCCGCCCCGACGCTCGGTTTTTCTGCAATTACAAGTTTCATAGATTATCGTCCTCCTGCTCGGTCTGTTCGGTTTCGACTACTTCCGTTTCCTCGTCGTCCTCGTCAAAATCAAGGTCGTCAAGGCTGCTGCTGCCTTTCGCCGCGTCCTTTTTGGGCTTCAAAATCTTAAAGTAGTAGAACGCGCCGCCGCCCGCTGCGGCAACAAGCAGCACGACAAGCAGAATACCCATGCCGCCGCCTTTTTCTTCTTCCGGCGGCTGCTCGGTTTCTTCCGGCTCCGGCTCGGCTTCCACACCCGCGCACTCGCTCATGTTGACGCTGCAAACCGGGCAAGCGGTGTTGACGCTTCCGGCAACGCATTTATCGGTGCAGCTACAAACGGGGGCTTCGGTCTGCCCGTCCTCCATAAGGGCGGTTAAATCCGCTTCGTCCACTTGGTTAAGGAAATGGACGGTATTTTCCCCGTCCTCGGCGCGGTCAATGATGATGTAAAAATAGTTGCCACTTTTGGTAACGACGGTGATAAACTGCTTGTCGCCGGACGCTTCACCCGTTATATCGTCCACAAGGGACATATTCCCGTCCGGGGTAAGGGGCTGCGGCTCATAGCCGCCCGTCGTTTCTTCCGGCTCGGTTTCCGGCGCGGGGGTTTCCTCGGTTACGGGGGTAGGCGTGTCGTCGCTTTCATCGCCACCGCCCGCATAAGCGGTAACAGAAAAGCCGCACATGATAACCAGTGCGGCAAGCAATACGGTAAACTTTCGGATTATCTTTTTATTCTTCATTGTCGTTGTCCTCCTGTTCGGCGGGGTAAGTGGCTTCCGGCTGCGGCAAGGTGATTTCGCCGCTGGCGTAAGCGGAGAGGAACGCGGCAAGCTGCGTCCCGTCAAGGTGTACCGCCTTTACCATTTGCACGATCTGCGCGTTTTCTTCCTCGACTTTCTGCGCTTCAAGGTCTTTCAGCTTCTTTTGCTGTTCAAGGATTTTTGCCCTCGTTTTCTCAATATCCCTTTCGATACGGTCAAGTTTCGTGTTCGCCATAGTCATTTACTCCTTTCCAAACTGTTCTTTCCATGAATAGCTGCGCCCCAATCCCTTAACGGTTTTAAGATAGGGCATAGCGTTTTCTTCCAAAGTCGCCGCCCGGTTAAATAGATCGGGATAGTGTTCTTTGAGATATAAAATCTCTTGTTTCTTCATGCTCGGACAAAAGAAACAGGACGATTTACCCGGCTGCGGCAATCCTGCCGCTTTGATTTCCCGGATACAATCGTCCCTGTCCAGCCCCATTCTTCAATGAGGGGGTAGCGGTTATGATATTTTTTGTCGGCTTCGTTGTACTTGCGGGAATGTTCATACCGTTTCACTTCTCCCGCGTCATAGCCGATATAGCGGTTGACTTTCTCGCCGCGCTGCCATACTTCGCGGCAAGGCGCATAGTGGTTGCAAAACTTTTCCTGCGGTGCGATTTTGTGTTTCTGCGAACAACGCTTATGCCCGTAGGCAATCGACGGGAGCGTATGAGAGCGCAAGCACTCGGTTTCAAGAGATAGGCGGTTGCCGTAGCGGTCAACATACTGCACAACGGTAATCTGCGGCATACCGTGTTCCGCAAGCCATTGATTGATTATCTCGATAAATTGATAGGTATGCGGGTGTTCCGCGCCCGTATCGGCAAAGGTGATAAGGTCAATCGGGATTTTGTGCTTGTATAGGCCAATAAGTAAGGCGGCACTATTCGTGCCGCCGCCAAAAGATACAATATTCATTTTTCAACTCCTTTTAATTGTAATTTAACCGCCCGTAGGCGTAAAAGTGGGATTGCCAATAGCTGGTGTCCAGCTTTGAATACTGGATAGGGTCGCCACAATGCAGCATGACGGGGCTTCCGTCCCCGTCCTCGCCCACATAAATCCCCACATGGGAAACGCCGGGGGTGTCGTATGTACCCGTAAAGAACACCAAATCCCCCGGCTGCGGGTTAGAAACAGGGGTTGAGATGTTGTAAAGCCCTTGCGCCCCAAGTCTGCCCGTATTGTATAGGCCGCTGTTCGTCAACACATAACTCACAAAGCCGCTGCAATCAAAAGAGGTTTCCGGGGTGCTGCCGCCCCACACATAGGGAAAACCGACGTATTTATCTGCTTCCTCCATGAGCCGCGCAAACTTTTCATCGGAACCCAGCAGCGCGGCGGGTACTTCATAATCGGCGGGCGGGTTTTCATAGTATTTAGACACATAGCCGGATTGCGGGAAAAGGTCGGGTCTGTTTCCCAGCGACGACATATACATAGCGTACATGGATAGCTGTTCTTCGCCCATGATGTAAACGGGGACATGGGAGAGGTTGAAGTTTTCCAAATCCACATGAAGAATGTAATAGTTATAGGGGACTTCAACCGTATAGGGGTTGCCCTCGCTGTCCGTCCTTGTTTCGGTGCGGTAGCGTACCTGTACTTCTTCCTCGACCGTCAAGATATACTGTTTCTCAAAGAGCATTTCAAGGGTGCTTTGCACTTCATCGAGTGTAAACACGCCCTCATGCCACGCGGAAAGGATAGAAATTAGCACATAGGGGTCATGCTCGATCTCGTCCGCGTTTACCCGGTATTCGTCATAGCCGGGGTATTCGCTTTCGATATTGTCCAGCATATCTTGTAACTCGGCTTCCATAGCGGCATACGCGCTTTCCGCGCCCGTTATATCCGCGTCCTCGGAGAGATAGGACGACGCAATCAAGCCGCTGCCGCTGTTGCCGCCAAAGAGGGAGCAAGAGGACAGCCCGCCGAAAAGCAGCAGCACGATAAAGGCAATCCCGCCCACAATCAAGCAGCCTTTCCAATGCCGGACAACAAAGAACGCCGCCCGTTTGGTTTCCTGCGCGGTTTTCTTCGCCGCCTTTGCGGTGGCTTCAGCGGTTTTTTTCGCTTTGCCGCCCGCTTTCAGCGTTTTTGCATACTGCTTTTTAATGCGCTGCTTCTGCCAAAAACGGGAAATGGGGTTGGAGTGCGCAAGCGCGGGGTTATCGTGCAACGCCTTTTGATAGAGAAAATCTGCGTTTGCCTTTACCGCTTGTTTTTCCGCTGCCGCCGCTGCCCGGTAGGGTTTCAGCTTATGGCGGCGTATGCCGCCCTTAACTGCCCGCGCCGCCATGCCGCCCGCTTTCTCTCCGGCAAGTTCTACCCGGTGCCCGCTTTCCACACCGACGTTTTCTTTCTCTACCTCGTAGATTTTCCCATGTACGGTACTGTTTAACTCCTGTGCCGGACGGGATAAGGGGTTATGCCGCAACTTGCCGTTTGGGGGCTTATCCGTCTTTTCAAAGGAAAGGCGCGTCTTTGCCTTGCCTTTCGCTTCGTCAAAAACGCGCTCTTTCTTGATTTTGGTCTGCTTGGGGATAGCCGCCCGCGCTGCGTCTAAACAGTCTGCCGCCTTATCCGATTTCTTGATCGCTTTTTGAAGTTCCGGCGTTGCCCGTTCCGCTTCGGAAAACTGCAAGCGGGAAGAATGGGTTTTAGGCTGCGTCGCGTCAAGGGCTTTTTTCTCCGCGCCTTTTGCTGCGTGTCGCTCAATCTCTGCGCCGATATGCTGCACAACCTTTTCCGCTGCCACCCCTGCGGGGGCTGAATAGTTTTCTTCCTGCGGCCTTTCGCTGATACTGGACGTTTCGCCCGTCGTGAGGTTTTCCGCAACCGCACCGTCGCGGGTCATTTTTTGCGTTACCTTGTCGGGGGCTTTCAGTTCCTTGCTCAATCTTCATCACCTCCAATCCGCTGTTTTGCAAGTTCGCAATAGTCGGGGTTTAACTCAATGCCGATATAGCGGCGGTTAAGCCGTTTTGCTACCATGCCCGTCGTGCCGCTGCCGAAAAAGGGGTCAAGGACAATCCCGCCGATGGGACAGCCCGCCAAAATGCACGTTTCCGCAAGTTTCGGCGGGAACGCTGCGAAATGCCCGCCATGATAGCCGACATTGTTAATCTGCCAAACGTTGCGGCGGCTGCGGACGGGAGAAATCAACTCGTCGGCGTATGCGCCCTTTTCGCGGGGGCGGTTGATTTTCTGCGGTTGGTTTTGCCCCGGAACAGTAACGTTATACTTATTTCCTTTGCTAACTCCGCTTTTCAGCCGCCCCGCCGTTGTGGGGGCTATCGGCTCGGCTACTGCTTGCCAATCGTAATAATACTTCTTTGACTTGGTAAGCAGAAACACATATTCATAGCAGCGGGTCGGCCTGTCCCGCGTGCTTTCCGGCATGGGGTTTGTTTTGTGCCAAATGATAGAACTGCGCAAATACCAACCGTCGCCCCGCAAGGCGAGGGCTACAAGCCACGGAATACCAATTAAATCTTTGGGCTTGCAGCCGGGGGCGCGGTGGTTAAACGCCACTTGCTGCCCGTTCCTGCCTTTGGGGTATTTGGGGTCTTGGTGGTCGGCTTTGCTGCCTGTGCCGCAATAAGTGTCCGCGATATTCAGCCAACAAGTACCCTCCGGCGTAAGCACCCGCTTTACCTCATGGAATACCGCCGTAATACGGGAAACATATTCCTCCGGCGTTGCTTCCCGTCCGATCTGCCCGTCTGCGCCGTAGTCCCGCAAGGCATAGTAGGGTGGGGACGTTACGCAACAATCAACTGCATTTTCCGGCAAGGTTTGAAGCACCTGCAAGCTGTCGCCGCAATAGATTTTGTCCATTTCTATCCTCATGCCGACACCTCGCCGGGTTTGGTCGTCATTACACGATAGAGTTCCGTATCTTGCGGGAAACGGTCAATAAAGGGCAAAATCACGTTGCCATAGAAGATAAGCCCCTCGCCCGCGTCGGAATGGGTTACATAGGTCATTTGCTGCTGCGAAATGTTAAGCTGCTTTGCAAGGATTTCCCTGTCGCCCTGGGCTTGGTTGAGCATATACACAAAATCGCTGTTTTCAAAAATGTTCTCCACCTCGCGGGACGATAACAAATCTTTCACGTTTTGGGTGATACCTGTCGGAATACCGCCCCATTTTCTAAAACGCTTCCAAATCTCAACGCTGTACGCTGCGGTCTGTTCCTCTTTGAGCAGCAAATGAAACTCGTCGATATAGTACCGCGTCGCCTTGCCTTCGCTGCGGTTTATGGTAACTCTGTTCCAAACTTGATCTTGGACAATGAGCATACCGAGTTTTCGTAGCTGGGTGCCGAGTTCTTTAATATCAAAGCAGACAAGGCGGTTGTGAATGTCAACGTTTGTTTGGTGGTTAAACACGTTCAAACTGCCATTTACATAGAGTTCCAATGCCGACGCGATACGCTGCGCTTCCTTTTCCGGCTGCTTCTTGATTTCATTGTAGAGGTCGCCCAAAATCGGCATATTCTCCGGCTTCGGGTCTGCAAGGTAGCTGCGGTACACGCTGATAACGGCGCGGTCAATCAAAGTCTTTTCAACCGCTTCCAGCCCGTTTTTGCCGCCCATAATCAACTCGCAAAAGGAAAGGATAAAATCGCTCTTTAAGGCTATGGGCGTGTCGCCCTCGCTGTAATTGAGGTTTATATCCATCGGGTTAATGTACTGCGTGCTGTTCTGCGAAACCTTGATAACCTGCCCTTTCAGCCGTTCCACAAGGGGGTAATATTCCGCTTCCGGGTCGCAAATGATAATATCGTCTGCGGTAATGAGAAAAGCGTTGGTGATCTCGCGCTTTGCCGAAAAACTCTTGCCGCTGCCGGGTGTGCCGAGTATCAAGCCGTTAGGGTTCTTCAGCCTTTTCCTGTCGCACAAAATCATGTTATTCGATAATGCGTTTAAGCCGTAATACAACGCTTCGCCGCTTTGGAACAGCTCTTGTACCGTAAAGGGGACGAAAATGGCGGTGCTGGAAGTCGTCAAGCCCCGCTGGATTTGGATTAGGTTTTCGCCCAATGGGATAGAGGACATAAGCCCCTGTTCCTGCCGGTAGTCAAGGCGGGTGAGCATACAGTTGTATTTCTGTGCGATACTTGCGGCCTGAAATACGTCGTTGTCCAATTTCTGCTTTGTGTCTGCCACATTCAAAACTAACAGCGTAAGCAAAAACATTCGCTCGTTCCGGCTCTGCAAATCCCGCAAAAGGTTTTTCGCTTCGCCGCCGTAGGTGGCAAGGTCGGACGGAATTATATCCATATCGTAGCCGCTGCGGATTGCCTTTTTCTGTTCCTCGATTTTCATACGGTCAAGGTCGGTGATTTTCCGCTTGATCGTCTTGATCGCTTCGTTGTGGTCGATACTCTGAATGTGCAGATTGACGACAATCCCGTTTTCCGCTTCCATGAAGTCGGCAAGCATACGGTCTGAAAGTTCCGGCGCGGCAATCTGCAAAAAGGAAACCGCGCCAAACTTCCCGCCCATTTGAAACATTCGCCCGTCGCCAAAACGGAAAGAGGACGGGGCAATAAAGTCTTTGACGGAAAGGCCGCTTACGGGTAGCCATTCCCACGCAAAGTTGAAGCGTTCCCCGTCCGGGTGGAAAAGCCCATGCAGCACTTCAAGCCGCTGCTTCCCGTCCAATACCCGCGCCGCCGCGCCGATCACCTTAAAATGGTTGAGGGTGTCCGTTTCGATACGGGCAAGCCGCGCCCGCGCCGATTTAATATCTTTTGCTTCAATGGTAAAGGTGAGAAACTTTGTCTTGATAAGCCCGTTGTTGCCGCGTTCAAGCTGTGTTTGCAGCATTTCGGTGTATTCGGCTCTGATACTGTCAAAGTCGTCATTCTGTGGGGCAATCGTGATACTGCTCTTGAAATCCTCCTTGTTCGCATGGCGGCTGATTAAGGAAAGCTGCACACTGATAGAAGCGTCAAAAGAGTTATACATATCGCAAAGGGCTTCAAAAATGGCGGTCTTGTCGTCCGGCTGCGCAAGCTGATAGTTAATATCTTCAAACTCAATGCACTTGGAATACCGCCCGTTTGCAAGGCGGCAAATCCCGTCCTTATACATTCGTTCAAACGGTATGCTGTCCTGCGCCGTATGGGGCTTCCCGTCGCCCTTTGACTGCCGGATAAGCGCGTCGATCTGTTTCTTTTCCTGCCGCGTAAGTTTACGCTTTTTGTTTTGGGTCTTTCCCTTTTCCTTTGACAATCGCCCGTACCTCCTTATCTAATCGCTCCTGCCGCGCAAGGGCGGTATAAAAATTGTTGGTCTGATAAGGTCGCTCTTTGGGGCGAAGAAACTTCACTTCCACAAATTGCCGTATAATCACTTCCAGCGGTTGCCCGTTCTTCTCGTACATAGCGAGTAGGAACATGGGCAGCATGGCAAGCACCATGCACAAAGCCGCCGTTGTCGTTCCCGCGCTGTCCTTTGTCAAAAAGAATAGCGGTAGCCCGATAGCCACCGCCGCGCCGAAACAGAGTAATTGTCTTTTGGTAAGGTTGAACATTACCTTGCTCTTGATTTTGGTTAAATCCTTTGGGACGGTTACATACGCCATTTCAAACCTCCTTTCCGGCAAACCGTATGTCGCTTTTGATTTCATTTCCCCATACGTCCCAACCAGGGGTATGCTGCCTTGCAAACAGTTCAATACGCGGTAGGTCGCCCATAAGGGCAAGTATCTTTTCCCGCGTTATATCCGGCTTTTTGCTGTGCTGCTCAACAGGGGAAATAATAAATTGATGTACCTTGTTTGATTGTCGCTTCGGGTGTCCTTTGGTAGCAAGCAAGCAGATTTCCGCATTTCCTCGCGTCCAAAAGCCCAAGCCATAAAACCAAGTGGGCGATTTCCGATTTTGCTTTAACCATACAAAGGCAACGGATTTATAGGTAAATCCCCAAGCCTTGATTAACTGCAACGCTTCTTTAAGCTGCGGGAACGTCGCCCATAGGAATAAAATACAGTCCTTATCCGCAATTTCTTTGACGGGTAAAGCGCAAAGTTCCTCAATACTCATAGTGGGATAGTGCTTTTCCGCTGCGCCCTGTACCTTGCTTCTCGCGTATCTCCAAGGGGGATCGGCGTAAATGATTTTGTATTTCTTCATCTGCACCCCCTTAATGCGCGCTGAATACGGATTTTGCAAGGCTTCCCGTTTTGAAAAGCGTAAAACACAAGAGGACGGTATAGCCCATGCAAGACCAGATCGCGCCGGATATGTCATCGGTTGCTGCGATTGTCTGTATCAAAACCGCATAAATACCGACGCACACAAGAATTAGAAAAGCCTGAAAACCGAGGGCAAGCAAGGATTTTAAGTAGTTCTGTCCCATGCCGCCCCATTCACGATTTACCATTGTCGCAACGGGGATAGGGGCGATACTCGTTACAAGGTATATTTCAATCATGCGCCCGTACACCACCAGCATGATACAGATAGACAACGCTTTCATGGTAAGCCCCACAAAGAGTGATTGAAACCATAGCCCCAAAAGCCCGCCGACGCTCATAGCGTCCAGCTTTGCTTCTATATCGGTGATAACGGTTGCAATATCTATGCTTGTGTCGGATATGATAACGCCCGCGCTGTCGTTGACGACGCTCTGTGTAATGTCAAATACGCCCATGACGATGTTCCAAGTATTTGTTACCAGCAGCACCGCAACAAAGGTTTTGAAAATCCACTTGAAGAAAATCCAAGTGTCGAGATCGTGCAGATTGTTTTTCTCAATTACAAGCTGGATTAGTTCGTAGCACATGACAAAGGTAATGATAACGCCCGCAATCGGCACAATGACGTTTTCCGATAGGCTGCGTATCATATTGAATATGCCCGCGTTCCACCCGGCGGGGGTTGTGCCGACTTGCGTTGCGATTTCTCCAACCTCTGTATTTACGCTGTCGAACAGCCCGGAGAGATTAGAGAGTATTCCGTCTGTCAAAATGCCGCGAAACCAATCTTCAATCATCTGCCATATCAAAAGCTAATCCCTCCTTTCCCGCGCCCTCCCGCGTGAAGCGGGAGAGCGCGGCGGGTAGTGTTAGTTTGTGGCATTATCCAAACAGGCCGGAGAGCAGCGGGACAAGGGTAAGGCCGATAAGGGCAACGCCGCCGCCCGCCATCAACTGTTTTATCCCTAATTAGGAGTAAAACCTTGCTCGATGGCGGGCGGCGGCGTGTCAAAAAATATATGGAATTGTTTTAGAACCGCCCCAGCGGGAACAGGTCAGCCCTTGACCTGTTCCACCTCCGGGATGGGTTTGAGATTGAAGTGAATTTCGATAGAAATGTGTCGTGTCTTATCGCTGTCGATGTGTTCATGGACAACGATTTCTTTAATCAGGCGGTTTAAGGTGGCTGTGTCCAACTCCGTGATGTCGGCATATTCCTGAATGGCGTCCACCCATTGTTTGGCGTCCATTGCCAGCCGCATTTCATCAGCCAGCTTCTTGCGCCCCTGTGCAACCCGTTCTTTCAACTCGGCCTGTTCCTTCTGCGTCTTGTCCAGCATGAGATTGAAGTTGGCTTCGCTGATCCGCCCGGCAACCATATCCTCATAGAGCCGCAGCACCATCTTTTCCAGAACCTCAATTCGTTCCTCGTCTTTTGTCAGGGAACGCTCCAACGCTTCCCGCTGGCCTTTCTGTTCGGCTTCACAGGTGTTGGTCAGCTTCCCGGCAATGGCTTCCCCATCGGTCAGGGCAGCCCTGGCACACTCCCGGATTTTGTTCAGGACAAGGTGGTAAAGGGTGTCGTACTCCACCCGGTGCTGGGAACAGTGGTTCTTGCCGAACGCCCCATAGGTCTTACAGGCGTAAATCTGCTGCGGGTGCTTGGCGTGGGTGGTACGGATGGTCAGCGACTTGCCGCACTCGCCGCACTTGATAAGCCCGGCAAACAGGCTGGTTTCCCCGTCCTGACGGGGGCGCTGCCGGGATTTCAGCTTGCGCTGCACGATGTCAAAGGTCTTGCGGTCAACAAGCGGCTCATGCTGGTTCTCCACCACAATCCAGTCCTCCGGCTTTTTCTCCCCGATGGTGCCGATTTTGAAGCGGTATTCCTTCTTCTGGGAAGCGATAGCGCCGGTGTAGACAGGGTTCATCAGGATGTCCTTAATCACGGAGAAGTCCCACATATACCGCCCGTTTACCGGGTCTTTCTTTTCCCACTTGGTTGACACGTTCCGAAAGCCCCTCACCCGGTTCCAGTAGGTCGGGCATGGGATTTTTTCTTCTTCCAGCCTGCGCCGGATGTAGTTGGGGCCGTGTCCTTCCAGCGCCCACGTAAACAGACGCCGGACAATGGGAGCCGTTTCCTCATCAATCAGCAGATGGTTTTTGTCCTCCGGGTCTTTCCGGTAGCCGAAGGGGGCAAGGCAGCCGGTAAACTGGCCTTTCTGCGCTTTCAGCAGATAAGAGGAATGAACCTTCTTGGAAATATCCTTGCTGTACATCTCGTTGAGGATGTTCTTGAACGGCGCTATGTCGTTGTTGTCCCGCATGGTGTCGATACCGTCATTCATGGCGATATACCGCACTCCGTTGCGGGGGAAGAAATCTTCAATCAGGAAGCCGGTCTGCAAGTAATTCCTACCCAGTCTGGACAGGTCTTTCGTGACCACAAGGTTTATCTGCCTGCGCTCGATGGCTTTCAACATCCGTTTCAGGTCGGGGCGCTCCATGTTCAGCCCCGTGTAGCCATCGTCCTGATAGACTGCAACAACCTCCCATCCCTGCTTTTCGCAGTAGGTTTCCAGCATAGCCCGCTGGTTTGCGATACTGGCGCTCTCCCCGTCAAGGTCATCGTCCTTGGAAAGCCTGCAATAGATAGCCGCCCGGAAGCTGCCTGCCAGTATTGCGTCTACGCCTGCATATTCAAATCCGTTCATCATAACCGTTACCCGCACAATCCAGACGGAACACGGTCACTCTGAACCTTGTCTTTATTATACTCTAAATCTTGCTTTTTCGCAAGATATTCTTTATCATTTCTCTGGCTGTATTTCTGTGCAATCAGGCTCACGAAAACGTCCGTAGCGTCCAGTTCGCCGTCAAATACCGTTGTGACATGGATTTCAGTTTTGCTTTTTGCCATAGGCAGTTACCTCCATAAATGAAATAAGCCAGACAGGAGAGGGTCGGCAACGAAGTCCGGCAACGGGCTTCAAAAAACCTCGAAAACAATCTCTGTCTGGCGGTTGGGTTATTTATTACTTTTTCTTTTATTTTTCTGTTGCTTTGGTTGTCAGAGGGAAGAAAAGCCCGCAGTTACGGGCTTTTTCCCGGCAACCGGCCCGGCAACGGGATAGCAACGGGGTCGGCAACCGGCTGTGATTTCCCCGGATTTTTCAGAAGGGAAGCTCCATCTGCTCCGTGACTTCCACAAATCCGTCCGGCGTTTTTTCACGCCCGTTGTCAGCGCCCGTTGCCGGGGCTTCCCGTTCCCAGCCCTTCTGTCTGCCGTATCCCTCAAATATCCGCGGATTGGAGAAATACTTCCATCCCGTGATACCGTGGTTCATAATGTCGTTGACTTCCCGGATTTCCCACTGTTTCGGCTCGTCAAAGGGGTGGTTTAAGGCTTCCTTGAAAAGCTGCTTGGAGCATACGGCGCTGCCGGTGTAGCGGTCAAGGTACGCCTGTATCATCCCGGCCTTGGTGTCCTCCGGCATAAAATCCCGCTGGTGTTCTTTGAGGTACTGTATCATTTCGGGGGTAAAAGACAGCTTGAAATCGCCGCTTTTGTAGGTTGTCATGGCTTCCGCCCATACCTGTTCCAGATAGGCTCTGGAAGCGGCTTCATCGTCCAAAATGTGTACCTCGGCCTGTCCGGGGTAGACCATGACCGGCAGGAAGCGCCGGTTCCCGGAACGGTCAAGGGGCAGGAAGTCCAGCGCATTGGAAGTCCCGCCGAACACACATTGCCGCAGCCTGTCCTCCGGGTGGGTTTCGTAGGGGATTTTATAGACCTCCTTCTGGCGGCTTAAAAATGACTTGATTTCCTCTATGCTCTTGGCGTTGGCGGTGGCAATCATCTCCGACATCTCGATTATCCAGTGGCCTTGTAGCTTCCGGTACACGTTATCATCGTCCAGCTTCCGCAAATCATCGGAAAACCACTCGTCCTTTACGGCCAGCAGCCGGAAGAAGGTGGATTTCCCGGCTCCCTGGCCGCCTACCAGACAGAGCATGACCTCAAACTTACAGCCGGGGCAGAAAGCCCGGTGGATGGCTCCCAGCAGGAACAGCCGCAGGGAATGGTAAGTGAAGTTGTCCATGTCGGCTCCCAGAAAATGCCGCAGGCAGTAGCGGATACGCTCTTTCCCGTCCCAGACAAGGCCGTTCAGGTAGTCCCGGATGGGATGGTAGCTGTTGGCGTCTGCGGCCAGATCAGCGGCGTCTGCTATCTTTTTCTCGCTTGTCAGGCCGTAGGTATCTTCCAGATACAGCCGGATATATTTCATGTCCGTGTCGGTCATGGCCTTGCTGCCGGTTCTGCGTTTCCTACCGATGGGCTTTAGAAGGTCAATACGCTCGGTCAGGAGATTTTTCGCAACCGCTCCGGAAAGGACGGGGTCATACTGGAACACGGTCAGGCAGTTGTGGATACTGTTCCGCACGCCGCCTTTCTCGGTGCTTTCCAGCATGGCTTTGACTTCCTCAACGCTCCGGGGCGGGGGTGCGGTTTCGATGGTTTCCGTCACGGCCTGCCGCAGTTCGGGCGGCAAGGTCTGCCATTCTCCGCTCAAGGTTCCTCACTTCCTTTCCGTAGCTGGCAATCAGGGCGGCACGTTCACCCATATCGGAGAACAGCAGCACATCCAGCAGATATTCCACATGGGATTGTTTCTGCAAGGCTTCCACGAAAAGCGGGTGCCATTCTTCCTCCGGTGTCTTGGGGGCATAGTCCCGCTTCCAGCGGCGCAGCAGATTGTGATAGTCGGACAGTACCCGGAAACAGTGGCGTTCCATGCGCTTGAATTGCTGCTCCGGGCTTTCCTGCCGGGGCTGGGGGCAGCGGCTCCTGCTTGGCGGCTCCTTATCCTCATAGGGGATGGAGAAATCCTGCGCCAGCATGAGGGCGGCTTCCTTGGGGCTGACGTTTTCCAGACGGGAAACAAAGTCAATCACATCCCCGTCTGCCTGACAGCCGAAGCAATGGAAGCGCCGGTCAACCTTCATGCTGGGGTTTTTATCGTCATGGAAGGGGCAGGCACACATCCCGCTTCTTCCTACCCGGATACCGTAATGCTCGGCGGCCTGCCGGGTGGTAACAGACTGCTTCACGGCTTCAAATACGTTCAATAGGCAAATCCTCCTGAAAATAGAAAAAGCGCCTGTCATTCTCACGGGGAAAATGGTAAGCGCCTGATTGGTTAAAGTTCCATATCCTGTTTTTGCTGGCGGCGGGGCTGCTGGCGTTTCCGTTCTTCCCGCTGCTTCACGCCCTCTATCTTCCAGCTTAATTGTTCGTTGATTGACGGTTTCTTTCCCGGCTCCGCCACGGCTCGGCGCTGCTCCGGCGGCAGCACATGGTTTATCCAGTTCCGCACATCCCGCAGCAGCTTCATGTCCTCCTGAACCACCTGCAATCCCTCATTCTTTTCAGACAGTTCCCCGGAAAGCTGCTTCCGTTCCTCGTTTAGTTTCCTTTTGTCGTAGGGCAATTCATCATGATGGGCTTTGAAGAAACGATTGGCGGCAAGGTAGGCGTCCAGTTCTTCCCGGTGTTCGGCGGCAAATTTCTCCTTCCGGGTTTTCCAGCCGATGGAAGCGTATTTCTTGTAAACCTCTTTGTAGGCTCCGTGGTTGGCAAGATGGGAAAGCGTGGTATCAATGGCCTTTATCCGGCGTTCCGATTTTCTGATGTCGGTCTTTGCGGAAAGTATCTCCCCACTGACCTTATCCAGATAGGCGTCAAGACTCTCCACGGTGGAAATCTCTTTCTGCCGCAGGAAGTCAAGGGCTTCCATGACCTTGTTGAAATCTCCAACAGTGCCTTTCAGCTTCCCCTTGGAAGTCCAGCCGGTGCGTTCCTCACTCCGCATATCCAGATACCGGGAAAGCAGTTCGGGGATGGTCGGCTCCTTTGCCTGTTCCAGTGCTTCCAGCAGCGCCGCCTTTTTCTCTTTCAGGCCGGACAGCCAGCCCTTTAAGCTGCGTACCATCTGCCGGATAGACTGCATGAGGGAATTGGCGGCTTTGATGTCCCGGTTCAGGTTGCCGATGTTGGTCTGTATGCCTTTTTTCTCCAACTGGCTGACCGCTGGCCCCATGTGGACGGTGGGGATTTTATCAATCCCCTGTCGGGCATAGGAGCGAAGGTCAAGGCGCTCCGGGTTGCCGATGGCTTCCAGATAGCGGTTCGCCGTGTCAGCCCAGCCCTGCCGCCATATCTCGGCGTACTTCTGGTCGTTCCAGTCCACGGTGTCCTCCTTGTGGCTTTTCCATCTGCCGGACGCAAGCCGGATACGCTCGCCGTTCTCGTCAAGGTCGTAGACCTTCCGGCTCTTGGGAAGCCATTTGCCGGTTTCGTCCATTGCCCGCATGGTAAGAAGGATGTGGGCGTGGGGATTTCCGTCCCCCTTGTCATGGATGGCAAAATCGGCAATCATGCCCTTGGAAACAAAAAACTCCCGGCAGTAGTCCCGGATAAGGTCGGCGTACTGTTCCGGGGGAAGTTCCCGCGGAATGGCAAGCACAAACCTCCGGGCAAGCTGGGAGTTCCATTGTTTTTCAATCGCTTCGGCGGCGTTCCACAAGGTATTCCGTTCGGCGTACTCCGGCGGGGCATGGGGTGGCAGCATGATTTCGGTGTGGACGATTTCACTTTTATGGGAATAGTATTTCTGTTTCTGGTCGTATTCGGAAAACAGCCGTTCCCCGCTCTGGTAGGCGGCAGACGCAACGGCTGACTGGCGCTTACTGCGCTGGATGATTTTCACATCAAAGTGCGGGCATGGCAAGTCGTGTCCTCCTTTCTCCCGGCGTCCGGGCAAAAAAAGAGCAGGGAACCTGTTTCAAGATTTCCTGCTCGGTGGTGCCGCCGGTGGGCGGCTGGTATTCGGTTTTGAAAGTTCGGGTCAGGATGGCCCGATGATAATAGGCTGATAAATGGGAAGTTATTTATTATCTGCATTTTCTTCCAATAATGTTTCAAGTTCCAAATCTTCTGTGAGTTTTTTACCAGTTATATCTTTATAAGCTTCTTTTATCCCATTTTTTACAGACCACTTGATAATAAAATATAATGCAATCAGTATAATAATTGCTGTACCAGCACTGATTCCCAATTCTTGAAACATCCTAATTACCTCCATAAATGTACGATTTGTCGCTGGCTCTATTATACTATGACCAGCCACTTTTGGGAATAGAAGAATTGTAAACTTGCTGGACGGGAACAGCTTGCAGCGCAAGGTGTTTCCGGGCGGCAAGTCCACAAAGGGGTAGCTGGCGGCAGCCAGCGCAGGGGAAGTGTAGCTTCCCCTGTGATGATTGACAGGAGCCGGAACGCTGCGGGCAATCATCCGCTTTCCGCAGGGCGCATGACGTCCAGTGGACGTCAGCTCTGCGCCGACCGGAGCGGAAGCGGAGACGCCCCCGGCAGGGCGCAACACACTACCTTCAGGTGGTGTATAGTTGCGCCCTTAGTAAACTAAGGGGTTTCCGGCTTCTCCCGTTCCAGCATTTTTTTCAATAGTTCCTGCGTGTCCTGTCTGTGAAAAATGAGTTTCAACAACAGCATGACATCATCATCTGTCAGGCGTTCCGGCTCTTGCAGAAAACTTTCCAGCATACCGCCACGGGTACAGAGCCGGTGTGTCCGTTCCTTTCGGGTAAGCTGCTTTAACTGGTGCTGCAATGCCTTTTCATCATTGATAGCTTTCCGCAGTTTCTTTTCGCTTTTCTCCAGCTCCCGGTTGAGCTTTTCCAGCTTTGAGGTATCAGGCAAGGGCGGCGTCCTCCTTTCCCGGTATCAGCACATAAATCCTATTCGGTTCTCCCACGCCCTGACGCACCCGCATGATAAGTCCGGCGGTTTCCAGTTCATTCAAAGAACGCTTGACCGTCATGGGGCTGCGGGACAGGACTGCGGCAATGGCTGTAACAGGGAAGCAAACAAACAGGATTCCGTTCTCGTCCTCCTGCCCTTTGGAGAGCATAGCGTCCAACATCCGGCAGTACATAACCTTTGCGGTGCTGCTAACTGGAAACCCTGTCAACGCTCTGGGAAATGGCATACATGGCGGCAATGGTGTGTCTATCGTCATAAATTCAAAATTCATTCTGTGTGTTCCTCCTTTTTCTTTGCTCGTTTGGATAAATAACGGGGGCAGTCAATCACAACCGCCCGGAAGCTCTGCTTGCACCCATGCTGGCATTTCCGGCATAATTCGTTGTAAGTGACACGCCCCCGGTCATTGAGGTAAAAGGAAAGCTCATACTTCCTCTTTTTGCTCATTCTCGGCATATTGCGCTTCCTCCCGTTTTAGTGTATGGTTTCGGGGCGCTTTTCGGCAAAATTACGGTCATAGAGCCGCTTAAAATCTCCCGAAGTATCAGCGATAGGGTAGACTATCCCCCTATCAGATTGTCGTGTTTCGGTATCATTTCGGTGTCAGTTCGCCAGTTCTCCCTGGTGTCGTTCCTCCCCTGAATCTCACAGCGGCGTATTGCTCCCTTTGGTACGCTCGTTTTGGTCAGGATTCCTCCACATCCCTGCCAAAAGTCATGGCACTACATCGCCGGGGAAGCATATCCCACACAGGCTGGTCATTCGATTGGAATAATCCATCGATGAACTACCTGTATCATAGAACATTTTTGTACCCTGTGCCGTATGTCCACAAAGTAGGAATTAAGGGTAAAAATCAGAAATTTCCACGATTGCGGAAAGTGTGATATAATCCAGTTAAGCGGCAGCAATCAAACCGCCGGAAAGGAGCGTGTGCCCATGAAAGGAGCGACAAGCATACAGGAACGCCTTTGGGAACTCCGCAAGGACAAAGGCTTAAATCTGGAAGAATTATCAGAGTTGACGGGTATTTCCAAATCAGCTCTTGGAAGTTATGAAAAAGAGGATTATAAGGAAATCAATCATGGCAACCTTATCGCGCTGGCAGACTTCTATGGAGTTTCCGTTGATTATCTGCTGTGCCGGACAGAGAACAGGGAGCAGATCAACACGCCATTGACGGAGCTGCATTTGAATGATGAGATGGTCGCACTTCTGAAAAGCGGTCGGATTAACAACCGTCTGCTCTGTGAGCTTGCCACACATAAAGATTTTATCAAGTTTCTTGCAGATATTGAGATTTATGTGGACGGGATTGCCACCATGCAGATTCAAAACCTCAACGCCCTTGTCGATACCGTCCGGCATGAAATCATTGAACGGTATCGCCCCGGCGAAGATGACCCGCATTTGAAGGTGCTGCAAGCTGCCCATATCAGCGATGATGAGTATTTCAGCCACATGGTTCTGGATGACCTCAACCGGATTATCCGTGATATTCGGGAAGCCCACAAAAAGGACAGTGAGAGTGCGCCCCAGACCACTGTTGCCGATGAACTGAAAGAAAATCTGGAAGCGGTCGAAAATTTCAAGGGCAGCCGGGATGAAAAGTTGGTTGTCCTTTACTGCAAGCAGCTCGGCATCAACTATAAAAATCTGTCAGACGAAGAATTTCGCTGGCTGATTCGGATTCTCAAAAAATCAAAGAAAATGGGAACGCCTATCAGCCAGAGGAAAAAAAGGTAAGGAAAAACCGCTGTTGCATGGTTTGTTGGCTCCCATGTAGCAGCGGTTTGTGCTGTGGTTATTCAGTTAAAATTTCAAAGCGATAAAGTGGAATTTATCTTAGAAATTACAGCAATGTTATTTTGATAAACTTTCAAGAATTGAAATATCATGCTTATCTTTATCTCTTAATTCATAACCTGAGTGGAAAACTCTTTGACCTTTTAAGGATATACAAGGAATTGTTTTTCCTTCAAAAAAAGCACTACCAAAGTAATCTTTTTCAAACTCATACCAGCCACCCTCTAAATCAGCTTGTTTTGAAGTTCCGTCCTCATTTAAAACGAACGGGTGAATGTCTAAGTAACCAAGTTCATCACTATATAACTCTATTCTAACCGGTTTCCAGTCTGTATCAATTTTATAGCCCAGATTCAAAAGCACATTTAACAATTTTTCCGTATGTTGAGCATCAAAATTTATATCTATATCTCTATGAATTCTTGTTTGTTTACCAGCTAAAATATCTACACCCCATCCGCCATCCAACCAGTATGTAATTCCAGTATTTTCGAATAATTCTATTACTTTCATTAAATCTTCTTTTGTTGTTATTTCTTTTCTACCCATACAAAGTCTCCTTTACAACTTCTAATTTGTAATAATCATTCTACCATACCGTTATGAATAAATCATCTCATGCAAAACAATTTCTTCTGCCCGGTTGTGAATGTTATTGCAACGCTGCACCCATTCCATTTGACAGGTACGCTTTAATTCCTCTGTCACGCCCTCGGCAGCTTTCAGCTGTTCCATGATAGTGTCTGACCGTTCCTGTGCCTGTTCGTTCATGTCTACAAGATATGTCCACAATTCTCCGGTCAGTATCAATGTATTCAATCTGGATGGGTGGACTTCTCTTAAATATTCCCGGTGCATCCGTCCATACTTTCCGATGGGGCGGTGTTCTTCCGGAAGTTTCAAATCCGGGATGTAGTAATCTCCGACAAGGATATAGTCAATTCTGTTTTCTGTTATTCTTGGTTTCAATTCGCTCATGTTCCTTACCTCCTGTGGAAGCAGGCTCGTCTGATACTAACTCAATCACATCGGTAATCTCACAATTCAGGGCTTCGCAGATACGCAGCAGCGTTTTCATACTGATATGCTCGCCCTTGCCCATGTTGGCAATCATGTTGGTTGTCAGACCGGCGGCAAGCCGCAAGTCCTCTTTTCTCATGCCACGCTCTTTCAGGGTGTTCCATAATGGCTGATAGCTGATGTTCATAGGCTTCCCGTCCCTCTTTCCATCGTCAAGTGTTCTGCACCCATTATAGCAGAAATCTTGCGTTTCCACAATATTTCTTGACCGCACCGCCGGTTCCGTCTGGATTGTGTTTTCCCTTTCTTCGCTTTTTTATTACATCTAATTAGCCATAAGCTGTTTCATGCCCTGCGACTTTGCTTATGTGCTATAAAGAAGCAATAGAAGCGTAAAAAATTTTGCCGTTCCTATCCGGCACTTGGCCATTGTGTCGGATAGGTCGGGCGGTTATTCGGGCAAGTCAATCTTGCCGACAAAGCTGTAATAAATCTCAATGTCCTGCCTGCGGGTGCCGTT
>NZ_LT699723.1 GCF_900155395.1 Merdibacter massiliensis
AATGCCAGCTTATGCAGAGTATCTTCCCAAAGGAAAATGCCGATAAAGCCCTAAAATACAGGCTATACCGACATTTACCAGCTTATGAAAAGATAATCAGAAATTTAGTGAGTTTTTAATGTAAAAATAAGGTATATTTTATATACTATTTGAATCATAGTGATGTCAAATATCCCGATAAACATCGGATTTTTTGCGTTTTTCGTATGGTGTAAGTGCGATAGCAAACCCCATACCAAACCCCATACCAAACCCCATACCAAACCCCATACCAAACCCCATAGCTTTTTTAAACTTTTTTCGCACTATAATTGATTGGATAAATCATTTGAATTAGAGCACTATTTCTGTATCAACTCATATAAAGTATCTAGATAGATTCGTTCAGTAAAATGCCCTTTTCCTATCCTGTATTCGATTTCTTTAAGAACAGAGCGGTCTACTCCTTGACAAAGAAGTTCCCAATACTCTACATAATAGTGATCTGCTTCCTTCATCAATTGCTCTTGTTGATCCAAGTTCTCCGTTTCATTCACTTGCAATTCAAGCATCTGCATTTTTTCTTGCAACTCATACAGTTGATTTAATTTATTCATATCCATATTCCTTACCTCATTTCAAATAGTTCAACTGGAGCCTCCAAACGATCCCCTGTATCTTCACTACGACAAATTAAAACTTGCTCATCATTGAAATAACGAACATCTATGATAATACATGCAATTGCAAACTCTTTATCTCGATAACCATAAATAGCTCTTTTTCCAATCAACTTATCTCGTTGATCGATTATGTGTTTCACCCTGTTCATAATCTGTTCTTGATAATATTTTTCTATATCTGACATGAATCTCTGATAGTCATTTTCACAATGTAGAGCAGTTAGTTGATCAACGATATTTTCATCAATGGAAAGTCTTTGCTTCAGTGTTGATGGTATCTGTTCCTCAGACAGATGAAACTGATACAGCATCCAATCCAGCGTTTGTTGATAAATGTGATGAACTTCTTCTATAATGTCGCTAGCTTCTATATGAAAATCATTCACCATTTCTTTTTCATATCGTTTTATTTCTTCCATCGTAATCCATGTAGGTTTCTTATCATCCGGAAAACTTTCATATAAAAGTTTCATATCTAAAATAGGATCTTTCACATTGCCAGACCATAGATTTTTTTCATTTCTTCTTCCAAAACCCAAATAGTAATCACAATCTCCTCGCAAACGATCTAATAGCATGTATTTATACTCATCATCTTCTTTGTATTGATTTATTATTTTCTTCATATCTTCTTCTGGCATATTCTTCTCACCTCTATTTTTCAAGTAATTCCATTCGCAAAATTTCATTGATACGCTGATCTTTTATTGATACCTGTAATAGGTATGTTTGCCTGGTAACTGATATTTTACTTGTTGAAATTAGAGTGAAAATAGCTAATGCTCCATCATCATTTGAATAAAAAGTTGAATCATCTATCTCCGTTTGATAATCTTGATTGTCAATCTGAGCATCTTTAACGGCTATTTTATCAAATAAAGAACTGCTAATGATGCTATTTAATTCTTGATCCCTTTTTTTCTCATTTTTGCTCTCATATACTACACTTACATACCGTTTCAAAAGATCAATATTTTTTTGATTAGTATCTTCTTTCTCTTCAGATATAGTATTTTGATAAACATCTTCTTTCTTCGAATCTATATCTTTTGAAGAAAGATCTCTCTGTGTGCTGCATCCACTCATCATTAACATAATCAATAAAATGATCATATGTTTTTTCATTATGTTCACCCCAATTCTTTAAACAATTTAGTTGGATCGATTATTTTATTAGAAGTTCCCAGAGAACCTGCAGTATCTTCATGGATCTCAATATGCAAATGGGATCCTGTTGAATTTCCACTATTGCCTTGTGTCCCTATTGCTTGTCCTTGAACCACTTGCTGACCCTCATTAACATATATATTTTCCATATGTGCTAGAGTCATATATAAAACACGCTCATCATAGTGAATTTCTAATTGTATATAATTCCCTGCTCCTGCTGCTTGATCAAAAGGACAATAATTCCCATAATAACCTCCATTCGACTCACAACTTGAACTAGCTTTATGTACAATTGCATCTATTGGTGCATAGATTGTTGCTCCATATCCAGCAGAAAGATCCAATCCATAATGAAATGTGTCTAAATCACGACCACCATAATCAGAAGTAACTACTGCATCTCTCATGGGTATAATGAAATCCCCCTCTGCAACTACGATGAGCGAATATGTATAATACGACATTACTTTTGCAGCATAATGCGGATCCCCATAAGAGCTCCAGCCAAGAAGTTCACATTGTAGTTTTGCAAATTCATTTGATGACTCTAAAGACCACTTTCCACCATTCTTTTGGATCCATGAAATATATCCATTTCCAAAGTTATAACCTTGCAAAGCAATTTTAATCGCTTCTAGATCTTGTGGATTTTTTACGTTTGCAAGCTCTAAGCATGACTTTAACTCTTTAATACCACACTCTATAGAATATATTGGATCTAAAATTGCATTTGGCAAGTGCGGATATCGAAAATTAAATGGACCTTCACTCGCTTGCATAGGATCATTACCATTCCCTCCAGACTCAATCTGCATAACAGCTAATATAAGATCTACATATTCCTCCATACCATTATCTGCTGCTATCTCTTTCACAGTCATTCGATAGTTCTCTACTTGAACATTTAAAGTAGATACACGATCAATACTGTCATTGCTTTGCGCATTGCTCACACCGCCACCAGAAACGAGCAAAATAGAAAATAATGCTAACAATGGAAATAGGAAGAAGATCAATAACGATCTACGTATCCATTTCATTATTGATTTCCTCCATCTCTGTTTCTTCCTCAATATCCTTTTGTTCTTCTTGTGAATTATTCTGTTCTTCTAAAGACTCTATACTTTCTTCATTGATCTCTTGTCTTTCATTCGTACTATCTGACGCATCTGGAGAATCTATATCTGATTCAATTGTCTGTACAGTTGAATTGCTATCACTTTCTATTTCATCTTCATTTGCATCATCTATGATATCTAGATCGAGATCAGTCTCATCTTCCAACACGTTATCTGGAATATCACTTAAATTTTCTTCGGTATCTTCTTCTAATGAATCCATTTCTGATGGGATTGTCTCATCTGATTCTTTATCATCCAACTCAAAAGATTTGTCATATGTATTTCCCGAATCTGCTTCCTGTTCTCCTTGCAACATTTCTGCTTGCGTTACCATTTCTTCATCGTCAATTTCTTCTGATAAATTTGAATCTGCATCATGATTTTGATCTTCTGCATTTTTAGCATTTTCTTCACTTTGACTTAATTCATCATCCAAAGCTGTAGATTCATCAAACAGCTTATTATCTTCGGCATTCTCTCCTGCTTCGTCTGCCGCATCTCCATCGTTCATTTCTTCATCATTAAAGATGTCATTATCTTGATCGGAAAGATCCTCTTGGTTTAAACTTTCTGACTCAGTTTCATCTAAATAATTACCATCCTCAGATACACTACTTTCTTCATTTGCAGAATCAATTGAAGTTTGACTGTTCTTTCCAGATAGGTGAGAGAAAGATTGGCTAGGTGATTGACCAACTAATGCTGCCTGTAAAATTTCTCCAGATTCTCTTAATTTTGCTCCAATGGTACTGATATTTTTTGCTGCATAAATGCAAAGAACTAGAAGAAGAACATCGAATGCAATCATAAGCAATGGATGTATAGCAGAAACTTTCACGCATGCCTCCATCACAAAATACATTGCGATATTAAATAGCAAATCTACTCCAATCGATAATATGCTCCAGGTCATGCGATCTAAAAACCATTGCCTTGCTCGATGCGTTCTTCGAATCATCCACCATAGTAATTGATATACGCTTAAAAACATTAATAGAACTTTTAATAATTTAACTATACCAACTCCAATTGCTAAAATGGCAATTACCAATCCAATCAAACCACGATGTACAAGACCCATGAATGAAAGAAATAAAACTTGCGAACAACTAGCGATATCATGAGAAATCGCTGTGTTATTAAAATCATTTAATTCTATCCTTGCATTATTTTCCGTTGGATCATCTAATAGCGTTTGTACTCTAGTTTCTGCATCTTCCTTGCTTTGATTGGCAGATGCAGCAATCGCATCATAAGAGACAGTTCCAAAATGTCTTAACATAAATGGCTGCAGCTGCATAATTTCATATATATTTTCTTTATTAGCAATTTCCATATTCTCCGATTGACCATCGAAAACAAAAGTTTCGACCAGAACATCTTGCGCCAGGCTCTCCATAGAAAACATGATCTTTCTTCCATTTTGTCCAATAAAGATAATCAAAAACATCGATAAAAAACCAGAAAGAATTACTTGCATGATTTGTTTGTATCCATGTAATTTAGTGAAATTTTTAATCAATTGATATAGGATACCGACCAAGGTAACTAAAACGACTACTTTTATAATCCAAGAATTATAATCTGACCAATTAAAGACCACTGATTCTATAGATTTCAAAATCGTATCAACGACCGTCATCATAAATGTACTGCTTACGAAGTTATACAGAACCATAACAAAGAATGTAATCACGCTTCCTAATAATTCCAACAACATTGTAATCACATTTAATAGTGTCATAACAATTGTATGTGGTCGAAATAGATTCAACCCTTCCGTCATTACTGTTTGCGTAGAATTATAGAAATTACGCATATAATTTTCATTACTTTCCTGTGCAGCAGTATTTTCATCTAAACTGCCTAAAGCACCTGTTATAAAGTCACCATTTGAAGAAGTTCCCTGTTCTGAACGTAAAGTAGATTGTACTTTTATAAAATGATCTGCTGCATCAACATGTACAGGCACACTTAATGCAAAAAGAATGCCAATCACAAGAAATATACGTTTTACTTTTATACTCATGCCGGCTCATCTCCCACTACAGCATGCTTTTGCTTGTTGTCTTTTTTCAATGTATAAAATGCTTTTGAGAACGTATTTAAAAATTTCAGTTTCGTCATACACTTTCTGTTATTGTAATCAACGTATAGAAAATTGTACTTTTTTGTTTCACTGAGTCCTTCATCTTTTGTTCTATCCATCAACAATCCACTGAGAGCTGAATTACTTGTTAAATCAAAATGTTTGAGAATTAATTCTATCTCTTGCTTGCTCTTCATGCTGCCTATGAAGAATTGTCCAGTATTGTTTATGATCGAATCCGGAAGATCGCTCCAATTTTGTAGTATGATCAGTAGATTCATCATTTCAGAACGAGCAATTAAATTATTATTAATCAATACATCGATTCCACCCGGTACAGTAGACCAAAGTTTGGCTTCATCAATTAATAAGGTTTTTGGTTTTCCTTTTTCCATTCGAATAAATCGATTCGTAATTTCTGTTGTTTTTCCAATGATCAACGCATAGATGCGATGTTCTAGATCTTCTTCATGATAAACATAGCCTCCTTGTTGAGAAAATACTGGCAATTTTGCAAAGGTAACAAGGTTATATGGACGATCCAAACGAAATACCGAATCAACGTCTGTTGTTTCTTCTCCAAAGAATAATCGTGCCATTGGATCCTTTTTTAATGATTTAACATTGCTGGCTACTTCTGGATCAAGCTCCATTAAATAGTCGATCAGATAGCTCATTGTAAACCTGTGGATCTTTCCATGTTTTTTTGCCAAACACATTTGGTCATATGCTTGATCTATCAATAGCAAATTCACTTTTTGATTGTGATTAACTGCCCTCGATAAATTCACGATATCGTTCTTCGCTAATGCTAATGCCTCCATCGAATCATCTGGATGCAAGAGAAAAGCATCAAACATGCCCGAAGGAGAATCTTTGTCACCAATGATCAGATGTGAAGCTATATCTCCATATCGATTTAATGTATTTATAAGTTCCATTCGATCCCCTTTAGGATCGATGTTCAAAGTTTTATGTCCATAAAAGATCATAGATGTCATCACAAAGTTATTGGCGATTTGTGATTTCCCTGCTCCTGTTTCTCCTGCAAAGATCATTGTAGACGAGGCACTTTTTGCATTTCCTTTTATCGGAGCCTCCACGTCTACAAGGATTGGAAGATCTGCAGGATTCGTGTAAGTAGCAATCGTTCCTCCTGACTCCTCTCCAATATATAAGCCACCAAAAAAATTAAAACTTGCGAAATACAAAACATCTGTCAAATTTAAGTAGTGAGGATAACAGCTATTATATGGAAAAAGATGACGTGCCAATCGTTCTTGTTCCCCGATTGCATAAGTTAATGGAACATGTTTTCCTTCAAACCGTTTACGCATACGATCCGTTCTTTTATTAAGCATCGATTCATTATCAGCTCTTAACCTAAATAACATTTGCCAGCGGAGCTTACTCTCTTCGATACTAGGATCAGCATTTTCTCCTATCTTTGCCAATTCGATTGCCTTTTTTGCATCTACGTCTTGCCGATCCGAAAGATTATAATATCTTTTTGCACTTTTTCTGATATCCTCTCGTTTACTGGTCATATTTCTACGAAATGCTTGCGTATGCTCTAAATCAAATTTCACAATGGTATCTACTGGATAGTCATACTCTTGTATCTTATTAACAACAGTATTTGCACTATTTACTTTCACAGAAAGATATTCGATCCGTTCAGCAATCAATGTACGAGTATAAATCGAAGTAAATTGATCATCTCCTTTACTGATATATTCTTGCTGCAAATAAGTTGGTTGAGGCGTCGTGTAATACTCCTCTACTTTCTTTTCAGAATCAACTGGAAGCGCCAAATAATTATGAAATTCTTCAATATCTTGCTCTGTTAAACGATCTACTGATAAATTTGATGCTAGTTTTTTATAAATTTGTTCATCTACAATCTCACATAAACTAGATGTACGATGATCCATCTTGATGTTTTGATGCTTTAATAGATCTGCATAAAACCTTCTGCGTAATGGCTCTCTATTATCGGTAAATACTACACAGATTCGATAACGATAACGTATTTTCTCTTTCAACTGTTCGCTCACGTCTTTTAATACGCTTTTAGCCAATTTATTCATTTCTTGCCTTTGATTATCCTTGTAAAGTGATTTATATGTTTGTAATATTTCTTTCTTGCTCACCTTTTTAGGCAATATGTATATTGCCCCAGGCATATTGATTGCTAAAATTTTCTCCTTAAGAGTCTCAACCAATGTCTGCAATTGGGTATCACTAGCATATAAACTATTAATTGGCTTTATCCAGTAGTAATACCCTACACAGTCTTCATGTGAGACGATGTTTCCTTCCCCATATGTGTATATTTTCTCCACAAACATAATGGATCACTCCCTCTTTTCTTTTTGATAAATAATGTCTATTTCCATGCATGTCATAAACAATTCTGTATTTTTTGATGGATGTATAGAAAAATGTAAGTAAACGATTCTTTCCAGATTCTCGATCAATTTCAGTTGCAAATGTAACAGTAATCACCTCAAGCAGTACTGTAAGAGCTACTGCAATCACAAACCCAAAATCGCCAAATATCAATGAAAGTGGAAAGCCTAATATAGGTAAACCAATTAATACTCCTAATATCATTCCGATTACTACTGACCATCCAGAAAATTCAAATCCTACATATGGTATATAAATTTTCTGTTTATGTCGTTCAACTAACGTATAATTATAGGAAGATTTAATGCTCATACTTTTACTCCAACAAATCGTAAAATCTGCAGCACTAAATCAAAAATCCAAGTAATCGGGGTTTTTAAAAAATTAAATACTGTTGTAGGCGGTAAGCTTCCAACTAAAAGAAAGCCAGCCGAGACCACGATTCCGATGGCGATCTCATCAATCACTGACGATATTTTTCCACCTGTTCTTTTTAATGAATTACTTGCACTTCTTACCAGCCACATAATTAAGCTCAACCATACGATTACTAAAATCAAATAATAGAAAACTGTAAATCCTGGCATATTTAAAAAATCCATATTAATATTCCTCCATGTCTAAAATTTTATTTGTTGCCTGATCAATCCTAAATCGGATTGTTTGTCTTTGTTGTATTAAATCTGAACTGCTAACTAACACGCTTACATCCACGATATACTCGTCGTTATTTTCTCGAATACTTCCAAAATTTTCGATCTTAATAGTTGTTGTTGCATCTAGTGGATCCAACTCTGATGGATTATTCATCAACAATCTAGCCTGTGTATAATCGCTGGCATATGTTGTTAAAAATAACTGTATTGTTGTTTTTAATTCTTCTTTTTTTGAATCATCACATTCTGTTCCTTCTAAAGCGTGATCAACTGCATATGTTTTTTTTAATTCATCACTCATACTTTGAGAATCTGTATAATTCATAGTTATTGGAGCGATTACTAAGTAACTTTCTCCATTACGAATAACTTTTAGTTTCACATTTGCACCTAGATCTTGTGATTTTTCTTTGGTATCTACTTTTAAATTTATGTGCGCATAATAATTAAAAGCTTCATCTGATTGTTCAACACGATAAATGTCCGTGTTAGTTACTTTTGCCGATTGCACCTCTCCTAATCCATAATCTGCTTTCCAATTTCCATCCAATGCATTGCTGTTCAGATAAGCATTAGTGCTTTCATCTTGAGGAAATTGAAAATAATTAGATATGTATGAATCAACAAAAGAATAATCGTTGATAGCTAACGCATAGGGTGATTCTTTTGTGCTAATCAACAGACCTTTGATTGAACCGATCACAACGATAAGTATTAAGCAATAATACAAAAAACCTTTTAATCGCTGTGTGATATGATCCCACTAAAGTGGACACACGAAATAAATAAACGTGGTTCTATGGAGGTGGGATTTTTCTATGGGGAGAAAACCAAAATTATCAGTTGAACAAAAAGCGAATATTTGTGAACAGTATTTAGGTGGAAAGAAAAGTGTAAGAGAACTGTCTCAAGAATTTGATGTTGGTGTAACCGTTATACGACTATGGTCAAAGATGTATCAGGCAAATGGTGTAAGTGGTTTACAGACAAGTTTACATAATGCAACCTATACGAAAGAGTTTAAGCAACAAGTGGTGGAAGCTTATTTCAACAAAGAAGGTACCATTAATGATCTGATAATTAAATATAAAATTCCTTCATCTACTACCCTAAGAAAATGGATCAAGAAGTATAATGACCTCGAAGAGCTTAAGGATTATGATCCTCAGCCGGAGGTATATATGAAAGATCGCACTAGAAAGACAACGCTGGCAGAACGCATGGAAATCGTAAATCATTGTCTGGAACACGGGAACAACTATAAACAAACAGCCGAGGTATTCGATGTCTCTTATACGCAGGTCTATCAGTGGGTCAAGAAATATCAGTCATATGGAGAAGACGGACTTGTCGATCGTCGTGGACAGCACAAGAGGAATGAGGAGCTCAGCGATAACGAAATATTAAAGCGTAAGGTCAGGATACTTGAACGTCTGCTTAGAGAAAAGGAGATGGAGATCGATCTATTAAAAAAAGTACAAGAAATCGAAAGGAGGCGATCTTCTCTAAGACGAAAAACGAAGCAAAATACCTAGCAGTCAAGGAACTTCACAAGAAGAAGGATTACAGTATTCAATGGATGTGCAAACGTTTGAATACGAGGCGTTCCGCATACTATAAGTGGCTGAAACGTTCCATACCCAGCAATGAACAGGAAGATATGGAATTGGCAGAAATCATCATAGGCTACCATAAAAGATACGGTGGTATCTTAGGATATCGCAGAATGCGCCTATACATCAATCGCGATTATGACAGGCACTACAATACAAAACGGATCCATCGAATCATGAAAATCATGGATGTACATTCATCCATCAGGAGAACAAGAACGTGCTGCACAGTGGCAAACAAAGCAAACCAAACAGTAGAGAATGTACTTCACCGCGAATTTGAAGCGTCAAAGCCGAATGAAAAATGGACAACGGATGTAACGGAATTCAAGGTCCCGCATTCAACAGAGAAAATATATCTTAGTGCATTTTTAGATCTGTATGACCGTTCGATCATAGCTTGGTCAATCAGTAACCGAAATGATAATGCGCTTGTATTCGATACGCTTAATAAGGCAATTGAGAAATATCCTGACACACATCCTCTATTTCATTCGGACCGGGGATATCAATATACCAGTCCATTATTCCAGAACAAATTGAAAAATTATGGAATGGTACAATCGATGTCCAGGGTAGCCTGTTGTTTAGACAATGGTCCAACAGAAGGATTATGGGGTATCATTAAAACAGAGATGTACCGAATGTATGAGATCCATACAAAGGAAGATTTAATTCAAGCAATTAGCAAATACATTGATTTTTATAACAATCGACGTTATCAAGCTAGATTCGATTCCAAAGCTCCTATGGAAGTAAGAGAGGAGGCGTTCAATAATAAGGCACCTAAAAAATATCCAATTGCATATAATCCAAAAATAGCAAAATATAAAGAGACCCTAAAAGAGAATGTAGAAAAAGATGTGTAAATAGTTGAAAACAGGTAAGAATGAAGATGAATAACGATCTTATCAGGAGGAATTCGACATGAACACATCTTTTATTTCGACACAACAGATCAAGGATCTGATCAATGAACAAAAGTTTACATCTACCAAGGATATCATGGACTGCATGAAGAGCATGTTCGCCGATGTCCTCGAACAAACATTACAAGCTGAAATGGATCAGCATCTCGGTTATGAACATGCGGAAAGAAGAAATGATGATGCTAAAAAGAATTATCGCAACGGTTCCGTTAAAAGGACGATGAAAACACAGCTGGGTGAAGTGGAGGTCAATGTCCCCAGAGACCGCAACGGAGAATTCGAACCAAAGATCATCTCAAAGTATCAGCGCAATGCAGATGGTATCGAGGAACGTATCCTGTCCCTTTATGCTGCTGGCATGTCTACCCGTGAGATCAAGGAGCAGATCAAAGGTCTATATGACGTGGAGATATCGGAAGGACTTGTAAGCAAGATCAGTGAGCGTATCCTTCCTGAGGTGAAACAATGGCAGGATCGCCCTTTAGAAGCCTGCTATCCCTTCGTATTCATGGATGCCATCCATTACAAGATCCGTGAAGATCATCAAGTGGTGACAAAGGCTGCCTATGTGATCCTGGGAATCAATGAGGACGGAATCAAAGAGGTCCTTGGCTTATGGGTAGGTGCCAGCGAATCGGCCAAATACTGGATGGGCGTATTGAATGAGCTGAAAAGCAGAGGGGTACAGAACGTTTCTTTGTTCTGCGTAGACGGCCTTACCGGCTTCAAAGAAGCAATCACGGCTGTTTATCCCAAAGCAAGGATACAGAGATGCATCATTCACCAGATCCGCAGCAGCACACGTTTTGTGAGCTATAAACACATCAAGGAATTTATGAAAGATCTCAAGCAGGTATATCAGGCAAATACAGAAGAACAGGCCATGAGCCAGCTGGCGACATTCAGTGAAAAATGGGAGAAACAATATCCAACAGCGGTGCATAGCTGGGAAGAAAATTGGGACATACTAAGCACGTATTTCGATTATCCCGTGGAAATCCGAAAGATCATCTATACGACAAATGCGATCGAAGGACTAAACCGACAATTCAGAAAAGTGACAAAGACAAAGAATGTATTCCCTAATGATGACAGCTTGAGGAAGATGCTGTATCTGGCTATTCAGAATCTGAGCAGCAGATGGACACAGAGGTGCAGGAACTGGGACCTGATCATCAATCAGCTCAGGATCATGGACAGCAGTGAAGAATGATATGTAATAAAAAACGAAAAAAAGCCGGCATGAAATCAACTCAATGATCATACCGGCTTAAGGGACGAGGACAAAGGTCAGGTGACACCATTCGACTTTCACGGGTCAAAACCTGTCGAATATTACTTACACATGATTGGTCACATTCCCCCCTAAAAAACAAAGCCCAATCAGCATGATACTAATTGGGCAAGACTTTTTACTTATTAAACATGTCCACTTGACAGGGACCAGATCAGTATTCGCTTCATCTTTTTTATTTCTTTCTGCAAACGGTTTTCTAGTTCTTCTCCATCATTTATCTTTTCTTTAACTGTCAATTCTTTCTCTCTATCATCCGAGAAATCGTTCGCTTTATGTATTTTTTTAAATAACACATCCATACTCCTTTCCAAGCTCTTGCAACCCTTGCAAATATCGTTCACAAATATATTGCATTTGCTGAACGGTTAGATTCTTTGTTAAAAATTTGCTATTTCCATATACAGAATAAAGGTCTGCATAAACTTTTTGATTCAATGGATCATTTTCAAAATTTCGTAGATGTCCTAATATTTCTACAATGCTTAAAGCTTTATTCTTCTGATGATAATCCAATTTAAGAAAAAGGTAGCGCTGAATGATTTCTTGATAACATTCCGGATATATTTTTTTGAATGAATCAAATAACTGTTTATAATAAGACAACATCACTATCTACCCTCACATCCTTCACTTTTGTACCAGTCTCTGGTACATTTTTAATTAACCAACTCATACCCAACAGCAATACCATTTTCGTCCATAATTACCTTGCAGCTGTATGTCCCTGCTCCACTCTGCTTTCCGGCAGCCATACAATCTGTTCTTGCATCTTCGAATCCATATCCTTGCGCAACATACCACTGTTTTTGAGTTATTATTGGCTGATTAGATGTACCAGTCTCTGGTACATTTTGAGAATCAGTTTCTTTTGATGAGTCACTTATTACCGTAGATCCTTCTTCCTTGTCTGAAGTTTCATTATTATTTTGTTTCTTCGCAATTACTATTAACTTTAATGTTTTAACTGTCTTTAAATTGCTGCTATTTTTAACCGTATAAGTAATGGTATAAGTACCCACCTTATTCAAATCATAATTTCCGCTGATCGCTACTTCTAACTCTCCATCATAGATATACACGGCTTTTTCAATGTACTCTTTTGGATCAAAAGGATCTCCTTCTGTTATTGTCACTTCTTCTTTTGCCAGTTTTAACAGTGGAGGCTTAACAGAAATAATCGTTATTTTTTTCATAAATTCCTTTTGTTCTCCATGCTCCCCAACAGCTATGTAAAGTAAATTTTTTTCTCCTGGCTGACTACTATCAATCGTGGGATATAAAATCTTCGCAGAGGAGGAAGATTTAACCAGATCAACCGGATCAATCTCCTTTCCTACTTTGAAGGTATTTTTATCGACAAAAGTTATGTTTAATTCATCTTTTGTCGGTTGTCGCAAAAGAAGATACCAAGTCAAAAGACTACATATTAATATGATTGCTGCAAAAAATACTGCATATTGCTTTTTAGTCATGGGTTTCACGACGGCGATACATAATTAGCGCTGCCAATAATGCTCCTGTACCAAGGAATACCCAGAATGTTGTTGTATTTGTTGTTCCAGTACCACCACTTTCTGGTAGTGGCATATCTGGATAAATGATTACACGTGTATGATCACTGGAGATCCAATTCTCATCTATAGTAACTTCAACGACCTCATCACTTAATTGATATCCAATAGGAGCTCCAGTTTCTTTAATATAAACTGTACTTCCATACTCAATTCCATCAAACCTCGCTATTCCATCTTTTCCGCCTTTCTGCACGTCAATAACCTTAGTACAGTCTTTATCTGCATACATTGTAAATTCAGCGAATGGTAAGGCTCTAGCTTGGTCATAATAATCAACTTTCAATATATCAATATGATATTTTGCTAAATCATCCTTCATCTGAATCTTCTGAACTTCACTTGTATCCGATATTGTAAACTGGATGTCTTTTGCAATTTCATATCCAAGTGGTGCTTCTACCTCTACCAAGCGATATGTATCTCCAACTACCAGTTTTTCTACAATGTGTGCTGTACCATCTGAGATCCATTCATCTACAATATTGTTATGAGCATCTACTATCTGCAGATGAGCCCCTATCAGTTCTTTTTCACCTGTAATATCTGTTTTAGTTATTTGTACTTGTGTTCGTTCATTTTGAAACTCAAATGCAAATTCTTGTACAGACTGATTTTGATCTGTATATTTTGAATCGAACAAATGGCGAATAGTTCCACCACTTACATATCCTTGTGGTGCTTTTGTTTCCTGAACATACCACAATGAGTTCAGATTACCTTCATAGCGGATTCCATCATCATACATAACACCAAACGCATCATCTTCTAATGGATCAACAGCATATTCTGGTGTTAGATCCATTGGCAGATCTACATCGAATACTGCTTCTCCATTTTCATTAGTAATGGCTGTTGCTACTAAATCATTTGGCTCTAAGATTACTTCGCCATCATAGTTATATACTTTTCTATTTGCATATAAGCTGATTTCTGCACCTTGCAGCTTTTCTTTTGTTTCTGCATCTAACTTAGTAGCAGTTACAGATACTTTTTGACGATCATTCAGATAGGTTTGAAGATCACTGAATACTACAGGCGTAGTTTGATCTTTGTAAGTTAATTCGACATATTTCACTTCATTAGTTAATACATAGCCATTCGGCGCTTGAATTTCATGAATCATATATTTGCCCAATGGAAGTTCTTTTGAAAGAACCTTGCCATCTGATCCAGTCGTAACGGTATCGACAATCGTTCCTGCTGAATATAAAACTGTACCATCGTTCGATGGATCAAGAATATCTTCGCTGGCGATGATATTTGCAGTCATTCCCTCAATACCACGTTCCTCGTAAATAAATTGACCATCTTTATAGTCCGTTAATACTTCACCACGTTTTTCAATCTGAATCTGTCCTTTGACTGCTTGATCGCTCATTTTTACTGTGATCAAAGGAGTTGTTCCATCTGGTAAGGTTTCATAAGCGGTATTCATTGTGATTTTAAACTTCACTGGCTCTGTATTTAGCACATAGCCATTCGGTGCTTTGACTTCTTCTAATTGGTATTCTCCCGGATCAAGAACATCACCAGTCATTACCACTCCATCTTCTGATGTTGTCCACTGATCCACATAATGAGGTAATGGAGTCCATTCCCAATATCCGACATATTCATTTGTAGTCAGATTTTTAATCTTAAAGGATGCTCCTTCAAGTTGAATTGTTTTGCCTGTATCTGCATCTAATTTTACGATTTCAATTACTGCACGGAATTTTTCATCATTCAGTATTCTCCATGCCTGCGGATCTCTGCTATCCTCATCGATCACTACCGTAAAATCGTCAACAGCATAATGATCAGCTGGCACTTTTGTTTCTCGCACAACATATGTTCCATAAGGCAATTCATCCGATACGGCATATCCTTTTGAATCCGTTACTAATATGGATGCTTCTTTTCCTTGAGCGTTCTTTGCAATTGGTGCATCTTCCCAGCTACCATATTGATCGATATCTTTTTGTGCTTTAATTGTAAATTCAACACCTTTTAAAATATCAGCTTCCCCACTGCCATTGTCTGAAACTTTGATGATCTGAAATGCCTGTGATTTTACTTTTTCTTTTACAATCTGATTGACCGTTACAGTTGCTGTCGTTTGTCCTTGATAAGATAAAACGACATCATACTCTGTTTCATCCAATGTATATCCTTCACTGGCTTCGATTTCTTTTAAGTAATATTTTCCTAAGTATAGATCTGAAATACTTGCTTTGTGTTGATTGTTGATCGTTAATTCAGAAACGAGTTCATCTGCATTGTAAATAACAGAATGATCCGCTGGATCTAATATATTCTCTCTTGCATATAGTCCATACTTTGCACCGACAAGTGTTCCCTCTCCTTGTGCAGTATTACCAGTAATACTATCCTTTTTTTCAATATTGATTGTTCCTCGTACTCGTTCATCTACACCATTGACTTCGATCTTTTGTTCATTTTCAGTAATTGTTACTGGATATTTCGTATCATTCAAAATATAGCCATCTGGTGCGATTACTTCTTTTACATAATAGTCGCCAAAACGAAGATAATCACTGGATGCATATCCATTGGCTAAAGTAGTGATTCTAGCAACCTCTTGATTCGTATTTGCATTGTAGATAGCATATACTGCACCAGCTACTTGCTTTCCAGATTCTTTGTCCGTTTTGCGGATCAACACTTTTCCTTTTTTCCAATTGTTCTGTGCAGTAAAGGATGCTGTTTGATTCGCTTGTACGGTTACTTGATGAATGGTAGAATCTAGCACCAAATGATCAGGGACAGCTGTTTCCTGCACATAATAGGTTGCCGGCAGCAGATCATTGATCGTTACTGTTCCATCATTTCCTGTTGTATAAGTGCCGATCGGATTGCTCATATCATTATTTGCAGAAACCTTAAAAGAAGTATTCGGAACAAGTGTTCCATCTTCATCCTGTTTTGCAATCTTTAAAGATCCATATTTATTTACTGTGATATTGATATTGAAACTTCTTGGATCTTCTTGTTTAAATACAGCTACATTTTGTGAGATTGACGAAGAATATAACAAAGATGTACCAACATAATTATCTTTTACTAATTGATACGATACAGTTGCGTTTTCTGGCGCAGCTGCGGTGGCAGTGATCGTTAACTTATTTCCAGATTTTGAAACAGTGATTCCACTGCTTTTAGTATCAAGGTAATAATTACTGAATACTCCATTTGTATCTGTTAATGTTATACTTTCTCCTACATTCAAAGTTAGATTTTGATTTCTAAAAGATGGATACGAATAAAATAGTTTATTCACCTTATCTTGAATAGATTTCTTTTTCGCAGTATAGCCAGTATATGAAGTGCTATTGATCTTTGTTCCTAATGTTTCCCAAATCATCAGCTGGGTAGCAACATAATCTTCATCTGTTTTACCAGATAATTCCCATCCTACATAAGCAATTTGTTCTAATAATCTTCTTTGTGCAGCTGAGGTACTTGTATAACTTGAAGATGAATAATTAGCACCTGTCTGTACTACCACTTCTGGTTGAACACAAAACGCTATTTCTCCATCTGCATAAATATGCTGGAAATTAGCTCCCCAAGCGGAATATCCATTCGCACTTGTTACATTGTAAGAATAGTTAATTGCATTTTTTACTGTTACTGAACCAGTCGCTGCTTTTATAGTTGTGAAATCAAAATTTCCTATTGCTATAATCATCGCCATCATTGTCACAACAAAACGATATATATTTCTTTTCGCTTTTTTTAATATTTTCACAAACTTTTCCTCCTTTTTGTATTGCATTCAATTCATACACTAATGGTGGATCCCGTAACCTATAATTCATATTTGTGCTCCTTTCCAATAAAAAAGGGAGCAATTTTTACTCCCTAAAAATAAAAGGTAGATCACTCTACCTTTTACCACTGCTATTCACCTAAAATGTCAAATATTTTTTAAAAATCCCAATCGGGTGCTTGTCCTTCATAATTAAATCCTACGGTATATCCTACGATATTATCACAAGTATCTACAACTGGACCTACTGAATATGATACTATATTATCTGGTCCATTTTCCTCATTATCTTTAATGTAGGATTTTGCCCAAGCATGGGCTTCTTCTTTGGTGGTAAACATCATTCCACTATTATCATACTGATTTGATGGAACAGTACATGCTGGTTTATTTGAGCCACTTCCAGAGGAAGATCCCGAATTGCTAGAAGAACTACTAGATGATGATTGATTACCATTGCTTGAAGATGGTTTTTTATTCGTGCTGCTGGATAAATTTCCAGAAGATGTACTGCTTGAATTAGTAGATCCGCTTGAAGATGAATTACTATTGGATGTAGTTGTACTTTCCTCTTTTGGTTTGGATTTTACTGTAATTGTGCAGTCTTTCTCTGTTTTATTTCCGTTTGCATCCTCTGCAATTACCTTAACTTTGTAATCGCCTGCTTTCTTCGTATTGATTTCCCCATCCACACTGATCGTTACGTCTGCAAGATCGGTTGCTGAAAAGAGATCTGCAAGATCTTTAGAATAGCCATAATCAATAGATACATTATCTTTGAAATCTTTAAATTCGGGTGCAACTGTGTCCTTGACTTCTACAGATAGCTGTAATGGCTTTTTATCATCTGCATAATCAATTTCCAGTTTGTATTTACCAACCGCTAATGGCTGTTCTTCAGTAATGCTATCAGCATCTATTTTTTCATCCTCATTTGATAGTAAAGATAAAGAAAATTGATATTCACTTTTAATAGAATCATAATTCTCTAATAAACTCTTTAATTGTATGTCTGTATATGGATCTTGCCCATATTCTAATGTTAGTGATTCTTCTTTAAGTGCTGGTACATTTGTAGCACTGCAAGCTGCCAAGCCGATCAAGCTAATCCCACACAATATATTGACCAAAATCTTCTTCATATTCTTTCCTCCATCTTTCATTTTCTACTAAAAAAGGCGACTACTTTCAGTCACCTTTTATACAATTTCTATGGATGAGATCAATCAATTACATTGATTTCATCATACATATTATAGCATAAAAAATTGACATGTAAAGTGACATAAAACTGACATATTTATGGATATTATCGTCTTTTTGATAGAAATATATATTCTTTTTTATCTTTTTTGTAACTAATTTCATTTTTTTAATCAATATTGTCACCCCTTGACAAAGAAAAATTATTATAATTTTTTCAGAATATTTTAATTTTTTCTCTCTTTTGATTAATTATAGCAGATTTTTAATCTTTTTTTGTACCAGTCTCTGGTACATTTTTTTATTTTTTGATAGCTATACCATAAACAATGGCAAAATTAATATGCATTCGATTTAATCTGCGAAAGATATGTCTATCTGAATTACCAATCTTTTTTGCTATCTCCGCAATTGTCAATCCCTCCACGTATCTGAGGTTGATCAATTCTATTTCTGAAAAATCTAAACGATTTATACATATCTGTATCTTATTCAAATACGAACGAATTTCTTCATAATTCCTATCTTTTTGTTCAATTTTTTTTAACAAAGCTGCATCTGCATTTACATATGCACTAAATGATAATGTTTGAATAGATCTACTCTGCAGATCAATATCAATTAATGCGTGATTAACAATGTTTAGAAGTCTGGAATATTCATGTAACACACGCTTTGCTACCTCAATCGTTCTTTTTTTATCTATTTGATCAAAGTATCCGATCAAATAAATCACTCCTTTCGTTACTTTCCGATATATGTACCAGTCTCTGGTACAATTATTTATTCTATATTCCAAAGTTCAAACAAAGATAATAGCTGTTTGATGGCAATCTCCACCGCTTTTTGATCTTCAACAAATTGCATATTCTCTAACCGCTTGCTGAGTTTTTTCACTTCATTAACAGCTCTCTTCACCAACATTATCCTAAGTTCTTGTTCCTGCTGTTCTTCATTTTGCATATCCTCGTATTCATCCTCAATTTCAATTGGATCTTCTTCTACGACTAACTCATCATCTTCATTAAAATATTGCTGTTTCATCACTGTATCTTTGAATACATCCACTTCTTTACGACTAAATGTTTCCGCTGTTTCTAGAAATTCATTTTGATCTTCTTCGCTCAAATCTACCAGTGCAGCTGCTGCATCAATAGAAATTGCATCATCCCGAATCTTTTCCCGGACTTCTTCCGTTGCATGATTTAATACTTTTTCATAATTAGCAACCTGCGACTTTTTAATCCCCATTTCGTCCGCAATCAGCTCCTGAATGCGTCCAGGTATTTTTTCACCAGCAGCTTTTTTCGCCCGATAAATCTCTCTGAGTTCCTCTACAGCCTCCAATTTTTCTGCAGCAGTTAGTGGATCGTTCTCATGATTGTTGAGAATCAACCGCCGACGGGCATCCAAATCACTTAATCTCACTTTTTTACATGGGATATACTCGTAAGTCAAATCACCATGTTCAATGTTATAGAGGATTGCTGAGTATCGACGTTCTCCTCCAATCAATTCTACCTCATACTGTTCATCCTCAATCTCCCTTACCAAAAGATTATTCTCCAAACCATCTTCACGAATGTCCTCAGCAAGCTCTTCAATACGTCGTAGCTTTCGATTTTTGTTTGGTCTTCGGATCTTTGTATAGTGAATATTGACTATCTGATTGTCAAATGCAACCTTCTTTGCATCAAAATTCAGAAAATCGCCTAAAATGCTCTTTCCCATATTAGATCACCTCCAACAATTCCTGTGCAACCACTGCATAATCTACGGCTGCCTTTGCACGAGGATAACGATAACTGATCGGTGCACGATATTTCCGTGATCTCTTGATTGGCAGATAACAGTAACGAATCACTCGTTGAAAAGATACCGGTGCCAACTGTTTTTGTAATTCCTGTAATCCTTTCTGTGTTTCTTTAGATCGGTCAACCTTTGTATATAAGATTCGAAATTTTGTCTGAGAGAATAGTTGTGTGATCTCATTGATCGTCGTTATTGTTCCACGAATCGAATCATCATTGATCTCTGTCGGTATGATAACCAAATCATGTGCCCTCATAATCTCCGCAATTAGCTTATTAAAATACGGTGAGGTATCTATCAGTATGTAATCATATTGTTCCTTCAGTTGAGCCAGCTGTTTTACAAATATATTATCTTCAATTTCTTCATTTGCTAAGTAATCATTGCCTGGAATTATATCCAATCCAGAAAATCGTGTATGATAAACGCAATGCCATACATTCTCATGTTTCAGCATGCCCAGAATACTCTTCTTATAATTCTTTCCACTCAAGCCTTCTGTGGCATTTCGCTGTGGATCGCCATCAATCAATAATACTAATTTACCCATTTTGCTTAATTCATAAGCTAAGTTTTTTGCTGTGGTTGTTTTTCCGGATCCTCCTTTACGATTTCCGATTACAATTACCTTTCCTTTTCTCATACTCTTTCTCCTTCAATTTCTCCATTTTGTACCAGTCTCTGGTACATTTCATTTTTTTGCGATCATCTCAATAAATTGAATTTTTTTCTTACTCCCTGCTTTAGGGGAGTTCTTCACCTTCCCTATATCTACGAGAACATATCTTTCTCTTAAATATGCAATTAATTTTTCTCGATCCTCTTCGCTAAAATATTCAATTTTAATCGTGATCATATTCATCTTCCTTTCCAATTCTCCTTTTTTGTTGATGTTGCAAAACAATTAGTTGTCTAACAGTTCCTAATGTTGTTATCCTGTATTTTCTTTCGATCTTGCCCGATTTTGCTAAACGACGAATCATTACGGATATAGATTTAGGCTGTAACTGAATTAATTCGGAGATCTCTTTATTTGTCATCTCAAAATTATCTGATTTGCAAATCATATCTAATAACATTTCTTCATAAAGTGACTTTCTCATTACATTCTCCTTTTCTATCTATACATCTCAAAACTTTTCTCTTACTTCACAATCACAAACGACTCTTGTGGTTCATCTAACAAAAATTGTAGAAGAATAGCTAAATGTACATCTGCAACATAATGCATAAATTCTTCTTGCACATATTTCTTTTGATATATTGTAAGATCCATATCATCTGTTACTGTTAATTCATGACCTTCATTTCTTTGTATAAATTGAACAAGAGCTTCTATACTATCATCAATACGCTCAGCTCCATTGTGGTAAATTCCTGTATAAACATAACCTAACATATCTTTCCTCCTTTCTTGGTTGCATTCCTCTATTCCGTATGTAATTAAATCTAGCTCCTCTTGGAGGAGGGCGACTCACATATAATCAATGCGACCTAGTTTTTGGCAACAGCCCCCATCCGAACTAAATAATCTAATGCCGTATAAGCGATTTTCAGCCATTTTGCGAGCCGTTGCTGTACTTGATAGATTGTCTTACGTCTAAATTCTTCCGAGCTTATAGCGTCCTCTATCGCATCCATATAGTCTTTTAATTTTCTAGTAAACTGCCAAGCATGCTCTTTGATATATTTCAAATCCTTCGTTACTGTTGATCGATGTACTCCCAAGATATCGGCGATCCGTGAATTAGACAAATGCTGGACATTTTTTAACTCACATACTCGAGTCCTTCTCTCTAAGATACGTTGTTGCTTCTCCGTTCGGTTAAGCAATAAAATTTTACGTTTTCTTCTTGCATAAGCAGCTTTTTTTAATGCCTTTCTCTTTAATACTCTCATATGTAGCTGTTCTTCCGCTGTAATCTCTAGATGTTCAATTATTGTATCTATATTACAACCAGATCGATTAGACGAAGGACGACACTGATTCTCTACTTGTTCTTTGGTTAAAGGAGAATGAAATTGTTCATTTAATTTATTAGCTAACTGTACACTTTCACTCACAGAATATCCAAGCCATGTAGCTTTTTCTCTAGCAATCCAAAGTAATGTTTCCCTGTATCCTTCATATTGCTGCTTCTTATTTCTTAATTCAATCAGTGTTTGAAAATCTTTATAATATCCCTCAAAATAAGGACGACGTTTTGATAGATCCCAATCCACTTTCTTCTTTTGTTTTTTTTCTGTTTTTTTATATTTATTCACTTCATCCATTGTCCATGGAAGTTGATCAGCAAATTGCTGTAATGTATATTGAGTTTCATTCAGCTCTAACACCTGTACAGTTCGCCCTGTTTTTGAATTAATTGTGCCTGGTAGTCTAATTACTTGTGTTGTATTTAGAGCTCGTGGATCCATACCATACTTCTCAAATTTCTTTAAAAAAGATTTCATGACCGCATGATAAAGACGATTCATGTGATATGAGCAATGTTTAAAACAATAAATCACATACAATCCTCTACCACTATCTACTAATGCTGTAGGTTTCACTGATAATTTTCTTTTTATGTACTTATTGTAGAAATCAATCGGCTGTAAATCTGCATACTTATCGATCTTGTAGAAATCAAAATCCAAGCAGAACGCATTGATATGTCGAACTTCTTCTGATTTTTTCTTTTTTCTATAAAAACTATTAAGTGAAAAATATACATCTTTCTCTCCTAGCAAACTATAACAACTTTTTTTAAAATCGTTTATCAAGAATAAGCGATCATAAAAATTCGTTACACGGTCTGCCAAATACCTTACACGGTATTCTTGTAATAAATAAGTAACCTCATCATTCGAAATATCTAACGCTTTTGCAATTTCCTTTTCTGGAAGAGCGGATGCATATAGATCGAATACTCTATCGCCAAACTTCATTGATGTAGATTTCCAGTCTGTTAATAAAGCTGCATAACATGATTGATCACCGCCATCGTGAATCTTTGATATTAAATTATTCATTATCATTTTCTCCAGATTCTATTTCCGGAATAAATTCACTGATCAATCCTTCTTTATGAAGTTCTTTCAAAATAAGTGCTGCTTGTTCTAGCAAAGCCGTCTGACGATTAATTTGTTGTAAATCAAGTCTCTGTTTTGGTGACATATCGTACACGAACTTCAATTGCGGATGACTAGCAATATTCAACGAAAGATTTCTTAACAGAGTTGCTGCTTTCTTACAATGCACTTGTTCTTGAAATTGTTTTATCATGTCGTATTCTTCTTCACTAAACCTAACATTTACTGCATAATTCCGTCTCATGTAGATTCCTCCCATTTGCACAAAAAAAGGCGATATCGTTAGAATAATGTAACGAATATCGCCTTTTAAGTATATAACGAACAATTGTAGAGGTTCGTAAGTTTGCAAATGGTACCGCGTACGGGACTCGAACCCGTGATACAGCCTTGAGAGGGCTGTGGCTTAACCGCTTGCCGAACGCGGCATGAATGCTTTACTATAATAGCATTCTGTATGTAAAATTGCAACTATTTTATTTAATTTTTACTGTCTTCGTTTTACATCCAGGTATTTTCCGACTCTTCTTCTTCATAACGTTCAATGATCTTTTGTACTAAAGGATGTCGAACGACATCTAATGCTGTTAATTCAACAAAGCCGATACCTTCAATTCCTTCCAATAATTTTTTTGCCCCCAGCAATCCACTGTCACGTTTGCGAATCAAATCAATCTGAGTAACATCACCCGTGATAACAATCTTAGAATGAAATCCCATTCTCGTTAAAAACATCTTCATTTGTGATCGAGTGGTATTTTGCGCTTCATCTAATATGATAAAAGCTTCATTTAAAGTTCTGCCACGCATATAAGCCAAAGGAGCAATCTCTATGATTTCTTTTTCTAACATTTTTTCTACAGCTTCTTGTCCAAGGGTGTCATATAACGCATCATATAAAGGACGAAGATAAGGGTCTACCTTTTCCTTTAAATCACCTGGCAAAAAGCCTAAACTTTCTCCAGCTTCTACAGCTGGTCGAGTCAAAATGATCTTTTTTACTTCTCCTTTTTTCAATAAACTAACAGCATACACCACTGCAAGATATGTTTTACCTGTACCGGCAACCCCGCTTGCAAAAACGATATCATTATATTCCATACATTGACACATATAACGTTGCCCTAATGTTTTTGGATAAATACTCTTCCCTTGAAACGTACGCCCAACAGGATGTGATCTGGTAACATCAAAAGATTGTAACCGATGCAGTTTAGCTAACTTACACAAATAGATGACATCACGTTCACTGATTTCTTTTTGCGTCTCAATGAGTTGAAATAATTTTTTGACAACCAGTGTAATCATCGGTTCATCTTCTTTGGAAACCATAATGCGCAATTCATTTTCACGCATGACAAAAGAAGCAGAAAATGTATCGCTCAACAAGTCTAAATACGCATCATTGGGTCCGCAAAAAATAGAAATCTCCTCCATTGAGTATTCTTCTAACGACATGCTAAAACTATCTTGCATGAATACCTCCTACACTACACGGGACTGGATATATCCCGGTATATCGTATAATGAATTTTCATCCTTATTGTACCCGCTTTCTCTTCGAATTGCAAAATATTTTCATTCTCTATGCGATCATCTTTTAAGAAGTCTTTACTTACCTGTTCTCGTGCATTCAATAACAAACGAAAAAATTGAACTGGTTTTGGTATCGCATCATTTTTACTAGAGACTTCAATCGTTTTCCATGTAAAAGCAAACACTCTTCCCTTTACCATCACATGTTTTTCTTTTTGAAATGAATCCAACAGGATCGATGAAACTAATACATCTCCTTTTTTTACAATATCATTCACATTCACACATTTATTGCCGTGTTGAAGATCAAAGCCTGCAATTACACCATCATATTGTGCAATTAAATCTTGATCTCCAATCTTTTCTTCCTCTATTTGATTCTGACTGGTAAAACGAATTTTTAAACGGCTTCCTTCTATATCTGCCTCTATCCAATTCAATGATGGCATCTTTGAGTGTATCAGCTCCTCAATTTCATCTTCTTTTAAAGAATAAAATGGAATTTGCCCATAGTTCTTTTTCAATACAGTAATCAACTGTTCTTTTATCGTTAAGGAATCCCCGGAAATATCTAAAATAAAAATAAACTGTGATAGAAACCACCAAACAGAGAGACAAGTGAGAAAAGAAATGACACGTGAAGGCTTTTTCATATTTCGAAAAAAGAAGCCCAGCACACCATTTGTTTCTATCAAAGATGCTTGTGGAAACAGACGGGAAAATTTTTTTCGCTGATGTACCGGCACACTAGCAAACACAAGATTTTTTTCCTCATAGATATCATATAGTTCCAATCCTTTTTCACTAGAAACTTGCAATACTTTTAGCAAAACACTATTTATTTTCCAGCGATCAACTCCTAATAGATGTTTCATGTTCCTTTATCCTCACACAATGAATCGTGCCTTTTAGTAAGATCTCATCTTTTGTCATGGCCATCATAAAAAGATTTTCTCCCTCAATGATCAAGTCATAATTTTCCATATGCACTTCAACTTCATCATTCTGTGCACGACAAATAGCTTCGTAATGTTCAATCATCAATTGATCTTTATTCAACGTTAGCATTTAAGCCACCTCATCCAAGTATATGCAAAATAAATGACTGATATGAAACATCATTTTTACAAAAAAAAAATCTGCTTTTGCAGATTTCTTTTCCTATTTACCGCGACGTGCTTTACGTGCAGCTTCAGATTTCAGTTTACGACGAACGCCGGGTTTTACATAAAATTCTCTTTTGCGAGCTTCAGCAAGGGTTCCGTTTCGAGATACCTGACGTTTGAATCTTTTTAAAGCGTCATCAAGAACTTCATTTTCCTTCAAAACTACTTTTGGCATTATTTACCCTCCCTTCACTTCACTAGCAAACATCCACATTATATAAAAAACTAAACAAAAATGCAATCTTTTTTCATAATTTTGCTAAGAATTTCATATATTTTCAATTTTCTTCGCTATTCTCTTGTAAATAATAGCGCCGAATACATTCTCTTGCCGCAATATGATCACCGATCCAAGGAGCACGTCCATTTTCACGATACATGAAAACTTCATCCCCTTTTCCTAAAATAAGGATCGTATCGCCTTCATTTGCCGATTCGACAGCTTGACGTATAGCATCGTAACGATTGGCAATGAATATCGATTTTGTATGATGGATTCCACTGCGGATTTCGTCTGCAATTTCATGCGGATCTTCATCACGCGGATCATCCTCTGTCAAAATGACCATATCACAATATTTATCGGCCAATTCTCCAAATATCGGACGTTTTTTCGTATCTCTTTTTCCGGCAGATCCGAAGACTGCAGTAATCTTATGACCTTCTTCCGTGATCATTTGACCATATTGCATGATTTTTTCCATTCCATCCGGTGTATGGGCAAAGTCTACGATTACATTAAACGGCTGTCCTTCCTGGATTCTCTCCATTCTTCCTTCAATCTGCTCAAGACTGCTTACCCATGGCAAAATCTCATCCAAACTCATGTCTGTTTCAGCCAGGGCAGCAATCGCAGCTAATAAATTATATATGTTATAGAGAGCTGCAAGATTTGTCTTGATTGCATATTCCTGTCCATCATGAATCAATGTAAAGCTCGAACCTTTTACATCAATATGAATGTGATCAGCACGATAATCAGCTTCTTTTTCAACGCCGTATGTCACGATGCGTGCTGGACACTGTTCAATAATTTTTTGTCCATGAGGGTCATCCACATTGATAACGGCAAGCCCCTCTGGTTTTAAATTCGTAAACAATTTTAATTTCGCCGCAAAATAGCGTTCCAATGTGCCATGAAAATCAAGATGATCATGTGTCAGATTTGTAAAGATCGCCACATCAAAATCCACCGACTGTACACGGCCCAGTTCCAACCCATGAGAGCTGACTTCTAAAGCACAGGCTTTCATCCCATCTTTTACCATTGCCGCCAGTGTAGAGTGAATGATGATCGGATCAGGTGTAGTTAGATCCGGCGCTTTTTTAATTTTTCCATAACTGATAGCAATGGTTCCAATATAACCGCATGGTGCATGATGTGAATACAGATCACGAATGATATTTGCAATCGTGCTTTTACCATTTGTTCCCGTGATTCCATACATGCGTAATACATGGCTTGGATTTCCATAAAAACGAGATGCCACTTCATTCAATACTGCATTCACATCTTTTACCTTGATATATACGGCTCCTTGCGGCATTTTTTCCAGATCTTTGGAATGAATGACACATACTGCTCCATTTTCGACAGCAGAAGCTGCAAACGTATGGCCATCATTGACCAAACCCTCCATGCAAAAATACATATCCCCTTTTTTTACTTTTCGGGAATCGATAGCTAATCCACTAATTTCAATTGCTGGTACATTATTAAATAATTTATTTAATTTCATAAAGACCCCTCCAATGCAACCGCTAATAAACCAGTATCATGATACCCGATCACCTTTGCAAACATCCGTTTGTTTGCAGGCATCGTTGCTCCTTGGACATAAACAGGAAGATATTCGCTGCTATGACCAAACAGCATATTTTCTTTCATTTCTTCCAAAACGATATCTAACGTCTCTCCAATAAATGTGCCCATAAATTCATGATATAACCGTTGTGATACTTCCCCTAACATTCTTACGCGTTGTTTTTTTACCTTATTTTCAATCTGTCCCTTCATTTTTGCTGCCGGTGTATGGTCTCTTTTTGAATATGGAAAACAATGAATGAAAGAAAAGCGTAGTTCTTCTTCCACTCGTTTTAAAGCAGAACGAAACTGTGCATCACTTTCATTAGGAAAACCAACGATCATATCTGTAGAAATACTGATGTTAGGAATAGCCTGACGGATCTTCTGCATTCGTTGGGCAAACCAAGCCACATCATATGGCCGATTCATTTCTTGCAACACCTTATCATCTGCCGCCTGAATCGGAATATGCAAATGCCGTGCGATCCTTTTTTCCTTTTGCATATAAGCAATGAACGCATCATCAATTTCGTTCATTTCAATGCTGGATATCCGATAGCGGACATAATCAGGCGTGCTGGCTATCAATAACTTTAACAATTCTAGAAGTGAACTTCCCTGATCTCTTCCATATCTGCCTGTATGAATGCCGCTTAATACAATTTCTTGGTGCCCATTCTGTACCATTTGCCGTGCAATAGATACAGCTTCCATCGGTTCTATCGAACGTTCACTGCCTCTGGCATATGGAATGATACAATAACTGCAAAACTGATTGCATCCATCCTGAACTTTCAAAAATGCTCGAGACTGGTGAGAAAAAGCATGTACACTCAGTGATTCAAATGCACGAATTCCTCTTGCATCAACCAGCAAATTCGTCGTTGAAGAACGATTTTGCAATGCTTCTTTAATTTTTGGAACCAGTTCTCCTTTTCCCTGTGCTCCAATGATCACATCTGCCTGTAAAGTTGCAAGCACTTGCGGATCAATCGTCTGCACATAACAACCGACGATAGCGACCAAAGCAGATGGATTTTGTTTTTTTGCCTGATGGATCTTCTGTCTGCTTTTAGAAGCTGCCGTATTTGTCACACAACAAGTATTAATGATATAGATATCAGCCTGCTCATGAAAATCAACTTCCAAAAATCCCGCTTGTCTCATATCTTCTAAATAATGCTGCGACTCATATGTATTTACTTTACATCCCAATGTAGTGATTGCGAATGTTGTCATTTCATCACTCCTAACACAATGTATTATACACTAAAAAAGTAATGCTTCAAGAAATTTCCCCTGATCTGTTACAAGAATAGTTTCTTTCTTTCATTTCCGTATTTAATCATGAAAAAAGATGGCAGAATACCATCTTCATCACCTAAGAATCCACTTTTTCTAATTTCTTTTTTAACTTCTTTTTTATCTCCGCATTTTCTTTTAACATTGTGCTTATTTTTTGTACATCCATCGCTAATAAAGCTTTAGCATAAACATGCAAAACGTCATCATCAAAACGAAGTTTATCAGGCAGGGATAAATTTTGAACACATATACCATGCTCTAATAAAAAGAATCGATTCATCTGCGGAAAATAAAATACTCCGCGATCCTTTTCTCCATCTTTCTCTAATAGCTTCAGCAACCCAAAACCTGCTTCGTATGGAAGATTTCCATAGGTTCCCCATTGCATATACGATGCATAATGGCGCAACTGAAACGAATAGGATGGATACGTATATAATGCAGGAGAAAGAACATAGCGTTGATTGATTTCTTCTGTAAAACACGGTAATACGATCGTATTCCCTCGATAGTCAAATTGTTTTAATCGCTGTAAGAGATCCTTAAGATCGACAAGAAGCAAACGGTTGATATCTTCATAATGCAGTGTATACATATAATCATGCATACTGTCCAACGAGCGAAATAACTGCTCATCTAATAACTCTTTTTGCTGTAAAGCTTCTTTTTTTGCGCTCATTTCGATTAATTCCATATCATTCTTGATCTGGCAGGAAAGATGGCGTTCTTCAAAAAATTGTTCAATGGATCGAATCTCTTTTTTCATGATAGAACATTTTACAGCGGGCTTCCCATACATCTTGGTCAATATTGTGAAAATGTCTTTCATTAAAGGTTCCTCGATTCTACTTCATAATCAATGTCTGCTAAAAGTGAGATTGCTGCGGTCTCTGCACGTAATATACGCGGTCCTAAAGAAATACAGAAGAAACCTTTGTCTTTTGCTATCTCTACTTCTTCCTTTGCAAAGCCGCCTTCACAGCCGACAAGCACAGAAATGGAAGAAAAGGTATTTTCTCTTAATTTTTTTGCCAGATGTAAAGATCTAGCATCTGCCCGTTCATATGCCATCAGATTCATTTCGCTTTTAAAATGATCCAGTTCTTCCATCGTAATTGGATGCTCAATCTTGCAGATAGTGGCACGTTCACATTGCTCACAAGCTTCTAAGGCGATACTCTGCCAACGCTGGATTTTTTTATCTAGTTTCTCTTTTGTTATTTTAACGACACTATAACGTGTAAGGATAGGAACGATACGTGCAACACCTAACTCTGCTGCTTTCTGGATTACAAATTCCCAGCTTTCTCCTTTGATGAGACCCATGATCAATGTTATTTCACAGCCAGCAGAAAGAACAGGAATCGCTTCATAAGGAATTGCCCACACCGCCTTATCTTTGATCTGTATATGTGCAAGCATCACCTTTCCGCTATTATCCGCTAAACGTATACTGTCTCCATCTTTCATCCGCATAACATGAACGATATGATGATACTGATTGGCATTCAATAAAAGGGGAATCTCTTTTTCCATCGTTTCTTCGACAAAATACTGCTGCATAATTACCTCATATTCGTGATACGGCCTTTTAAAGCAAGCGCACGCAACATTTTGATCTCATGTGGTTTTAAGATACGGTATTCCCCCTGACTTAGGTCACTGCAGCCTAAAAAAGCAATCTGTTTGCGATGCAGCCTGCGTACTTCATAACCAAGTGCTTCCATCATACGTTTGATCTGGCGATTTTTCCCCTCATAGATCGTCAGATCAAAACTGCATTGATTTTTCTCTACATCTTTTTCTGTGATCTTAAAACGGCTGGACATCGTGCGATAGCCATCATCCAATACGACACCTTCCTTTAAGGCTTTCATGTCTTCTCCCGTAAGGATTCCGTTGATCGTTAAATTATATGTCTTCGGCAAATGATAACGTGGATGAATGATCTGGTTAGCAAATTCTCCATCATTGGTTATGATCAACGCCCCGCTTGTATCATAATCCAAACGTCCAACAGTAAAAACTCGTTCTTCACAATCCATCAGATCGATCACCGTTTGCCGGCCTCGATCATCACTGGAAGCACAAAGGGTCTTCTTTGGCTTATTCATCAAATAATACACTTTATTTTCACGCTGGATCTGTTCTCCATCGACCTCTATGAGATCACCTTTTTTTACTTGAGTACCTAATTGAGTAACAACCTCTCCATTTACGCGTACTCTGCCTTCCACAATATAACGTTCCGCTTTTCGCCTAGACGTGATTCCGCTTGCAGCAATGACCTTTTGTAATCGTTCCATCCTTGCTATCCTCCTGCTTTCTTTGTTTTCTTTTGTATTTTACACAAAACAATCTCATTTGAAAAGCAGTTTTTTTAGTTTACTTGTTATTTTCTTTTCTTATCTAAATTTCTTGAAAAAAATATAAACCTAATACGATTGCCGCACAGATTCCTGCTATATCCGCAATGATGCCGATCACAAGTGAATTTTTGATCTTACGGATCCCTACACTGCCAAAATATAAGGCAATCACATAAAAAGTTGTATCTGTCGCACCTTGCAGGATACTGCCGATAAACCCAGATAATGAATCCACTCCTTCATTGATAAAGATCGAATGCAAGACGGCCAGAGATGCATTCCCTGAAATAGGGCGAAAGAAAGCCATCGGCCAAATCGCAGATGGGACACAAGGAATCCATTTTTGAAACAATTGGCTGACTGCGGCCATCAATCCCCCTTTCTCCAATACAGCGACCATAAACAGCATTGCTAACATTGCCGGATAAATGCTTACAAATAACTCTAATCCTTCTTTTACCCCTTGCACAAAGCTTTGATAGGCATTAACTCCTTTGCACATCGCCCATAAAAATAAGACTGCGATCATGCCTGGCAAGATCCAATCATTCATGATAATTCCACCAACGGTCAACCGCTAAACCAACAATTGATGCAATTGCTGTGGATAGAATCGCAAAAGGCAGAAAAGAGAGCACATCTTGTGATGAAAAAGAAGCACGAATTGCAATGATAGAAGTAGAAAATAAGGTAACACCAGCTGTATTCAATACTAAAAATGTGATCATCGGACGTGTAGCACATTTCTTGTCCGGATTCTCTTCTTGTAAAAGCTGCATTGCTTTTAATCCGGCCGGGGTCGCTGCCGATCCCAAGCCAAACATATTGACCACAATATTAGTTGCAATATAACTTAACGCTTGCGGATTTTTAACATCCGGCAATAAACGATGCAAAAAAGGACGAAAGAGACGTTCCACTTTATCTAATAATCCAGCATCTTTTGCTACGTTCAATATCCCGTTCCAAAAACAAGTCACACACAAGAGCGGCACGACGAAATCAAATGTATCTTTCCCTACTTCTAATACGATTGCATTGACAACTTCTCCATTTTGATTGACCAATGCATAGAAAATCCCCACACTAATACAAAACAACCATATCCGATTCATATCTTCACCTCCACAAATAAGTATATGCAACTGTATGCTCATCACTGTTAGCTTCCATATGATACCCTTGCTTGTCACAATATTCTTTTACTTGATAATCTGCATGTGAACGCAGAGTAATACCTTGTTCTTGTTCAACATAAAAACTTTTTCCATTCACATGATAGGTTCCTTTTGCTATTAATGGAAGAAAAGAATAAGACGAAAAAACTTTTTCATAATACTGTTGATGAAATGAGAAGTCATCACTCATCTGAAAAGTGACGATCACTACCTGCAGTCCTTCTTTTTTTGCACAGCTGATCAATGTTCGTCCTGCTTTTTTTGTATAACCGGTTTTACCAGAAATCGCATACGGATATTGCGTTAATAATTTATTTTTATTGATCCATTGGATGCCTTTTTCATTGACATATCGTTTTGCAGCAGTGATCTTGGCAAAAGTTGGATCTGTCATTGCATACTTCATCAATAACGCCATGTCATACACACTGGAAAGATTGCCACCATCTTCTTCATCCAATCCACTGGGATTACGAAATACGGTATCTTTCATTCCCAGTTGTTGAGCCTTTGCATTCATCCACTCGACGAAAGTCTCTTCATCTTTTGCCAGAGTAACGGCAATGCTTTTTGCAGCATCATTTCCGCTTCTCAACAACAACCCATATAACAAGTCTTGCAATGAATACGTTTCCCCTACTTTCAAATAGATACTGCTGCCCTGTACACTCAAGATTTCTTTCCCAATCGTAATTTCTTGTGCAAGATCTCCATGTTCCATTGCAACGATAGCTGTCATGACTTTGGAAATACTGGCAACGCTTTGTACCTCATGCAGATTATTTCCATATAATATACGTCCATCTTGCGACATGACACAAAATCGCTGCGTATTTGCCTGAACTGTGAAAGATATTGATATCCAGATACAGAAAGATAAGAATAGACAGATATATTTTTTCATCTTCTCACCTTTTTCATTATATGAAAAGACGGGATCATTTATATCCCGTCTGTCTTTTATTCTTCCACCGCTGGCTCTTCAGTTGTATCCGTATCATTCGGTTCCAAGAAAAGATCCTCATCCAGGCTCATCTGTACCTTTGGAAGCTGCGGCAATTCTTGTAAACTTTCCAATTGAAATGAATCCATAAAAGTATCCGTTACTTTATATAGAATCGGTTTCCCCGGAATATCCATTCTTCCTCCTTCTTCGATCAGTCCTCTGGCAATCAATTTTTTCAACATCATATCACAGCCGACTCCGCGAATTTCCTCAATTTCTGCACGAGTGATTGGTTGTTTATACGCAATGATGGCTAATGTTTCCATTGCAGCAGGCGATAAGGAAGAAGATTTGACGCTTGCAAATAGCCGTTGGGCATAAGGATATACTTTTTCCTTTGTCACAAATTTATAATGGCCTCCAAAATGAATCAGTTCAATGCCAAATTCCTCGCTCGCATATCTCTTTTGTATTTGTGACAGGACCTCTTCTAATTCCGTTGGAAGCACTTCTTGTAAACACTGTGATAATTGTGCAATCGTAATGCCTTCATCACCGCTTAGAAACAATAAGCCTTCAACGATCGATTGCCATTGTACCATATGTATCCTCTCCTTTTATGATCCAGATCATTTCTTCATCATCAATGTGGAAACATAAGATATGATGCTTGATCAGATCCAACACAGATAAAAAAGTAACAATCACCATGCGCAGATCACTGCAATCTTCACAAAGCTGAAGAAAACTCATTTTCCCATTCCAATTTTTCAATCGTTCTTTGATCTGCAGCACACGTTCATCCACTGACATCTCATTCACTTTCATTTTTGTCTCATAAGGATGCGCCAACGCCATACGATGCAAGACACGCCGCATCGCCTTGATCAGTTCATATGGGTTTCCTGCAATGTGCTCTTCTGTTTGTTCTTTCATCCAGCGCGCAGTTTCTTCGCTTAATGGCTTTTCCATTTTTCGCTGCCGGTGTTCATATGCATCCCGCAACGTTTCACTGATTTCTTTAAAACGCTGATATTCCAATAAACGAGCAACCAGTCGATCCCGATGATCTTCTTCATATTCTTCATTTACTTCCACTTTTTCTCTTGGTAATAACTTTTTACTCTTGTATTCCAGCAATGCTGCCAATTCACTAAGATATTCTGAGGCAACTTCCAAATGAAGAGACTCCATGGTGTCTAAATATGCCAGGTATTGGTCAGTCAATACATTCATATCCAAATCAAATAAATCTAATTTATTTTCTTTGATCAAATGCAGCATCAGATCCAACGGGCCTTCGAACTGATCGATCAAGACTTTAAATTCCATGCAAGCCCTCCTTCTACACGCGTATTATTATACCAAAACTTTCGCGCTACGACTAGAAAAATAAAAGAGGCTGTAACGAATAAGGAATAGCCAAAAATAAAAAATGCATCTGATCTCAAAAGAGAAAGGATGCATTTTTTTGGTATAATTTAGCTATGAAAAACATCGAAGTGTTAGAGCTAAATCATTCCTATTTGAGCAATAGGAATTATACCGCATTTCAGATGATTTTACCACTGGATTGTGAAAAAAAGATCGATTCTTCTGATCCGGTGTACAGTTTTCTTGAAGTGATGGAAGGAGTCAACTGGAACAAATATCTTGATCACCCTGCTCACAGAGGGCGTGAAGAATATAATCCCTTCAAGATGATCAAAGTCATCCTGTTTGCGTTCATGAATCATATTTATAGTCTAAGAGATATTGAAAAAAGCTGTAGAACAGACATCCGTTTCATGTTCTTGATGCAGGAGGAAACGCCAAGTCACATGGCATTTCATCGTTTCATCCAAAAGTATTTAAAATATGACATCCAATTCATTTTTAGAGATATATTTGAATCAATTGAGATATTAGATCCGTCAATTGATCATGATACGGTTTATATTGATGGAACCAAGCTTGAGGCCAATGCCAACAAGTTTACTTTCATCTGGAAAAAGACCGCAATCAAAACAAGAGATAAAATATTCACTCGATTAAACGAATGGGTCAAGAAACTGGGTGATCGTATTGAAGCATCTCAAAAAGAGGAGTGGACAATAAAAGACATAGAGAATATGGCTAACCAAATTTTTCATATCGTTGAACAAGAGGGAATCACTTTCATTTATGGAAAAGGTAAGCGAAAAAGCCAGATCCAGCGTTATTATGATGAATTGATGAAATACAAAGAAACACTGCAAAACTGTTTGGAAAGAATTGAACTATGCGGACCTGACAGAAACAGCTGTTCGAAAACAGACCACGATGCAACGATGATGCACATGAAAGAGGACCATTATATGAAGACAGGAATCTTCAAGGCAGGATACAATGCACAGATAGCAGTAAGCAGTGAATATATCCAATTGGCTTGTATCTATCAGGATAGAACCGATCAAAAGACATTTATCAAATTTCTTGAAACATTCAGAGCACTTTATAACAGGATGCCTAAAACAGTAGCAGCGGATGCAGGATATGGATCCTATGATAATTATTTCTTCTGTTTAGAAAATGATATGGAAGCCTATATCAAATATATGATGTATTCAAAAGAAAAAGAAACGAGCTACAAGAAAAAAACATTCATCAAATCAAACTGGAACAGAAATGGAAATGGAAGATATATCTGCCCGGCAGGACATGAATTTGGCTGTATCAATGAAACGGTTGATAAGAGAAGCAAATATTATCGAATCAATCAAACGCACAGTTGTGGCAAATGCACGGATTGCCCACTCAAATCTCAATGTACGAAAGCCAAGGGAGATCGAACGATAAGCGTGAATCCGATACTTGAGGAGTTTGAAAGAACAGCGAGAAAAAAACTAAATAGCGAAGAAGGAATCCATCATCGAGTGCAAAGATCCATACAAAGCGAAGGAGCATTTGGAGTGATAAAAGAAGATTATGCTTATGACAGATTACATAGGAGAAGCATCAAAAATGTAGAAATGGAGTTCCTGTTGGTGTGCGTAGGCTTTAATCTGATGAAATATCATAACAAAAAAACAAGAAAAAAAGCACAAGCATAAATAATGTTGATGGGTTTTCCACAATAGGTGTTTTCATAATGCCAAAAAACAGGGATAATTGGGAGAATTGAAACAATTTCAAAGTAAAGAAAAGAAAAAAGAGGTCGTAACCTCAATAGACAGATTCGTTTAATTAAAATCTTCTATTTCGTTACANTGTTGGTGTGCGTAGGCTTTAATCTGATGAAATATCATAACAAAAAAATAAGAAAAAAAGCACAAGCATAAATAATGTTGATAGGTTTTCCACAATAGGTGTTTTCATAATGCCAAAAAATAGGGATAATTGGGAGAATTGAAACAATTTCAAAGTAAAGAAAAGAAAAAAGAGGTCGTAACCTCAATAGACAGATTCGTTTAATTATAATCTTCTATTTCGTTACGGCCTCTTATCATTCATTTCTTTGTTTTCTGATGATCTGTTTTTTTATTTGCATGGATCGGTCCTCCTAAAAGAAGCTTTTTGCATTCGCGGTACGAGAAAGGAATCAGCGGATACAAATATGGAAATTTGATTGTTTTTGTAGAGATCAATAATATGAAATGAATCAAAATACCGATACTGAGACCGCCCACACCTCCAAACAGTGCAAAGATAGAGATCATTACCCGTATCCATTTGTTAGCAAGAGACAGTTCATAACTGGGAGTCAATAAATTTCCTATATTGGATATAGCGACCATGATCAGGATTTCTTTGCTGTATGCACCAATGCTGATTGCCATATCTCCTAATGCAAAGACAGCGATAAAGCTCATGATGCTAGAGAGAATGGTAGGTGTATGGATCAAAGATTGACGTATCCATTCAACAACTAGATCCACGATCAAAATTTGAACACCAAAAGATATAGGATCCAGATTGTCGATCAAAGGAATCTGCAAGAAAGTTCGATTGTAGTTCATAGACAACACGATCCAAATTGGTAATAGATAAAGTGAAACAGCAATTCCCAGCAAGCGGACGATACGTGTGATCAAAGCAACCGTAGTCGTCTGTGTATATTCTTCCATTTGTTTGGTCTGTTCAAAAAAAGTTGTTGGCAGGATCATCGCACTGGGGCTGTTATCTACCAAAACACAGACATAGCCACGCAAAAGATGAATTGCGCAAATGTCAGGACGTTCACTATAACGGACATGAGGATATGGATTCCAGGTTTTTCCATATAACAATTCACATAAATTTCTTTCTGAAAGTATTTCTTCCTTATCTATGGTCTGCAGACGATGTTCAAAATCACTGAGCACATCCGGGTCCACGATTCCGTTTACATATGCATAAACAATATCGCAACGTGTCATCTCACCTTTTTTTATGATCTTCATTTGCAGTTGGGGATCACGGATCCTTCGACGGATCAGCCCCACATTAAAAATAATATTTTCAACAAATCCGTCATGTGAACCGCGAACGCTGCGTTCGACATTGGGCTCTGTATTTGGCCGAGAAGGATAGTTGCGCACTTCTACACAATAATAAGGTGTATGATCTTCTAATAATACCAGACATTGTCCGCTCAGCATGCTGGTCAATGCAGCCTCCTCATCATAAATTGTTTCGATTGCTGCCGGATATAGCGTCAATTGCAACGTATTAGCGGCACTGATCACAAAACTCTCTGATATCAAGGCTAATAAATTGGCATCGGTTAACGATGATAAAAAAATTAATGTTCCCTGTAACTCATCTACTTGAATATCACGGAAGACGACATCAAAACTTCCGTGGAAGCGTCTTCGCAGCGCTTCTTTTCTTTCCATCCAAGAATTCATGATTTTGGCCGAAAAAATACAGCTGCGATAAAAGCAAATAAGATTCCTGCTGTGATGCCGGCAGCAGTAAGATCAAAGGTTCCTAATAATATGCCAAATATTCCTTTTGTTTCTGCAGCTTTCAATGCACCGTGAATCAAAGAATGACCAAAACTGGTGATTGGCAATGCAGCTCCAGCTTGAAAATGATCTAGCAACCAGTCATATATACCGAATGTATCCAACGCTGCCCCCAGCACAACGAATAAAGAAGTAATATGCCCTGCTGTTAATTTTGTATGATCATATAAAAGCTGTGCTATCAAACAAATGCTGCCACAGCAAACAAATGCAAGAAGATAGTCCATCAAACTTCCCTCCTTTGGTATTCGATGGCATGTGCAATACAGGGGATGCTTTGTTTTTGAAATGTTGCAATTGGCGATAACAATGCTCCCGTCGCTAAAACCAACACCCGGTTTAACTCTTTTTTTCGCAGGCGTTCAAATACGTATGCTATAGTTACACACATCGAGCATGCGCTCCCGCTCCCTCCACAAAAAACCGGCTGCCTGTTTCGATCATAAATCAACAACCCGCAATCATTCATATTTGTAAATTGTGTGAATCCTTTTTGTGCCAGCAGATCCAGCAAAAAGGAAAAGCCGGCATGTGATAAATCGCCAGTTAAGATCAAATCATAATCGGATAGAGTAGAATGAGTCATGGATAAATGACGCAACAATGTGTCATAAGCTGCCGGCGCCATCGCAATCCCCATATTGCCGGCATCTGTAAAATGCCAATCAACAATCTTTCCTAATGTACAATTCGTTACTTGAATACATGATTTTTGAGAGGACAGCAACACGCTCCCTGCCCCTGTAACAGTTGTCGTTGTCGTTTCTTTTTTTTGTACTCCGTATTCATTGGGAAAGCGATACTGTCTTTCTGCTGTGGCATTATGGCTGGATGTAAATGCCAGCATATTTTTGGCCCAGGATCGATCGACCATGATCGAAGCTAAAGCAATCGCCAGAGAAGATGTTGCACAAGCAGCATAGACGCCGATCAATGGTATATGTAGATCCTTTGCAAAATAATGCGTTGCCAGCAATTGATTCATCAGATCTCCGCCAACTGCTCCGCTCAGGTTTTCCAAATGCAGGTTTGCTTTTCGCATGGTCAGATCACAAGATCTGTTTAACAGTGAAATTTCGCCTTTCTCAAAGGTATCCTGTCCATCATAGAGATCCTTGCTGATATAGTCAAAAGAAGAGCCGCACGGTCCCTCTCCTTCCATCGGGCCCACACAGGCAGCACTCGACTGTATAAACACATGATCAAATCGAATCGTATTCATCATATACCTGCCATCCATAGATAACGTAAAGAGCCAAAAATGACCGCTGCAACGACGCCATAAGTGATCACCGTGCCTGCAAGCTTAAACATATTACAGCCTATGCCCATGACCCACCCTTCGCTTTTTCCTTCCAATGCACTGCTCGTCAAAGAATTAGCAAAGCCGCTGATTGGCACAAACATACCTGCCCCGCATTTTTGCGCAAACCGATCATACACGCCGATGGCAGTCAACAAAGAAGCTATAGCCATGACAGTAACTGCCATCATCGCATAAGCATCTGCTTGTTGCATAGCAAAGACTGTTTGATATACCGTTAACAAGATTTGTCCAAAAGCGCCGACAGCACCACCACTGAGAAAAGCCATCAGTGCATGTTTGCCGTCTTCTTGTTTCGGCTGGTGCCTATCCGCATAAATTTTTAATTTGTATTCTTTCATTCGATCACTCCCAATGATAGTATGTCCCTATTTAAGATCTTCAACCATGCTTTCCGCTACTTGTTGCTTATGCCCCCTCCATGGTAAACTGAAACTATACGAAAAGAGGGGAATTTATGCAAAAAAAAATTCAATCAAAAATACTATATAAGGGCAGTATCTTTACTTTGACCAACGATACGATCGAGATTGAAAACGGCATGATCTGTCATCGCGATATCATTCACCATCATGGTGGATGTGCAATCTTAGCACAAATAGAAGATAAGGTCTTATTAATCTCTCAATATCGTTATGCTGTTGAGAAAACACTATTTGAGATTCCTGCGGGAAAAATAGAAAATAAAGAAGAGCCTTATGATACGGCCATGCGTGAGCTCAATGAAGAGTGTGGCTATGCCTGTCATTCTCTTTCGCTGATCACCGCCATGTATTCCACACCTGGATTTTGCAATGAAAAGATTTATATTTATGAAGCCAAGCAGCTCTTTGTTCCTCAAGAGCGCAAAGCAATGGATGAGGATGAATGTATCAGCGTACACTGGATTCCTTTACAGCAGGCTTATCACTGGATCCAACAAGGGAAGATCGTCGATGCAAAAACGATTATCGCTATCCAGTATGCCATGTTAAAAAAACAAATAAGATGATTTCTATGCGCGAATCTTAAGAAATTGTACTATAATGGAACTAATAAATGGAAAGGTGTCTTGTTTATGAATTTTGTATTTATATCTCCAAACTTTCCTGAGAATTATTGGATGTTTTGTCGTGGATTAAAAAAACATGGAGCTACGGTATTGGCCATCGTAGATTGTCCCTATGATTCTCTAAGTAAACAACTGAAAGAAAACATTGATGAATGCTATGTCGTCTCTTCTTTGAACGATTATGATGCACTCATTCGGGCAATGGGTTATTTTACATTTCATTATGGAAAAATTGACTGGGTCGAATCCAATAACGAATATTGGCTGGCACAAGACGCACGCCTTCGTCAAGACTTTCACATTACCACTGGTATCACGATCGATCATATTGCTGACTACCAGTCAAAATCGCGTATGAAATATTATTATGAGCAAGCCAACGTTCCAACTGCACGTTGGCAGATGGCAGATACAGCAGATAATGCGATTGCATTTGCAAAAACTTATGGATACCCGATCATCTGTAAGCCTGATGTAGGGGTAGGTGCAAACAGTACCTATAAATTAAATGATGAGGAAGAGATTCGCCAGTGCTTTGCTAAAACATTTACACAGCCGATGTTACTAGAGGAGTACATCACAGGTGAATGTTTTACATTTGATGGAATCACAAACAGCAAAAAAGAGATCCAATTTGCCACCAGTCATCATTACGTCGGCTCTATCATGGATTCCGTAAATGAACGAGACAGCATCGGCTGTTATTCACTGATAGATATCCCAGAAGACATTATGGATGTTGGTTCGCGTTGTGTGCAGTCTTTTGATACCAGAAGCCGGTTTTTCCATTTTGAATTTTTCCGTCTGAGTGAAGATCATCCACAACTAGGCAAGAAAGGAACGATCTTAGGCTTGGAAGTCAATATGCGTCCTCCTGGCGGCTTTTTACCGGATATGATCGATTATGCAAACGATTTTGACATCTATGATATTTGGGCGCAAGTCATGATCAATGATCATGTTGCGATTCCTTCCCATACTCGTAAAAGCTGTGCTTTTGCAGGCAGGCGAGACAATATCGAATATACACATACAGAATACGATATCAGTACTAAATATCGTTCCAATATCAAAATGATCCAACGCTTGCCTGAAGTACTTGCACATGCAATGGGCAATACGATCAGCGTTGCAGTATTTGATACCTTAGAAGAAGTAAAAGAATTTTTTAATTATACATTGGAGAAAAGAAAATGAAACTACAAGCAGTAATCTTCGATATGGATGGTACTTTATTCGATAGTGAACGTATCGCCCAAAAAATTTGGTACCAATTAGGAGAAGAATTTGATCTTCCCGTATCAGATTCATTTTTGCGTGAACTGGCCGGTCGTGACTGGAACAGTGCAAAAAATGTATTTGAACGCTATTTTCCGCAGGAATGGCCATTAGAAAAAGTAAAAGAACGGCAGAAAGAATTATTTGCACAGTTTTACCAAAACAATGGGGCAGATGTCAAAAAAGGCTTCTATGACATCCTGAACTATTTATATGAAAAGAAGATACCAATGGCTATTGCGACCTCTTCTTTTCCACTTTGCGTAGAGGCAAACTTGCAACATGCGCAGGCGCAGCATTATTTTCAAAGCATCGTTACCGGTTATGATTCAGACGTAAAAGCAGGAAAGCCGGCTCCTGATATTTATGAATGTGCTGCCAAACGGTTGCATGTTCCCATCAAGCAATGCATCGTTGTTGAAGACTCCCCTAGCGGTATTTTAGCTGCCGATGCAGCACAAGCGATGCCGCTGTTGATTCCCGATGCTGCTTATGTCAACGATGCTATTCGAAAGAAAGCCAAATGGATCTTAAAGAGCTTGGATGAAATGATTCCTCTATTAGAAAAGGAGGAAAGCTCATATGATATTTAAAAAAGAAGTTTGGATGACCCCTTATCAGATGATGCGGACACTGCATATTTATGTGCCGGATGAAGTGCAGTCTTCCAAACAGCGCTATCCTGTTTTTTATATGTATGACGGACACAATCTTTTCGATGACGCAGAAGCTACTTATGGAAAATCCTGGGGATTAAAAGAATATCTTGACGGACAAAAAGAAAAAAGGATCATTGTTGGAATAGAGTGCAATCATGAGGGAAATCAACGTATCGTCGAATATTGTCCATATACTTTTTATGACCATCGTCTAGGAACAATCGTGGGCAGCGGCAAACAAATGATGGAATGGGTCGTACAGGAATTAAAACCTTTGATCGATCAGGAACTGCCTACTCTTCCAGATAGGAACCATACATGGATCGGCGGCAGTTCTATGGGCGGACTCATGGCATTGTATTCAATCACCTATCACAACGCCGTCTTTTCAAGGGCAGCTTGTTTATCTCCGTTTTTAGGTCCAGTGCGAAAACAAATTGCCCAAGATTGCCAGCTTTTGCTTCAAACAGATACCTATATTTATCTTTCTTGGGGAAGTAATGAATCACGCTCTAAAAGAGGCTTTACTTATATGAGCAAAGTCAATATAGAAATAGCCAACTTATTGTATCAACAAGACATCCATCTCCGCTTGAATCTTGTGCCTGGCGGACAACATTGTGAGGCTTCTTGGGAGAAAGAGATTCCCACTTTCTTTCAATTCTTCAAACAGTAAGCATGAACTTACTGTTTTTTTCTGTTTAGTGCTTAAATGGACTTTTATCTCTTTTTTATCTATAATAAAACCTGATAAGAAAGGAGCATACCGATGGATCGCAGCGTACAGACAAGATATCTTCATGAAAACAAGCAACGGATCATTGCCATTTCTGATATACACGGCAATCTTTCTTTGCTTAAAACACTTTTAGATCAAGTACACTATGATGAATATGAAGATACATTGCTTTTCCTAGGTGATCTAATAGAAAAAGGGAATGAAAACCTTGCGACATTACGATACATCATGAACCTTTGTCAAAATGGGAATGCCTATGCTTTAATGGGAAATTGTGATTTTGTCTGCAAAAATATCGTTCATCACTACAATTTGCATTTTTTAAACAAGATCTTATGTCAAAGGCAAGCAAGCATTCTGCATGAAATGGCAGCACAAATCGGCATCAGTATTGACCAATCAACAGATATGGAACGGCTTTGCGATCGGCTGCTCGCGCATTTTTTCAAAGAACTGCATTGGGTGGATACACTCCCCCAAGTCATTTACACAGACAATTACATTTTTGTCCATGCAGGTATTCTCAACGAACAGACATTCGGCAGCGACTTTCGTGAAGTACTGACTTTTCCTCATTTCTTATTAAATGGAAAAGATTTCAAACACTATGTTGTTGCTGGCCATATGCCAGTGAGCGAATACTGTCAAGATATTGCTTGTTTCAATCCGATCATAAACGAACAAAAACACATCATATCCATCGATGGCGGCAATATGGTGAAAAAAGCAGGACAGTTAAATGCTTTGATCATTCAAAATGATCGTTTTTCTTTCAAAAGTGCGGATTCGCTGCCTCTTGCACAAGCACTTTGCGATGTCAATGTCAAAAATCAAGATCCATTGTTCATCACATGGAGAGAAAGTGAAATCGTTCGTTTAGAAAAAGGAGAAAAACGTGATTTTTGTTTACATCTTTCCTCCGGTAAAAAACTTTGGATCGACCATGCTTTTCTACATAATGAGGATGGAAAATGGAAAGCAGATGATTTTACGACCTATCAAATGCCATTGAAACGTGGAGAATATGTTTCGATAGTAAAAACATATGACCAATTTGCACTCATAAAAAAAGAAGGAATCTTAGGTTGGTGTCGAAAAGAACACTTACGCTGCTGATTCCTTTTTCTTATTATCGTAATTTCATGACAGTTTCGCAAAATTGTTTGACTGCTTCTTCTTTTGTATCCCAAGAAGTAACGATTCGAATAGCTGTATGCTCATCATCCAATTTTTCCCAATCGCCAAGTTCAAAATGTTGACGAAGGGTTTGCAGTTCGCTTTGAGTGAAGATTGGAAAAATTTGATTTGTCTGTGATTCAAATAAGAAATCAACATGACACTCACGCAAAGTCTGCGCAATCTGTTGAGCCATCGCATTGGCATGGTTTGCCAATCGAAAATAAAGATCCCCCTCAAACAACACCTCAAATTGAATTCCCAGTAAGCGGCCTTTTGCCAGCATACCTCCATTTTGTTTGATGTGGTAACGAAAATCCGGTTTTAATGCTGGGTTTACAATAACTAAAGCTTCACCGAACAATGCCCCGTTTTTTGTACCGCCAATGTAGAATACGTCGCATAATTTTGGCAAGTCTTCAATCTTTAAATCATTATCTTTTGCACATAAGGCATTTCCTAAACGCGCACCATCTAAAAATAGATATAAGTGATGTGCATGGCAGCATTCACTAATTGCTTTTAGCTCATTATATGTATAATAGGTACCCAATTCCGTGGCATCCGATAAATAGACCATGGCCGGCTTGACCATATGTTCATCCGTATGTTTCAACACGATTTGTTCAATTTCTTTAGGCGTGATTTTCCCGTCTTCCCCTTTTGCATACAGCACTTTATGACCGCTGTTTTCTACTGCACCAGTTTCATGAACGTTGATGTGTCCACTTTCTGCACAGATAACAGCTTCATGCGGCCGTAATGCAGCTGCAATTACGGTTTTATTACATTGTGTTCCCCCTACTAAAAAATGAACATCACAATCTTCGCAAGCAATGACTTTTTTGATCTTATCTGCCGCAGCTTGGCAATATTCATCCAGCCCATACCCGCAGCTCTGCAAATGATTTGTTTCTTTTAAACGTTGCAATATCTCGTCACATGCTCCCTCACTATAATCATTTACAAATGAAATCATTTTCTATTCCTTCTTTCCTTTATCAAACTGTAATTAGAATACCACAACTCATGCATATTGAAAATCCCATTCCTTGCATTTATAAAAAAATAGCCTATACTTATACGTGATAATGGAGGTAAAACTATGTTTGAAATCAACGAATCTTATTTATTTGATTTTGCAAAAAAACTTTTGTCCATCGATTCTCCTAGCGGCTATACGATGCATGCAATCCATTTCATGGAAGAAGAGGCAAAATCGCTTGGTTATACATGTGAGCACAATGCAAAGGGGAATTTGCTCATCCGTGTTCCTGGATATGATTCCACGCATACCCTTGCTTTAAGCGCCCATTGCGATACTCTTGGTCTCATGGTGCGTTCCATCAAGGAAAATGGTACCCTCGCTGTAACACCAATCGGCTCTCCTACACTGCCTACTTTAGACAGTGAATATTGCCGTGTCCTTACACGCGATGGCAAAGTATATACTGGCACCATCTTATGCAAGGCAGCAGCAAAACACGTACACCCGGATGCTTCCACATTGACCAGAGATGCGGATACCCTGGAAGTTCGAATCGATGAAGTCGTAAAAACAAAGGCTGATGTAGAAAATCTGGGAATTCAAAATGGAGATTATATTGCAATCGATCCCAAAACTGTGATCACCAAAAGCGGATTTATCAAATCTCGTTTTCTTGATGATAAGATCAGCTGTTCTTGTTTATTTTCTGTCTTGCATTATATCAAGGAGAATAACTTAAGATTTAAAAATGATTTGCTATTTGTCTTCAGTACATTTGAAGAAGTAGGACATGGTGCAAGCAGCATGCCGAGCGACGTAGATACGATGCTCGCTGTTGATATGGGATGCATCGGTCTGGATCTTGCATGCAGCGAATATGATGTCAGCATCTGCGCGAAAGATAGCAGCGGGCCATATGATTACGCAATGACAAGCACACTGATTTCATTGGCAAAAGACAATCAATTAAACTATGCAGTTGATATCTATCCTATGTATGGCAGCGATGTCTCTGCAGCATTAAAAGGCGGCAATGATATTAAAGGAGCATTGATCGGACCTGGTGTGCATGCCTCACATGGAATGGAGCGAACACACATCAGTGCATTAAAAAGTACGATTTCTCTTGTATTAGCCTATTTATCTGCCAATAAATAAAATAAAAAGACAGGATGCTATTTTATCTTTGATCAAAACGATCACAGATAAAATAGATAAACTGTCTTTTTTAATGAAATGACAATAATGCACTCTCTAGACAAGCCGAAAGCTTTAGTCTTTTTGCAACACCGTCCGCAAATACGATTTCAATCTCGTCATCTTCTGGAAAGATTCGCCGAATGCGTCCATTGCCTAAAGTTTTATGAACAATTCGTTTTCCCGACCGTAATGTTGCCTTCGACACTTCTTTTGTCTTTCTTTCTTTTCTTTCCCCAGCATCTTTTGCTTTCATCAACAAATATAAATCGTGAATGAATGCATGTGGTGTCATTTTCTGCATAAATGCAGTCTTTGCAACCAAGAAGACCATACGTTTCGATATTTTAGACAAGATGCTGTAAAGAAATCTTTTTTCTTGAATCTGGTCCGGGAACACTTGATAAAAAGCATCTAGACAATCCAAAAAGCACACTTCTTCAAAAACTTTCCCTTTTACTTGCGAAAAACTATAAAGAGAAATGGAATGTTCTTGTTCATCTTCTATGCTCATCAAATGTTTGAACCGCTCTAATAATTCTGCCGGATCCTTATAACGTTGCGCCATCGTGGCAAATACCAGAATGTTAGGATTTTTGATCGTAACACCTTTCTGTTTAATATAATCTTCATAATGCAGTTTTGTTAAGACAAATAACAGCATTTTGATGGAGTCCAGATGTTGTGCAATACGGATTTCCTCAATGTGTTTGATAACTCTATTTTTTGTGGAAGAGCGTATCGAACTATTGAATATAGCGCTATAAATATCTAAACTGTCATCTTCCTGCAGCATTTGTTCGATCTCGTTTAAATTTCGATCACTCAAACCAAATCCAATTTTTTTCTGAATCAAAGTAAACGCATAATAATCTTTCGGATCCATCATCAAACGAAACAAAGCTAACAGATCATGAATGGTATTGTCACGGAAAAAGCTGTGAAAATTAGACACATGGAACGGAATGTTCTCTTTGTCTAACAAATCTGCTAATGGCAATAATGTAAAATGTTCTCTACTTAAAAATACCATATTTGAATCATTTTTTGCTAAAATGAGAGCTTGGTGATAAGAAGCATCTAAGTCTTTTGCTGTCAGAAAGCGGACAACAGAATCGTCTTGCAGATGGAAATCATAATCACTATGCATAAATTTTTGTATCATTTCATCGATATTTGCATCACACCGGTAATTATGATCCAGCTCAATTTTGACAGCATCCGGAAAAATATTTAAAAATTCTTCATATCGCAGGCGATATGGAGCATGCGAACCTGCATATTGATCATTATCGATGAATAAAGCAACCGAACTTTGTTCATCGCTGATCAATTGCAGCATCTTATGTGCAGCCAACGATAAATTTTGGGCATCATCTACATGAATAAAACGAATTTGTTCACGTATCTGCCGGCGTAAGCTCTCCTCTTTCAAAAGACATTGGTATGCTTCTACCATCAAGTCTTCATAACTCATTAAAGAACGCTGCTTTTTATATTTTTCAAACTGCTGGAATAAATAATAAAAATTCATATTTGGATATGTGATCTGCTGTATCTGCGCCTCATCCATCAGCTGTCCGCGACAGATACAAAGTTGTTTATACACTTCATCCAATTCATAATGATTAAGCTGTATACCAAAAAATTCTTGAATCATCTTAGAGACTTGCAGTCGAAAATCTCGTGACACGTGCGGTTGTGTACCGCCATATAATTGATGATATCGATACAATATTTGAAAACAAAACTGATAAATAGACTTGAAGGAAGGTACATCCTCACCACACGGATCATAACTCTCTTTCCATAAGCGTTCCAAATTTTTTGTGTCTTCCTTATATGCAGTAAGATTCAGTACTTTTTTAAAAGAAATTCCTTCTTCTCGTAAATACTGTAATCTTTTTAACAACAATGTCGTCTTTCCACTGCCAGAACGCCCTTGAATATAAAATTTTCCCTTTGTTTGAAAAACTCCTTGTTCAAAATTTTCCGTCTGGTTGATCATGCATATCCCCTTCCTATAATAATCGAACATGTTTATAATTATATCTCATTTTTGAAATCATTTCATCAAAAAAATCAATAAAATGTAAGACACAAAAAAATCAATAAAATGTAAGATATTTGTTCATGTAATAATACAAATTTACAGCATATATCAAATCAATTAAAAAGAGGCTGTAACGAAATAGAAGATTTTAATTAAACGAATCTGTCTATTGAGGTTACGACCTCTTTTTTCTTTTCTTTACTTTGAAATTGTTTCAATTCTCCCAATTATCCCTGTTTTTTGGCATTATGAAAACACCTATTGTGGAAAACCCATCAACATTATTTATGCTTGTGCTTTTTTTCTTATTTTTTTGTTATGATATTTCATCAGATTAAAGCCTACGCACACCAACAGGAACTCCATTTCTACATTTTTGATGCTTCTCCTATGTAATCTGTCATAAGCATAATCTTCTTTTATCACTCCAAAAGCTCCTTCGCTTTGTATGGATCTTTGCACTCGATGATGGATTCCTTCTTCGCTATTTAGTTTTTTTCTCGCTGTTCTTTCAAACTCCTCAAGTATCGGATTCACGCTTATCGTTCGATCTCCCTTGGCTTTCGTACATTGAGATTTGAGTGGGCAATCCGTGCATTTGCCACAGCTGTGCGTTTGATTGATTCGATAATATTTGCTTCTCTTATCAACCGTTTCATTGATACAGCCAAATTCATGTCCTGCCGGGCAGATATATCTTCCATTTCCATTTCTGTTCCAGTTTGATTTGATGAATGTTTTTTTCTTGTAGCTCGTTTCTTTTTCTTTTGAATACATCATATATTTGATATAGGCTTCCATATCATTTTCTAAACAGAAGAAATAATTATCATAGGATCCATATCCTGCATCCGCTGCTACTGTTTTAGGCATCCTGTTATAAAGTGCTCTGAATGTTTCAAGAAATTTGATAAATGTCTTTTGATCGGTTCTATCCTGATAGATACAAGCCAATTGGATATATTCACTGCTTACTGCTATCTGTGCATTGTATCCTGCCTTGAAGATTCCTGTCTTCATATAATGGTCCTCTTTCATGTGCATCATCGTTGCATCGTGGTCTGTTTTCGAACAGCTGTTTCTGTCAGGTCCGCATAGTTCAATTCTTTCCAAACAGTTTTGCAGTGTTTCTTTGTATTTCATCAATTCATCATAATAATGCTGGATCTGGCTTTTTCGCTTACCTTTTCCATAAATGAAAGTGATTCCCTCTTGTTCAACGATATGAAAAATTTGGTTAGCCATATTTTCTATGTCTTTTATTGTCCACTCCTCTTTTTGAGATGCTTCAATACGATCACCCAGTTTCCTGACCCATTCGTTTAATCGAGTGAATATTTTATCTCTTGTTTTGATTGCGGTCTTTTTCCAGATGAAAGTAAACTTGTTGGCATTGGCCTCAAGCTTGGTTCCATCAATATAAACCGTATCATGATCAATTGACGGATCTAATATCTCAATTGATTCAAATATATCTCTAAAAATGAATTGGATGTCATATTTTAAATACTTTTGGATGAAACGATGAAATGCCATGTGACTTGGCGTTTCCTCCTGCATCAAGAACATGAAACGGATGTCTGTTCTACAGCTTTTTTCAATATCTCTTAGACTATAAATATGATTCATGAACGCAAACAGGATGACTTTGATCATCTTGAAGGGATTATATTCTTCACGCCCTCTGTGAGCAGGGTGATTAAGATATTTGTTCCAGTTGACTCCTTCCATCACTTCAAGAAAACTGTACACCGGATCAGAAGAATCGATCTTTTTTTCACAATCCAGTGGTAAAATCATCTGAAATGCGGTATAATTCCTATTGCTCAAATAGGAATGATTTAGCTCTAACACTTCGATGTTTTTCATAGCTAAATTATACCAAAAAATGCATCCTTTCTCTTTCGAGATTAGATGCATTTTTTATTTTTGGCTATTCCTTATTCGTTACAGCCTCTTCTTTTTCTTCAAGCAGCCCCATGATCTCATCACGGAAGATGCGGGCATCCATCTCTTTCAGATTTTCTGAAACAGCTGGACGGAATTCCATATGAGCCATGATGTCTTTTTCTAAATCAACACCAGGCGCAATTTCTGTTAATGTTAATACACCATCTAGCAGTTCGAATACTGCACGTTCTGTAATGTATAACACTTTCTGTCCTGTTTCTTTTGCGTAAGCAGCTCCAAATGTTACTTGTTCAACATCTTTGATAAACTTTTTGATTCTGCCTTCCTGCAGGATATGCAACTGCCCATCTTTTACTTCTACTTTTAAACCGCCAGCGGTAAAAGTTCCACAGTAAACGACAACAGGCGCTGTTTGCGTAATGTTGATAAAGCCACCACAACCGGCTATTTTTGGTCCAAAGCGGGAAACATTGATATTACCAAAACGATCACATTCTGCTAATCCTAAGAAAGCTTGATCTAGACCGCCGCCATCATAAAAGTCAAACTGATAAGGCTGATCTAAGATAGCAGTTGGATTTGTACATGTACCAAAAGCAGTACCTGCCATCGGTACTCCGCCAATACCACCTGTTTCAACGGTTAGTTTTAAACCAGGTAAACCTTCTTCATTTGCAACATTTGCAATACCTTCCGGCATACCGATACCTAAATTGATGATTGCATGCGGATCTAATTCCATTGCAGCACGACGGCAGATGACCTTGCGTTCATTCAATTTCATTGGTGGAATAGAATCAACAGGTACTTTTACCTCTCCACATAAAGCTGGGTTGTAATATGCTTCATATGTCTGCCAATGGTTCTCTGGACGGGAAATAACGATGCCATCCACATAAATGCCTGGGATTTTTACTTTTCGCGCATCTAATGTACCGTTTTGAACAACTTTTTCAACCTGCAACAACACAATACCGCCAGAATTTTTTGCAGCCTGTGCAATGGCTAATGAATCCAACGTTGCAGCTTCTTTATCCATTGTTGCGTTTCCATCCTCATCACAATAAGTTGCACGGATCAAAGCAACATTGACCGGGAATGACTTATAACGCAGCCACTCTTCACCATCCATTTCAATCAATTCTACTAAATCTTCTTTTGTACGCTCATTCATCTTTCCGCCTTCTAATCGTGGATCGACAAATGTCTTTAAACCGATCTTGGTAATGACACCGGGACGATGTCCTGCAATTTCACGGAACATCAGCGAAATCGTACCCAATGGCAAATTGTATCCCTCTACTTTATTTTCAAATACCAATTGCTGCAGCTTTGGAATCAATCCCCAATGTCCGCCGATAATTCTTTTTAGCAAACCTTCATGCCCGATCTTGTTCAAACCAAGTTTATCTGTTCCATCACCGATACCAGCAGAGAACATGATCGTTAGATCACGCGGATGTCCGCTTTTCAAAAAGCTTTCTTCAATTCCAACTGAAAATTCCTGCGGATGTCCACAACCGATAAATCCGCCGATACCAACAGTTGCACCATCAGGAATCATGGAAACAGCTTTTTCCAAAGAGATTATTTTACTCATCTACATATCACCTTTTCATTTCTACTTATTAGAAAACTGTTTGTCCTTCACTTTTTCAAGGAAGCAAGTCATACCATAAGTCTGATCTTCACTTGCAAAGCAATCAGAGAATTCTTTTACTTCGATTGCGATACCGCCATCGATATCACACTGTAAACCTTCGTTAATAGCTTTTTTTGCATTTGCAACAGCAATTGGCGCATTTTTAGCAATGCCATTTGCCATTTTCATGACTGTTTCCATTAATTCACCGGCTGGTACCACTTTATTTACCAAACCAATTTCTGCAGCACGATCTGCTTTGATATTACGGGCAGTATAAATCATTTCTTTGGCAATGCCTGCACCGACCAAACGTGCTAAACGTTGAGTACCTCCAAAACCAGGCGTAATTCCTAATCCTACTTCTGGCTGACCAAATACGGCATTATCACCGGCAATGCGAATATCACAACTCATTGCCAGTTCGCAGCCGCCGCCTAATGCGAAACCATTTACGGCTGCAATGACAGGACAACGGAATGTTTCGATCTTACGGAACACTTCATTACCAAATTTACCATATGTAGCAGCTTCTTCTACTGTTTTATCTTTCATTTCTGCTATATCTGCACCGGCAACAAATGATTTTTCACCAGCACCAGTAATAACTAAAGCATATACATCTTTGTCTGCAGCAACTTCATCAAGTGCAGCATTCAATTCTGTCAATACTTCTGTGCTTAAAGCATTCAATGCTTTGGGACGATTGATCGTAATAGTTGCAACATGACCTTCTTTTGCAATTAATACTGTTTCCATATTTTATAAGCCTACCTTTCTTTTTAAAAAGTGAATCCATCAACTCCTATGTGAATGGAATGGATTCACTTTCTATTATTCTATATTTAACTATTTACTGTAATCGTAGAATCCGATACCGCTCTTTTGACCCAATTTGCCGCCACGTACCATTTTTCTTAATAATGTGCAGCAACGATATTTTGGATCGTGTGTCTCAGCAAAGAGTACATCCATAATAGCAACGACAATATCCAAACCAATCAAATCACCTAAAGCTAAAGGTCCCATTGGATGGTTAGCGCCTAATTTCATTGCTGTATCAATATCTTCAGCAGAAGCAATACCTTCCTGCAGGATGAAAGCTGCTTCGTTGATCATTGGTACCAAGATACGGTTTACAACAAATCCTGGACCCTCTGCTACTTCAACTGGAGTCTTACCTAAAGATTTGCTGATTTCGATGATTGCTTCTTTTGTCTCAACAGGTGTGTTGATACCAGAAATAACCTCTACCAATTTCATACGATCTGCCGGGTTAAAGAAATGCATGCCAATTACGTGATGCTTGATTCCTTTTGCAATTTCTGTTACGGATAAAGAAGAAGTGTTTGTTGCAAAAATGCAGTCTTCTTTACAAATTTCATCCAACTGAGAGAACAGCTCTTTCTTTGTATCCATGATTTCCAAAACTGCTTCTACGATCAAATCGCAATCAGCAAGATCTGCATATTCTCCAGCTTTTAAGTTACCTTTGATTTCTGCTGCTTTTTCGGCAGTCATTTTTTCACGGCTAACCAGTTTATCTAATTTTTTACCGATTTTATCAATTCCGCCTTGTGCCCATTCCAGCTTGATGTCACAAACTGTTACATCATATCCATTTGTAGCGAATGCATTTGCAATGCCTTGACCCATTGTACCTGCGCCAATAACTCCAACTTTTTTCATGATAGTACTCTCCTCTCTTCTTACTTATTTTTATTAATTCAATTATGCTTTTTTAGCAGCGATGATCTCATCCTTTAACAACGGCAAGATTTCTTTTACATCACCGATAAATCCCATATTTGCAATGGAGAAGATCTCTGCCTGTGGATCACGGTTGATAGCGATGATCATATCTGATTTTTCCATACCAGCCACATGCTGACATGCACCAGAAATACCACAAGCGATATACAGAGATGGGCGAACTGTTTTTCCAGTCTGTCCTACCTGAATAGCTTTATCAACAAAGCCGTCATCTACGACTGCACGTGAAGCGCACATTTCTCCACCTAATTCTTCTGCAACGGCTTTTACCATATCTAAGCAGTCTTCAGCACCACGGCCAGCAGCAACCAAGATATCTGCTTTTGTAATGTCGACACCTTCTACTACTTTTTCGATTACTTTCTTTACAACAACTTTTGGATCTGTATCTGTCCATTTTGGTGAGAAAGTGACTACTTCACCAGTTCTGCTTGCATCTGGTGCATCCATTGCAAACACGTTTGGACGAATTGTAGCCATTTGCGGACGAGTATTTGGACAAATGATCGTACCAAATAAATTACCGCCAAATGTAGGACGTGTTACCAACAATAAAGCTTCGCCATCTGCTACTTTTGTCTGATCCATTTCGATCTTAGTAGCATCAGCTGTCAAACCTGCATTTAAACGTGCAGCAACGCGTGGTGCTAAATCGCGTCCAAGAACAGTTGCACCTGTCAAGAATGAATCTGGTTTAAATTCATTGATGACCTGTGTCAAAGCATCAGCATAAAACTGTGTGGAATAGCTTTCTAATAATGCATCGTCTACAACGATTACTTTATCAGCACCATGTGCGATTACTTCATTTGCTTTATCAGCAATGTTATGTCCTAACAAAACACCAACAACTTTGAAGCCTAAGCTTGGAATGGAAGCAACTAATTTTCTTGCTTCAGAAATCAGCTCGTAACCTACGTTGGCAATTTCGCCGTTCTTCTGTTCTACAAATACGTAAATGTCTTTGTATCCTTCAAATTTAGCCATGTTTCTTCTCCTCCTATTTTGTGATGATCTGCTTTTCTTTTAATGTTTTTGCGATCAACTTAGCAGCCTCTGCAGCAGGCATATCAAATGTTTCTGTTTCTGCTGAAACATCCTTAGTAAAAGTAGCATGTACTTTTGTAGGAGAACCAGCTAAACCAACTAAACTTTCATCGATGCCCAGATCATCAAAAGTAAAGATCGTCAGTTCTTTTGAGAAAGAATCAACAATATCGTTACAGTTCATATAACGAGGCTCATTCATTCCACTTAATGTAGTCAATACACAAGGTAATTTTGCTTCAATAATTTCTTCGCAATCTTCCAATGATTTTTTAACAGTTACTGTTTTGTCTGTCAATTCAATAATTTCATCTACATACGTAACTTGTGGGATACCTAAACGCTCAGCAGTCTGCGGACCAACCTGTGCTGTATCGCCATCAATTGCCTGACGTCCGGCAATGATCAGATCATAACCGATTTTCTTTAAAGCGCCGGCCAAAGTAGTAGATGTAGCGCAAGTATCTGCACCACCGAATTTACGGTCAGTGATCAATACACATTCATCTACGCCACGCGCGTATAATTCTTTCAACATGTCACCAGCTTGACCTGGACCCATTGAAACAGCAACAACTGTTGCTCCATATTTTTCTTTCAACTGCAATGCAGCCTCTACACCAGCTAAATCATCTGGGTTGATGATACTAGGAACACCAGCACGGATCAACGTACCAGTTACTTTGTCTACACGGATTTCTGTTGAATCCGGTACTTGTTTTACAAGAACGATAATTTTCATGATCTTCGTTTCCTTTCCTTCTATCTATTATTACTTCAGCATTGCGCCACTGATTACCATGCGCTGTACTTCCGATGTACCTTCATAGATTTCTGTGATCTTAGCATCACGGAACATTCTTTCTACTGGATAATCACGAGTATAACCATAACCACCCATCAACTGAATTGCTTTTGTAGTTACTTCCATAGCTACTTCAGCAGCAAATAATTTTGCCTTTGCAGCTTCTACTGTATAAGGCATACCTTTCTCTTTTTTCATTGCTGCATCGTAAACCAACCAACGAGCTGCATCTACTTTTGTCTGCATATCAGCTAATTGGAATTGTGTATTTTGGAATTTAGCAATTGCACGTCCGAACTGTTTACGTGATTTAACATAAGGAACGACTTCATCGATTGCGCCTTGTGCGATACCTAAAGCCTGTGCAGCAATACCGATACGGCCACCATCCAATGTCATCATGGCAATCTTGAATCCCTTGCCTTCTTGTCCAAGCAACTGATCTTTGCTCAAGCGTACATTATTGAAGATCAATTCACTTGTTGCACTACCGCGGATACCCAATTTCTTTTCATGTTGTCCGAAAGTAAATCCTGGCATACCTTTTTCAACGATAAATGCAGAAATACCATGTGTGCCTTTTGATTTATCTGTCATTGCGAAGATGATATAGACATCTGCCTCACCAGCATTTGTGATAAAGATTTTTGTACCGTTTAAGATATAATCTTCACCATCTTTTACAGCTGTTGTCTGCTGACCTGCAGCATCTGTACCTGCGTTTGGTTCTGTTAAACCAAATGCAGCTAATTTCTTGCCTGTACAAAGATCTGGCAGATATTTTGCTTTCTGCTCAGGTGTACCAAATTGAGCGATTGGCCAAGTTCCTAAAGATGTGTGTGCGGATAAAACAACACCTGTTGTACCACATTTTTTGCTCAACTCTTCAACTGCAAGAATATAGCAGAGATAGTCGGCTCCAGCTCCTCCATATTCACGAGAATATGGAATACCCAGCATTTTGCATGCCTTCATTTTTTCAACAGTTTCTCTTGGGAAACGTTCTTCTTCGTCGACTTCGGCTGCAAGAGGTTTTACTTCTTTTTCAGCGAATTCAGCGAATAACTTCTTCATCATTTGTTGTTGTTCTGTTAACATGAAGTCCATAATGTTCTCCTCCTTGAATAAATGAACCTAGATTGTGTGTCTGATTCACCTTCACATAATCCTTTCTAATTTTATCCTTTTCAATGTAACGCGTCAACCGGTTTGTTAAAATTTTAACAAACAAAAACTCACTAAATTTCTGATTATCTTTTCATAAGCTGGTAAATGTCGGTATAGCCTGTATTTTAGGGCTTTATCGGCATTTTCCTTTGGGAAGATACTCTGCATAAGCTGGCATTTACCAGCATG
>NZ_LT699724.1 GCF_900155395.1 Merdibacter massiliensis
GAGGACTTGATCTGAAGTCGAGCTGTTATTCGGTTTTGAGAGGCTGACTCTCAAGGAAAGAGATCCGGTGATGAAGGCGGAGTGGACACACCTGTCCTCATACCGAACACAGAAGTTAAGCACTCCAGCGGCGACAATAGTTGGGCCTGCCCCTGCGAAGATAGCACGTTGCCGGTCTCTTCCTTTGCGATCACTTTGTGGTCGCTTTTTTTTCGCTTTTCAAATATAGTTTCTGATGTAGAAAGCAAATGAAAAGGATTGTTTCTTGATTAGATGAATTGCAGAGCTCCAGAAAGTTGAACAATGATGGATCAATACATCTTCTATAAGGAAACAATCCTTTTATAATTTTTATTTACGAAATGCGTGGGAGTATCCATGGGCATCTTTTTCGCCCGTTCCAATCGGAACTCGAATATCACCAATCTTTTCAATTACATACGGTGTAACTTGATATACATAGTTTAACCAGTTACGATAAAGAAGATTGGCGTGAGAACGCCATTTTAATAAAGGCTCTTTCTTTGGATCATCATTTGGAAAGTAGTTGTAAGGAATATGGATTGGTTTGCCTAGATGTACATCACGCCAGTATTCTTGCGCGAGTGTATCTTTACCATATTCAAAATGCCCAATCAGGAAAATCTGACGATAATCCTTGGTCACGATGATATTGGAACCTATTGTCTTGTTTTTGGATAAAATGGACAAGGTTTTAACTTTCCTTAATGCTTCTTCATCAATTGCCGTATGTCTGGAATGGGGAGTGAAATGAATTTCATCAAACCCGTTGGTTAAAAAATCATACTCATCTACTAATGTTTCAGGGAATATACCAAATACTTTTTCTGGAAGCAGTTTTTTCTGAATTCCATAATGGTAATAAAGGCCTGCTTGCGCACCCCAGCAAATATGGACCGTGGAAAAGACATGCGTCTTTGACCATTCCATGATATCCATTAATTCTTTCCAATAATCAACCTCTTCGAAAGCAAGCTGCTCAACAGGTGCTCCAGTAATGATCATCCCATCATAGAACTGGTTGTGTAAGTGATCAAATGTGTCATAGAATTTTACTAAATGGTCGTGACTGGTATTTTTTGCCTCATGGCTTTTAACCATCAGAAAATCGATATCTACTTGCAATGGTGATTTGCTGATCAATCGCAAGATTTGGGTCTCAGTTTCGATTTTTTTTGGCATCAGATTCAATATGACTAATTTGAGTGGACGGATATCTTGTTTTGATGCATCTGAATCATCGATGGCAAATATCTTTTCGCTTTCTAATATTTCTTTTGCCGGAAGATCTTTTGGTATATTGATTGGCATTTTATGCCTCGCTAGCGGCCAGTGCTTGTTTTAGATCGGCGATGATATCTTGTGCATCTTCTAGTCCGACAGAGAAACGAATTAGATCTTTATCAATGCCTGCCTCTTTTAATTGCTCATCTGTCAATTGACGATGTGTATGGCTTGCTGGATGTAATAAACAAGTGCGAGCGTCGGCTACATGTGTTGCGATGATAGCCAGCTTCAAAGAATCCATAAATTTTTCTGCTTTTTCTCTGCTTCCTTTCAAAGCAAATGCCAAAACGCCGCAAGTACCGTTAGGACAATATTTTTGGGCAAGTGCATAGTTCTCATCATTTTCGAGCCCTGCATATTTTACCCACGCTACATCTTCACAGTTTTCTAAGAATTTGGCAACGGCTAGTGCATTTTCACAATGACGTTTCATACGTACAGCAAGAGATTCCAATCCCAGATTAAGATAGAATGCATTTTGCGGAGATTGAATGGATCCCAGATCGCGCATCAATTGACTGGTCGCTTTTGTGATATAAGCCAATTTTCCAAATTTTTCGGTATAAGTAATGCCGTGGTAAGATGCATCAGGTGTAGTCAATCCAGGGAATTTCTCAGCGTGTGCGCTCCAGTCGAAGTTGCCGCTGTCCACAATGGCGCCGCCGACAGAAACACCGTGTCCATCCATATATTTTGTTGTAGAATGAGTAACGATATCACAGCCCCATTCAATTGGACGGCAATTGATCGGTGTTGCGAATGTATTGTCGATGATCAAAGGAACACCGTTCTTGTGGGCGATTTTTGCAAATTTTTCAATATCGAAGATGCTCACAGTCGGATTAGTGATCGTTTCACCAAAGACACATTTCGTATTTTCTTTAAAACATTTTTGTAAATCTTCTTCACTGATCTGTGGATCGACAAAAGTGCATTCAATACCCATTTTTTTCATTGTTACACCAAACAGATTATAAGTACCACCATAAATGGCACTAGAAGCAATGAAATGGTCGCCTGCCTCGCAAATATTGAATACCGCAAAGAAATTGGCAGCTTGACCAGAAGAAGTCAACATGCCGGCAACACCACCCTCCATTGCGGCGATACGTGCCGCAACTGTATCATTTGTAGGGTTTTGCAGACGTGTGTAGAAATATCCGGATTTTTCAAGATCGAACAGTTTGCCCATCTCTTCACTGCTATCATATTTAAAGGTCGTACTCTGATAAATCGGTACTTGACGTGGTTCCCCATTATGAGGTTCATAGCCGGTATGTAGGCATTTTGTATCTATATTCATATTTCTTCCTCCTTATATCGTATGAAATGATTTTACACTTTTTGTAAATGACTTTCAATGCCTTTTGTAAATCCTTTTCTTTTCGTTTCCGAATGATGAAGAAGTGGCATGTTCGCTTTTTTTCCTCATTTCATGTATAATGTCTTTTACGGAAGGATGTGTTATATGGAACTAATCTCAGATGTTGTGGTAGATACACTTCGTTTAATTCCTTTTTTATTTTTAACATATGTATTATTGACCTATGTGGAACAAAAAGATGCTTATAGATTCCACCGGTTAATACAACGATATAAATATCTAGGTCCATCTATTGGTGCAATCTTGGGTGTGATTCCCCAGTGTGGATTCAGCGTGATGGCGGCATGTTTGTATTTGAATTCTTCTATCTCAATCGGCACATTGATCGCAGTTTTCTTTTCGACCAGCGATGAAGCAATTCCTATGCTGTTAGCACGTCCGCAAAGCTTTGATTTATTATGGAAATTACTGATTGCCAAAGTGATATTCGGCATGTTGATCGGGTATCTGATCGACCTGCTGACACGTTTCCATTTCCATCAGGATAAGCGAGATCGTTTTGTGGAAGATGTACATTGTCATCATTTTTGGCAAGAAGTCATCCAGCGTACATTATCAGTTACCGTCTACATTTTTATTTTTTCTTTGCTGCTTTCTTTTATCATGGAGCAGTTTACTGCAGAAAGCATCTCCTTATTCATGGAAAACTTAGGATGGCTGCAGCCCGTTCTTTGTGCTTTGATCGGTTTTATTCCCAATTGTGCTTCCAGCGTCTTGCTGTGTGAATTGTTTTTTCATGGTTTTATTGAGGCTGGGGCGTTGTTTTGCGGTTTATGCTGCAATGCCGGTCTTGGTTTTATGATCTTATTACGGTCGCAAAGTTGGAAAACTGTATTCTTTTGCGCTGCTGTTTTATTCGTCTCTGCATTGTGTGGTTGTTTATTGTTTTAAAGGAGTGATCGTATGGATTACAAAGAGCATTTCCATTCCTTGATCGATTTAGGGAATTATGAAGATGCATTTACTTATTTAAAAAAGTTTAAAGGATATGCATATGAGGAACCTTTTTATTTCGCAAACATGGGATGGATGTACAATCAGTTTCATGATTATGAGAATGCAAAGAGCTATTTATTGACCGGATTACGTGTATTTGAGAAAGATGGATGGATGTATGCACAATTAGGATGTACGTATAATCGATGTATGGAGTATGACAAAGCGTTGGATTGTTTCTATCATGCATTGGATCTTGAATTTGATGAATCTTGGATCCATTACGAGATGTGCATTGCTCATCGTGAAAGAAAAGAATATGAAGAAGCATATGAAGAAATTGAAAACGCATTGCTTGATGTTCCTGATCATCTCGGCTATATGGAAGAATGCGGGGATTTATTAATTACGATGGAGCAGTATGCAAAAGCAAAAGAGATATATGAAAAAGCATTTGCACTATCAAATGAGCCTTACTATCAGTTAATGATTGCCCAGTGTTTGGAAAAAGATGCACGTTATGAAGAAGCTTTATCACTTTATGAAAAGATCCATGCTGAAGAATTACGCAGTGAAATTGCTTTGCATAAAGGAATATGTCAATATTATTTGCAGCAGTATGAACAAGCACGATCCGATTTGAATGATGCGCACCTTTTAGGAAGAGATGATACCCTGTTATATCAGTATATGGGCCGTGTCTATCAAAGTTTAGATCAGAATGAACAAGCCGAGCTATGCTTTCAAAGAGCGTTGACGTATTATCAAAGAGCTTTTGATAATTATGAGGATCGTCGTTGGCTGTATCAAGAAATGATCGATGTCGCCTCCTTGATGCAAGATCCCAGCCATCTGTTAGATATCGTGGAGAAAGGTCTGCATGAATATGGAGGAGAAGCATGGATTCGTTATCAAGCAGCACGTGCTTACAGTGATGTGCAGCAGTATGATCAATCGATTCCCATCATTCAAAACACAGATGCATCGATTTATTCAGATGAATTTGATTATTTATTGGCACATGATCTTGGCCGTGCAAGACGTCAAAGCGAGGCAATCGCAGTATTGGAAAAATTATTGCATGCTCATCCAAATGATACATGGATCTTATGCGAATATGGATGGAATCTGGCGGGAATGGAATATTATGAGGCAGCTGTAAAGATGTTTCAAAAAGCGCTGGCCATTGAAGAAGATCCTTATTGCGAAGCAATGATCGGGTGGTGTTATTATCAGTTGGAACAACAGGACAAAGCCATCGCCTACCTGAAAAAAGCTGAGGAATTAGGATTTGATCAAGAATGGCTCATTCCATTATGTCAAGATTGTGAAGAAAAACAAAAAGCTGAGGTAAAATGATATGTGTGGCCGTTATCAATTCCTATATGAACCTAAGGATGAAGATCCGCCTATTTCAAAAGAAATGCTTGCTGCAATTGATCAAATGCGCGATGGGGAGGTCTTTCCTTCACAGCCCGTTTTATATTTTTATGCACGGCAAGACATGATCCAGGCAGCAATCGGAAGTTGGGGATTTCGTTATCAGAAAAAGCGTGTCATCAATGCGCGGCTAGAAACACTGCAAGAGAAAAAAATGTTTTCTCCTTATGCTCATTATCGCTGTGTTCTTCCTTGTAATGGATATTACGAATGGAAATTAGTAGATGGAAAAAAACAGAAAATGCGGATCTATCATCCATCTAGTGATCGCATTTACTTGGCAGCAATCTTTAATGAATACAAAGAAGTCTGTGTATTGACAAAGAAAGCAGCCGGCAAGCTGGCATATTTACATGATCGCATGCCGATAATATTAGATTCTAAAGGTATGCAGGCCTATTTGCACGGGGAACAAGGCATACCTGTCTTAAATAGCAGGCTGAAGATAGAGCAAACAGAAAAATAAGCAGCAAAAAAGCAAAGAAGGGGATCTGTATGAAAGGAAAGAATAAGATTATCGTATTATCTGTTTTTATATTGTTGTTCCTGTGGAAAGCAGCATCGATCTTGGTTGGTTACAGTTTTATCCTTCCTGGACCTGAACAGGTCTTTGTAGCCATGATTGCTTTATTGCAGGATCTGTCATTTTACGAAGCTGTCATTGCGACCGCGTTACGTTCGATCTTTGGATTGTCCCTTGCATTTTTATCAGCATTTGGCTTTGCTTATTTTGCATGGAAGCATACATGGTTTGCCAATGTATTTTCCCCAGTATTATTACTGATGCGAAGCGTACCGAATATTTCTTACATCTTGTTGATCCTTTATTGGTGTTCCCGCAACAGCAGTTCGATCATCATCAGTTTTTTGATCTTATTTCCAATGATCTATCAAACTTTATACGAGGCATTAAAGGAGTTGCAGCGTTCCTATCTAAATGTATTAAAGATATATCCCAAAAAAATGAAAGAGTCAATTTTACAAGTTTATTTACCGTTATTGCGTCCAGCAATCAGCGCAAGCATCTGTAACGGTATTGCTATGTCTTTCAAGGTAGGGGTGATGGCAGAAATACTAGGACAAGTAGGAACAGGCGTGGGCAGGCAAATGCAGCTGGCACGATTGAATTTTGATTTAGTGACGGTCATGGCTTGGACAGGCTGGATCATATTGTTATTGTTTGTTTCAGATCAAATATTAAAACGCCTGTTAGCAGTATTGTGTAGGGGGGAAGTATCATGAAACAAGGATTAGTCAGCATCATCGTACCAGTTTATAACGTGAGGAAATATATCGAACGTTGTTTGTCTTCTTTAGTCAATCAGACATATTCCTTAATTGAAATTTTATTGATCAATGATGGTTCAAGTGATGACAGTGATCTCATATGTGAGCAATATCAAACACGGTATCAGCAAATTCGTTATTTTACAAAGAAAAATGAAGGTCTAAGTAAAACACGAAATTTTGGAATAGAAAAAGCAGCTGGCGAATATCTTCTTTTTGTAGACAGTGATGATTATATTGAACTTGATATGGTCGAAAAAATGATACAGTGTGCTATGAAAGAACAGGCCGATCTGGTAATAGGATCTTATCGAATGGATTATCCTTTTTTTTCTCTATGCAGAAGGGCGCCGAAATATCAAGTATGGGAACCAGTAGATGCAATCAAAGCATTACTGCATAATCGCACTGTTTCAAATTTTGCATGGGGAAAATTGTACCGGACGTCTTTATGGAAAGATATTAGATTTCCCAGTTGCCGATTTGAAGATGTTTACACTACATATCGCCTTTTCATAAAAGCAAATCGCATCGTCACCATGCCTGATCGGTTTTATCACTATGTACAGCGCAAAGGTTCCATCATGAATCAAAATGGATTGTTGGCATTGGATATGCCGATTGTCTGTGAAATGCGTCGTGCTTTTGAAGAACAGGAACGTATGATCAATGAAGCTTTCCCTTTTTTACATGCATATAATCTATATAATTACTATACGAGTGATATGTTGATGATCTATACCATGATTTTTTTTGTAAAACGAAGTGAGATCGTAAAGTATCCATTGCCTTATTTAAAGTTGGATGGACTGCCTCTCATTCTTCAGATTGCGTATCACCTGTGGCGAGGCTGTGCAAAGATAAAGTTTGGAAAAAAGCTTTTGATCGAAGAAAAAGATCAAGCTTAGCCCAGTAGAAAGTTTGTAACAACAATGTTATAATGAAAATCAAAAGGAAAGGAATAAGCAAGATGAAATTTATGGATAAATTGCGTTATGCACTGTCTCGTTATTTATATGGACGTTATGGTGTAGATCAATTTGGACGTTTTCTTTCGTTCCTCATTACGATTCTGCTTGTCATTTCATTATTTTGGCGAAATGTCATTTTGATTTGCATCACATTGGTATTGCTGATCATATTGTACGCGCGCGTATTATCAAAAAATTATGAAGCAAGACGTAAAGAAAATGAGCGGTATCTTAAAATAAGCATGCCTTTTCGGCGATTTTTTTCAGGATGGTATTTACGTATTCGTGATGGAAAACAGTATCGATATTTTTATTGCCCACATTGTCACCAGCGATTGCGTGTACCAAAAGGAAAAGGTAGAATTACGATCAAATGTCCAAAATGTGCAACACGTTTTGATGCAAGATCATGATAACCTGCATTCTGCAGGTTTTTTTATGTAGGATTGAACGAAAAGCAATTTTTTATCTGAACTTGATGAGGTGTTTTCACCTGAAAAAGTTCTCGTTTCTTTATTTTATCCAATAATAATGATTTATATCTAAACTTTGATATCGCTGCTATCTTTGTTTTCAGGAAAATAAAATGCAATACCCAATGTATCTGATCATTTTAATGTGGCGTAATGCATGGCCCATAAAAAAAAGTGATACAGATGTTCTGTATCACTGTAATATTAATCTTCACGTGCGCTCATCTTTTCACGGTAAAGCTGACGGCGATCATTTGGTGTCAATCCTTTTTTGCGTAAACGAATTGCATCCGGTGTAACTTCAACTAATTCATCATCGTTGATGAATTCCAGTGCTTCCTCTAAAGAAAGGATCTTTGGCGGGGTCAATAACATAGCTTCATCTCGTCCGCTAGAACGAATAGCAGTCAGTTTTTTATTCTTTAACGGGTTGACGTCAAGGTCGATGTTCTTTGCACTGACACCGATGATCATTCCTTCATAAACTTCTGTCTGCGGGGAAATGAACAATGTGCCGCGTTCTTGCAGGTTCCATAATGCATAAGTCATGGCAGTGCCTGTCTCTGTAGAGATCATAGCGCCATTGGCACGCTGAGGAATCTCTCCTTTATATGGTTCATATCCAACGATACGGCGTACAAGCGTACCTTCGCCATGTGTATCATTGATAAATTCGTTTCGATAACCTAACAGACCGCGTGTAGGTGCGTGATATGTAATACGCGCATATCCGTTTTCTTCTTCCATATCCATCAAGATACCTTTTCGTAAATTCAACTTGCTGATGACCGTACCTTCATATTCGCTTGGCACGATTGCTACGACTTCTTCCACCGGTTCTACTTTTACACCATTCTCATCTTTGTGTAAGATAACTTCCGGTTTTGATACAGCTAATTCATAACCTTCACGACGCATATTTTCAATCAAAATGGAAATGTGCAGCTCGCCGCGGCCGCTTACTTTGAAACAATCAGCAGAATCGGTTGGTTCCACTTTAAGACCAACATTGACTTCCAGTTCACGTTCCAAACGCTCTTTTAAATTTCTGGAGGTAACATATTTTCCGCTCTTTCCAGCAAATGGACTTTTATTGACATGAAAATTCATGCTCAATGTCGGTTCTTCAATTTCAATGCTCTCCATTGGCAGAATATGATCTTTGATACAAAGCGTCTCGCCAATGGAAATGTCCGGTATACCTGCGACAACGACGATATCACCGCTGTGTGCTTCATCAACGCTGACGCGTGTCAATCCTTTATATACAAAGATCTGTGAGATCTGTTTGCTGCGTTCATTTCCTTTATCGTCACATACAACAATGGGTTCTTGTGCCTTTAAAGTACCTTGGAAGATACGGCCGATGCCTAATCGTCCGATATATTCATCATATGCTAATGCGGATACCTGCATTTGCAACGGTTCTTCATCTAAATCAGGATATGGCTGACAATGGCGCAAGATCGTTTCAAATAAAGGTTCGATGCTGTCGCTTGGAGTATCCATATCATACTGCACGATGCCTTCGCGAGCAATTCCGTACAAGATAGGAAAATCTAATTGTTCATCCGTTGCATTGAGATCTAAGAATAACTCATAGACTTCATCCACGACTTCTTGTGCACGCTGATCTTTTTTATCGATCTTATTGATCAATAAGATCGGCTTAAGTCCGTATTCCAAAGCTTTGCTGAGAACAAAACGTGTCTGCGGCATAGGTCCTTCGCTTGAATCAACCAGCAAGATGACGGTATCAACGGTCTTGATGATCCGCTCTACCTCGCTGGAAAAATCAGCATGGCCTGGTGTATCTACGATATTGATCTTCACACCCTTATGAATGACGGAACAGTTTTTAGAATAGATCGTGATACCGCGTTCCCGTTCCAGATCGTTACTGTCCATGACGCAATCTACAACTTCTTCGTTGGAACGAAATACATCGCTTTGACGTAGAAATGCATCTACCAATGTAGATTTACCGGCATCGACATGGGCAATGACGGCTATATTGATAATCTTTTCTTTTTCGCTCATATATTCCTCCATTTCCCCGCGCCTAAGGTCGCGCGGACACAAATATTTCATCAATAAATCTCACACGTCTCATTTTTTCGTGTTACCATATAAGAGAGGTGGTACACTACAGAGCACGTGGAGGTGAGTAGGAATTCTACTCAATTGAATATCCTGTATATATATAAGTTGCCGTCATCATCTCAAGCACAAATAAGTAGGACTTTGAGCCTGGACACTTATGATTGTTCAATCAACTGTTGTCGATTCGCTTTGATGACAGTCAATGCCACCTCTCCTTTTGCATGAAAGGAGTTTTTTTATGGTAATGAAAATCGTTCGTTTCAACTGTTGTGGCATGGATGTTCACAAAAACCTGGTTGTCGCTACTATTGGGATCACCGATAGAAAGACCAACATTACAGAATACTTCCAACGATCCTTCTCCACTTTAAACTCCGACCTATACCGTTTAAAGGATTGGCTGCGATCTCATCACTGTTCTGATGTCTGTATGGAGTCTACCGGTAAATACTGGATCCCGATCTTTAACATTCTTGAAGATGAGACCAATGTCCATTTAACTCACCCCAAGTATGTCAAAGCCATCAAAGGCAAGAAGACAGATAAGAAAGATTCCAAATGGATCTGTGATCTCTTCAAACATGATCTGATCAAGTTTTCGTTTATCCCTCCCAAAGAAATTCGGGAGATGCGTGAGATCGCACGTTACAGATACAAACTGGTCTGCATGCGTTCTTCAGAACGGAATCGTTATCAAAACTGTATGACCATTTCTAATGTCGGTCTGGCTTCTGTTGTTTCAGATCCTTTTGGCAAGACGGCTTCCAACATTATGAAAGAAGTCATGAAATCCAATGTGATCGATGATGACAAGATCCTAAAGCTCGTTCACAAAAACTGTAAGAACAAAGATAAGATACTGGACTCTCTTCATGGCTATCACATTGAATCGGATCAACGATTCAAGATGGAAAAATCTTTGGATCATATGGAATATTTAGATCAGCTCATTGATTCATGCGAAGTGGAATTGATTAAGCGTGCGTATCCTTTTCGCAGATCTTTTCAGCACATCACACAAATAAAAGGAATCAGTGCTTTATCTGCTATTCTTATCATCTCTGAAATAGGAATTGATATGTCTCAGTTCGAATCCGACAAACAGCTTGTCAGTTGGGCCGGACTTTCTCCTGCCAACAACGAGAGTGCCGGCAAGAAAAAGTCAGTCCGTATCTCAAAAGCTGGACAGTATCTCAAACCTCTGCTTGTCCAATGTGCTTTATCGGCCATCAAAGATAAGACATCTTATTTTGGAAGAAAGTATTCCAATATCAAGAAACGACGAGGTCATAAGAAAGCAATCATTGCGATCGCACGCATGATGCTGGTCAGCATCTACCACATGATCCTTACAGGAGAAGAATTTAATCCATGTGACCATGAATCCTTTATGGATCCAAAACCAAACGCCAATCCTTCACTTACAGTTGAAAAAGCATTGAACTTTTTAAAACAATCTGGCATTGATATTTCTTCTATTCCAGTCAACTTATAAATTTTTTCGATATCTTTTACCTCCTGTTTTTAAGTCGGCCCTTTTTGCGCATTTTTATTCACACTTTCACCTCAATAATAAACAGTATATATCATATACCTAAAAGCTGATAAATACAATGAAATTTCGACGGAAAACAATTGGATACAGCCTACTTTTGGCTTAGATTGGATCCTGTGAAAGCTGAGATGTTTTTTGGAATGATAAAAATTGTGCTATAATGAAAAAAATATCAAAAGGGGAGTTGTTTATGAATTTTATATTTATATCGCCACAATTTCCAAAAACATATTGGAATTTCTGCAATCGTTTAAAACAACGGGGCGTTTGCGTCCTAGGTATCGGAGACACGCCATATGATGACTTAGATGATCATGTAAAAGAATCCCTACAGGAATATTATCGTGTCGACAATATGGAAAATTATGATGAAATGTTTCGTGCTGTCGCTTATTTCTCATTTCGTTATGGAAAGATCGACTGGATCGAATCCAATAATGAGTATTGGTTAGCACAAGATGCCCGTCTGCGCAGCGATTTTCATGTGACGACTGGTTATCAAAGCGAAGAAGTATGGGAAATCCGCAGCAAATCAAAGATGAAAAAGTATTATGCAAAAGCGAAGATACCGACTGCTCGTTATCATATGGTAACGACATTTGAAGAGGGCAAGGCATTCATTGATACGGTCGGCTTTCCAGTCATTGTCAAGCCGGATACAGGTGTAGGTGCAGCAAAAACATATCGTTTGTCCAATGAGCAGGAATTAAGGGCTTTTTACGAACAAAAACCGGACATTCCTTATATCATGGAAGAATTTATTCCGGGCATGATCATTTCTTATGATGGTATCATGAATTCTAAAAAAGAAGTGATTTTTGATACGTCGCATATTTTTCCAACGCCGATCATGGATATCGTAAATACGCAGGATCATTTGGTTTATTTTAGTGCAAAAGAAATCGATCCTAAATTAAAGAAATTGGGACAACGTGCTGTTAAAACATTCCCAGGAGGCAGTCGTTTTTATCATTTTGAGTTTTTTAAGCTTTTACAGGATAAAAAAGGGATTGGTAAAAAAGGGGATTATGTTGGATTGGAAGTCAATATGCGTCCTCCGGGAGGCTATACGACGGATATGATGGATTTTGCCAATAATGCAGATATCTACTCTATTTGGGCAGATATGGTAACAAAAGATCGTACCGATTTCATCCTGCCTGCAATACGTCCGTATGTCTGTATCTTTGTGTCACGAAGAGATGGAAGACAATATGTTCATACGCATGAAGAGATCTTGGAAAAATATGGTTCGCATATCGTTATGCAAGAACGGATGCCGCAGGCTCTTTCGGATGCAATGGGCAATCAAATGTATACGGCAAATTTTGAAAAAGAAGAGGATGCACAAACATTTGCCGCCTTTGTAGATGAAATGAAGGAGGAATGAAAAAATGAAAGAACAATATAGTAAGCATTACAGTCAGTGTTTGCAGAAAGAAATGGAGGTCAGCGTATATGGTCATGGCGGAAAACCATGTTTGGTATTTCCTCCACAAGATGGGAAACATGGAGATTGGAAAGCCTTCGGCATGATCGATGCGATGGCAGAATATATCAATGAAGGGCGTATTCAAGTTTTCTGCTGCGATTCCATCGATGAGGAAACATGGTCAAATCAATATGGAGATCCACGTTGGAGGATCGAACGTCAGGAAGCCTATTTTCATTATATTTGTGATGAGCTGGTACCAATGATCTTAGATTGGAATGAAGCCGATTGTGGTCTTCGAGCAGGAAAACTGATGACGACAGGAGCGAGCATGGGAGGGTATCATGCAGTGAATTGCATGATGCGCCGTCCAGATTTATTTGATAAAGTTCTTTCTTTGAGCGGTTTATTTCAAAGTGATTACTTTTTCCATGATTATCATGATGATCTGACGTATGCAAATTCACCTTTGAATTTTTTGCAGAACATGCCATTAGATCATCCTTATATCCAAATGTATAATGAAAGTGAGATCATTTTATGCTGCGGACAGGGTGCATGGGAAGAACCGATGATCGATCATATGCATCGAATGGAAGATGTATGCAGCCGCAAAGGGATCAATGCGTGGATCGATTTTTGGGGATATGATGTGAATCACGACTGGCCTTGGTGGAGACGTCAGATCGTATATTTCTTGCAATTTTTGGTATAGATGCAGACAATAAAATAAAAAGAACAAAAGCAGCGAGGGGAACGCTGCTTTTGTTCAACATTATACTTAGTTAAAAAGAAAGGGAAAATTGATTATGAAGAATTGAGCTCTTTTTTTAAGCTCAGTTATAGTATAGGAAATATCACCCGTTAAATTATCATAAAACCATGTTAAATTATGTGAATACAGAAAAAAAGCAGAAAACTTTCATAAGTTTTACATTAATTTGCATTTTTTCATTTTTTAAATCAAATCAATTGTCATTTTTTATGGATTTATGGCATAATGTATAAAATGGTAAGGAGGCATATAGGAAATGACTTTTAAATATCATTGGAATCGATATTCTTTATCTGGAACATTCCTATTTTGTCCACGATGTTGTCATGTGGAGGTGAATTGGTAGAAGTCAGATGAAGGAGGAAAATAATGAAAGCAATTGAATTGATCGGAAATACACCAATGATTCAAATTGGTGATAGCAATGTATATGTGAAATTAGAAAAATATAACCCAGGCGGAAGCGTAAAAGACCGTGCTGTTTATGCCATGCTGAAAGGTGCTTTAGAACGGGGAGAAATTACAAGAGAGCACACATTGATCGAAGCAACGAGCGGGAATACGGGTATTGCCTTGGCAATGTTAGGGGCTGTCTTGAAAATGAAAGTAGTCATCGTCATGCCGGAAACGATGAGCGTAGAACGCCGTAGATTAGTACAGGCATATGGGGCTCAACTTGTCTTAAGTGATGGAAAAAAAGGAATGCAGGGTGCCATTGACCGGATGGAAGAACTGATCAAAGAAAATGATCATTATGTGACGCTGGGGCAGTTTGATAATCCGGATAATGTGAAAGCACATTATGAAACGACAGGTGTGGAAATCTTAAAGCAGCTGCCGGATGTGGGAGTGTTTGTTGCAGGAGTTGGAACAGGCGGTACTTTCAGCGGTGTATCGAAGCGCTTGAAAGAAAAAGATGGATCGATTCTTTGTGTAGCCGTAGAACCGGCTTCCAGTGCCTTGTTGAGCGGAAGAGATGCTGGTCCGCATAAGATCCAAGGAATCGGTGCCAATTTTGTGCCGAAAAATTTTGATTCCAGCGTATGTGACGATATCGCGGTCGTAAGCGATGAAGAAGCAGTCGAAGCGATGATCGCTTTTGGCCGTGAAACCGGTATTCTGGTCGGTATCAGTTCCGGTGCAAATATTGCTGCTGCCAAACGTTATTCTGTCTATTATCCAGATAAAAAAATCGTAACGATTGCACCGGATGGTGCAGATAAATATTTGTCTCTTGTGGAGTTTGCGTAATGGCTTTTTTTCGGAATGCTGCTTATAATATCAAACGAACGATGGAAAATGATCCTGCGGCACATTCACGCATAGAGGTGCTGCTGCTCTATCCGCATATCAAGGCAATCGGTATCCATCGAATTGCACATTGGTTTTATTGTCGGCATCTATTTTTCCTGGCACGTTTCATATCCAATATTGCTCGCTTTTGGACCGGTATTGAAATCCATCCGGGAGCTCAGATCGGCAAAGGGTTTCTCATTGACCATGGAATGGGCGTTGTGATTGGCGAAACTGCGGTAATTGGGGATGATTGTCAGATTTATCATGGTGTGACTTTAGGAGGAACCGGTACGCAGCATACAAAACGTCATCCAACTTTGGAAGATGGAGTGATGATTGGCGCTGGTGCAAAGTGTCTGGGAAATATCACGATTCATAAAGGAGCCAAAGTTGGAGCAAATGCAGTTGTATTGCAAGATGTACCGGCAGGTGCTACTGCGGTAGGGATTCCGGCAAGGATCATTCCAGCAAATAGAAAAGAGAAAAGGGACAATAGTGGGTCGAAGTAAGAGCTTCGACCTTTTTTGTTCACTTTGCATTAGTTGTGTTTTTAGCAATAGTTATGATATGATGTACACGGTATAAATTTCGGAGGGGTCTTATGTGGAAATATGAATGCAAGCGACATCTGCTGTATCTGCTGATTGCGGCTATCGCTGGTGGCGTTTTGTTTGGATTGACGATAGATGACAGTTTTGTAAAAGAAATGAGCAATATATACGATTGGGTTCCTATCACAATCGTCATGCAGGTTTATGAACTGCGCTGGCTTGTAGGAGCGCTTATTGGTGCAGCATTTGTGAATGCAATCTTATTGTTGCGTTACTTGATCATAAAATTCAATATCAGTCCGTTTATCATATTGATGCTTTTCTTTTTTGTGCAGCTCTATCAATTTTTGATTCTTGCCGGTCTTGTTTTGCTGCTGCCATCGGTGTTGGTTTGTCTTTATGGCATGTTCACTGCACATAACGCAGCCTCTAAGAACTTTCGGACATTGCCAAAAGGAAATGGAAATGAAGTAGAAAGAGTTTATCGACTGCATCATGCATTCAATGAAGATGTCAAAGAACTGGCATCCAAGTGCCGAAAAGAAAGTGACCGCTGGTCCATCATCTATGTGTTAGGCCTGCTTGCATTAGCATGTGTTGCTTTGATCATCCCAAATATGATGCTGATGTTGTTATTATTAGCTGCGTATAGCATCTTGTTCGTTTACGTATTCCGCTTACGGGCACAAAGCGTGATGCCTATCAATGCATTATTGTTTGATGAATGCGACCCTATCGCATGTGCAAGTGCCATCTTGCTTTTTTCTAAACGCGGGAAACGCTCTAATTTAAAAATGCATCTATTGTTTGCGCAATGCATGTTATGTTTGGATGATCCGCAATTGGCGATGGATGCCTTGGTATTGATGCCAAGAAACAGAAGCAATAGTTCCATGGAATTGAACTATCAGACATTATTGGCGGAAGCCAATTATCAATTGGGAGATCGCGCAGCTTTAGAGCGGACTTTGGAGTCAGTACGTTCTACAAGGGTCAATTTAGGATCTGCTGGAAACATGCTGCTACAGGAAAGCATTGCTTCTATTCAGAACAAGCTGTACTTGATGGACGAGAGATTTGATCAATGTGAAGCATATTATCGTCAGGCACTTCCGCAACTGAAGCTGCGGTTACAACAAGTGAATGCTCGGTATTATTTAGGTATGATCGCTTTCATCAATAAAGATCTTGAGACTGCTAAAGACCAATTTGATTATGTTGTACAATATGGAAATACGACCACTTATAAAAACAAAGCACAAAAATATCTAGGTATGATCGAAAGATCGATGCCAAAAGAAGAAACTGAGTAAAAAAGAGGCTGTAACGAAATAGAAGATTTTAATTAAACGAATCTGTCTATTGAGGTTACGACCTCTTTTTTCTTTTCTTTACTTTGAAATTGTTTCAATTCTCCCAATTATCCCTGTTTTTTGGCATTATGAAAACACCTATTGTGGAAAACCCATCAACATTATTTATGCTTGTGCTTTTTTTCTTATTTTTTTGTTATGATATTTCATCAGATTAAAGCCTACGCACACCAACAGGAACTCCATTTCTACATTTTTGATGCTTCTCCTATGTAATCTGTCATAAGCATAATCTTCTTTTATCACTCCAAAAGCTCCTTCGCTTTGTATGGATCTTTGCACTCGATGATGGATTCCTTCTTCGCTATTTAGTTTTTTTCTCGCTGTTCTTTCAAACTCCTCAAGTATCGGATTCACGCTTATCGTTCGATCTCCCTTGGCTTTCGTACATTGAGATTTGAGTGGGCAATCCGTGCATTTGCCACAGCTGTGCGTTTGATTGATTCGATAATATTTGCTTCTCTTATCAACCGTTTCATTGATACAGCCAAATTCATGTCCTGCCGGGCAGATATATCTTCCATTTCCATTTCTGTTCCAGTTTGATTTGATGAATGTTTTTTTCTTGTAGCTCGTTTCTTTTTCTTTTGAATACATCATATATTTGATATAGGCTTCCATATCATTTTCTAAACAGAAGAAATAATTATCATAGGATCCATATCCTGCATCCGCTACTACTGTTTTAGGCATCCTGTTATAAAGTGCTCTGAATGTTTCAAGAAATTTGATAAATGTCTTTTGATCGGTTCTATCCTGATAGATACAAGCCAATTGGATATATTCGCTGCTTACTGCTATCTGTGCATTGTATCCTGCCTTGAAGATTCCTGTCTTCATGTAATGGTCCTCTTTCATGTGCATCATCGTTGCATCGTGGTCTGTTTTCGAACAGCTGTTTCTGTCAGGTCCGCATAGTTCAATTCTTTCCAAACAGTTTTGCAGTGTTTCTTTGTATTTCATCAATTCATCATAATAACGCTGAATCTGGCTTTTTCGCTTACCTTTTCCATAAATGAAAGTGATTCCCTCTTGTTCAACGATATGAAAAATTTGGTTAGCCATATTCTCTATGTCTTTTATTGTCCACTCCTCTTTTTGAGATGCTTCAATACGATCACCCAGTTTCTTGACCCATTCGTTTAATCGAGTGAATATTTTATCTCTTGTTTTGATTGCGGTCTTTTTCCAGATGAAAGTAAACTTGTTGGCATTGGCCTCAAGCTTGGTTCCATCAATATAAACCGTATCATGATCAATTGACGGATCTAATATCTCAATTGATTCAAATATATCTCTAAAAATGAATTGGATGTCATATTTTAAATACTTTTGGATGAAACGATGAAATGCCATGTGACTTGGCGTTTCCTCCTGCATCAAGAACATGAAACGGATGTCCGTTCTACAGCTTTTTTCAATATCTCTTAGACTATAAATATGATTCATGAACGCAAACAGGATGACTTTGATCATCTTGAAGGGATTATATTCTTCACGCCCTCTGTGAGCAGGGTGATCAAGATATTTGTTCCAGTTGACTCCTTCCATCACTTCAAGAAAACTGTACACCGGATCAGAAGAATCGATCTTTTTTTCACAATCCAGTGGTAAAATCATCTGAAATGCGGTATAATTCCTATTGCTCAAATAGGAATGATTTAGCTCTAACACTTCGATGTTTTTCATAGCTAAATTATACCAAAAAATGCATCCTTTCTCTTTCGAGATTAGATGCATTTTTTATTTTTGGCTATTCCTTATTCGTTACAGCCTCTTTTCATTTGTGATAGAGCAGCCGGAATAGGAAAAAGCCCATTCCCATTGAATAAGTGATTTCTGTAAAAGAAGTAACTGCACCATGCAATGCAAATCCATAGATGCAGATAAAACAAAGAAATAAATATATGAAAAAATAAGAACGCAATTCTACATATCCTTGCAAGAGCGACATATATAAAAAAATAAAAATGACAACGGCATAGCCTACACTTGCCAACATTGCGATGCGTACATGCCATTTGCTGCTGATTGCACAGGATACAGGGTCGTAGGGAAGAATTACGGATAATACCATGCACATGCATAGGATGATCACAATTTTATGAAAAAATGAGGGGATGCAGGGATAGCGGTTGAAGCAATGCAAAGCCATGAATAAAAAATAGACAGCATTGCATATGCCCCACAAAAGTAAATAAAAAGGGTGTCCTAATTCATTTCCAATATAGGTTTGATTGTTAAGGAAAATGTCTGTCATCGACAAAGCATATAAATTTAAAACAGGTAAGAGAAAGAAAGCAAAAAATGCATGAATGAGCTTTCTTTTATTTTTTATTCGTTTCATCGTTTGGATTATAGCATATCCCTTTCTTTTTGAAAATGTTTAGGGATGGTAAATGTTGATCCGTATATGAGAAGTGTAGGAGAAAGGAGGAAAGAAAGTGCGAAGCGGATTGCAGGATATCAAAGAAAACAATGGATATCTTTACGTGCAAATAGACGAACATGTGAAATTTGATGCATTTATCTATGACCAGATCCGTATGGATGAAGAATGTTTACAGCCAATCCAGAAAGCAAAAAATTGTCTTCGTTATGAGATCAATGGGCTTATCTCACTTTCCTGTTTTCTTGAAAGTTATGTTTTTGAACGAGAGGAGGGATACCGATTTCTGATCCAATTGCTGGAACATTGTCTTAAAGTGAACCGCAACAAACCTATTGTGATGGATGTGCGCTTTATTTATCTTCCTCCACGTGGTAATTTTCTTCGTTTTGTTGCTGTACCGCTGAATGTGGATCATTGGTATCTGCAAAAAGAAGAGTGTCGTGTTTTTGCAAAATATCTTGCTATGCATTTTCAAACGAAAGAAGCATATGAGATCATTGGTTTTCTCGTTCGTTCTACACATGGAAGTGAATTCTCTTTGACTGCACTGCTGCAAGGTTTTTTGTTTTTGAAAGGACAATATGAAGAAAAAATAAAATTTTGGCAAAGGGCAAGAAAAAAAGCGGAGCAGCAGACTTTCATCGCCAGGGAACAACAGTTGCAAAACTTTCAGAAACAACCGGCTGTTAATGAACAAACGAAAGTGGAAGAGAGGTGGAGCGAGGAAGTTAAAACGTGTCAATTAGGAGATGAGAAGGGCAGATATGCTTGGCTGGAAGGAGAAAAAGACAGCTATGCATTGAGAGGAGAAGAATTAGATATTGGAAGAGCGCAAGATTGTGCGATCACTATCTCAGATCTTTCTGTCTCAGATCATCATCTGCATTTGCGAAAAGAAAGAAATCGATGGTATATACGTGATCTAAAGTCGCAAAATGGGACTTTTCTAAATGGGAAAAGAGTGCAGAGAGAAATGCGTTTAAGAGAAGGTATGGTCATTCAAATTGCTCAATTCCGCCTTGTTTTTCATGAACAAAGCATATCGACATGAGAATTTATTTGTTTACAAAAGAATGGATGCAGAGTGCATATGTATCTTTTGGGGATACATTGATCTTTCATCATCCGCATACAAAGCATGTTTTTATACAGCTTGAACCAGGAAAGGAAGATTGGAATGTATATGACAGTGATTGCAGATTGTTAGGCACGCTGTCTCTATCCACTTTTGAGCCAACCGACATTCGCTGTTCATTTTATTTGCAATTGGAGGAAGAAACAAAGGATCCGCTTCAGTTTTATTTATTAAGGCCTTTTACTATAGGAAGAAGCTCAAAGTGTGAATGTGTAATTGAAGATACCTATGTATCCACTCATCATTGCAAGATCGACAAAGAGAATAAAGAATGGATCATTAGGGATCTGGATAGTACCAATGGTACTTATGTGAATGGCAGGCGCATCAAAAAGCAGGATCTGCATGCTGGGGATGTAATCAACGTCTGTCAATTTATGATCATAATAGGTACAGACTTTATTGCAACAAAGGTGTCTCTTACCTTTGATCCGATTCATATAGCAGAAAGATATCATCCTATTCATGAGTGGACGTGTCCTTTTGTATGGCTGGCACCCTATGTAACAAGAGCAATGCCAACGATCCCTCTTCCTTATAAAAAACAACGGGCAGAAACAATTCCATATTTATTTCAGATTGGACCCGGCATTACAATGGCTGCTTGTTCATTGCTTGCCATGCAGGCGAGTACTGGGAATATTTGGTTGCAGATTGGTATTTTGGTCAGCATGGTATTTTGGCCTTTGAGTAGTGCATCTTATCAGCAATGCAAACGTTTGTTTGAACGAAAACGAATTAGAAAAAAATATGGGGAAGCATTGATCTCCTATAATGAAAAGAAAAAGGATCAGCTAGATGAACAAAGTCGATTGCAACAGCTGTGGAAACGATATCTGGTCGAAGAACATGTAAGGGTATATTGTGAAGAACGCTTTCTGTATTTGGGAGATCAGTATAAGGAGAGTGAAGAAAATCATCTTGCCGATGAAGAATGGGATCCCGTATGCCGCCGGATGTATGAGGATTGCCAAAAAAAGGAAACGAATACGATCATTCAGCCTGTATTGATAAAAGCAGATCGATTGATCTGGGTCGTAGGGAAAGAGAGCATAGCCTATGGGCTTTATTTGTTGATGCAGTTGATCAAACAAATTGACAATAACTATCAGATCAGCCTGATAGGTTTTGAAAGCCGTATTGCATTTGGAAGATTGCGCTTTTTGAAAGCATTTCAACCGATCGACGATCTGTTTGCACGACAAGGGGATGAGACTGAATTGATCCTTTGTGATGCCGCCAGCTTTGATTCTCTTTTGCTGAAAAAAGAAAACAGGATCTGTATTGTGGTTACGGATAAAAAAGTACAGATGAATCAAAATGGTATCGTGATCGATCTTGAGGAAAGTAGATACTGGAGGCATACATGGCACTCTTTTTCTCCTTACTTGTTCTCTATCGAAAAATGGAATGATTTTTGCGTTTTTCTCGAAATGACCGTATTTCAAAGAAAGAGTCTTCCTGGTGATTTTTTATCGCTGTTTTCTTGTTGCGATATTCATCATATGCCAATTGAACAGTATTGGAAAAAGGAAAAGGAACATTCATTGGCTGCATGGATCGGATGGGATTTTCGTGGAAATCCCATCATGCTGGATGCACATGAAAAAGCAGATGGACCACATGGAATCATTGCAGGAACCACAGGTTCAGGGAAAAGTGAATTCTTATTGACATATATTCTTTCATTGTCATGTTTGTATTCTCCAAATCAGGTTAATTTCTTTTTGATTGATTATAAAGGAGGGGCGATGGCTAAGGTTTTGGAGGAGCTTCCTCATATCAGCGGGGTCATGACCAATCTGGAAGAAGCTTCATTACAAAGAGTGCGGCAATCTTTGTTAAGAGAGTTAATTGTCAGGCAGTCGTTATTTCAAAAAATCATGAAATTGCAGGATCTTTCGAACCTGAGCCTAGAACAATACAATCATTATCGAACAAAGCAGGATCCATCTTTGCCACACTTATTTCTGATCGTTGATGAGTTTGCACAGCTTCGCCAGGATCATCATGAATTTTTGGATGATTTGCAACGTATCGCTCGTATAGGGAGAAGTCTGGGCATTCATTTGCTTCTCTGCACACAAAAACCAGGAGGCATCATTGATGATCAAATTTGGAGCAATGCGCGTTTTCATATTTGTTTTCGTGTACAGGATGCTTTTGATAGTCAAGATATGTTACATCGAAAAGATGCGATCCATTTAAAAGAACCGGGTGAATTTTTGATGCAGATTGGAAATGAATCACGTCTATTACATGGCATCAGTGCTTATGCGAATGCTGATTATTGTCCCGCGCGTTGTTATCGTGAAAATCAGGTTCATCAATTAGGTATTTATGATTCATTGGGAAAAGAACTGTTTCGTCATGCTTGGAGAAGCTGGCAGTCTTCTCAGAAACAACTCAGCATCATCTGTCATTATTTGAACCATATGGCATATGGGAAATATGAAATTCGCAGGATTTGTCTGGAAAATCTGGAAACATATCGTCAACATATGAAAAAGCAAATGATGAGGCAAATCGGCTGGATCGATCAGCCCCAACAGCAACGAATCATCCCTTTTATCATTGAAAAAAAGACTTATGTTGTCCTTTCGCCTTCTTTGCAAAAAACAAAGCAGTTTTATGAAAATTGTATAGGGTCATTGTTGGATGACAACCAAAATGAACACTACCGAATTTCGGATAGCAGTGATTCTTTTTCACTTCAAAAAGATAGAGAAAGAAGTATCTTATTGTTTCATTTGGAAAGAGAGGTACAACATAGTTATATTTGGATCGATTCCTTAATGCTGTTTCAACCGCTGCCCGATGTATTAAAACGTTTTGTGAAACTGGCTGAGCGGCACACGATCTTTTTCTCCGTGCAGCAGCTGGAGTATAGCTTGCTTTCACTATTGCCGGCATCGTTTGTCAAGATGAGCATTGCAAGCAAGGACAAAACGCTTTTGAGTGAGTGGTTTCATCAGGGAAATTTACCTGTTTCAAATCATGAAGATTGTGGAATCGTTTTTCAAGAAGAAGCTTATAGCTATATTTGTCTAAAAACAAGAGACAAGAAGATCTATCAAAAACCACATTCTTTTTTTGCTAGTGCGGGATGGAGCAGTATTGGAGAAAATGAGGAGGGAGAATTGTTTTTTTGGCAGCCGCGAGGTTTGATGATCCTTTTATATGGTGATCCTGCACAAGAAGAAAAGATTCGTTCCTATCTTGTTGCCTGGGATGCTGCAAGAAAGTATAAAGAGACTTACTCGCTTTTCTTAGGGTGGGGAGGAGAAGAAAATACTAGACGATTTGTTGCGCAACATCGATATGATGCAACCTTATGCTGGATCGGTTGTGGTATGGAAGAATTTGGTTATCAATACGGGTTTCGAACAGCAAGTTGCAAAAATAATGAGATGATCGTCCGCTTAAATGGAACAGAACAACGAATCGTTCTTTGGGACAGAGATAAATGAAGGACACGATATTAGTAGAAGTGCATTTTCCGCAGTTTTTAAAAATTTACGATATGGAACTGGCATTATTTGCAGATACAGAGATTTTGTTAGAAATATGTTTGAACTGGATCAAGGAGCAATATGGATGTGCAGTACAAGAAGGAGAACACTTTTTCTGCAATCCGCGAACAAATGAAATAATAAAAAAAGGAAAGACCTTGAGTGAAACAGGTATTGTTCGAGGAGATATATTGATTGTTTTCTAAGAGATTGATAGAAGAAAGCAGGGGAATCTATGAAAATCAATGTAGACATGAATCAATTATTACAAAATGCTTCTTACATATCACAACAAGCGCAACGATATGCAGATATCTATCATCGTATCTACCAATTATTGGACCAGATGCAAGGTGCGTGGCAAGGAAAGGACTATACGGCTTTTGCGGCCCAGGTGCGAAATTTTCAAAAGGACTTTGATCAAATGAAACTGGTCTTGGATGAATATGCTGCATATCTTCGTGAAAGTGCATCGATTTATGCACGTTTGCAACAGGAATGTATGGTAATGGCAAATCGCTTGCGTTATTGAGGGAGGAATCAAAATGGATCATGTTCATATTCGATCGCAAGAAGTCAATGAGATGGCAGGACAGCTGCAGGTTTATAATGGACAATTGCGTACATGTTTGAATGAAGTAACGGCAAAAATGCGTCAATTGCATTTGAGCTGGGATTCACCGGCAGGATTTGCTTTACAGGAGCGTTTTCTACAATTGCTGCCTGTTTTTGAGCGCTATGAACAGGTAGTAGAACAATATGCAACTTATCTTCGTCAAACTGCGCAATCTTATCAGGATGCAGACAGCATGCTGAAACAACAGGCACAAAACGTTGTATATTAGACAAAAGGAAGGCCAAGATCTACAGTTATATGCATTATTGCTTCAATGTTACCATGCTTGTGAGCACGTGACAGATAAAAAAGAGCAGGCAGTTTTGCTTGCCTGTATAGAAGAACTGATGCAGCTTGCTTTATATAAATAATGGTGATAGATACAGCAACCTATGAATTGATTGAGAAGAAGGTCCAACAAGCAATTCGATATGTGGAAGGCATCGCATATATTGGATCGATAAAAAATCAATTCATGCAAAAGTTACTGGGATTATCCTTTTACTGTGGGTATCGGATTCAAGCTGTGCAAGAAGCTGAGCAAGTGTTACAACGAAAACAAGAACAAATGACAGTTTCTTCCTTTACCCACCATTTCAACCATTACGTAATTAAACCAGGATCTGGATCAGTGAAAGATGCGGGATTTTTCAAGATGGGGGCAGGTGCTGCCTGTCGCTTCAACACTTTTCAAACAGTGATATCAAAAAGTGTTTCTATCATCAAAACAACTTTAGAAACAAACATCTTATCAGGTGTTTTAAAAGCAGAGGTACAGGCTTCATTATTTGATGAAGAAGGCGCCATAGCACCGCAATTGATTGGATATGTTGGTTTACAGGCGTATTTGGCACAGGCATCTCTTGCATTACAAAGCGATATTCCATTTGTCAAAGCGTCAACAAAGTTGACTGGTTCAATAGGGACGGTTTATGCACAGGCAGAAGCGGTTTTGTCAAAAGCGGAACAGACCCTTTCATTGAAGGCAGGAGCTGCTGCATTAACTGGAGAGGCACAATGTGCTTTTGAATTATTTGGCGCGAAAGTTACTTTGACTGGAAGTCTGTCCTTAGGAAGTGCGGAGGCGGAACTGACATATTCACATAAGAATAAAGAATGGGAATTTGGAAGCAAATTGGGATTTATTGCAGGTCTCGGTTTTCGTATAAAAGTAGAGTATTAAGGAGCAAGTTATCAAAGAGTATTTGCCGTTGGGCAGCGTAGTTACATTAAAACAAGGAGATAAGAAATTAATGATCTGCGGCAGGGTGCAGCGCGAAGTACATAGTAAAAGAATCTATGATTATTGCGCATGTCTGTATCCCGAAGGAATGATCGACTCCAAGTCGGTATATTTATTTAATCAAGAAGATATCGATCAAATATTTTATATCGGTTTACAGGATGTGGAGGAATTTCGCTTTCGTCATCATATGGAAGAAGAACTTAAGAAGCTGCAGATGCAATAGCGCAAAAAAAACTGTTTCAATTTTAGAAACAGTTTTTTAATACTGGGTACGCATATAAGAGGATTCTTCGATACGCACATCCTCCAATTCAGGAAGTTCTTCTAATAATAAATCACGGATACCGCCGTAAAATGTATCGTCAATTGCCATACAACCAACGCAGGCACCATGAAAACGTACATAAGCAATATTTCCGTCTAAATGATCCAGACTGACATCACCGCCATCTCGCTGGATATACGGACGAATCTTATCGAGTACTTTTTCTACTTTTTTTTCGTTCATATTAACCTCCTCAAACTGTCATCAAAGGTGCTAATAAAAAAGCCACTAATAAACCTAAGATGATTCCGCCGATCGCTTCTACAAATTTATGTCCAAGTACGTCTTTGATCTTTTCATGATAAATTGGATCAGAGAAATTTACTTTTTGCATTTCTTCGATATCGCTGATCAATTGTTTTGTTAACTGTATATTTTTTCCAGCATAATAGCGCACATTGACAGCATCGTAGATCACGATGAGGGCAATAATGCAGGTAATTGCAAATAAAGCAGAGTCAAAACCTTCCTGTAATCCGATTGCAGTTGCTAAAGCAATTACAGTAGAACTATGAGAACTCGGAAATCCTCCGCAGGAAATGACCTGATGCAGATCCCAGCGATTACTGCGGAAATAAAAAATAAACAGTTTTAACACCTGGGCTGCCACATTTGCTAATAATGCTGCGATCAGCGGGTAGAATGACGGGGAAATAACCATACTATCACCTCGTTATCTTTTTTTGGATTACATTTTTCATTATACCACAAATATTTAAAAAGATGTGCTATAATATGTCACGAGGTGAGCAGATGCGCTATTCGATTGGAGATATTGTAGAGGGAGTTGTAACAGGAATCATGCCTTATGGAGCTTTTGTTTCGTTGGACAGCTCTCATAATGGACTCATTCATATTTCAGAGATAAGTGAGCGCTATGTGCGGGATGTACATACATTTGTCAGCGTAAATGAACGAGTTCGCGTAAAGATATTGGATATAGATGAAGACGGCATCCATTTTCGTTTGTCATTGAAAGCCGTAAATGCTCCAAAAAAGCGCTATCCCCGTTATCGGCATCCGAGCGCACCATATCCAGATCAGAAAATAGGATTTCGCTCGCTTGCTGAGAAGATCGATGATTGGATCGAAGAAGCATATAACAGGAGGAACAGTTATGATTAATCTCGAAACAAAACATGCGTTCTTAAAAGAAAACGTGAAAGACTATCAAGAAACAGTTGATCGTCTGCATCAGCAATTGATGAACAAAGAGTGCAAAGGGAATGATTATGTAGGTTGGGTTGAATGGCCAAATACATATGATAAAGAAGAATTTACCCGTATTAAGGCAACTGCTGCAAAGATGCGCGATATGTGCGATGTTTTCCTTGTTTGCGGAATCGGTGGTTCTTATTTAGGAGCACGAGCAGCTATTGAGATGATCAATGGCCTTTATGCGAATAAAAAACCGGAAATCATTTTTATTGGAAATACATTCTCAAGCACATACATTGCACAGGTACTGGACTACATCAAAGACAAAGAAGTCTGTGTCAATGTAATTTCCAAATCAGGAACGACAACGGAAACATCTTTGGCATTCCGTTTGTTAAAACAATTCATGGAAGAAAAATATAAAGATGAAGCAAAAAACCGTATCGTAGCAACTACTGACAAGGCACGCGGCGTGTTAAAAGACGTAGCGGATAAAGAAGGCTATGAAACATTTGTTATCCCAGATGATATTGGCGGACGTTATTCTGTCATTACGCCTGTTGGATTGTTGCCAATTGCAGTTGCGGGAATCGATATCGATGCTATCATGAGTGGTTTGAAAAAAGCATACGATGATCTTGCTACAAGCGATCTGGACAAAAATACGGCTTATCAGTATGCTGTTTGCCGTCGTATCTTGCAAAATCAGGGATATGATGTGGAAATGCTGGTCAGCTATGAAATGCAAATGGGCATGTTGGCTGAATGGTGGAAACAGCTGTTTGGAGAAAGCGAAGGAAAAGAAGAAAAAGGAATTTTACCTGATTCAGCTATTTTCTCAACAGATCTTCATTCATTAGGACAATTTGTTCAAGAAGGAAAGAAAGTTTTATTTGAGACAATCTTGATGGTCAATAAGCCAACTTTGGATATTACTTTCCCATCGGATAAAGAAGATTTGGATCATATGAATTATTTAAGCGGAAAATCGGTTGACTGGGTCAACAAGATGGCAGCACAGGGAACCTTAGAAGCGCATGTAAATACAGGCGGAGTACCTAATCTAGTGCTGACGATGGAAGATATGAGTGCAGAAAGCTTTGGTTATATGTGCTATTTCTTCTTCCGTGCATGTGCAATGTCAGTATTGATGTTAGATGTAAATCCATTCAATCAGCCAGGTGTAGAAGTATATAAGAAAAATATGTTCCGTTTATTAGGGAAAAAATAATACAAACAGAGAGGCTGTAACGAATAAGGAATAGCCAAAAATAAAAAATGCATCTAATCTCGAAAGAGAAAGGATGCATTTTTTGGTATAATTTAGCTATGAAAAACATCGAAGTGTTAGAGCTAAATCATTCCTATTTGAGCAATAGGAATTATACCGCATTTCAGATGATTTTACCACTGGATTGTGAAAAAAAGATCGATTCTTCTGATCCGGTGTACAGTTTTCTTGAAGTGATGGAAGGAGTCAACTGGAACAAATATCTTGATCACCCTGCTCACAGAGGGCGTGAAGAATATAATCCCTTCAAGATGATCAAAGTCATCCTGTTTGCGTTCATGAATCATATTTATAGTCTAAGAGATATTGAAAAAAGCTGTAGAACGGACATCCGTTTCATGTTCTTGATGCAGGAGGAAACGCCAAGTCACATGGCATTTCATCGTTTCATCCAAAAGTATTTAAAATATGACATCCAATTCATTTTTAGAGATATATTTGAATCAATTGAGATATTAGATCCGTCAATTGATCATGATACGGTTTATATTGATGGAACCAAGCTTGAGGCCAATGCCAACAAGTTTACTTTCATCTGGAAAAAGACCGCAATCAAAACAAGAGATAAAATATTCACTCGATTAAACGAATGGGTCAAGAAACTGGGTGATCGTATTGAAGCATCTCAAAAAGAGGAGTGGACAATAAAAGACATAGAGAATATGGCTAACCAAATTTTTCATATCGTTGAACAAGAGGGAATCACTTTCATTTATGGAAAAGGTAAGCGAAAAAGCCAGATTCAGCGTTATTATGATGAATTGATGAAATACAAAGAAACACTGCAAAACTGTTTGGAAAGAATTGAACTATGCGGACCTGACAGAAACAGCTGTTCGAAAACAGACCACGATGCAACGATGATGCACATGAAAGAGGACCATTACATGAAGACAGGAATCTTCAAGGCAGGATACAATGCACAGATAGCAGTAAGCAGCGAATATATCCAATTGGCTTGTATCTATCAGGATAGAACCGATCAAAAGACATTTATCAAATTTCTTGAAACATTCAGAGCACTTTATAACAGGATGCCTAAAACAGTAGTAGCGGATGCAGGATATGGATCCTATGATAATTATTTCTTCTGTTTAGAAAATGATATGGAAGCCTATATCAAATATATGATGTATTCAAAAGAAAAAGAAACGAGCTACAAGAAAAAAACATTCATCAAATCAAACTGGAACAGAAATGGAAATGGAAGATATATCTGCCCGGCAGGACATGAATTTGGCTGTATCAATGAAACGGTTGATAAGAGAAGCAAATATTATCGAATCAATCAAACGCACAGTTGTGGCAAATGCACGGATTGCCCACTCAAATCTCAATGTACGAAAGCCAAGGGAGATCGAACGATAAGCGTGAATCCGATACTTGAGGAGTTTGAAAGAACAGCGAGAAAAAAACTAAATAGCGAAGAAGGAATCCATCATCGAGTGCAAAGATCCATACAAAGCGAAGGAGCATTTGGAGTGATAAAAGAAGATTATGCTTATGACAGATTACATAGGAGAAGCATCAAAAATGTAGAAATGGAGTTCCTGTTGGTGTGCGTAGGCTTTAATCTGATGAAATATCATAACAAAAAAACAAGAAAAAAAGCACAAGCATAAATAATGTTGATGGGTTTTCCACAATAGGTGTTTTCATAATGCCAAAAAACAGGGATAATTGGGAGAATTGAAACAATTTCAAAGTAAAGAAAAGAAAAAAGAGGTCGTAACCTCAATAGACAGATTCGTTTAATTAAAATCTTCTATTTCGTTACAGCCTCTTTTTTTTATGAATATGAAAAAAAAGGCTATCAAAATGGATGTCTCTACATATACTGAAGTGTGCAATAGGCGAATATGCCGGGGACAAGGAGGATCTGTATGCAGAGATATCGAAAAATACAAGGACCTGCTTTTTTGCAGACATGTACTGCATCCATGATAGCCGGATTTCGGCTGATCGTTCATAAAGATGATAGTTTTCCTATGGAAAATGAAGATGAGATACAAGTTTTGATCAGCCAGGCGAACGGTGGTATGATCATACAGAAATTATCATTTGTGGATGATACGGCAGAAATCAAGGTACAGCATTTACCGCTTGACTGGTATACACTATCTTTGGTCAATGGAACACAGCATGTTATCAAAGAAGATGATCGTTGCTGTATTCATACAATCATAGACGGAGAGAATGTAGATGGAAACCAAATTCGATTTCAATTAACAGAAGAAACACCAGTCAAGGAACTTACCATGCAGCTGTTTAGAGATGTTTGTCAACTTCATATTCATGTATTGGAAGAAGGAACTTCTGGACAGCATTTGCCAAAAGGGGATCGTATCTATCAGTATGAATTTGTTTCGAACAAGAGCCGCCAATGGGTAGAACTCAATGCTTACAATCACTATGAAACGGTATTGAAACTGCCGAAAGGCGAGTATTCTCTCATTGCTCATGACAATACGCAGGCATATTTAGATGATACAAGGATGGAGACTGCTTTAGCGTTAGAAAAAGAAGAGCATTCCCTTATGCTCTTAGAACAGACACAAGAAAAAGCAGCATTGCAAATAAAAGTATTTGTGATGGATGAACAATGTGTGTTGACAACACCTAAAGATTGTTATTTTCAAGTAGAAATTGCGGGAAATGATGATGTACAGACAGTAAATTTGAATGAAATGAATGATTTTGCCATTGTTTTATATGATTTGACACCGGGCATGTACACTATCAAAGCGCATGATGCCAATGGCTACACGATCTTGTATGAAGTTGATGGAGAAGCAAACTTGAGCGGAGACGTTGCGATACAAGATGAATGTGTGCAGGTAGATATTCTCTATCAAAAGAATTCTACATTTTTTCGGCCATCTTTTCGTATTCGCAAACGGATCAAAACGGAGGGCGGCACTCTGACTATGCCAAAAGAAGCTGACTGCTTTGTAGTAAATGTTGCCGGATGTGGAACAGCTTATTCCTTTTATCTGACGAAAGAGAATCATTTTTGTGCAGAGCTGGCAGATTTATGCCCTGGCTGTTATCAGATCAAGGAATTAGATGCAAAAGAGTATACCAGCACGATCCAATTTAGCGATGGAACGCCTGTATTAGACGGCTGTATCGAAATCGGGCCTTGCAAAGGGGCAGATATCCTGTTGGTCAATGAGACAAAACGGAATGGGAAATTGCAGATCTGCAAATATGAAGAAGATGAAAATGGCAATTTGACGCGTCCAAGTAATCATGCTTGTTTTGCAATTCGTCTGCATTCCTTTGCCTATCAAGAAATACTGATGTTAAAAGAAGAAAATGCCTATTGTGTCTTGTTACAGGATCTGGCGAAAGGATGCTATGATATTCGTGAAGTAGAGGGAGAACATGTATTATATAGCGTGGATCAAGGGGAATGGAGCCATCATGCAAGAGTTGTGATTGATGATGGAAGACTGCATGAGATACGCATATTAAATCTAAAAGAAGAAGATTGTGGTAGCATACGTATTGAAAAATGGATTGAAAATGAGCATGGCCATTGGATGCATCCATCGTGTATGGAGCGTTATACGGTCTGTATCACAGGTGAAAAGACCCGACAAGAAGTGGTGTTAAATGTTGAAAATCAATGGTGTGTGTATGTAGAAGGATTAGCTTACGGTATCTATCGAATAGAAGAACTGTATGGAGGAAATGAACGTTATCTTATTAATGGGGTCTTTAGCGAAGATGCGTTGGTTCAGGTGCAAAAGGATTTGCAAGAAGTGAAGATCATCAACCCGCTCTTATCCGCTACAACGCTTCATTTCTCTATTTGTATCGTCGATTGTCAGCATCAGCTTGTAACTCCAGATGCTTCATTTGAAGCAATCGTCATAATAGAAGGGGATCACTGCTACAAAGAAATTTCGTTGAATGAAAGCAATCGCTGGCAGGCAATCCTTGCTGGTTTGCAGGGAGATTATGTGCGAATCATCCAAAAAGATACAATGGGATATCATGTGCTTTATCAGGTGGATGACCAGATATGTGCCGGTGCAATGGTTGTTCTGGATGGAAAGAACCATTCTATCCGCTTGATCGATCAGTTTCATTGTCATGATGGTATATTGTCTGTCGAAAAGAAATGTGTAGATGAACAAGGATGCTTGCATATTCCTCCACAGGATGCAAGCTATTCGATGCAGTTGTGCGGATGCGGGATAGAAGTACCATTTGAATTAAATGCGGATAATGGATTTACTGTTGTATTTGATGATCTGCAAAAAGGAGAATACACGCTTTGTGAGATAGGGGAAGAACCATGCTGCTGGAAAGTAAACGGAGAAGTAGTAGAAAATGGTACGATTTATCTGGATGCGTGCGATATGCACTTGGAAGTAATAGATGCGTTTCCAGTGATGCCTTGTTTGCATATAATGTATCAAAATGAAGAATTGTGTTGTGATCAGCTTTCCTTTGCATTGATCGGAAATGACATGCATAGCATGTATACTTTGGCGAATGATGGACAAGAATTATTGATAGAAGGTATTTTACCAGGGACTTATGAGATTCGTCTCCAAGGGGGGCAGCGCATCTTATTTGAAATCAACGGCTGTGTTTATGAACAAGGAAAGTTTGCTGTTGAACAGGAAGATGTTTATGTCGTATTGATCAAAGAACATTGTGATAATACGTTGGTCTTACACAAGTTTATCGAAAATAGGCAAGGAGCTTATGAATTAGAGACGGCAGGAATAAGTTACATTCGTGTGCAAAGTGTTCTTGGCGAGCAAGAGGTGGTTTTAAATGCAGCTAATCAATTCACATATACGCTGTATGATCTCCCTTTTGGCATGATTTGCATACAGGATGAACAAGATCCTTACGCGCAAATCAAAGTCAATGGAAAATTTGCTGAAAATGGTTGTTTTCAGATACAAAACGGCAGTTATGAAGCAGTGATCATCGAGAAAGCAGCAGGGGGCATACTCGAAATTAACGGCTGCTGTCAAAAGGAAGATACATTCTATGAATGTACAAATCAGAGTCTTCATCTGCAATTGATTAGTCAAAAAGAACAAACGGCAATTTGTTTAGATGCGGAAAATGAATGGCATCAACAATTGCGATGTTTGCCGGCAGGTGAATATACGCTGCGTTCTCTTGATCAGACGGTTTGTTTTTATTTAAACGAGATGCAAAGTTACAATGCGATCACTTTTAAAGTGGAATGCTCTCTGGTGAAAATACAGGCAGTGTTGCAGGAACAGGATACACGTCCTTTGCTTACAATGAATATACAGATAAAGAACGCTCAAGGTTCGAATATAGAAATTGCTGATGATGCGCTTTTTACTGTGCGTATGATTGGCAAACAGTTCTATGAAATGTTAGCTTTTTGCAAAGAAAATCAGTTCCAGATACAGCAAAGGGTAACGAAAGGAACATATGAGTTCTTTGTAAATAACAATGCATATGCTTTATATGACCATACTTTGGTGAATGGACAACAAAGAGCAATTGCACAGTATGAGATCACACAAGATTGTAAGATCACATTTGTATTTAAAGAAAGAGTGAAGCAAACAGGTACTTTGTATATACAAGGATACCGCCAAGATCTAGATTGTGACTGTTTGAAACCTCCCTTTGATTCCACTGTGTTATCGATGGTATTGCAGGGCGAACAGTCCATGCATTCCATACAATTAGAGAAAGAGAATGCTTGGAGAGAGAAAATAACGGGATTAGAAAAGGGAAGATATGAACTATTAGGTGAAAGTACAGGAAATTATTGTTATTTAGTGGATGGAAAGGAAGAAACAAAAGCTGTTGTTAATGTGGATCAGGATATGCACAATATCAAGATCATTGAAAAAACAGAGGATCTATCAAAAGGCATGTTGCTTATTGAAGCTTGGAAATGGGATGGAAAGAGAAAAGAAAAACCGGATACTTCCTTTAGCGTCTGGGTCAATGTGGCACATGATGAACAGCAATGGGATCTATTATTGAACGAGGGAAATCAATGGCTGGGGATGATCGATCATTTACAGCAAGGAAGCTACCAATTAAAGACAGCAGGAAATCAGAGTGCTGTTTACCAAATAGGGGAACAAACGATTTCAAATGGTGAAATAGCATTGGAATCTGCAGAAGTACATGTCAATATTTTGTTTGATGATAATAGAGCGAAAGGCAGCGTACGACTGCAAGCAAAAGTTGATGATTTAAATGGAAATGATGGGGGAACATGGTTCTTTCTGATCACGCGGCCAGGTTTTGAAAAACAAGTATGTTTGGATGCAGGAAACGGATATGAAACAACAATAACAGGTCTCGAAGATGGACAGTATGTGGTTACACAGTATCAAGATCAAAATGTGACTTATCGTGTGGATGGAAAAAGTGAGACACAGCATGCTGCGTTCACTGTAGATGGTGATGCACATGCGGTTGTAGCAATCTTGCCATTGTTAAAGACAGGCACCTCTACATTGCTTGTAAAGGGTGAAGAAATAGAACAGCCGTTGGAATTGATCTTGCAAAAAGCGGGTATGGAAAAAACAATTCTGCTGGACCCTGCTAATCAGTTTCAACAAGAAATAGAGCAGATCGATTCCGGGCGATATAGTCTTTTTGCAAAAGAAGGTCAGTATCTTTATGCATTAGATGGGCAATCGAAACGTTCCTACTGTACAATCGTGTTTGCAAAGGATGCTCATTGTGTCATTGTTTCGCCAGCTAAAGAAGATTGGCAAATTCCAAGTTTTATCACAAAAGAGGAACAAGAAGAACAAAAGGGAGGCATCCAGTTTCGGCTTTGGTCAAAAGATGAAAGAGGATATCTGTGTCATCCAGAAAATATAGATGAAATGGTGCTGACAGTGGGAAATCAAAAAGTCACTTTATCGAAAGAAAATGATTATCAAGCAGCGATATCACAATTACAGTATGGATGTTATGCTATCTCTGCTACGAAAGAGTGCATCTTTCAAATTGATGGCGGCAGTGAACAAAAAGAATGCAAGATCAATATCCAAAGCTCAACGATGCATCAGATCAATGTGATTCTTGTAGACTCATTGAATAAAAGATCGACGACACGATTGGTCTTATAAAGCGTTTGCCGGCAGAGAATATTTCTCTGCCTTTTTTTTCGCAAGGAAGATTTCACAGTCTTTCCCCAGTTTATGTGCTTTGTAAAATAAACGGGAAATAGACAAAGGAAATTTGCAAAAAAAACTTTAAAAAACAAACATTTCGTTCTATAATGATTAAGTAAAGTTTACGCAAGGAGGAAAATTTCAAATGGCAAAGACATTTATGTCAATGGATGGTAATACTGCCACTGCGCATAATGCGTATGCGTTTACCGAGCTAAGCGCTATTTACCCAATCACTCCTTCCTCTCCAATGGCAGAGGTTGTTGATGTATGGGCAAATCAAGGGCGCAAGAACATCTTCGGCAGCGTTGTAAAAGTTGCTGAATTACAGTCCGAAGGTGGAGCAGCTGGTGCTGTTCACGGTGCATTGCAGGCTGGTGCATTAGCTACAACTTTCACTGCATCTCAGGGTCTGTTGTTGATGATTCCAAACATTTATAAGATGGTTGGTGAGTGCTTACCAGGTGTATTGCACGTATCTGCTCGTGCAATCGCATCACGTTCACTGAATATTTTTGGTGACCATCAGGATATTTACGCTTGCCGTCAGACTGGTGTATGTATGTTAGCTTCTCATTCAGTACAGGAAGCAATGGATCTTGCTGGTGTTGCACACTTGGCTGCAATTAAAGCAAGTGTTCCTTTCATTCATTTCTTTGATGGTTTCCGTACATCTCATGAGATTCAAAAAGTAGAAGTTTTCGATACAGAATTATATAAAGACCTGATCGATTACGATGCATTGGAAGCATTCCGTAAACGTGCGTTGAATCCGCACACAAATCCAGTAACTCGTGGTGGTGCTGAAAACGACGATATTTACTTCCAAGGTATGGAAGCTCGTAATGAACACTATGCAAAAGTTCCTGCAATCGTTGCAGACTACATGGAAAAGATTTCTGAGATCACAGGTCGTCATTATGCTCCATTTACTTATTATGGTGCTCCTGATGCTGAACGCATCATCATTGCAATGGGTTCTATTACAGAAACGGCTCATGAAACAATTGATGCTTTGATGGCACAGGGTGAAAAAGTTGGTATGATCAAAGTTCATTTGTATCGTCCGTTCGCACCAGAATATATGTTCAAAGTGATGCCTGCTACAGTTAAGAAAATTGCTGTATTGGATCGTACAAAAGAATCCGGTGCAATGGGTGAACCTCTGTACCTGGATGTTGTTGCAGCACTGAAAGATCGTAAAGATATCGAAATTATCGGCGGTCGTTATGGTTTAGGTTCTAAAGATACACAACCTTGCCATGTGAAAGCTGTATTTGATCACTTGAAAGAAGATAAGATGATCCATGGCTTCACGATCGGTATTGAAGATGATCTGACACACTTGAGCTTGCCTGCAGATGAAAGCTTCCAGATCAATGGTGATTATACATCATGCTTGTTCTGGGGTCTTGGATCAGATGGTACAGTTTCAGCAAATAAATCAACTGTAAAGATCATTGGTGATAACACTGATCAATATGCACAGGCATATTTTGCATATGATTCTAAGAAAGCCGGAGGTGTTACACGTTCTCACTTACGTTTCGGCAACTCTCCAATTCGCTCTACTTATTATATTAACAATGCAGATTTTATCTCTTGTTCATTGGATGCCTACATGTTCAAATATGACATGGTACGCAACTTGAAAGATGGAGGTACATTCCTGTTGAATACAACGTTCTCAAAAGATGAGATCGTTCATCACATGCCAAACCGCATGAAAGCACAGTTGGCTAAGAAACATGCAAAACTGTATATCATCAATGCAACAAAGATTGCACAAGAAATCGGTATGGGACGTCGTACAAATACGATCCTGCAGTCTGCGTTCTTCGCATTGAATGAGCAGATCATGCCATTGGAAACTTCTTTGGAATTGATGAAAGCATTTGCTAAGAAGTCCTATGGTAAAAAAGGTGATGCAATCGTACAGTTAAACTACAAGGCTATTGATGCCGGTAAAGATGGAATGGAAGAAATTCCTGTTGATCCAAGCTGGGCAGAATTGCCATACGATGCTAACCGCAAATTGACAGGTGACGAATACTTCGATAACCATGTAGCTGTTATCAACGGCTTGGAAGGTTACGATATGCCTGTGTCTGCATTTACAAAATACAACTTGCTGGATGGTTCTATCCGCAATAATGTTGCATTTGAAGAAAAACGTACAATTGCGGTTCAGGTTCCAACATGGCATCCAGAGAACTGTATCCAATGTGGTATCTGTTCTTATGTTTGTCCGCATGCTACGATTCGTCCATTCTTGTTGACTGACGAAGAAGTTGCTAATGCTCCAATGGAATTTGATACGATCCAGGCAATGGGTAAAGGTGTAGAAAACTTGAAATATCGTATTCAGGTTTCTCCAGCAAACTGTGTTGGTTGTGGATTGTGTGCTGTTGAATGTCCAGGCAAAGCTGGTAACAAAGCATTGGAAATGGTGGATATCAATGTTAAATTGGATGAAGAACCATTGGCTGATTATCTGTTCAAACACACAGAATATAAGAGCAATTACTTCTCAACGGATACGGTAAAAGGTTCTCAGTTCCTGATGCCTTACTTTGAAGTATCAGGTTCTTGCCCAGGTTGCGGTGAAACTCCATACTATAAATTAGTATCACAATTATTCGGTCGCGACATGTTAGTAGCTAACGCTACAGGATGCTCAATGATCTACTGTTCTTCTACTCCTTCTACACCATTTGTAAATGATAAGAATGGAGAAGGTGTTGCTTGGGCTAACTCATTGTTCGAAGACAATGCTGAATTCGGCTATGGTATGGCTCTTGCTCAAAATTATAAAGAAGCACATATCTTAAAAGTAATGGAAGACAACATGGAAAATGTTGAACCTGCTTTGAAAGAAGCATTCACAAAATATATCGAAGTACATGGCAATCGTGATGCAGAACGTGAAGTTGCTCCAACGATCAAAGAATTAGCTGCTAAATCAGACATTGCTGAAGTAAAAGAATTAGCTAACTTAGATTTGATCAGCAAATCAATCTGGATCGTCGGCGGTGACGGATGGGCTTATGATATCGGATATGGAGGATTGGATCATGTATTAGCAAATGATCTGAATGTAAATGTCCTTGTATTGGATACAGAAGTTTATTCTAACACTGGTGGTCAGTCTTCTAAATCATCTCAGGCTGCAAGTATTGCTAAATTTGCTGCTGGTGGTAAGACAACTGCCAAGAAAGATCTTGGACAGATTGCAATGGCTTATGGACATGTATATGTTGCCAGCATTGCAATGGGAGCTAACAAGAACCAGACATTGAAAGCTATCAAAGAAGCAGAAGCTTACAACGGACCATCTTTGATCTTAGCTTACAGCCCTTGTGCAGAACATGGTATCAAGGGTGGATTGAGCAACCATCAAAAGACACAGGCAAAAGCTGTAGAATGTGGTTATGTTGATCTGTATCGTTACAATCCTGATCTAGAGACTCCACTTACAATTGACTCTAAAGATCCAGATTACGATAAGATGTTAGACTTCATGATGAGTGAAACTCGTTTCTCTCAATTGCCTAAATTAAAAGGTGAAACAGCATACGAGATGTTTGAAAAGACGAAGAAAGACGCTATGAAACGTCGTAATCGTTTGAAAGCACTTGCTGAAGAACACATTTAATCGATAAAAGATGAGCTGATATCGGCTCATCTTTTTTATAGTTTTATGGGAATATAGGGGAACCGAAAAATTTCATTCTTTAAAAATGACAGATGTATCGCTGCATGTTTTGCATAGTCAGCTTCAATGGGGGAAATATAAAGTGTGGGAGGATGATCGTATGCGTATGTTTTATCCAAGCATAGAAGACCATTGTCTATATGTCGATCGTGACACGACAATTAAAACGATATATGAACATCTGCATTGCAAGGATATTGATAAGATTATTGTGCAAGATAAGGATGGAAAAGATATTGGATATGTTCCTTTGTGTCATCTGTTACGGCTATTAACAAGAGATATCAAGTTTTGTGATCATCTGATTGAACAATTTGAATGGAAAGAGATACAAAAAGCAATGCAAGGGGAGGTGGTTGCTTCGCCTTTGCATGTATCTTTGATCAAACATTTTATTTGTCTTCCTGATAAGCAAGCATTTGATTTTCATCATGCATTGGTAATCATAGAAAATAATAAAGAAAGACTTTCCTCTATATTAGAAAGCGAAGCAAGCTGTATCGTTCTGGCTCATTGTGACTTTGTGAGCCAATCTTTGATCAACAAGGCAAAAGAAGAAAAAATATTGCTTTTAAAAACGCCGTTGTCTGCAATAACGGCTGCGAATGCTCTTTGGATGCAGATGCCAGTCGGCAAGATGATGGAACGTTTTCACTTGCATGGGTAAAGATTTGTCTTTATAATAGGGGGAGTGAAAAAGGAGGACCTTATGCTTTCATTGCCTCATATAGGGAAACGAATCATAAAATCAGCAATTGCGGTTTTTTTATGTCTATTGGTCAATGAGTTTCGGCAAGGGCAGGGTGTTGTGTTTTATTCATGCATTGCTGCCGTTTTATGTATGCAGAAAGATACCGCTTCTACGATCAAAACAGGCCGTAATCGAGTGATCGGAACTTTTAACGGTGGCTTCTTTGGACTAATTGGTTTATTGATCGAACAGGCAGCAGGAATCGATCACTGGCTTTTTCATGCTGTTTTGATTTCTGTATTGATCATTCCAATCATTTATACGACAGTATTGTTGAAACAAACCAGTGCGTCTTATATATCATGCGTCGTCTTTATGAGCATCACTATTTCTCATATTCATGATGCAAATCCTTATCTATTCGCATGTAATCGGATTTTAGATACTTTAATTGGTATTGCAATCGCTTATCTGGTCAATCGTTTGCATCTTCCGATGATACGCAGCCATCATCGGTTTTATTTATGTGACTTAACTGTTTTTGATTTAGACCATCGGCATCAGGAAAGAATCACTTTTCGCCGTCTCCAGGAACAAGGTGTGCAATTTGCTTTGCATACACCATATCCTTTAGCCTGCTATTCCAGTCTGCTCGATCTATTTGATACTAAACAAATCATATTGTTTTATGGCGGTTTATTATATGATAAAAAGAACGATCATTACAGGACAACGGCTGTATTGCCAGATACTGTAACAGACCAGCTGTTGAAAATGTTGGATGAACAGCAGGTAACAGTTTTTGCTTATCGTGTGTTAGAGGATATTCTGCATGTTTATGTCCGTGGAGAATTGCAAGATGCGCAGAGTTGTCACTTATGGAAAGCTTTACGTAAGACGCCTGGTCATGCATGTGTCATGGACGTATCGGCAAAGGTGAAGGAAGTCAGTGCAATGACTGCATATGTTCCTGTCGAACAAATAGATATCGTAAAGCAGAGGCTGGATAGAATTGATGGGATTCAAGTATACACGATCACACAGGAACAGTATGTTTATATAGTCATTATTGAAAAATCGTGCATGTTGATGGATTCCTTCGACTATGAGGATCATCAGCAATTGTGTGTGATCACCAGACAATTGGCACAAAAACAATTGTTTGCGTCAGCAGATATAGTATATGTTTATGCAGATCCTGCAAAAGAGGTAAAACAACTGATCTCTAGTTATCCTTATCAGAAGCTGTCTTCTCTTCATCATATACGAAAGAAATTCTGGGGGACAAACGTTTAGAAGCAGTATTTTTTAGAAAGCATAAATTTCACTTAGCTTTTGGAAGGAATGTGTTATAATGGGAGTACATTTTGAAGAGGTGGAAGTGTGAATAAAAATGCGCAAAAAGGGCCGACTTAAAAACAGGAGGTAAAAGATATCGAAAAAATTTATAAGTTGACTGGAATAGAAGAAATATCAATGCCAGATTGTTTTAAAAAGTTCAATGCTTTTTCAACTGTAAGTGAAGGATTGGCGTTTGGTTTTGGATCCATAAAGGATTCATGGTCACATGGATTAAATTCTTCTCCTGTAAGGATCATGTGGTAGATGCTGACCAGCATCATGCGTGCGATCGCAATGATTGCTTTCTTATGACCTCGTCGTTTCTTGATATTGGAATACTTTCTTCCAAAATAAGATGTCTTATCTTTGATGGCCGATAAAGCACATTGGACAAGCAGAGGTTTGAGATACTGTCCAGCTTTTGAGATACGGACTGACTTTTTCTTGCCGGCACTCTCGTTGTTGGCAGGAGAAAGTCCGGCCCAACTGACAAGCTGTTTGTCGGATTCGAACTGAGACATATCAATTCCTATTTCAGAGATGATAAGAATAGCAGATAAAGCACTGATTCCTTTTATTTGTGTGATGTGCTGAAAAGATCTGCGAAAAGGATACGCACGCTTAATCAATTCCACTTCGCATGAATCAATGAGCTGATCTAAATATTCCATATGATCCAAAGATTTTTCCATCTTGAATCGTTGATCCGATTCAATGTGATAGCCATGAAGAGAGTCCAGTATCTTATCTTTGTTCTTACAGTTTTTGTGAACGAGCTTTAGGATCTTGTCATCATCGATCACATTGGATTTCATGACTTCTTTCATAATGTTGGAAGCCGTCTTGCCAAAAGGATCTGAAACAACAGAAGCCAGACCGACATTAGAAATGGTCATACAGTTTTGATAACGATTCCGTTCTGAAGAACGCATGCAGACCAGTTTGTATCTGTAACGTGCGATCTCACGCATCTCCCGAATTTCTTTGGGAGGGATAAACGAAAACTTGATCAGATCATGTTTGAAGAGATCACAGATCCATTTGGAATCTTTCTTATCTGTCTTCTTGCCTTTGATGGCTTTGACATACTTGGGGTGAGTTAAATGGACATTGGTCTCATCTTCAAGAATGTTAAAGATCGGGATCCAGTATTTACCGGTAGACTCCATACAGACATCAGAACAGTGATGAGATCGCAGCCAATCCTTTAAACGGTATAGGTCGGAGTTTAAAGTGGAGAAGGATCGTTGGAAGTATTCTGTAATGTTGGTCTTTCTATCGGTGATCCCAATAGTAGCGACAACCAGGTTTTTGTGAACATCCATGCCACAACAGTTGAAACGAACGATTTTCATTACCATAAAAAAACTCCTTTCATGCAAAAGGAGAGGTGGCATTGACTGTCATCAAAGCGAATCGACAACAGTTGATTGAACAATCATAAGTGTCCAGGCTCAAAGTCCTACTTATTTGTGCTTGAGATGATGACGGCAACTTATATATATACAGGATATTCAATTGAGTAGAATTCCTACTCACCTCCACGTGCTCTGTAGTGTACCACCTCTCTTATATGGTAACACGAAAAAATGAGACGTGTGAGATTTATTGATGAAATATTTGTGTCCGCGCGACCTTAGGCGCGGGGAAATGGAGGAATATATGAGCAAATGGGTCGTAACTCTGCATGAGAAAAAATCAATCAAACAATTAAAAGATGCAGGAGCAGATGAGATCCTTCTCTCTGTCCCATTCTTTTCGTTGCGGGGAGCACATTTATTTGCAATTGAGGAATTGCAGGATATCATAAATGAAATCCATAGCCGGGGATTATTGGCAGCGATAAATTGTACGCGTTTTTTTATGGAAGATGAATTGCCTGCTCTACGGGCATTTTTAAAGTTTTTGAAGGAATGCAAAATAGATCATATTTATTTTGCGGATGAAGGTGTTCTCTATGAAGGGGCGCGATTGCAGATGTCTTCCTGCTTTGTCTATCAGCCGGACACTCTGATTGCAAATCAGAAAGATGTTGCTTTTTATCTCTCACAAGGGTGCGTGGCTGTTTCTCTATCTAGAGAGATCACTTTAGCAGAAATCCAGCAGATTGCATCTAATGTGGATGGATGCGAGGTGCTGGTGCATGGCAGATTTTCTATCATGCATAGCCGTCGTCCTTTGCTGAGCAGTTATTTTTCATTTATTGGAAAAAAGGAAAGGGTCAAAGATCGTCGAGATCTCCAATTGCAAGAGTCTACACGGACGCAGCGGATGCCAATTATAGAAGATGAAAGCGGCACACATGTTTTTAGTGAATATACATTGGAAAGCTTTGCGCAGATTCAGAAGATGCAAGATGCAGGAGTAACACGTTTTCGCATAGACAGTATCTTTCACGATGATGCATGGACTATTGCTGCTTTGCAGGATTATCATGCTGTTTTGCAGGGAAAAGTAGCTGCGGAAGAGATTGTAGAAAAATGGAAAGAACAAAAAGATGAGAATTACAGTGAAGGTTTTTATTATACAAAAACAACATTGGTAAAGTGAGGTGAGCGAGATGAACAAAATTGAATTGCTGGCACCTGCTGGTGATCTGAAACGTTTAAAAATTGCTTTGTTATATGGAGCAGATGCTGTTTATATTGGCGGGCAGCAGTTTTCTTTACGTTCACGAGCCAGTAATTTTACCTTGCAAGATATCAGGGAAGGCGCAGCTTTTGCAAAGAGCATGGAGAAACATGTGCATGTCACACTGAATCTTTTGCCTCATGAAGAAGACCTTCCTGGACTTAAGGAATATGTTTTGGCTTTAGAAGATGCCGGTGTGCATGCATTGATCGTTGCTTCACCAGCTATTGCCACGTATGTCAAACAAATTGCGCCTTCTTTAGAAGTGCATATTTCTACGCAACATTCAACGACCAATTCTTCTGCTATCCAGTTTTGGAAAGAAATGGGTATGGATCGTGTCGTATTAGCAAGAGAGTGCACGCTGGAACAGATCCAAGCCACTTCTGCTAACTCTCCATTACCGGTCGAGGTGTTTATTCATGGAGGAATGTGTATTTCTTTTTCGGGACGTTGTGTATTATCGAATCATATGACAAATCGGGATGCAAATCGCGGTGGATGTGCGCAAAGCTGTCGATGGAAATATGAAGTATATGCAAATGATCAGGCCATCCATGACCCAAATGACTTATTTTCCATGTCCAGCAAGGATTTGCAAGCAGTTCGTTTTATACCGCAGCTGATCGATGCAAAAGTAGCAAGCTTAAAAATTGAAGGACGAATGAAAAGTGCCTATTATATTGCCACTGTGGTGCATGCTTATCGTATGCTGATCGATGAATATATGGAAAAACATGCATTGAGTGAAGAGAGAATTGCTTTTTATGAAGAAGAAATTGCCAAGGCGGAAAATCGACCCACAGGGCCGGGATTTTATTTAGGTATGCCAAAAGCACATGATCAGTTGTATGGAGTGAATGGTGCTGGCGTGACACAGGAGTATATTGCCGATGTGTTAGCTTATGATGCGCATACACAAATTGCAACATTGCAAGTTCGCAATCATTTTTATCCGCATATGGAGGCAGAGGTATTCGGCCCTCACACAGCATCGACACGCTTTCGTATCGAAGAAGTATATGATTTGGAAGATACGGCATTAGACGTGTTGAATCAGCCGATGCAAATTGTTAAAATAAAAAGCGCGCTTCCATTGGAACCACAGGCAATGATCCGAAAAGTTTATGATCGGACACAGCGGAATGTTTATTGATAAGGGAGAGAGAAATATGAAATTAAAGAATAGCTTCTTTTATACGATGCGAGAAGATGCCAAGGATGAAGATAGTAGAAGCGGAAATTTGTTGGTCCGCGCAGGTATGATCAAAAAGACAAGCAGCGGTATTTATATGATCATGCCAATGGGAAAACGGGTATTGTCCAAGGTAGAAAATATTGTACGAGAAGAGATGGACAAAAGCGGTGCTCAGGAATTGTTGATGCCTGCTTTGATATTAGAAGATGTATATGAAAAAAGCGGTCGAAGAGAAGCTTTTGGTTCCAATATGTTTGCTTTGAAAGACCGTTATCAAAAAAATTATGTACTAGGTCCTACGCATGAAGAATTATTTGCAGTAGCAGCAATGATGAAAGGAAGATCCTATAAAGATTTTCCATATAATCTGTATCAAATTCAAACAAAATATCGTGATGAAACCAGACCGCGTTACGGTTTGATTCGTGTTCGCGAATTTATCATGAAAGATGCATATTCATTTGATGTGGATCTAGAGGGCCTGGATGTGTCTTATCAAAAGATGTATCGTGCTTACTGTAATTCTTTTGACCGGATGGATCTAAATTACAAGATCGTTAAGGCAGACACTGGAGCAATGGGTGGACTATTGTCTGAGGAATTTCAGGCTATTACGAATATTGGAGAAGATATTGTTGTTGGTTGTGAAAATTGTGATTTTTCAAGTAATCTAGAAATCACAGAAGTCGTTGATACAGCAAATGATGCGACGGATGAAATGCTTCCTTATGAGATGGTGGAAACACCGAATGCCAGAACGATTGAGGAGGTAGCTTCTTTCTTCGAAAGAAAAGTAACGGATTTCGTAAAAACGCTTGTCTATCGTGTGGATGGTAAGACAGTGGCCTTCTTATTGCGCGGGGATCGGGAATTGAATGAAACAAAGGCATTAAAATTATTAGGAGCGAATGAACTGGAATTGGCTGATTTTGCAGAAGTGGAGCGCGTGACACATGCGCGTGTCGGTTTTGCAGGCCCAATCGGTATTGACTGCCCAGTGATCATGGATCGGGAAGTGTCTCATATGCGCAACTTTATCGTTGGAGCAAACAAGAGCGATCATCACTATGTCAATGTCAATCTTCGTGATTTTACAGTAGAAAAAATTGCGGATATCGCGCAAGTGCATGAAGGAGATTGTTGTCCGAAATGTGGCGGAAAGTTAAAATTTGAACATGGTATCGAAGTAGGAAATCTGTTTAAATTAGGGACGAAATACGCTACAACGATGGGTCTGCAATACTTGGATAAAAACAATAAACTGCAGCCGGTTGTGATGGGATCTTATGGTATTGGATTAGAACGCTGTATGGCTGCCATCGTTGAACAACATAATGATGAACATGGTATCGTTTGGCCATTGTCAGTTGCTCCATATGCGGTTTGTATCGTCATCGTTTCCATGAAGGATGAGCAACAGAAAACAGCTGCTTATCAATTGTATGATGAATTAACAGCAATGGGTGTGGAAGTATTGCTGGATGATCGGGATGAAAGAGTTGGCGTAAAATTTAAAGATATGGAATTAATAGGTATTCCTTACCGCATTACAGTTGGCCGTGGCATCGTTGATGGCAAAGTGGAGTTTGTTGATCGAAAAACACAGAATAAACAGGAATTCAGTCTCGATGAATGCAAAGAGATGTTGGAAAAACTTATCTAAAAAAATATGAGAGGGGAATGTGACCAATCATGTGTAAGTAATATTCGACAGGTTTTGACCCGTGAAAGTCGAATGGTGTCACCTGACCTTTGTCCTCGTCCCTTAAGCCGGTATGATCATTGAGTTGATTTCATGCCGGCTTTTTTTCGTTTTTTATTACATATCATTCTTCACTGCTGTCCATGATCCTGAGCTGATTGATGATCAGGTCCCAGTTCCTGCACCTCTGTGTCCATCTGCTGCTCAGATTCTGAATAGCCAGATACAGCATCTTCCTCAAGCTGTCATCATTAGGGAATACATTCTTTGTCTTTGTCACTTTTCTGAATTGTCGGTTTAGTCCTTCGATCGCATTTGTCGTATAGATGATCTTTCGGATTTCCACGGGATAATCGAAATACGTGCTTAGTATGTCCCAATTTTCTTCCCAGCTATGCACCGCTGTTGGATATTGTTTCTCCCATTTTTCACTGAATGTCGCCAGCTGGCTCATGGCCTGTTCTTCTGTATTTGCCTGATATACCTGCTTGAGATCTTTCATAAATTCCTTGATGTGTTTATAGCTCACAAAACGTGTGCTGCTGCGGATCTGGTGAATGATGCATCTCTGTATCCTTGCTTTGGGATAAACAGCCGTGATTGCTTCTTTGAAGCCGGTAAGGCCGTCTACGCAGAACAAAGAAACGTTCTGTACCCCTCTGCTTTTCAGCTCATTCAATACGCCCATCCAGTATTTGGCCGATTCGCTGGCACCTACCCATAAGCCAAGGACCTCTTTGATTCCGTCCTCATTGATTCCCAGGATCACATAGGCAGCCTTTGTCACCACTTGATGATCTTCACGGATCTTGTAATGGATGGCATCCATGAATACGAAGGGATAGCAGGCTTCTAAAGGGCGATCCTGCCATTGTTTCACCTCAGGAAGGATACGCTCACTGATCTTGCTTACAAGTCCTTCCGATATCTCCACGTCATATAGACCTTTGATCTGCTCCTTGATCTCACGGGTAGACATGCCAGCAGCATAAAGGGACAGGATACGTTCCTCGATACCATCTGCATTGCGCTGATACTTTGAGATGATCTTTGGTTCGAATTCTCCGTTGCGGTCTCTGGGGACATTGACCTCCACTTCACCCAGCTGTGTTTTCATCGTCCTTTTAACGGAACCGTTGCGATAATTCTTTTTAGCATCATCATTTCTTCTTTCCGCATGTTCATAACCGAGATGCTGATCCATTTCAGCTTGTAATGTTTGTTCGAGGACATCGGCGAACATGCTCTTCATGCAGTCCATGATATCCTTGGTAGATGTAAACTTTTGTTCATTGATCAGATCCTTGATCTGTTGTGTCGAAATAAAAGATGTGTTCATGTCGAATTCCTCCTGATAAGATCGTTATTCATCTTCATTCTTACCTGTTTTCAACTATTTACACATCTTTTTCTACATTCTCTATGAGAGCTTTCTTTTGAAAGCTTCATATCAGATTGTTGACAAAGTGGTACTTATAAATAAGTATCGCTTTTCTTTTTTCTTAAAATAGCTAATAATTATATTTTTTACGTAATATTGTGTGGTTTTAGAGATGCTTTTCCATCTCCATTTGGACATTCTTTTTAGATTATGACACGCAAAAATCATCAGCGATTGATGCTGATTTTTTTTTAATCCTCTTAACCTGGTATATCTCAACGTATGATGTTCCTTGCAGTCTGCGAATACTCTCTCTATGCTTTCTTTTCGCTTAGGATAGATTTCCTTCCACTTTGGTGTATGCCGTATCTCATCCATTACTTCTTCCCGGTATTTCTCCCATACATGCCGTGTCACTACTTTCTGGAAGTTCTTTGATGATGTGCATCTTTTTCTTAGCGGACAGTTCTCACAATCTTTTGGATCTGATTTGTATTCTTTATATCCAAGCTTGTTTGTCGTGCTGTAGGACAGCACTTTATGATTCGGACACAGATAACAGTCGTATCCTTCATCATATACATACTCGTATTTCTTGTAATATCCCTGCTTCGTCATCGGTCTTTTATAGGGTGCATACATTTTTTGTCCATTTTCTAATATCGTCTTGCATATTGCCGGTGTTAGATATCCTGCATCCAGACATATATTTTTTATCTGATCCGTATATTTTTCTTTCAATACTTTATATGCTGAAAAGAAAGATACGCTATCATGTATGTTTCCCGCAACACACACGCTTGCCAGCACAAATCCATTTCTGTCGCAAAATGTTTGATGTGAATATGCAAAACATTTTTCCTTTTCCCCTTTATGGAAACAGCCGCTTTCCGGATCCGTTTTGCTCATTTTTATATATTTTGTTTCTATGTCCCGCTTTAATTTTCATCAAAATTCAATTCTTCTTTTTCATTCTTTTTGATTGGTTTCTTGCCATGTTCCTCACGATCTTTGTTTATCTCCTCCAGCAGATCGTTTTCATAAACCTTCTTCATGATTTCAACTTCTTCGTCGGTATACTTGTTTTTATTCGCATTTGCCTTTTGATGCGTGGAATCTCCATATACGCTATCCATATCCACAAAACCATAAGAGATCGCCTGCTTCAATATATGATCAAAGATTTTTTCAAATACTTCGCTGTCGCTATATCTGCGGATATAATTTTGACTCCATGTAGAATAATTTGGTACCTTTTCATCCATGGAGATCCCCAGAAACCAGCGATATGCAAGGTTTACCTGTATTTCTCTGCAGGTCTTTCTCATAGAGCCTATTCCGAAAATGATATTGATGAAGATCATTTTAAAAAGCACCACGGGATCTATGCTCGGTCTGCCAACATCGCTGTAAAGATTCTCTACAAGAGGGTAGATAAAATTCCAGTCAATGCAGCTTTCCAGCATTCTGACATCATGATCCTGTGGTACCAGTTCTTCTATCGTATTTAATATAATATTATCGTTTTTGTTGTTTCTTCTTGTCATTGCCATATCTTATCACTCCTATTTCACCCACTTTTATTATACCAGTTCAAGCATTATAAAAGGCAAAAAGAATCATATGTTTTTGGGTAAAATAGGAATCCTTTTTGCCTTTTTTATTCTATCATATAAAAAATAGACTGTCGACTCCTTTGTCAACAGTCTGATATGAAGCTTTCTTTTGAAAGCTTCATATTTTTATGAAATCCTTTTTGCTATCTGATTGCTGACTTGACTCAAAGTAACTTCATCTAATGAGCACAACATAGACAAGGCACATTCTTGAGCTTCATAATCGGGCAGCTCTAACGTATCCTTGTAAAAAGTACGATACATATGGTACTGATTCAATAATGGTGTAATTTTGATCATACCATCAGGAGATAAGGAATACATGTGCTTGGTTTGAATCAAAAAATTTTCTTTTACAAATTCAACTAACATTCGACTGACACTAGCTCTGGATACACCTAATTGGATGGCAAGGTCGATAGGCCGAAAAGGGTGCTGCGGGCTCGAATGCAATAAGGCAATAGTTAAAAGATATCTTTTTTTTGTTTCGGTAAGTGCCATAGGACCACTCCTTCATACAATCGTTAGCTTTAACTAACATATTACAAAAAAAGTGTACTGGATTTTTATAAGAGTGTCAATTCAAGAAAAGGAATAATTTTCCTTTATTGTTAACCGTCGCTAGCGAAAAAAACAGGATTGTAAGATAAAATTGTAGAGAAAATAAGACAAAATGCATTTGAAAACACTTACACGGAATGAAAAAACTTTCTTTGTATTTTGTTTTTATGGGAAATCATGTATAATAAGCATAACGTGCAAAACGTCAAAAGGAGGAGTACCATGAAAGAAACAATTTATTTGAACGATGATCTCGCGATTATAAATTTCAACAAAGCGTATCCAAAAAATGGAGATGATTTTTTAACATCGTCTACATTTGCAAACTTTGTGCGAATGTATATTGAATATCTGAAGACATTTGATGAAGATCTTTATCTTTATGCTCTTCAAGGAAGAAGCGCTCGTGAAGCAGCTTTTGAAATTATCAAATTATTTCGTATGATGCGTATTTTCCGTTGTGAGGAAATTGAATCTATTTATCTGAATGATAAAGCAAAGTTATTAGAGTTTGTAGATGAACTATATAACTTCTGGAAAAAACATCAGCGTTTTTCAGTTATTTCCAGCGGCACGGCACAATCATTAGGAGCAGATAGCTTTGTATTATTGGACTCCAACTTCAATAATTTGAATCTGTCTTTGTATCGTATGATGGAAGAGCGTGTCATGGGACGTAAAAATCGTGTGTATCGCCAGATGCAGGCTGGAACAAATGCTGCGGTGAGCGTTCGTTTGAACAAAACGAAGCTGAGCGAAAAATACGATTGTCTGCAAGACATTCCATTTATCGATTCAGTGATGCTGCGTACACCGATGATCTTGCATCCAAAATCTAATAAACGTACAGGTATGTTTACGGAACGAAAAGACAATCCGATTGCTGATTTTACAGGTGACGGTGATACTTGGTTCTGTTATCCATGCAAGATTGGTTCCTTGTTAGCATTTATCTACTTTCATCGTGATTTCTTTGCTTCTGCGGTGTCATTAGGAAATCTGTTTGAGTTGGCAAATATCGATGAATGTGAACAAAAACCAGATTTGATTTGTCTCTTTGGTAATGAAGACGGAAAAGATGAGACGACATTCTATCATGATGAAGAAGAAGATGTCTGGGTTGGATGCGTAAGTTATAACCAGCGTATTGAATACTTTGGATATCTGAAAAAGATGTCATTGACCCTGCACAATCTGGCAATGATGAAAAAAGGCTGGCTGCCAATTCATGGTGCTTTTGTCAATATCACATTGAAAAACGGCAAGAAAAAAGGCATTATGCTGATGGGAGATTCTGGTGCTGGAAAATCAGAGTCAATCGAAGCGTTAAAAGCACTGGGAAATGAAAAAATCAAAAAGATCGAAGTCGTATTTGATGATATGGGCACAATTCATATTGAGGATGGTGTTCCTTATGGACAAGGAACAGAAATTGGTGCCTTCATTCGTTTGGATGATCTGGATCCAGGAACTCCATATCGTGACATGGATCGAAGTGTATTCATGTCTCCAGAGTCAAAGAATGCGCGTGTTATTACACCGGCAGCACCTTATGATATCGTATCAACGAACCATAAAATCGATTTATTTGCTTATGCGAATAATTATGATAACAAGATGGGACTACATCGCTTTACAGATATGGAAGATGCAAAAGCTGTTTGTAAACAAGGTAAACGCATGGCTTTAGGAACTACGCAGGAAGTTGGTATCTCAACAACATATTTTGCAAATCCATTTGGTCCTATGCAGAAACAGGAAGTTTGTGAACCGTTGATCGATGAAGTCTTTGAATGTTTGAAAGACAATAATGTCTTTGTCGGTGAGATCTATACTCATTTAGGATTTAATAAAGAAGAACGTGAAGGATTAGAAGTAGCTGCGCAAGAACTTTTGGACTTTATTGAAAAACACTAAAATATCGAAAAATGAAAAAAACAGGTGGATATAAAATAGATGGATACACCTGTTTTTTCTAGTGATGGAAAATTTGTAAAAATGTATGAAAATTACGTAAAAATCGCAATTTTATTCATTCTTACATCTTGCATATTTGACTTATGCATTGTATCATATAATGTGTACGAAGGAGGAATTTTGACATGTCAATTATTGTTGATGTTTATGCAAGAGAAGTGCTTGACTCCAGAGGTAACCCAACTGTTGAAGTTGAAGTAACAACAGAAAGTGGTGCATTTGGACGCGCTATCGTACCAAGCGGCGCAAGCACAGGAGAAAGAGAAGCTTTAGAGTTACGTGATGGTGACAAAGGACGCTTCATGGGTAAAGGTGTACAGCAGGCGGTGAAGAATGTAAATGAAATCATCGCACCAAAAGTAATTGGTAAGAGCTGCTTAGACCAAAATGCAATCGACAAGCTGATGCTGGATTTAGATGGAACTCCATTCAAGAAAAACTTAGGTGCAAATGCTACTTTAGGTGTTTCTATGGCATGTGCTTTGGCAGCTGCTGACTTCTATGGTATGCCATTATATAAATATTTTGGCGGTTTCAACGGAAAAGTATTGCCTGTTCCTATGATGAACGTTTTAAATGGTGGTTCTCATGCAGACTCTACTGTTGATTTCCAAGAGTTCATGATCATGCCTGTAGGCGCTAAGAACGAAAAAGAAGCTGTACGCATGGGTTCTGAAACTTTCCATAACTTGCGTAAAGTATTAAAAGCTCGTGGATATAACACGAACGTAGGTGATGAAGGTGGTTTCGCTCCTTCTTGTGAAAAAGGTAATGAGGAACCATTGGAATTGATCGTGGAAGCAATCAAAGCTGCTGGTTATGTACCTGGCGAAGATATCTGCATCGCTATGGACGTTGCTGCTTCTGAATTCCATAATCATGAAACAGGTCTGTATGAACTGAGCAAATCAGGTCAAGGAACTAAGACTACAGATGAAATGATCGATATGTATGCTGAATGGGTTGAAAAATATCCAATCGTATCTATCGAAGATGGTTTAGGAGAACGTGACTGGGATGGCTGGAAGAAACTGACTGATCGTTTAGGAGATAAGATTCAGTTGGTTGGTGACGACTTGTTCGTAACTAATCCTTCTATCTTAAAAGAAGGTATCGAAAAAGGTATCGCTAATGCAATTTTGATCAAAGTTAACCAGATTGGTACATTGACTGAAACATTCGATGCTATCGAAATGGCAAAAGAAGCTGGATACACTTGTGTTGTTTCTCACCGCAGCGGTGAAACAGAAGATACAACAATTGCTGATATCGCAGTTGGTTTAAATGCAGGTCAGATCAAGACAGGTTCTATGTCAAGAACAGACCGTATTGCTAAGTACAACCGTTTGATTCGTATCGAAGATGAATTGAACGAGCGTGGAGCAAACAACATTGCCCAGTACTTAGGAAAGAACGCTTTCTATAACATCAAGAAATAATTTTAGAAGAACCGTGGTGATGCCACGGTTTTTTTATTTATACAATGATAGAAATCAGAGAAAGTGTTACAATATAGGAAAGAGGAGGTGTTCTTATGATCGATCAATTAAGTGAAGATATGAAAAAATTGATCCTTTTGGGGATTGGTACAGTTGCACTAACTGCCGAGAAATCAAAGCAAATAATTGATGAATTGGTTAAGAAGGGAGAGGTGAGCGTCGAACAAGGAAAAATTTTGAATGAAGAATTAAAACACCATGTACGTTCGAAGGTAGAAGACGCAAAAGAGGAATGTGCAAAACAGCGCTTTGAGAAACTCCAGCAACAGGTCAAATCTTTATCAAAAGAAGAATTAGAAGAGTTGAAAGCCGTCATCCAAGCACAGGAGAACACGGTTGCAAATGAAGAATGAAACATTGACAAGTAAACGCCGTCTGGCACAGATTATCTCCATCCTGCATAAACATCAGATTACAAAAGGAATTGATCCAGTAAAACTGCGTGAGATCATCGAAGATTTAGGTCCCACTTTCGTCAAAATCGGACAGTTAATGTCTTCCAGACAAGATATGTTTTCTAAAAGGTATTGTGATGAGCTGATGAAGTTGAGAACGCAGGTGGCACCGATGGAAAGTTCTGTCGTTCATTCAATTTTGGAAGAAGAATATGGATGCGATATAGAAGAAATGTTCCTTTCCTTTGATGAACATGCACTTGGATCAGCTTCTATTGCACAAGTACATCGTGCAGTATTGCAAACAGGAGAAGAAGTGGTATTAAAGGTACAGCGTCCTTTCATTTATGAGCGTATGGAACGCGATATTTCTTTGTTGCGAAGAGCCAGTAAATTGCTGCATCTTTCGGATGTATTTAGTAATGTGATTGATGTCAATGTTGTTTTAGATGAATTTTGGGAAACGGCAAAACAAGAGATGGATTTTATCAATGAAGCTAGCTTCATGCAACGTTTTGCTGCATTAAATAAAGATATCCAGTATATATCGTTGCCTTTTGTTCGTAAAGATCTCTCTACATCAAAAGTGCTGATCATGGAATATATAGATGGTTATAATATTGATGAATATGATCGCTTGCAGGAAGACGGATACGATTTGAAAGAAATTGCCGCCAAACTGGCCGATAATTATATGAAACAGATCATTCATGATGGTTTCTTTCATGCTGATCCGCATATGGGAAACTTGCGTATACGCGATGGAAAGATCGTTTGGCTGGATTTTGGCATGATGGGGCAGTTAAATGATCGCGATAAAGAACAGATTCGTAGAGCATTTAGCGCGATGGCCCGTAATGATATCAGCGAATTAACTGAAGTGATCCTGACTTTAGGTGTTCACGATGGCCAGTATGATTATAATCGTTTATATGATGATCTAGAAAAGCTGATGGGTGCTTATATGACAAAGAATCTGCAAGAGATCGATTTGGGAAAAGCTGTACAAGAGATCTTTACAATTGCCCATCGACATCGTATCTCCATGCCGAAAGGTATTTCGATGTTGGCAAGAGGACTGATCAGTGCGGAGAGCACTATTGCCTTGTTGGATCCGACCACTAATATCATTACAACGGCTGTCAATTATATGACTGGACAAGGTCTGTTTTCAAAGGAGCATATACAGGAAGAAACGAAAAAGCTTTCCCGTAATGCGTTGGATCATCTTCAAAAAGGCCTGCGTATTCCTTCACAATTTTCGCAGACACTTCATTTGATCAATAAAGGAAGATTAAAGGTAAATTTAGAGGTAATGGATAGTTATCAGCCTATTTATTTAATTGACAAGATCGTCAATAAATTAATTATGTGCATTGTTGCTGCAGCTCTATTGATTGGTTCTTCTTTGATCTGTACGACAGAAATGACGCCGCAGATATTAGGAATTCCAGCCTTAGGATTTATGGGATACATTGCAGCTGTGTTGATCGGAATCTGGATGCTGTTTCATACACATGTAAAACGTTAAACATTCTCGATATTTTCTAGAACTGTGTGAAAATGTCGGGAATGCTTTACTTTTTAATAAACTGCATTATAATGGAAGCAAGATTCTTAAAAGACGGGAGGTTTACATCATGGATTATAAAAAGATGGCTGCAGCTTTCGCAGCAGGAGGAGCTGTGTTGGCTGCAGGTGCTGCTTATACAATGAAACAAAAGAATAACAAACAGCCGGGAATCCATTTTTCAACAGGCGGAGGCAGGCATGTTTATTTATCGGATACTTCACTGGCCTCTTTAGCAGTGGCAGTTTATTTGATACGTGACTATAATTTTGATGGAGACAATATCCACATTTTTGCTCCACAAGAATTTCTTGGCGGCAGATGCAGTAAAGCCAACAATAAAGAGGTCGTGTTAAATGGAAATGTATGGTTACACGAAAATGATTGCTGTCGTTTTTGGGAGTTGTTTCGCAGTATTCCTTCTGTTGAAAATAAAGGCGCTTCTGTAAAAGGTGATATTGTGCATTTTAATCAAGATCATCCTTTCACCTTGACAAAACTTCCAGTGTTGCGTTCACAAAAAGAGGGCAGCTTGGGAGTAGGAAAAAAAGAACGCCGATTCTTAGAAAAATTAGTATTAACTTCAGATGAGAAATTAGAAAAAGTCAGCGTTCAAGATTGGTTTGGAGAAAATTCGCTATTTTTCCAAAGTGATTTTTGGATTTTATTACGAACGTTATATGAGTTAAAAGAAAGTTCTTCAGTACGTTTTTTACGTACATTATTGTTGACGCAGACAGAGGAATTACGGCATATAAAGACATTGGAGGGATGGATGCAGTTACCTCAACATCCCTATGATGCATTGATCGTTCCTTTGTATTCCTATTTAAAAGGTTATGGTGTTCATTTTCATATTGGCGCATCTATAACCGATATCCGATTTAGTGACACATATAACTTACGAGCCAATCATTTGCTCGTTCAAGAAGGAAAACAACGCTATCAGATAGAGGTGAATAGCGACGATCTGTGCATCTGCGCATTAGGTGAAGAAGAGCGAAGGGCAGCATTCGGATCGATGGATGCTTCTTGTCAAATCCCTGCTGAAAGCGAAGATTTATGGAATTGTTTGGCTTCCCACCGCAGTGAACTAAATGTGCCTGGCAAGCTTTTTGAACCCAAAGATGGTGCACAGGGAACATTTATCATAAAATTGAAAGAAACAGATCTTATTGCATTATTGCAGCAGGCGAATATCGATAACAGATTTTGGTGTCTGGCAGATTCCAATTGGGGACTTTCATTTTATATGAATCCACAGTCAGATACGAAAGATGAAATTGCGGATATTTCGTTATATGGCAGTGTCTTGTATCCGTTTGAATTAGGTGATTATGTTCGAAAACCTTTTGCAGAGTGCACAGGAAAAGAAATCCTTATTGAGCTATTGTCACATTTAGGACTGCAGGAGCATCTAGAAGAGATCGTAAAACAATGCAATGCAGCTATACCTTGCGTATTGCCGCATGCACAAGCAGCTAAGCTTGCAGAAAATGAACCGGTATTGAATTCTGCAAAATTAAATGACAGCAATTTCGCAGTATTATCGCCATATCGTAAGATAGCTTCATGCAATTGGTTAGAAAATCAAGTTGCACAGGCATATGATACTGTAGAGAATTTGATGCATCCACAGATAGAACGTAAAGAACAGATTGCTAAAAATTTGAAACAGCAAGCAAAGGCGGTTCGTCTTTTGCGTCAGGTGGAATAAATTGGTTCTTTTGCACGTCAGCAAAATGTATGCTATACTGATATTGCATATCATAGATTGGAGATGATTGTATGTACGAACAAAATTATCAAAGTGGTTATTCTATCGAAGAAGGTATGCGCAAACATGCCATGCGCACATTTGGCTGGATGGGACTTGGCCTTTTAGTGACAGCAGTGAGTGCAGCGTTCTTCTATTTTTCAGGTATTTATTTGCGTGTTTTATTTAGTTTAGGAAGAATGTATATCTTGTTGATGGCTATCTTGCAGATCGGTGTCGTGGTTGCATTTACTTCGCGTTTGACACAACGTCCTGTTTCTACGACACGTATGCTGTTCTTAGTATATTCTTTGATTACTGGATTTACATTTTCCATTATTGGCATTGCATATGATCCCCAGGCAATCATGTTCGCTTTTGGGATTACTGCCGTTTATTTTGGATCTCTTGCTGTCATCGGCTATACGACAAAGATCAATTTATTAAAATTTGGTCCGCTGCTTTATACCTCTTTGATTGTCTTGATCATCGCAGAAGTCATTCTTGCTTTTACAGGGGCTAGCGGCAGCATCATGCTATTGACGACCATTGGATTATTGCTGTTTACAGGATTGACGGCTTATGATGTACAAAAGATGAAGGTTTTATATTTGCAATGTGATGATGAAATGATGCGTCAGCGTTTGTCTATCTATTCTGCCTTCGAATTGTATCTGGATTTTATTAATATCTTCTTGTACATCTTGCAAATGGTAGGCAACAGAAACTAATGTTTGTAAGACCGCAGCAACCTCAAACAGTTATCAAGACTGCTTGAGGTTGCTTTTTTTTGCTCCATCAGGACTGCATGCGCTACGATTGCAATAGAAAAGATGCCTTTTCGTTGAGGCATCTTTTTGCTTATATATATCATTTTTGCTCGATTTGCATTGATTGCATTTCTTGTTTTGTTGCACCATTTTTCTTGCCATAGTTTTCCCAATATACATCAGAAGCTTTGATAAACATCTTTTTTGATAACGGCATGGTTACTTGAAACGTTTGATTCTGCTTTCTTTGGATAGAAACGGCTAATTTTTTAATTTTTCTATTCACCAGAAATTTGAAAGGCGTCTGTAAAATAGCCTCTCCGCTTCCAATTTTTAAAACAGATCCAAAAGGAAAATCATGTTGATCACAAAATAAATGGATCATTTCGACCGCAATGTCATTTTGGCGGGGTTCTAAGAAACCACAGTTGATCAGGACGGAAATAGTGGGGCGATTTTCTGGCAGATGTGTTGCTAGCGCTTTTAAAAAGGTTAAAAGGGGAACAGGCAGAGAATCTGCATATAAAGGAAATATCAAGAGTATTTCTGTTGCATCCTTTATTTGCTCGCAGAGTTCTAATGTGTTATTTTTATTGATTTCTATATACTGATAAGGCATATGGCAATATTTCTCAAATATATGTGCATATAACCTAGAATTAGATCTTGGGGGACGTGGACTGCCATTGATTAACCATATTTTTTCCATTGTTCTACCTCTTTTGACACGATATCATTTACTTTCTCTTCTGGAACAAAAAGTACTTTATAATTTTTAAAACTCATATTTTTTGCATTGCGTGCAACTAGTTTTTGGAAAATGGATGCCTCTCGTTTTGAGATGTCTCCATAAGCGATGATCGTTGCATCTTTTGCGACGACTGCCCGCTGCACGTGATGTGTTTCCCCTTCGTGCAGACGAATGAATGCCTGCTGGATGGGAATGCTTCTTTCTAACAAGGTCTTCATTGGAAGATCATAACCTCCATATGCTAATTTGCTGACATAGAGAACTCTTTCACTTTTTGCGATAAGAGGATAGATCTTTACTGCGTCATCACGGATGACGCATTTGCCGATTGTTTTTGTCCAACATCCAAAACAACCAACACAGTTGTGCATATTTTGTTTAGTCAGATCGATGTATTCAAATGAATGCTCTTGCTTTTCAGTTAAAACAAGTGGGTGATCACTGATGATTAAGTTCATGTATGCCTCCTTTTTTTATCAGGCTATATTATAGTATGTTCGCGTAAAAGAGGGAATTAGAAAGCACTGAAAAGGGAATAACTCCCAAAAAAAATCTCTTATGAGATTTTTTTGTAATTGGCAATATTTGCATTTGGATCAATGAGGGGACGCAGTTTCTTTTTGCTTCCACTGAAAAGAACAGTCACACCTGGTCCATGTCCGCTTGTGAATGAGTCGGAATGTACGATCACCCCGATGCTGCAGGCTCCATTTCGGTAATGTGGTCCATGTCTATTATCATGATCTTCGATCATGATCAAATCGCCAAAGCGCAGTTGATTGATTCCATATCGCTCATTTGCCTCTTTATCTTGCGTCATGATATCATAATCCCCATTCATCATCGTTGTAGACCCTAGACCGCTGCCCATAAGAAAGGCAGGAATCGTCGTAACTACCGGTACATAGAGCGCCTGGTCCTCCTCCTTAAATGGTATTGCATTGAACAGTGATGGATCCAAATTCATGATCTGAATATCAGGATAATCCAATAATTTGAATCCTTGCCCATATGCTTTGATCAATATGCGTTCATCTCCATTCATCATTTCTAAGATCTCATTTGGAAAATAGACCATTACATGGTCGATGCCGCCGTGTTTGCCTGTAACATAACCAATACTGCCTTGTGCAGGGCCGTTGGTGATGCGCGCTTCATTGCCTACGCATGCAAAGGACATCAAAGCCTTGTTTTGTTTGTCACCTGCATTTTTGATGGATACACCTGGCTCAATATGATCTCCGGCAATTCCCATACAGCTATCCAGCATTGCGTAATTATAGACGATGCCTCCTACAGACATGGCGATTCTTCCATAACCATCATAACCGACCCAATGGCCGTCACCGGATAAAGTAGGATGATCAACATTGCCGCTTATGCTCATAATTGGTAAATGATCTATATTTGTTTTCATTTCTTGTTCACTCCTTTTTTCTCATTATACACCAGGAAGAAAAAGTATGCTATAATGAGAGCATGCGTTCACAGGAGGTGATGAGATGTTTTTCCATCACATAAAAATACGTAGCTGTGATCCGCACCCGATCATGGCTGAGGAATATGAAAATATGCATACACGCTTGTCAAAATTTCAGGTTCCTTTGACCCAAATGCCTTTTTATCAGATGCTTTGTGACCAAGCGCATCCATTTTCTAAAAAGCAGACAATAGAAGAATTTGAATTGCCTTTGTCCCGCAATCTTTTTGGATTATACGAGACGATCGTTGCTGTCAATGGTGTCAAATTTCGTTTTTTGATTGATACAGGAGCACAGATCAGCGGAATCCGCAAGCGGTGTTGTGAACAGCTTCATTTAGAAAAGATTCCAGGAGATCTAGAGATTGGAAGTGTGGGAGCAACAAAAATGAAACTGCATGCAGTTCGTGCCAACCGAATACGTTTAGGCGGTGTCATCTGGAACAATGTACCATTGGTCTTGTTAGATGAACAGCGTTTCTCGCTTCCTTTTCTTCGTGTAGATCTTCTGCGCTTTGATGGAATATTAGGCTGGGATTTGTTGTCAATGCTAGATTTTGAGCTTGATACGATCGAGAAACGGATGAAAATCGTAAAAAACCGTTACCGTTTCGATCATCGAAACTTGCTGCCAGGAAGCTTTCCATCTTTGGTTGTGCAAGAACCGGATGGAAAGACTGCATTATTTGGAATTGATACAGGGGCAAAACAAAGCTGGTTAGGCAGCAAATACATTGAGAAAAGGGATTTGCGTATCCTTAGTGAAGCAAAAGTCATTGGTTTTGGGGTGCATGGTAGGGAAGAAATGGTATCTCCAATTGTAGATCGGGTGCATCTATATGTGGATCGTGCCGATATACAGTTGTATGGATGTATCAGTGCTTTTGTTGAAATTTATGAAGGATGTCCATTTGATGGCATCTTTGGCAATGAGATCTTTGCGGGCAGGCGGATTCGATTTGTCAATAGTAAACATACTGTTTTGTTAACATGATAGAAAATAGGAGGAAGTAAGATGATAACGGGTAAAATTGTAATGGCAAATAAAGAAGTGATTCCTTTTGAATTATATGAGGAAGATGCACCGATTACAGTTGCAAACTTTGTAAAACTAGTTAAAGAAGGGTATTATAATGGGAAGACGTTCCATCGTGTGATTCCTGGTTTTGTATCACAAGGCGGATGTCCATATGGAAATGGTACAGGTGATTTGGGGTACACGATTCCCTGTGAAACAAAAGGAAATCCACACCGTCATGTAGCAGGTGCTATTTCTATGGCACATCGTGGAAAAGATACAGGTTGTTGTCAATTTTTTATCGTCCACGAACCACAACCGCATTTGGATGGAGTACATACTGTTTTTGGCCAAGTAACAGGCAATATGGAAGCAGTTCGTTCCATGCACAATGGTGATGTCATGGAAAGTGTATCGGTGGATGCGTAAGAATGAATGATATCAAACGTTTAGGCACTCCTTTATTGGTCTTGATACTTGCGGCTTTGATCACACGCTTGATGAATGCTTACATGCAGATTCCTTATCAGAATATGATCTTGTTGATTGTGGAAGTTGCCTCGCTTTTTCTGTTTGGAATGTTCTTGAATAAAAGTCATGGTCGACGTAATGGAGGAGTTTTTAAAAAAGTATTCGCAATTGTTTTTACGATACTCTTTCTTTGTCTGCAATTAGGATTCTTTTCTTTTTCATGGCTGAATCAGTTTTTGGATCTGATTGGAGGCAATAATGTTTTTTATATCAAGATGATGTATATTTATTGCGGCTATCTTTTTGGTGATTAAAAGATAGCCCTTTTTAAAAGGAGAAGGTAGAAAATGGAACGTAAATTGATCTTTTTTGATATTGATGGAACATTGACGAGCGCACATAAGTTTGGATTTGTGTACGATAGCACAAAAGAAGCTCTGCGTCTTTTACAAGAAAATGGACATTTTATTGCACTGGCGACTGGCCGTGCGGCATTTCGCGCTCGCGCGTTTCAAAAGCAAATTCAGATCCCGAATATGGTTTGTGAAGGTGGAAACCAGCTTGTGTTCGATTATGAAACGTTATCCTATGAATTGCCTGATCAAGAAGTCTTCTATCCTATTTATGAATTAGCAATGAAGGAGAAGATGGGAATCGCTGTTTCCTTGCAGGATAATCGTTTACGGATTTCCCCCAATGATTTATTTCATCGTTATGCTGGCGATTTTTCAAATTTTATGGATGTACAGATAGATCCGCAATTTCAGCTTACGACCCAAGGAATTCGCCGCTTGTTTCTAGCAGGGGATCTGGTACGAATACAATCGTTGATTTTGCCGTTATTGCCGAAAGGAATCGGCATCATGCATTATATGGATGATCAATTTATCATCATAGAACCAGATGACAAGTATAAAGGAATCCAAAGGATGATCGATCATTTACAAGAAGATGAAAAGAATGTCGTTGTATTTGGAGATGGTCCAAATGATCGACAGATGTTTCGTGATGCACCATTTTCCATCGCTATGGGCAATGCGATACCAGAATTGAAAGAACTGGCAGATTATGTCTGTCCGGCAAGCGATGAAGATGGTATTTATCGTGCATGTAAACATTTTGGATGGATATGAAAAAAGAGGATGCTTTTTAGCGTCCTCGCTGTTTTTGTCGCAATATTTCAAATGAAAAGACAGCAGTTGCACTGACGGCATTCAGTGCATTGCGCACCTCACGGCCGTAAGGGATATAAATGTTTTGCCTGCTTGCATTTTTCACTGTTTTGCTTAAACCACGCATTTCTCCGCCGATCGCAATACATAAGCGAGAGGGAAAAGAAAATTCATATAAACTAATGGCATCTTTTCTTTCGGCGCAGTAAAGGGGGATTTGCCGTTTAGCAAGTTCATGCAGAACAGACGTTAGGTCATCACAGCAGATTTGTGGAAGAAACTCGCTTGCACCAGCACTTCCTTTTACGATGATGCCTGCCGCATTTTGCCAATTGCGTTTGGAATAGATCACACCGTCACAACCGCTGGCATACAATGTGCGCAATACAGAGGCAAAATTAAATGGATCTTCAATCCCTTCTATCAATGCTAAAAAGCAATCGCCGGATTTGTCGCAGTCGGCTAGTGTTTGATAGCATCTTTCACCGCAATAACATACGATCCCTCCATGTGTATGACCGTTTGCCAGGGCGTCAATTTCTTGCCTTTGACACTTGCGAATCGGTATTGATCGTTCTTGCGCCCGATATAAGATCCACGTTGTATCACGGTCTTTTTTCTTTTCGTCGACAATTACTTCATGCACTTCTCGTACATTGCCTAAGATGGCGGCTTTCACTGAAATATTTCCTTCTAGTAAATATCGTTCCATAATTTCCTCACATTCATATACATTATAGAAAAATAAGTTTTTATTGGCAAGATATGGCTAAGCTTAACAAGCAGTCTAACACAGATAGCTTGACAATCAATTTTATTCTGTGTATATGATAGAAACATAAAAAAGACAGGTGATGATGATGAAGATTGCAGTTGTATCGATGGCGGTGGATCCAGGAAATTGCCATGCAAATGTCAGATTGATGAAACAATATATCATAAGTGCGGAAAAAAAACAGGCGGATCTGATTGTTTTTCCGCAGAATGCTGTTACAGGATATCCGTTAGGAGATCGATGGCTGGATAAAGATTTTTGTTCGTATGCAGACCGCTGGAATGAAGAAATCGCTGCGATGGCAAATAAGATCGCAATTGTATGGGGAAATGTAAGATATCGGGGAAACCGCTGTTTTAATTGTGCTTTTTTTGCATATCAGCAGCATTTGGAAATCCGGGTAAAAGGATATGAAGGAACCATCTGCAATGATGCACGCTATTTTGACAGCATGGAGAATGCGGAATTGATCGAATATCAAAATGAGTTGATTGCATTAAACTTTCATGATGAGTTGCAGTTAGCGACCATGAATATTACTCTTGATGCGACACAGCATTCGATAGATCCTAAAGGAGCGACACAAGTATATGTCAATACGGGCGGATTTTGGCAGGATGATAGAGGTGTTCATTTATTTGACGGCCGCTGTTTTGTAACGAAGGGACATAAAGTGCTGCATTTCAGCGAGTATGTGGAAGGATTGCATATTTGTACGGAAGAACAAAGCATGGAGGTTTCTTTAGCTGGTCAGCAGAAGCGTTTGGCTTGCCTGTTTGATGCTTTAGAACAGAAAATAGGAAAATTCACATTAATGAATGATCCCTTTTCTAAAAATGTCTCCATGATATATCATCGTCCCTGGTTATGGAAAACGGATATAGGTCTTCCTGTATTTCAAACGGTTGATTGGGGCAAAAGAAAAAGCAGTTTTACTTTATTGGCTGATTTTACACCGGCTCAATTACTGGAAGCAAAAGTGATTCGTTCGTTGGATGAACTGACTTTAGAAGCAGTGATCATTGCTTATTATGAAGAAACTAACAGCATTGACGGTATCTGTCTTCGTTTATTTCAAAATAGGAATCTGTCGCATCAAATCGATGAGCTGTTAAAAGATTTGGGCACAGCAGAAGAAACAATAGTGAAAACATGGATTCAGTTTCAAAGAATAAATTTGAGTAATGAAATTGATAAAAAGTACATACAATATTTAAGAGCAGTGATAAGAGAGAATTTACAAAAAAGAATGTTAATGATGACGAACAATTCGATGTAAAATGATATTCTTTTCCGTGTATATGTTATATAATAAAAAACAGGAGGTAGTAGGACTATGAACTTAAAAGGAACAAAAACAGAAAAGAACCTAATGGAGGCTTTTGCAGGAGAAAGCCAAGCTCGCAATAAGTACACATATTATGCATCAAAAGCAAAAAAAGATGGCTATGTACAGATTGCAAATATCTTTGAACAGACAGCAAACAATGAAAAAGAACATGCAAAATTATGGTTCAAATATTTGCACGGCGGAGCTGTCCCTTCTACTGTAGAAAACTTAAAAGATGCAGCTGCCGGTGAAAATTATGAGTGGACAGACATGTATGCTCGTATGGCAAAAGAAGCAAAAGAGGAAGGCTTCGATGAAATTGCTGAAGCAATGCAAGGCGTGTTAGAAATTGAAAAAACACATGAAGCACGTTATAATGCATTACTGAGCAATATTGAAGATGGTACTGTATTTGATAAGAGCGAAGAGACGGTTTGGGAATGCTTGAACTGCGGACATCTTCATAAAGGAAAAAGTGCTCCAGAAGTTTGTCCTGTTTGCAAACACGCACGCTCATATTTTGAGGTTCGTAAAGAAAACTATTAATCATAAGAGATACGGCAATCGTCGTATCTTTTTTTTATGTTCTGCATAGAATAGAAAGAGGAGGTAATCTATGGATGTACACAGGGTGGTCATAGGGGAACAGTATTATTTACAACTATCAGTGGGATGGTATCCAATTCAATGCATCATGAATGAACAAATGATTTTGGTCAATCAGTATTTATTACAGCTTATTGAAAGAGAAGATATCGTACTTTGCGTATATCAATCAGATGCGGAAAACTTATTGACATTGCCTATTGTTAAAATGAGCAAAAAAGCACAATCGAGGGGTGTTCAAATTGGCATGGAAGCGAAAGAAGCATTACTATTCCTGCAGAAAGAAATGGATCCGCAGACGTAAATGGATCATTTGTTTTATTATATTGGGAATGATTCTCTTTTCTTTCATCCGGATGTTTAATCATTGGATCGAACCGCAGTTACAAGTCATTGCAAAACAACAAAGCAGCATTGCCATGAATAATATCGTACGCCAGATCTTGCAGACGATGGAATATGATACATCTTCATTGCTGAACATTGAACGTGACGAGGATGGATATATTACCAATGTGGATGTGGATACGATCCAGTTGAATCAATTATTATATGAAATGCTGCACACGGTCGATCGTTCTCTAGAGGCTGCAGAAGAGGGGGAAGTAGATCCGACTTTGGATCAGACGCTATATGAAAACGGTGTGATCTATCAATTGCCGATCGGTTATTTGACCCATTTGCCATTTTTAAGCAATTTCGGTCCAAAACTAAATATTCGATTTCGCATGTTAAATGATGTAAGTGGTCATTTTCAATTACAATGTTCCCCTTATGGGGTCAATAATACACTTGTTGAACTATATTTGGTAGTTGAATTACAGGCAGAGGTGTTGACGGTCTTATCTATCAGCGAATATACACACACTTTAAAATTGCCGATCATCGTAGAAATCATTCATGGTCAAACCCCGCAGATGTATCAAAATTGGACTTCTCCTGTATTGTGAAATAGGGCCAATGATGAAAAAATGTTCATGTTGAGATTAATTGATAAAATTATAAAAAAACTCTTGCTTTTTTTTGAAAATAAGATATAATAAAACAGCAACGTGAACAGATGGGGTCATGGCGGAATAGGCAGACGCAACGGACTTAAAATCCGTTGGGAGAAATCCCGTGTGGGTTCAAGTCCCACTGTCCCCACCATTTTTATTGCATGGTTCCGTAGCCAAGTGGTAAGGCAATAGACTGCAACTCTGTGATCACCGGTTCAAATCCGGTCGGAACCTCCAATAAAAAAAGAAACAGATTGGTTTTCCAATCTGTTTTTTTAGTTGTAGAAAAAAACAGAATTTGATACCATGATAACAAGTGAGGTGAAAGAAATGAAACTGGTGAACGTATATATCGAACATCCATCTTTAGCGTTAGATCAGTGTTTTTCTTATCAATATACACAAGAGCATTTGGAAGTGGGTATGCGTGTCTGGGTACCGTTTGGAAAACAGAAAATCATTGGTTTCGTTGATTCTTTTCAAGAACTTTCTGATTCACAGGTGGCTGCGTTATCCTATGAGATCCGGGAGATCATCGATGTTATCGATCGGCAGCCATTGCTTAATGATGAATTGCGCGCTTTAGGAAAATGGATGGCTTCCTATTATGTTGCTTCGACCATCAGCTGTTATCAGGCGATGCTTCCGAAAGTATTAAAGCCAAGCCAAAATAAGGCAAAAGTTATTTATGAGCAAATTGCAGTATTTGATCATTTTGAGCAGGACTTGACTAAACGTCAATTGGAAGTGCTGCAGGAATTTCAATATCAATCGCCTATGCTTGCTGCAGAATACCGCAAGAGATACAAGTCAATTGCGAAGATATTGATTCAAAAAGGCTGCGTGAGGATCGAAAAAAGGGAGAAACAAACTCTGTCTAACAAGAGCATGCCAAAGCGTCCTGTTTTCTCATTGACTGAGGAACAGAGGGCGGCTTTGAAACGATTACAGGAACATAGCGGGTATGATGCATATGTTTTGCATGGGGTCACGGGCAGCGGGAAAAGTGAAGTTTTTTTACGTTATGCATCTGAAGTGGTCCGACAGGGAAAACAGGTATTGTTTTTAGTTCCCGAAATTTCTTTGACGCCGCAAATGCAAAGAGCGGTGGAAGAGCGTTTTGGAGACCAAGTGGCAATCTATCATTCACATTTAAATGATCAACAGAAATATGAACAATATCAATTGGTAAGCAGGGGGAAAGTACAAGTTGTGGTCGGTACACGCAGTGCCGTTTTTTTGCCGTTTCAAAAGTTAGGGGCAATTATCCTGGATGAAGAACATGATACGAGTTATAAACAAGAGAGTATGCCGCGTTATCATTGCCGTGATATTGCCATTTGGAGAGCCAAATATCATCAATGCAAAGTGATTCTTTCAAGTGCGACCCCCTCTTTAGAAACGTATGCAAGAGCTTATAAAGGCGTTTATCAGTTAATTGAAATGAAACATCGGATCTATCAGCAATTGCCATCGGTAGAAATCGTAGATATGGGCGCTTGTATTCGAAACGGTCAAAGTGCGATTTTGTCGGATCGGCTATACGAAGAAATCAAGGCGACCCTGGCGAGAGGAGAACAAGTGATGCTGTTGTTGAATCGCCGTGGTTATACACCGGTATTGCGTTGCATGGATTGCGGTGAGGTGCTGACTTGTCCTCATTGTGATGTAGCCTTATCCTATCATAAGGATGATCATCGCATGAAATGTCATATTTGTGGATATTCTCGTCCTATGCCGAAGCATTGTCCATCTTGTCATGCAGAGCATTGGCGTTATGTAGGAACAGGAACACAACGCCTGCAAGAATATGTGCAAACTTGTTTTCCCGATGCGAAGATCGTTCGTATGGATAGTGATGCAACCAAACGAAAAGGAGCCCATGCACAGTTGCTGCAACAATTTTCCATTGGTGCGGATATATTGATTGGCACGCAAATGATCGCAAAAGGTCTGGATTATGAAAATGTGACTCTGGTTGGGATTGTGAATGGCGATGCATCTTTAAAAAGTGAAGATTATCGTAGCGGGGAATTGACATTCGATTTGCTAGAACAGGCTTGTGGCAGAAGCGGACGAGGCAAGAAAAAAGGGAAAGTGATCTTACAGGCTTATGATTGCACACATTATGCTATTCAATGTGCTGCCAGACATGATTATCAACATTTCTTTGTTGCAGAAATGAAGTTTCGTCATCTGGCACAATATCCGCCTTATACTTATCTATCTGCTGCTTTCTTTGTGCATCATCAGGAAAAGATTGCTCAAGAAGGGGCGCAGGCAGCCTTGTCCTTTCTGAAGGGACAATCTATTTGCAAGGTCCTTGGTCCTATTGCATTAGGCAAAAAGAAAGATGAATATCGTTATCGCGTGATCTTAAAAGGCAGAGATCGGGAAGGGCAGGCACTGCTTTTGCGTAAAATGTTCGAAGCACACCGACAGGCGAAGCTGCGTGCACGCATGGAGATCGATGTTGATTTATTGTTATTGGAGTAAATATGGAAAAAAGAATGATCAAAGGAGTATATGCAATCAGTATCTTGTTGTTGTTCATTGCAGCAAAATGGGATCTGGCAATCAGCTTTGCGCTTTACCAGCCATCGACTGGATGGGCTTGTTTTTTGCAGGATGGTTATCCGATCATCTTAAAATTTTGTCTCGCTTGTTGTTTTTTGCTGCTGATGGATCGTAAGCACTGTTATTTTATTATTGTGGTATTCCTTGCTGATTTTTTTGCGTTGTATGATCTTTCAGCTTTCTTTTCTTATCCGATTTGGAGCTGGTATTCTTTGTTTTGCTGCAGTTTGTTTTTGATCCTGCAATGGTGTTTGTATCAGATAATGACACCATGGCACAGAAAAAAAGCAAAAAAATACATTGTATTCTTTTTACAAGTTTTTTTTGCCGTCTTCTTGATCGTCACTGTGATGAAATGTTTATGGAGCAGAACCAGATATCGCGATTTGGAACAGATGACACAATTTTGCAGTTGGTATATTCCCTGCCGACAGGGAGGCACTTCTTTTCCCAGCGGACATACCAGTTCATTTGCTGCGGCTCTGTTAAGCCTGTATACGATCATTTCCGATATACGAAAACATCGTTCTATTTGGCTGATGTTCATTGTATGGTTTTTGATTGCTTTGATGATGATTTCCAGAATTATCATGGGAGCCCATTTTTTGAGTGATACAGCAGCAGGTATGATGATTGCTGTTCTATGTTGGCAATTTATTGAAAATAAGTGGAGGAATCGTTTGAATGAATGTACGTAAATGGTGTGTGGAAGCACTTTATGAAATCTGTGATGAAAAAATATACAGCAACTTATATTTGCAACATCATCTTCATCAATTAAATGAACAAGATCGTGCGTTGGCTTCTATGATTGTCTATGGCACTTTGCAGAATCAGCGTTATGTGCGTTATCAATGGGAACATATGGTGAAACGACTGCCGGATAAAAGAATCATGTATTTATTGGATATGAGTATTTATCAGTTATTGTTTCTGGATGCGATTCCTGCGTATGCGATCATTCATGAAGCAGTGGAGCTGAGCAAGCAGGTGCAGCCTAAGGCAAAGGGATTGGTCAATGGTGTCTTGCGCCGTTTTCAACGAGAAGGAGAGCGAAAACTGCCTAAAGATGAATGGAAGGCCATTTCTCTGCGGGCAAGTCTTCCAGAGTGGATCGTACAAATGTGGAAGAGCCAGTACGGGGAAGAGGCTTGCAAAAAGATATGTGAAAGCATCAACCAGATTCATCCGCAATGTGTTCGAGTCAATGTAATGAAAACAAGCAGAGAGAAATTGATGGAAACAGGGAAGTATCGTTGCGGCTGTTTGAGCAAAGACGCTTTGTATTTGGAAAAAGGCAATGCGGCAGAAAGTGAAGAGTATAAAAAAGGGGATATTTCTATCCAAAGCGAAGCAAGCCAGATGGTTGCTTTATGGATGGATCCTCAGCCAAATGAGAGAATATTGGATGTGTGCAGTGCTCCAGGATCAAAAGCGGCGCATATGGCAGAACATATGCACAATCAAGGTTTGATCGTATGTGGCGATATTCATCCGCACCGTGTTGAATTGATCAAACAAGGGGCAAAGCGCCTATCCCTTTCTATCTTGGATGCACATGTGATGGATGCTACAAAGCTGGAAGAAGTTGCTGATGCGGCTTTTGACGGGGTCTTATGCGATGTGCCATGTACCGGTTATGGTGTGATGGGACGAAAAAGTGATATCAAAACACATTTAAATCCTTCTGCGATGGATACATTGATTCCCCTGCAATATGCAATTTTGTGTTGTGCAAGTAAAAAAGTACGTCCAAATGGACGGTTGATCTATTCGACATGCACATTGAATAAAAAAGAAAATGAAAAACAAGTCATGCGCTTTTTAAAGGAACATCCCTCTTTCCTATTGCAGAAAGAACAAACTATTTTTCCATATGAACATGGAACGGATGGTTTTTATATTGCGTTGCTTTTAAAAAAGGAAGAATAAATAGTGGAACGGTCCTGTTTGTTTCTTTGTTTAAAGGGGAAAATGTGGTAAAATAGGAACGATGTTACAAGATTGTAAATAAAGAGTAATGACGGTGAGAAAATGAAAAGTTTATATGATATGAATTATGACCAAATGCAGGAATTTGCATTAGAACAAGGCTGGAAAAAATTCCGCGGACATCAGATCTTTCAGTGGTTATATCGTAACCGTGTAACGGATATTGATGAAATGAGCAATTTATCCAAAGAGACCAGAGATCGGTTAAAGGCGGAATTTGTAATTTCGCCTTTGCAATTACGTGATAAGCAAGTCGCAAAAGACGGGACAACCAAATTTTTGTTTGCTTTAGAAGATGGCGCTTTGATTGAAAGTGTTTTGATGCTGTTTGATTATGGGAAAAGTGTTTGCGTTACCTCACAGGTAGGCTGCAATATGGGATGTGCCTTTTGCGCAAGCGGATTAACAAAAAAGCAGCGAAATCTGACAAGCGGAGAAATGGTTGCACAGGTACTTTATATTCAAAGAGAATTGGATCAGCAAGGGGATCGCGTGAGCCACATTGTTGTGATGGGGACTGGTGAGCCTTTTGATAATTATGAAGAGGTCATGAATTTTTTAGCAACTGTTAATCATGATCGCGGATTGGGTATTGGTGCCCGCCATATTACGATATCTACTTGTGGAATTGTTCCTAGAATCTTAGAATTTTCAAAGGAACATACGCAGTATAATTTGGCGGTTTCTTTACATGCCCCCAATGATGAACTTAGGAATCGATTGATGCCGATCAATCATGCCTATCCATTAGCTGAATTGATGGAGGCGCTGGATCAGTACGGCTCTGAAAATAACCGGCGATTAACTTTTGAATATATATTATTGAAAGGAATCAATGATCAGCCTGTACATGCAAAACAATTAGCAAAATTAATTGGCAAACGAAATGCATATATCAATTTGATTCCTTATAATGCGGTAGATGAAAATGGTTTTCAAGGTGTAGATCATGCTTCGGCGATGGTCTTTTACGATCAGTTGATGAAATTGGGAGTTCGCTGTACCATTCGCAAAGAGCATGGCGGTGACATTGATGCGGCATGTGGACAGCTGCGTGTCAAACATCTGCAGAAGAGGTGAGACGATGGATTATTATGGAGCAAGCGATAAAGGTCTTAAAAGAAAAATAAATGAAGATTCCTATTGCTGCATGTTAAATAAAAATGGGGATTTTTTTGCTTGTGTGTGTGACGGGATAGGCGGTGCTGCTGCTGGTGAAGTTGCCAGCAAGATGGCAGTTATTTATCTGCAGGAATGTTTTCAAAAAGCAATGCCATTCAAAAGTGAACCAGAAATCGTTGACTGGATCAAACATGTAGTGGAAGAAGCAAATGATCAGGTGTTTACAGCTGCTATGCGAAGTGTCAAACAAAGGGGCATGGGAACGACCTGTGTTGGAATCTTGTGCAGTAACGATCGTACATTTGTCTTTAATGTAGGGGATTCACGTGTATATGCACTTTATGAAGATTCTTTCTTAGCAATGACAGAAGATCATTCCTATATTGCAGATCTGGTAAAAAGTGGATCCATTACTTTGGAGGAAGCAAAAGTACATCCGGCACGCAATATGTTAACAAACGCATTGGGAGTATGGGATCATATAAAGATTGATATTCATAAAATACGGGAGGATTATCAAAATTTATTGATCTGCAGTGATGGCCTGCATGGTTATGTCAGTGAAGATACCATTCAAAGTATTCTGTCTGATCAAAATAAGTCAAGTGAAGAAAAAGTAACGATGTTGATTCAAATTGCCAATGATATGGGTGGTTATGACAATGTGACCGCTATCCTTGTACAGAAGGAAGCTGGTGAAGCCCATGGATAAGTTAATAGCGAACCGCTACTTGCTTGTTACCAATATTGGACAGGGAGGTATGGCTGACGTTTACAAGGCAATTGATACGATCTTAAATCGTGAGGTTGCCATCAAGATCTTACGCGGGGAATTATCCCATGATCCTATGACCTTGCTTCGTTTTCAACGGGAAGCCAGTGCGGCCAGCAAACTGTCGCATCCAAATGTCGTTGATGTATATGATGTAGGAGAAAGTGAAGGCCGGCATTATATCGTGATGGAATATGTCCGCGGCCGTACCTTAAAACAATTAATTACACAGCGCGGGGCATTGAATTTGGATGAAGCGATCGATATCATGATGCAGTTAGCCAGTGCCATTTCATTAGCCCATGAAAAACATATCATTCATCGGGATATCAAACCGCAAAACGTACTGGTGAAAGATGATGGAACCGTCAAGATCACAGATTTTGGAATTGCTGTTGCCCATGATTCGGTTCAGTTAACCCAAAATCATACGGTAATGGGAAGCGCACATTATCTAGCTCCAGAAACTACCAAAGGAGAGGCGCCTACCACTGCTGTAGATATTTACGCACTAGGTATCGTATTTTATGAGTTGTTAAGCGGGAAAGTTCCATTCAATGGAAATACACCGACGGAAATCGCAATCAAGCATTTGCGTGAACCAATGCCATATATTCGAGATTTTAATCCTTTAATTCCCCAATCAGTAGAAAATATCATTTTGAAAGCAACGGCCAAGCGTGTAGAACAGCGTTATGCTAGTGTGGATGATATGATTGATGATCTTGCACATTGTCAAATGCCGCAATATGCAAATGTGTCTCGCATTCAATTGGAAAATGATCCAATCCTGTCAGTAAAGGTAGAAGATGGACATTTACAGGTAGAACAGCAGAAATCAAGAAAGAAAAAACGTAAATGGATCTTGGCAATAGGTACTGCTATCTTTTCGTTGGTAGTGGTCTCGATAGTGGCCTTGTTTGCGACTGGAGTCCTTTCATTCAATGGCTGGTTAGGAACACCGATTCCAAAAGTTGTCGGTTTATCCAGCGAAAATGCAATTGCTCTTTTGGAGGAAGCCGGCTTTGATCGCAATCAGATCACAATCGAGGAAGTATTGGATGAAACAGTCGAAAAAGGAAATGTCAGCAGTGTGGATCCAGAAGAAAATAAACGAGCAGGGAAAAATGATACGATCATTTTAAAAGTTTCCAGAGGAGGTTATTTCACAGTAGAAAACTATGTAGGGATGACCTTGCCGGAACTTAGAGAAATTTTTTCAAGCAATCATGTCAATATTCGAATTCAACAAAGTGAAGTGCCGCGTTCTGATGTAACAAAAGGAACAATTTTATCACAAAGCATACCAGTCGGAGAGAAAATTGATCCATTAGCAGATAATGAAATTTCATTAACTATTGCATCTTCTCCAAGTTTTACGATTCCATCGAATATTATCGGAATGGATCTGCAAGAAGCGAAAAATCTGTTAAGCGGCTATGGCGCAGCTGTGGTCACAAGCCGGATCAGTGAAGATACTCTAAACGAAGAAGAAAAGCTTGGGTCAGGTGTTGTCGTTCGCTGCGATCCAAGTCCAAATAAAACCTATACACAGGAGGGAACAGACAGCTATATTGTGCTGTATTATTATTAAATATGGAACGAGGAAAAATTATCAAAATCATATCGAACCAATATGATGTCCGCTTAGATAACGGAGAAACGTTACGTTGTATCGCGATGGGAAAGCTTCGCAAACAACGATCACCTATCGTAGGAGATTTTGTTGAAGTAGAGCGATTCGATTCATCGAATGGCATACAAAAAATATTGCCTCGCCGCAATGAATTGCGTCGCCCGGCAATTGCGAATGTAGATCAGGCAATAATCGTGATGTCTACAAAGATTCCAGATTATTCAACGGTATTGATCGATCGCTTGATCTTTCAAATATGTTATGCTGGTATTCAGCCGATCCTTTGTGTTACAAAGATGGATCTGATCGATGATGATTCGTGGATCCATCATTCTATTCAAGAGTACAGGGATAGTGGATATACTGTTGTTGAAAGTGGCAATGGGTATGATGAGGAACAATTGACATCTCTTTTGAAAGGAAAAATTTCTGTATTGACAGGGCAATCGGGTGCCGGTAAAAGCTCCTTGTTGAATCGAATCGAACCGAGTTTTCATCTTCGAACTCAACAAACAAGCAAGGCATTGGGAAGAGGCAAGCATACGACGAGACATTGTGAGCTGCATCCTGTTGCAGGAGGCTGGGTTGCGGATACCCCAGGTTTTTCTTCGTTAGATTTCCAATATATGTCTATTGCAGCGTTAGCAAACTGTATTTTGGATTTTCAACCTTATTTAGGCCAGTGTCGTTTTAAAGACTGCGTACATCTAAAAGAACCGGGTTGTGCAATCAAACAAGCGGTAGATGAAGGAAAAATAAATAAAGAGCGCTATCGTCATTATGCAGAAATTGCACAGCAGATTCAAGATGCACCAAGTCGTTATTGAAAGGGAGGAGTTTTGATGAAAAAATTGATTATCTCACCATCTATTTTATCTTTGGATTATTCAAAGACGAGTGAACAACTGAAAGAACTTGCAAACAGCAAAGCGGAATGGGTCCATTTTGATGTGATGGATGGACATTTCGTTCCAAATTTAACATTTGGTCCGGATATGTTAAAAGGATTCAAAAAAGTATTGCCTCAGGTCATGGATGTACATATCATGGTGGAAGATGCCAAAAAATATGCGGATGTATTCATTGATGCAGGGGCGGATGTATTGACATTTCATAGTGAAGCACTTCAAAATGATCTTTCTGCGATCTGTGATCTATGTGCACATATTCGTAGCAGAGGCGTTTTAGCCGGTGTCAGTGTGCGACCTAAAACGAGTGTGGAACCTTTGCTGCAACATTTAGATCAAATTGACGTCTTACTGATCATGTCAGTAGAACCAGGCTTTGGAGGACAGGCTTTTATGGAAGACATGCTGGAAAAAGTTCGTAGAGCCAGAGAGGTGATCGAACAAAATGGATATTCTACGCGTATTGAAATCGATGGCGGCATCAATGATAAGACTGCAGTGCTCGCAAGAAATGCGGGTTGTGATACCCTTGTTGCGGGAAGCTATGTGTTCAAACAAGATATTCAATCAGCCGTAGAGTCTTTGTTATGTCAGTGATCTTATTGATTTCTCCATTGGCAAAAAAAATTCCTTTGATTGAAGGTGCAGATTATGCCGGTGTTGATGCTGGAGCTCTCCGCTGCATGGAACAGGGGATTTCGATGGTATTTGCTTTGGGTGATTTTGATACGGCAAAAGGAACCTATTCTTCGATTGAGAAGGAAGTAGTATGCTATCGTTTACCTACGCGAAAAGATGAGACGGATATGGAAAGTGCTGTTTATGAAGCAATAGAGAGAAATTATGATCAGATTATTCTTTATGGCGTTTTACAGGGACGCTTTGACCATACAATGGCAAATCTGTATCTTTTGTTGCACCGATTTCCTTTCTTGATCCTGATGGATGAGAACAACCGCGTACGTGTCTTGTCAAAGGGAACGTATATCTTTCAGAAAGAGTATACGTATTTATCATTTTTGGCTTTGGAAAAAAGTTGCATGAGTGAAGAAGGGGTTTCTTACCCTTTAGATCATAAACAAATAGATACTTCAGACATATTCACGGTATCAAATGAAATCATAGGAACTCAGGCAGTTATCACCCTTCATGAAGGTCGTGTATTGATGATAGAAGCAAATGATAACGAATCACTTTGAAAAAAGTCATTGGCGAGAGATGACTTTTTTCAAAATGGAAGATGGCCTCCCTGTTTCTTTACAATTAATGGAAAGTATGTTTAAATTAAGTGGGATTTGAAAGAGGTGAAAGCATGACCAGTTTTAATAAGAACCTTATTTTTTATTTTTTGGTTGGTGTTGTGCTGGAAATTACTGGCGTGCTTTCTATATGGATCAAAAGCTCCTTGGTATCGCTAGTTATGGTCTTATTGGGGATTGCCCTTTTTGTCAGCGGTGGAATTCAGTTGATCCGCTTTTTTTTACCGAAAGTTCATCATCATGGAGATTTTAACTCCATTCTGCGATCAATACTTAGTATCATTGCGTCAATCATTTTGATTTGGTATCAAGGAATCCCGCAATGGCTGATGGTCGTGCTGTTTGGTTGCTATATGTTATTGTACGCTACAGCTTGTATGGTACAATGGTGGCTATATCGGGAAGATCGTGTGCGCGGGCGATTGTTGTTGTTTTTCACTGCTCTGACACTATATGTGGTGGGAGGCATCTTTTTATTGTCACCGCAATTAACGATGGATGATATGTTGATTTTATTTGGAATTTACTTTATTTTGCTGGGATTGACTTATTTTCGAGATGGATTTGATTCTCTTTCAAGCAAAACGAGAAACCGGATGACACGAAAGATCCGCATCACATTGCCTGCCATCGTTTGCGCAGTCATTCCTGCAAAAACATTAAATGATATCAACGCGTATCTAAAAGAAAATGAAGAATTTGAAGAAGATGATTATCAAGAAGCTGGCAATCCGGATCTAGAAGTGTATGTCCATGTTACGGATAATGGATTTGGCTTGTTGGGACATGTAGATATTGGCTTTGAAGGGATGATCATATCTTATGGGAACTATGATACAGAAAGTTATCGATTAAATAGTATTATAGGGGACGGTGTTTTTTTTCTTTCACCAATTGCTTCGACGGTCGAAAATTACCTGTCTGTAGAAAAGAACAATTTATTTGTATATGGTTTGCGGCTGACTGAAGAACAAAAAGCAGATATTCGTCAAGCAATCAATCGGATCATCGAAAAGGGTTATCGCTGGTTGACGAAAATTGAAAGGGAAAATGGTTTTTCTCATCCGAAAGATTATCAAGAAGACTATCCTTCCAGACTTGTTTACAAGACAGGTGCTAAATTTTATAAATTTCGGGAAGGGCGGTTTAAAACCTATTTTGCTTTAGGATCCAATTGTGTATTATTGGCGGATTCGATCATTGGGCGTCTGGGGACGGATGTGCTCAGCATGCGCGGATTGATCACACCAGGTACGTATTTAGATTATTTAGATAAAGAGTATCATAAAAAAGGAAGCATCGTTATCACGCGCCAGTTTTATCCTTGTCACGAAAGCGGTAAAGAAAACAGAGTTTTGGAAAGTATCCATCACCGATAAAAAGCACTTTTAAAAAAGTGTTTTTTTCTTATCAAAAATAAAAAAACAGGCATTGCCTGTTCTTAAATGTATTTACTAGATCGCGTTGTTCTTTTTCAATGTTTTCAGAGCACGGGCACTGACACGCAGCGTCTGTGGCTTTCCGTCAACAATAACCTTCACTTTCTGTAAATTTACATTCCATGTGCGGCGAGATGCACGCATTGAGTGTGAACGTCTGTTTCCTGATAAAGGGCCTTTACCAGTAATTGCACATACTTTTGACATACTGCTTACCTCCTTTACGCGATATTTTTACGCAATTTGCTTATTTATACTACCATTTTTGACATAAAAAAGCAAGCATATTCTTAAAAAAAGATTTCTAAGCAAGTGATAATAAAATTTTCATGATTCTTTTCTTTCTTTCATAAGATAAAGTGGTGAATACGAATGCTACGAGGAAAAGTGAAAAAGAGAATTCGATGTATCTATCTATGTGCCATGTTGCTTTTTTCTTGTATCTTGTCAAAGTTAGGTTATGAACAGATCTTTCATCATGATACGATCATGGAAAGGGCTTTTGAGTTATGGCAGCGCGATTTTGCTGTTGCGGGAATTCGCGGAAGCATTATTAGTGCAGATGGAACGATCCTGGCTCAAGATATGCCTGCATCTTCTATTGTCGTTGTTCCTTCACAGATTCAAGATCCCAAACAAGCCGCTGCCCAGCTTGCGGCCATCTTGCATGCAGATGAAACAGAATTGTATGAAAAAATAACAAAAAAAGTTTCTACACAAAAATTACAGCCGGAAGGCCGGCAAATCGATGAAGAACAAGCGGCTGCAATCGAACAGTTGCAATTAGAGGGGGTATATCTCGTTAGAGATTCGCAGCGATATTATCCGAAAGGAAACTACTTGGGGCAAGTGCTCGGATTTACTGGTATAGATAATCAAGGATTAGCCGGTTTAGAATTGCAGTATGATGCGGTTTTAAAAGCGCAAAATGGATCGTTAAAGATCCCTTTTGATGCCAAAGGACAGAATGTTACTTTATATGAAGAAACTTACAATGCCAGCGGAAATGGTTTGAATGTCATTTTGACGATTGATTCCCATATTCAAGATATCATGGAGCGCGAAATGACAAATTTGATGGAACGTTATCAACCAAAACAGGCATTGGCAATAGCGATGAATCCTAACACAGGAGAAATATTAGGGATGATTTCCAAACCAGATTTTGATCCAAATCATTATGAAGAGTATGATCAAAGCATCATCAACCGCAATTTGCCAATTTGGATGAGCTACGAACCAGGGTCGACCTTCAAATCTGTAACATTTGCAGCAGCATTGGATTATAACTTATTCGATATGTTTAAGGATACTTATTTTGACAAAGGGTATGAAATAGTAGAAGGAGCCAGAATCAAGTCATGGAGAGCAGGAGGACACGGACTGCAAACATTTTTGCAAGTATTAGAAAATTCATCGAACCCAGGTTTTGTTGAAATTAGCCGCAGGCTGGGGATTGATCGATTATATACTTCGATCCAGTCCTTTGGATTTGGAGAAAAAACAGGAGTCGATCTTCCAGGAGAAAGCAGCGGCATTCTTTTTGAAAAAGAAGCAATGGGGGAATTAGAGGCTGCGACAACGGCTTTTGGACAAGGAATTGCAGTAACGCCTATTCAGCTTGTGTGTGCTTTTAGCTCCATTGTGAATGGCGGCACATTGTATACACCGCATATTACCAAAGCATTTACAGATCCTATCAGCAATGACGTATTGTTGGAAGTAGGAACCCAAGCCAAACGCAAAGTCATTAGCGAGGAAACTAGTGAAAAGATGCGGTATGCATTAGAAAGTGTTGTTGCTAATGGCGGAGGAAAATCGGCATATATCAATGGATATCGCATTGGCGGAAAGACAGGTACTGCACAAAAAGCGGTGGATGGCGTATATATGGAAAATGAATATATCTTATCGTTCATTTCGGCAGCACCAATGGAAGACCCGCAAATCGTTATTTATGTTGCTGTAGATGCTCCGCAGAATGATGTGCAATATGGAGGTACTGTTGTTGCACCTGTTGTAAAAGCGATGTATGAAGATATTTTACCTTATATGGGTATTGAAAAGAATGAAGAGCAATTGCCAAAAAAAATTGTTTGGCCTGAAACAGAAGCTGTCGTCATACAAGATTTTATTGGGATGAAGAAAGAGGAAGTGAAACAAGAGGGCATCAGTTTCGAATTTATTGGAGAAGGAAATACTGTCATAGATCAGCTTCCTTCACCAGGAGTGACGCTTACAGAAGAAGGAAAGGTGTGGATCTATCTTGGAGAAGATACATTTAAATGAAGTCTTGCTCACATTCGGCATTGTGAGCCGGGATGATCGGCTGATCAAAGGTGTTCATGATGACAGCCGCTGTGTAAAAAAAGACTGGATCTTTGTCGCGTATGATCAAAAAAGGGAAGCTTATATAGAGGAGGCTTTGTCAAAAGGTGCTGTTGTTTTCTGTACACACTCCTGTCCTTTCGATAATGTTTATGTCGTAACAAATGGAAAAGAGGCTTTGTATACACTGCTCCGCTTATATTATCCAAAGCTTTTTAGCAATATGGTCTATATAGGAATCACAGGAACAAATGGAAAATCAAGTACTGCTTATTTTCTTTATCAATGTTTATCTTGTCGTGAAAATTGTTTGTGGATCGGAACCCATCATGTCCTTTGCAAAAAATTCCAACAGGAAATTGCAAATACGACACCGTCATTGTGTACTTTGGTACAATTGATTGAAAAGGGACACCAGCATGGTGTGCATTGTGTCATCATGGAAGTAAGTTCACATGCAATCATGCAGGAGCGTATCCAAATCATTCGTTTTGATTATATCGTCTATACAAATATTACACGGGATCATCTGGATTATCATCTGTGTGAAGCTCATTATCGTTATGCTAAGTATCGTTTGCGGAAATATAAAAAAGAAACAGGGAAGATATTAGTGAACCATGAAGATCCGCATCTGAAAGATTTGTATCCTTTGATTGAGGGCAACTGTGTAACGTATGGTAAGAAAATGTCGCATTTTTGGCTTCATGATATTGTTGCAAGTGCAAGCGGTCTTCGATTTTTTTTAAATGAGGTAAGTTACGTTACTAAGATCTGCGGTGATTTTCAAGCAGTCAACCTGAGCGCAGTGATTGCAGTTTGCCATTTGTTTGGAATGAATCAGGAGCAGATCCAAACAGCAATTCGGCGACTGCAACCGCTGGAAGGGCGTTTGCAAAAGGTTTGGGAACATCCTTTTGCATTTGTTGATTATGCTCATACAGCAAGCGCCTGTTGTGCATTGTTTGAAAGCATACGAGCTTTTCCTCATGATCGCATCATTACAATAATCGGTTGCGGAGGAGAAAGAGATCAGGAAAAAAGAAAAGAAATCGGCTATATTGCAAGCATGAACAGCGATTTATGCATCTTCACCAGCGACAATCCCAGACGTGAACCTTTATCCCAAATATTTGCCATGATGTGTGCACAAGTAAAAAACAATGTTATGATTTTTGAAGATCGAACATGTGCTATCAAATTTGCAGTGAAAAACAGTAGGAATGATGATATAATACTCGTTGTTGGCAAAGGCGATGAACGTTGGCAGAACATCAATGGAAAAGATTATCCGTTCGATGATGCCCAGGTGCTTCGCTGCGCGCTCAGGGAAAAGGAGGAACGTGCGTGATACAGCTAGATTTTTTAGTAGCGTTTATTGCATCTTTGGTCATAACTTTGCTGGTTATGCCAGGTGTGATTCGCTACTTACATAAAATTAAGTTTGGTCAGACAGAAAGAGAAGAAGGACTGGCCTCACACAAAGTGAAGAATGGAACACCAACGATGGGAGGACTCGTTTTTATCATTGTTCCTGTTCTGGTCTTTGCAATCTTACAATTGGATGCATTGCGGCAAAATAATATTCAGATTGTTATTTTGGCTTATTTGGGATACGGGTTGATTGGCTTCATCGATGATTATTTGATCGTAGTAAAGAAAAACAATGATGGTTTGAAACCTGGCGTGAAGTTTGCCATGCAGTCTGTATTGGCGGTTGTCTTCTTTTTATTGTATCAAGCATCTGCTTCTACAGAGATCATGATACCGATATTGGATATTCATTTTGATTTAGGTTGGTTTTATTTCTTTCTCGTGTTTATCATGTTTACTGCAGAAAGCAATGCGGTCAATTTAACCGATGGTTTGGACGGCCTTTGTGCTGGTGTCAGCATCATTGCCCTGTTTCCGTATGTGATCTTTTCATTACTGCAAGGAAATCGATCGCTAGCTGTATTGTTGCTTTGTATAATTGGTGCTTTATTAGGATATCTTCGCTTTAATTTACATCCGGCAAAAATCTTTATGGGCGATACAGGATCGCTGGCTCTTGGGGGATTATTGGCTGCTGTAGCCATGGTAACCAAAGAAGAACTGTTATTGATCATGATTGGCGGCGTTTTCGTGATAGAAGTATTATCTGTTGTGATACAGGTTACTTATTTCAAAAGGACAGGGAAACGTGTCTTTAAGATGGCTCCGATTCATCATCATTTTGAGATGTGCGGCATGAAAGAAACAAAAGTAGTGAGCATGTTTTGGGGGATTGGCCTCATACTTGCATTGATCGGTTTATTTTTGGGGGTGATGTGATATGGCAGAAGTATTGGTGATTGGAGCAGCACGCAGCGGAATGGCAGCTGCAAAACTACTGAAAAAGCACGGCTATCAAGTCACATTGACGGATAGCCAAATACTGGATAATAAAAAAGAACTAGAAGATGATGGGATTTTGGTTGTAGATGGCGGACATCCAGAATGGCTGAAAGAAAAAAGTTGGGATTTTATCGTAAAGAATCCAGGAATTCCTTATCGTGTGCCGATCGTGAAAGCTTTTGTGGAAAAAAAGGTACCGATCTATACAGAAATTGAGATCGGGTATCGGTTTGCAAAACATTTTCGTTATGGTGCTGTAACTGGAACGAACGGAAAGACGACCATTACTTCTTTACTTTATGCTATGTTACAAAGAAAAGGAAATGCTCTGGTGGCAGGCAATATCGGCTATCCATTATGCGAATGGGCGGACCGTTATGAAGAAACAGAGAAAGATGTGGCAATCGAATTAAGCAATTTCCAGTTGCTGGGCATGGAGCAGTTCCGTCCTTGTGTCAGTGTCGTATGTAATCTGGCACCGGATCATTTAGATTATATGGATAGTTTAGAGGCTTATTATTCAAGCAAGATGCGAATCTATCAAAGCACGCAAGCAGATGATTGGTTTTTGCGCAATGTAGATGATCCCCTTATCATGCAATATGCAGTACATATACCTTGTCAGATCATTGATTTTTCAATGAAAAGGACAGATGTCGATCTGTATCAAAAAGATGGGAAAGTGTGGTTGCATGATCAGATGCTGTTTGCCATTGATACATTGAAAATCGTAGGAGAGTATAATGTATGCAATGCGATGATCGCAGCTTGCATGGCATATCGCATGGGTGTTTCCCTTTCAGATATTCGAGAAGTTTGCGCAACTTTTACACCGGTAGAACACCGCTTGGAATATTTAGGAGAAAAAGACGGGGTGCGTTTCTATAATGACTCTAAAGCTACAAATACACATGCCGTAGCTGCAGCGCTGTCTTCTTTTCCAAAAAATATCATCTTATTGGCCGGGGGCCATGATAAAGGTATTCCTTTTGATGACCTCAAACGTTTTGACGGCCGTGTAAAATTATGCGTATCTTTTGGTGAAACGAAAGATAAGTTTAAGGATGTATTCACAAACTGTATCGTGCATGAAACGATGAAAGAAGCATTGGATGAGGCTTGCAAGCAGGCTTGCTCTGGTGATATCATCTTATTGTCGCCTGCTTGTTCTAGTTATGATCAATTTCATAATTATGAAGAGCGGGGACGTATATTTAAAGAAATGGTGCAGGCCATTCTGTAGAAGGGAGCTCTATCATGGATATTATTGAATTAATCAAATCGATCCTGTATGGAATCGTAGAAGGTATCACGGAATGGCTGCCAATCAGTTCGACAGGGCACATGATCTTGTTGGAAGAGATCATGCCGATGAAGGTAAGCGAACATTTTTGGGAGATGTTCCTTGTCGTCGTTCAATTAGGTGCTATTCTGGCTGTAGTATTGCTGTATTGGAAAAAATTGTTTCCTTTCAATTTCAAAAATAAAAATCGGCCTTTTTTGCGTTATGACATATTCGTGCTGTGGTTTAAGATCTTAGTTGCCTGTATTCCCGCAGCAGTTGTCGGTTTACTGTTCGATGATTGGCTGAATGAGCATTTATACAATTCTATCGTCGTTGCAATCATGCTGATCTTAGTAGGTATTGCTTTCATATTGTTAGAAAGCCGTAATCGTTATCAACGTTCGCGTGTTACTGCATTATCGCAAATAACATATCGGGATGCTTTGATCATTGGTTTCTTTCAGTTAATAGCTGCTATTTTTCCAGGTACTTCTCGTTCGGGAGCAACTATTTTAGGCGCTTTAATGATCGGTATCAGCAGAACAGTTGCAGCAGAATTTACTTTCTTTTTGGCAATTCCGGTCATGTTTGGCGCAAGTTTATTGAAGCTTGTTAAATTTGGATTTGCTTTTAGTACAATGGAATTTCTGATTTTGCTGATCGGCATGCTGACAGCATTTATCGTATCTGTCATCGTTATTCGCTTCTTGATGGCTTACATCAAAAAACATGACTTTAAGATCTTTGGCTATTATCGTATCGTGCTTGGCGTGATCGTATTGCTATATTTTCTGATATTTTAAAAAATGACGGCTGTTTGGTATGATCCAGAATTCTGGAAACATACCGACTGCCGTCATCTTTTATTTTAAAATTTGAAATCCGATTTTCTTTTTTACTTTTTGTAATTTCTTTTCAGCTATTCGGCTTGCTTTCTCATTGCCTTTGCGTAAAATCTCATCAATTTGTCCACTGGCAATGATCGAACGGTAACGTTCTTGCAGATCACTCAGGAATTGATATACGACCTCGCCAACTTCTTTTTTCAGTACTCCATATCCTTTTCCTTGATAACGGGAAACAATGGAATCAATGGATTCTCCGCTAAGAGAAGTCAAGATCGTCAATAAATTGGATACACCTGGCTGATTGATCGGATCATATTGAACGATGCCGATGGAATCAGTGACTGCAGATTTAATTTTATTGCGGGCTTGTGCTGGATCATCCAGCAAATTGATCGTTCCTTTTGGGTTTGCTTCTGACTTGCTCATCTTTTTTGTCGGATTCTGCAGGGAATAGATCTTCGCCCCTACTTTTGGAGTTAACGGTTCAGGAAGTTTGAAGATATCTCCATAACGATGATTGAACCGTTCAGCTAAGTTGCGTGCTAATTCTACGTGTTGTTTTTGATCGACACCTACCGGAACAAAATCTGCATCGTACATCAAGATGTCTGCGGCCATTAAACACGGATAGGTAAACAATCCTGCTGTGATTCCTGTTTCTCCTTTTGCAGTTTTATCTTTATATTGTGTCATACGCTGTAATTCTCCCATATAGGAATGGCAGGTCATGATCCATCCTAATTCAGCGTGTTGATGGACGTCACTTTGCAAGAATAAAGTTACTTTTTCGGGATCTAAGCCGCATGCCAGATATAAAGCAATCAGATCTTTGGTATTCTGCTTTAGTTCTTTTGGATCAACTGTAATGGTGATGGCATGTAAATTGGCAATGAAGATATACATATCATATTCATCCTGATACTGAATAAACTGACGTATGGCCCCAATATAATTTCCTAGTGTCAGACGACCAGTTGGCTTGATGCCACTTAACATCGTTTGCATAATATATTACCTCCTAAAATAAAAAAGCCCTTTTTACAGGGACGTAAAATACGCGGTACCACCCAGCTTATCGCTTGATCAGCAATCACTCCAGCTGTATTGGTGCCACCAGGATCTGCTCAAAAGTTCCAATTCGTTGTTTTCTGTTCATCTGTTTTCACCTGCCACAGACTCTCTAAAGAAGGGAGAAAATAACTACTCATTCTTTCTCTTTGTAAATCCATTTCAATCATACAACGAAATGAATTTGTTAGCAAGTGTAAAAAAATTTTATACCTTTTATGAATGGAATAGGGTATAATAAACGATAGAGGAGTGTGATGAAAAATGATAATTTTATATACATCACCCGGATGTGCAAGTTGCCGCAAAGCAAAGCAGTGGTTGAAGGATAATCAGCTTCCCTTTGTTGAAAAGAATATATTTACAACAATGTTGAAGGAAGATGAAATCAAATATCTGTTATCTCGATGTGAAAATGGTACAGAGGATATCATATCCGTGCGATCGAAAGCATTTCAACAGTTAGATTGCGACATTGATGATCTGTCTGTTTCCCGTTTGGTCGAAATCGTGAAAAAAAGCCCTTCGATCTTGAAGCGTCCTATTATGATTTCTGAAAAGAATATGGTGGTAGGATATGATGATGACGAAATTACGGCAATGGTGCCGCAGGCGTTGCGTAATGTCGTAGAATCGACATGTAATGAGTCATGCCCCAATTATCCGGTATGCGGAAAAGTCCGTGCTTGTTAGCTGTCTTCTGACAGCTTTTTTTATCCTTTATACAATGATGTCGAAATGTGCTATGATAAAGCAAAGGTGATCAAAATGCAACAAGGTACATTATTTACATCGCAGATGAATGAACCATTAGCAAATCGCATGCGTCCTCAGACATTGGATGAATATGTCGGACAGCAGCATTTAGTTGGTAAAGGGAAGATATTACGTCAATTGATAGAAAATGATCTTGTTCCCTCCATGATATTCTGGGGCCCTCCTGGAGTAGGGAAAACTACATTAGCCAGGATCATTGCCCATCAGACGAAAGCATCTTTCATTAATTTCAGTGCAGTGACCAGCGGGATCAAAGAAATTAAAACAGTGATGAAACAAGCTCAGGAAAGTCTTCAGCTGCATGAAAGAACAATCGTATTTGTAGATGAGATACATCGATTTAATAAAGCGCAGCAGGATGCTTTTTTACCTTATGTGGAAAACGGCAGCATCATATTGATAGGAGCAACGACAGAAAATCCTTCCTTTGAGATCAACTCGGCTTTATTATCACGCTGCAAAGTATTTGTTTTGCAGGCATTGTCTGAAAAAGATCTTTATCAGCTTTTGCAACATGCCTTACATGCTGAAAATGGATTTGGCAATCAAAAAATCATCATAGAGGATGGATGTATTGAAATGATTGCTGCCTTTAGTGCAGGGGATGCACGCACGGCATTAAATACACTGGAAATGGCGGTGTTGAATGCAGTAGAAGTTGAAGGTAACTTGACTGTGAATAAAGAATTGATCGAACAAGTGACCGCTTGTAAATCTTTCTTATATGACAAAAAGGGAGAAGAACATTATAATTTGATCAGCGCGCTTCATAAGTCCATGCGGAACAGTGATACACAGGCTGCTATCTATTGGTTAGCCAGAATGTTAGAAGCTGGTGAAGATGCGCTTTATATTGCCCGCCGATTAGTTCGCTTTGCAAGTGAAGATGTAGGGATGGCAGACAGCCGGGCTCTAGAAATCTGTATTGCTGCTTATCAGGCTTGTCATTATATTGGAATGCCGGAATGTAGCGTCCATCTGACACATGCAGTGACGTATTTATCTTTGGCTCCAAAATCAAACGCTTTATATAGGGCATATGAGAAAGCAAAGAAGGATGCATATGCAACGATGAAAGAGCCGGTACCGCTGCACATTCGCAATGCAGTGACTTCTTTGATGAAAGATCTCCATTATGGGCAAGGTTATCGCTATGCACACGATGAAGAAAATGCTATTACAGACATGGAATGTCTGCCACCAGCTTTACAGGGTCATCTTTACTATGAACCTACAAGTTATGGCAGTGAAGAAAAGGTCAGAAGACGGATGCAGCAGCTGGAAATGCTGCGACACGCAAAAAAGAAATAAAGAAGCAAACGTTTTCATATTCTGTTTAAATATATAAAAATGATGTATAATGAAAATGAAAAAGGAGGGATCTCTATGAAAAAAAAGATCATTACGATTTCTAGACAATTTGGCAGTGGCGGAAGAGGAATTGGAAAACTTTTAGCAGAACGCTTAAATATTCCGTTTTATGATAAAGAACTGATTGAATTGGCAAGCAAGAAGAGTGGCATTGATGAGAGAATCTTCAAAAGTGAAGGTGAAGAAACAGGACGCATGTACCAAGTGATCGGTGCCATCGGATATGCATTAGGATCCCCTGCGGGCGGTATTTATGAATATTCGATCAATGATCAGCTATATCTTGCACAGGCAAACATCATTGAACAGCTGGCTGATGAAGGACCTTGTGTGATCGTAGGCCGATGTGCAGATTATGTCTTGGAAGAGCGGGAAGATGTATTGAATGTATATTTGTGTGCAGATATGGATCATCGTTTGCGCCGCGTGATGGATGAGTATCATGTTGAAGATGCTGATGAAAATATGCTGCGAAAAGTAGATAAGCGCCGCAGCAACTATTATCAATATTATACGGACCGCGTTTGGGGGAAGGCTGAGAATTACGATCTATGCATCAATACCGGAAAATTTGAAACAAATGCAATTGTGGATATGATCATAGCAGCGTTTCATCAATAGAGTTAAAAAGGATGTGAAAGGTTTCACATTCTTTCTTTTTGAAAAAGCTATGAAAATGAATTGAATTGTATTATAATATTCTCATGGATAATGAAAACGATTACATATCATTAAGGAGGATTCAGTATGAGTAAAAAATTCGTGTATCTTTTTGCGGAAGGAAATGAGTCGATGCGCGAACTTCTGGGAGGAAAAGGAGCGAACCTCGCAGAGATGAGCAGATTAGGCATGCCGGTTCCCTATGGCTTTACGATCACGACAGAAGCATGTAATCAATATTATGCGGATAATGAAAGTATTAATGATGAAATTCATGCAGAGATCGAAGAGTATTTGGCAAAATTAGAGCAGCAGGCCGAAAAGAAGTTTGGCGATGTGAACAATCCTTTGCTTGTGTCTGTGCGCAGTGGTGCGCGTGCTTCCATGCCAGGCATGATGGATACTATTTTAAATCTAGGGCTCAATGATGAAGTGGTGGAAGGTGTTGAAAAATTAACTGGGAATGCACGTTTCGCCTATGATTCATACCGTCGCTTCATTCAAATGTATGCTGATGTCGTGATGGGACTGAATAAAGCAAGATTTGAAGATATCATTGATGAAGTAAAAAAAGAAAAAGGAATTACTGATGATTTAGATCTGGATGCAGACGATATGAAAAAATTAGTAGTTCTGTTTAAAAAATTCTATGAAGAGGAATTGAACGAACCATTCCCAAGTGATCCGCGAACACAATTATTTGGTGCGATTGAGGCCGTATTCCGTTCTTGGAATAATCCGCGTGCCATTTATTATCGCAAGATGAATGATATTCCTAGCAGTTGGGGAACAGCAGTAAATGTGCAGATGATGGTATTTGGCAATATGGGAAATGATTGCGGTACAGGCGTTGCCTTTACTCGAAATCCGTCTACAGGTGAAAATAAATTATATGGTGAGTTCTTGATGAATGCACAAGGTGAAGATGTCGTAGCCGGTATTCGTACACCACAGCGAATTGACCAGCTGAAAGATGTTGCGCCGCAGGCATATGATAAATTCGTTGAGATTTGCGGTATTCTGGAAAATCATTATCGTAATATGCAGGACATGGAATTTACCATTGAAAAAGGAAAATTGTTCATGTTGCAGACAAGAAATGGAAAACGTACAGCAGCAGCTGCTTTGCAGATTGCTTGTGATATGGTGGATGAAGGAAAAGTATCCATTGACGAGGCATTGATGATGGTAGAACCAAAACAGTTGGATTCTTTGCTGCATCCAATGTTTGATGTAAATGAGCTGAAGGCTGCCAAGCCGATTGCTGCTGCATTGCCAGCTTCTCCGGGTGCAGCTTGCGGTAAGATCGTATTTACTGCAGAAGAAGCTATTACAGAAGCTGCAAAAGGAGAAAAAGTAGTATTGGTTCGCCTGGAAACTTCACCAGAAGATATTGAAGGAATGCATGCTGCACAGGGAATCTTAACTGTACGCGGCGGGATGACCAGCCACGCTGCAGTTGTTGCCCGAGGAATGGGAGCTTGCTGCGTATCCGGTTGCGGCGATATCGAGATGCATGATGATGAAGGATATTTCGCTGTTGGTGGAAAGAAATACAACCGCGGCGAGTGGATCTCATTAGATGGTTCAACAGGAAATGTGTATGGGCAGGCCATCAAAACCGTGCCGGCCGCAATCAGCGGTAATTTTGAACGTTTTATGAAATGGGCGGATGAACGTCGTGTATTGAAGATTCGGACAAATGCAGATACACCTAGAGATGCTGCACAGGCTGTAAAATTCGGCGCTGAAGGAATTGGTTTGGTACGTACAGAACATATGTTCTTTGAAGGAGACCGTATCAAGGCTGTTCGAGAAATGATCGTATCCAAGACGACAGAACAAAGAAAACGTGCATTAGATAAATTGCTGCCGATGCAGCGCGGTGATTTTGAAGGTATTTATGAAGCCATGGAAGGTATGCCGGTGACCATTCGATATCTGGATCCGCCTCTGCATGAATTCTTGCCGAATAATGATGCCGATATCGTTGATCTGGCAAAAGAAATGGATATGGATGCGGATGAACTAAGAAGCATTGTTGTAAGTCTGCATGAATTTAATCCAATGATGGGACATCGCGGCTGTCGTTTAGCAATCTCTTATCCAGAAATTGCAGAAATGCAGACAACTGCAGTTATTGAAGCGGCAATCAATGTACAAAAACGCCATCCAGAATGGACGATGGTGCCGGAAATCATGATTCCATTAGTAGGTGACAAAGCAGAATTAAGCTTTGTAAAAAAGATTGTTGTAGAAACAGCAGACAAGATCATTGCTGCAAATGATATGCAGATGAGCTATCATGTGGGTACGATGATCGAAATTCCTAGAGCAGCATTGCTTGCAGATGAAATTGCAGAAGAAGCAGAATTCTTCTCATTTGGTACGAATGATTTGACACAGATGACTTTTGGATTCTCACGTGACGATGCAGCAGGTTTCTTAACAGACTATTATGAAAAGAAGATTTTTGAAAGCGATCCATTTGCACATTTAGATCAAAAAGGTGTTGGAAAACTGATCGCAATGGCTGCGAAAGCAGGACGTATGACACGACCAGATATGAAGATGGGTATTTGTGGTGAACATGGCGGTGATCCAGCAAGTATTGATTTCTGTCATCGAGTTGGATTAAATTATGTTTCTTGTTCTCCATTCCGTGTACCAATTGCTCGTTTAGCTGCAGCTCAAGCGGCTATTATGAATGATAAATAACTGTAACTGAAAAAAGATGCTTGTAGGAGCATCTTTTTTTTGAAGCAGATATGAAGGAATGATATACTGTTAAAGCAAGGAGTGAGTAATGTGCTAGATATTTTAGATTATATTACTTTGCGAAAAGATCTGTCTTTTACACAGTGTGCTTTTCAGGAAATCGATGCTTTGATCTTTTGTGAATTAGCTTATGTTGAATGGACTGGAATCGTGGAAAAACCGATTCTTTTATCAGAAGCCTGCTCTCGTTTCTTTCAAGAATATGCAGGAACTGATTTTACGACAAAATACGCATATTCTGTGCGTATTCCGCAATTGGTTCATGCTTTACAAAAAACCAGCCGGTATCAACATATTGAATTGCTCAACTATCAAAGTGTTTTTGATGAGACACAAGAAATACAGTTTGCGGCTATCACGCTTCGTTTGGAAGACGGGGCTTTGTTTATAGCTTATCGCGGTACTGACAATAGTATCCTTGGATGGAAAGAAGATATGAAAATGACATATTTAGATGAGATACCGTCTCATCTGCTTGCCTGGAATTATGCCAGCGAAATGTATGAACGTTATCGCTCACATAAAAGAACGCTGATTTCATGGCAAAAAAAGCATACTCCGCTGTATTTGGGCGGACATTCCAAAGGCGGAAATCTGGCAATGTATGTTGCTATTCGTGAACAACAACTGCATCCGTGGCTCCGGAAAGTTTATAACTTTGATGGTCCAGGATTTCGCCCTTCTTTTTATGAACATTATGATGCAGCACCTGTATTAGATAAGATCGTTACGATCGTACCCAAAGAGACGATCATTGGCCGTTTATTGCTGCACAAAGAACGATATACAGTGATCGATGCACAAGGAAATGGCTTGTCGCAGCATGATGGCTTTCATTGGAGCGTAGATGCATATGGATTTGTCCGCGTTGATCACTGGAGCGAGGAGAGCGACCGTATTCAGCAGATGATCGATGAAATGCTGATGAGCAAAGAAGATGCACAGCGAAAAGAATATATTGATCTTATCTTTCATATATTAGATCGTCTGGAAATTCGACAAATTTCTGATTTTTCTTCCATGAGCATACGTCAAGGAATGACAGGTATTCGAGAGTTGTCAACATTGAATAATAATGAACGAAAATTTTTGTTTGATGTCATTAATTTTTTATGGACACAGACAAAATCAGTACTTTTTCATCCGGTAAATGAAAAACAATGAAAGAAATAGACAGAAAAGGGAAGAATGTCCACTTTTAGCACTCAACACTTTACAGTGCTAAAAGCTTGATTATAATGATAAGTGTAATCGGGGAAGGCCCGATGGAAAGATTTCATGCAGATGCAAAAAAAGCATTGGATGAGAAAACAACTGGAGGCGATGGATATGAAATTCTTCCCAAGAACAAATGATTTATTTGATACAGTGTTTGATGATATGTTTACATCACCGATCTTCACATCACGAAATGATATGGCAATGAAGACAGATATCACGGAGAAGGATGGTAATTATCTATTAGATATGGAACTGCCTGGATGCAAGAAAGAAGATATACATCTGGAATTGAATGACGGATATCTGACGGTGAGCGCATCAAGGAACACGAATACGGAGGATAAGGATGAAAAAGGCAATCTGATCCGCCAAGAGAGATACAGCGGAAGTTTCTCGCGAAGCTTTTATGTAGGAGAGAAAGTAAGCGAAGAAGATATCAAGGCAAGTTATGAGAATGGAGAATTAAAGGTCACATTCCCTAAAGAAGTGAACAAGCTGCCTGAAAAGAAGACAATTTTGATTGAGTAGAAATGAGACATCGATCGATGCCTCATCATTTATAAATGAGGAGGAATAAGGTATGCGATTTTTCAATGATGGTTTCGACCCGGTGGAAGAATTTGTTTTGCAATGGAACCAGCATGTTCGACATTTAAGAAGGACATGTCTTATAGTTAGTGCAGGAATGTTGGTCATTGGAATTTTATGTATCTTTTTTCCAAAGGGAATCTTTTTGACTTTGCAATGGTTCAGTGCGATTGCTTTACTAATTTATGGTATTTATCATTTCTTAACTTATTTATATATGCCTGGTTTTTTTCGTGATCCCTTTATCCTGCTCTTGAGTCTATTTTCTGTGATTGCAGGTATTCTGTTATTTGATCTTCCCTTATTGTTGACCATGACCACCGTTGCATTTTTTCTAGGCATGCTTTTATTGCTGGTCGGGGCAGAGAAATTATCGCGGGCAAAACGCCTTCGATATTACCATTTGATGAATACGGTTCCCATTATGATAAGCGGCATGATGAATATGTTCCTTGGAGTCTTATTCCTGTTTTTACCTGTATTTTCTGTTATTACGCTTCATTATTTAATAGCTGCTTATTTGATAATCAGCAGTATCTCACTTTTCATTGAAGCGCTAAGTATGCGCATCCTTCATCGATAAACATGTAAAGACGTTTGAAAAGAAAACGTCTTTTTTTTATAATGAAAGTGTAACGTACAAAGATGAGGTGACTATCGGATGTATATGCAGACTTATCAATCTCCTTTTGCTGAAATTGTTCTAGCCAGTGATGGAGAATATTTAACCGGTCTTTGGTTTCAGGGAGCTAAACATTGTCCGCAATTGCGTCCAGATCATTTTGCAGATTTAGAAATATTTCAGAAAACTAAAAAATGGCTGGACATCTATTTTCATGGACAGCAGCCGGCTTTTTATCCTGCTTATCGTTTGGATGGTGTGACGCCCTTTCGAAAACAAGTGATTGAATATATAAAGAAAGTGCCTTATGGAAAAGTAATGACGTATCAGCAGATTGCTTGGGAAATAGCAAAAAACAACAATATTCGATATATGTCGGCACAAGCTGTTGGCGGTGCAGTCGGATGGAATCCCATTTCGATCATCATTCCCTGTCATCGCATCATTGGCAGCAACGGCACACTGACTGGCTATAGTGGTGGAATTGAGAATAAGGCTCGACTGTTGCAGTTAGAGGGTATTGTTTTAGAAAAAAACATTGTAAAAAGGAGACCAGCTATGAATCTGTCAAGTAAAAAAAGATAAGAATTGTCAAAATTCAATAAAGTATATTTAGGGTATACGAAAGCTCAGTTATATAAGTAGTCTTAAATAACGAATAGCTATAAATGATATATTTATATAAAAAAGTTTGTTTTATGAAAATATTGTTTGAAATTATTGGTATTCAAAGTTTGAATCAGGATGATTAAGTATCCAGAAAATGTAACGACAAAGTTTTGTTGCACAGTGTCCTAAGGCGTTGTAGTGAGACTTTCCTTGAGACTTCTTTAGCGCAAAATAGTTTTTCATAGGTCCAGGTCTTCTGGTCATATTGAAAGCTGTCCATATCAAAGCATATCTTAATAGTTTGTTTCCTCTTTTGGACATTCTAGTCGTATTTGCCTTCCATGTACCGGATTGTCTAACCTTTGGATCTAAACCTGCATAAGCTACTATCTTTTCTGGAGAGCTAAAACGAGTTATACTAATAATGGCAGACATGATATAACCGATTTCTATATCGTTAATCCCAATTAACTGATGTAAAGGAGAATCAAGCACAGTAGGATGTTCTTTGATTTCTTTTTCGATTCTATCAATCTGCCTTTCTTTTAGTTCTAAAGTTTCAATACATTGAATGATATTCAAACCAATGCTTAAAGAGTGAATTCCGATTGAAGTCTTAGCTGCTTCTTTAACAGCTTCAACTTTTGATAGAGAATATTTACCTTTAGAAGCCTTTTTAGCTAGATTCTTTAGTTTATCTATTCTAGCTTCAGATATAGAATTAGCGGTTGGATACTCCTTTAAAATAGCTCGAATAGCAGCTGTGTTGATATCAACAATGGATTCAAGTTCAGGAAATGTTCTATCGAGATATGATTTTAGCTTGATTTTCATTTTTGAAGACTCGATTATTAAGAAATGTCTTTGATTAACCAGCTCTTTCAATTCGCTGCTTAAGAATTCTTGTTCAATCAAAGATTTATATTCAAACGATAAGAACTTTGCGATGGCTCTGGAATCGATATCGTCATTCTTGGCATCACGCAAAGAAATAGATCTAAACTTACTGGTCATATAAGGGTTGATTAAAAAACACTTATATTTCTTGGAAGTTAGAAAATTGAATAAGACCTGATGATAGTGACCGGTTGATTCAAAACCAATCAGTATTTCGCAACGTTTGTTCAATTTAGAAAGAGAAGATAATAATGTTTTAAAACCTTTATCGTTATTATCAAAATGAAGTGAATCAAGAATCATTTCACCAGTAGAAGGATCATAGATACTTGCGACGTGTTCAAATTTAGCAACGTCGATACCACAAAACAGTTTAGACATAAAAAGACCACCTTTCTAGAACCTTGTCATTCTATAGTGGTCTTACTAGTGTAAACTTGCGTGACATGAAGATATCAAAACCTATCCAGCTATAAACAGATGTAATAAGATCCTATAGATTCACTCTCCTTTGAGTAGATAAACCACATAAATATATAAGAGTACTAAGGTTCTATCTACATTATATAAAAGGTTGGAAAGGAAAAGTGATATGAATGCTACGACAAGGTACATTTGTATCATACAAGATAGAATATGAAACGATGTCATTGGTGCAATGAAAGCAATCCGCTTTATGTAGCATATCATGATCAAGAATGGGGAAAAGAAAATTTTGATGAAAACTATCTTTTTGAAATGCTGTTGCTGGAATGCTTTCAAGCTGGATTGTCCTGGGAATGCATTTTGAATAAACGGGAAGCTTTCCGTAATGCCTATGATCAATTTGATTATCAAAAAATTGCTGCATATGACGATAAAAAGATCAACGATCTTTTAAATGAGAAAGGAATCATCCGCAATCGTCTAAAAATCAACGCTAGTATTCAAAATGCGAAAGTATTTTGTTCGATCCAAAAAGAATTCGGTAGTTTTGCGGCTTATTTGACGACTTTTACAAAAGGTGAAAAATGCTATGAAATAGGAAAGATCACGAATGATGTATCAGATGCGCTTTCAAGTGATCTGCGTAAAAGAGGAATGAAATTTGTAGGAAGCATCACTGTGTATTCTTACCTGCAAGCAGTAGGAATAATTGATTCGCATGAAAAAGATTGTTTTTTATATCATTCGCAAAATGATGAAAAATAGAAGTGCATGCTTGCATCTGAAATGTTCTTGAAGAGGTTTCACCTCTTTTTCTATTGACAGTGCTTGTCTATTGCGATAGACTAGAAGTACAGATAAAGATAAGAGAGGAGGGAATAGAATGGATGATAAATGGAGGCTGCATGATAAAGAATATGCGTTTGCGTGTATCGTATGGGAAAACGAACCGATTGCATCGGGTGATTTAGCAAAATTGTGTTCGCAGAAACTGAATTGGAAACGTACGACCACCTATACAGTTTTAAAAAAATTATGTGACAGAGGGATCTTGACGAACGAGAATACGATCGTAACTTCCTTAATAAAAAAGGAAATGGTGCAAAGAAAAGAGAGCCGTCGTTTCATAGAAAAGATTTTTGATGATTCTATCTCTAATTTTATGGTTTCTTTTGCTAAAGAACGCAAGTTAAGCAAACAAGAAATTGAAGAATTAAGAGAGTGGATCAACACTTATGAAGATGGTGAGAATCATGAATGAACTGTTTTTGATGTTTCTCGATCGTACGATCATCGGCAGCTATGTAATTGCAATTGTTCTGGTTTTTCGTTATTTTCTTAAAAAGATTCCAAAACGCTTTTCTTATCTGTTATGGATCGTGGCATTTTTGACTTTGTGTCTGCCGATACAGTTTCAAAGCGGCTATAGTTTACAGCCGGATCTTAACGGAGTCAAACCAAGTATTTTGATGGAGCGTATGAAAATACAAGAGGCGATGGAAAGCATGCCAAGCGATTTTCAGGAGAATGCGCATGCGGAAGAAAGTTCAATAATAGAAAGTGATGATCCCATCGACACTTCTGTCTTGCTCTTGAACCCGTCAATCGACTGGGTGGATGTTGCCGGCAGCATCTGGTTTTGCGTTTTGCTGGCTACAGTAGTATTTCATTTGCTTCGATTACTTTACTTAAAACGAAGTTTGGCAAATGCAGTGTTTGCAGAAGATAACATATTTTTCACAGACAGAAAAGATGCCCCTTTTGTATTTGGACTTTTTCATCCACGAATTTATATTCCACAAGGGTTGGATGAAGATACTTTGCAATGTGTCATTGCGCATGAACGTGTACACATCCGGCGTCATGATCTTTGGTTCAAGGTGTTTGCATTTTTTATTGTTTGTATCCATTGGTTTAATCCAATTGTACATTTTGCGTATCGCTGTATGATCAAGGATATGGAAATGTCCTGTGATGAGACGGCCGTGGCGGAGAATCATATTTCCCCATACCGATATGCGCATGCATTATTAAATATCACTGAACATGCGCATTCTATTTATTCTATGCAGACATTTGCCCAAGGAAATGTAAAACAACGGATACAACATATCATGACGTATCACCGCTTCGGTACAGGAGTTACTTTGGTCATTCTGCTTCTGATCCTGTGTGTCAGTATCGGATTGTTTGCCATGCCAACTTCTTCCAGCCATGCTTTATCAAATACGAGCGAAGGATTGCAGCAAATTTTCGCACATTCGATTCAAGATAAAGAGGATTATGATGAGATTCTTGCTTATTTAGATTTTTCACCATATTATGCATGGAACAATCAGGATATCACTAAAGGTGAAAGCAGTACAGAGGAAACAATTACAGAACGCTCTATCTCGGTAAAATTAAACGTAAACAAAGGTATGAACATACAAAACATAACCGATTTCCCTAACGAGGTCTTAATGTATAATGCCGGTGTTTTATTTGCTTTAGATCCATTGCTGCATCAAATAGAATATGAGATCACAAAAGATGGACAGGTATATACTATTGCATATTCGATGGCAGAGGATCTATTCGATCGTTCTCATTATAAAGATACGATTGCATACGCAAACACGGTTAATACGATCTATCAAAAATTCCTTGCACAGGACGATGCATATATGGATAAAAAAGCAGTATTTGAAGGTTTACAAGAAATAATGCCTGCAAAGTATAAGAATCAATTAAACCGCATGACAACAAATCTCATTTCTGAAGATGAATCTGTATGTTCTTATTCTATAGATTTAAAACAGTTAAACGGGTCTTATGAAAATTCGCGCGTGGATCTAAGTTTCTGTGACGAGGGTCTAAATTCTTATCGATGGAAGTATTATGATATTTACGCAGATTCTGACATAGTGTTGGATGAGAAAGCAGCACAGCAGCTGGTAAATCAATTTGTTGCGATTTTTCGAAAAGATGAAAAAGATCTTTCATTTACAAAGCAAGATCTGACTGAAAATCACTTATATTTAAAAGGTCACTTTGAAACATGGACCGCGCAGGGAAACAACGGTACAAGCGTGATCGTTGTGGATCTGAAAAAAGGCGCCATTGCAGAAGCTGTTTTCCGATAAAAGGATGAATATGTCCCCCACATCCATGATAAAGCAGACAATTGAATGTCTGCTTTATTGTTATCCGGCAATTCAATAGGAAAGAGAAAGAAACTGTCGCAAGCAAAGAAAAGTATGTTACAATAAAGTTGTTCATGGAAGAGAGCGATGTCATCATGACAGAAAGAGGAGAATGCTAACAACAAATATAGAATCAGCTAGTTTCACTGATTCTGTTTTTGTATCTCATCATTGTCATGAGACAAAACAATGGAGGAAGAGTGTATGAGTGGTTTTTTTGGAGTAGCAAGCAAAAGAGATTGTGTACTCGATTTATTTTTTGGGGTGGATTATCATTCTCATTTGGGAACGCGAAGAGCAGGGATGACGGTACATGGAGAAACCGGGTTTAATCGTGCTATCCACAACATTCAAAATTCACCGTTTCGAACAAAGTTTGAAAGGGATATTGAAGAGTTTCATGGGAATTTAGGTATTGGCTGTATTTCTGATAATGAAGCTCAGCCATTATTGGTCAATTCACATTTAGGATCATTTGCAATTACCACTGTTGGACGAATCAATAATTTGGAGTCTTTGAAAGCTTTATGTTTTAATAAAGGAACTTCTCATTTCCTGGAGATGAGCAGTGGCGAAATCAACCCGACGGAACTAGTTGCTGCTTTGATCAATCATAAGCAAAGCATCGTAGAAGGAATCAGTTATGTGCAGGATATGGTAGAAGGTTCAATGAGCATCTTAGTGATGACTAAAGAAGGAATTTACGCTGCACGAGATAAGGTTGGGCGTACTCCTGTGATCATTGGTGAAAAAGAGGATGGATATTGTGTCACATTTGAAAGCAGTGCTTTTTTGAATTTGGGTTATCAACACTATAAAGATCTAGGTCCTGCTGAAATTGATTTTATTACTCCAGAATGGGTTGAAGTTGTAAAGGAACCGGAAGAGGAAATGAAAATTTGTTCTTTCTTATGGGTATATTACGGTTATCCTACTTCTACATATGAAGGGGTCAATGTAGAATGTATGCGAAACCGCTGTGGAGATTTGTTAGCACAGCATGATGAACGCAGCGATGTTCATATTGATAGTGTAGCAGGCGTACCTGATTCCGGTACCGCACATGCTGTTGGTTATTCTAATCGTTCAAAGATTCCGTTTGCACGTCCGTTTATCAAATATACGCCGACGTGGCCGCGTTCTTTTATGCCGACGAGTCAAAAACAACGGAATATGATTGCCAAGATGAAATTAATTCCAGTTCAGGAATTAATTGAAGATAAAAGCTTGTTATTGATTGATGACTCTATCGTGCGAGGAACGCAATTAGGCGAAACGACACAATTTTTGTATGATTCAGGAGCAAAAGAGGTGCATGTGCGTCCTGCGTGTCCGCCTATCATGTTTGGCTGCAAGTATCTAAATTTTTCTCGTTCTAGTTCCGAGATGGATCTGATTACTCGAAGGGTGATTGCCGATTTAGAAAAGGGAAATACGATTACAGAAGATGTATTGAAAGAATATGCTGATCCAAACAGCGAGCGTTATCAAAAAATGTGCGAAGAAATTCGAAAACGCTCGAAGTTTACCACACTTCGTTATCATCGGCTCGATGATATGGTTGCATCGATCGGTCTACCGAAATCTAAATTGTGTACCTATTGTTTTGATGGAGAAGAATGATGAAAACGGGAATGGACATTTTTTGTTCATTCTTTTTTTGTCGGATCCTTACTTCAGTGTAAGGGAAATCGATGGTTTGGTAAGACATGAAAAGCTATACTGATGATGACAGATAAAGGAGGTAGCAGATATGTCATTATTAGAAGTAAAACATGTAAAAAAAGTGTATACGACACGTTTTATGGGGGCAAAAGTCGTTGCATTGAAAGATATGAATTTTCATGTGGAAACAGGACAATTTGTGGCGATCATGGGAGAAAGCGGGTCTGGTAAGACGACTTTGCTTAATATCTTAGCTGCGCTAGATAAACCAACAGAGGGAGAAGTATTGTTAAATGGTAAAAATATCGTACAAATTCCAGATCGTTCCATGGCTGCTTTTCGCCGGCAAAGTTTAGGATTTGTATTTCAGGATTTTAATTTACTCGACACTTTTTCATTAAAAGATAATATTTACTTGCCATTGGTCTTATCAAATATGAAATATGATGAAATGCGAAAACGTTTAATGCCAATTGCAGAGGTGCTGGGTATTGATTCGATCTTAGATAAATTTCCTTATGAAGTATCCGGAGGGCAAAAGCAGAGAGTTGCTATTGCCAGGGCGTTGATTACTTCACCGCAATTGATCTTGGCTGATGAACCGACGGGAGCTTTAGATTCGAAATCCAGCGATGATCTGTTACAAGTTTTTGAAAAGATCCATCAAGAAGGTCAGACCATCATCATGGTCACACATTCTGTTGCTGCTGCTAGCCGAGCACAGCGTGTATTGTTCATCAAGGATGGCAAAGTATATCATGAGTTAGAACGGCAAGGCTTCAGCAGTGGTGAAATGTATGAGCAAATTACACAGGCCCAGACAAAATTGTTGATGGGTGGTGGTATATATGAATAGCATTTTTTTTGCCAAGCTTGCAGTACATAACTTGCAAAAGAACGCAAAATGGTATGTTCCTTATTTTCTGACATGCTTATTTAGTGTCGCGATGTATTATGTGATTTCATCCTTAGCCGACAGTTCTACGATCAAAGCATCATTTGGCGGAGCGCAGATGCAAGCCTTGCTGGGATTTGGCACGTATGTTGTTGCTTTGTTTGTCATTGTGTTCTTGTTCTATACTAATCGTTTCTTGATGAAAAGAAGAACAAAAGAATTTGGAGTTTTTCATATTCTAGGGATGGAAAAAAGGCATATCGTATTTGTGATTGCTTTTGAAACGCTCTACATTGCATTAGCTTCGCTTCTTTTTGGAATCTTATTCGGTATCAGTCTAGAAAGAGCATTATCATACGTGGTTTCTTTATTGGCAGGGGGAACTATACAAATGGATGCGATCGAGCTATCCTCTGTTCGGATGACGATCCTCTTGTTTTTCGTAATATATGTATCCATTTTTTTGAATAGCACAAGGCAGATACATGTGGCAGATCCGATTGATTTACTGCATGGTGCAAGCTTCGGAGAGAAAGAACCAAAGATCAAATGGGTCATGACCATTGCAGGGATAGCAAGCTTAGCAGGAGGTTATGGAATTGCAGTTACGGTAAAGGATCCTTTATCCGCATTCCTATATTTTTTCTTGGCGGTCGTTCTGGTAATCCTTGGTACGTATCTTTTATTTACAGCAGGTTCTATTGCAATATTAAAACTGTTAAAGAAAAATAAACGCTACTATTATCGAACATCTCATTTTATCAATGTATCGACCATGATGTATCGCATGAAGCAGAATGCTGTGGGATTGGCAAATATCTGCATTCTATCAACAATGGTTCTGGTTATGTTATCAACGACGATCTCGCTCTATGTGGGAATGGATGACATTGTATCATCCCGTTATCCTAGAGAAATCGATATCACAATGGAAAATGTGACTCCTTTGCAAAAAAAGCAGATTCAGGATACTGTACAGGAAGAAACACAAAAATTAAATGTGCAGACAAATCATGTTTTAGATTATGAATACTTATATTTTAGTGCTTTAAGAAAAGACAATCAGTTTTTAACAGACACATCTTTAGGAAATATGACAAATTTAGAGGATGTTGTAAATTTATTTTTTGTTTCGTTAGCGGATTATAATCAAAATAGCAATGAACAAAAACAACTGGAATCAGACGAGATTTTGCTCTATGTGAGTCAAGGAGATTATGAAAATGATGCAATTTCTGTTATGGGACATACCTTTTCTATTAGAGAAAGATTACATGAATTTGTAGGCAATAACAGTATGTCGTCTCTAGCCAATACTTCTTATTTTATTGTGGTAAAGGATGATGCGATGATCAAGAAACTCTATGAGCAGCAAAAAAATGTATATGGGGAGCATGCCAGTGAGATGCAAAGTTTCTTGGCATTTGATACGAATGGAAATGCAAATGAGAATACACAGTTATATGAAAGTTTAAATGATCAGATCAGACGATTGAATCTACCTGCTTATTTGGAATCAAAAACAAGTTCGTATGCCAGTTTCTTTTCTTTGTATGCAGGTTTCTTGTTTGTTGGAATCTTTCTAAGTATCCTTTTTATCATGGCGACCGTATTGATCTTGTATTATAAACAGATCAGTGAAGGATACGAAGACCAAAACAGATTTGCCATTATGCAAAAGGTCGGATTAAATCGTCAAGAAGTGCATCGAGTCATTCGATCTCAAGTATGGATGGTATTCTTTTTGCCTTTAGTGGTTGCCGGCATTCATATTACTTTTGCATTCCCTATCATCCATCAATTATTGCGCTTGTTGTATTTAACAAATACTGGTTTATATATCATCACCTGCATCATCTGTTATCTTGTGTTTTCCTTTATTTATTGCTTGTTGTATTTAGTAACTTCAAAAGTATATTATGGCATAGTGAAATAAATCATGTGAAAAAGACTGGTTAAGATCAGTCTTTTTTTCTCGCTTTCTTTATTTAAAACGTGTATCATGGTTTACAGAGAAAGGAGTACGGTCTGGATGAAAGTAATCATATGTTTGGATGATAGAGGGGGCGTTAGCTATCATGGACGCCGCTTGAGTCAGGATCGATTGCAACGAATAGATGTCATACAGCGATTCGCTTCGCAAGGATTCTGTATGAAGAAAGAGACAGCAGATCTATATCATCAAGTTGACCAAAGATGTTATCAAGTGATAACTGATTGGAAACAAGTTCTTTCATCAGAGGGATGGTGGGTCAGTGAAGATCTGGATTTTTTACAATGGCTGGATCAATTGGAGGAACTGGTGATCTATCGATGGAATCGTCTCTATCCAAGTGATAAAAAATTACTGCTTTCTTTATCTGTGGCTGATTGGCGCTGTATTTTGCATGATTCCTTTGCAGGATCTTCGCATGCAAAGATTGATGTGGAACATTATGTGAAAGGAAATGGATGAAATGAAACGACGGAATTTTTGTATTGTACTTCTTCTTGTTATTTTTCTCTCATTATTTGGATGTGAAAACAACCAGGAGCAGGTGGCTCCTTCGTTATCTGCCACGGTCACAATTGAGGATATTCCGGAATATGCGGGAAAGCCTTATGTTGAAATAAATGAGAACATGCCTTCTTTTACAGAAGAAGAACTTTCAAGTACAACATTTGAGAGTTATGGCGAATTGGATTCCTTAGGTAGATGCACACGCGCGATGGCAAATCTTTCGATTGAGCTCATGCCGCAAGAAGATCGAGGAAGTATTGGAATGATCAAGCCTAGCGGCTGGCATACAGTAAAATATGATAATGTGGATGGAAAATATTTGTATAATCGTTGTCACTTGATTGGTTTTCAGTTAAGTGGCGAAAATGCAAACGAGCAAAATTTGATTACAGGGACACGTTATATGAATGTGGAAGGAATGCTGCCTTTTGAAAATATGGTGGCAGATTATATCAAGGAAACGAAGAACCATGTCTTGTATCGCGTAACACCAATTTTTGTCGATGACGAATTAGTAGCAAGAGGCGTGCAGATGGAAGGGTATTCTCAAGAGGATGCCGGGAAATCGATTTGTTTCAATGTGTTTTGTTATAATGTACAGCCAGGCATCATAATAGATTATACAAACGGCGATAGTCGTTTAATGGAAAGTGAAGAAAATGAATCACAGGAAGAAGGAAAGATCCGTGGAAATAGCCGTTCTAAAATATATCATTGTCCCGGACAGGCTGCGTATGAAGACATGGCTGACTCAAAATATCTGGTCTTATTTGATAGTGAAGAAGAAGCAATAGCTGCAGGTTATCGAAAAGCAAAACGATGAGGAAACAGAAAAGATTGTAAATAACATTGATTTTTTTGCTTTTTTCACATAGGATAATAGCAGGCGATGATGCAAAAATAATATTGAGGTGTATCAATAATGGAACATATCTTATATTTTTTCATATATAGTTTTTTTGGCTGGCTATGTGAATGTTTGTATTGCGGCATTCCTGCACGTCGTTTTATCAATCGCGGCTTTTTAGAAGGTCCTTATTGTCCCATCTATGGATTCGGGGCTTTGATCGTATTGTACATATTGCAACCATTTGCCGATCGAATTGTTTTGTTGTTTCTTGCCGGTTTGGTTTTAACCAGTGTGCTGGAGTATATAACCAGTTATTTGATGGAGAAATTATTTCATAGCAAATGGTGGGATTATTCTTCGCGTCGTTTGAATATCAATGGACGAGTTTGTTTACGGAACTCGCTCATGTTTGGCGTATTAGGCGTAATTGTTGTCCGTGTGATCCATCCTATGGTTCAAATGTTCTTACAACAGATTCCTTTTGCCGCTCAGACAATTACAGCGATTGTCCTGACTGGTTTGTTTTTATGGGATAATATCCATACATTTCATGCTATCTTACGTGAAAATGAAGACTATCGCTTGTTGGAAGATAGTTTGCGTGAACTGACTTCACAATTCAGAGAGAATTCTATTTTTCCATTAGAAGAGCCTCTTAGCCAAAAGATCACACAGATCTTAGAACAAACGGATGCCGATGAAAAGCTCATGATAGCAATCGAAAACTTGCAGCAACAGTATCAACAGCGCATGTCCACCTTCCGGCATACCAAGCAACGTTTATCGCAGGCTTTCCCTAAACGATTGAAGCAGGTAAGTCATGAAAATGTGTCGGCACTTTTCAAGGCGTTTGACGAGCATAAACAAATGATACGAAATCTAAAACAAAAAAGTGAGGATGAATGATAAAAAAACAAGATCGTGAGGAGATCTTGTTTTTTTACCAAATTGCATAAATGCCATATAGAAGCAAACGTTTCAATAACGGCAGTTGTTTTATTTGCTTTTTCATCTGATAAAGCAGATCTAGCATTACTGCTTTTTCATCATTACTCATTTGATCATTTGAAAAACGTGCTTTTTGAGCAATGCTCAGTGCAGCTGCGGGAAGTGTCAGACCATATTGCTGTAATTTCTGCATCACATGATAACTAATGAGTATGGACGCATTTATATCATGCTGTCTGCATCTGGATTCTTGAATAAAATGACGGATCAGTAATTGTAAAAAATATAGAAATGGAATGATCAGCCAGATCAAGTGATTTGCAGTATGTGTTTGTGTTGGAGAAGAAGGAGTTGGAATGTCTTCTGTTGGTGTTTGGGTAACGGAAGGAGTCGTTTGTTCTATTTCTTGTGTCGGCTGTTCTGGCTCATTGATATCATTCTCTGCTTGTGTGCTGTGCATAGGTGCAGATTCCGTAAATTCAAGAGGAATCCAGCCTAGATTTGTATCATAGATCTCTACCCAGGCATGTGCGTGAAAGTCCCGTACATTTGCATAATTACCATTAAAATCTTCAGCGGTGATGCGGTAACCCTCGACATAGCGGGCAGGATAGCCATAATAACGCATCATCAATGTTGCAGCAGTTGCGTAATGAACACAATAGCCGCGATGATTTTTTGTCAGAAAATAAGTGAGAAAATCTTCGCCCTCAGGCAAGGATCCTGGGGTCAGGGTGTATTCGACATGTTCATTCAAGTAATCTTTAACATAACTGGCTACTTCTTGCATGGAGGAATTGCGTAAAGTGAAATACCGTGGATTTTTCAATTGCAGATTCGAGAATAAATTTTTTTCATTTTCATTTAGCTGTGTGTAGAAATTTAAAGCAAAACGATCATATGTGCTATCAAGATCTGCTGGTGCATAATTCGTCTGCAAATAAGAATTGAGCGTTTCGCTGCGCCAAATGTGGTATTGATAGGTAGCCTCATTTGCATTGCGAACCAGGAAACTGTCATTTACACTTTGTGGATCACCACCATCAATGGATGCCAGAAAATAAGGTACGACTCGTCTTGTGCTTCCACGGTAATCGTCGATGATAACAGTAGATGTGATAAAGGAAGGATCCTTATTCCAGATTGCTGCATTAGGATCTAACTGTAATAAAATAGAAGGATAGTCAATGGCAGCAGAGTCATATATATCTTGCAGTAATTGGTCCCAATGATTGTCATTGTAATTGGCACCGCTATACGTACGTAAATAATATGTCTGCGGGGTGCCTTGCACTTGGAAATGAATGGCACCTACATAGAAACGATCATTGGCTTCTTGCAGATCGATCGTATCTTGATTTTCATTTATAAAAAGCTGCTGAAACCGGGTCATGACTTTTGCAATTGTTTGATCTCTTAACTGTTGATTATATTGCCAAATGGTTTCTTTTGGAAATATAAAAAGCGATAGGATCAGTAGAAAGGACATCGACAGCAGGAAAAAAACGTATGTTGAAAACGATCTTGCTGATGGAGATCGAAGCAATAACAGTAAGAAGATCCATATCGTTAAAACATAAATCGTGAATGGTTGGGGAACATGGTGGAGCAAGCATGGAATTAACAAGACAATCAATAAAAAAGCAGCGAGATGTGGCCAACGGCAGATTCTGATCAATGAATCAAAAAGAGCAAGCATGAATAGAAAAAGCAGTAAGAACAAGATCCATAAAAGAAAGCGGGATTGTTGGATCGCAGTGTTGATTGAAAATGGGTAAAAGACCAAAGTAGAGTAGAGACGATAGATACTTAAAGTTTGATTATACAAGGATTTCCAGATACTTGGCAGAAAGAGAAATGTTGCAATCAAAATAAGCAGCAAGATAACGGTAAGGATAATCGGGGATTGTTTGGAAAAAACACGCAGATATAGGGTATAGAACAGTGAACCGAGAACGAAAAGGAATAGTATTGATAGAGGTGATAACATAGAAAAAATCAGCTGAAAGTGAATAAAATAAGAAAATGCGATCAAGAAAGGAAAGCAATGAAGAAATCTAGAGTGCCATTGTGTCATTATGATCAGCTCCTTCCTGTTTGATCGCGTAGAGCCCCTGTTGTATTTTTTTTACTGGAAATGGGAATATTTGTACGCTGCTTTTGGGTTGGGATATAATTTGATATAAAGATGAGGTCACATCTTCTATCTGTTGCAATTCGATCATTTGCTGTCTTTGTTCACTGTAATAGATGATTTGCAAATGTATGTTTTCTGTTAAAAGTGCTTTTGCAATCCCTTGGTAGAGTGCTAATGTTTCTTTACATTGCATAATGGATCCACTGAGATCCAGCAATAAATGAATCGTAGAATGGGAAACATTTTCAAATTCCCGTATCATGAGTTTTCCGCTTTTGTAACTTAATTTATGATGGATCCACCTGAATGCGTCACCTGGCCGATATTCCCGTACTTCATGTTTATCTTGCCATGCATCTTCTCTTCTTTTAGAAGCGATGTATGTCTGCAAGGCGTTATGACTACTGGAATGTGCTTCTTGCGGTAACTGTAAAAACGCAATTTCTATCTTCTTTTTTCTTTCCTGAAGCGAAAACAAATGCAAAATATCAAAGCAGCGGATTTTTTGTACCGTTAAATTGATCATTCCTGGTGCAAAGTGTTCACTGGGGTACACTTGATCATTGAATAATGAAATCGTTTGAATGTTTTCTTCTTTTGTAAATGCATTATATTCTTTTATCTGCAGCTCGATGAGAGGATGTCCAAATATGAAGTGATCCTCTATCTGTACCCATATGTGATCATCTCTTTTCGCAAGTCGTATTTGCACAGTGCATTTTTGTAAAATAAGCAAACAGAAAGAAAACAAAGGCAAGAGTATAAGCAGAGGAATCAACATGAACAACCAATAGGCATCCGTAATGACAAATAATATGCAGATAGTGAAGATAAAAGAGAAATAGCAGATCCAAGCAAAGATACGTTTGTACATCATAAGGATGGTTCATTTGTTTCTTTGATAATGGAATGCAAGATGGCAGCGTTATCTTCTTTGTTTGCTTGAGGATCTGCTAAATGTATGCGATGTGATAAGACATCGATAAATACAGCCTGAATATCTTCTGGTAATACATAATTTCGTTCATGGAGATAAGCACGAGCCCTTGCAGCCGCCGCTAAAGCGATGGATCCCCGCGGACTTGCTCCTTGTTGAATCGCTGGATGGTTGCGTGTTTTTTGTATCAGAGTGACAATATAAGCGTATAGATCATCATGGATAAATACTTGCTCACAATCCGATTGCATCTTTTTAATGGTTTCTTCATTCATGATTTGCTGCGGTATCTCGTGCATAACTTCTTTGCTTTTTAAAATGCGTATCTCTGTTTTTGCATCAGGATAGCTGCAGGACAAACGCATGAGAAAACGCTCTAATTGACTGTCGGGAAGCGGTTGGGTTCCTGCGGATCCGTAGGGATTTTGCGTGGCGATCACGATAAATGGATCCCATGCGGGGTAAGTTATCCCATCGACAGTAATGTTGTTTTCTTCCATGACTTCTAAAAGGGCAGCCTGAGTACGGCTGGAAGTACGGTTAATTTCATCGGCTAAAAATATATTGCAAAAAACTGCACCAGGATATAATTTTGCCTGTTTTGTTTCCGGATCGATCATTGTAAAACCTACGACATCACTTGGCAAAATATCAACAGTAAATTGCATACGCTTGCTTTTTAAGCCCAATACTTGTGCAAAGGTTTTTGCAATCGTTGTCTTGCCTACACCAGGAATGTCTTCTAGCAAGATATGTCCTTTTGCTAAGATTGCAATCAAAATTTTTTCTAATAGTTCATCTTTGCCAAAAACAGCTTTTTTTACTTCATTCAGTATTCTTTCATCTAGTCGCATATGATTTACCTCATTTTCAGATTTTTATGGTATTTATATAATATAGTTTGCCTTAAAACATCTGTTTGGTCAATGAAAATACGAGAAATACGGGGCAAAAAGGCAGTTCTATATTTTCTATCAATAGGAATAGAGAGAAAATACTTGCAAGAAATGGAGGTTTTCGTTAGAATAAGAATGTTAGTAGCACAAAAGGAGTGAGAATACATGATCCGACATGCAAAAAAGGAAGATGCAGACTCGTGCATACGCTTGCTCGATGCAATGAAAGAAGACTATGCTGCTTATAGAAAAAAATCATTTAAGGAAGATTTGATGAACAGTATCGAACAGCGTGAAGTCTTTGTCAGTTTGGACGATGATACGTTAGAAGGCTTTGTGATGTTTGACCGTAAGAATAAGGAATTGACAATGCTAGCGGTTCATCCAGATTATCGTAATCAAAGTGTCGCAACAAAATTGATCTATACGGTTGCCGGCTGTTTCGAACCAGAAGACGAGATAAAGGTGACTGCATATGGCAATGAAGAACAGATTGAAGAATTAAAGGGCTTTTATTATTCTTGTGGCTTTGAAGATGATGAAGATTGTACGGATTGTAATGCTGCACTTCATCGTTTTGTCTATAGAGTTTAATCAGGAAACGTTTGTTTCCTTTTTATTTGTTAGAAAATACAAAAATATAGAGGAAATTGTTTTTCCTATATAAAAAGAGGTATTTTTTTATGGAAACCTTGGAAAAACATTGACAAATTTTATGTAGGTTTTATAATTTTGACGTAATTACATAGGTTAGAAAGCTGAAGAGGTGGTTGTACTATGACAGGTAGAGTTGTTGTTGGCACTCAGTGGGGTGACGAAGGAAAGGGAAAAATCGTAGATGTATTGAGTGAGCATGCAGATACGATCGTACGCTTCCAAGGGGGAAACAATGCAGGCCATACGGTAATCGTAGACGGAGAAAAATTCGTATTGCATTTGCTTCCTTCAGGTGTGCTGCACGAAAATGCAAAATGCATCATTGGACCAGGCGTGGTCGTGGATCCTTTTGTATTATTGGATGAAATGTCCGTTTTGAAGAAAAAAGGGTTGAGCTGTGATCATATCTTGATTTCTGATCGTGCGCATATCATCATGCCATATCATGTTTACCAAGATGAACTGCAGGAAAAACATTCAGGCAACAATAAAATTGGCACGACAAAGAGGGGTATTGGACCTTGTTATTCCGATAAATTTGCTAGACATGGCATTCGTATGTGTGATTTACGTGATTTCCATGTATTTGAAGAAAAGGCACGCCGCTTTTTAGCTGAAAAGAATCGCTTATTTACTGAAATTTATGGTGAGAAACCGCTTGACTGTGATAAGATGATCAATGATTTCAAGGCCATTCGCGATGAAATTGTCGCACGTCTGGTAGAGAGTGTCAGCATGGTCAATCAAGATCTAGATGAAGGAAAAGATGTGCTTTTTGAGGGAGCACAAGCAGCTATGCTGGATATCAACTATGGAACTTATCCATATGTTACATCTTCTTCTCCAACTTCTGCAGGTGTTTGTACCGGTGCCGGGGTGGCACCTAGCAAGATCACCCAAGTGATTGGTGTTGTCAAGGCATATTCTACACGCGTTGGCGAAGGTCCTTTTGTCACTGAATTAACGGACGAGATCGGAGAGCAAATTCGTACAAACGGAGGCGAATATGGGGCAACGACAGGCAGACCTCGCCGTTGCGGCTGGTTAGATCTAAATGTTGTTAAACATGCCAGTATCATAAACGGATTGACAGATATCGTTTTAACGAAAATTGATGTGCTGAGCGGTATGGACACATTAAAGGTTTGCGTGGCGTATGAGATTGATGGACAGCGATATGACTATATTCCTTCTTCAGTGGAAGATGTAGCAAAAGCAAAACCGATCTATGAAGAACTAGAGGGATGGAAGGAAGATATCTCCAAGATGGAAACATATGAGGAACTTCCAGAAAATTGTAAACGTTATGTACAGTTTATAGAAAAAATTTGTGGTGTACGTGTATCTATGATCTCTGTTGGACCAGATCGCAAGAACAATATCTATGTTCATGATCTGATTCATGCAAGATAAAAAAGAAAGGGTCAAAAAGACGGAGGTAAACATGAAAGAGTTAGAAATGATGTACGAAGGAAAAGCAAAAAAGGTGTTCAAAACGGAGGATGCAGACCGCTTGATCGTTGCCTATAAAGATGATGCGACCGCATTCAATGGACTGAAAAAAGGAACGATCGTAGGAAAAGGAATCGTCAACAATCGCATGAGCAATTATCTTTGCAAATTGTTGGAAGAAAAAGGAATTCCTACGCATTATGTAGAGGAGCTGGATGATCGCCGTACAGTTGTAAAAAAAGTGGAAATTGTTCCATTAGAAGTGATCATTCGTAATAAAGCAGCAGGAAGTTTCTCTAAACGATTGGGTGTTCCGGAGGGAACAGAGTTAAAGTGTTCTACATTGGAATTTAGTTATAAAAATGACGATTTAGGAGATCCGCTAATCAACTCTTACATGGCTTTAGCACTCGGCTTGGCTACAAAAGAAGAAATTGATACAATTTCCAAAATGGCGTTTGAGATCAATTCAATCTTACAAGAGGTATTTAAGAACATTGGAATTGAATTGATTGACTTTAAATTAGAATTTGGACGTTATCATGGACAAATCATTTTAGCTGATGAAATTTCTCCTGATACTTGCCGTTACTGGGATATGAAGACGCATGATCATTTGGACAAAGATCGTTTCCGTCGTGATTTAGGTGATGCAGAAGGTGCATACCAAGAAGTTTATCACCGTCTTGGTTTAGATAAATAAGGTGGGTGTTCAATGAACGAAGTTTATCAAAGTCCGCTGGCGCAACGCTATGCCAGCAAAGAAATGCAGAAACTATTTTCAAATGATAAAAAATTCCGCACTTGGCGTCGCTTATGGATTGCTTTAGCGGAAAGTGAAAAAGAATTGGGTTTAGACATTACGCAGGAACAGATCGATGAATTGATTGCACATAAAGATGATATCAATTATGAAGTCGCTAAACAGCGCGAAAAAGAAGTTCGCCATGACGTGATGAGTCATGTTTATGCCTATGGCTGTCAATGTCCAAAAGCAAAAGGAATCATTCATTTAGGCGCTACCAGCTGTTATGTAGGGGATAATACTGATTTGATCATCATGCATGAAGCAATGGAGCTTGTAAAGAATAAATTGGTCAATGTATTGGCTCAATTGGAAAAATTTGCTTTGACATACAAGGATTTGCCGGTTTTGGCATTTACACATTTTCAGCCTGCACAACCAACGACATTAGGAAAGAGAGCAAGTATCTGGGCACAGGATCTGTTGATGGATTATGAAGAAATCAGTTACTTGCTGGAACATAAAAAACTGCTTGGATGCAAAGGGACTACCGGAACGCAGGCAAGCTTTATGGAGTTATTTGATAAAGACAGTGAAAAAGTAAAAAAATTAGATACACTGATTGCGAAAAAGATGGGTTATGATGCTTGCTTTGCTGTTTCTACGCAGACGTATTCACGTAAATACGACACACGTATTTTGCATGCATTAAGTTCTATTGCACAAAGCGCACATAAATTTTCAAATGATATCCGTCTTTTGCAGCATTTAAAAGAAGTGGAAGAACCATTTGAAAAGAGTCAGATTGGTTCTAGTGCAATGGCATACAAGCGTAATCCAATGCGCAGTGAACGTATGGCATCGCTTGCCAATTATGTGATCACGGATGCAATGAATCCAGCTATTACGGCAGCTACACAGTGGTTTGAACGTACACTGGATGATTCAGCAAATAAGCGTATTGCTATTCCGGAAGCATTCTTAGCCATTGATGGCATTTTGGACCTGTACCTAAATATCACAGAAGGCTTGGTCGTTTATCCAAAAGTAATCGAAGCACATCTGATGAACGAATTACCGTTTATGGCTACAGAAAACATCATGATGGATTGCGTGAAGCTGGGTGGCGATCGTCAAGAACTTCACGAAGCGATTCGCGTGCATTCTATGGCAGCAGGCCGTGTCGTCAAAGAAGAGGGAAAACCAAACGATTTACTACAGCGTATTGCTGACGATCCGCGCTTCCCGATGACATTGGAAGATTTGCAGAAAATCATGAAACCGGAAAATTTCGTGGGACGCAGCGTGCAGCAAACAGAGGAATTCTTTACAGAATTCATTGATCCAATCCTGGAAAAAGAAAAATCGGTTTTAGGTATCCATGCACAGATTAATGTATAATTGAAAACAGTCCGTCTTCTGGACTGTTTTTTTCTTGTTCGCATTGTCATATGAGTTGCTATTTCTTTTGATCGATGTTATATTTTATAAAATTTCTGTATGCTTTTGTAATGATGATAGCTGAATTGCAGCAATCATGTAATACATAGTATGAAGAAAGAAGGAGAGTGACAAAGTGAATTTGTTTTTGGGTTTGATCATACCGTTCATAGGGACCGCTGCGGGATCTGCTTGCGTGTTTGTCATGCGGCAACAGTTACGTGATCATGTACAGAAAGCATTGCTGGGATTTGCCAGCGGAGTGATGATTGCAGCATCGGTATGGTCTTTATTGATACCGGCAATGGATCTCTCAAAGGATCTTGGCAGGCTGGCTTTTTTACCGGCAGTGATTGGCTTTTTTGTTGGTATTCTGTTTTTGTTGTTTTTGGATTGGCTAATACCTCATTTGCATTTAGGCAGTGAGGAAGCAGAGGGGCATAAGAGCTCATTCAAAAGAACGACGATGCTGATGTTGGCAGTGACGATTCATAATATTCCTGAAGGAATGGCTGTAGGCGCTGTTTTTGTCGGCTTGTTGTTAAGCGGTAATGAAATCAGTCTGGCTTCGGCCTTTGCCTTGTCGATTGGAATTGCCATTCAAAATTTCCCAGAAGGGGCTATTATTTCTCTTCCTTTGCGTAGCGAAAAGGGCATGAACCGCAGAAAGGCGTTCCTGTATGGTGCGGCAAGCGGCATCGTGGAACCGATTGCAGGAGTGTTGGTATTACTGCTGTCACATTATTTGGTGCCTGCTTTACCTGTCCTGTTATCTTTTGCTGCAGGAGCGATGTTGTATGTCGTGGTAGAAGAATTGATTCCAGAAACTTCGCAAGGTTCGCACAGCAATTTAGGCACGATCGGTTTTGCTTTTGGTTTTGCATTAATGATGATGTTGGATGTCGCATTAGGTTAGAAGACAGCTTGGCTGTCTTTTTTTGCGGTAAATGATAAGGAAATTTAAAATTATGCTATACTAACAAAAAACGGAGGAATTTGCATGGAAACATTATTAGAAAAATATGCGCGATTAGCATTGCTTTGCGGAGTAAATTTGCAAAAAGGACAAACATTGCTCATACAAGCGGATATTGCTGCTGCTGAGTTTGCTGAAGTGGTGACGAGAGAAGCATATGCTTTTGGCGCAAAAGAAGTGGTTGTACATTACAGCGATGAAAGAATAACGAGATTGCATTATCTATATCAAAGCAGTGATACGCTTTGCACGATTCATGATTGGAAATTGGAATGTAAATCGGATTATTTGAAGAAAGGGGCTTGTATCTTACATATCATCAGCGATACACCGGGTATTTTCGCTGATTGCGATACAAAGAAAATAACAGAAGCTCGTTTGGCATACGCTAAAGCGAGCAAAGATCTACAGCGATATACGATGAATAATGAGTGTGCCTGGAGCATTGTGGCAATACCTAGTCCTGCTTGGGCAATGCAAGTTTTCCCTGATCTGACAAAAGAGGATGCCATGAAAAAATTATGGCAAGCAATTTATGATAGTGTCTATATCAAAGAGGGAGCAGATCCTGTTCGTGAATGGAAGTCAAGAAATGCACATTTTCATCAACGCGTAGCGGCTTTAAATAAGCAGCAGTTTAGAATGTTGCATTTTTCGAATGGATTAGGAACGGATCTGAAGGTACGGTTGGTCGAGCATCACCGCTGGGAAGGAGGCAGTGAGAAAACAACAAATGGAATCGATTTTAACGCGAATCTTCCAACTGAAGAAGTCTATACGATGCCGCATCGTGAAGGTGTAGATGGAATTGTATATGCAAGCAAACCATTGGATCATAATGGTGTGTTGATCAAGGATTTCTATATTGTGTTCAAAAATGGAAAAGTAGTTGATTTTGATGCAAAGCAAGGAAAGGAGGCACTCGCTTCTTTGATCCATTTTGATGAAGGAAGCAATCGCTTAGGTGAAGTGGCTTTAGTTCCATATGATTCTCCGATTTCTTTATCAGGACTTCTATTTTATAATACTTTATTTGATGAAAACGCTTCTTGTCATTTGGCCCTGGGAGATGCTTATCCATCTTGTCTAGAACACGGTGTGCAAATGACAGAAGAAGAATTGCGTGCAGCCGGGGCCAACCAGTCAATGGCACATGTTGATTTTATGTTTGGCACAGCTGATCTTTCTGTAAAAGGGATTGGCAGATATGGTGAAATAGAGATCATGAAAAATGGCAACTTTACGTCCTCTTTTCGATAAATATCATTTTATTTTCGAAAATAGGAAGCCGATTTTTACGGTTGTTCCTCTATTTAATAAATGATATACTGAGATGTGTGAAGATAGAAAGGATGATGATATGCGAAAAAAAATATGGATAGGGGTCTGTCTGATTGCTGTATTCTTTGTGATGTTTCCCAAGGCTGGCAAAGCGGTAGATGCCTATACAGTAGATAATTTAAATATCACCATTCATGTCCAAGAAGATGGAAAACTGCTCGTTCATGAAGAGTATGACCTGAATTTTAATTACTATCGCAGTAGTTTTGTGCGCAATATCACTTCAACATATCATATACCTACGACAACGTCACAGGGAATCATCTATCAAGATTATTATTTCCCAGTAAGAGACATCGAGGGAGACCGCCTTTTGTCTGTGGATCGCAACGAAGATGGATCTGTTGTTACGATGGGAGAAAAAAATAAGCAGTTGACAGGACAGCAAAAGTTTTCCATTTCTTATACGGTTCAAACAAGCGATCTGCATATGCCGGATAATTCGCAAATGTTATATTGGACATTGATCACGAATTTGGATACGAAAGTAGAGCATATGCATTATGAGATCTATATGCCGAAAGCATTTGATCCGCAGGAGGTCTATGCGAATACCGGAAAATATGGAGATTCCAAAAATACCTTAAGTACACAGATAAATGGAAATGTGATCAGCGGAGACCTTTTACAGCCCTTAGAAAAAAATGAGATGGCGACGATTAAGGTCAATCTGCCAAATTCTTATTTTACTTTTCCTCAGCCGGTGGATGGAAATATCACCGCATCTTTATTCTCTATTCTGCTGTTATTGGTTGTTTCATTGGTATTTTGGCGTTTTGGACGTGAACAGGAAATATTCATTGATGTACAAACGGAAGTACCAAAAGAGATCAACAGCAGTGAGATCGGCTATATCATGAATCGCTTTTCAAGCAATGATGATCTGTTATCAATGTTTATCGATTGGGGGAATCGCGGTTTTTTAAGAATTCATGATCACGGTGAAAATTTTGAATTAGAAAAATTGCGTGAGATGAATGATTTGAATGCGAAGCCGTATGAAAAAGAATTGTTTGATACGATCTTTCAAAATAATACGACCGTAGACCAAGACGAATTAAGAGAAGCGCGTGTGGCGTTCGCATTGGATAAATCAAGGCATTTATTGGATCGATCTTTTACTAAAAAGAATGGACGACAGGTCTATACAGACAGTTCATTGATCCTACAGGCTGCTATGGTCATCATAACATTGTTACCGTCTTTATTCTTTGTATGGGTGATGACATATACTCGTTTTGAGCTTTGGGAACTTTCTTTGCGCAATATGATTCCGTCCTTTTTGCTCGGGTTGGATCTGATAGGATGGGTCTATCTGATGCGTCATCGTTTTACCTTTAATATCAAACAATTTTCCATCCGAATGACAATTTTGATTGTTGTTGCATTTATCTTGTTATCATTTAATTCTGTCACTTTGTATTTATATGGAATTCAAAAATGGTCGTTGGTCGTTTATTTATTTGTGAGCGTGGCATTATTTTTCTGTATGTTATTCATGGATAAACGGACACGCAAAGGAAACGAATGGAAAGCAGAAATATTAGGAATACGTGAGTTCGTAGAGAGTGTAGAGCCTGAACAACTAAATAAGTTATTTCAACAAAATCCAAAGCTTTTTCAAGAATTTCTTCCGTATGCTTATGTTTTGGAGCTGGCAGATATTTGGGCCAAAAAATTTGAACATATTCCTGTTCAACAACTGGATTGGTATGATGGTATGCATGAATATGATCACTTTGATACGTTTTTGTTTTGGCATACATTTTACTATTGTTTCTACTATATGAAACAAAATACGATGTATCGACCGCCGATTAAAGAAGCAGGCTTTTTCCATTTTTCTTTGAGAAGCTTGCTGCCAAAAAGAAAAAAATAGCATTGACGAGATCCTCTTTATTTGTACCGTTCCTAAAGAGGATCTTTTAATTAAAGACATATGACGGAGATACTTGTTTCATATCTTGCGTTTTCCATAAGAACTTATTGCAAATGGATTGACAATGAATTTGTGAATGATTATGATAATACTATCAACAAAGAAAAGGATATGGGAATGGATGGTCACATTCAGAGAGAAGGCGGTTGGTGCAAGCCTGATGGAGGATATTCATTCTTACTACCTTGGAGTTGCCCCTGAAAAGAGGGCCGTAACCGGCGTTAACGGATAAGAGAGCATGTGATGAAAATTACATGAACAAAGGTGGTACCGCGCTTGACAGAACGTCCTTTGAGTTCTGTCTTTTTTTATGGAGAGGATGATGAAAATGATCGATATCAAAGAAAATGAACAGTTAAGCACTTTGAATCATTCCTGTGCACATATGATGGCGCAGGCAGTCAAACGTCTGTATCCCCAAGCAAAATTTTGGGTTGGTCCGGTTGTATCTGAGGGATTCTATTATGACATGGATCTAGGCGATAAAAAAATTACGGATGATGATCTTGTCCAGATCGAGAAAGAAATGAAAAAGATCGCAAAGGATGGAAAACGAATCGTACGTGAAGAGATTTCGAAGGCAGATGCTTTGGAATTATTTAAGGACGATGAGTATAAGCTGGATCTGATTCAAGGATTAGAAGATGGAAAAATCACGATTTATCGCCAGGGAGAATTTGTTGATTTATGCCGCGGACCGCATGTAGACAGTGTAAAGCGTTGTAAAAATTTTAAACTGTTGAAACATTCTGGTGCTTATTGGAAGGGTGACGCCAACAATAAAATGTTACAACGTGTGTATGGTATCTGCTTTGAAACGAAAGAAGATCTGGAAGAACATTTAGCGTTGTTAGAAGAAGCAAAAAAACGTGATCATAAAAAGCTGGGCCGTGAACTTGGTTTGTTTATGATGAGCGAGTATGCTGCCGGTATGCCGATCTTTTTGCCGAATGGCATGATCATGCGCAACGTATTAGAACAATTCTGGTATGAAGAGCATACGAAAGAAGGCTATCAATTTATCAAAACGCCGATCATGATGAGCAAAGAACTTTGGGAAACGAGCGGACATTGGGATCATTACAAAGAAAACATGTATACGACAATGGTGGATGATCGTGAATTTGCCATTAAACCAATGAACTGTCCGGGGGCGATGCTCGTTTACAATAACGGTCTGCATTCTTATAAGGACCTGCCTCTTCGCATTGGTGAATTAGGCCAAGTACATCGTCATGAAGCGAGCGGAGCGTTAAACGGTTTGTTCCGAGTACGTACGTTTACTCAAGATGATGCACATTTGTTCATGCGTCCAGATCAAGTAGAAGAAGAAGTTAAACGTCTGATTCGTTTTATCGACCGTATGTATTCGATTTTCGGATTAACTTATGAAATTGAGCTCTCTACGCGTCCGGAAGATTTCATGGGAGAAATTGCTGTATGGAATCAGTGTGAAAAAGCGTTGGGCGATGCTTGTCATGCAGCAGGCAAGGATTATCGGATCAATGAAGGTGACGGCGCTTTCTATGGTCCAAAACTGGACTTCCATATCAAAGACAGTTTGGGACGTGTATGGCAATGCGGAACGATCCAGATGGATATGAACTTGCCAGAGCGCTTTGATTGTACCTATGTCGACAGCGAAGGTAAAAAAGTACGTCCGGTAATGCTGCATCGTGTAATCTATGGTTCAATTGAACGTTTTATTGGTATCCTGATCGAACATTATGGAGGTCATTTCCCAATGTGGCTGGCGCCAAAACAAGTAGAAATCATTCCGGTTCTCGGCGATAAACATGGTGATTATGCTCATCAGGTAAGCAAAGAACTTGCACAGGCCGGTATTCGTTGTCATGTAGATGATCGTAACGAAAAATTAGGTTATCGTGTGCGGGAAGCACAATTGGCTAAGGTTCCTGTTCAGATTGTCGTAGGTGAAGGAGAATGTAACGATCATACAGTTACGATTCGCCGATCACAACATAAAGAGAGCATGACGCTTCCATTAGAAGAAGCCGTTCAATTATTTGTTAAAGAGATTGAGGAGAAGAAAGCATGAAAAAGTTAACATCTATCGTTCTAGCTGCCGTGATGTCTTTATCTTTGTTTGGTTGCGGAGCATCGCAAAATAAAGAAGTGAAAGTATTGGCACCTACTGGTGCACCCGCTCTGGGTGTTTTAGGTGCTGCTACAGCTGAAAATGTGGCATCTTTCGAGACAGTCAGCGGCAGTGATGTATTACAGGCAGAATTGGCAAAAGAAGACAGTGAATATGATATCATCGTAGCACCTAGCAATTTAGGCATGATGTTGTCTTCAAAAGGTGCAGATAATTATGAATTGGCCGCTGTTATTACATGGGGTAATTTATATTTGGTTTCTGCTGATGAAGATGCTCTAGAAAAAGATGGTGAATTTGCCGCTTTTGGTGAAGGTGCCGTTCCACAATTAGTGTTAGAAAATGCGATTGATTTAAATTCTGTTAAACCAAACGTTACTTATTACAATGCAGTTAGTGATGCGCAGGCGCAATTGATGAGCGGAAAAGCAGATGTTGCATTATTGGCAGAACCTGTCGTAACGGCAACGATTGCAAAAGCAAAAGAAAACGGAAAAGAATTGAAGATCATTGGCGACCTGCAGCAGATGTATGCAGAAAAAAATGATACATCTGCAGATAAAGGATACCCTCAAGCAGCAATTTTTGTGAAAAAGGGTGAAAGTGCATCTGTCAGCGATGTCTTAAAAGCAATCGAAACATTTGCCAATGAAACTAGCAGTGACAGTGAACAATTAACGGATGCGATTAATTCAGTCGGAGTTGATAAACTGGGAATTCCAAATGTAAATGTTGCAGTCAAATCTTGGTCACGTCAAAATATTCGCTATGTCAGTGCACAGGATGCAAAAGAAGATTTGGCACAATTTGCTAAGATCTTTAATATCGATGTAGATCTGGATACGTTATTAGTAAAATAAAGGGGGGGTAGCTTATGAAAGTAGCAGTTACTTTTGAAAATGGGAAAGTGTTTCCGCATTTTGGCAAGACGTCTCAATTTTTAGTGGCAGATGTAGAGAATAACAATGTTGCAAATGAGCAGATTCTTTCTACAAATGGCAGTGGCCATGGCGCTTTGGCAGCCCTATTGAAAGAATGGGGCATAGATACTGTGATTTGTGGTGGTATTGGACAAGGTGCCATCAATGCTCTGGAGGCACAAGGTATTTCAATTATTCGTGGTGTAGAAATGGATGCGCGTATGGCATTACAGGCATTTGCAAATCAAGCATTAGTAGATGATCCTAGCCGTAAATGCACACATCATGAACATGAAGAAGGACATGATTGCGGTTCACATACATGTCAATAAACCAGCAAAAAACTTCTCAATTTGATTGAGGAGTTTTTTTTGATTTGTGCCTGAATCCTATACAGAAAAGCAATTTTTTGTCCATATGTTTTTTTTGCTGTTGATCCGATTTGAAAAAAGATTAAAAAAAATTAGCACAGGGGTTGCCAAAGTGCTAAAAGTGAGTATAATAGACTGTGTTAGCAGTAAAGCACAAAGAGTGCTAATTTCTAAAGGAGGAATTGAAATGCTGAAACCGTTACATGACAATGTAGTATTAAAGAAAGAAGAAGTAGAAAATAAGACCGCAAGTGGTATCATCTTAACAAGTGAAAACAAAAATAAGCCTAGTATCGGTGTTGTTGAAGCAATCGGTGAGGGTTGTAAAGATGCCGGTTATAAAGTAGGCGATAAAGTCGTTTACAAAGAGTATTCTGGAACTCGTGTAAAGATGGATGAAGAAGAATATATTGTAATTGCCGATGAAGATATCTTGGCAGTTGTAGCATAAGGAGGTATATGATTTATGGCAAAAGAAGTTCGTTTTTCAAAAGATGCTCGTGAAGCAATGCTTAGAGGTGTAAACACGTTAGCAGATGCTGTACGTGTTACATTGGGACCAAAGGGACGTAATGTCGTTTTAGAGAAAGAATACGGTTCTCCATTGATTACAAATGATGGTGTCTCTATCGCAAAAGAAATTGAATTAGAAGACAAATTTGAAAATATGGGAGCAAAGTTAGTTTATGAGGTAGCTAACAAGACAAATGATACAGCAGGTGATGGTACGACCACTGCTACGATCTTGGCGCAAAGCATGATCGAAAATGGATTGAAGGCTGTAGAAAAAGGAGCAAATCCAGTCTTGATGCGTGAAGGTATCGAATATGCCAGCAAAGAAATCGCTAAACATATCTTAGAGAAATCACGCAAGGTAGAGACAAGCAATGATATTGCATCTGTAGCCACAATTTCTGCCGGCAGCAATGAAGTTGGAAATACAATTGCTGAAGCAATGGAAAAGGTTGGTCGCGATGGAGTGATCAGTGTCGATACGTCAAACGGATTTGAAACGGAATTGGAAATCAGTGAAGGTTTGCAATACGATAAGGGTTACGTTTCTCCATATATGGTCAGTGATCGTGAAAAGATGCAGGTGGAAATGGAAAATCCGCTGGTATTGGTTACAGATCAAAAGATCAGCAACATTCAAGAAATCTTACCTTTATTGGAACAAGTATTGCAAGCAAATAAACCGTTGTTATTGATTGCAGATGATTTTGAAAATGAAGTAGTTTCTACTTTGGTAGTCAATAAATTGCGTGGCACTTTCAATGTCGTAGCAACGAAAGCACCTGGTTTTGGCGATAATCAGAAAGAATTGTTGCAGGATATTGCTGTATTGTGCGGGGCTAAATTCTTCTCTAAAGATTTGAACATGGATCTAAAAGAAGCACAGATGAGTGATTTAGGTCAAGTGAAAAAATTGGTTGTTACAAAAGACAACACAACGATGATTGGCGGAGCCGGAGACAAAGCGGCTGTAGAAGCACGTAGCAATGAGATTGCTGCACAAATGGACAATACGACAAGTGAGTATGATAAGAAACGTTTGGCAGAACGTTTGGGTAAATTAAATAACGGTGTTGCTATCATCAAAGTAGGGGCAGCTACGGAAAGTGAATTAAAAGAAAAGAAATTGCGTATTGAAGATGCATTGAATGCAACTCGCGCAGCTGTAGCAGAAGGTATCGTCATTGGTGGCGGAGCTGCTTTGGTAGAAGCTTACGTGGCAATGAAAGATCAGTTAAAATCAGATATCGTTGATGTACAAAAAGGTATTAAGGTTGTATTTGACGCTTTATTGGCTCCTATCGCCCAGATCGCAGAAAATGCAGGTTATAATGCTGAAGAAATCGTTGATGCACAAAAGAAAGCAGAAACAAATATTGGCTTTGATGCAAAAGCTGGCGAATGGATCGACATGTTTGAAAAAGGAATCATCGACCCTACAAAGGTAACTCGTAGTGCTTTATTGAATGCAGCAAGTATCTCTGCATTATTCATTACGACTGAAGCCGGTGTTGCAGCAATTAAAGAGGATACACCAGCACCTGTTATGCCTCAAGGCGGAATGTATTAATAACACTCTATAGAAAAAGAGGCTGTAACGAATAAGGAATGGCCAAAAATAAAAAATGCATCTGATCTCAAAAGAGAAAGGATGCATTTTTTGGTATAATTTAGCAAGGAGTCAACTGGAACAAATATCTTGATCACCCTGCTCACAGAGGGCGTGAAGAATATAATTCCTTCAAGATAATCAAAGTCATCCTGTTTGCGTTCATGAATCATATTTATAGTCTAAGAGATATTGAAAAAAGCTGTAGAACGGACATCCGTTTCATGTTCTTGATGCAGGAGGAAATGCCAAGTCACATGGCATTTCATCGTTTCATCCAAAAGTATTTAAAATATGACATCCAATTCATTTTTAGAGATATATTTGAATCAATTGATCATGATACGGTTTATATTGATGGAACCAAGCTTGAGGCCAATGCCAACAAGTTTACTTTCATCTGGAAAAAGACCGCAATCAAAACAAGAGATAAAATATTCACTCGATTAAACGAATGGGTCAGGAAACTGGGTGATCGTATTGAAGCATCTCAAAAAGAGGAGTGGACAATAAAAGACATAGAAAATATGGCTAACCAAATTTTTCATATCGTTGAACAAGAGGGAATCACTTTCATTTATGGAAAAGGTAAGCGAAAAAGCCAGATCCAGCGTTATTATGATGAATTGATGAAATACAAAGAAACACTGCAAAACTGTTTGGAAAGAATTGAACTATGCGGACCTGACAGAAACAGCTGTTCGAAAACAGACCACGATGCAACGATGATGCACATGAAAGAGGACCATTATATGAAGACAGGAATCTTCAAGGCAGGATACAATGCACAGATAGCAGTAAGCAGCGAATATATCCAATTGGCTTGTATCTATCAGGATAGAACCGATCAAAAGACATTTATCAAATTTCTTGAAACATTCAGAGCACTTTATAACAGGATGCCTAAAACAGTAGCAGCGGATGCAGGATATGGATCCTATGATAATTATTTCTTCTGTTTAGAAAATGATATGGAAGCCTATATCAAATATATGATGTATTCAAAAGAAAAAGAAACGAGCTACAAGAAAAAAACATTCATCAAATCAAACTGGAACAGAAATGGAAATGGAAGATATATCTGCCCGGCAGGACATGAATTTGGCTGTATCAATGAAACGGTTGATAAGAGAAGCAAATATTATCGAATCAATCAAACGCACAGTTGTGGCAAATGCACGGATTGCCCACTCAAATCTCAATGTACGAAAGCCAAGGGAGATCGAACGATAAGCGTGAATCCGATACTTGAGGAGTTTGAAAGAACAGCGAGAAAAAAACTAAATAGCGAAGAAGGAATCCATCATCGAGTGCAAAGATCCATACAAAGCGAAGGAGCTTTTGGAGTCATAAAAGAAGATTATGCTTATGACAGATTACATAGGAGAAGCATCAAAAATGTAGAAATGGAGTTCCTGTTGGTGTGCGTAGGCTTTAATCTGATGAAATATCATAACAAAAAAATAAGAAAAAAAGCACAAGCATAAATAATGTTGATAGGTTTTCCACAATAGGTGTTTTCATAATGCCAAAAAATAGGGATAATTGGGAGAATTGAAACAATTTCAAAGTAAAGAAAAGAAAAAAGAGGTCGTAACCTCAATAGACAGATTCATTTAATTATAATCTTCTATTTCGTTACAGCCTTTTTTTTGTGCTATAATCAGACTGATTAATAAAGGAGTAAGTTATGAAAAGAATTTATATTTCTGCTGATATCGAGGGAATTTGGGGGAATGTAGATAGCGCATATACTATGAAAAATGGATATGCATATGAACAATACCGCACGCATATGATCGATGAAACCAACATTGCAATTCGTACTCTGTTCAATCATGGCGTACAAGAAATTGTTGTAAATGATGGTCATGGCGGAATGGATAATCTAGTAGCATCACAGCTAGATGATCGAGCGAGCTTAGTCATTTCTCATGGAGCCTACAAAGAATATGGAATGATGGAAGGAATTTCATCCAAATTTAATGGTGTTTGTTTTATAGGATACCATTGCCGGAGCAATACACCTGGTGTTATGGCACATACTATTTGGGGAGCACAAGTCCGCTGTATAAAAATAAACGGAAAAGAGCTGGGAGAAAGCGGGATCAATGCCCATTTGGCATGGCACTATGGATTGCCGGTTCTCTTGGTTAGCGGTGATTCTTTATTAAATATGCAGTTAAAGGAAGAATTAAAGGGGAATTACCATTTTGTTGAAACAAAACAGACAATTAATTCCTTATGTGCCATTAATTGCTCAAAACAACAATTGATCCAGCGTTACGATCATGAGATCAGGCAAGCTTTGCAGGATCAGTATGAAATATTTCCAGAGGATCATTATGTCATTGATATTACTTTCCATAAAGAGCGAAATGCATCTTTTGTAGCAAGAATCCCTTTAACAACACAGATCGATGCGTGTACGGTGCAAATCAAGGGAAATGATTTTGATGAATTGTATCGGCGAATGCGTTTTATGATCAAGATATGCAATGCATTTGAATGAGATTGACAGGGTCATCTTATAAATGAAAGAAAAGCTGTAATGAGACAGATGATAAATTGAAGATCATCTATTCATTACAGCTTTTTGTTTAACGAAGTCTATTTCTTACATCAATATATCGGTTTTATTTAAAATAACGATTTAACAGACCTTCGAATGCTTTGCCGTGACGAGCTTCATCACGAGCCATTTCATGTACTGTATCATGGATTGCATCTAAGTTTGCTTCTTTTGCACGTTTTGCCAGATCTACTTTACCTGCAGTAGCACCGTTCTCTGCTTCTACGCGCATTTCCAAGTTTTTCTTTGTAGAAGGTGTAACAACTTCACCTAATAATTCAGCAAACTTAGCAGCATGTTCTGCTTCTTCCCAAGCAGCCTTTTCATAATATAGACCAACTTCAGGATATCCTTCACGGTGTGCTACACGAGCCATTGCTAAATACATACCAACTTCTGAACATTCACCTTCGAAGTTTGCACGTAAATCTTTTATAATGTCTTCACTAACACCTTGTGCAACACCTACAACATGTTCTGCTGCCCATGTTCTTTCTCCTTCTTGTTTTACGAATTTATCAGCACCTACACCGCAGATTGGACATTTTTCTGGAGCTGCATCGCCTTCGTAAACATAACCACAAACTGTACATACAAATTTAGCCATTGAAAATTCCTCCTTTTTCTCAACGCTTTTACTATACGAGGAATTAATGAAAATTTCCAGTATAGTGCACTAAATTTTAAAAAAAATTTAAAAAATGAGATGAAAAATGCGTTTAAGGTATTTCTTGCTTTTCTTACATAGAAAATATAATTAAAATCTGTTAGAATGTCTGATAGGCGGGTGGATAAAATGAAAGAAATATTGATTGCAACAAGCAATGCCCATAAAGTGGAAGAATTTTCAAGGATGCTTTCACCGTTAGGCTATCAAGTAAAAAGTCTTTTAGATATAGAGGAACCGATTGAAATTGAAGAGAACGGAACAACTTTTGCTGAGAATGCCCTGATCAAAGCAAGAAGTGTACATGCTTGTTTACATAGGGCTGTTATCTCTGATGATTCAGGACTTGCGGTAGATGCATTGGATGGTGCTCCGGGAGTTTATTCTGCACGTTTTTTAGGGAAGGATACTGACTATAAAATTAAAAATCAATATATTATCGATAAAGTAAAAGGAAAAGAAAGAGGCGCACAGTTTGTTTGTGCTATCGGATATGTAGAAGAAAATGGTGAAGAACATGTTTTTATAGGAGAGGTGCATGGAGAAATAGCAACTGAAATGATTGGAGAAAAAGGATTTGGTTATGATCCGATTTTTTATTATCCACCATATCATACTACCTTGGCAAATGTAAGCGAAGATCAGAAAAATGCGATATCGCATCGGGGCAAAGCTCTAGAGAAATTGTTGGCATTTTTAAAGGAGGAAGAAAAATGATCCATGTTGTTTTATATGAGCCGGAAATTCCGCAGAACACAGGCAATATCATGCGCACATGTATGGCTGCCGGATGTAAGCTGCATTTGATCGAGCCGCTTGGTTTTTATTTAGACGAACATCATTTACGGCGTGCAGGAATGGACTATGTAAAAGATCTTGATTATACGCTCTATCCGAATTGGAATGCATTTGTTGACAAAAATGGTGATGAAAACTGTTATTTTATGACACGGTACGGAAAAAAAGCACCGTCCGCTTTTGATTTCACAACTGTAAAAGGGGATATTTACCTTGTGTTTGGAAAAGAGAGCACAGGAATCCCATTATCCATTTTGAAGCAGCATCTGAGTCGCTGCATGCGGCTGCCGATGGTGGCTAGTGCCCGCTCTTTAAATTTAAGCAATACTGTTGCTATTGGCGTATATGAAGTATTAAGACAATTAGATTATCCGGGTTTATCAAAAACAGAAGTGATCAAGGGCGAGGATTGGATCCTGCATGAATGATTACATTGATAGTTTTTTTGACACGAAACGAAAACGCTGTGCTTTTATAAAACTATTGTGCTGGAGTTATTGGACATGGATCTGTTTTGTTGCGCTGTATACAGCTTTCAGACTTTTGTTATTAAATGATTATGCATCATTGTTTTCATTGCTAGATGATGCAAGCATGAATTTATTTTTTATATCGCGAATGGTGTTAAAGATGATGTCCTCTTCACAAGGAACTATCTTTCACTATCTATATATTGCTCTGTCAACATTGAAAATAAGCGAATGGATCTTATTTGGTGTCTGTTTGTTTTTGTTTTATTACAGCAAACATAAACGAGTATATTTGATTGTGATAGCAGTTATGCTGGGCTACATCTGTATATGTAGCGTTCTGTTTCTTCAAGCGATGTCTGCCCATTCATTACAAGATGTTGCTTGGAATATAAAAGTGATAGGCGGGATCAGTGGTATCTGTTTTCTTTTGTTTCTTGGCATAGTGACCTGTAATATGATTCGCACTCTATGGCAATATCGAATTGCGATGCGTTATCACATTGTTGAAATCTTGGATAATGAAGATCAAAACCTGGATTTTAAAGGGGTGTAAGCGCTTAAAAACACAATTTTCAAAAAAATCACACAAACTCACATATTTTTTAAATATTCCTTTAATCATAGGCTTTTGAGTGCTTGTGAAAAAAAGGCAGATAGGATTTTCTTTCTTACAAATTTGCAAGATAAAGGCAGTTGTGTTATAGTGTGTTCGTTGATAAATTGAGGTGAGTCAAAATGAACTTTATCGAGAAGAACGGTAAAAAAATAGCAATTGCACTATGTTTTGCGACATGTGTGCCTGTTATTTCTACTGTATATGCCTATGAAGCACAGCCGGGATGGCATGGCGAAGGAGCTGATCGTTATTATGTTCTTGAATCAACGAGAGAACAAGCAACAGGTTGGTTACATTTAGACGATGGCACTTATTATTTTGATAGTGAAGGTAATATGGTGTTTGGCTGGCAGGAAATTGACAGTTTCAAATATTATTTTGATGGAGACGGTCAAATGCTGACTGGTAAACAAACAATTGATGATGTAAAATATAACTTCCAGAAAGACGGCAAGTTACTGACAGGATGGAATGAGGATTATCTATATGATGAAAATGGATTTCCTGTCACAAATCAATACATCGAGATTAAAGATGACGTATATGTTTATGTAAATGAAGATGGCCAAAAAGTAACCGGCTGGAAGACCATCAACGATCGTAAGCATTATTTCTATGAAGATGGTACGATGGCTACAGGAACAATTACCGTTGACGATGAAAAATATTATTTAGATGAGTATGGCGTTCTTTATACAGGATGGCAATACGATGGAGATAATAACCGCTACTATCATGACAGTCATGGTAAACGTTTAAAAGATACAACAAAAGAAATTGATGGTGTAGAATATATTTTCGATGAAGATGGTGTCGCAACAGATAAAGAGACATATGATCAGGAGCAGGAAGCCAAAGAAAAGAAAGCAGCTGAAGAAAAAGCAGCACAGCGAAGAAAATCATCAGCTTCTAGCTATTCATCAAGTTCTGCTGTATCTTACAGCGGCAGCAGTAGCAGTATAGCAAGTGCTGCATTAGCACAGGTTGGTGTAAATCAAGATTGTACGATGTTGGTAACAAATGCGTTGGCAGCAAACGGTATTTATTTCCATGGCTGGCCAGCTGATTACATGTCTTTAGGTACGATAACTAGCAGTCCGCAGGCAGGTGATTTAATTTACTATGCAGATGGTGGATTGGGAGCCGCACACATTGCTGTCTACATTGGAAATGGACAAGCTGTTCATGGTGGATGGTATGGAAACAGTACAGTTGTTTCTAGTGCTTATACTGGTTCTTCACCTGTATTCATTCATATCGGTTAATATATAAGCACCTACATCATATTGATGTGGGTGTTTTTATTTTGTTGATATATTATGATATTTACGATTGAGAACTTTTTGTATTTTGTGGTAGAGTATACACATACTATATGCATATTGAGGAGGATTTTGCTATGGAATTATGTACTGGTGTTTCATTTCATTTGTTAGCAAGCAAAAAATTTAAAGACATTGGTTTTTTTATTCGTTTTTTGATTCCTTTGCGCGAGGAGAGTGCAAGTATATATTCACTTTTAGCTTTGATGATGAGCGATCGTTTAGAAAAGTATCCGACCAAACAGATCATGAGTCGATATTTAGATGAATTATATGGTATGGGAGTAGGAGCACAGACCATTGGTTATGGGCAATCACAAGTTTTGGAACTACGGACAAGGATGATTCATCCCTACTTTGTACAAGATCCAGATTATCTAGAAAAGGGAATCGTATTTCTAAAAGAGATGGTCTATCGTCCTTTATTAAATGAAGAATGCTTAAATGAAGCAAAAAGGGTCTTGTTAGCAAAATTGAAAAGGATGCGAGATGATGCTTCCCAATATGTTGTCTCTAAAGGACTAAAACTAGCAGGAAAGGATCATGCGCTTGGCATCTCTGCATTAGGTGAAGAAGGTATCATACAGAAAGTAACATTGCAAGATATTCAACAAGCACATGCCTTTCTGCTAAATAACAGCAATATTGACATCATTTGTTGTGGTGATTTACAAGAAGAGGATGTGAAAGAACTTATTTGGCGTCATTTCCCATTGCAAACGCGAAACATGGATACAAAAACATATTATGCGATCGACACAAACATTCCTTTTAATGAAGTAAGAGAAGAAAGGGATATTCCGCAATCTTCCATTATGGATGTCTATTTTACGCATATTGATGTAAAACATGACCGTTATTATGCTCTTCGTGTCATGAATGCTATGTTAGGACAGTATTCAACAAGCTTGCTGTTTCAAAATATTCGTGAAAAGCATAGTTTGTGTTATTCCGTTTTCTCCAGTCTGATTTCTTTTGACGGGGCTTTAGGAATCATGACAGGTACAAATAAAAAAGATATCGCTCAAGTATTGGAATTAATAGCAGAACAGATCAAATCTTTGCAGGATGGAGATTTTGACGATGAACTGCTTGCAGTAAGCAAAACGATGGTTATCAATTCTTTACGTGCTGGAGATGATAATATGAACAGTATGGCTGCTTTGCAATATCAAAATGACTTGCTGCAACGTAATTACACCAGTGATACGATTATTTCTCTTGTTGAACGTGTAAGTCGAGAGGATGTTGTCTGGGCTGCTTGTCATTTAGAGCACAAAGCAACTTACATCGTTACGGGCAAGGAGGCAGAAGATGAAACAGATCACGAATAAGAAATATCAAGAAACTTACTATACAGAGACTTTGGATAATGGATTGCGTGTTGTTTTATGGCATAAACCGGGCTATGTCAGATCATTATTTATGATGGCGACTCCTTTGGGGGCAATGGATCTGTGTCAAGAAGATTCACAGGGCAATGTATATGAATATCCTGCTGGAATTGCTCACTTTTTGGAACATAAGATGTTTGAAAAACAAGACCAAGATATAATGAATGATTTTTCTGCTTTGGGCGCGAATGTCAATGCATTTACTTCCTATAATGAAACTGCTTATTATTTTTCTACGACAGGGGATATCGAAAAACCTTTAAACTTATTATTGGATTTTGTGCAGAATCTGGATATCAGCGAAGAATCTGTAGAAAAAGAAAAGGGAATCATCGTTTCAGAATTAAACATGTATCAACAGATGAGTGATGCCAGATTACTGATGGAAACATATAAATCGTTGTATCATACACATCCATTGAAATATGATATAGGCGGAGATGAACATAGCGTTCGTTCTACTACAAAGAAACAATTAGAAGATTGTTATTCTAGAAATTATCATCCAAGCACGATGATGTTAGTTGGGGTGAGCGGTGAAGACCCAAATAAGATTATGGAGGTCATACGCTCAAATCAACAGCAGAAACAATTTGCTCCTTTATTTCAAATTCATCGCAAGGCACAATTAGAGCCGATACAGGTAGTTCGAGAAACATTTGATTTTACAATGGACATTACAGTACCTAAGATTGCGGTTGCCTATAAATTGACTCCTTGTGAGAATATCATGGATCGGCTACGTCAAGAATGGTGTGTCCGCATGGCACAAGATTATTATTTTTCTTCCTTAAATCCACAATATCAGAAATGGCTGGATGAAGGAATCATCTCTGACTATGTTGGTGCAGATATTGATTTTGGCGATGATTATGGAGTAATGTTATTTTATACAGAAACAACAAAGACCAAACAATTTGAAGAAATCATCTCCGCTATCTGTCTGCAAATGGCGCAGGATCCATTAGACGAAAAAGAATTATTGCAATTAAAACATCGTTACTACGGACAGGCAATAAGATCATTGAACAGTTTTGATGATATTGCTATCGGTTATATTCGCAGCAGTTTTGCTGGATATGATTATTTTGCGAGCATGGATCTCCTCCATACGATCACATCAAAAGATATCGTAGATACTTGCTTTTCTTTAGATCTCAGCAATCGCAGCATTGTGATTGTTAATCCAAAAGAATAGAAGCTATTTTCACAAAATACATCAAAAACTGCCTAATAAGGGCAGTTTTTTTCTATATTTATAAAAATAGAGGCAATTATTATCAAATACATGATTTGATGGAAAGGGGTGTAAAATGATAAGATTCAGACAGATCAGGGGGGTGATAGTAATGAGCTTGCACTCATACCGGAGGGAGGAATAACAGATGAATGTCATAGTTTTAGTTGGAAAAGTAGTTGAATTGCCTTATATTCGTGAAACAACAAATGGATATCGTTGTGCAACCATGGTCATAAAAGTAGATCGTCCTTTCGCAAATAGTGAAGGTGTTTATGAACAGGATGAAATAGCGATTACCTTATGGAAAGGGATTGCACAGACAACTTGTGATATATGTGCAATTAATGATGTGGTTGCAATAAAAGGCAGACTTACAAGCCGTATCTATCAGCGAGATGGTGTAACCTATCGAAATTATGAGATCATTGCAGAAAAGGTATCTTTTATAAAGAAAGATTGCTGAGAGGTGAAAACCTCTCTTTTATTTTGATGTATAAATTATGAGAAAAATCCCATACTAGAGATGACAGGAGGTATATAGATGAAACGATGGAGCATGGTATGTGCAATATTAGCTACTTCATTATTGTTGGGGGCATGTTCTAATAGTAGTGAAGAAACAGAGAAGAAGGTAGAAGATACTGCAGAAAAGGTAAAAAATAAAACTGAAGATGCTGTTGATGAAGGAAAAAAGACATTAGAAGATATGATGCAGTATCTGAGTAATGGCAATGAATCAATTGGACAGGAAGAAGCTATTACAGATATCCCGTTTGCGGCTTATGATGGAAGAAGTTTTCAATATAATGGAGAAACGGTATATCTTTATCGCATTAATTTAGATGATGCAGATATGAAACGTCTTACGCAACAGTTGCAAGAAGACAGTATCGTAAATGTAGAGAGAAACGGCCAAAAAATGCAATACAAAGGGGCACTTTATGAGGACTATTTATTACTGTATGATCCAAAGACGGATGCAAGCAGTTTAATAGATCAAATACAACAGTATGATCATGCACAATAAGGAAAAGAGAAATCTCTTTTCTTTATTGTATACTGCAATGTGAAATTGTGATAAACTTTAATACGACATAAATAATGTAAGAAATAATGTTATAGTGTAGACGTAATGAGAAAGGATGTGTCTACATGATAACAGAAAAAAAATTAGCAAAAGAATTATTAAGTGCAGTATGGGATGAAGATGCACAAAGAGTAAAAGAATTGATTACGTATGGGGCAGATCCAAGTTGGATATTTAATGGTTATCCAATCCTTCTACATGCAGTATTTACACGTAATGCTGAGATTGTGAATATATTGATCGATGCAGGTGCTTGTCAAGTAGATGAAGCGCTTGGGTTTGCCTTAGATCGCGGAATAGGAGAAATGATTCCGCCGCTGGCATATCGTGGTGCCATTCCTGTATTGCATGATCCAAAACCCGGTTTTGGACTGTATCCAAGTCGCTTTATTGCTTATCATGCATAAATATAGAGGGGGAAGTGCAGAAAATGAATCGTAGTGCGCTTTGTATCAGAATGTTGCAGTTATTAAAAACAAGAGGCCGTATGAAGATCAATGAGCTTGCAGAAGCATTAGAGACAAATCCGCGAAATATATCTGAATTTCGTAAAGAACTGGAAACAGCGGGCTATGTGATCAAGCAGACTAGAGGTCGATATGGAGGATATGAACTGATCGGCGATGTCTTGTTACCTTCATTGGCACTGAAGGAGAAAGAAGAAGGAGCTTTGCGAGAAGCAGACGATTATTTGCGCTCCCATTCTGATTTCGTACATTATAAATCGTTTTCAAGTGCAGTGGAAAAAATATTGGCTAATGAGCATGGAAATAGGAAAATACAAGGTACTTACGTTTTTTCACAACAGCCCAATATGAGTAAAGAAGAAAAAGAATATGTGGATCGTTGCATGCGGGCAATTCAAAACAGGTTATGTGCACAAATTACATATCGGCCGCTCAGTGATGCCCACCCTTACACCATTTTGATTCAGCCATATGAAATATTATATTATCAAGGAGCTTGTTATTGTTTAGCTTATTCTTTAAAAGCACATGATTTTCGCATATTTCGCTTCAGTGATCAGCGAATGTTTCAATTTACCATTCAATCACAAACATTCAAAAGAGATTCGCATTTTGCTTTGGAAAAATACATAGGGGAGAATGGTTTGATCAAAGGTCAGTTCATCTTTGCACGTTTCGTTGTCAAAGGGGTGAAAGCAAGGACCTTAGCAGAACGACCGATTGGTGTTTCCAGTAAGATCATATGGAAAGATGATCAAACTTTATTTGTGGAAGCATGGATGGAAAGCAGCTATTCTCTGATGGAATTGATGCTGAAACTGGGAAAAGCCGGGGAATTGCTGGAACCAGGCAATATTCGCGAGCGGCTGAGAGAAGAGTGCGAGCAAATGTTATCTCTTTATACATCCTAAAAATGATCTATGTTATAATGTATAGCGAAATGGGTGATTTGAGTGATACATTTAAGTGATATTCGAAAATATGAACGATGTCAGACTTTATTATGGAGAGCACGCCATGAACCGATCCCTTTTTTTCCTTTTGTGCATCCCAGCGTTTCGATGAGTGAATTAGCCGTTCGTTATTTTGACTTACATCATTATTATGAAGGGAAAGCGGGTGATCCTGCAGAATGTGGATTAAAGGCAATTCAGCAGTATGATGATTTAGTGAACGTTCGTTTTGAAGCACAGGGGATTCGAGTACGGATCACATTGATGAGACGAGGGGGAAATGGTTTTCATGTATATTTTGGTTATCGGAGTTGTTATCCACATGAAAGCGAAGCACAACAGATTGCAGATGCTTTGAGTATCTTAAAGGCATTGCAGATTCCTGTAGATGGCGTGTATATCATTTGTCTGAATGCAAAATATAAAAGAAAAGATATGCTCGATGTACGATCACTATTGCTGATCAGTGAGTATCTATTTAATCAGAAGAATAAACAACGCCATACGATACGTGAACTTTGTGATCCTCTTATGCGGGATCTGCAGACAATAAGCAAAGAAATAAACGCTTGTATAGAAAATCCAAATTGTCCAGTTAGCAAAAGGAGCACTAGCTGTACCAGAGGAGGAAAATGTCGCTATTTTGATACTTGTTTTCCGCAACAGCTGCCAGATGATTCGATTCTGTATTTACAACAATCTGCCCATAAATTAGAGATGTATGAGGAAGGAATTACCCACATGCAGGATGTGGATATAAACAGGTTAGAAGGTTTTCGATTTCAATTTGCACAAATATTGGCAGCAAATAATCAGGGCTTTTTTATTGATTACTTCGCATTACAGACATGGTTAGAGGATGCCATTTCTTATCCGATCACGTATTTGGATTTTGAATGGGATACATATGCACTACCTCCATATGAAGGCATGCATCCGTTTGATGTATTATGTTTTCAATACAGCATGCATATTGAAACTTCAAAAAATGCTCCTTTGATCCACCGTGAATTTTTGGGAGAGGAAGATTGTCGCTTATCTTTTATCAAACAACTCTTGGTTGATTTACCAAAAGAAGGTATCATCCTGGTTTATAATATGGAAGGTGCCGAGAAACTTCGGTTACAGCAATTGGCTGGTCAGTTTCCAGCTTATGCTTCCGAGTTGCAATCTGTATGTGACCGTATGATGGATCTTTCGCTGATTTTCTCGGCGGGAATCGTGCATCATATGAAGATGCATGGTATGTATTCCCTAAAAACGTTACTGCCTATATTCTCATCATTATCTTATCAAGAATTGCCAATATCATTTGGAATGGATGCAGTAAAAGAATATCGTGAGATGAAACGGGCAGATCATGAAGAACGAAAGCGTATCAAAGAACGTTTGTTTACTTATTGTGGGATGGATACGTATGCGGAATATATTTTATTGCATGGACTGATTGATTTATTAAAAAGAAAGATATAATTATTGAGCAATTTTTTAAGTAACTTAGAACAATAATTTTATTAACATCTTGTTAAAGTGAGGTTGTAATTGTTTATAACAATATTTGTTCGTTTGTTTTAAATTTATTATAATGATACATTTTTGTTTAGAGGTTATATTTGAAAAAGCGACCCCTGTGTTTGATGGACCAAAATTTAGGGATCGCTTTATCTGTAGGTGATTGTATTTTATAGATTAATAAAATAGTTCACTATAGACAGTGTTGATTAATTCCCATGTTTGTTGACCAACAATGCCATCTTCATTAATTCCCATCATCTTTTGAAATGCCAGAACCGCTTTTTGTGTTGCTGGTCCAAAGATGCCATCAGCTGCAATATTAGGGATGTTTGGATAATAAATAGAAATCGATTTCAGCCGTTCTTGAATCAGTAAGACAGCATTTCCTCTGGATCCAAGTTTTAATACAGTTCCTGGGTATGGCGGCATCTCTTCACTATCTATTTCTCCTTCATTGATCAAGAAATTTATCTCAAATAGCTTATTCCATGTCTGTTGTCCGACAATTCCATCTACATTTAGACCAAATAATCGTTGGAAGATACGAATTGCATTCGCGGTCGCTGTGCCGTAAATGCCATCTTCAACTACCATCGGGATACTTGGGTATAATGTAGAGATGTTATTTAATGCAGTTTGTATTAGGAGAACATCATTGTTTGACGATCCTTGTTGTAAAAGATATCCCGGGTATTCAGGAATTGTTTCATCTGGAACTATTTGATCGGCTAATGTTTCGTAAAGGTCATAAATGCGTGTCCAGGTGGATCGACCGACAATGCCATCTACGATCAAACCAAAACTACTTTGAAAATTTTCGACCACTTTTGTTAAATTCGGTCCAAATCGTCCATCAATAGCAACGTTTGGAATCTGCGGATAGAAGACAGAGATACAAGAAAGGTAATACTGCAATAACTGAACTTCTACACCACGGTCGCCTTCTTTTAATACAGTGCCAGGATATTGTCCACTATATAAATCTTCAATACGACCGATTGAGGATAGTTCAGCCAGTTTACGAACGGCAGCATATATATAACTGATTTTATACCATGTAGCTTTACCTACGATTCCATCTACATTTAGGTTAAATTGGCGTTGAAACGCAAGGACTGCGGCTTCGGTTTTTTCATCAAAAATACCATTAACTGGAAAAATTACTGGAATTGCAGGATAGTTGATTGCAATTGCATTTAAAAATTCTTGCATTTCCATTACTTCTTGTCCTTTTGAACCGATGCGTAAGATACCTGGATAGGAAGCTTGTACATCTTGGATATTATTGCTTTCACGAATTTGTATGTTATCGCCATAATAATAACGAAGAATCTCAATTGCTGTATAACCTTGATTGGCTAATGAAAGTGTACCCCATTGTTTTAGACCGGGACAGCTTGCATTTTTTCCATCGCAATATTCTGCATAATAAGGTTCTTCATAATTGGCTTTTTGAATATATTGATTAAATACTTCATTGACAATTTCAGCAACAGAATCAAAGATATTACGATCTTTTACAAAGGCTTGATCATATGCGGTTGAATTGGTAATATCGAAATCATATCCTTGACTTGGATACCATTCTGTATAAATACGATTCAAGGCTAAAGATGTCTGTGCCCATATATTTGCTTTTAATGCCTCATAAGGCCAAGTTGGATATATTTCAGAACTAGCTACATTTTTAAGATAATAAAGAAATGGAACGGTTACATTTTCGGCAGTATTTTGTGGCTTTCCCAGGTGGACAGTGATATAGGTCGGAATAACGATTTCGCCTTTGATCCTATTTAGAATTGCCGGCGTCTGTCCTTGATTGTTTCCGCCATAATTTGTCAATAAATGATGATCAGGAATCGTATCGACTGTTCGTCCTGTAAATACTTGTCTTCTAGAAGGTGCAGGATGGACAGGAAGATAGCAAGTTTCGTCCGCAAAAATTTGAATGTTTTGTATTTCCTGTGTTTCATAGCCAGATTTACGGAATTCTACGGTATATGTCTCATAAGGGCGTGTATCATTTTCCTCTTCTAATGATAATTCAATATCTGGTGCATATAAGGGGATATTGGGTGTTTTTCCTTCCGCATTTGTTACATAAAAGTTTTCATATACAATTTCAGATTGATTTCTTTTATAGATGCGAATCAGTGCATTTTCGATAGCAAATGCTTCATCTGCAATCGATGTTTCTATTTGTAAATAACCGGTTGCGATAGTCTCACCTCCTGTCTTATGTTATGAAGAAGAAAATTGCACATAAAGGAGACTGGCCTATGATACAAATAAAATTTATGAAATGTGAAATCTGCAGTGACTTCACTTTAATTGTGTTATAATGAGTTAAAGTGAAGAAAGGAGGGCGTTGTATGCCCAACATTATCACACATGTGATCTTTGCACAAGAAGTGCTGTCACAAGAAAAAAATACGGAAATTGCTGCTGTAATCAATCGAAACCAGCATTTGTATGAGATAGGAGCCAATGGACCTGATTTTTTGTTTTTTTCTCATGCAAAACCTTGGGAAGCATATAAATCACATACTTTGAATCATTTAGGTTCAAAAATGCATGCACAGAAAATCAACGCTTTTTACAGCGAGGCGGTTAACTGCATTACGAGACAAACTGTGACAGATGTTCGAAAAGACATGATGGCGTATTTATTCGGGCATTTATGCCATTGGGCATTGGACATGGTTGCGCATCCTTATGTTTTTTATCGTACTGGAAACTGTAAAGGGAAAAGTGCGAGCTATCATCATCGAATGGAATCGATGATCGATGCTATTGTTTTAAAAGACAAGCGCGGGATGGATATCCAAGATTGGCATAGTTATGAAATCTGTACTTTTGATGAAGATATGTTAAAGGCAATTGCGCGTATTTATGTACCTTGTGCAAAGCAGGTATACGGAACAGAAATCAAGGTGCATGATCTTAGAGAAACACTGGACTCTTGGAAAGATGTGCAAAAAATGCTGTATGATCCAAGTGGACGTCGGTATAAAACCCTTTCTGCAATTGAAAGTCTATTGCATAAAAAGTGGAAGATTTCAGGAAATATCGTTCCGCCGGCAGTAGACACACATTATGATGTGATGAATCTAAAAAAACGTTTTTGGCTGCATCCATGTGATCCTTCTGTATCTAGCAACGCTTCATTTTATGATTTGTTTGATGAAGCAGTCCAAGTTGCTTTACAAGTCATTCAAGTTGCGTATGATTGTATCATAGAAGGAAAAGATGTGACTGCATTATGTGACATTTTAAAGGATCGTGCATATGATACAGGGATGAATGAGGGACATGAAATGCGTTGTTTCGATATCATCTTTGAGGAGGATGCAAATGAAATTGTTTGATCTGCATGCCGATATCGGCTACGCTGTATGGAAACGAAAAAAGGCAGGATGTAAGAATATCCTGTCTTCCTTTTATACGGATCAATGGAAAAAAGGAGATATTAAAGCCGTCTGCATGGCCTCTTATTTTGATGGCCATCAAAACTGGGAACAGATGATGGAAATGGTCGAATTGCTAGTTGAAGAAATTGCGGTCTGTCCACAAGTAACCCTGGTTACGAATGCAAAAGACATTCATCTGGAGGATGATCAAATTTATGCAATATTATCAATAGAAGGAATGTGCGGCATACACGATCATGTAGAAGACCGACTGGACTGGTTATATGAAAAAGGGGTACGTTTGGGTTCGTTGTGCTGGAATGAGAAAAATGCACTGGCATGCGGAGTAAAAGGAGGGAAGGGAGGCCTCACGGAGCTGGGGATACGCGCTGTTCAACATATGGAACAAATTGGCATGCGGATCGATGTTTCACATGCGAATGAAGAGACTTTTTGGGATATCTATGCACATACTACAGGCTGTTTGATCGCCTCTCATTCAAATGCAGCCGCCTTATGTCCGAATCCAAGAAATCTAACACAACGGCAAATTGAAGCAATAGCACAAAGAAATGGGCTGATTGGCATTGTTGCAGCGGCACCTTTCGTGCATCCGATACGTTCCAATCAAAACTTTGCACATTTGATAAGACATCTGGAATGGATGTGTTCCAATGCAGGATTTGATCATGTAGGTTTCGGATTTGACTTCATGCAGTATTATGATGGAGTTTTAGATGATGTAAAAGGATTAGAAAATCCAGAACAAGCAAAAAATTTGTCTTTGTGGTTACAAGAACATGCTTTATATAAAAAAACAGCATTTGAAAATGCTGCCCGAATTCTTTCATTCTAAAGTGAAAACCCTTACAAAGGTATTCTATCATATTTTTCATAAAAATCCTAGTCTGTATTTTATGTAATGCAAGGGTATAATAGAATTAGAAACAAGGAGGGATTTTATGAAAGTCCAAATTTATGGTAAGAATATTACCGTTACTCCGGCCATCGCCGAAAAAATCGAAAAAAAATTGAATGTATTAAACAAGTATTTTATTATTGGTGAAGAGGATACAGCAAATGTTGTCGTTCGCGTATATCCAAATAAGCAAAAAATTGAGGTAACTATTCCAACAAAATATGCTGTGCTCCGTGCAGAGGTCGTACATGATGATCTCTATGCAGCAATTGATTTAGCAATCGATAAATTAGAAGATCAGATTCGTCGTCAAAAAACACGTTTGATGCGTAAAAATAAAACAAAATTGGCAGAAGCGTTTGTTGATCATGAATTATTAGGTGACGAATATGATGAGAATGAAGACGAAGTTGTCCGCACCAAAACGATTGATCCGGATCTGATGGATCTAGATGAAGCAATCATGCGAATGGAAATGCTGGGACATAGTTTCTTTATTTACCGTGATGACGAAACAAGAGAAATTGCGGTTGTCTATAAACGTCATGATGGCGGTTATGGATTAATTGAAACAGAATAACAGAAGGGAAGCCGACAGATGTCGGCTTTTTTTATATTGCCGCATGATTTGTGTGGGAATTGTCTTTATAATGCATGTATCCTATGGAAAGGGGTGAAATCGTGAAGTACAGTATTATGGTAAATCAAGGATGGATCAACTTTTATGATCGGTTTAGTAAACGTTATAACGTTAGTTTGGAAGTGCATGAAAGAATCCATTGCTCCTATGAATTAGCAGTCTTGATTCGAGATCATTTAAAAGAAAAGGGACTAATGGCATCATTACAACCTGAATTTAGCAAAAAAATGGAATAAATATTAAGTCAGAATCATATTTTTCATTGAAAGCAAGAAGCGACAGGTTCTGTGATAACTACGTTCTATACTACATGGCAGGGAGGAGATGGGTTGGAGAGCTATGTAGAAGTTGCATGGATACACAACTGGTTGACGAATCTGATCAGTGTTTGGCTTGCTTTATTTTTTATTCAACGTCCATTAAGAGGAAAACGCATCGTATGGTATTGTATGATCACTTCCTTTTATAGTTCCATCAGTTTTTTTGATAATGCCTGGATCGGGTTGTTTTGTATTGAAGGAATTGCTTATTTATATGTATTTTATCGCCAGAAACTATTATATATAATTTCTATATTGTTTCGTTTTTTATGTCATGCTACTTGTTTTCTTTTTTTTGAAGGAAGTTTTCATTTAGGGGCATTCTTCCCTTGGATACATACTCCAATTTATTTAAGTTGGATCGTGTATGGTTTTCTTTTCTTTTATTTTTTAACACATGCTTTGACATTGATGAAACAGAAATTTCGGTATGGCTGTAATTTATATGGAGTCAAAACTTTGCATATGTATGGCTATATGGACAGTGGTAATTTAGTGACATGCAAGGGAATACCAGTTATTTTTTTAGATGCCGCTTATCGTGAAGAAATTCAAGGAAAGGTATCCAGTATTGAAATAGGAAGCATTTATGGAAAACGTGAGATGGAAGCACAACTGATTTATTGTTCTTTGGATGGCGGAACGAGGATGAAAACATATGTCGTATTCGTACAGGGATTGCGTATACATGGGGGTTATCAGTTATTATTGAATTTAAAATTACTGACAATGAGGTGAATGGATGAAAATAATTACTTGGATAAGACAGCTTTTATTTGAAAAGGATGAGAAATATGTATTCTATATGCAAGGGCATGATACGTTGCCGCAACCTTTAAATAAACAAGCGGAAGAAGAAGCATTGATTGCTTGGGAAAACGGAGATGAAGAAGCAAGAAACCGTTTGATTGAGCATAATCTTCGTTTGGTTGTTTATATTGCAAAAAGGTATGAAACAAACCCTGTGTTTATGGAAGATCTGATTAGTATTGGTTCAATCGGATTGATCAAAGCAGTAAATACATTTCGAAGAGATAAAAATATAAAACTGGTCACGTATGCATCTCGTTGTATAGAAAATGAAATCTTAATGTATTTACGGAAGAAAAGCAAACATCGGTTAGAGGTGAGTTTTGATGAACCGTTAAATATTGATTATGACGGTAATGAATTATTACTAAGCGATGTGTTGGGGACAGAGGATGATACTGTTATTCGAGAATTTGAAAAGAATGAAGACAAAAGGGAATTGTTAAAAGCGATGAGGGGATTGAAAGAGAGAGAAAGACTGATTGTAGAAATGCGTTATGGGATCAATCATGAAGAGTTGACGCAAAAAGATATTGCACAACGATTAGGTATTTCTCAATCCTATATCTCTCGTTTAGAAAAGCGTATTTTGCATAAACTGAAAATGCAGCTGAAGGCAGACAGTTAAAGCGCAATGCGCTTTTTTTTGTCAAGACTTTTTGATTTCCAATTACTTACAGACGTTCACTTTCTCCTTCGAGAATAGAAAAAAGTAAAGAAGGGCAGACTGCTAGTACAGGCCAAGGGAGTGAGAACGTGAGTCGTTATAAAGTTGTGATTAGTGGAATGCCCACTGAAAATTTAAAAGTATTGAATAACGAGGAAATGGAGGAATTGTTTCTGCATTTTCAAAACGGAGATAGGGAAGCAAAAGACAAATTGATATGCGGTAATTTAAAATTAGTATTATCGATCGTTCAACGTTTTTCCGCACGTTGTGAAAACATGGATGATTTATTCCAAGTTGGATGTATCGGTTTAGTCAAAGCAATCGATCATTTCGATCTATCACATGAAGTGCGTTTTTCTACTTATGCGGTCCCCATGATCATGGGAGAGATTCGCAGATACCTGCGTGACAATCAAGTGATTCGGGTCTCTCGACATTTAAAAGATCTCTCTTATCAAATTTTTCGCATAAAAGAGCAATTTATCCAAGAATATCGCAAAGAACCTTCTATTGCCTATCTTGCACAACAGTGCGGTGTAAAGGAAAAAGATATCATGGATGCCTTGGATTCTTGTCAAAGTGTATTATCGATCTTTGAACCAATCTATAGTAATGAAGGAGATGAACTATATTTGCTGGACCAAATAAAGGATGAACATGATATGATTCGCAGAGAACGGGATCTGATATCTTTAGAAAAAAGCATGCATATCTTAAATGAACGCGAACATGATATTTTACATAAACGATTCTATGATGATATGACACAAATGGAGATTGCCCAAGAATTAGGAATATCTCAAGCACAAGTGTCCCGATTGGAAAAAAATGCGATCAACGCATTAAAAAAAGAAATGGAAAGGTGAATTGGAGAAAAATTCTGCATAGAATAGGGTAGGTGATCCTATGCGTTTTAGTGAATTGGCTAATAAAGATGTCATTAATGTGGGTAACGGGGAATTGTTAGGACAAGTGCATGATGTAGAGTTTGACGAAACGTACCGAATCCGAATCTTATATGTGAGTTTGCAATTAACAGGAATTCGTCGTATTTTTCCATGGTTATTCACGAATGAAGAACAAATGATCCACATAGAGGAAATCGTTCGAATCGGCAAGGATGTCATTTTGATAAAATCATGCTAAAAAGTGGGGAGATGTATGCATTTTATATATCTTCCACTTTTTATTTAAGGGCTTTGATGTTATAATAACCGTATAATCGGAGGTACAATTATGGGTGTTGTTGATAAAATCAAAGAGTTTGTTGCACCGATCGATGAAGACGGTGAAGATATTTTAGAAGTAGAAGAAGAGATGGATGAAGCGCCGCGTTCTCGTTATGAGCGTGCAAAATCAAAAAATATGAATGTAAATACGATGAGTGCAAATACAAAGATGGTATTATTTGAACCGCGTTCTTTTTCAGAAGCGGATGAGGTTGGTAAACGTTTGAAAGAAGGGCGTGCAGTAGTTGTTAATTTACATAAATTAGACCGTGAATTTGCACAAAGAACAATCGATTTCTTGACTGGTGTTGTTTTTGCATTGGATGGCAAGATCCAGAAAATTGGCACAAATGTCATTTTATGCTCGCCAGAGGGTATTGGAGTACAAGGCGTCATCAATGTGGATGGCGGAGATGAATAGTCTTGAAAGAGTATATTGAACATTTTAAAGGGGCTCAAGAGCTGGCAACGCGTTTGATGGATCAGATACAGATGTCACAACGTCAAAACCGGGTAATCTTCACCCCTTTTTTATCCGTTGGTGAAGGAAATGTCTTGACTTCTTTATGTGGAAAAGAACATCCTTATAAATGCAATGGAGGGTTTGTTGACGCACAGCGTTGTTGTTATGCACTTTTGCCATATGAAGAAATGGATGTAGAATTTCCTATTGTTTTATTAAAAGCAAAGTATCGCTCACGATTTGAAAATTTAACACATCGCGATGTATTAGGTGCATTTCTAAATCAAGGTATCGAGCGTGAAAAGATTGGTGATATCTTGATTCAAGATGATGCAGTCTACATCGCGGTAATGGAGTCAATAAGCACATTTTTAATTGGACAAATCACGAAAATCAAACATACAACATTATCATTTGTTCCCTATAATGGTATTGTCCAATATGAACAGGCATACGAATTACACCAGTATAATGTTTCATCACTGCGTATGGATGCGATTGTGTCGGGAATTTGCCATCTTTCCCGATCAAAGGCTGTTTCTTTGATTTCTTCTGGATTGGTAAAAGTAAATGATCTTCCACTTGAAACAAGCAGTGCTTTATGTCATAATAATAGTACTGTTTCCATTCGTGGGTATGGTCGCTTTCAATTTATCGAAGTTAAGCATATGACCAAGAAGAACCGCTTCGTAATTGAAGTGCGTGTCTTTTGTTAAATTGGAGGTGAAGGCATGGCACAGAAATTTGATCGTATGAAAGATGGTTATAACCGTTATCAGGTCGATCTTGCGATGGAAGAGCTGGACATGCGCATTGACAATTTGCAGCGAATTAATGAAGCATACCAGCTTCGCTGTAAACAATTAGAGGAGCAGATTCGTTATTTGGAAAGTGTCTATAGCCCTGCGTTTCAAAATTTGCGTCAAAAAGAAGATGCAGCGTCGCAAATGGTTGCGATTGCGATGAAGGAAGCAAATACGATTGTCTCGACAGCAAAGCAAAATGCGGATGTCATCATTGGCGAAGCTTTATTGAATGCGCGTGAGATGCTTGCCGACATTACGCATTTGGCGCAGGAAACGCAAGATGCAAAGGGAACAATGAAAAGACAGACACAGAGAATTGCAGATCTTCTTGATGAATTTGAAGAGATTGCATTTCCTGAAGTGGAACTGTTAAATGAGAAAAAGCGTTGAAAAAGACATGTCCGTTGATGGCGTCTATAGAGAGCAGATGGATGGTGGAAATCTGTGACAAAAATGAACGGAAATCACTTTGGAGCTGATTTTCTGAAAAAAAAGTAAGAAAATACGTGTCCCTCGCGTTAGTAGGTTGAGTGCATGTATGAAAGCATACATGAATTAAGGTGGTACCGCGTGAAAACGTCCTTAGAATAGGACGTTTTTTTATTAAAGGAGGAAAAAGGTATGGATTATAAAGACACGTTACTGATGCCAAAAACTGCATTTGAAATGCGTGGCAAACTACCAAGCAAAGAGCCAAACTTTCAAAAACGCTGGAAGGAAGGTAAATTGTACGAAAAAATGCTAGAGAATCGCAAAGGAGCAAAACCATTTGTTTTGCATGATGGACCTCCTTATGCAAATGGTGATATTCATATTGGGCATGCGTTAAATAAGATCATCAAAGATGTGATCGTACGTTCCCATTATATGGATGGCTATTATGCACCATTTATTCCTGGCTGGGATACACATGGCTTGCCAATTGAGACAGCAATTACAAAATTAGGGCATGATCGCAAGAAAATGCCGTTGGCAGATTTTCGTAAACTGTGTCATGATTATGCATTACAGCAAGTTGCAACACAGAAAAAAGGATTTTTATCTTTAGGATGCATCGGGGATTATGATAATCCATACATCACATTAAAAAAGGAATTTGAAGCTGATCAGATTCGTATTTTTGGAAAAATGGCAATGGATGGCTTGATTTATAAAGGATTAAAGCCAGTCTATTGGTCGCCGTCATCTGAATCTGCATTGGCTGAAGCAGAAATTGAATATCATGATATCAAAAGTCCGACCATTTATGTTGCATTCCGTGTAAAAGATGGGAAAGGCATTTTGGATCATGATACAAGTTTTATTATCTGGACAACAACTCCATGGACGATTCCTGCCAACTTGGCCATCTGTTTAAATAAGGATTTTACCTATGCTTTGGTACAGAGCGAAAAAGGAAAATATATCGTATTAGAAGAAATGGTAGATTCCTTATGGGAGAAATTTGGATTCCAGGAAAAGCAGATTTTGCAGACATATAAAGGTTCTCAGTTAGAATTCATCACTTGTCAACATCCGTTGTATGATCGTGAGTCATTGATCATTCTTGGCGACCATGTTACTGCAGATGCCGGTACTGGATGTGTACATACTGCTCCTGGTTTTGGTGCAGATGACTTTTATGTTTGTCAAAAATATGGTATCGACGCATATTGCAACGTAGATGAACATGGCTGCATGATGGAAGATTGTGGTGAATGGCTTGCCGGACAATATGTAGATGATGCCAATAAAACAGTAACGATGAAGTTGGATGAGCTTGGCTGTTTATTAAAACTGGAATGGATTACACATGCTTATCCTCATGACTGGCGTACGAAGAAACCAATCATTTTCCGTGCAACCACACAATGGTTTGCTTCCATTGACAAGATTCGTGAAAAATTATTAGATGAAATTAATGCAGTAAGCTGGATCCCTTCTTGGGGAAAACAACGTATGCATAATATGATTGCAGATCGCAGCGACTGGTGTATTTCACGCCAAAGAGCCTGGGGTGTTCCAATTCCTATTTTCTATGCAGAGGATGATACTCCAATCATGGATAAGGCTGTATTTGATCATGTTGCTGATCTATTTGCACAATATGGTTCAAATGTATGGTTTGAACGTGATGCAAAAGATTTATTGCCAGAAGGATATACGCATCCTGGTTCACCAAATAATATTTTCCGCAAAGAAATGGATACGATGGATGTCTGGTTTGATTCAGGTTCTTCTCATACAGGAGCCATGATTGCACGTGGGGAAGGGTATCCTGCCGACTTATATTTTGAAGGTAGCGATCAATATCGCGGTTGGTTTAACTCTTCATTGATCGTTGGAACAGCTGTTCATGGAAAAGCACCATATCGTCAAGTGCTGAGCCATGGATTTGTCATGGATGAAAATGGCGAAAAGATGAGCAAATCACGAGGAAACAGCGTTTCACCAAAAGAGGTTACAAACAAATATGGTGCTGATATCTTGCGCTTGTGGGCAACAAGCATTGATTATCAGGCAGACTGCCGCATTGGCGATAATATCATCAAACAATGTTCAGATACTTATCGTAAAGTCAGAAATACATTCCGTTTCTTATTAGCAAATGTAGGAGATTTTGCAAAAGAAAATTTGCAAAATCTGGATTCCTTGCCTTTAAGCGATCAATACATGATTGCTTTATTAGCAGATGTAAACACAAAAGTTCGCAAAGCTTATGCAGAATATCGTTTTTCTGACGGAGTGACGGCTCTTACTAATTTAATGACAAATGATTTCTCAGCATATTATCTGGACTACACGAAAGATATCCTATATATCGAAAAGATGGATAGTTTACGCCGTCGACAAGTACAAACGGTACTTTATACCGCATTAAATGTGTTAGTACGTTTGTGGGCTCCGATTTTATGCCACACCTGCGAAGAAATCAACGATTATCTCCATCTGGAAGAAGACAGCATTCATTTGGGAAGCTTTGCAGAAGTAACATTTACTTTTGCTGCAGATGATGTGAAAGCAAAAATGGAACGTTTGTTAATGATTCGCAGCGATGTGTTGAAAGCACTGGAAAATGCACGAAATGAAAAAGTAATCGGTAAATCTTTGGAAGCGCATGTTCAGATTCATGTTTCTGCTGATGATCGTATGTTGATCGATGAAGTGTTCCCGAATACATTCCAGCAATGGTTGATCGTTTCAAAAGTTACTTTCAGTGAAGAAACTTTACCGGCTTATGAAGTTTCACAAATCAAAGTTGAAAAATGTGATGGAGTCGTATGTCCTCGCTGTTGGAATATCACAAACTCTACTGCTGAAGACGGCTTGTGTGAACGTTGTCGTATGGTATTAGGTAAATAATCATTTTTATAGATCCCCTTTATGATGATTTTGGAAAGGGGATCTTTTTTTGTCTGCAAACATAGAAAAAATGGAATCCTATTTGGATTCCATTCATTAAAAGAATTCATATTATTTACTGATATTCTTTTGTAAAGAAGGGGTGAAAAGGATGGTATAACCGTCTTGCTTCAGTGTGTATTCGTCGTTTGGTATTTCAAAACAGGTATCGTCAAATACCCACACAGCTTGTACGTGTATGTTCTTTTGTTGAAGCTGATTAATTAACTCTTTTCCTTCTTCATAACTTAATGTGAATAAAGTTGTTGATAGGCAATCCGCTAAGGTACTGTCGTCGCAAACAACTGTTACAGAACGCATGAAACGTGCTGGATAAAGCGTCGTAGGATCGATGATATGGGAATAAAGTTTGCCATCTGCTTCATAATATCTTTGATAATCTCCACTTGTGACGATCGCATGGGTGCCATCTAATGATAGTACTGCAATATTAGCAGTTTCAAGCTCGTTTGCAGAAGGCGTTTGGATACCCACGCGCCATGGTTCCCCATCTGTTTTGCTGCCGATCACCATAACGTTTCCGCCTGCATTTAAAATAGCGCTATTGACACCTTTATCAGTTAAGTCCTCATATATCTTCTCAACTGCATATCCTTTAGCAATTCCCCCTAGATCGATGGAGACATTTTTATCTTTAATATAGATACGATTATTCGCTTCATCTATATCAACTGCATCCCAACTATTTGGGTTATATGCTGTTTGCAGTTCTTCTAATGCAGGCAAGGATCCGCTTTTTCCTTGTTTATTTTGTTTGATCCCTTCCTCGCGATATTGATGCCATACATTGAGAAGGGTTCCTTGTGTTGCGTCAAAATGATCACTATATTGGTAAAAAGAATATGCTTTTTGAATACATTCTAGTAATGGTGTGTCAACCTTGACTGCTGTTTTACCGGCTGCTTCATTTATTGAACACAAATTTTGTATATCTTCATATGTATGATAATAATCAAAGAGTTTATTGTAGTAAATAAAACGTTCTTTGATGAACTGTAAATGTTCTTGGAATGTCTCTTGATCGGTTGTTTCTGTATAGGTTACAAATGTATCGAATCCAATATCGGTCAAGGTTTCACTGTATTGCTGAACATGATTTTTGGTTTGTGTACGTTGCTGCAGGACAAAGTAGATCGTGCAAATTAAAATTAAAAAACACAAAGAGAGCAGCAACCAGGAACGAACTTGTTTTGTTTTATTGTCTTTCATAGCATCACCGTTTCTATATTATAACAAAGATTTTTGTCGACTACAGGGAGATTATAGAAAAAACGGATTTTTCTGTTTTTCTGTATATTGTAGTGTTATAATTATAAATGATTCGACAGGAAATGCGAAGGAAAGGAACGGTGAATACAATGTCATTGTTATTGGGGGCCATGCACCAGCATATCCCCGGTTTCAAGGAATTGTCCGAACATAAGGACGTTATTGAAGTAAAGCCCGGAAAAGAAGTTTTCATTCCTCTCTTTGCCAACCACTCACAAAATTTTGAGTTGTTAGTGAAAGAGGGAGATTCAGTATTGGTCGGAACGAAACTGGCGATCTGCAAAGAAAGAATGACAGTACCTATTTATTCGAGCGTATCTGGTGTTGTCAAAGGAATGCGCAAAATGATGCATGCATCATTGAAACCAATTGAGCATATCGTAATTGAGCCAGATGGAAAACAAGAAACAATTGCAGCTTTTGAACCATTGAATTATGAACAGGCAACGAAGGAAGAATTAGTTGAATTTATGATGAATGCTGGAATTGTAGGATGTGGAGGTGCTTGTTTTCCGACTTACATGAAGTATCGAAATGTAAAGGGAATTGAAAAATTGATCATCAATGCGGTAGAATGTGAGCCGTTTATCACTGCAGATTATAAGATGGTAGAGGCATATTGCGATGAGATGGTTTACGGTATCAAAGCAATGAAAAAAATGGCAGATGCCAAAGAAGCAGTCATCGCGATTAAAAAATCGCATCCGGAATTGATTTCAATCGTAGAGAAGGCGTGTGCCGATACAGCAGATGTACATGTAGCAGCAGTTCCGGATGTATATCCAATGGGATGGGAACGTGTGCTAGTCCGTGAGCTCATGCATAAAGAATATGAAAAATTGCCTGCTGAGGTAGGTGCCATCGTAAATAATGCAACGACGGCAATTGCTTTTGCTCGCGCATTGACGAAAGGAATGCCAATCGTTGACAAAGTTGTTACCGTTTCAGGTGATGGTGTGAAGAATCCAGTCAATGTGCATGTTGCGGTTGGTACTCCGGTACATGAGATCATAGCGGCCTGCGGCGGTTATACAGCAGAAGATGTAAAATTGATTGCTGGTGGGCCGATGATGGGAAAGACCATCGTTAATGATCAATGGGTAATTGATCGTGCTACAAATGCGATTACTGTTCTTGTTACACGATCATTTGATTCAGTAGCCTGTTTGCGTTGTGGACGCTGCAGTGATCATTGTCCAGCTGGACTGCAGCCGGTGAGAATTGCACAAGCAGTAAAAGCAAATGATAAAGAAGCTATGAAGAAACGCGGAGCGCTTGACTGCATCGAATGTGGATTATGTACTTATGTATGTCCATCGCAATTAAATGTTACAGAAAATGTGCGGAAAGCAAAACGTACATTGCTGGCAGCAAAAAAGTAAGGGGAGGTAAGAACGTATGAAGTTTACTTTTAATGTTTCGCCAAACCTTCGTCAAGGACAAAGTACAAAAAGGATCATGTTCGAATTGATGCTTGGTTTGGCAGTTGTTTATCTTTTTTCATTATTCTATTATTTTAGTGAATATGGAGCATCCTATGCATTGCAGGCTGTTTTGCTTTTGTTTGTTGCATTGATCGTTGCTCTTGTGACTGAAAGTGTTTTTGCTCTTGTGTTAAAAAAGGATATGAAACAGTATCTAAGCGGATCTTTTGGCTGGATCACTGCAATCATCCTGACTATGATGTGTAAAATCGATATTACACCATATGCATTAGGAGTGGCAACATTCTTTAGCATTTTCTTTGGAAAATTGTTATTTGGCGGCTTTGGAAATAATATCTTCAATCCGGCTGCTTTTGGAAGAGCTGTTATTTTTAATGCTTTTATTGGAGCTACAACAAATGTGGTCACTTCTGCAACACCATTGACTATCCTTGGCACAAATTTTAGCTGGATGCCTGGTACGGAAAAAGCTATTCAATCCATGATGGATTCCGTAGGCGGTATTACGACTTTATTTACCGGCTGGTATCCAGGTGCTATTGGTGAAACGAGTGCATTGCTGATTATAATTGTTGGCATAGTCTTGTCAATTCGCCACGTCATCGACTGGAGAGTACCAACTGTTTATCTGATCTCTATCTTTGTTTTGACTGCAGCAGTCGCATTATTATGCGGTATTGATAGTTATAATGGTCTGCCAGGCTTTATCTGGTATCCATGTGTGCATGTATTGAGCGGGGGTGTTGTATTTGGCGCGGTGTTTATGTTGACCGATCCGGTTACCTCTCCGACAAGTGCGCAAGGCAGAACATTATTTGCATTAGGTGCCGCAATTATTACTGTATTGATTCGTTTAAAGGCTAATATGCCGGAAGGCTGTCTTTATTCAATATTGATCATGAATATGTTGACTCCTTTGATTGAATCAGCTATGGATGGCAAACAGTTGGTTGTTCGAATTCGTGCCAGAAAAGCATTTGCCGGTTTAGCTGCCATCGGATTGGCTCTTGTCTTGTTAGCTGCCAGTGTCGTAACGCCGGTGAATGAAGATCCTACTACTTCTGCTACTAATGAGACAATGTATGATCAACTTATAAATAATCAATCTGTAGAAAGGGGCGGTAGTCTATGAAAAAGATTTTGCATCTAACGTTATTTTTGGCTATCGTTTCTGCAATAGCTGGCGGTGCTTTGGCTTATGCAAATCAATTGACAGCACCAATCATTAAAGCAAATGAAGAAGCTGCTGAAAAAGAAAGCTTATTGGAATTGTATCCGGGATCTTCTGTAGATGATTTTACAGAAGTGGAATATGATGGAGAGTCTGCAACGATCCAAAAAATCTATCGCTATAAAGAAGACGCTTATGTATTCAGCATGGCTGTCAGCGGTTATAGTGAAGGTACAACTTTCCTGGTATCCATTGATGATGCAGGTCAAATTGTAGCTTACAAAGGGATGAGCAACGGCGATACGAAAGGTTTAGGAAGCCGTGTTTTGGATGACGAACAATTTATCAATGGTTTGATTGGTCATGATGCTTCTGGTAAATTGGATACGATCTCTGGAGCTACTCGATCAAGCCAGCCTGTCGTTGATGGAATCCATGAAGCTGCTGAAGTTTGTAAGCAGATAAAAGAATAGGAGGAAACAAGATGGATAGAAAAAAGAACTTTACTGCCGGTTTCCTTCGTGAAAACCCAGTTTTTTCCCTTTATTTAGGATGTTGTTCAACACTTGCAATTACCACTTCACTTAATAATGCAATTGGGATGGGAGTTGCAGTTATTGCTGTATTGATCCTTTCCAATGTATTGATTTCTTTGATGCGCAAGATCACACCAAATGAGATTCGTATTCCTGTTTATATTGTGATCATTGCAGCACTGGTCAAAGTGATTCAGATGCTGATTCAGGCATATGCGCAATCTTTGTATACTTCGTTAGGAACCTTTATTCCTTTGATCGTAGTGAACTGCATCATCTTAGGACGTGCAGAGGCATTTGCATCCAAAAACGGCGTATTGGACTCTGCTTTAGATGGCTTAGGAATGGGCTTAGGTTATACTTGTGCGATTATTGTTATGTCTTTGATTCGTGAAATATTGGCCACTGGTATGATTCATTTTACCAATCCGTTCGATGCAGCACAGGTCTTATTTGAAATTCGTTTGATTCCGGAGGATTTTGTCATATCCTTGTTCTCACAACCTTTTGGAGCTTTCTGTACATTTGCTTGTTTGGCAGCGGCATTAGTTGCTTATAAAGACCATCAGGCAAAAAAACAAGAACGTTTAGAGAAGGAGGCAAAGTAAAATGGGTGAATTATTTACATTGCTGATTACCAGTGTTTTGATCAATAACGTTGTATTGAATCAATTTCTAGGAATTTGTCCATTTATGGGCGTTTCAAAAAAAGCTAGCAGTGCCATTGGTATGAGCCTGGCTGTTGTCTTTGTTATCGTTGCTGCAAGCATCGTTACTTATGGGTTGTATTATTTAGTACTTGTTCCTTTAGGAATTACCTTTATGGATCTTATCACGTTTATTCTTGTCATCGCATCTTTGGTTCAGCTGACAGAGATGTTTATCAAAAAAACGAGTCCATCGTTGTATAAGTCTTTAGGTGTCTATCTACCATTGATTACGACAAACTGCGTTGTATTGAATGTATGTTTACAAAATATCGAACAACAATTCGATTTTGCACACATGTTGGTTTACTCTGTAGGTACACCATTGGGCTTTGGTCTTGTCCTTTATATTTTTGCGACAATTCGTGAGCGATTGGATGTCTGTGATGTACCAACACCTTTTAAAGGCAATCCAATTGCACTTGTTGTTGCGGCTATTATGGCAATGGCATTTGGCGGACTGGCAGGTTTGGTATAATGAAACTTCAAACAATTGTGGCTGCCGTTATTTTCATTGCTGTGATGGGTGGAATCTATGCGATATCGTATGTATTGAATCATAAAACGCCAAAACCGCCCGGATGTGAACATTTAAAACCGCAGTGTAAAGGGTGTCATGATACACATTGTATCAATCATCCGAATTATCAACGATAGAAAGGAAGGGGCATATATATGATAGCAGCAATTGGCATGATGTTGATCTTAGGTGCCTTGTTAGGACTTGGACTTGGTATTGCCGACAAATATTTAAAAGTCGAAGTAGATGAACGAGTAGAGAAGGTGACTGAAATGCTGCCAAATTATAATTGCGGCGGCTGTGGTTATGCAGGTTGCAGCGGACTTGCAGAGGCACTTGTTTCTGGTGAGATTCAAACTGTTTCCTGCCGCCCTTGTAAACCAGAGAGACGTCAAGAAATTGCCGATTATTTGAACAATACGCCAGGTCCTGATGGGACTTGTGTCAAAGTAAAAGTTTTATAAAAGAAAAGCTATGTTTTCGATTTCATAAAAGAAAACATAGCTTTTTTGTTTAGTTTAGATAATCAATATACATTTGGCAACGATCGATTTGTCGTTTTACGATGCTGTATCGAAAAGGGATCGTTAAGGAATCGCCATTTTTGAAGCGAATGCAAGTTTCACTTTCTTTTGGATGATAGTCTTTAATTGCACCCAGATTGATCCAGATTGTATTCGGACTGGAACACAAGCCAAAAGGCATAAATAATTCATTACGTCGGATTGATGTCAAAACCGGAATATGTTTACGAGCTGTCATGATTTGTGCAAATGCTTCCCGTCGTCCTTGTAAAGTGGATCCCTCCTGCTTACAACGCATATTTAAAAATGCACTGACAGATCGACAAGATCGATATTCTTTTCCTTTATCTGTATTGATGCATACACAACTATTATCCCATTCATAATTTAAATATAAAATCATTTTGATTCCTCCTCTATCTGTTTCATACGCGTAAAGTGGAATCATCCCTAAATAATTGATGAATTTTAGTTCTTAATATACAACAACTTATCTGCATCTAGGATATCATTTTATGAAATAATTAGACGTCGTCATCTTTATATTGAACACATGGGAATAGGGAACCAGTTTGTTCAAAGTTTACTCTACCAACTAAAAAATATGACGAAAGAAACCTTAAGTTCTTTGATGATGTATATTCCAACTTGGTTCAATATGATGTTTGTATGCAAGCATTCAAAAACGAAAAGAAGAAAAAGTGTTTGACCTTTTCTTCCATTTAGATAGGGTAACTTTTTCATTTGTCCCTTTTTGACAATAACAGAAAGGGACAAAAATGTCAAATATCAGGGATCGATTACCGTTGGCGTCTTACCAATACCTACGACTTCTGCAACAATTTTTCTCCAGGAACAACATCCACATATTCCATCGGCTGATAATCCATTATTTCTCTGAAATGCTACCAAAGCATTTCTTGTGTTTTGACCAAAAGCACCATCTAATGTTTTTGTAGAATAGCCTAGTGCGTTCAATGCGTCCTGCAATACAAGGACATAAATTCCTCTGCTTCCATTTCTCAGTGTAGGATATCCGGCACTACAAGCGGGAGGACCGTAACGCTTATCAAAATGGACCCAGGTAGGAGTAAGATTTTGCGGTTCTACATAAGACCAGACACCTAAATTATTGGCAGTCCACCATAAACGATTTCTTTCGCTGCTGGTCAATGCCTGTCCACAGTCAAAGGCAACCCCTGCATAATGTTGAGATTGTTGCCCGTGACCTCCTTCCCAAATTCGTTTAAAGGCATAACGAAAAGGGATCGGTGAATTGAATGAACGCCGGGTAGCGTTCCAGCTTTCCAGTGCTGCAGTGCTGGTCCATAGTACACTGGACGTACTCGAACCACGGAATTCCTTTACTTTCATCGTCGAACCATATACATAAGGCATTGTTTCATTCTCACCGCGATAAAATATTTCCAAAGCTTTTGTATTTACATCATAAACGATAATTTTTGCCACTATATACCTCCTTTCCATTCTATTTTATGAAGCTTCAGATGATCTATATAGGCAGAAAAAAACAATTTGATAGAGAAATGGAGTCTTTTTAGGTAGTTGAAGGTTCATAAAGAACATGATACACTATTTCTCGGCAAGCAAAAGGAGAGAAGTGAATGGAAATCAAAGAGATCGCAACCTACCTGATGGACACAGGGGAAGGCTTGTTAATAGGAGGATATCGTGAAAATGGGATCGTTGATGAAGAACGTTCCTTTCTTTCTACAAAATTAGAAAAATTATTTACATCTAGTCAACGAAAGGAGGCAACCTTGCCTAGTCATGCATGGATTTTAGAGCAGTTACGAGCATATCAAAATCAAGAAATGAGTTTTATGCAGTTCAGTGAGAAAGTAGGGCAGCAATATTATGCATGTAAAAGGGAATGGAACTTGTTCATGCCTAGCTCATTGGTCATCGCATTAGTTTCTTTTGAACAAGCGCATTATTTGTTATTATGCGATCAAAGCTATAAAAGCAGTTTTCAATGTTCTTTAGATGATCATCAACAGGCAGTTTGTACACCGCAGAAAATTTTATCAAATACTTTATTAAAAAGTGATTTTGGCTTTACGATTTCTTTAGGAGATCATGCAGTCCATATTTATGAACAAAAACAGAAAAAGGGCTACGTCTTGAGTGAGAATTTTTTGGAAGCAGATCTCCTTCCTTCTTATGCAGAAGTACAAAAGGTGATGGATGAAAGTGTACGCGGCCTTAGTGAAAAATATGAAATGGATATTACGCAGGCATTGACCAAGATGAAACAGCTGACAAAGGATCACGTGCAAGAACAAGAAGAGCTTTTAGTAGAAGAGGTGGCAGAGGAAGTATTTCATGAAGTTCCATATGCCGCTGACGAATTTTGTGCTTTAATGAAACAACATGGTATTCGTGATACGATTCCGCTAGAAAGTGTAAAAATAAGAAAATCATTATCTATGCAGCAGATCAAAACAGATACAGGTGTAGAGATCACGTTTCCTGTTGAATATATGAATGAAAGCGATAAGCTTGAAATCAAACATGAGTCAGGAGGTACAATCCTGATATCTATCAAAAATGTAACACATATACAAAATCGTTAATAGATGCATACGAATATGCTATACTGTTAATAGGAGGAGAATGCTATGGAACAAAGACAGTTTATTTGTCCTAAATGCGGCTGCCACGAATACATTAGTGACCAGTTTCAAGCAACAGGCGGGAACTTTGCTAAATTGTTTGATGTACAAAACAAGAAATTTATCACTATTAGTTGCAGACAGTGTGGATATACGGAGTTATATCGTGCTGAAACTGATGCGGGCATGAATATTTTAGACTTCTTGATTGGTGGATAAAAAAAGGCAAGATGAAGAAAAGGTCTAGAAAATTTCTTCATTCTTGCTTTTTTATAATTCATTTTTGATTGATTCATAATGGTGGGAAATCGTGTAGATACGAATACCGTGCGCTAGGATACAAATGCTAAGAAAAAGCCAGAGATAATGAACATTCTGCATCTGTCTTTTGTAGAGTTCAGCTAGCAGATAGGTTACAGGAAGAGACAATCCTTCACATAACATAATACCCAATAAGAGTTGTTTCTTTGTAATAGAGTGTAGAACATCGATATAGCTTTTTTTATTGAAAAAGAAACGAGCAAGAGAAACTAGTAGAAAACAGAGCAGTCCCCATAAAATTAAGTCAATTTGTATCAGAATAATTAATATTATGCAATTTACTAAGATCATCTACATCAATAGAAAAATTTATGCATGGGAATATGGGGAACGTGTTCATCATAAAATATTTCACCATTCACACTATAACCTAATGATTCATAAAAATGTTGTAAATAGCATTGCGCATCTAATAAAACTTCTTTTGCGTTTAGCAAGCGAAGCTTTTTTTCTGCATAGATGACTAGCTGACTACCTATTTTTTGATGCCGATATGCTTTTTGCAATGCAAGTCTGCCTAAATGGTAGCTTTCTTTTTTAGGATCATCTGTATACAGTCGTAAACAGCCAATCGCCTGTGCTCCTAGATATGCACAAATATGGATAGCTCGTTCATCAATGTCATCAAATTCATTGTGAAAACCTTGTTCTTTTATAAATACATCTTCACGAATGGTTTTCCATTCTTGCGGATGGTTACAGGTTCGAAACTGAATCTGTTCTTTGCCGTTACGCATTTATCATCTCTCCTTTTGTTTATTTGTTGTACTATGAAGAAAAACGGCTGTCGATTATCAGGACAGCCGTTTGTATTATTTGTAATATAAGATATCTCCATATGTTGGGAATTTCCAAAATTCTTTTGCAACATAAGTTTCAAGCTGATCACAATCTACTCGCAGATCTTCCATCAATGGCAAAATGATATCTTTGAAGTAATAGGCTTCTGCTTGTTTATCCTCTTTTACACTATCATTCATTGCATCGCTCAGCTTCTTTGTTTTTTGATATGCGCTAACATAGATTGCATGTATTTGTTTCAACAGATCTTCTTCACTGCTTGTGTCTAAAGAAGCAATTGCTGTTTTATTAGCGATGATCGTTTCACTTAAATAGCGCGAATATTCCATTGCACTAGGCAGAATTTGTTTTCGCACAATGCTGAGCATTGTATACGCTTCAATACTGTTGACATTATTGTAGTTTTCCAATAAGATCTCATAGCGGCTGCGCAATTCAGAGGCTGTAAATATTTTATGACGCTCAAAGAGGGCAATGTTTTTTTCATTCAGATAACAAGGCAATGTATCTGCAGTGGTTGGCAAATTCAGCAAACCGCGTCTTTCTGCTTCTTCAATCCATTGTTTTGCATAGCCGTCTCCGTTAAAGATGATGCGTTTATGTTTTTCATAGGATTCTTTAATGACTTTTCGAATGGCAGTCGTGCGATCTTCTTTGCTTGCTTCAATTTGATCGGCAAAATGACATAATGCATCAGCAACTGCTGTATTTAAGTTAATGTTGCTGCAAGCGATGGATTGTGAGGAACCTAACATACGGAATTCAAATTTGTTTCCGGTAAAAGCAAATGGGGAAGTACGGTTGCGGTCGCTGGTGTCCTGGAAAAAACTTGGGAGACTATGGACATCCACATTTAAACTGGCATTGTTGCTTTGTTCGCTTTTTTTGTTGTAGATAAAATCTTGAATTCTCTTTTCCAGATCGTCCCCGATAAATACGGATAAAACAGCCGGCGGTGCTTCATGGCCGCCTAATCGATGATCATTGCCGGCACTTGCAGCTGCGATGCGCAGCAATTCTGGATATTCATCCACAGCTTGTAAAATAGCTGTTAGAAATAATAAAAACTGTTCTTCATTTCCTTTTGGAGAGAGCAAATTCTCTCCGTCAGCCGACAATGACCAGTTGTTATGCTTTCCGCTACCGTTGATACCATCGAAAGGCTTTTCATGTAAAAGACATACCAAATCGTGTTTATCCGCAATCTTTTTCATCAATTCCATGATGATTTGATTTTGATCGCAAGCACGATTGGTGACTGTGTAGATCGGGGCAAGCTCATGTTGACATGGAGCTACTTCATTATGCTGAGTTTTTGCAGGAATCCCTAATTTCCAGCATTCCTCGTTCAATTCCTTCATGAAAGAAAGCACACGCGGCTTGATCACGCCAAAATAGTGATCATCCAGCTCTTGCGTTTTTGGAGGACGATTACCGAACAACGTCCGTCCTGTATAGACAAGATCCTTTCGCATATGATACATTTTTTTATCAATTAAAAAATATTCTTGTTCAGCGCCGACAGTTGTAATGACTCTGTTGACATCTTTTCCTAAAAGATGAAGCAGACGTTTTGCTTGCTTTTCAATTAATTCTTCTGATTTTAACAAAGGCGTTTTCTTGTCTAAAGATTCGCCTCCATAAGAAAGAAAAACAGTTGGAATACAAAGTGTTCCATCCTTAATGAAGGCATAGCTGCTCATATCCCAAGCAGTATAGCCTCTAGCTTCAAATGTAGAGCGTAATCCTCCATTTGGAAAGCTGGAAGCATCGGCTTCACCTTTGATCAACTCTTTCCCTGACAGTTTTAAAATGACGTTATCTCCATCCGGCTCGATGAAACTGTCATGTTTTTCTGCTGTGATACCAGTCATTGGCTGAAACCAATGGGTGTAATGCGTGGCACCTAATTCAACGGCCCATTCTTTCATTTCGTTTGCAATTACATCCGCATCTGCAATGGAAAGTTCGCTTCCTTCTTTCAAACATTGATGATAACGGTCATACACATCTGCGGAAAGACGTTTTTCCATCGTTTGATCATTAAAGACCATTGATCCGTATAGACTTGTAATCGTCTGCATGCGCTACCTCCTTCATGGCATTATGAGAAAGCGCCACCAGCCTAGAATGACCAGCAGCGCTTCGCTGTTTCTACGTTGTTAGTATAGGTGAAATAACTGAATTTGTCAATTAATAATCCGTCCATTATCATCGAGTCATGCCCATTGAACAGGGTATGCATTGTTTATTGAAAAAATGCGTATCTTTAAAAAATCTTTTGTTTTTTATACTGTTCATATTTTGTTTTATATTCTATCATTGAATTACAGGTGATAAGAATGCAAGACAAGATATTAATTGTAGAAGACGATCAGGAAATTTCACAAGTATTAGCGATCTATATGAAAAATCAAGGCTATGTACCATACCTTGCTTTTGATGGCGTGCAAGCTCTGCAATTATGTGAGAAATATTCGATTGATCTGGCAGTCGTAGATGTGATGATGCCGAAAATGGATGGTATTTCATTTATCATGAGGATTAGAGAAACACAATCATTTCCTATCATCATCGTATCAGCGAAGACAGAAGATTTGGATAAGATCACAGGATTGAATGTCGGTGCAGATGATTATGTAAGCAAACCTTTTGTTCCTATGGAACTGATGGCCAGAATCAAAGCACAGCTTCGCCGTTATCATCATTATAGTAAAAAAGAAGAAATGACAAGCGCAGGTTCTTATCAAGTACGCGGTCTTGAGTTAAACAGTGAAACGAAAGAAGTAATGGTAGATGGTGCTTTGATTCATTTGACACCAATTGAATTTCGTATATTGGAACTGCTGATCCAATCGCCGGGACGAGTATTCAGCGCACAGCAGATCTATGAACAAGTTTGGAAAGAGGAAGCTGTCAATACGGAAACAGTGATGGTACATATACGAAATTTGAGGGAGAAGATCGAAGTGAATCCAAGAAAGCCGCAATATCTGAAAGTGGTTTGGGGTATTGGATACAAGATTGAAAAATAGGAGCAATTACGTATGCGGAAAAATATATATAAAAGATTGATATTGTTTCTATCTATTGCTTTATTGGGTCTTTGTTCTCCCATCTTCTTTCACTTTTATGCACAAGAACAAATTAGGAATATCCATTATGCAGAGAATGAGCAATTAGCGCTGGAATGGAAAAAGAATTATCTGATGCTCTACTATGCTGCAAGTGGATATGACACTTCAGCTGTTTTTGATCCAAATGTGCAGCTTCCTACGATCATCAAAGACTCTTTGATCAACCAATTAGATCAGTACTGTTATCTTATTGATACAGCACCGGATGAATATTTTTATTATCGTATCGTCAATGATGAAAATGAAGAAGTAAAGTCTAATTTTCAAGCAATTCCCAAGAATACATTTGTTTCATTATTGGTTACTTTTGATGCAGATGGAAATGCCTCTTACAAACTAAATAACCAACAGGTACAGGAAAGTCTATGGGCGTTATCTACAGGTGTAGAGGAAGCTCAACAAATATATCAAACAATGTTGGAACTTATTGATTTTGCCAATTTAGGCATTTATGATTCACAGCAGCAGTTATCAATAAAAAACAGCCTATACGAAGCATTACGACAGCCAATTGCATCAAATGTTACTTATCAGGTGTATATTCCTTCTACTTCTCTATATGTACAACAGGTCATCGATGCAACAAATCAGCAGATTTTCTTTTACGAAAAATTATTTATGATGTTGTTCTTGATAGCATGCGTGACTGCCGGTATTTTTTGCTTTTATAAGAAGTATGATCCTTCTGATTCAGATAAACACATATTCTGGATTGGCCGCCATTTCCCGCTGCTCCTGCAAGTTTGTATCTTAACGATCCTATTCATGTCTGCACAAAATACGAATGAGATATTCTCATATACTGACTTCTCTTACCAATTTGTTATTGAATTTATTGTCTTTGGTATGTTGGCCGTTTATCTATATATTAATTTATTAATGGCACTGCGCAGCTACGATCGGGATGATCCTTTTTCTTATCTTTGTCGTTATGCAATATTGGCAAAACTATTTTACCGATATAGATATTTACAAGTGTACAAGCTGTTTACAATTTTGTTTTTTGCTCTTTTATTCGTCATCCTCTTATCTTTTGCAATGTTGTCGTTAGGATGGATCGGTATCGTTATTTATAGCTTATTTTGTGTTTTTACTTTTTATGTCACGGCGAAGACCTATACGCAATTTTGCAGAGAATATAATGATATTACTGATTTTCTTTGTCATCGTACATTGCCGCTTTCAAAGTTATCTATCTTTTCCAGATTAAAAAGTGCTCTTGATCAGAATCATTTATTATTTCAACAAGCGGTTGATGAAGAAGTTCGATCACAGAAAATGAAAAGTGAATTGATTACCAATGTGTCGCATGATCTGAAAACACCATTGACCAGTATCCGTGGATATATCGATTTGTTAAAAAAAGAAGAGCTAACGCCGCAAGAGCGGATGTATACGGAAAAAATTGCATATGGTATTGAAAGACTGACACATTTGGTAGAAGATTTAATGGATGTCAGTCGTGCAGACAGCGGCAACTTAACTTTACATTTAGCATCTGTAAAAATTGATGAATTGATACAGCAGGTCATTTTGGAACATGAACGTGCTTTGAAGAAAAGAAAACTATCAATTCGTATCGAAAAAGAAGAAAATGCAGGATATATTTATGCAGATCCTGAAAAAACTTATCGAATTTTTGACAATTTAATAGGAAACTGTGTAAAATATGCTATGCCTGACACACGAATCTATGTCGTCTATGAAATGGGGGACAACAATATTTCGATTTGTGTCAAAAATATCAGTGCACATGAAATACGCTTTGATGCCCGTGAAATTTTACATCGTTTTGTCCGTGGAGAAACCTCTCGGACAAGTGAAGGCAGCGGACTTGGGCTAGCTATCGTACGAAGCTTTGCTCAAGCACAAAACGGTTGTTTTCATGTAGAGGTAGATGGAGATTTGTTTAAAGCTATTGTTTCACTTCCTATCAGAAAAGAGAATCAAGCGGACAGAGAGGAGAGCAAACATGAATGAAGAATTAGTTAGTATCATCGTTCCTGTTTATAATGTTGAAAACTATATACAGCGTTGTTTATGCTCGTTAGCAGCACAAACATATCAACCGTTCGAAGTGATTTTGGTCAATGATGGATCTACAGATCATAGTGGTATGCTGTGTGAACATTTTTGTCAGCAAGACGCTCGTTTCCATTATTATGAAAAAAAGAATGGCGGGGTCAGTGCAGCTAGAAATTATGGAATTGAACATGCGCATGGCGGGTATTACCTTTTTGTCGATAGTGATGATTATATTGATAGCGATATGGTTGAACGAATGATGGCTGTCATGCAAAAAGAAAATGCTGATATCGTACAATGTTTTTATCGTATGGAGTTCCGATTCGGTTTTTTCTGTAGACGGGCGCCTTCTTATCAAGTGCTGGACCGTTTGCAAGCATTAAAACTATTATTGAAAAATACAAAAGTAAATAATTATCCATGGGGAAAATTATTTCGGGCAAGTGTTTTTGAAGGTGTTGAATTTTCAGCAAACTGGCGCATGTTTGAAGATGTCTGCACAATCTTTAAAGTATTTATGAATGCGAATACAATTGTTACCATGCCGCAGCGTTTTTATCATTATGTGCAACGAAAAGGAAGCTTTATGAACCAAAAAGGTGTATTTGTAATGGATATCGATACTTTAATGATGATGCGTGCTGCTTTTGAATACCAAGAGACGATGATTCAAGAGGCTCTTCCAAATGGCGGGATTGATAATAGACAAAATTATTTCATGACGAATATCTTGATATTATATACAATGATCGTATTCGTAAAACGTAAAGAAATTCAAAAATATGCATTGCCGTATTTAAATATTTATGATCAGCCATTCTTTTTACGAATGATTTACCGTATCTGCCTCTTTATTGCAAAATGTAAATTTGGCAAAGGATTGAAGATATTGGAACAATCCGATCCTTCTGCAGCAAAGCAATTGAAGCATACACACCGCGTTCCGCAAGAGCTATAAAAATATTACATAAAAAGAAAGTGATGTGAAATCATGTTCTAGATTCTCACATCACTTTCTTTGTAACCAAGATACTTTGTTTTCTTCGCCTTTCCATATTTTTTTGATATTGGAACGATGGCGATAAATGATCAATATAGTCATCAGCCAACTTGCGATAATGATTGCAGGGTGCTCATACTGCATGCATGTAATAAATACGCTTGAAGTAATGGCGGCAACCATGCTGGCAAGGGAAACCATTTTAAATAATAACAGAAAAATTAAAAAAGCAATGAATGGAACAAGCAAATACCAACCGTTTTGAAAGGTGAAGATACTGGTGGCCAATAGGAAACCAAACATCGTAGCAACAGCCTTGCCGCCTTTAAAGTTTGCAAATACCGGATAACAATGTCCGATTGCTGCAGCTAATCCAGTCCATATGGAAGTGCTGGGACTGATAAGAGCACTGAGTGCAATAGCAATTACAACCTTTAAGATATCACAGGCTATTACCGCAGCTCCGGCCTTAGCTCCTAAAACTCGACCTGCATTTGTTCCCCCTAAATTACCGCTTCCATAGTTACGTACATCCGTCTTATAAAAAACTTTGCCTATGACCAAGGCAAATGGTATGGAACCAAGTAGATAACCAACGACTAAACAGAGTAATGTTGGTACTGTAAAGAAAGCATTCACACAATTTCCTCCTTAGTGTATCATCATTCAATAAATCAGCTTTATTTTATCATTCTTTTAATTCATTGCAAAGAGTTTTACTGTAAAGCATTGGTTAAAGAAAGCGCCTTTCTGTCATATAAGCATGATTTATAAAAATGAATCTATATGATTTCACTCTGCAAAAAATGATTTTTTTTGTTATAATATCGTAGACTGATTTTGAAAAGAGGGGTGCATGTATGGCACAAAAACAATATGATGCAAGCAGTATTCAAATATTAGAAGGCCTGGAGGCTGTGCGCAAGCGACCAGGTATGTATATAGGATCCACAGATTATAGAGGTCTTCACCATCTTGTGTGGGAAATTGTTGATAATTCTATGGATGAAGCACTGAATGGATATGGTGACACTATCACCATCACACTTGAGAAAGATGGTTCTGTCAGTGTGGAAGATTTTGGACGCGGCATGCCAGTTGGTATGCATGCAAGCGGTGTGTCATCTTTACAAGTTATTTTTACGATTTTGCATGCGGGTGGAAAGTTTACAAGCGAAGGCGGTTATAAAACCAGCGGAGGTCTCCATGGGGTCGGTGCCAGTGTCGTAAACGCTTTGAGTCAATGGGTAAAAGTGACCGTCTGTGATGGAAAAGATCTATATGAAATGGATTTCAGCAATGGCGGTAAAAAGATCAGCCCTTTAAAAAAAATCGGAAAGAGAAATAAAAGTGGTTCAAAAGTGCAGTTTTTACCTGATGCAAATATTTTTTCCACTACGCATTTTTCTTTTTCCAGCATTTGTGAACGTGCACAGGAAAATGCATTTTTGTTAAAAGGACTAACGATGATCGTAATTGATGATCGCAAAGAAGAACAAAGAAAAGAAGTATACCATTATGAGAACGGCTTGGAAGCTTTTATTGATTATCTGCATGAAGATAAAAATGTATTCCATCCGCCAGTGAGTTTTTCTGGTACAGTAAATGATATCAAAGTAGAATGTGCATTCCAATATACCGATGAATATCAAGAAAATATCTTTTCTTTTGTGAACATGGTGCGTACCAAAGATGGAGGAACACATGAAAGTGGAGCCCGAAATGCTTTCACAAAAGCCTTTAATGAGTTTGCAAGGAAAAATGGTCTCTTGAAGGAAAAAGATAAAAATTTTGAAGGCAGCGATGTCCGTGAGGGACTTACGATCGTGTTGTCTTGTTCAATTCCCGAAAATTTGCTGCAGTTTGAAGGACAAACAAAAAGCAAATTAGGTACGAGTGAAGCAAAAAGCGCAGTAGACAGCGTGGTAAGTGAGCATTTGAATTTCTTCCTGGAAGAAAATAAAGAAATTGCATTTGCCTTGGTGCGCAAGATGATCAAAGCTAGCAGTGCAAGAGAAGCGGCGCGAAAAGCAAGAGAAGATGCAAGAAAAGGAAAAACAAAAGGCAAAAGCGAACGAATCTTGTCAGGAAAATTGGCCAGCGCCCAATCGAAGGATGCCAGACGAAAAGAATTGTATCTCGTCGAGGGAGATTCCGCCGGCGGCAGTGCAAAGCAAGGACGGGATTCGAAATACCAGGCGATCCTGCCGTTAAGAGGAAAAGTGCTCAATACCGAGAAGGCCAGTATTGCAAGCATAGAGAAAAATGAAGAACTGAATACGATCGTACATGCGTTAGGTGCAGGAATAGGTGCTAATTTTCATGCAGAGGATTCCAATTATCATAAAGTGATCATCATGACCGATGCAGATACCGATGGTGCACATATCCAAACACTTTTACTAACTTTCTTTTATCGCTATATGCGCGATCTGATTGATAAAGGCATGCTGTATATTGCTCTCCCGCCTTTATATAAAATGCAAAAAGGAAAACAGATCCAATATGCCTGGAGCGATGAAGAACTGGATCAATTACGCGAGACGTTTCCAAAAGGATATACACTGCAGCGTTACAAAGGTCTTGGTGAAATGAATGCAGATCAGTTATGGGATACAACGATGAATCCAGAAACACGCTCATTGATTCAAGTGGATATTGAAGATGCAGTTAGTGCGGAGCGCAGAGTTTCGGTTTTGATGGGAGATAAAGCAGATCTAAGAAGAGAATGGATCGAAAATAATGTATCTTTCACATTAGAAGATGCTTATAGCGAGGAGGTGAAGAAACGATGAAAAAAAAGGAGACAAACCTGAATCAGCATGTGATTGTAACTCCTTTGGAAGAGATCATGAGCGATCGTTTCGGAAGATATTCGAAATATATCATTCAAGATCGAGCATTGCCGGATGCACGTGATGGGCTGAAACCTGTACAGCGCCGTATCTTATTTGCTATGTATGAAGATGGAAATACCTACGATAAACCTTATCGAAAGTCTGCAAAAACAGTAGGAAATGTCATTGCCAATTATCACCCGCATGGAGATTCCAGCGTATATGACGCGATGGTACGTATGTCTCAAAATTGGAAGATTACAAATCCGTTGATCGATATGCAAGGTAACAATGGATCGATTGATGATGATCCGGCAGCAGCTATGCGTTATACAGAGGCAAGGCTTTCAAAAATTGCCGACTTCATGTTGATGGATATTGATAAAGATACTGTATTATGGGCTCCGAATTTTGATGATGAAAAAATGGAACCGACTGTACTTCCTTCTCGTTATCCGAACCTGCTTGTCAATGGAATTACCGGTATTGCCGCCGGTTATGCAACAAACATTCCTCCACATAATCTGGCAGAGGTGTTGGATGCCGCCATTTATCGTATTCAACATCCTGCATGTACATTAGATGAATTGATGCAGTATGTAAAAGGGCCTGATTTCCCGACTGGAGGAACTGTCCAAGGTCTCGATGGCATCCGTCAGGCATTTGAGAGCGGGAAAGGAAAAGTGATTGTAAGAAGCAAGGTCACGATAGAGGAGACAAAATCGATACAGCAGTTAATCGTCCATGAGATTCCATATGAAGTTGTAAAAAGCGCACTTGTGAAGAAAATTGATGATATTCGATTAAATAAAAAAATTGACGGTATCATGGACGTGCGCGATGAATCCGATCGTAACGGTTTGCGAATCGTTGTTGATATAAAAAAAGATGCTTCTGCACAAACGATTTTAAATTATCTATATAAGAACACAGATTTACAGATATCCTATAACTATAATGTGATCGCTATCGTAAACAAATGCCCTGTTCAACTAGGTCTAGCGGGCATGTTAGATGCTTTTATCGCACACCGTCAGGATGTCGTTTTACGTAGAAGCCGTTTCGATTTAGACAAAAAGGAAAAACGCTGTCACGTATTGGAAGGACTGATCAAGGCGGTATCTATCTTAGATGAGATCATTGCATTGATTCGTGCTTCAAAAGACAAAGCAGATTCTAAAAATAAAATAATGGAAACTTTTGATTTTACCGAACCGCAGGCCGAGGCAATTGTTACCATGCGTTTATATCGCTTATCCAATACAGATATTACACAGTTAAAAGAAGAATATATGCAGCTTGTTAATGAAATAGAAGATCTAAATGAAATATTGGCTGATCCAAAGCGATTGCGCCGAGTGATGATCGATGAGCTGAAAGAAGTGAAAAAGACATTTCCTACGCCGCGTAGAACGCAGGTTGAATCTCAAATTGAAGAGATTGTCATTGATGAACGGCAAATGGTTGCCAATGAACAAGTAATGTGCACAATTTCAAAAGATGGGTATGCGAAACGTGTATCACTTCGTTCTTATAACGCATCTAACGATGTGATGAGCGGTTGCAAAGATAGTGATGTGCTGATTGGCTATCGAGAAGTAAACACTTTAGATACCTTGTTATTTTTTAGTGAAAGCGGAACTTACGGTTATTTGCCTGTCTACGAATTGGATGATGCAAAATGGAAAGATATCGGCAGTCACATCAGTTCCAAGTTGCGTATCACTTCTCAAGAAAAAATCATCAATGCCTATGTCCTGAGTCATTTCGATACTGCCGGATTTATCATTACATTGACAAAACAAGGGATGATCAAACGTACAGCAGTCAAAGATCTGGAAACCGTCAGAAATTCGAAAACGATGATAAATATCAAATTGGAAGATGATGATTCTGTCATTGCGTGCCTGTTTGCTTATGAGAATGATGAAATCTTGGTTGCTTCCACCAATGGGTTTGTAACTCGTTACCCGATTCAGCTCATACCAGAAACATCGACTCGTTCAAAAGGGGTAAAAGCAATGAACACAGGTGAAGGACAGATAGCCTCCGGATGTATTTATCATAACGATTCTGCACAATTGCTTGTCATTAGTGATCAATGTGCGATGAAACGTATTAAAATGAGTGACATCCCTGTCTTAGGCAGACCAACAAAGGGTGTTCGCATCTGTAAACGCATGAAAAGCAAACCCTATGTCATTGCCCAAATCCGCTGTTTACATCTAAATGATTCATTTACTTTTGTAACGGATGAAACGCATTTTATGACAATGAAAGATATTCCGCTGATGAGTTGCGATTCTACATTTTCAAATCCGATTCCACATGCAGAAAATTTCTTCTTTTATGAACCTTTTGGACGCATCGAATATGAACCGGTCTTAAAAGAAGAAACAGAGCAGAATGATGCAGTGATAGAAGATTTGTTTGAAGAAGACTATATTGATGGACAAATGAGCTTGTTTGATGATAAATAAAAAGTTCAAAGAAAGGTATGGAGATAGAAGATAAGGGATGCTATACTTATAGTAACTATTTTAAAAGGATGTGAGATCATGAAAAAAATAATGATTTTATTAATCGCAATCTTCATGTGTGGCTGCAGTGCGCAAGGAAATGACGCTTGTCCTGAAAAAATGCTGGAACAAGAAGGAGAACGGGCAGATATGAGCGCTTATGGCACATTAACTGACCAAGAACACGTTTTTTATGAAAAAACAATGGAAGATGTCCTTTCTATTTTTGAAAATAAGCAAAGTGCAATTGTATATTTTGGTTATGTTGGCTGCCCATGGTGCGCGGAAGCAATACCGATCATGGATGAAGTAGCAAAGGCGAAGGGTCTTACAATCTGTTATGCACCAACATACGATGGTGAAAAATATACATTGCAAGGAGATATTCGTAATAAGATATTCTCTTATCTGAATGATTTTTTATCGGAAGATGACGATGGAAATAAAGCAATGTATGTTCCTTTTGTTGTTGTGATAAAAGATGGAACAGTTGTTTCTGCTCATGAAGGAACTGTCAGTACACATAACGCACATGAACGTGTGATGAATGACAGTGAAATTATTGAATTAACTAATATTTATCAAGATATGTTTGATGCGTTGGTTTGTAATAATTGATTCATGTTAAAAAAGTGCATATGCTGAAGCTATGCATTTTTTTAATGCATATAATGAAATGAAGGAGCAAAAATGTGAAGCAAATACAATCATTGCATATGTGGATCAATGCGTTGCAGACTTGGTATTATCCGTTGATCATTATTCATACGAAAGAGAATATGGCACATAGAATACAAATTTTATTATATGAAAGCAGTGAATTTTATTGTATTTGGACAAAAGAGGGTATACTTTTACGTTATGCAGATACTTGGTATCATATCGTTTTTATCTTGAAGACAAATAGAGAATCTGCAAGAAGCCAGGCTTTGCAAAGAAAGGCAAATTATTCTATAGAGATAGAAAAGGTTTTTAGGGGAATCACTTTTACTTTGTGCAACCCGTCTATGAAAACGATATGCCATGTGGTTTCTATGATGGACATAAATAAAGCAATTATTGGAATTTTTAATAAGATTAAGTTGAAAAAAATAAAAAGGGATGGTATCATCTAAAAAATAATGCAGAAGGGGGGATTGAAGATGAAAAGAAGCGTTGCAAATTTACTTTTGATTATTGTCACAATCATATGGGGAGGGGGCTTTATCGCGACATCTGCTGCTCTTGAGTGTTTTGATCCTTTTTACGTACTGATGATTCGTTTTGTTGGATCAGCTATGCTTTCTTTTTTGATTGCTTTTCCCAGACTAAGAAAAGTGGAACATAAAACCTTATTGAAAGGATCTGTTGCAGGTGTTTTTTTATTTTTGGCATTCGCGTTTCAGACATTTGGCCTGCAGTACACTACAGCAAGCAAGAATGCTTTTTTAACAACCACAAATGTGATGTTTGTCCCTTATATCTATTGGATGTTGTTTCATCAACGGCCATCCTATCGACAAGTGATCGCGTCTTTTCTGTGTATAGGGGGCATAGGTTTACTTACGCTAAAAGGAAGCGCGATTTCTTTTGGCTTGGGGGATTTCTTTTCATTGATTTGTGCAGTGTTTTTTGCCTTTCATATCATTGCATTGGATTGGGCTACCAAAAGTGAAGATGTATTGGTCATCAATGCTATGCAGATGTTGATAGCAGCAGTTTTTTCAACTTTCTGTGCTCTTTTGTTTGGTGCTCCACCTTTACGTATTGGCATGCAGGCAATCTTAAGTGCATTGTATATGATTGCAATTTCAACGTGTTTGGCGTTTCTTCTACAAACAGCGGCTCAAAAATATACAAGTGCAAACAGTGCCTCTTTGATCTTGTCGATGGAAGCATTGTTTGCCAGTATCTTTTCGTTTCTGCTTTTGCATGAAAAAATCAGTTTGTTTATGATTTTTGGAGGCATCTTGATTTTATGCTCGATACTGATCGTTGAATATCATAAAGTGGATAAAAAACAAAATTCGACAAAGTTAGAAACGGACGATTGTTATAGTGATGTGGGTGATCACAATGCATTTTTACGCAACGAATCATGATTTTCAATCCTTTTTAAATGAGCATCTTTCGCTTATGGAGAATATTATACAATTTGATACGAAGGGAAAGATAGTTGCATATGTGGATAAGGAAGAATTTCGCAAACGTGCATGCACTTTTTTTCAAGTGCCTTTGCAGTATACAGCTGATGATGAGTTATTTCTTTTTTCTGTTACAAAAGAAGATGCATGGAAGATCAAGGTTTGCAGCCGTCACTTCCTTTTGGATAACATTGATGGCAATCCGTGGTTATCTTTATTGGAGAGGATTTATGATTGCTGGATCATTATCTGAAAGTTTTTGTTTTAAATAAACTTTTAAATGTGAATTCTATTTGAAGGTTTTGTTTTATTTATGTATTGTCAATGATAAAAAATAATAGTAAAATATTCTATAGTGTTAGGAGGATTATATAATGAGTTTCGATTTAGGGCTATCCATTGGTTGTACGCTGGTTGGTTTAGTTATAGGTTTAATTTTAGGATTTTATTTCACAAGAAAGAAATTTGAAAAAGAATTAAAGGAAAATCCACCGATTAATGAAAAAATGATTCGTGCGATGTTCTTGCAGATGGGAAGAAAACCGTCTGAAGCACAGATCAAGCAGATAATGAAATCAGTGAATGCAAACCGATAAGCACAGCATACTGTGCTTTTTTTCTTACATTTTTAAAAGATTGCAAACGAATAAATCATAACATGTTATACTGTGATTGATGAAAGATGGTGGTATTTTGAAGCGTATCATTAAAATAGCAGTATGTCTGCTCTTATTGGTCAGTGTTGTAGGAAGTGCGGTCTTGTTATATCGCGGTCATCAATCTTATGAAGACTTAATTAATAAACAGCCGTTGGATTCCTTGATTCAACAGATTCAAACAAAAGAAGATTACGTTTCATATGAAGATATTTCTCCATATCTCATTGATGCTACAATAAGTATTGAAGATAAAAATTTTTTTGTACATCATGGTGTCGATATTGCCGGCGTAGCAAGGGCAGTTCTCAGCAATTTGTTTGGTATCGGAGATCCTAGTGGCGGTAGTACGATTTCCCAGCAGTTATGCAAGAATTTATACAGTTTGTTTTATGACACATCGATAACACGTAAGATCACGGAAGCTTTTTTAACCTATGAGCTAGAAGGGAAATATGAAAAGAAAGAAATTCTTGAATTATATTTAAATGTGATTAATTATGGTGATGGCTATATTGGAATTAAGGAAGCATCCTTGGGTTATTTTGGAAAGCTTCCTAAAGATCTGACATTAGATGAAGCCAGCCTCTTGGCAGGTATTCCGCAGTCACCTAATAATTATCAATTAAGCAACCATTATACTGAGGCGAAGGAAAAGCAGAAACTTGTATTGGAAGCGATGGTAGAGGAGAAGAAAATAGAAGAAGAGATGTTGAAAATTACAGAAGAAGGGTGATGTTTCGAAGAGTATAGATGTAGCAAAACTGCATGGTAAAGATAGAGGGCATTTGTTTTCTTTTAAAATATGATGGATATTTCTTGAAATAATTGGAGAAAAGACATATATGAAATAACATATGTGTCTTTTTTTATTCAAAGATTAAAAAAAGTAAAAAAAAGCCTTGCAAAATATAAAAGACTCTGTTATTATATACGAGCAATGCCCGAGTGGTGAAACTGGTAGACGCAACGGACTCAAAATCCGTCGGTAGCGATACCGTGCCGGTTCGAGTCCGGCCTCGGGCACCATATGAAAAGAAAAGCCAGTGATGGCTTTTTTTTGTTCATTTCTAACTTGAACTTTACAGATTTAATACAACGAGCAATTAGGAGCATTATGACTTTACAACAATTAAGATATATAGTAGAAGTTGCCAAGAGCGGCACTTTCATGGAAGCGGCAAAGAATTTATTTCTATCACAACCCAGTCTTACTAAATCCATCAAAGAATTGGAAAAAGAAATGGGGATCCTCATTTTTGATCGGACGAATAAAGGCGTCTCTGTCACAAAAGAAGGAGAGGTTTTTTTAGGTTATGCACGTCAAGTTTTAGAACAAGCGGCATTGCTGGAAGAGAAATATAAGAATCATGTTGGAGGGAAACAGGAATTTAGAGTTTCAACGCAGCATTATTCATTTGCTGTAAATGCCTTTGTGGATTTGATTAAAGAATGCGGTGGAGAGGAATATGATTTCAGTCTAAGAGAAACACAGACTTTTTCCATCATTGATGATGTGTCTCGGATGAAGAGTGAAATCGGTATTTTATATTATAATGCATTTAATCAGATGGTGATTCAGAAATTGTTAAAAGCGAATGATCTTGAATTTACAGAATTATTTACTGCCCGGCCGCATATTTTTGTAAGTGCAAACAATCCATTGGCAAAGCAAGCAGTTGTGGATATGGAAGATCTTGTTCAGTACCCTTATCTTTCTTATGAACAAGGGGAACATAATTCTTTTTATTTTTCAGAAGAGATCTTTAGTACGATTCAACGTTCTAAAAATATCCGAGTAATGGATAGAGCAACCTTATTTAATTTGTTGATTGGATTAAATGGATATACAGTTTGTAGCGGTGTGATTGATAAAGAATTGAATGGCGAAAATATCATTGCTGTTCCGCTTCGTGCAGAGGGTGAAATGCATATTGGAGTTATCACACATAAAAAAGCAGTTTTAAGCAAACTGGGTATTTATTATATTGATGCCTTAAAAAAATATACCTATCGAAATTAATGACTTGTCGATATAGCAAAAAGTTATGGTGAAGCCATGTTTTTATGTATTTTACAGAAAACGGACATTGTGGTGTAATGGTGCATGTGAAGTAAACGGAGGGAACTACAATGTATAAAGAAAATGCACCATTCAAATATGATTTCGTAGGAAGTTTCTTGAGACCGGAAACTCTTAAAAAAGCAAGGATTGATCATGCAGAAGGAAAAATCAATGACGAAGAACTAAGAAAAGTAGAAGATCATGAAATTTCAAAATTGATCTTAAAGCAAAAGGAACTCGGATACCATGTGATAACAGATGGGGAATTTCGCCGCAGTTATTGGCATCTTGATTTTATGTGGGGATTAAACGGAATAAAACATATTGAATTAGATCATGGGTACTTCTTTCACGGAGAAGAAACTACGCGCGGTTCGATTGCTGTTTCTGGAAATATAGATGGCAGACACCATCCATTTATAGAACATTTCAAATTTGTTAAACAATTTGAGGATGAGAACACAGTTGCCAGACAAACGATACCTGCACCGGCTCAGCTCTATGCGGAATTATTTCGCGGTGATAATGGGGATAATACCATAAAATATTATCCTGATGATGAATGTTTGATCCAAGATATTGCGGCTGCATATAGAACGGTGATAGCAGATTTGTATGCAGCAGGTTGCCGCAACATTCAATTTGATGACTGTACTTGGGGCTTGCTTTGTGATGATCGATATTGGCAAAATGTGTCTAATGCGGCTGCGGAACGTGAAAAGACAGCAGAAAAGTATTTACGTCTGAATAATCTTGCGCTTGAAAACAAGCCTTCAGATCTTGTGATCAATACACATGTCTGCCGTGGAAATTATCATTCGACCTGGGCGTCCATGGGCGGTTATGAACCTATTGCGAAAGTTCTTTTTGAAAATGAAAAAGTAGATGGTTTTTATTTGGAGTTTGATGATGAGCGTTCTGGAGGATTTGAGCCGCTGCGTTTTGTAGCAAAGGATAAAAAAGTTGTGTTAGGTCTGATTACTTCAAAATCTCCAAAATTGGAAAATCCAAAAGATATCGTGGCACGTATTCATGAAGCAGCGAAATTTGTCCCGTTTGAACATCTATGCTTGAGCCCGCAATGCGGTTTTGCTTCATGCGAGATCGGTAATAAATTAACTGAAGAAGAACAATGGAAAAAGTTGATTCTCGTGAAGCAGATTGCAGAAAACGTATGGGGAGAATAGCTAAAATGAGAAAGAAGTGGAATTAGTTCCATTTCTTTTTTTTGTAATGTTTTAGAAGAAAAAGCATGGTTAAAGGAAGCGACGAGAAGGATATAGAGAGCGGGAGAGGAGGAAAAGAAGGAAAAAAGTAAAAAAAGTGAGAAAAAAGAATTGACAAGGGAGAAACGGAGTGGTATTATAACTGAGCACGCAGCGAGGTGCTGCGAGCTCGATCTTTGAAAACCAAACAGAGAAACGTCAATTCAAAAAAAAGAAGAAGGACGCAAGTCCGGATAAGAAAAGAAAAGACGCTAGCAAAGAAAAGCGAAGCGTAAGAAATGAGCTAAACAAAC
>NZ_LT699725.1:0-25870 GCF_900155395.1 Merdibacter massiliensis
AGATATTTGTTCCAGTTGACTCCTTCCATCACTTCAAGAAAACTGTACACCGGATCAGAAGAATCGATCTTTTTTTCACAATCCAGTGGTAAAATCATCTGAAATGCGGTATAATTCCTATTGCTCAAATAGGAATGATTTAGCTCTAACACTTCGATGTTTTTCATAGCTAAATTATACCAAAAAATGCATCCTTTCTCTTTCGAGATTAGATGCATTTTTTATTTTTGGCTATTCCTTATTCGTTACAGCCTCTTTTTTTACTTGATTTTTAATATGCCAAGGGTATAAAAATATCTTTTTTATTATATTTGTAAGATTTTTCACGCAAAGGAGCAATAGTGTGTTACACTATGGAAAAGGAAGTGGAAATATGCGTTATTCAGCGTTAGTGTTAGCGGCTGGCAGTGGACAAAGAATGAAGCTTGGATATAATAAAGTATTTTACGAATTGGAGAATGGCAATACAGTTTTGGACCAAGCATTATCGGTATTTAAAGAGGATGACCGTTGCAAACAAATCGTACTTGTCTGCAATTCAAATGATATTGTTCGTATTTCCTCTCGCTATGTGAGCGGGAAAGTGGTTGTAGTATTGGGAGGAGAAACACGTCAACAATCTGTATATAACGGTTTAAAAGCAGTTCATGAAGAAAATGTGCTGATTCATGATGGGGCAAGACCTTGGATATCGAAAAAAAATATAGATGCCTTACTGGATAAATTGCAGCAGCATCCTGCCTGTATTTTGATGGTACCGGCAAAGGATACGATCAAAGTTGTTGAAAAAGGAGTTATACAGAAAACGCTGAATAGAGAAACGCTGTGGATGGCGCAAACACCGCAGGCATTTGATACAAGATTGATCATATCTTGTTACAAGCGGGCAGAAGACCTGGGAATTCAAGCAACCGATGATGCACAAATTGTTGAACTTACCTGTGATATGCCGATATTATGTGTGAAAGGAAGCTATGACAATATAAAGATCACCACAAAAGAGGATTTAAAAGGGCATTAAAAAATAGAATCATTTTATTCAATATGGAGGATGAATTCTTGGTAAAAAAATTCGTCCTTTTTCTTTGCTTGATGGTTTGTGGATCTAAACATGAAAATAGCCAGTTTTCATAGGGTCAATTATCGCGATATCTTTATTTTGACAGTAAAAAAAAAGAACCTTTTTAATCTGGATATCCAAATTCCAAGGTTCGTGTTATAATTCCAAAAATCTGTTTTTATTGTGCTCCCTTTGTTTCTTTTGGAAGCCAGTGTGCATATCGATAATAGAATAGGAAGATGATCGTAGATACGACCCAGCTGATCGGCCATCCCAAGAGAACGACATGAATGCTGTGGAAGACTGGAACAGATAATAAGATCCAGGCCATACGAAGACCACACCAGCAAGAAATGACGATCAACATGGCAGTTGCGGCTTTGTTGGCTCCGCGCAGTACACCGCTGATAGCATGTGAGATAGCTAACATAAAATAACCAGGTACGACCAAACGCAACATGATATGTCCATATGCAATCACATCAGGATCGCTGCTAAAAATGCTCAATGCCAGATCGCCAAAGAGAAACAGGGCAATGCTGATGACAAAAGTCGTGGCAAGCGAAAGAATGAGACAGACTTTGGTACCTTCTTTAACACGATCAAATCGGCCGGCACCAATATTTTGACCGGTAAATGTCGTAATAGCCATAGAATAGCTCATAACAGGAAGGATGGCAAAACCGTCTATTTTTGTATAAGCACCGCAGCCGGCCATTGCAATAGAACCAAAAGCATTGATATTGCTTTGAACGATGACGTTGGAGAAAGAGACAATTGCATTTTGTACTCCGCTAGGCAGGCCTACACGAATGACTTCAGACAGAATAGAGGGCTGGATCTTCAGTTCTTTTAATTTCAGTTGATAATGGGCGTTGCCTTTCATCATCAATAAACAAACAAGAACGGCGCTTAGACATTGAGAAATCAATGTTGCCCAAGCGACACCGGAGATTGCCATATGAAGATAAACAACAAAAGCATAATCTAATACAATATTGATCACAGAAGAAAAAATCAAAAAGTACAATGGTGTTTTGGAATCTCCTAATGCACGTAATACGCCGCTGCCCATATTGTAAACCATGACACCTACAATGCCGTAAAAATAGATGCGAAGGTACACGATTGAATTTGCCATGACATCTTGCGGCACGCCTACCCATTGTAAAATATACGGGGTCAGCCAAATACCTACAAATGTCATGACGATGCCTGCCAGGATGATCAATGCCATTGATGTGTGAATAGACTTTGCTAAACCGTCTTTATCATGAGCACCAAAATAGCGGGAAATGACAACACCGGCACCAATCGACAGTCCCATAAAAAAACTAATCAACATATTGATAACTGGTGAACTTGAAGTAACGGCGGCTAATGCCTGTCTGCCGACAAAATTTCCAACAATGATAGAGTCGACAGCATTGTATAACTGTTGAAAAATATTTCCCAACACAAGCGGTATTGAGAAAAATAATAACTGTTTCCAGATGTTTCCTTCACTCATCAGTCCTTTTACTGATTCTTCCCCCATTTTCCTTCCCCCTTTTTATTGTATGGACACCATTATACGCCCTTTTTTGGGGGATGAAAAGAAGAGTTCTCATTTAGATGATTTCTCTTCTGCAATTTTTCTGAAAAGATCTTTTAACGTTTCTAGATATTTTTCACTGGCTTTTGTGTGAAAATGATATTTTTTCCAAATGATAGAAGGAGTTTCTTCCCGTATAGGAGTTAAAGGAATGAAACAAAGATTGCTGTCTTTTGTATTGATCAGTTTATCAAAACAGATCGCATAACCGATTCCTTCATCAACAAGGATGGAACCATTGTAAATCAATGTGTAAGTAGCGACGATATTGAGCTGTGAAATTTCTTTCTTGATCCAGGTTTGTAATGGCCAGCCGTTTTTTTCTTCCTGACGGGAGACGATCAAAGGTTTATCCCAAAGATCTTCCGGAGAAATAGCAGCTTTGCTTGCAAGCGGAGAGTCTTTACGCATCAATACACCATATGTATCTTTTAATGGCAGCTGAATAGACTCATATTTTGCATGATCAATTGCACCATAAAGCAGACCAAAATCAATCAATCCTTTATCTAACTGTTCTAATACATAGGTGGAGTTGCCGCTGGCAATATGATAATGAATATGCGGATATCGTTTCTGCAAGATTTTTGCAGCTTGTGCAAATACATGCAAGATATCACTTTCTCCAGCTCCTATATGGACATCCCCAACAATCGTATCTTCACTAGATGCAATTGTTTGTTCTGTTTTACGAACGAGTTCTAATATTTCTTCCCCACGATCTCTTAAAAGGATTCCTTCTTCTGTGAGCTGTATTCCGCGTGATCCTTTGGTAGAGCGAATGAATAAGGATTTTCCTAATTCTCTCTCCAGATTTTGGATTTGTACGGACAATGCCGGCTGAGAGACATGGAGAGCCTGTGCGGCGGCTGAAATGCTTTGCTCTCTGGCAATAGCTAAAAAATATTGCAGTACACGCAGTTCCATCATGGATCACCTCATAAAGATTTTATCATAAAAAAAAGTTATGGAATACTATTTAATATAAGTATTTGTTGTTCTATTGGAATGGTCGTATACTGTGTACGTAACTGAAATAAGTGAGGAAATCAGATGCAGGACAATTGGACAAAGGAAGATATGATCGAAAATTTAAGGGCAGCCGATTGTGATGATGAAATGATTCAGCAGTGTATGGATTGTATGCAACAAAAAGAAGATGCAGTTTTATATACGCTCTTGCGACAGCATCGTGATCATTTATTGGACAGCGTGCATCAGTATGAATGCTGTATCCATTGCTTAGATTATTTTATTTATCGATGGAAACAAAGAAAAGGATAGGAGTGAATGAGATGAGGACAGTAGAAAATCAAATGTTTGATCAGGAAAGAGCATGGTATGGAAGTGAAGATCTGGTTTTGAAAGGATGTTCTTTTGATGGTCCGGCGGATGGAGAAAGTGCATGCAAAGAATGCAAGAATATCATTGTTGAAGACTGTTTTTGTAATTTGCGTTATCCATTTTGGCATGTGCATGGTTTACAGATCGCAAATAGTGAGATGACAGAAAATTGCAGGGCATCGCTATGGTACAGTGATCACATCCAGATCAAAAATACACAGATGCATGGTATCAAGGCATTAAGAGAGTGTGAACAGGTGAACTTGGAACACTGTGATATACTTTCGCCAGAGTTTGGCTGGTCCACAAAGGACATTGAAATGCGTGATTGCAAAGTACAGAGTGAATATTTTATGATGCGGAGCGAAAATATCCATTTCGACCATGTAGATATGACTGGCAAATATTCTTTCCAATATATTCAGAATGCAACATTTGAAAATTGTACCTTTGATACAAAAGATGCGTTTTGGCATGGACACAATGTGACTGTAAAAAACAGCGTGATCAAGGGGGAGTATCTTGCTTGGTACAGTAACGGTCTGACGCTGATCGATTGTAAGATCATTGGTACTCAACCGTTATGTTATTGTAAAAATCTGAAATTGATCAATTGTGAGATGATCGATACCGATCTGGCTTTTGAGCGTTCCGATGTAGAAGCCACGATTACGACGAATGTCATGAGCATTAAAAATCCAAAGAGCGGAAAGATCATCGTTCCCTCTGTAGATGAGATCATCAGGGATGAGGAATGGGCAAAAGGAGCAGTTTTGATCAAATAAAAAGCCGATCGTGTGGATCGGTTTTTTAACGTGTGCTCATGCGTTTGTCACCTAGGAAGAATAAAGCAAGTGTATCGGGACCTGTATGCGAACCGATAACTGGACCAATATAATTGATGAGACATTGATTGATTCCATAAGCTTCTTTTACCATGCTGGCAAGCTGCTTTGCATCTTCTTCGCAATCGGCGTGACAGATCATAAAAATATCATTTTCGTCTTTCTTGCTGCCCATTTGAGACCCCATCAGATTGACAAGGGCACGAAGACCTTTTTTTCTTCCATGGCTTTTTCCTGTAGAAATGAGTTTTCCTTCATCGTTCATTTGGATCAAAGGTTTGATGGAAAGCATGCTTCCAACGACTGCTGTCGAACGAGATATCCGTCCTCCGCGCATAAGATGGAAGAGGTCGTCCGCTAATACAACATGGCAGATATGCAAACGATTTTCCATTACCCAATGGTACACTTCATCGAAACTGGCTCCTTTTTCTTTCATTTCGACTGCTTTATAAAGCAGCAGCCCTTGTCCAAGAGAAGCACATAATGTATCAATGACTTCGATGTGGTATCCTTCTTCTTTTAACTCTTGTGCAGCCAGTGCACAGCTGTTATACGTACCGCTTAATCCAGAAGAGAATGATAAGCAAAGTACATCCTTTCCTTGTGTCAATTCTTTTAAGAAATGGATTTTTGCGTCCATTGGTGTGATTTGTGAAGTGGTCGGCAATGCACCGGCACGCATTCGCTTATAAAACTCTTCATTGCTCTGCATATGACCTTCTTCAAAAGTCTCGCCTTCCATCGTGTAACTGAGATACATGATGGGAATTTGATGCTGAGTATAATAAGACTGAGGAAGATCTCCCATATTATCACTCATGATCACATAATCTTTATTCATTTGTTTCCCTCCTGACACTGATGGTATAAGATATCATCGTTTCTTTGAATTATAATATGCATGCCAAAAAAGCTCAAGATACAGAAATGTTAGATTTGTCTTTCTGAGCATATAGATATCTGCAAAATTTCATTTATCGTATAATATTGTTAACAAGATATTTCGTGTCATGAAGAAAAGGAGGTGCTGACATGAAAGTAATCGTTGTCGGCGGTGTTGCAGGGGGTGCATCTGCTGCCGCAAGAATTCGCAGACTAGATGCAAAAGCACAAATCATCATGTTTGAAAAGGGAGGGCATGTATCATTTTCGAATTGTTCCCTGCCTTATTATTTAAGCGGATTGGTGGAAGACAGTGAAGATCTAGTCATGATGACGCCGCAAAAATTTAAAAAGCAACATGACATCGAGGTCCGTGTACAGCAGGAAGTTGTACAGATTTTACGTGCTGAAAAGAAAGTCGTTGTGCTCGATCATGCGAATGGTCATACGTATGAAGAAACATACGACAAATTGGTATTAGCGCCGGGTGCAGATCCAGTATTGCCAAAAAGCATTGCCGGTATTGATCAGCCGCATGTATATGTCGTGCGAAACGTAACGGATATTGAACGGTTGAAAAAGGCGGCAGATGGTTCGGTTGGGCAAGTGGCAGTCATTGGCGGAGGTTTCATTGGACTGGAAGTTGCAGAGAATTTAGTCTTGGCAGGGAAAAAGGTGTGTATGATTGAAGGCATGGACCAGGTAATGGGTCCTTTGGATCATGATATGGCGCAGATCCTGCATAAAGAATTGGATGATCATGGTGTACAGCTGTATTTGAAGGCAATGTTGACTTCTATCGAAAAGGATCATGTCATTATTCAAAAAGATGCACAGGAACGACATATCCCGGCAGATATCGTGGTAATGGCGATTGGAGTAGCGCCGAATACGAAACTTGCCAAAGAAGCAGGATTGCGCATTGGCAAGACAAATGGAATCTGGGTCAATCATAATTATCAAACAAGTGATCCAGATATTTATGCAGTCGGCGATGCGATCGAAGGATATCATGCGTTGTTGCATCAGCCTTCCCGTCTTGCTTTGGCAGGGCCGGCACAGCGCCAAGCTCGGGCAGCGGCGGATCATATGTATGGCAGACAGCATCAGGAACATGGGTTCATTGGATCCAGCTGCATTCGTGTATTTGAACAAAATGCTGCCAGCACCGGTCTTAGTGTAAAAGCGGCGAAGGCTGCAGGTTATCAATGTGACAGTGTATTGCTTTTTGCAAATGATAAAGTATCATTGATGCCGGAGTGTCATCCAATGGCGTTTAAGCTGGTTTTTGAAGTGCCGACTGGAAAGATCTTAGGTGCGCAGGCTGTCGGCAAAGGCGAAGTGGATAAAAGAATCGACGTCATTGCGACGATGATCACGATGCAGGGAACATTAGAAGATCTGAAGGAACTGGAATTGTGTTATGCACCGTTGTTCTCTACCGCAAAGGATGTTGTCAATATGGCAGCTCTGGTCGCTTTAAATATATTGTACGGAGAATATACACAAGTACATGTGGAAGAAGTGCGCTCTTTGGTGGAAAAAGACGCCTGCATCATCGATGTAAGAGAAGCCGGCGAATTTGCAGCAGGTCATCTGAAAAACGCAAAGAACATTCCGCTTTCTGTTTTGCGGGAACGTATGGATGAGATTCCAAAAGATCGACCGGTCTATCTGCATTGCCGTTCTTCCCAACGCAGTTATTATGCATTATGTGCGTTAAGAGGAAATGGATACCGCAACATCGTCAATATCAGCGGCTCATTCTTAGGTATTTGCTTGTATGAATATTTTGAGGATAAATGCACAGGTCGAGAACCGATCATGACAGCTTATAATTTTCAATGATCTGTCAATGAAAATTTTTTCAATAAAAAGATGAATAAAAATGAAAAGAAACATGTTGACTTTTTTCATTGGAAGCGGTATCCTTTAATCAACAACAAAAGCGAAGAACGGGATCCGAAATAAACTCCCTGCTGTAGAGAGTCATCGGTTGGTGAAAGATGATGCAGATAGTTATTTCTACTCACCCGGGAGCTGTGACTTGAACGCATTTGCTAGTAAGTGTCATCGGGAATCTCGACCGTTATCAAAGAGATCATATTCGATAGTGATATGAACAAAGTGGGTGAAGCATATTCGCCAAATGAAGTGGTACCGCGGGAGGATCAGACTTTCGTCTTCATAGGAAGATGAAAGTCTTTTTTATTCCTTTAGAAAAGGTAAATACAAGAGGAGGAAATCATGAATGAAAGGATTTGAAAAGTATCGACGCCAGTATTTTATGCCGCCAGAGCCTTGTTATGAATGGACAAAAAAAGAATATATTGAAAAGGCACCAGCATGGTGCAGCGTAGATTTGCGGGACGGGAATCAGTCATTGATCATTCCGATGAGCCTGGAAGAAAAATTAGAGTTTTTCAAACTGCTGGTAAAAGTGGGGTTCAAAGAAATTGAAATTGGTTTTCCTGCAGCTTCTGAAACAGAATTTGAATTTGCCCGTACGTTGATTGAAGAAAATCTGATACCAGATGATGTAACGATCCAAGTCTTGACACAAGCACGTGAACATATCATCAAGCGTACCTTTGAAGCTGTAAAAGGGGCAAAAAGAGAGAATGTCATCATTCATTTATATAATTCCACATCAAAAGCACAGCGGGAACAAGTATTCCGCAAATCAAAAGAAGAAATCAAGCAAATTGCTATTGACGGTGCTAAATTATTGCAAGAATTAAGCGAACAAGATGGCGGGGGCTATCGCTTTGAATATTCTCCAGAGAGTTTTACAGGAACAGAAGTAGAATATGCATTGGAAGTCTGCAATGCCGTTATAGATATTTGGAAACCGACGCCTGATCATAAAGTGATCATCAATCTTCCTGTAACAGTGGAAATGAGCATGCCGCATGTCTATGCCAGTCAGATCGAATATATGTGCAAATATATGAAAGACCGTGAAAATGTCGTCATTTCATTGCATCCGCATAACGATCGTGGGTGCGGTGTAGCAGATAGCGAGATGGGGATCTTGGCAGGTGCAGACCGCATTGAAGGAACATTATTCGGCAATGGCGAGCGTACAGGAAATGTGGATATCATCACTTTAGCAATGAACATGTATTCGATGGGCGTGGATCCAAAGCTTGATTTTAGCGATATGCCGGCAATTGTCGATGTATATGAGCGCGTGACGCGGATGAAAGTAGGCTATCGTCAGCCATATGCAGGTCAATTGGTATTTGCGGCATTCAGCGGTTCACATCAGGATGCAATAGCGAAAGGAATGCACTATCGAGAGGATCGAAAAGAAGACCAGTGGACGGTTCCATATTTGCCGATCGATCCAAGAGATGTCGGCCGTGTTTATGAGACAGATGTCATTCGTATCAACTCACAGTCTGGTAAAGGCGGTGTCGCTTATATGATGGAAGAATACTATGGCTATGAACTGCCAGTTGATATGCGTGAGGAAATTGGCTATTTCATGAAAGGCGTAAGTGATAAACAGCATAAAGAACTTCTGCCAAATGAAGTGAAAGATTTGTTTGAAAAAGAATATCGAAATGTCAATGCTCCTTATGAGATGGAAGATTTCCATTTTGCAAGAGAAGGCGGGGAATTTATTTGTACATTGCGGGTCGTAACAGATGGTGAAAGAAAAAATATCGTCGGCAATGGAAACGGCCGTTTGGATGCTGTCAGCAATGCGCTTCGCAATAATACAAATGTGCAGTTTGATATCATGGATTATAAAGAACATTCCCTGACCAAAGGAAGTACTTCAAAAGCAGTATCTTATGTAAAGATCAAAGATTGCCGCGGCTTAGATCAATGGGGCGTTGGTATTCATGAAGATATCATCACCTCCAGCGTAATGGCATTATTTTCAGCGCTGAATCGTGCATTGATCCAAAGACGTGCAAAGGAAGGAAAGGAATAAGATTATGGGAATGACAATGACACAAAAGATCTTAGCTGCCCATGCAGGATTAGATCATGTAGAAGCTGGACAACTGATTGAAGCAAAATTAGATCTTGTTTTGGGGAATGATATTACTTCACCGGTTGCCATTAAAGAATTTGAAAAAAATGGGTTTGACAAAGTGTTTGATCCCGGACGGATAGCAATGGTCATGGATCACTTTGCGCCGAATAAAGATATCAAGGCAGCACAACAGTGCAAAGAATGCCGTACCTTTGCTTATGCCAAACATATTCAGCATTTCTATGATGTAGGAGAAATGGGGATCGAACATGCCTTATTGCCGGAAAAAGGAATCGTTGCTCCGGGTGAATGCATTATCGGTGCAGATTCCCACACTTGTACTTATGGAGCTTTGGGAGCTTTTTCCACCGGTGTAGGCAGTACAGATATGGCAGCAGGAATGGCGACTGGCAAATGCTGGTTCAAGGTTCCAGAAGCAATTCGTTTTGTCTTAAAAGGAAAAATGGCACCTAATGTCAGCGGTAAAGATGTGATCTTGCATATCATTGGAGAGATTGGCGTAGACGGCGCTTTGTATCAATCGATGGAATTTGTGGGAGAAGGCGTCAGCAATCTGACGATGGATGACCGTTTAACAATTTGCAATATGGCCATTGAAGCAGGGGCAAAGAATGGAATCTTCGAGGTCGATGATGTCACGCGTGAATATGTAAAAGATCGCGTCAATCGTCCGTTTGCAGAATATCATGCAGATCCGGATGCAGTTTATGCCAATACGATCGAAATCGATCTGAGTGCGATCAAACCGACCGTAGCTTTCCCGCATTTGCCGGAAAATACAAAAACAGTGGACGAAATCGGTGAAGAGATCAAGATTGATCAAGTGGTGATCGGTTCCTGCACAAATGGGCGTATTTCGGATATGGAAACAGCAGCAAAACTGTTGAAAGGAAAACACATTGCGAAAGGGGTGCGCTGTATCATTATTCCTGCTACACAAAGCATTTATAAAGAGTGTATCCAGCGCGGTTATATGGAAATTTTCATTGACGCGGGATGTGTCGTATCCACACCGACCTGCGGTCCTTGTTTAGGAGGCTATATGGGTATCTTGGCGCAAGGGGAGCGTTGTGTAGCAACGACAAATCGAAACTTTGTAGGACGCATGGGACATGTCGATTCTGAAGTTTATCTGGCAAGTCCGGCAACTGCAGCAGCCAGTGCCATTGCAGGATACATCGCGAGCGCACCATGTCAGGAAGGAGAAACAGCATGAAAGCAAAAGGACAAACACATATTTACCCAGATAATGTAGATACAGATGTTATCATACCGGCTCGTTATTTGAATACGAGCGACCCTAAGGAATTGGCTAGTCATTGCATGTGTGACATTGATGCTGATTTCGTGAAGAAAGTGAAACCAGGGGATATCATTGTGGCTGGATGGAATTTTGGCTGTGGTTCTTCTCGTGAGCATGCACCGATAGCAATCAAAGAAAGTGGTATCAGTTGCGTCATTGCAAAGTCATTTGCCCGCATCTTTTACCGAAATGCGATCAATATCGGATTGCCGATCTTAGAGTGCGAGTCAGCAAGCAATGCGATTGAGGCCGGCGATGAGATCGAGATTGATTTTGATAATGGAACGATTCATAATCTGACAAAAAAAGAAACATATCAAGCTGCGCCGTTCCCGCCGTTTATTCAAAAAATAATGAAAAATAATGGATTGATGAATGCGATCCGCAAGGGGGATTATTAAGATGGAAAAACGCATTGCAATTATTGAGGGTGATGGAATCGGACCGGAAATCATGGCAGAAGCAGTGAAGGTCCTTACGTGTATAGAAGAATTGTATGGACATCATTTTACCTATATGCCTGTTTGTGCGGGAGGATGCGCGATCGATCGTTATGGAACATCGCTTCCTAAGGAGAGCTTGGAAACTTGTTTAGACAGTGATTCTGTGTTGCTGGCAGCCGTAGGCGGACCAAAATGGGATGGAGTCGATCCCAGCATTCGTCCGGAAAAGGCATTGTTGGCGATTCGTAAAGAACTGGGACTATACGCTAATCTTCGCCCGGCTAAGATTTTTTCACAATTGAAACATGCATCTCCTTTGAAGGAGTCGATAGTGGAAAAAGGAATCGATTTCATGGTCGTACGGGAATTGATCGGCGGTGTTTATTTTGGAGAAAAGAAAACAGAAGTCGTGAATGGGGAACTGTATGCAAGCGATAATATGTGTTACTACGAACATGAAATTACGCGTATCGCCCATACTGCATTTCAAACAGCGCGCAAACGCAATGGACGCGTGATCTCTGTAGATAAAGCAAATGTATTGGACACGAGCCGTCTATGGAGAAAGATCATTCACACCGTCGCTAAAGAATATCCAGATGTGTCTTGTACAGATATGCTGGTAGATAATGCAGCGATGCAGATCGTAAAAGATCCGTCTCAATTTGATGTTGTCGTAACCGAAAATATGTTTGGAGATATCCTGAGCGATGAAGCCAGCATGATCACCGGCAGCATCGGTCTGATTCCTAGTGCATCCCTAGGAGAAAGCAAACGCGGCATGTATGAGCCGATTCATGGTTCAGCACCGGATATCGCAGGGAAAAATATCGCCAATCCTATTGGGATGATCTTATCAGCCGGATTGATGTTAAAGTATGCATTTGATCTGGATGAAGAACAAAAGATGATCGAAGATGCTGTTGAACAAGTGTTAAATGAGGGGTATCGTTGTGCAGATATTATGGAAGAAGGAAAAAAGAAGCTCACTTGCAGTCAGATGGGCGATCAGATCGTACAGACATTAAAAGAAATGAAACAGTAAAAAACGGGTTCTCCCGTTTTTTTATGCTGAAATGATGCTTGACAATATAGTTACTATATCCTTTATAGTAAGTAATGAAGGAGGTCATCTTATGTGGAGAGAAAGAATTTCTGCTTATGCAGGAAGACAGACTCTTGCATTTTCATGGAAAAAGCTCTTATTCATACTTTTGGGTGCTGCCATTTGTTCTTTTGGTATCCATAATATCCATCAGAGAACGATGATCACAGAAGGAGGGATCATTGGTGCGATGCTGCTGATCGACCATTGGTTTCATTTTTCTCCTGCTTATATTACCCCGGTATTGGATGCTGTCTGTTATTGGATGGCATATCGTTCTTTAGGCATGCGTTTTATCCGTATATCCATTGTTTCAACGATCAGTGTTTCTTTATTTTATAAGATATGGGAATGTTTTCCACCGATGTTGCCGGATCTAAGCGCGTATCCATTGTTGGCGGCGATCCTTGGGGGAATCTTTGTAGGAATCGGGATCGGAATGATCATTCGTCAAGGCGGATCTGGCGGAGGGGATGACGCATTGGCCTTGGTCATTGCCCATACGATGCACTGGCGTTTGTCGCGCTGTTATTTGTTTACAGATGTGACGGTGCTGTTGCTGTCAGTGAGTTATTTATCACTGGAGCGTATCCTGTATTCTCTGGTCACTGTCAGTATTTCATCGTATTTGATCGATTATGTACAATCTTTTTCATTGAATAGAAGTATAAGTATCCAATATTTGAAAAAAACAAGAGAAACAATGCGTAAAAACTTATAAAAAACCGCTGGAAATGCTTGATTTTCTGAATAAAAAACTGTAAAATACAATAGCTATCGTCTGATAGTATGCGTGGGAGGATGGCAACAGTCCAATAACCACTGCATAAGACAACAATTTTAGGAGGTGTGTCTTGTGAGCAAAAAAGTTGCAAAAATTTGTAAACTGCAGTTCCCTGCAGGCGGAGCTAGACCAGGACCGGCTTTGGCTTCTGCTGGTATCAACATGCCGCAGTTCTGTACAGCATTCAACGATGCTACGAAAGACCGTGCAGGTGATATGGTTCCAGTTATTATCACAGCATATGAAGACAAATCATTTGACTTCGTATTAAAAACAACACCGGCTGCTATTCTTTTGAAGAAAGCTGCTAAGATTCAAAAGGCAAGTGCAAACCAAAAAGAAATCAGCGGTACGATCACTGTTGATCAGTTGAAAGAAATCGCTGAATACAAAATGCCAGATCTGAATGCAAATGATGTAGAGGGTGCTATGCGTATCGTTGCTGGTACAGCTCGCAACATGGGTATCAAGATCGAAGGCTTTGAAATGTAAGAAAGGACGAGTGAACAAAGATGGCAAAAGTAGGAAAGAGATTTGCTGAAGCTGCTAAATTGGTTGACCGTTCAAAAACTTACTCAATCGAAGAAGCAGTTGCTTTAGCAAAACAAACAAGTGCAGTAAAATTTGATGCTTCTGTAGAAGTTTCCTTCCGTTTGAACGTAGATCCACGTCATGCTGATCAGCAGATCCGCGGTGCAATGGTTCTGCCAAATGGTACAGGTAAATCACAGAAAGTATGCGTAATTACACAAGGCGCTAAAGAACAGGAAGCAAAAGACGCTGGTGCTGATTACGTAGGCGGAAGTGAATTGTTGGATCAGATCTCTAAAGGATGGTTTGATTTTGATGTAATCGTCGCTACACCAGACATGATGGGTCAGCTTGGTAAATTGGGTCGTTTGTTAGGTCCAAAAGGATTAATGCCAAACCCTAAAACTGGTACAGTTACGATGGATGTTGCAAAAGCAATTGAAGATATCAAAAAAGGTAAAGTAGAATACCGTGTTGATAAAGAAGGAAACATCAACTTGATGATCGGAAAAACAAGTTTCGAAGATCAGGCTCTGGTTGAAAACTTCAAAGCAATTTACGGTACGATCGCGAAAGCTCGCCCGGCTGCTGTAAAAGGTACTTATATCAAGAACTTGGTACTGAGCACAACAATGGGGCCTGGCATCCGTGTAGCGGTTGAAAAATAATTGACATTTTAGTAATAGATGTTAAAATAACAAAGGTTATCAATATACCAAAGACAGTAACGGCAGAAATGCTTAATCATGTTACCGAGGTAGAAAGATGAGTAAAACTTTCAAACCCGTATACTGTCCAGGTATGCGGGTTTTTATCACTCTTGCGGTATATTTGATATAGAAAACAGGAGGTGTAGGAAATGAATCAGGCAATCATCGATGCAAAGAAAACGCTTGTTAGCGAAATTGCGGACAAGATGAAAAATGCTGAGTCAACTGTTGTTGTTGAATATCGTGGTTTGACAGTAGCAGAAATGACAGAGCTGCGCCGTAACCTGCGTGCCGAAGATGTAGAGTTCAAGGTTTACAAAAATGCAATGTCACAGCGTGCTGCTGAGAGCATCGGCGCTGACGGATTAAAAGATGCATTGGTTGGACCAAACGCTCTTGCTTTTGGTAAAGACGCAGTTGCACCTGCTCGTGTATTAGCAAAATTTGCAAAACAGCATGAGGCGCTAGTATTAAAGAGCGGTATCGTCGAAGGTAAAGTTGTAGATGTAGAAACAATTCAGAAATTGTCAAGTCTGCCAAACAAAGAAGGCATGATTTCTATGTTCTTAGGATGTCTGCAATCACCAATCATCAAATTTGCTTGCGCTGTTAAAGCAGTTGCAGAAAGCAAAGAAGGTTCAGCAGAAGCTGCTGAATAATAAATATATTTAGGAGGAAATAAACATGGCAAAGTTAACACATGAGGATATCTTAGCTTATCTTGAAGAAGCTACTATTCTAGAATTGAACGACTTAGTAAGTGCAATCGAAGAAAAATTTGGCGTAACTGCTGCTGCACCAGTTGCTGCTGCACCAGCTGCAGAAGCTGCAGAAGCTGCTGGACCAACTGAAGTAACTGTTACATTGACTGATGTTGGTGGAACGAAAGTTGCTGTTATCAAAGCAGTACGTGAGATCACTGGCTTAGGATTAGTTGATGCTAAGGGATTAGTTGATAAAGCTCCAAGCGTAATCAAAGAAAACATCAAACCAGAAGAAGCAGAAGAAATCAAGAAGAAATTGATGGATGCTGGTGCTTCTGTTGAAATTAAATAATTTATTTAAGATTATTTAGAAACAATCAAAGGGAAACCTTTGGCAACTAAAAAGGACGGAGATCGATATGAATCATTATTTCACAGATAATCGTCATTTAGCACAAAACCGGAAAGAAATCACTTTCCGGTTTTCGTGTTTTACTTACCACTTCATTACTGATAATGGAGTTTTCTGTAAAGACTATGTAGATATGGGTTCTCAAGTATTGCTGGAGGCAATTGAGAAGAAAAATGAATTAGGAGAGAAAGCATTGGATCTTGGATGTGGATATGGTGTCATTGGCATTGTCTTGGCAAAATTACATCCATCTATGAAGTGGATGTTAGCTGAGATCAATCCGCGTTCCTTAGAATTGGCAAAAGAAAATGCTCTTCGCAATGAAGTGCAAGTAGAGTGTGTGTACTCTGATGTATATTCGGGAGTAAAAGGGAATACTTTTACTGATATTATCACCAATCCGCCTATTCGTGCTGGGAAAGAAGTCATTTACCGCATGTTTGATGAGGCGTATGACCATTTGGAAACAAATGGAAGATTGTGGGTCGTCATCCGAAAACAGCAAGGAGCACCCAGTGCGAAGAAACATATTGAAGATACATTTGGCAATTGTGAGATCTTAGAACGTTCAAAAGGATATTATATTCTTTTTGCTAAGAAGCTTGACAAATTGACAGTTGATTGATATTATAATAAATTGCAAAATACTAGAATGGCTGAATAGCGTATTTTTGCTGTTTTAGGTAGAAAATATATAAAGAAAGGATGGCGTACATGGACCAAAAGACACCTTATCGTATCGTCGCTTCCGGTAAAAAGGCAAAGCGTAGAGATTACTCAAAGGTTAGTGGAAAATTAGAACTTCCAAACCTGGTTGAAATTCAAACTGATTCTTTTGAGTGGTTCAAAAACGATGGAATCGCAGAAGTATTCAATGAGATTTATCCGATACAAAACTATGGAGGCAACATCCGTTTAAAGTTTTTAGGATATGAGTTTGAAGAACCGAAATACGATGCAGAAGCATCAATGTATCGGGAGTGTAACTATGCTGCTCCATTAAAGGCAAAAATGGAACTGGAGATTACAGATACGACTACCGGTGAGGTCATCCGCAAAGAGGAAGAGGTTTTCCTTGGTGATTTCCCTTTGATGACTGAAACAGGTACTTTCATTATCAATGGTGCGGAACGTGTAATTGTTTCGCAGATCGTGCGTTCTCCGGGTGCATATTTCTCTACAGGTTATGAAGAGAAGACCGGAAAGACAAGTTATAGTTGCGAATTGATTCCTAGCCGCGGTACTTGGCTGGAATTTATGACTGAATTAAAGAAAAGTTCTTTAGGCCGTCAGCTTTCTGTAAGCATCGACCGTAAGAGAAAGATCCTTTCCAGCATTTTGTTTAAAGCAATCGGTATGTCTGTTGACCTGCTGCCGAGCGAAGATCCGTTGGATACGACCCAAATGGAAACTTTCTTGCATGCCATGGGCAGAGAATGGCCGGCAGATCTAGCAATTGATGATGAAAATAGAGAATACATGAATCTGTATTTGTTGATGTATACTGCATTCTTTGGCAAATATGAAGAAGTAGAACATACATTATTGAGCGATAAAGTAAAGACGACACAAGAAGCTTTATTGTCTATTTATGAAAACCAGCGCAGTGATGAGATTCCTACATTGGATGGTTCCATCACTTTGATGAATGCGAAATTCTTTGATCCGCGCCGTTATGATCTGACAAAAGCAGGTCGTTTCAAACTAGGCAAGAAATTAAGTGCTGTTTCTCGTACATATTTAACGACATTGGCACAGGATATCGTCGATGGCGATGGCAAAGTATTTATGGAAAGCGGTACATACATCAAACGTGATGAGCGCAATGCATTGCGTGAAGTATTGGCAAAAGGTGTATATGTCACAGCTTTCCCGTTCAATCCATTGTTTAATCATCCGGATGTAGTAGAAGTTCCAACTTCTTATGGCACAGGATTAGTAGGACGTATCTTAGCTCATGATGTTGAGCTCAATGATCGAACTCTGTATGAGGGAAGCGTATTGAGCGAAGCAGATGTAGCAGACGTAGCAAAAGAATTTGACAAGATCAAAGTACAGGCCGGCGTAATTGCCAAAAAGGTTGCATTGACAAAAGAAAATGTAGCTTCTGTATTAAATTATGGACAACGCATGTATGCATTGGCCCGTTTAACAGATGCACAGGGCAATGACGTTGAAAACATGGATGGTGATCTGTTTGTAGATGGCTATACACCACGTGTAAAACCAGATGCATTGGATCCGGATACGGTAGAAGAAATTACTTCTGTTGTTGTGAAAGAAGGAAATGTATATGCTTGGTTGGTAGGTGCAGCTGTACAGGAAATCTATGTGCGCAGCAATGACAATACATTGATCAAGATCATCGGCAATGATCCATTTGCTAATAAACACACCATTACTATTTCCGACATGTATGCGTTCTATTCTTATAATTTGAACATCATGGATGGCATCGGTGAAACGGATGATATCGATATGTTGGGAAACCGCCGTATCCGTACGGTAGGAGAATTGATCCAAAACCAGTTCCGTATCGGTTTGAGCCGTATGGAACGCGTGGTAAAAGAACGTATGTCAATTGCAGAGATTGCAACATTGACGCCAAAGAAATTAACAAATATTCGTCCATTGACTGCCGCAATCAAAGAGTTCTTCTCTAGTTCACAGTTGTCACAGTTCATGGATCAGCAAAACCCATTGGCAGAATTGACCAATAAACGTCGTATTTCTGCGCTGGGTCCAGGAGGTTTGACTCGTGATCGTGCAGGCTTTGAAGTACGTGACGTTCACAGTTCTCACTACGGACGTATTTGTCCAATCGAGACCCCAGAAGGACCAAACATCGGTTTGATCTCCAACTTGACTACTTATGGTAAGATCAATGAATACGGTTTTATCCAGACACCGTATCGTATCGTAAACCCGGATGGTACAGTACAAGAAAATGCGATCTATCTTTCGGCAGATGAGGAAGCGGATTATGTCATTGCACAGGCCAATGAGGTCCGTGATGGACGCTTGGTCAACGAACATGTCGTTGCACGTAAAAACGGTGATACGATCATCGCCCGCCGCGAAGAAGTAGAATTGGCCGACGTTTCTCCAAAACAGATCGTTTCTGTCGCAACTGCCTGCGTTCCATTCTTGGAAAATGATGATGCGTCACGTGCCTTGATGGGTGCCAACATGCAGCGTCAGGCAGTACCGCTGTTGATGCCGCATTCTCCTTATGTAGGAACAGGAATCGAATATAAGATCGCAAAAGATTCCGGTGTTGGTATCGTCGCTAAAGAAGATGGTGTCGTTGAATATGTTGACTCATTGCGTATCGTAGTACGCGACGATGAGGGACAGACACATGAATATCGCATGCGTAAATTCCAGCGTTCAAATGCCGGTACAAGTATCAACCAGCGTCCGATCGTGAAAAAACATGAGCGTGTAGAAAAAGGTGACATCTTGGCAGATGGACCATCTATGGAAAATGGCGAGCTTGCCTTAGGACAAAACGTAACGATCGCATACATGACATGGTATGGTTATAACTATGAGGATGCCATCATTATGAGCGAACGCTTGGTTCGTGATGATGTCTATACTTCTATTCATATCGAAGAATATGATATTGATTGCCGTGAAACAAAATTAGGCCCAGAAGAAATTACCCGTGATATTCCAAATGTCAGCGAGAATGCACGCCGTAATCTGGACAGCCGCGGTATCGTCATGGTAGGTGCGGAAGTACAAGAAGGCGATATCCTGGTTGGTAAAGTAACGCCGAAAGGACAAAGCGAAATTTCTCCAGAAGAGAAATTGTTGTTAGCGATCTTCTCTGAAAAAGCACGTGAAGTTCGTGATAACTCCTTGAAAGTGCCGCATGGCGGTGCAGGTATCGTACATTCCATCCGCGTATTCAAACGTGAAGATGGACACGATCTGCCTCCTGGAGTAAAAGAAACAGTAAAAGTATATATCGTTCAGAAACGTAAGATTTCTGAAGGTGACAAGATGGCCGGACGTCATGGTAATAAAGGTGTCATCTCCAAAATCCTGCCGGTAGAGGATATGCCGTATATGCCGGATGGTACGCCAGTCGATATCATGTTGAACCCGTTCGGTGTACCTTCCCGTATGAATATCGGACAGGTATTGGAGATCCATTTAGGCTATGCTGCTAAGAAATTGGGTGTCAAATTTGCCACTCCGGTATTCGATGGTATTTCAAATGAAGAATTAAGTGAAATCATGCAGGAAGCAAACATGACAAAAGACGGAAAACAGGTATTGTATGATGGACGTACCGGTGAAGCGTTCGATGAACGTATTTCTGTTGGTGTCATGTACATGATCAAGTTGGCTCACATGGTTGATGATAAATTGCATGCTCGTGCAACTGGTCCATATTCACTGGTTACACAGCAGCCATTAGGTGGTAAAGCACAGAATGGTGGTCAGCGTTTTGGTGAGATGGAGGTTTGGGCACTCGAAGCATATGGAGCAGCTCATACATTGCAAGAAATCTTGACCGTGAAATCAGATGATATTCAGGGCCGTACCAAGACATACGAAGCAATTATCAAAGGTAAAGATATTCCTGAACCGGGAATTCCAGAGTCATTCCGTGTATTGATGCATGAGTTGCAGGCGTTGGCAATCGATGTTCGTTTGTTAGATGACAATGGACAAGAAGTTGATTTGTCAAAAGAGGATAATGAGCCAAGTGTCTTGCCAAGCAAACCACATGAAGAGAATACAATGCAGTCAAATGTTGCTGATGAAGAATCTGAAAAACAAGAAACAGATACTTTACAGGAACCAGATGAAGCAGATGTAGATATTGATTTTGTAGATGAAGAAAATGAAGAAGATAAGGAGGCGTAAGTAGATTATGAGTATCAATAATTTTGCCTCAATTCAGGTACGTCTGGCTTCTCCAGAACGAATCCATGAATGGAGCCACGGAGAAGTGAAGAAACCGGAAACAATTAACTATCGTTCCCAGAAACCAGAACGAGACGGTTTGTTCTGCGAGCGTATCTTTGGTCCAAGCAAGGACTGGGAATGTTATTGCGGTAAATACAAAAAAGTACGTTATAAAGGTGTTATATGCGATCGCTGCGGCGTTGAGATCACTAAATCTACTGTTCGCCGTGAACGTATGGGGCATATTGAACTAGCTGCTCCAGTTGCGCATATCTGGTATCTGCGTGGAATTCCATCCCGTATGGCATTGCTGCTGGATGTTACACCAAAGCAATTGGAAGAAGTAGTCTATTTCGTATCTTGGATCGTTACTGATCCGCGCGATACAAAACTGGAATATAAACAAGTATTGTCTGAAAAAGAGTATCGTGAGAATATGGCTATTTATGGCCCGGGCAGCTTTGTTGCCCAAACAGGCGCTGAAGCTGCATTGACCCTGTTAAAAGACGTAGATCTTGAAAAAGAATACAAAGCTGTTAAAGAGGCAATGGAAACAGCCCAGGGTGAAAAACATAAGAAGCTGGTCAAACGTTTAGATACAATTGAAGCATTCCGTCATTCTGGTAACAAGCCAGAGTGGATGGTGCTGACCGTCATTCCGGTAATACCGCCGGATCTGCGTCCAATGTTACAGCTGGACGGCGGCCGTTTTGCGACAAGTGATCTAAATGACCTCTATCGTCGTGTCATTACACGTAACAACCGTTTGAAGAAACTGTTAGAGCTGGGTACACCGGCAATCATCGTGCAAAATGAAAAGCGTATGCTGCAGGAAGCAGTAGATGCTTTGATCGATAATGGTCGCCGTTCAAAACCGATCACCGGTGCGGGAGGCCGTGCATTAAAGTCTTTATCTCATTCATTAAAAGGTAAACAAGGACGTTTCCGTCAAAACTTGTTAGGTAAACGTGTTGACTTCTCCGGTCGTTCTGTTATCGCCGTGGGACCGGATCTGAAAATGTATCAGTGCGGTATTCCGCGTGAGATGGCAATTCAGTTATTCAAACCGTTTGTCATCAATGAAATCGTAAATCGTGAAATTGCATCAAATCCAAAGACAGCCGAAAAGTTGATCGATCGCCAGGATCCGCGTATCTGGGATATCGTTGAATCCGTTATCGATGGTTATCCGATCTTGATGAACCGTGCGCCTACACTTCACCGTTTAGGTATTCAGGCATTTATTCCTAAGTTGGTGGAAGGTCGTGCGATGCGTCTGCATCCATTAGTATGTACTGCATTTAATGCCGACTTCGATGGTGACCAGATGGCCGTTCACGTTCCATTGAGCGAAGAAGCACGTGCAGAAGCATTGATCATGATGCTGGGATCAAACAACATCCTGGGTCCAAAAGATGGTAAACCGATCGTAACGCCAGGTCAGGATATGGTCATGGGTAACTTCTATTTGACAATGGAAGAAACAGCAGATGAATTCCGTGCAGAAGCACAGCGCTATTTAGATGTAGATTGCGAAGATGAAGCAGCAATGTGGAATCGGTTTGCAGATAATGAAGCGCATGTATATGGCAGCATTGATGAGATCATGATGGCTTATCAGACAAAACAGATCCATTTGCATTCCCGTATTGCTATTCCTGCCAGAAACTTAGGCAAAACAAGTTTTACAGAAGAACAGATGAAGAAATATTTGATGACGACCGTCGGTAAAGTCATCTTCAATAACATGTTCCCAGAAGATTTCCCTTACTTAAATGAGATCAGCAGTGAAAACTTCAAAGCAACTCCGGACAAATTCTTCTTGAATATGGGTGAAAACATTCATGAAGCAATTGAAAAACTGCCGATCACACCGGCATTCAAGAAAAAAGATCTTGGAAAGATCATCGGTGAGATCTTCAAACGTTATTCAACAGAAAAAACATCTCATATCTTGGATGAGATCAAAGACCTTGGATTCTATTATTCAACGGTTGCCGGTGTAACTGTATCGCTGGCCGATATCGAGGTAGCACCAAATAAAGAAGAGCATGTCAACTATGGTAAAGAAAAAGCCGAAGAACTCAAGCGTCTGCAGCGTAAAGGTAAATTGACGATGCAGGAATGGGAACGTCATCTCAACAAATTATGGGCAGACGTCAAAGATGATATCGCGGATGAGCTGCTGAGTTCATTGCCGCGCAAGAACCCAATCAACATGATGGCCCGTTCTGGTGCCCGTGGTAATACATCAAACTTTACACAGTTAGCCGGTATGCGTGGATTGATGGCAAAACCATCACAATCGAAATCAGCTAAGGGAGAATATGTACCAAGCATCATCGAGGTTCCGATTTATTCTTGCTTCCGTGAAGGTCTGAATGTGTCCGAGTTCTTTATCTCTACACATGGTGTACGTAAAGGTCTGACAGATACTGCCTTGAAGACAGCAGAATCCGGATATTTGACTCGCCGTTTGGTCGATGTTGCGCAAGATGTCATCATTAAAGAAGATGATTGCGGAACAGATAAAGGCTATTGGGTAGAAGCTATCATCGATCGCAAGACAAATTCAATGATCGAATCTCTCTATGACCGATTAGTTGGACGTTATGCGAAACAGGATGTCGTTGATCCAAAAACAGGTGAACTGATCATCGCCAGCGATGAATTTATCACGGACGATATTGCAAAACAAATCGAAGATGCCGGCATCGAAGGCATGTATATTCGTTCTGCATTTACTTGTAAATCCATTTATGGAATCTGCCGTAAATGCTATGGCCGCAACATGGCAACAGGTAAAGATGTTGAAGTTGGTGAAGCCGTTGGTATCATGGCTGCCCAATCCATTGGTGAACCAGGTACACAGTTGACCATGCGTACATTCCATACCGGTGGTGTTGCCAGTGCGGATGGTGGAGATATCACACAAGGTCTTCCTCGTGTCGAGGAATTGTTCGAAGCACGCTGTCCAAAAGGTGTTGCGGTATTAGCTCAGATCAGTGGTGAGATCACTTCTGTGGAATCTTTGGAAAATACTCCAGGATTTGAAGTAACGATCACAAACGAAGTAGAAAGCAAAGTACACAAGATCAATCCTTCACAGGCAATCCGTCAGTGGATCAAACCGGGTGTGAAGATCGAAGCTGGAGATAAGATCACAGAAGGTCCAGTAGATCCAAAAGAATTATTGAAAGTTGCCGGCGTACGCCAGGTACAAAACTATATCTTGAAAGAGGTAAAGAAAGTTTACCAATCACAAGGTATTGAAATCAGCGATAAACATATCGAAGTTATGATCCGTCAGATGCTGCGCAAAGTAGTTGTTGTAGACGGTGGAGATACAGAGTTAAGCGCTGGTGTCCAGATTTCCCTGATCCGTGCCAACAAGATCAACCGTGAAGCATTGTTGAGCGGTAAATCGCCAGCTAAGATCAAACCGGTATTACTGGGTATCTCTCGTGCTTCTGTTGAAACAGACTCCTTCTTGTCTGCCGCTTCTTTCCAGGAAACAACAAAAGTGTTGACTGATGCAGCAATCAAAGGAAAAGTTGACCATTTGATCGGTTTGAAAGAAAATGTCATCATTGGTAAGCTGATTCCTGCCGGTACAGGCTGTGAAGGCGATCGTCCAACAAACCATATCATTGCCGCAAAAGCAGCTGAGCTGAAAGCAATCCGTGAAGAGCGTAATCATCGTAACGATGATGATGAAGCATTCATGAATTATGCAGGTGAATCAAATGATTCTGCCTACGTACAGCCTTTAAGCAGTGATGCAATCAATGAAGCAGTGGCAGAGGATGATCTGTCTATTACGGAATTACAATAAAGCAAAAAGAGCACATGAAATAAATCATGCGCTCTTTTTTATGGAAGAAATTACAGGCTATTTAAGACATAGCTGGTGTATGTTTTTAATAGTAGTTATGTTATAATTATCATGCGATTATATCGTGTTTTATAAAGGGAAAAAAACAAAGGGAAGGAGACAGCTGTAAATGAAGAAAATAATCATTCTTTGTGTATGTACATTTGCATTAGTAGTAGGCTGCATCTATGGGAATACAATGATGGCAAACGAAGCTTCCTCAGCGGCTGTTGGAGCTACTTTACCAGAAGATCATATATTTACGACAATAGATGAAGATGGACGCTTGGTCGTTATGGATAAAGAAGAAATGGAAGAAGAAACGGCACAAGAACAAGCACATCTAAAGCAAGATGGACTGAGCATTGGCGGAATACAAGATCTAAAATATGGAATCGTTAATTTCCGTACAAAAAGTTCAGCATCACAAAACACGAACTACATAGATGCAAATACCGGAGAGAGCGGTTATACAAATGGCTATTATGCAGCTGATGCTGCTTATCTTGGTTATGAAAACGGGAAAGTAAAATTTATGCTGTCTGGTGTAGTGGGATTGGTCAATCCCAGTGAAGTGGAAATATTAGATGCTACAGAAGACTGGTATGTAAGTTTTTACCGTTGTGAACAAGGAATATTGAAACATTACATCAAAAACAGCATATATGGAAATAGTTATGCAAGTGCAATTACAGTCGGCGAGATCCAGCCGTATATGAAGAATAACGTATATTATTACAGTTATGACGGACATTATTTTTATACAGATTACCTTGATATGTTGGACGATTATCTCAATGATACCAGGAAAAATGCAATTAATGCAGATCAACCATATTATAACTACTATCAATTCGTATCAAACCGCTCAAAAACGAGCTTTACTGCATCGGATATCAATAATTATGTAAAATCATATTTAGGTGACCTTTATACAGCTTCATCTACGAAGATGTATGAAATGGGGAAATATTATATTCAATATCAAAATGAATATGGAGCAAATGCTTTATTAGTGTTTGGCGTTTCTGCAAATGAAAGCGCATTTGGTACAAGCAATATTGCGAAAAGCAAAAATAATTTATTCGGACACAATGCTGTAGATTCCGATCCAGGATTAGCCAATGGTTATAGCTCACCGCAAAACAGTATCATGGATCATACAAAATACTATGTCAATCTATGGTATTCCACACCGAAATATTCTACTTATCATGGTTCATTTTTAGGCGACAAAGGCAGCGGGATGCTCAGCTATGCTTCTGACCCATATTGGGGTGAAAAAGCTGCTCACTGGGCTTGGAATCTAGATATTAATACAAAAAATAAGACGGATGT